>NZ_JANUEH010000011.1:0-210077 GCF_024810195.1 Chryseobacterium sp. BIGb0232
TTTTATTTTAATTATTCTTTTTTATTTGATTAAAAAGTGAAAGAATCGTTTGGTAAACTGGAATTCCCTCCAGCTTCCAACTCCCATCTTCCAGCTCTTTACTCTAATTTCTTATTTTCAACTTTTGTTGTTTTTTCTACTTTAAATGCTCTGATCGGATCATTATAGTAGATGAATTTTGCGGTGTTCTGAATATTTCCTTTTAAAGAGTCTTTTACGTTCACCTCAGCATAGTTTCCATTTTTGGAATCGATATTCAGATTGGTAATTTTCCAGTAAGGGGCAATTAGACTTGCGGTATCGGAAATCTTTATCACTGCATCTTTGGTTAATCCTAAAAAGTTAGCACGGCTTCTGTTATGCATTTCCACTTCTGCCCTTCTTGTGTTGACAGATCCCATGAAGCTTGCATTATTTTTCATATTCAGTCTGAAATTATCGGTTTTAATTTCACTTGAAATATTCACTTCTACGGAGTCTGAAACGGCTACTTTTTCAAGATTATATTTTGAATAGATAGTTACGTTATAAAAATCGACTCCTTTTGTACCTCTTTTTTCTTTGATCGTAAGAGTTTTATCCTTTACATCTACGTCCAGATTACTGGCAACATTGGGATAGGTTTCTATTTCCACAAAGTTTTTCGGGCCTCTGGCATAAAATACACGGAATTTACCATTCAGATCTAGGTTTACAAATTCCGGAACGTCCACATCTTTCTTTTCAATATTTCCTTTTGGGGAAACTTTCCCACAGGAAACAACTGCAACCAGCATCAATGTGTATAGTACTTTTTTCATATTTAATTTTAAATATTCTACTGACGATCATTATGATCTGCTTTATTGAAAGTTTTCCGGGCTTTCAATATTATCTTTTAACAAAAATAGGATTAAAATTTCTAAAAATCTTTGTCTTTTGGCAATAAAATACCTGATAATTTTCAATTTTTCAGTTTTTCAGGGAAAGTTATTTTTTTGCTTTTATTTTTTTATAAAACCAGGTATCAGACTTCTCAGACGCTGATGACAACAGCAGATAATCCTTATTGATATAAGCAATTTTCATCCGTATTGTATCCTTACTTTCATTGTATTTCATTTTCAGTAGGTTATTTTCCTTTTGGTAATTTCCAGTAAGATCTTTGGAATCAAAGGAGTTATTGGGATGAAAACTCAAAATACCTGTTCCGTATCTGGAGCGGTTCTGCTTGTTTTTCAGGGTATCTATCTTTGGTACTGTCCCTTCATATAGTTCTATAAATTCCCATGAACCAATAAGCTTATTGGATGAACAGGAATATATAGACAATAGGACTGCAACAGCTAACAGCCTTTTTACGTTCAGCATTTAATTTTATTTAAGGTTTGTTTGGCGTAAAAATAAATAAAAAAACACCCTATTTACTATGGGTGCTGTTCTTTATAGCGTTTGCAATTGGACTTATTAATTTTTACGCAAAGGTTTAATAAGCTTGTAGAATATTTTTAAGGAACAAAGGTGAAATCAATTTCATTAATTTTTTTCAAGCGGATGGATAGCTGTCCTCTGTTAAGGTTTGATAGTATACTTTTTTTATCCATTTTATATTCATTCTAGCCACCCCAGATTCTTTTTACTTTAAATTTCTCTAAAGCTATCTTTTTATCTTTACACTGTACAACTACTTTAAAATCATTATACATAAAGCCGGGAACCAGAACAATGTCTATTGGTTGATCAGGGTATAACTTTCTCATTTCACCAAAAACCTCTAACATTTCTTGATCATTAAAAATAATCTCTGCATTGTATTTGGCAAAATAAAAGTTAACATCATAAGGAATTCCATCCGATTTATAAGACTCAACAGCTTTGGCATCTATTAAAAACTCAGATTCTCCATTATAATTAATACGATATAATCCTGTAATTTTGTCTTTATTATCATAAGGAGCCAGTACAAAACGGTAAGTATATTTTTCTCTGTATTTATCCCATAACCCAAAAGGAATACCCGTTTTTTCAATTGCTGTTTTTGTACTATCAGAAATATTTATTGAATATTTTTTATCAAAAAATTGTTGTTGAGTTTCATCATATTGTGGATGGGGTCTAAACTTATTTTTATCTACAGTTATTTCCTTTGCCTGTAAACGACAAACCTCTCTGCGGTGATGATTTCCTGATAACCAAACAACAACAACCCCTCCAGGTGCTGCTCCTATAGTAATTTTGTCATATGTGCTTTTTTCCCATGGAAAATTGCCATTATTATCAGGATTTCCCTGTACCATAAATCCCTCTTGAAATAATTGAAGTATTTTTTCTTTAGGTAACTCTGCATCTATCTTCCAAAATTTTTTTTCTGCATAATTAACATATGTAAGATCCAGATGCGATGGAATTCTACTTCCTCCTTGTCCACCAGCATCTCCATCATATTGCCAGCCCCCATCTTCAACACCCGTTTTAGGTACTCCACATATCAGCTCTTTTTTATCATCCGTCAATACTCCTATATGTACTTCTACAGGATATTCTTCTGGTGCAGTCATCGTTACCATATAAGAAAACTCTTCTTGTTGACTATTTTTCATCTTTGGTGTATCATTTTTTTTGCATGCTAGTAATAGAAATATACTACAAAGCAAACTGAGAATATATATTTTCATTATTTATTTTTCTTAAATCCATCCTCATCTCATTTCTAAAACATGGAAGTTTATTAATATACGGTTCTTTTTCTTTTCCCATCCACAATATTAGGATAATTTTTCTGGGAAATAAGATCAGATCCAGACTGTCCGTAAGTAGCATTCCAATGTAGGTAATGGTTTCTTAAAAACTTAATTTCTTTATTCTTTTTTTCTGCTTCTGCATCATTACGTCTTTGACCTTCCAACTGACGCTGTTGCCAATCCGCCACCGCTTTTCTATCACCTGTGGCATGTACAATGGGAGGTTCCTTATACACTTCAGGCTCAGTAAACACTAAAGGCTTTCCTCCATTAAAGCTATATTGTTTCAATTTCTCTTTAATACCTTCCAAGAACTTAACATTATCAGAAATCCAATTTTCCTGAAATTTATAATCATCAGTCACACCCTCTCCTTTAATAGGTATACTTTTTTTAGTGCAGAAGCTTACCATTAGATGCAGTGGAATAAAACTATACTGATTGCTAAGTTTTCTTTCCCCTTCAAGCCTATAATTGTTAACGGTAAGTCTATAAAAAGGGTCTGCTTTTATCGTAAGTTCTTCTGGCAGAAACCAACCTTGTCTTATCAGTTCTTGGGAAAGCGGATATAAAGAGTCCTTAATAATAGTTGCATCTATTCTTTTCGGATTATCAGTCCATCCTTCTACATAAGCACCTCCTACATCACAATGCACCCCAGGATAATGCAATTCAATTCCTCCTTTTTTACCACTGTCAGGAGAAACTTTAGCTACAGAAGAAATATCTACTAAACTAAAATTCGCACGATGCTCATCTGCTGCTACCATATGTACTACATAATCTGCTCTGTTCACATCATTTAACCCAAGATCCTTGGAATCATTCGATTGCAACAATCCATGGTGGGGTACCGTATCATAAATCCCCACAAATCTGATTTTTATTTTTGTCTGCTCATCCATTAGTCCTGCTTCGGAAAGCAATTGCCCTAGATATCCAAAGGCTGGCATTACCCCATTAGCATAAGACTCTGATATATTATATCCAAACATATCTTTAACAATAAAACCTTCCTTCCAAGCTTTTGTACGTGCTCTATAACTTCCCTGAGTCACAACATGTACAAAATGTCTTGCAGCAGCAGCTCCACGACTAAATCCAAAAACATCAAATGTTAACGTACCTACTACTTCTTTGCCTTTGACTACATTATTAACTATTTCTGTTTTAATATCATTTATTGATTTCCTTACTCTATCCATAATTCCAGCAGGCCCCATTCCAAAGGCAGGCCCCATCATCATATCATCTCCTTTATAATCATTTGTATTTAATACATCTCCATAGTTTTTAGGAGCTGTATTAGTTCCCATTCCTTCTGTATAAACTCTAAATATTTTATCATTTTTACTTTTCTTATAGTTTTTAAACAAAATAGCTGGATTAGAGAGGTCGTTTTCAAAACTTGTTTCTCCTTTAGAAGGTTTTCCATCTACAGCTCCACCCTTTTTCTTATAAATTTTTTGGGCTTCATCATCAGTTACTCCCGATATTTCAGCTTTAATAACATCTATACCAGTTACTTTTTGCCTGATCTCCGTATTATACATATTATTAAGAGTACCATCCAAGAAAACTCCAAATGTAAAATTAACAGGAGCTTTTTTTGTCTTAGCTACAGAATCCACCTTCCCCACCACAACAGGATTACTTCCTACACGGGGTGGCACCAGTTTAGAAAGCTCATTTTTAACCTGCAGCTGTATGGTATCTTTTATCTGATTAACCTTATTGCTGTACACTACCTTGGCGTAAAATTCATGTACACTTTCGTCCACATAATCCATGCTGTTCAGCTTTTTCTGATAGACCTTTATATTATCGAAGGTGATATAAGCGTAGCCTTTTTTATCTACATACGGTTCATAGGTTCCCATATTTCTTGAGGAATCTTCATCATGTCCGTCAGCGTATTCATCTTCATAGATGGTTACCTTTATTTTGTCATTGGCAGGGATATTTTTGGTTTTGATAACCAGTTTTACTGTATCCAGATAGCCTACAATACGTTTTCCGATTTTTTCATTATTAATATCCAGCCAATACAAATCTTCTATTGCTGGCATTGCAGCGAGAATCTGTAAATTGATGAAATAACTCATTTCTTTACCATGGATATCAACAACAGCGGTTAGTTTCACTGTTTTTCCAGCCATAGAAGGGTTAAAATTAAAAACGCCATTGGTACTTGTAGCAAGCACTTTACCGGCGTACTCCACCTTCCATTGTTTTACCTTTGGATTTCCTGTAGCCGCACTGATGGTATACGTATAATTCTTACTGGCAAGCGGGCGTGTATCTCCTATAATGACCATATTACATGTGTTTTTTAAAAAGTAACCTATTTCCAATTATTGTTACCGCTCAATATCAATCTGTTATTTTAGAATATTGCTCAGAAATAGCCTACTGCAATTAATTATTTAATTTTTATCTTATTTATTTCCAAAACACCTTTCGATTTCAGATATAAATGATCGGCAGGAAATGTTTTGTATATCTTTTGTTTTGTTTCAAAATTTGTTTCCTTACCCAATCCCACCTGAAAAGCAGTGATCTTTTCATTAAAGACCTTCTTCGAAATATCAAAAGTCTGTTCACTATCTGTAATTAACCGGCTTTCATTATTTCTATGAATAGCATATCTGAAAACTCCCTGATGATGCGACAAGATCTTTTTTTCTAATGCCTGATCTCCTTCTGCAGATTCTTTTAAAAGATATTTTAAAACTCCTTTTCCATCATAATCAAACTGTATATTCCATTTATCCAGATAATCTGAAGCCTGAGATCGATAAGATTCCATATAAGCCTTTAATACCCTGAAATCATTATGCTTATATTTTTCAAGGGAAGAAATACATCTTAGTTCTTCAATATTGTAATCTTCGAGAAAGTCTTCAAGAAAGTCTAGTAAATCCGGAATATTTAAGTTTTCATAAACACTTTTATGGAGATAGTTATAATATGCATCGTTCAGATAAAAAATATCTTTATTATTTATTGTAATTGTCTTTCCCTGATTATCAAATCCCAGATTCATATTACTCTCATCACTTCCTTTACAATGCAACACTATTTTATCCGTCTTTTTTTCAAGAATATACAATGACGGTTCTTCATTTTCTGTTACTGCTGAATTATAAAAGCTATAATATACTACACTGTCCTTTTTAGCATTATATCCATAAACCCGCTTCATTATATTCACTTCATCTTTTTTATCTACCTTTTCATCAGCAACATATTCTTCCCTATCAACCGTTTTATTCACTATATAAACAAGAGTATAAGGCTTAGAAGACTGAGCTAAAATATGTATGCCAACCAGAAATAATATAAAAGAGATCCCATTTTTCATGATATCATTGTACAATTTCTATTTATCATTCACAACCTGTAGGGAATCAATCATCTTTACAGAATAATTCTCCAGTTTCAGATTTTTAAATGCATATTTCTTTTTATACTGCTTCCTTCCCCAGGATTCAAGCTGAATATGATCTAAATACAACTCATTTACTTTATAAGACACTTTAACTTTTGAATACATTTTTGATGAATTCCCCTTTTCCATAGAGATTACAAAACCTTTTGGGTCAGGTATTATTTCCTGAAATGTATTGGGTTCATCCTCATATAAAGCATTTTTATAGACATTTGTTTTTTGAGTAGCATTATGCATAGACTAAAATCAGATTTCCATATGTTTCTTCAGGAAAACAATCTCCATAAGAATCATTCTGAGTATAAAAAGGATGGGCTATCATCACACTGTCTTTGGTATTGAAGGATAAACTTTTTTCTGCAGTATAAAATTTGGAGAGTAATACATTATACTTACTGTTAAAACCCTTCATACTCTGCTGACAATTGGGATCCTTTGCAGTATACCCTGCCGGCGCGAAAATAGTATCCTTCCTGAACGAATTCTGAATGGTTTCAAGCTTATTATTGTTTTTGCAAAAATAAAATAAGGTAGATATCATAAAATAAAAGTATAGTGCTTTCATAGTATTATAATTTAGTCAATGATATTTCACTTATCTCTTTTATGAACATATTGTTGTTCTATTTTTCCAGATACATTTCTACAAAACGGTTATTCTTAAAGATCAAATTACAATTAGCATACTGTTTACCATTTTTTACAATTAGCTTAAAGCCCTTTTTATCATTTAACAGAGTATAAGAAGACTTTTTAAAATATTTTTTAAAAGTCTTAACACTTGTATTAGTATTTAAAATCAGAGAATTTCCATTAGTTTTAAGCTTTAAATTAAAACTCTTATTTGGCTTTACATAAGTGATAAATATTTCATCATTCAGATTTTCATTATAGCTAAAAACAAGGTTTTTAGAAAAAACCGTATAAAAAATATCTTCAGATTTGAATTCACAGAATGGGATGTTCATTTCTTTTCCTGTAAATACCTTTGCATTGGTTTTAGTATCATCAATGTTTTTTCTAATACTCTGAAAATTGCTATATAACAAATGATTATTAACCATAATATTTTTAAAATCTATTGTATCATATGTTTGAGCATTCAGGACAATAGAAAAAAGTATAATGAGTATTATTTGTAGTTTTTTCATTTTTCCTTGGGTTTTGTGATATTTACTTCCTGCCAAAACATAGTCAGTCCATATTGTGCTACTGATTTCAATCTTATTTTATTTTTATTTGTCATACCTTTATAATTGGCTACTGCATATTTTTTCTGTGGAATATTAAAAAATTTTGTTCCAAATTTTGTTGAAACAGCCAATTGCCAAGAGTTATAATTGTCATTGTTAATATCCCACCCCATAACATTTACTTTAAACATAAATTTACCATTGGAAGAAATATCATGATTATCACTTGGCAAATGGGTCTGTTCTGCACCGTCCCATTGTTTTGCACCATTACTATAATCTTTTCCGTCAATTAATGCATTAATTTCAGCTGCTATAGAAAATACCATTGCCTCATTTTTATTCCTATCTGAATCAGATAGTTTTCTGAATTTCTTTGCAAAATCTGAATTTATCCCATATGCAACTTTATTCCTTTTATGTACACTAGCAATTGCAAAGAACTCATATTTATCAATAACATTATAAGCTGCTGAACTTTCCCCATAAATTGTAGAAGAATCACTAATAAATTTATCATGAGTTGAAGCAAGCTTTTTTATATTTATAAAAGTTTCTTCCTTACTCCCCCTTCCCTCACAAGCATAAACATCATTTTCCTTTCCCTTTTTTTGATCTGTGACTTTCCCTTCATACATTCCATTATAGTTATAATAATATCCGTTTAGCTTTTCCTCCAAAATAGGTACCAGCTGTGCCAGCACTTCAGGTCTGGCATTCGCCACATTCTGTGGAGTAGGTTCCGCCGTTTGTCCGTGGAATACAATTTTTATACTGGAAGCATTGCTTACCGCACAGGTTGCTTTGGAATCTTCGAGAAGTGCTTTCCCACTGTTGTCTTCTACTGTGATCTTATCATAGAATCCGTCCCATTTTGTTACGGCCGGAACGCAGGGATTGTTGTTGAGCTTTTTGCAGCTTCCAAATGTATTTTTTTCAAAAGTGGGTCCAATATCGGCATGAGTAGCCATCAGCTTTTGGGCACCGTCTTTATCGTTGATGTATCTTTTGGATTGGGTTTTCACCATAAGCTTATCAGTAGTGCTTCCGAAATCACAGCTACAGACAGCTCCCTGGCATACCAGATGTTTTTCGCTCATCGTAATTTTGTGTTTTTTTAATTCATAATTGACTATTCTTCCTTAAAGCATCTCCTGATCATTCAGGGTACTGTATGAGGATAAAAGAGTATTAAAACATCCTGACATCAAAGATATCCGGTTTCAAAAACACATAAACACCTCTTTTTCAGGAAGAATATTATTTCAAACAACAGAAAATAGGATCGAAATTCAGGGTTGATTTTCTTTTTCAGAGACAGGAAATATATTCATAACATTATTTTTAATGATTGGGTAAATCAAATATAAGATTTCTGCTGATAAATTTCAATATAAATCTTTATTTCTTCATTTCTGTAAAAAGTTGACAATTCCGCTTCCACAGAAGTTATATACTTTGTATTCTTATCTACTCTATACATTACATTCAAACTTCCTCTTTTTCCGCCTACTTCTCCATTATCTTCTTCCTCACCAGTTACATGAATTAAAATCTGATCCTGTTCCGTAAATGTTTTCTGCATTGAAAAGTGAGCTGCATAAGAAACAAACTGATCAATACCTGAAAAATTAAAACTCAGAGATTCTTCTTTCTCATAATCAGGATATGAAGTATATAAAGGCAAAAAGAATATCGGATAAAAGATATTAGTGTAAAGATCCTCCGGGGCTTCATCTATATTTTCATAAAAACCGTTCAACTTATTGATAAACTCTTCTGCCACAGAGCCTACGTAATACTGTTTTATTTTAGGAAGGTACTCTTTTTCCCATCGTTTCCGGATCTCTTTTCCGTTTAAAATTTTATCAATCTTTCCATCTTTTTTCAAAGAAAAATCTAATGGATAAAGAGCTTCTGACGCAGATTCTATCAGTTTTTCCATCATCAGTTCCAATTCCTGATCGTCTACATACATTTTCCTTTTTGTAAAAGAAACTTTATTTTCATATTCTCTCTGAATATCCACAAGGTAATGCATCTGAATCCCAGAGAGAGCGTCTTTTATCAATACTCCATAAGTAAGATCTGCCAGAGTATCCGGAAGATCAATTCTTGAATTAACGATCTTATCCTTCCGTTGAATTTGTATATCAGCAGGAATATAGAGGTATTTTATATATTTTGGAAGATGATCCGGAAGGATTTCATGCAGGGAACAATGTTGATTATGAAAGGCAATCAACTCTTTCTTTGGGATATTAAATTCCTTGGATAAAATTTCCAGATCCGCCAGATTACCGACTTCAATTCTTATACTTTCCATTTGTGTTTTTTATCATCCTACACTAAGATCGGAAAATAAATTAAATGAATCAAAAAAAAATCCCTTAAAAAGCCTGGTACTTTTTAAGGGATCATATTGTTTTAATTCTAAATTGATAAAATACAGTTGTTTTAATTCCTATATCACTTCGTCAATATTATAATTCTTATGCTCACGATTGGTTCTGATAATCATTTCTCCCAGGAATCCTGCTACAAAAAGCAGTGTTCCCATAATCATCATGGTTAAAGCAATGTAAAACCAAGGATTATTTGTGATTAAATGACCATAGATTCCTCTGGCTACATCAATCAGTTTTGAAAGTCCCAGCCAAAGTGCCGAAAGGAAACCGAAGATAAACATCAATGTTCCTACCGCTCCGAAGAAATGCATAGGTCTTCCTCCAAAACGGCTTACGAACCAAAGGGTTACCAAATCCAGAAATCCCCTTACAAATCTCTCTGTTCCGAATTTTGAAGTTCCGTAAGGTCTCGCCTGATGCTGTACCTCTTTCTCTGTAATTCTTCTGAAACCTGCATTGGCAGCCAATACCGGAATATAACGGTGCATATCTCCGTATACATCTACAGATTTTACCACCTGTCTTTTGTAAGCTTTCAATCCACAGTTGAAGTCATGAAGATAAACTCCGGAAACCTTTCTTGCTGCTGCGTTGAATAGTTTTGACGGAATATTTTTCGTCATTACATTATCAAAACGTTTCTTTTTCCAGCCGGAAACAATATCGTAATTGTCATGAATCACCATATTGTACAGCTCAGGAATCTCTTCCGGAAAGTCCTGTAAGTCGGCATCCATGGTAATTACCACATCCCCGTTTGTTCTTGCAAAAGCGGCATGAAGCGCCTGTGATTTCCCATAATTTCGGGAAAATTTGATAGCGTGGATCTGAGGATACTGTACTTTTAAGTTCTCGATAATACTCCACGATAAATCCGTACTTCCATCATCTACAAACCAGATCTCGTAAGATAAATTACTGGTTTTGCAGACGTTGTCAATTCTTGAAAAAAGCTCTTCCAGAGAGTCTTCTTCGTTCAGTAACGGAATAACTATAGATAAGTTCATTTAATTTTAATAAAAAATTAGTCTTGATTGGTTTCTTCGGGCTGATAGATACTTCTTGTTCTGAAAAATGCTCCGAAAAACACCGACAAAACTACGTAAAATATAAGAATTGCTGCAAAATATCCTGAAAAATGACTTGCGGTAAGCATATCTTTTCCTTTTACAGCCTCCGGACTAAAGCTCTGAAGCCTTTCATTATACTTCTGATCCAGCTCGTCAATATCTTTCTGATGCTTCATAATCTTTCTCGCAGAAGTATATTCCGTATCCAGTTCCGACTTCTGTCTTTGAACATATTGATAGTTCAAAAGCTTTTTTGCATCAGTATCTGCAAAGTTTAAAAAAGCATAAATACTGAAAATCGAAAGAATTCCTCCGATGAACATCGGAACGAATGATCTTTTGAAAGCTTCTTTAAAAGTTACCACGCGATGGTTGTTCCAATATAGTTTCACTGACCAGAATGCTGCTCCGGCATATAAAATAGGCAGCACAAATGCATTGGCTTTCAGTGATATATCAAAATAATTGATTCCTGAAAAAAAAGTGTACACTACAAAAAAAACGATCATTGTAGCGATAAAAAGTATAATTCCTAATGTTGATGGACTTTTCGTCATGTTTAAATTTTTAGAAAAAAGTTGAAAAATTATCCTCCTAAATGTCAGCTGTTTAGCTCTACCACTGCATTTTTTCGACAAATTTTCTTTAATAAAGTTTTGAAGTTTACAAATATTTCCTACCTTTGCAACGGCAAGTCCTAAACAACCAGCTCCTGAGAATCCTCCAGGGTGGGAACGCAGCAAAGGTAATTGGTCGTAGCGGTGTGATTTAGGTAGCTTGCCATTTTTTTTTGGTTTAAAGTGAAGAGAGAGGTAATTTGATAATTATCTTTTTTTGTTTTTAATACCTTAGTCATTATTTCCATTGTTTCTAATTTCGGTTTACCCCTTTCTTATTATTGATTAAAATTCGAACGTCTCCCCTAATGTTGGTAAAACAAGTTCTACATTTTTATCTGCGAAATGCTTTAATGCACTTTCATGATTGATCTCAATAGCTGGGAACGTATCAAAGTGACATCCGATTACTTTTGGAGTTTTTAATAGTTCTGCTGCTGCGAAAGAAGCTTTTCTAGGACACATTGTGTAATGACTTCCAATTGGAAGGATAGAAAGATCAATATTCCCGTATAATCTTGGAAATAGCTCCATATCTGCCATTACTCCTGTATCTCCAGCCAAATATACATTCTTCCCTTCAGGCAGTCTGAAAATATACCCTACAGGAACACCGCCATAGCTTCCATCCGGGAAAGAACTTGTGTGGTGAGCCGGAACCATGGAAATTTTAAGATCGTCGATTTTTGCCGATCCTCCGAGGTTCACATCATCTGTATTTTTAGCCTGTGTAAAGTATCCGCATACTTCCGGTACTCCAATTACGGTTGCTTCCGGATAATGCTGCAATACTTCCGCTACATCAGCAATGTGATCCCCATGAGCATGAGTCAACAGAATGTAATCGATTTTTTGAGCGGTAATATCAAAACCTGATTCCGCTTTTTTGTAGTTGTAGAAAGGGTCACTTAAAATTGTCTTGTCCTTGTACGTGAACAGAAAACAATTTTGCCCTAAAAATTGTATTTTCATTTTAAATTTAATTTCAATTATTATTAAACACAAATGACTCAAATGTTTTCACCAATAGCACAATAAGGTTAGTGACATTCGTGAAAATATTCGCGTCATCTGTGTTTGTTTAAAAACGCAAAGCGTTGTTTATTTACTTTAACTATTTCGATGGGAATTTATCTTCAATAAGTCTCAGATTGATCCCATGTTCCAGATACGCTTTACAACCGTCTAAAACTGTCGTAAAACCGCCTGTATTATCATTAACCTGTCTTAGGAGCTCTTCACCTGTTTGAGTGAATCCATAGCTCTTAATAATCACAAGAGTTCCATTTTCCATGGTTTTAAACTCATAGTCTACGTTTACAGAAGCTTCTCCCCATTCTGTCTTAATCAGTTGGTTCGGAATAATCTGATGAACGTTTACCACGTTTTTCACCCCATACATTTCCCATTCCCAGGTTACTGTTTTCCCTTCTTCTAATTTTCCGGTAGATTTTGTAAACCAGAAATTAGTGGTTAATTCAGGATTGATGAATGCTTCAAAAACATCTTCAACCGGTTTTCTGATAAGCATTTGTGCTTCAACATAGACATTGGAACTCATGATATACTATTTTTAGATTTAGTTAAATAAATTAAGTCCGGCTGCCGTAAGAATAGCCATTATAAACGTCATAATTCCTACCTGCTTTAAATACTGATCTAATTCTTTCGGCTCTTTTACTGACATGATGCTTCTTCTCAGTTTCGTCAAAGGAAACATTAGGATCATCACAATAAAAGCATAATAGTTTTGTTGCTCAAAGAATCCATTAATTCCCAGGAAAGCCAAGATCAATATCAATGGAAGATTTAACAGGATCATTTCATAGATCATTGCATTTTTGAATCCAATTCTCAATGCAAAACTGTTTTTTCCTGATAGCTTATCACTTTCGATATCTCTCATATTATTCAGGTTCAAAACAGCCATACTCATCATTCCTATTGCAGTTCCCGGCAACAGCATATCCCAGCTGAATGTTTTGGTAAACAGGAAATAACTTCCGCATACAGAAACCAATCCGAAGAAAATAAATACAAAGATATCTCCCAATCCCATATACCCGTAAGGCTTCTTCCCTACTGTATATCCGATTGCTGCCAAAATACAGGCCACACCCAATCCGATGAAAATATAAAATTCATTCATATAATCCGGAATGAAAGCTACGTATAACAAAGCAATGGTAGCAACAAATGACAATGCTGAGAAAAGAATCACTGCATTTTTCATCTGCTTAGCTGTAATTTTCCCTGATGCTACTGCTCTTGCTTCCGCTTCATTGATTCTTTTTGCATCAGTTCCTTTTACCCCATCGCCATAATCATTAGCATAATTTGATAAAATCTGATATAAAAGGGTTACCAAAAGGGCTAAAGCAAAAATCTTCCAGTCCCATGTTCCTCCTTCTCTGTACAGCCTCCATTTTGCGATGAAAGCTCCCATAATAATCCCGCTTAATGATAGCGGTAAAGTTCTTAGCCTTGCGGCTTTTATCCAATCTGTCATTCTATTTTATATACTGAATTTATAAAATTATTTGAATCATATTCTATTTCTGTAGGTTCGAGATTCATACCCAATAAACTGTAAGTAAACCACTTGCCACCATGAACAATCAATTCATCAACAGTATCCCCATCCCATTCATCGGTACATCTTGAACAACGTAACAGTCTTCCACCTTCATTTAAAAGAAAAACATTTTCGCTTATTTCCTCAATCCAGTCGTATACGCATGGAATGAGAATTTCTTCATTTTCATTGATGATTCCCCATTTACCATTGGGATGAAAAATGTAAACCAATATATCTGATCGGATTTCATCCAGTTTAGCCTGAACAATTTCAATTTCAGGATCTTCTTTTTCATATCCTGTAAAATGATACCAGCTTCCCTGAAAAAACTTATATTTTTGACTCATTGAACATTTTTCAACAAAATCATAAACCTGCTTCAAGAGCTGCTCTCCATCAAAATTGATAAGACTAAAGCCTACTTCATCTGTTGACTTATTATAAACTCTGAGACAATTCTCTCCAATTTCATCAATATGATTGAAACCGGGATAGGTTCTTTTCTTATCACCTTTGGTATCGAAACAGATTATTTCATTTTCATCTATAGCAAAAATGGTTTCTTCAGCAGGGCGAACTACTACATCAAGATAAGCTTTATCTAAAATAAAATTTCCATGATTATCCACTGTCTGTTTTTTTACAGCTTCACCAGAGCCTTTAATATACACAACAAACAGATCATATCGATATACCTCACCTACATTGAAACCATCCAGCTTTATTTCTTTTACTTCATTATCAATAACCGCAACATGAGGAAATAAATTAAGATAACGTTCTTTTTCCTGCCTGATAAATCTTCCTTTCGCATCAAAATAATATACCTGGCCTAATAAGGATTCCGAGTTTACAGGATCTTGAAAAGAGTTTCTACAAACAAAAACATTAAATAGGCTGTAAAACTGTATCGAATCAAAATAAGGCATTATGAGTATATTATTATTCTCTTCGGAACAAATCCCATAACAGGTTTTATATTTCCAAGGATAAATCGCCTTCGTATCCGTCAGATAAATACTCCTAAATCTTGAATCATAACCTTCAGAAGACATTTTACCTACTTCAAACTCCTGATCATTTATATTGGAACGATACCATTCGTGTTCGGGTTTTAATGGATTCAGTGGAAAAAAATCTTTCGAAGAGAAATCTTTATCAAGATTATCATAGAAATAGCGATCTGACAAATACTGTTCAAAGTCGACAGAGAGAAGAAATTCACTTTCCTTCCTTCTTTCTTTACTTGCTCTATTTTTTTCAAGATCTTCCCTACTGATTCCCATAGCCTACAAAAATAGTTTCCCGGAATTTATGAGATCCATTGATCGTCTCCGAAATTCGGTTTTCTTTTTTCAAGGAATGCATTTCTTCCCTCTTTAGCTTCTTCTGTCATATACGCTAAACGGGTTGCTTCTCCTGCAAATACCTGCTGGCCAACCATTCCGTCGTCTGTAAGGTTCATTGCAAACTTCAGCATTCTGATAGACATTGGGGATTTTCCTAAAATTTCCTGAGCCCACTCGTAAGCAGTATCTTCTAGTTCTGCATGTGGAACTACTTTGTTTACCATTCCCATTTCAAAAGCTTCCTGAGCAGAATAGTTTCTTCCTAAAAAGAAGATTTCACGGGCTTTTTTCTGTCCTACCATTTTTGCAAGGTAAGCAGATCCGTAACCACCGTCAAAGCTTGTCACATCAGCATCAGTTTGTTTGAAAATTGCATGCTCTTCACTTGCTAAAGTAAGATCACATACAACATGAAGTGAGTGTCCACCACCTACAGCCCATCCCGGAACTACCGCAATTACCACTTTAGGCATAAAACGGATCAGACGCTGAACTTCCAGAATATTTAAACGGTGTCTTCCGTCTTCTCCTACATACCCCTGATCACCTCTTGCTCTTTGATCTCCTCCACTGCAGAAAGCCCAGCCTCCGTCTTTAGGACTTGGTCCTTCTCCTGAAAGTAAAACAACGCCTATTGAAGGGTCTTCAGAGGCATCATAAAAAGCATCATATAATTCTGAAGTTGTCTTTGGCCTGAAAGCATTACGCACTTCCGGTCTGTTGAAAGCAATTCTTGCTACACCATTACATTTTTTATAGGTAATATCATCGTATTCCTTAACGGTTTTCCACTCGATCATCTTGTTAAAATTTTTCTCAAAGATACGGAATTACAGAGAATTTCTGGAGATGAAATTTACTGATCCTCTTCAGAAAGAAGAGAAATTTTGAATGATATATTTCAAGCAATAAATCCTGCTTTTTGCTAAAAACAAAAGCCGGAACATGTATGTTCCGGCTTTTTATTGTTGAGTTATCAAATGATTACTTTGCTGCTGCGCTTAGCTCAGCTTCTTTAGCTTTCATTTCTTTCACTTTATCCATGTTTTTAGTTACTACATAAATTTCTTTTAATGTACTAACGGCATCGATACTCTTAGGATCTGCTTTATACCAGCTTTCTGCAAAAGGTAAAGCTTGAGTAAATCTAGCTTTTCTCTCATCGATTAACTTAGTTGCTGCATCCGGCTTGTCTTTTCTCAATGCATTGATCTCAGTTACAATTTTAGAATCATCACCAATTGTTGTATAAACAAGGTTTTGATAAGCGTTAGCAAAATCTGGCTTAAGCTCAATTGCTTTTTTGAATGACTCTAATGCATCATTTACAGTAGTCGGAGTTTTTGCCTGCATTACTCCAAGGTTATACCAGTTTGTTGCATCATTAGGATTCTTAGCTAATTGCTCTTTCAGACCAGCAACAAATTTCTCTGTATTTCCTGACGCAAGATAAGCATTGGTCTGATTTTCTTTAAGCTTAGCATTATTAGGATATTTAGCTAATCCTTTCTCGATAACTACAAGAGCTTCATTTGGTTTTTTAGCGTTAAGATATAATGAAGCTAAAGTTTCATATAAATCTTCTTCTACCCCTTTTGACTGTTCAGTTTTGAAATCTGAGTAATCAGAACTTTTTTTCATAAGTTCCCAAGTAGCTTTATCAAGGTTTACTACCTGCCCACTTTTCTTTTCTTTTGCAGTATAAGTAGTTTCTACTCCTGTAAATCCGGAATTTACCAGATCAGAATATATTTTGATTGCTGCATCACTGTTATTAGCTAACGCCTGGCTAAGTCCGGCATAATACATATATAATTTATTATCCTGACCATTAGCCTTCAATAGGTCATAAACTTCTACAAACTTAGGTGCCGCAGCTGCATAGTTTTTTGCATTATATGCATCCATAGCTGCTTTATTAGCTTCCTGAAGCTGAGCGTTCACATCTTTCTTCTGTCCGAAAACCAAAGCAGATGCCACGATAGCCATACCTAAAATTAGTTTCTTCATAATAACTATTTTATATTAATTGTATATTTATTCTTCAGAGTCTGAATTCTCATTGTCAGCCTGAGATGCTGTATTATCGTCTTCCAGGTTATCAAATAATGTTCCGGTTCCTTCCTGAACTTCTCCCTCAGCTCCCTCAGCTTCGTTAAATTCTTCGGAATCCTCCTCTACATCCTTATCCATTTCTACTTTTGCAATCGCTGCAATTTCGTCATTTTTCTTAAGGTTGATCAGTTTTACTCCCTGGGTGTTTCTACCCATTACTCTCATTTCATCCATTCCCATTCTGATGGCAACCCCGGATTTATTGATAATCATCAATCCATCTTCGTCTGTTACGTTTTGAATAGCAATAAGATTTCCTGTTTTTTCGGTAATGTTTAGAGTGATAACACCTTTTCCTCCTCTGTTTGTAATTCTGTAGTCTTCTACTGCAGTTCTCTTACCGTATCCTTTTTCAGATACTACAAGTACTGTTTCGTTCTCTACGTCATTTACAACAATCATACCAATAGCTTCATCATTGTCTTCCATGGCAATACCACGAACCCCGATTGATCCTCTACCTACTTCTCTTACTTTTTCTTCAGGGAAACGGATACATTTACCATTTTTAGTAGCAATCATGATCTGAGAAGTCCCGTTTGTAAGGTAAGCCCCTAATAATTGGTCATTATCTCTAATCTCAATAGCATTTACCCCATTTACCCTTGGTCTTGAATAAGCTTCCAATGATGTTTTCTTGATCGTACCATTCTTAGTTACCATCACAACGCTCATTTGATTTACATATTCGGAATCCTTAAGGTTATTGGTTCTGATATACGCTTTGATCTTATCATCCGGCTCAATGTTGATAAGGTTTTGTACTGCTCTTCCTTTGGCTGTTCTTGAGCCTTCCGGAATTTCAAATACTCTTAACCAGTAACATCTTCCTTTTTCTGTAAAGAATAACATGTATTGGTGATTCGTTGCAGAAACGATGTACTCAAGGAAGTCAGAATCCCTTGTTGTTGCTGCTTTGTTTCCTACACCACCTCTACTCTGAATTTTGTATTCTGAAAGTGAAGTTCTCTTCACATATCCTGCGTGAGAAATTGTAAGAACTACAGATTCATTTGGAATAATATCTTCAATAGACATTTCTCCTCCTGAGTAATCAATTTCAGTTCTTCTTTCGTCACCGTATTTTTCTTTAACTTCAATCAGCTCATCTTTAATAATCTGGAATCTTCTAGTCTCATTAGCTAAGATATCTTCCAAATCAGCGATCTCTCTCATAATAGCATCATACTCGTCACGGATCTTGTCAAGCTCCATTCCTGTAAGACGCGCCAGTCTAAGATCAAGAATCGCCTGAGCCTGGATTTCTGAAAGCTCAAACGCTTCGATCAATCCTTCTTTTGCAGCCTGAGGGTTTGCACTGTGACGGATAATCGAAATTGCTCTATCAAGAGAATCCTGAGTACCAATCACCTTCATGAATCCTTCAAGGATGTGGGCTCTTTCCTTCGCTTTTTTAAGTTCATACTGAGTTCTTCTTACGATTACCTCATGTCTGTGCTCTACAAAGTGATGAATGATGTCTTTCAGATTCAACTGCTCCGGTCTTCCGTGTACCAACGCAATATTATTAACGCTGAAAGAAGTCTGAAGTGCTGTATATTTGTATAAAAGATTCAGAACTACATTTGGAATTGCATCGTTTTTTAATTCATAAACAACACGAAGTCCTTTTCTGTCTGATTCATCTCTGATCTCGTGGATACCGGGAATCTTCTCATCTTTAACAAGTTCTGCAGTTCTGGCGATCATCTCTGCCTTGTTAACCTGATAAGGAACTTCTGTTACAATAATTGCATTTCTGTTTCCAATTTCTTCAAAGTTAACCTTTGCTCTTAGCACCACTCTTCCTCTTCCTGTATGGAAAGCATCCCTTACTCCGTCATATCCATAGATAATACCTCCTGTAGGGAAATCCGGTGCAATAATATGCTGCATCAACTCATCGATGGTTACATCTTTGTTATCAATATAAGCACAGATTGCATCTACAGATTCTGACAGGTTGTGTGGCGCCATATTGGTTGCCATCCCTACTGCAATACCTGAAGCTCCGTTTACCAAAAGATTTGGAATCTTAGTAGGCATTACGGTAGGTTCCGTCATACTATCATCGAAGTTATTCTGGAAATCAACAGTTTCTTTGTCAAGGTCAGAAAGAACCTCATCAGAGATTTTTTTCAGTCTTGCTTCGGTGTAACGCATTGCTGCTGGTGGGTCACCATCCATGGAACCGAAGTTACCCTGTCCGTCTACCTGAGGATAACGTAAACTCCATTCCTGAGCCATTCTCACCATCGCGTCATATACAGAGGAGTCTCCGTGCGGGTGATATTTACCCAACACGTCCCCAACAATTCTCGCAGATTTTAAATATTTTCTATTCGAAAAAACCCCTAGTCCATACATACCATAAAGTACTCTTCTATGAACGGGTTTCAAGCCGTCTCTTACATCCGGTAACGCTCTTGAAACGATAACCGACATCGAATAATCGATATAAGACGACTTCATTTCATCAACAATGTTGATAGGAATCAGTCTTTCTCCTTCTTTTTGCATAAACAAATTTATTATAATGATTGCCAGACCTTTAGCTGTAAGTCTGAAAATTATTTATTTCCAATTTTTATTAACGGGCTAATTTACGAAAAAAATGCCGATTTTTGTCCTAGAATTTGTCCTAAAAATCTTAAAAATTCTTAAAATATGAGCGTATTAAGTATAACTTTCCACTGCACGAAAAATAATCTGGAAGAATGGGAAAATTATATTGATGAAACCCTGGTTTTAATGACCGAAAATCTGATGGATGTTGACAAGTATATCCTATCTGAAGTTCATAGTGATTATATTGATGAAGGAAAAAATTATAACCTTCTTTTGATCTTTGATAATGATGACCTGAGAACTGATTTTCTTGAAAGCGAACTGAAAAATATAGCGGAAAGGATTGAAAATAAATTCGGACAGGAAGTATTGATATTC
This sequence comes from Chryseobacterium sp. BIGb0232, assembly GCF_024810195.1. Taxonomy (NCBI): domain Bacteria; kingdom Pseudomonadati; phylum Bacteroidota; class Flavobacteriia; order Flavobacteriales; family Weeksellaceae; genus Chryseobacterium; species Chryseobacterium sp. BIGb0232. The sequence continues at coordinate 20,448 of NZ_JANUEH010000011.1, forward strand.
GATACACTTCTGAACCCGAAAAAATCGAGGCTGTAATCCTACAAAGCAAAAAGCACTGAAACTTTCAGTGCTTTTTTATTTTTATCTGTGATGCCCGTGCCCGTGGCCTCTTCCTCTGTGATGATGGCCGCGATCTTCATAGATATATACCTTTTTAACATGTCCGGGTGCGTAATACCTTGCACTTCCACCATATACTCTTTTTGCATGACCAGGTGGCACTCCTCTTCTCTCATGAACCACACAAGATGATATCATCAGTGCTATCACACCTGCTGCTGCAATTTTTAACATACTTTTCATTATTTCACTTTTTCAAACTTAATAGCGAAATATATCAAGGTTAATGCCAAAAAAACTTATTTAATTTTTATTACACCCTATTTTTTAGTACCCATTTCTCTTTTTTACCTGTCCAGGAGCATAATCTTTAGCACTTCCGCCATATATTTTTTTAGCCTGCCCCGGAGGAAGCTTCTTTGCCTGATAGCCACCACCATTATCATATGCTACACAGGATGTAAACATAGACATCAGTAACAAAACACCTGTGATTTTAAATATATTTTTCATTATTTCTACTTTTTCCAACTTAATGGACAATCTATAACAAGGTTCAGGCCAAATGGTTTGAAGTTCTGTGTTGAAGGTTGATCGTTGAGAACAAATTACTTTCTCAACTTTACTACTTCTTATATTGTTTCGCTTCTTTTCTCCATCATAACAAGATCTTTCCATTCACCGTTGAGCTTTCCTATTTTTTTGCGCACGCCTACCATTCTGAAACCGTTTTTCTGGTGAGATTTGATTGCCATTTCATTTTCGGAGAAGATATTGGTCTGTAAAGTCCAGAATCCGTGATCTTCACTGTCCAGAATTATCTTTTTAAGTAATACTGAACCCAATCCCTTTCCCTGATATTCATTATCGAAATAGATGCTTACTTCTGCCACTCCTTTGAAAGCTTCTCTCTTGCTTACCGGTTTAAGAGCACACCATCCTACAACTTCATTATTTTCGTTTTCCAATACCCAACGGCAATCATTGAAGTATTCCATACTCCAGGCTTCAGCTGTGGGGACTTCTGTTTCCAAAGTGGCAATACCACCTTCTACTCCCTGTCTGAAGATTTCCAATACTCTTGCTTCATCATTGGGAAGCATTTCTCGTAATTCGTAATTCATGATGATTAATGATATTTTCTTTTATATTTTCTCTTAATTCTGGAATAATGGGTCTGCTTACTTTTTTCATCTTCAGAAACCACACTTATATTTCCATCCACTTCCAAAACAGACAGCTTCACATTCTTTATTTTTTCTATACCGTGTTCTCTTATTGCTTCTTCCAGTTCGTCCTGGGTTATCTTTACCCGATTCAGAGCCGACTGGTCCGCAATACCATCTCTTATTAAAATCACAGGTTCATCTTCCATAAACGCTTCAAAGGAACGATTGGAAAACATCAGTCTTTTTAAAATAAAATTAGCTACAAATAAAACTAAAGCCGCAATAATACCTCCCTGCAACGAAGTATCCTGCCCCACCATTGCATTCTGAACTGCATTGGAAATCAGCAGCAGCAAAACAATATCTCCTGCATTAAGCTGAGAAAGCTGGTTTTTACCAAATAACCGGATTGCTATCACCATAAAAAGGTAAACACAAAGGGAACGGACAACAACATTAAGTATAGGATCCATTATTTTTTTATCTATTCAAATGTATTGATTTTTTGGTATCGCATTCAGGTATTTATGACTTATCATAAAAATTGATCACCGAAGACTGCTGAAGCTGCTCTTTTTCTTTCCAGAGCACGCTCCTTTGGTATAGCTTTTGGAGTCAGACACCCATCAACATCCCCTTATGATACGACCATTTTTTTTATATTTTGTTCTTATTCTATGTTTTACTGCCTGTGGTAAAACTGAATCCCAGTCAGCTGAAAAGAAACTGATCACTGAAAAAACAAATCAGCTTTACAGTCAATATGGAATATCTAATGAATCTATTTACAAACACCCTCTACCTGATGACTTGTTTTCTCCTGAACTGAAAAAGGCATTGGAAACAGCAATACATGCTTCAAAAGCTGATATTGAAAAAGTGAAAAACAGTGACCACCCTGATGAGAAACCTCTAATATTTGAAGGGGCTATTTTTTCCAGTCTGTATGAAGGATATACAGGGTATACCATTAAAGATATTACTATTCATGGGAAAAAAGCGAAAGCAGTGATTCAGTTTGAATACAACATGGCTTCTCCAAAGATATTCTGGACAGATACAATACAGCTCATTGATTCTGATAAAGAATGGAAAATTGACAATATTATCTTTGATTCTATAAAAAACTCCAAAGATCTTAAAACAAGTCTGACGGATTTTATCCAATATACAAAACAATAAAAAAGCCGCTTCAAAAAGCGGCTTGATCTTTTATGGACACTGAACGATTGGAATTTCGCTGCAAAATACTTTATTTGCCCATTCGCAATACGTGCAATATTGTTTTGGCTGCCCTCCGTACACTGACTTTAAATCTCCTTTAGTCAATTTTTTTAAATTTTTCATATAGCTTTATTTTTATGGTATTGTAAATGTAAAACGAATATTGTTACAAATTATTACAATTTAAGGCTTTCAATTTTCATTATTTACACTTTTTTAACTAAAAAATTCTGCTTACAAATATTATCTATTATGAATTTCAACAGTAACAGGCATCACATAGGTATAAGCCACCATATTGTCCGTCAATTTATTACGGTCTACTCTATAATCCAGATCGCTTAGAACCGTTTCAATTTCTTTACTTACCGTCTTACAATCACCTTTAGAATGGACATTCACAATTTTTCCGTTTCTGGCAATATCAAATTTTACAACTGAATTTACAGTTCCCTGTTTGTATTCAGGATTATCCAAATCAAAATTTGACATTAATTTATTTCTTATATCATTAAAAGTTTCGCTTTTATTCAGCTGAATGGCCTGAATTGTATTTTTATCTGTAGTTTGGGCTTTTGTTTGATTCATTACAGCTGCTAATCCGGTAATAAAAAGTGAAGCAATCAATATTTGAATTTTATTTTTCATAACTATCTGGTTTTAAATATTATAATAAATTTATTTGTATCTCTTACCCAAAGTTATTAAAAATAATTCATATTAAATTTACTTTCAGTTAACATTCAGTTAACATTGAAATACAACTAACTGATTAACAATGTTTTAAATTTTAAAAATAAATGAAAATTTAACATTGGACACTGAATTTCATGTTGAAATCTCTAAAAATTAAGCCTAATCATTCTCTACAATAAGCGGTTTAGATTTTTTAGAATGCATTGAATGAATTAATTTGCTTTTACTGGTATTATATTAAAGGCATGGTAAACCAAGAAGGTCCATTTCAGAACTCCAAAGCAGATTTACTTTTCCTTTTGTTCCTATTTCGAAAACAGCTCTTTCCGGGAACTGACAATGAGAACCGGATTTTTTATCATACCATTTAAAATCGTCATAATAGGTAAAATACAGATTTTTATAGTTTCCGTAAGTGGTTGGATTATAATTTCCAAAGCCATAATTATTTTCTGTACTTTCTTTAGCCGCTGATTTTTTGATAGATTGATTGATCTCTGAGTAGCTATTGCCATATTTCAACGGAATTTCTTTTTCTGAAGCAATCAACGGATTCCCGATCAGGTTTTTATCAACATCCAGGATATAAGCAATATAATCGTTTCCACATTCTGTAGATTGAAAAACTACCCGTTTTATGGTACATTTCTGGAAAGATTTGGTTCCATACACAAAATAGGAAGCCTTCATTTCTTTTTTAAAGGTATCTTCAAACCTTTTATTATAATACAACGGACCTACCGATATTGTATCATAATATTTATAATCCTTCATATCTCTGCCATATATCCATGGAATGGAGTCTTTGATAAGGAAATTTTCGTATTTTCTGGATAAAGGTACATCAGGATCACCAAACTGCACGGGAATGCAGATTGCTATATCCTTGCTGGTAAGCTGATATACTCCGAAGAGTGAATTTTTATCCAATTGATATTGCTCTTCATCTGTTTTAATGCTGTCCTTCTTTTGAACTGCAGCTTCGGTGGGTACAGGTACAGTTTTCTCTTTTTTACAGGATAAAAGAAATGGAAAGATGGAAAGGATAATATATTTTTTCATGATTAGGTTTAGGATTTGATTGGGGATAAAAATAAAAAAAGAATCTGCTTTCGCAAATTCTTTTGTATACTTAAATTAATGTGTTCTATTATAATTCCCTCTTCAAAAACTTCCCGGTCAAACTTTTTTTAGACTTTACAATCTCTTCCGGAGTTCCCTGTGCCACGATCTGACCACCGTATTTTCCTCCTTCCGGTCCTACGTCAATAATATGGTCAGCCAGTTTAATTACATCCATATTATGTTCAATAATGATGAATGAGTTTCCAAGTTCTACCAATTGATTGATCGCATCCATTAAGATTTTTACATCCTCAAAATGCAATCCTGTGGTAGGTTCATCAAGGATATAAAGGGTATTTCCGGTTTGCCTTTTTGCCAGTTCTGTAGCTAACTTGATACGCTGTGCTTCTCCTCCCGAAAGGGTTGTAGATTGCTGCCCAAGAGTAATATAACCTAACCCTACATCCTGCAGAGTTTTCACTTTAGCAAAGATCTTTGGAATCGGCTGGAAGAAGTCTACTGCTTCATCAATGGTCATATCCAGCACATCGGAAATAGATTTTCCTTTGTAACGAACTTCAAGAGTTTCCCTGTTGAAACGTTTTCCGTTGCAGGTTTCACAATGAACGTATACATCCGGAAGGAAGTTCATTTCGATCACCTTTAATCCTCCACCCTGACAGGTTTCGCATCTTCCACCTTTTACGTTGAAAGAAAATCTTCCCGGTTTGTACCCACGGATCTTACTTTCAGGAAGCTCTGCAAAAAGATTTCTGATGTCTGTAAACATTCCGGTATACGTTGCCGGATTTGAACGTGGTGTTCTTCCGATCGGAGTCTGGTCTACGTCTACAATTTTATCGATATTGTCAAGACCTTCAATCTTTTTGTATGGCAAAGGTTCCTGAACCGCTCTATAGAAATGTTTGTTCAGAATTGGATATAATGTCCCATTGATCAGGGAAGATTTTCCACTTCCTGAAATTCCGGTTACCACCACCAGTTTTCCAAGGGGAACATCCAGGGTTACATTTTTAAGGTTGTTTCCCGTAGCTCCTTTCAGGACAATATTTTTTCCGCTTCCTGCTCTTCTTTCTGCAGGAATTTCAATTTTTCTTTTCCCGTTGATATACTGAGCAGTAATGGTATCTGCTTTTAGAAGATCTTTTGGTTTCCCTTGCCAAAGTATTTCTCCACCGAATTTCCCGGCTCTCGGACCAATATCCAGTACCTCATCGGCTTCCAGAATCATGTCCTTATCGTGTTCTACTACTAAAACTGAGTTTCCGATGTCTCTAAGGTTCTTTAAGGAATGAATCAGTCTTTCGTTATCTCTCTGGTGAAGTCCGATACTTGGCTCATCCAGAATATACAGAACATTCACAAGCTGTGACCCAATCTGCGTTGCCAGACGGATCCTTTGTGATTCTCCTCCTGAAAGGGTTTTTGAACTTCTGCTTAAGCTCAGATAATCTAAACCTACATCCAGAAGGAACTGAAGTCTGGTTTCAATTTCTTTTAAGATCTCATGAGCAATAATTTTATTTTTCTCAGAGAATTTATCTTTAACATCTGCCAACCATTCTTTTAAATCAGCTAAACTTAACCCATTTACCTCAGCAATATTTTTTCCATCAATTTTAAAACTTAAGCTTGAAGGCTGAAGACGGGTACCACCACATTCCGGACATATTTCTTCCGTTGTAAAGTGTCTTTCCAGTAAAATAGCTTCATAAGATTCTCTTTCATCGATAATTTCTTCCATGAAAGCGATCAAACCATCAAAGCTGATCTTGATCTTTTTGGTAATTCCTGCATATTTCAGATCTTTGTTGAATTCTTTGTGACATCCGTTATAGATATAGTCTAAAGCTTCTTCAGGAATATCCTTTAGCGGTGTTGTCATTCCCAATCCAAAGATCTCCAGAACGTTTTTGATCTGCGCCAGAATCCATTTATTAGATTTAATATCTTCCAGCGGCAGTAAACCTCCCTGATTGATCGACAGTTTTGGATTATCAATAAAATAGTCTGTATTGATCTTTTTAATTGTTCCTAATCCTTTACAGTTTGGACAGCTTCCTTTCGGAGAGTTGAATGAAAATGTATTAGGTTCCGGTAATGCTAAGGAATGCCCTGTGTCTGCATCCATCAGGTTTTTGGAGAAATATTCTATATCTGTGCTTCCCAGTTTCTGAATTCCGATGATTCCCTCACCCATTTCCATTGCAGTACGCAGGGATTTTTCCATTCTGCCTTCGGAAGCACTTTCTCCGATGATCCAACGGTCGATCACGATATCAATATCGTGGGTTTTATAACGGTCAAGTTTCAGATCATATTCAATATCCTGTAATTCACCATCAATTCTTGCCTGTCCGTAGCCTTTTTTAGCCATCTGTACAAAAAGTTCATGGTAATGTCCTTTTCTGGAACGTACAACAGGAGCCATCAGCATGATCTTTTCCCCTTTATAGTTTTCTTTAATGGTATCCAGGATCTGATCTTCAGTATAGCTTACCAGTTTCTGCCCTGTAGACAAGGAGTAAGCATCCGAAACCCTCGCATACAGAAGACGAAGAAAATCATACAGTTCTGTAACTGTTCCTACGGTAGAACGCGGGTTTTTATTAGTTGTTTTCTGCTCAATGGCAATAACGGGTGAAAGTCCTTCAATTTTATCTACATCAGGACGCTCCAATCCACCCAGAAACTGACGTGCATAGGCAGAAAATGTTTCTATATAACGACGCTGTCCTTCTGCAAAAATAGTATCAAAAGCCAGTGAAGATTTTCCACTCCCGGAAAGCCCGGTAATCACTACCAGTTCATTGCGCGGGATCTTAACATTAATATTCTTCAGATTGTGTTCACGTGCTCCGTAAACTTCTATATATTCTGTTGATTTGCTCATAATTTGGAGTGAGTTTGCCTGAAAATCACAACGTGCAAAATTACGGAATTTTTATGGAATTTATTTTATTCTGAAAGGGTTAAAATTTTTATAATATTACTTTATTTTATTTGATACTATAATAATATTTATATAAATGCTGTTGATAGGTTTTGGCTAAAGCCAATGATTGATTATTATTGAAAAAAAGATTAAAACCAGTTTCTATTGAACTTATTTGCCCACAGATTACACTGATTTTCACAGATGATTGTGGAGATTATTATTCTTATGCTGATTGATAGGTTAAGCAGCAGGTATCAGAGGATTAAAATTATGGATTCATCACTCATAGTTTTGGGTTATGGCTTGTTTATGTAGTATTCCCAGACTGCACTTCCTATATCTGCAATAATTTTTTCTGTGTCTTTCATTTCTTCATTGATGTTTTTCAGATATACAGATAAAATGAAATGTTTCCCATTAGGCAGTTTTGCAATTCCTACATCGTTCATGGCAGCTCTTATATTATCATCATTTCTTCCTGAAATTCCTGTACGGTGAGCCAATTCTGTTCCTATTGGTAAGCCGGCCTTCATCCAGGTTAGTCCTCTTGAAGTTTCTACCATAATCTGATATAGATATTTTGTAGTTTCCTTTTTCAGAACTTTCCCTTTGTAGAATTTTTCTAACAGGTCTGTTGTAGCTAAAGGAGTTGATGTATTAATGAAATAGGATTCAAAGGTATTCATTTGCTGTTCGTTCAATTTTACAGTAAAATCTTTAATACCTTGCTGATTGATGAATTTCTGAACAACAGGAGCTCCACCGATAATTTTAAGCAGAATATCACAACCATTATTATCGCTATGGGAAACGGTATATCTTAATAACTGATCTAATGTAAGATACATATCTCCTTCCTTATATTCTTCCCTGATCGGGCTCCAGGTCTCAGGTAATAAATCTTCTTTTTTAATAAAAAATTTCTGATCCAGTTTCAATTTCCCTTTATCTACCTGGTTTAAAACTGCTAATGCAATATGGAATTTAAAAACACTCAGCATTGGCATTTCTTTATTTCCGTTAATACTCAAGGTATCATGATCTTCAATTCCTTTTACAGAAATTCCAACTGTTGCATTTTTTGTTGATATGATCGTTTTGATTTTATTTCGCAGATCTTGTATTGTCTGGCTTTTTAACTGAAAGCTAAAAATACAAAGAGATATAAAAAGGAATATTTTTTTCATTTAAACCGTTTAGTTTTTAATAAATTTTTATAAATAGAGTATAAAAAATGCCGTACTTTCTACGGCATTTTATATTTTAAAATTGATTGTTGGTTGTACAACAAATCAAAAAAGTTACTTTACAAAGATATTATATGCTCCCAATACACTTTCATACGATGAATCGATCTGCTGGATATCATTGTCCTGAATTTTGCCTTTCTCTTTAGCATCCCGGATCAGTTTTCTGTACAAATCTAAAAAGTTAGAAGCATTTTTGTTGAAGCTTTCAAACTGAGGCTTTTTGTAGGAATACTGCTGATCTTTAACATCAAAATTTAGCTTAGAATTGGCTTCTACTGCTTTGGCAAATTCATCATACTTTTTCTGAGCTTCTGCCTCATTGAACTGCCCTGAATATTGTTTCTCAAGAAGGTCTATTACAGAATCCATTGAATTCATTACACTTTTGGAGGAAATAATATATTCTTTCATCGGATGATCCTTTAAAATAACCTCTTCCGCAGCATCCGTAGCAGGTTTGATCTTAAGCATAATATTCTCTCCTGCAGTATAGAAAGCATTCACGTCACCCTCAATTTCTTTTCTGATGGCCTCTGCTTTTGCTCCTTTATCATCTTTATAATCTTCTGAAGTCATATAAGACTTAAGTTCTTCAACTTTTTTATCTATATTTTCCTTTTTACTCTTATAAATACTGAAGTCTTTTTCAATAGCCGCCTTCTCTTTATCAAACCCTGATGGAATTTCTTTAATCTTTGAAAAGGAATAATCCATTGAGGTTAATGTGATAGGCATTATCAATACATTTTCACCTTTTGATTTGGCTACTGCCGCATCTGCATATTTTAAGATTCTTTCAATATGTTTGGATGTACTTTTATAGGAGTCTATAAAGTTGTTATTAAAATCAATAACAGCATTTGCATCTGCCTCACCTCCCATGTTTAAAACTGCACTCCCCAGTTTTCCGGCACCTTTTTTACAGCTTACCACTGTAGCAGTCAAAGACAGGGCCATTGCAAGTACAATAATCTTCTTCATATTTTTTGTTTTAATTTTTCAACTTACATATCCTGGAATTCAACATCCTCATTGGTTACTTTTACAAGATATTCAATACCGTCTATTGCTTTTGCAATAATCTGATTTCTGGTAATGTTTGCCATATTTTCCCAGTATGCTCTTCCATAGAAAGAATAATTCTGTGGAACAATCTCTACCTCAACAGTCCTTACAAAACCTTCTTTAGGTTTATTACTGATCATTGTTCCTCTTCTTACTCTTACTTCCCTCAACTCGTCTTTCAGGATCATCCGGCAATAGTTTTTTACATCTTCAAGGGAAATAATTTTATCTCTTGTTGTCAATGCATATTTATAAGCCTGAATACTGTCAGTCCCTTTTTGTTCTTCAGCTCCACCCAATGTTTCTGTAAGCAATACAACAGTTTGCGATTTCAGCTGATTGGAAAGTTCTGTTCCGGGGCGCATATGATTGGCCAGTGTACAATGTGTGATCCAGAAAGAGGCATAGGTATGGTCTGTTTTTTCTACAGGTTCCATAATGACGTAATTCAGTTCCTGTCTGATATTCCTCTTCGCATTATTTACTTTCTGTACCATAGACTTCATCTTGTCTGACATTTCGCTGAGAACACCTTTTACATTGTCTCTGTTTAAAAGGGAAAATGCGGCAATCTCATCTCTTGTAAGCTCCAGAACATTGGCAATCATATCCACTGCATTTCTGCTGGTGAAACGCTCCATTCCGCCTTTTCTTACGGTATATAATCCTTTTTTAAGATCATCAGCTGGTGTAAATGGTATTTCAGTATATTTTCTTCCATCTCCGTCCTGAACTTCATCCACATATAAGAAATGCTCACCTTCATCTGTCACCAAAGGAATATTGTTCCCCATGATATCAAGGCTGTACTCAGTTTTTTTCCATCCTCTGTTATAGATTGGAAAGGCATTCAGTACAAATGAAAAGTTATCGAGAATCTCTGCTGAAAACTGTGGCGGGAATTCAAAAGTAAGCCATAAATAGCGTTTGTTGTCCAGATATTTTACAATCTCTTCTTTTCCTGCAAGGAAATCCAGGTTCTGAGGAAGTTGTCCTGGCTCTGAAAACAAACTGTTTGATAGTCCTGTGATTTCAATAAATTTATGACGGTAGATACTTTTAATATCTTCAATCACTTTACTTCGGATAGACTGTTCTTTAAACATCTGCTCATAGCCATCCGAGGCACTTTCTGTAAGATAACTTAAACCTTCTCTTACAAACAAAGGATTACCGTTACTTGATACGGTAATATAAGGTAACAGTTTATACACAAAATCCAGATGTTCGAATGCCGGATTGGAGCAGAATATGCTCATGTATTTAGGAAAATATTCACTTACATATTTGCTAACATCAACCCCTACGGTAATTTTTCTGTAATCTTCCGGTCTGCCGTTAAATCTTGCAATAGGAATTTTATTGAATCTGTCATCAATACTGTAGCAGGTGTTTCCTACAAACATAATTGAAGTGTGAACTTTATTAATTCTCACATTCCCTACCGGAGTAAAAGGAATATTCAGTTGTTTATCCGATTCCGATTTTACTGTGGAAGTCATTTGTTTACGGAAGAAAAACTCCGTGTGCTCCAACAAAACTTCGGTAGAATCATAAGGCTGTGTAAATGCAACAGCATGAGCCGGAATAGGATGAGTATAAATGGATGGAGTTAACAGCTTTGCCAGTTTTTCAAGAATTCGGGCATTAACTGTCTGTATTTCATTATTCGCTTTGAAAACTTCTGTACTGAATGCATCAATTAATAGTTTTACAAATGGATCTAAAGACTGTGGGCTTTTCAATCCCCATACTTTAGTTGCATTCTGCAGCATTCTTGCTTTTACAGATTCTTTGGAATAAATATTCTGATCTAGGTTCATAATTTTTTTTCGCTGTTAAAAATATTAATCAATAGACATCGGGCTCAGGAACAGTTCTGTTGAAAAACTGAAACGATCTCCTGTTTCCTCCATCTTGGCATTGATGGCAATTCTTACTTTCTTTTTGATTTCGGTGTGTTCTTTGGTATCGTAACTGTGTTCTACAAACTGGATATTGGCATCAATCTGCGGCTGTACAATTCTTGGTTCATATTCCTGAATCTGCTTTCTCAGACTTTTAACAAAAACATTTTCCCAGATGGCACTTGTTACTCCATTATCGAATTCCAGGTTCCAAACATCGTTTCCATAGTTTTCATCATATCTGTTCTCTCCTTTTTTGGTAGTGATCAGCAGCATAATATTGTGGGCAATACTTTCCCCCATATCGCAGGTATCGATACTTCCTCCTTCGGTCATTAAAGTGGATGGCACAAAGGGCATTCTGTAATTTGGTGTATCCATAGCTTCTTGTTTTTTACTTCATGGTTCCGCTTCTTTAAAAACGAAATACCAAAATACACATTTTCACTTAATAATTGTTATAATAAATTAAAATATTATTCAAAAACCAGGGCCTTCAAACTGAATTGAAAGCCCTGAAACCATTATCTATATTGAATTTATTCTCTTAATTTACTGATCGCCTTTTCTCCGGTTGATGAAATAGTATACCGGAAGCCCTAATAATACCAGTACAAATCCAGGCCATGTATATTGCTGCTTATATATTAATAATAGGATACAGAAAACAGTTCCAATGATAAGGTAGATGATAGGCGTCACCGGATATAACCACGTTTTATAAGGTCTTTCCAAAGCAGGCTGTTTAATTCTTAAATAAATTACTCCGTAAACAGTAATCATATAGAAAAGAACGATCACAAACGAAATCATATCCAACAGGTTTCCATACTGTCCGCTCAGACATAGTAAAGAAGCCCAAACTCCCTGCATCCATAATGCATTTTCCGGTACTTCATTTTTATTGTTTTTTTCTGCGGACTTAAAGAACATTCCGTCTTTTGCCATTGTTTGAAAAACCCTTGCTCCGGCTAAAATCAGTCCGTTATCACATCCGAAAGTAGAGACCATTACCAACACAGCAATAATAATGGTTCCTGCACTTCCAAAAATATTCTGTGATGCTGCAACAGCTACTCTATCATTAGCCGCAAAAGCAATACTGTCTCTGTCCAAAGCATTTAAATACACAAAATTAACTGCTATATATAAAATCATCACGGCAGAAGTTCCGTAAATCATTGATTTTACAACATTTCTCTTTGGGTTCTCAATTTCCCCGGAAACAAACGTTACACTTTCCCATGCTACAGAACTGAAAACCGAGCCTACCATTGCAGCTGCAATACCTCCCATTAAAGTCATGCCACCAATAGGTTCCCAGCCTTCTTTCAGGAAATTTCCGCTCAGATCTTTTTTCAGGTTGCTAAATGAATCCATTCCCAGACTGAAATTTTCAGATAAATGAGAGAAATCAACCAGAATAAATCCGGCAGCAATAAGTCCCAGTAAAGCTAAAATTTTAGATCCTGTAAATATATTCTGCAGAAACTTTCCACTTTCCACCCCTCTTGTATTGATATAGGTAAGAATAAGAATGACCGCAATAGCTAAAATCTGTATCCATGTAATCTTGAACTCTCCACTTTGGATAATAGGTGCAGCATCATTAAGTGAGGGCACCAGATAGGCTGTAAACTTACCGAAAGCCATGGCTACGGCTGCAATTGTTCCCGTTTGTATCACAGTAAACAACCCCCAACCATATAGAAATCCCATTCTTTTACCGAAGATCTCTTTCAGATAAGTATATTGTCCGCCAGCCTTTGGAAACAGAGCAGAAAGTTCACCATAGCTTATCGCTGCGGCTACAGTCATAATTCCGGTTATAATCCAGACAACAATCAGCCAGTAGCCGGAGCCCAGATTACGCATCATGTCAGCGCTTACAATAAAGATTCCACTTCCGATCATAGATCCCATTACAAGCATAATGGCATCCCATAGTTTCAGTTTTTTCTGCATAGTCAAGTATAGGCGTCAAATATAAACAAATCTACCTTTCATTTTTAATTTTATTAACATTTCACGCAAGCACCTATGTATTATTAAATTTTATCGATTTATGATTCAATATTAATTAGTATTTTTGAAAAAAATATTAAACATGAAATTTAAAGCTATTTTATTTGCGGTGGCTGTAAGCGCTTCTACACTTGCATTTGCTCAGGAGACCTCACAGAAGAAATTTTCGCCGCCAGCAGGCAATGCCTTAGTGGGAGACACCTACGGAGCGGCAGTTGCTGCTAATACAGAATCCAAAGCTATTACAGTAGATAAACTGGGAAAGAAACTTAAAAAAGAAAATAAAAAGCTGGAAAATATAGCTATCAAAGGAAAAGTAACCGATGTATGTGAAAAAAAAGGCTGCTGGCTGACTATTCAGACAGATGATAACTCTCAGTTTTTTGTAAAAATGAAAGACTATGCCTTCTTTGTACCAACAGCTTTAAAAGGTAAAAATGTAGTTCTGGAAGGGAATGCTGAAAGAAAAGTAATTTCCATAGATGAACAAAAGCATTATGCTGAGGATGCTAAGAAACCTCAATCTGAAATTGATGCTATTACACAGCCTAAAGAAGAAATAAGATTCCTGGCAAGCGGAATTAAGGTAGTAAACTAAGATTTTCACTAATTGAATAAAATATTAAAATCTCTTGCTGATTTTACAGATTAGACAAATTTGAAAAATTAGGAAAAAGATAAACCTATAATGTATCATTTTGGAAGAATCTGATCTATGAATAGTATTAATTTTTTATTCATAGAAATTAAATAAAAAGCAATTTCGGCAACCCAAAGGGTTGCCGAAATTTTTAATCTTCTATTTTAAAATCCACTACTGCATCCAGCTTTGGATATTTATTGGCAGAAATAAATTTCTTTCCCGTACAATCTATTTCCAGCCAGCCTTTTCTTTTTTTAACATCACCAGCTTCCATTACAAATGGAACAAAAGAAATCTCGTTTTTCCCTTCCTCTTTCATTTCTCTATATTGAACTGCAATATCTAAAATGCATTCATGTTCCGTATTCAGTTTTACATTTCTGTAGATAATATCGTAATGGGTTTCTCTGTTCTCGGGGATATCAAGATAAGTTTCCCACCCTGTGATATCCGAGTTCAGTTCACTGATTGCTTTTAATGCATAATACAAAGCAATCGTATAAAATTTTCTGGTACCCTTTCTGGTATAATCATCTACAAAATGACCACCTTCAAATAATATAGTAGGCATTCCCGCTTTTATAAAATTATCTCCGGTAGAAGTAGGATAGAATTCATCAGAATATCTCCCGATCTGATTAGGGATCATTTCTTTTAAATGATCATAAACACTTCCGATTACAGCCATACATTTTTTTCGGTTTTCTGTAACTGTACGTTCTATATTTTCAGAAGGTGCCAAAAAAGAAAGCGTAGCCGGATGAATACCATCAGTAGTAAAAATGGTTCTCTGTTCATGAAGGTTTAAAGCATAATCATATTTCTTTGATGCTGCTGCTTTTTTCAGAAACTTAATCTCCTTACTAGCCTCGTTATGGAAATCGCGGTTAAGATCAATATCCACAGCATTCAATCTTGTCCATTTTTCAGACCCGTCAGGGTTCAGCATAAAGATAAAGTCCAGTCTGATTTTACTGAATAAATCTTCCTTCATTTCCGGAGCCTTATCAAGGGTTGTTAAAAGATCAAGCATCGCGTGCGTTGCATTGGATTCATTTCCGTGCATTTGTGACCAGGCCAATATCTGAATGCTTCCGGTTCCGATGCTTAATTGATAAATAGGTTTCTCTAAATAGGATGTTCCGATCTCCTGAATATAATCGCTGAGATTTGCCTGTAGGTAAGAAAATAATTTTTCAGGAGAAATATAGCGATTTGAGAAATCGGGATTGGGAGAATAAATGTGTTCAAAGTTCATTGCTGGAAAAATAATTTACTGGAATCAAATTTAACCATTTTGAGGCAAAAAATAAACATTAACATTTGTAAACAACATGAAAACAATAAAAATTGATGGAATTTTTGTAAACAGATTTTAATTTACAAAAGTTAAAAATAGAATTTTACTAGTTTCTTGCCTATTACCATCTGTAACATTGTTAAACAGCCTGTATGGACAAAATGTCTGTTGATAAAATTGTGGATTGCGAATAATTCAAACACAAATATTTAAAATGCTTAAATTCAATAAGTTATAAAATCCATCTAAACAGTATTTATAAGAATACTTTAAGTGACAAAACCCTTGTTTTAGGCCAAATGGGTATGCTTTTTTTAAACACGTAAAATATAGAAAACAATATTATTTCTTCTTTTATACAAATGTAAAAAAGAAGAAAAATTTTAAAATAGCATGAAAGTTTAGCTTAAATTGATTTTCTTGAGAGTTTTAAACTTAACCAAAAATTAATTTGCCCAACATGAGAAATTTATCCCTCAATTATCTTAAAAAATGACATTAAATTGGGTTTTACATAAGTAATTTACGGATGTATATCTGTTATAATCCTTCATATATGGTACTATAACGATGATTTTGGTTATTTACTACTCTATTTTCAAATGTATATCGGATTAGTTATGTAAATAGAAATATCGTAACATAAATCAAACAGAAAATGGACTATTATAGGTTGAAATTTACATTTATAATCACCTTTTCCAAGGTTATTTAATGAAAATTAACTGCCAGCATTATTCCAGGATAAATGAAATTTAATATATACAGTATTATAATACATTTGTAATTTACCTGTAAACATATAAAATACAGTTAATTATATCTTATTTACATTTGTATATTAAAAATATTTACAGTTATTTACATTTGTATTTTGCTTTTGTAAATTTTATAAGTTACATTTGTAACATAATTAAAGGCTTATTTTTATGAGTTTAAACGAAAGAATTTCAAAAGTTATAGAGTACTCCCAATTTACCCCATCTGAGTTTGCAGATGAGATCGATGTACAGCGTTCCTCAATTTCGCATATTACGTCCGGAAGAAATAAACCGTCACTAGAGTTTATCATAAAAATAAAATCCCGTTTCCCCGAGCTTCTTTGGGACTGGCTGGTCACTGGTGAAGGTGAAATGCTGAAATCAGAAGTCCCGGAAATAAAAATTTCTGAAGAGCAGCCTGAAGAAGATCAGGTAAGAACAACACCTCTACCCGATCTTTTCACCATGATGAATGATGATGATGAATTCGGAACCGATGAAACCGAAACAGAACCTGCTCTGACAGCTTCTGGAGAATCGGTTATACCAACACCAGATAAAGCTGCTGAAAAAATATCGGATTCTCAGCGATTAGAAACTTCACCTGAAGAAATTTTAAGTCAAGTTATTGGTAATCAAACCAATAAAATAAAACGTATTGTTCTGTTCTATGAAAATGGAAAATTCGAGAGTTTTGAGCCTTAAATTTAGATAATATTACTACTATATAGCTGTATTTTTTAATAGCCACGAATGCACGAATGATTTTTATTCGTGCATTCGTGGCAAAAAATAATCGTGTAATTAAGTTAAAATTATTGATTTTTCACTCCATATAATATAATCTTTACAACACATTTTCCTCTTATTTTAGTTTCAAATTATACAGATTTATGACCTATAGTCTATCCTTAATCTATGGAAAAGGAGAAGTTTTTATCTGTAGTTTTTATTGTAATAAGGGTAAATTTCAATAGACACGGATGATTTTTATTCGTCCATTCGTGGCAAAAAAACATCCTGTAATTGAGCTAAAAATTATTGATTTTTACTCCTTATAATATAATCTTTACAACACATTTTCCTCTTATTTTAGTTTCAAATTATACAGATTTATGACTTATAGTCTATCCTTAATCTATGGAAAAAGAAGAAATTTTTATCTGCAATAAGGGTAGATTTCAATAGCTTCGGATGCACGAATGATTTTTATTTGTGCATTCGTGGCAAAAAATAATCGTGTAATTGGACATAAAGATTTTATAATATCATAAATATTTTGAAAGAATAAAAAGGAATTAACTCACTATCCATTCTATGCAGAATCCTGCTTATTTATAAAAACCTGACCAAAGAAAATGGCCAGGCTAAAAAATATTTGAAGAAGAAAACTAAAGCTATTTGCTTTATTTGTTTTTAAATTTTAAGGGATTCCTGAGATGTATTTATCCTCTTTCACAAATCACTTACTGCTGCATATTGGGAAATTTTAAGGATATGATGTCTTCCGGAACCGGAGAAATCTGTTGCATTATAATATAATGATGGCAGATGAAAAATTTTTCATGTATTAGTTTTTTATAGCTTTATCAAATATAGAAAATTAAAAATTAAATCAACAATAAAAATTAAATTATTTTAACATATAATTAATATTAAAGAACAATTAATCTATAATCATTAATATGATGTATTTTATTGAAATTACAGATTTTATAATAAATACAGTGATTTAATTAAAATGATTCAAATAAAAAGACCCGCATATATTGCGGGTCTTTCCTTTATTTTGGGTAACAATTGTTATTGTTTTTTTCTTCTTTCAAGTTCTTTTTTAATCAGTCCAAGTTCCCTTCCGGTTTGTCCTGCTACAGAAGTATTTTCCTGGGCTCTTCTCGTAAGATATGGTACAACATCCTTTACAGGTCCGTATGGAAGATATTTAGCCACATTATAGCCTTTATCAGACAAATAGAAGGTAATGTTATCACTCATCCCGTAAAGCTGTCCGAAATACACGTGTGGATTCCCGTTTTCTAAAGATTTGGATTTCATTTTATCCATAATTAACTCAGAAGAGATCTCGTTGTGAGTTCCAAAGAACGCAGAGACTTTATCCAGGTGGTTCATCACAAAGTCAATTCCTGCATTATAATTCTTATCGGAGGCATCTTTGGTAGGCTGAATTGGATCTGCGTATCCTCTTTCTGCAGCTCTGGCTCTTTCTTTCTCCATATAAGCTCCACGAACAATCTTGTATCCGATGAAATAATTCTTTTCTCTGGCTCTTTGAAGGTGTGCTTCCATATATTCCAGTCTTCCTGTTCTGTACATCTGGATTGTATTCCAAACGATAGGTTTTTCCTGGTTATATTTCTCCATCATTTCTTCACAAAGCTGATCTGCAGAATCCTGCATCCAGGTTTCTTCTGCATCTACCATTACTTTTTTGTCATTTTCATGACAAAGAGCACATACTTCATCAAATCTTCTTACCACTCTCTCCCATTCTTCCTTCTGACTGGTCGTAAGCTCTACTCCTTTTCCAACGGCTTCATACAGATCAATTCTTCCGAATGCTGTAGGCTTGAATACGATAAAAGGAATTGCTGGATTTCCTACTGAAAATTTTACAATATCTTTGATCTCCTTACAAACAGCATCAAAAGTTGCTTCATCCTCTTTTCCCTCAATGGAATAATCGAAAATACTTCCAACTCCTCTCTTGAAAAGCTGTTTTACAACCTTCATACTCTCCTCACGGGTTTCTCCACCACAGAATTGTGCAAACAAAGTATTTTTTACAATTCCGGTAACGAATGGAAAGTCGTTGTGTACTGTAAAATTAAGAACGGATGTTCCAAGGCTGGTAAGAGTAGGCTGTTCAATCATTCTAAACATCCAGTAAGCCTTTCTCAACTGTGCATCTGTCTTGTCTGCAAATGCAACTTTAGTATCATTAAAAATGGGCATTCCTATTTATTAAATTTAGTTATGCAAAGGTAATAATAACCTTAGTTTATTTAAAGAATTTTTATTATAATTTATGTTCAATTCCATTTAAAAGCATAGCTATAATTCCTACAAAAACCCATAATCGTAATACATTGAGAGTGAGAAAGTTGCTTTTTCTGCTGGAATTTAAAAAAAGATAAATACAAAGGATCATCACAAATAAGCTGCCTGCAAAATAGTAAGCCATAAATCCAGAAACCCCAGTTTTAGTAATAATTTTCATAGAAACTCCCATTGTTATTAAAAGTAGGGAGATGAGAATAATCTTCGTATTTCTGCTTTTAAAATAATTCGGAATGGTGATATATCCAAATGTTTTATCCACACTTCTGGTAAGGGTGTCTTTTACAATATCAATGCATAAAAGGATGAGAAAAAGAAAAACAGCCATCAGAAAAACTTTCTTGGAAAAGGTTTCATAATAAACCATCATTCCAAAGAACGGATATAAGGTAAGGCTTACAAATGTGAGGTTATTCAGTATTAATATCCTGCTTAATTTATGACTATAAAACCACATGAAAAACTGATATACCACAAAAAACAGAAAAACATTATGGGAAATCATCCAGGCTACCCCTAATGAAATAGCACTCAATCCCAGATAAGCATATAAAAAATACTTTTGTTTGATGAAACTCTGGATTCTGGTTCGGAAGGGTTTTACAATATGATCTTTTTCCAGATCATAAAACTGATTGATGATTCCACCTGCTAGGATCGTCAGAACGGTACAGAAAATAATCCCGTGTACTTTAAAATCGAAAACAAAATTCCTGAAAGATTCTTCCTGATTGAACAGAAAAAAAGTGGAAACATAAAGGGCAAATGTTAGCAGAGATGCTACAAAAAACCGTGCTCCAAGTAAAAAGCCCACGAATTGTGAAACTCTGTAATATAGAGATTTTGAAATATATTTTTTGGATTGGAAAGTTTCTTTTTCAGAATTCATTTCCAGCCTGTTTAAAATCTGTAAATCACCTCTTTTTGGAATCCATCAAGCATTTTTTCTGCTTTTTCATAGTCCTGGGTAAAGCCTAAGATATAGCCTCCCCCTCCGCTTCCGCAGAGTTTTAAGTAATATGCATTGGAATCCAGTCCTTTTTTCCAGATGTTAAAAATACTTTCAGGTATCATCGGACGGAAATGTTCATAAGCCCAGTGAGAAAGTTTTTTTAGATTTCTGAAGAAAGGATTCATATCTTTTTTAAGAAAAGCTTCTATACAGGCGTTATTGTAACGGATAAACTCTTCTTTCAGTGTTTTACGGAACCCTTCTGTCTTCATTTTTTCAAAGAAGATCTGGATCATTGGTCCTGTTTCTCCTGTAATTCCGGAATCAATCAGGAAAATTGCTCCTTTTCCTCCTTCTCCGTCAGGAATTGACACTCTGTCTAAGTTTTCTTTGTTTTCAATAAGAATAGGAAGATTCATGTAGCAGATCAATGGATCCATACCTGAGCTCTTTCCATGGAAATAGCTTTCCATTTCACCGAAAACAGCCTTTAATTTTTTAAGATTTTCCTTAGAAATATTATCTGGATTTAATTTGCTGACCGAATATTTTTCAAAAATAGCAGCCACCAAAGCCCCCGAACTTCCTACTCCATATCCCTGTGGGATATTGGAATCAAAGAAAAGTCCGTTTGAAATATCGTTTTTAAGACTTTCAATATCCAATGTAAAATCATCAGAGAGATCAAGTGTTGTAAGAAAGTCTGAATATTTCTGCAGATGTCTGTTTGAATTAAGCTCAAATTCTGAAGCCAGGTCTGAAAATTTTAAGGTTCCTTTATAGAAGCTGTAAGGTACTACAAGCCCCTGGGAATCTTCAATCATTCCGTATTCTCCAAACAGGATTATTTTTGCATAAAATAAAGGGTTGGTCATATTGACAATAAATCTTTTTGCAAAGTTAAAAATTATTCCGCTGAATATAAGCAAAACCCGGACCGAAATATCAGTTATTTATATTTCTTCTCCGGTTTATATATTAAAAATACGAAAAAAGCCTGATATCCTCAGGCTTTTATTGATATTTATTTAAAAATCAGTGTTTGATCAGCTTTTTGTTGATCGTCTGCTTATCCGTTTCGATCGTTATTACATAGTTTCCTGTCTGGACGGATGAAAGATCTACTTCTTGCTTATTTCCTTTTAAAGAAGAGGCTGAAGCGACCAGTCTTCCGGACTCATCATATATTTTATAAGCTTTCAATCCTTCATTAGAGGATATGGTCATTATATTTTTAGCAGGATTCGGATAAATGCCGATTGTATTATTTTTCACATTTACATCTTCCACCCCCAGCACCGCGCAGGAGAAACCAGCTTTCCAACCAATACCGTTTTCGGCAGGATCTGAAACAAACTTGATTGTAATGGCTCCAGAGGGATTTGTAGAAGTAAAAGGTCCCGGAACAGCGCTTCCTGACAGCTTATTTCCGTTAGCAAATAAAGGTGAGGAAGTAGAAGGTCCATCATAAACATACATAAAATCATACCCCTGTTCTGTTCCAAATTCTGTAAAGGTCATAGTCATGGATGAACCTGAAGCGGGATAAAATGTTTTTATTATTTCTTCATCATTGCCATAATTGGCATTTGGGCCTCCTGTATCAATAAACTGAACTCCATCACACCAAGCTGCATCTGTCAGGAACACTCCTGATTTCTGATAGTATGTTTCATTAGCACAAGGACCTACTCCATCTATTCTGTAATAAGTTCCAGGCTGAAGATTGGCAATACTAAAGTTTGCTGTACTGGTATTTCCTGTTGTCACAGGGGTACCATCAATTTTTGAAACCTTATATTTCCAGGTTGAAGATATGGCATCAGTAATCAATATATCAGCAGAATTCTGTGTTGTAGAAGTTGCCGCAATAGATGAGATACTGGGAATACATGATACTGTACAGTTGGTTCCAAGACAAGGTTTGGAATCAATGGTATTTCTGATCAAAGCAGCCGGCTGATCTCCAAAACCATTGCTGAAATTGATTCCTATTCCTGACATTAAGTGGCAGTAGCTCATGATTGTACCTGAAGCAGGCAAAATATTACTCGTACACGTAAGCCCTTCATCCGCTATTATAGATGGCTTTGCAGTGGGTCCACACCAGTCAATTGGAGTATTATTTCCGTTCCAGGCACATGCATGGGTATGTGGTGATCCTAAGCTATGTCCCATTTCGTGTGTCATAGCCTGAATTGTCCAGGAATATACCGGTACATTATTATAACTTTGGCTGATTCCTGAATAGGCATGTGCATAGGTTTTACATAAAGAATTCAGATAGGCAACACTTGTTGTACTTGGAGCATTGATCAAATGAGCAAGATCACCATTAAAAACCTGTCTGTTGGCTGAAAATTTAGATAGATTATTACTCGGATTTCCTGTATACGGATCTGGCGTGGTCCAGATATAAATTTCATTCAAAGCTGTTCTTATATCATCATTGGTGTAGAGGGTTGCAATATTATTATGAACCGCTGTAAGCCAATTAGTAACAGTGGTGGTATTGGAACCGTTATTCTGATAGGGTTTATAGCAAACTTCATAGTAGATCCTTACACAATTTTGGGTCAACGTTTTTTTCTTACTTAGATTGGGATCATACGAAATTTTCTGTCCCTGATTTTCTTTTATTTCATCAATACCGCAGATAAAAGGGTTTGCTCCTGTTAGTTTGGAGTCTGAATAACTTACAAAATCTTCAGTATTTTTGGCTTTTCCCAATACTATATTTCCCAGCTCCGGCGTAGAAGCTACCCCTACTACATCATTCTCAAAGAAACTGAAAGCTACAACAGAACTGTTGCTCCCTTTTACAATTCCCTGATAATATACTCCCGGAGTATAGTTTACGGTTTTCCCTTTGTTGGTAACCACTTTAAAATTGCTTGTAAAGATTTGATTTTTATACATTTCAACGGTAATCTGCTTACCTCCGTCAAAAGGAAAGGAAATTTCGATAAATTCCGGTTTTTCACTCATCAACCTTTTCAACTCGGCAGCCTTTAAGGAAATAACGGTAATATCTGTTGCAGCACGTCTGTATTCAGCAAGTTTATTTGTATTCTGATTGATATCAAACAGATCATACTTGTTAACCTCACTTTTTCCGGAATGGTATTCTGAAATTTTTTGGGCAATTGGTCTTAGTTTTTGAGAAAGACCAAGCACAAAGCATTGCAAGAAGCAAAGCAATAGAATTTTTTTCATAGTTTTAATGATTAGATTTAATTAACAAATAAACAAAAAAAATCAAAACATAGTGAAAAATAAATATTATTTCACAATAACCACACAGTCATTATAATAAATAAAGCCAGATCAATAAATAATTGATTTTAATTCACGTAAATAAAAAAAGACGTTAAAATAACGTCTTTTAATTTTTATAATGTTTCTCTGTCTGTTCTCATTTTTACCTTCAGGAAACGGATCAGTATCAATCCTGCGCCGAAGAATAAAGTCATGGACAAAGCTGCAATTCGCATATTATTAAAATGTTCAATTAATGTTGCAAAGATAAATGTTCCGATAATGATTGCTATTTTTTCCAATACATCATAGAAACTGAAATAAGTGGTGTTTTCCATCGAGTTTTCCGGAAGCAGTTTTGAATAAGTAGATCTGGACATTGCCTGAAGACCTCCCATTACCAATCCTACTACTGCTGCGACTCCATAGAACTGATATTCTACTGTTGGATTTTCCTTATTCAGGAAATAAGCCCATAGACAGGCAACAATCCATAGGAAAATAGCGATTGAAATAACATTTCTATTTCCTATTTTTCTGGATAATCTTGAGAAAATAACAGCGCCTATAATGGCTTCGATCTGGATCACTAAAAGGGTTCCGATAAGTTTATCCTGAGCAAGATTGATCTCACTTTTTCCGAATAAAGTAGCCATAAGGAAGATCGTCTGCATTCCTACACTGTAAAAGAAGAAACTTGAAAGGAAAAACTTCAGGTTTCTATCTTTGAATAGCTCTCCTCCTACTTTAAATAATTCATGGAAACTTTCTTTGGCAATATCCTTGTAAAAGCTCATATTGTCTTTTAATACCTCAAAAAAACCACCTTGTTCTTCATGTTTTTTAAAGATGTTCTTATAGTTTAATAATACAAGATCTTTAGGAAGTTTATCTTTTACATCCCCGAATTGAGGAAGATGTTTGAAAGTATACTGTGAGAAACCAAACCACCACGCTCCGGTCAACAGGAAGCTGATTCTTGTAAATAATAGCTGTTGTGCTGCTCCTTTGGCAAAAACCTGAATCAGGACTAAGCACAATACCACTAAAACTACAGAGCCAAGATATCCATAGACATATCCTTTTGCAGAGAGTGCATCCTGCCTGTCCGGCGTTGCAATATCCGGAAGGAATGAGTTATAAAACACCAGACTTCCCCAGAAGCCAACACTCGCTGTAATACTGAACAGGAGCCCCAGAAACACATTATGCATTCCTGTGAACATCGCTAATCCCATACAGGATGTTGCACCCAGGTAACAGAAGAACTGCAGAAATGATTTTTTATTTCCGATAGTATCTGCCAATGAAGATAAAAACGGAGACAGTAATACTACAATAAAGAACGATATGGTTAATGAATATCCATATACGGCATCGGGTTGGTATTCGTTGCCGAAAATTTTGATCATGTGCCTTACCGGAACATCGATCCATTTTTTTGTTTCCGTTACATATTCCTTTTTTTCATACGCTGTGGTAAGAATAGAGTAATAAATAGGGAAAATGGTAGACGTAATAACCAGGGAATACACGGAGTTTGCCCAGTCATATACAGCCCAGGCTTTCATAATCTTCGGATTATTCTTTATGTTGTTGGGTTGTCGGTTCTCAGTTTCAGACATTTCAAATAAATATTAGTAGCACAAAAATAGAAAAACCATTAAGAAATGGATAAGATTTTAAAAAAATTATCAACTCCTTAATGGCAATACACTCTGAAACAGAATGTTATATATTTTCAATCACAATTGCAGAGGCTCCACCACCACCGTTGCAGATTGCTGCTGCACCGTATTTCGCGTTATTTTGCTTCAATACGTTGATTAATGTCACAATGATTCTTGATCCTGAACTTCCCAGTGGATGCCCTAATGCTACTGCTCCTCCATTTACATTTACTTTGGAAGCATCTAATCCTAAGATTTTATTGTTTGCCAGTCCTACAACAGAGAAAGCTTCATTAAATTCAAAGAAATCAATATCTGACACCTCTAAACCTGCTTTTTTAAGAGCAATAGGTAAAGCTTTAGCCGGAGCAGTGGTAAAGTTTTCAGGCTCATGTGCTGCATCAGCGTAAGAAACAATCTTAGCTAATGGCTTTAATCCTAATTCTTCCATTTTTTCTTTAGAAACAAGGATTAATGCAGATGCCCCGTCGTTCAATGTAGATGCATTAGCAGCTGTTACTGTTCCATCTTCTTTTTTGAAAACTGTAGGAAGTGTTGTAATTCTGTCGAAGTTTACAGCTTTGTATTCTTCGTCTTCAGCAAAGATTACTGGGTCTCCTTTTCTCTGAGGAATGGAAACCGGTACAATTTCGTCGTTGAATTTTCCTTCGCTCCAAGCTTTTGCTGATCTTTTATAAGATTCTATAGCAAAGTTATCCTGGTCTTCTCTTGTAATGCTATAATCAACGGCACATTTCTCTGCACATACTCCCATGTGTACTTTGTTGTATACGTCTGTAAGGCCGTCCAATACCATACCATCCAGCATTTTGATATCTCCAAGTTTTGTAGCGACTCTTGCATTATAATAGTGAGGAACTAAAGACATATTTTCCATACCTCCTGCAACAATTACTTCTGCATCACCTGCTTTGATAGCCTGTGCAGCCATTGTTACAGCCTTCATTCCTGAAGCACACACTTTATTTACTGTGGTGGAAGGTGTATTGATAGAAAGACCTGCTCCTAAAGCTACCTGACGAGCCGGTGCCTGTCCTTCTCCTGCCTGTAATACATTCCCCATATAAATCTCCTGAACATTGGCAGGATCTAAACCAATTTTATCTAATGCTCCTTTCACAGCGGTAGCTCCCAATTTAGTAGCCGGAACTGTTGATAAACTTCCCATAAAACTTCCCATAGGGGTTCTTACTGCGGAAACAATGAATACTTCTTTCATGTATATAATTTTTATTTTAGCTAAAATGAAACCGGAGTTTCATATTTAAATTTATTTTATTTTTATGTATACGACATTAAATTCAGAACCTGCAATCTTAGTGTTAATTTTCAAAAGATTATCCTGAGTTGCTACTACTCTATTGCTGAAAACATCTCCAATCTGTACAGGGTCATTCTTATCCGACTTTTCCATAACGATCGATTTATAATTGCAGTCATCCACAAAAACCAATGTAGATTTTATATAATCTTTCCCGTTATTGAAATATTCGGTCTGTACATTATCCTTAATGGTCATATGCCATATAGCTTCCGGATAATTAGCTCTCAGGA
This sequence comes from Chryseobacterium sp. BIGb0232, assembly GCF_024810195.1. Lineage (NCBI taxonomy): Bacteria > Pseudomonadati > Bacteroidota > Flavobacteriia > Flavobacteriales > Weeksellaceae > Chryseobacterium > Chryseobacterium sp. BIGb0232. Next base: position 47,105 of record NZ_JANUEH010000011.1, read on the forward strand.
ATTTCCCTTCTTTTATATTCGTACATTTAGTCGGGTTATCCGGCTTTTTCTGTACTGTTTGCTGGGATTTGACCTGTGAAGTCATTAACAATAATACCCCAGCTGAAAATGCTTTTAAGAGTCTCATATTCATATTTGAGTTCGTTGATTAACTTTTTTATTATTTCCTGCAAAAACCAACAGAAAGGCTCCTAAAAATTCTACGATCCATCCCCACTTCAATTTAACGATTCCTGCAAAAGTTTCTCTCCAGGATTTAAAAGGTAAAAAACTGAAGTAATCTAATGACTGTAGCTTTACAGCCACCAAAGTGAATGCAAACAAAAGAATAAGCAAAACACCAAAAGATCTTACGATTTTCGCATTACTATTGACAATTCCAAAGACTGCACATGCGGCAAAAATCCAACATGTAATAGCCAAATAGTGATCGAGTTTCCAATAATTCCAGTTTCCTATAATAGGTACATGTACCAAAGGCAGAAAACTCCCTACAACCACTAATAACAATCCTAATAACTGAATATTTTTCATATTTACTAAAGTGCCAAAATACGAAAAAAAACACATTTCCAAATCATCTGTTATCAAACATGTATTTCCTCTCCCTAACACTCATTAGTTATAATAAAAAGCTTTCAATATTAAATATTTATCAATAATATATCCATTATTTTAATGAATTAAAAACACCAAATAGCCATTATTATAATTTTTAAATCACATTTTATGCTTATCATCTGTTTAGCTTAATTATGAATTGATTTAAAATAAAAAAATTGCACTTTCTTATCGAAAGTGCAATTTTATATTATGGTACTGTTAATTGAATTAATGTTTAACTGAAGAAACGTCCTCAGGCTTGTGCTTATGTTTAAATAAAACAGCAAAGAATATAGCAAGAACCAATGAATAAATGGCAAATGATAACCATATCTGCTGCCAGTCTTTCACCATAACAACAGAGGAAAGACTACCATCTGAGTTTACGACTGCATTAAAGCTGTTTTTCAGGATCTCCAGGAACGTAGGGTTATCAGGAGTAGTCTCCAGATAAGTAGATAAATCCGTAGCTGTTGTAAATTTATGGGTAAAGAATTTATCTATCGCCCAACCTGCAATATAACTACCAAAAACGGCCCCAAAACCATTGGTCATCATCATAAATAATCCCTGTGCTGATGAACGGATCTTTTTATCTGTTGTTGTTTCTACGAAAAGTGAACCTGAAATATTAAAGAAATCGAAGGCCATTCCGTAAACAATACAGGAAAGAATGATTAGTGAAAGCCCGTATCCGTCCGGTACTCCATAAGCAAAGAATCCAAATCTTAATACCCATGCCAGCATAGACATTAACATTACTTTCTTGATCCCGAATTTCTTCAGAAAGAAAGGAATTGCCAGAATAAACAGAGTTTCTGAAACCTGGGAAATCGACATAATGATTGTAGATCTCTGTACTACGAATGAATCAGCATATTTTGGAAAATGAGCAAACTCACTTAAGAACACATCTCCGTAAGCATTTGTTAACTGAAGTGCTGCTCCTAAAAGCATTGAAAACAAAAAGAACAAAGCCATTTTATAGTTTCCAAAAAGCTTAAAAGCATTTAAACCTAATTGTTCTGACAAAGGTGAACTTTTATCAATCAGCTTTTGTGGTGGACATTTTGGTAAAGTAAGCGCATAGATTCCTAAGAATATAGCTACTGCTCCTCCGATATAAAACTGTCCTTCTGTTGCTTTATTTCCACTAAGATTAGTAATCCACATGGCCACAATGAATCCAATGGTACCCCAAACACGAATGGGTGGAAAATCTTTCACTACATCCAGATTATTATTCTTTAGAATAGTATAGGAAATTGAATTGGCCAGGGCAATAGTAGGCATATAAAAGCACATTGCAACAAGCATCACCGAAAAGAAAGAATTGGGATCTGCCGAATGTGGTAATATGAAAAGCATAACCCCGTAAAGAATATGTAATACTGAAAAGATACGTTCGGCATTCACCCAACGGTCAGCAATAATTCCAGTAATGGTTGGCATAAAAATAGAAGCAATTCCCATGGTTCCGAAAACAGCTCCAAACTGTGTTCCTTCCCAATGTTTAGTACCAAACCAGAAGTTCGCCATCGTAATCAGCCATGCTCCCCAGACAAAAAACTGGAGAAAACTGAGGATGGTCAGTCGTAATTTTAAATTCATTTTTATATAAAGTATCTCTTTTAGTCAATTTTCTTTTTCCTCCTCTTGATTTCTTCCTGAATTTCAAGGGCGGTATCATAGTCTTCTTCTTTAACGGCATCTTCCAGAAGCTTCTGAAGTTCTTCCATAGAAAGGGATTTTAAGTTGTCTTCAGTCTGCACTGTTTCTGAAAAGGTCTGCTCTTCTTTTGACACATCTTCCAGCTCTAATAAGATTCCTGCTTCGTTTAAAACCTGCTGTGTAGTAAAGATAGGTGCATCGAATCTTACAGCCATAGCAACAGCATCAGAAGTTCTTGCATCAAGGATCAGCTCTTCTTCAGTTGCTTTATTTTTAAAGTTAATATTTGAAAAGAATACCCCATCTACAATCTGATAAATGATTACAGAAACCAACTCATAATTGGTTGAAACGATAAATTTTGAGAATAAGTCGTGGGTAAGAGGGCGCGGTGGATGGATATCTTTTTCCAATCCGAGAGAGATAGATTGAGCCTCGAAATTTCCTATAACAACAGGTAATTTTATGTGTGTTTCCTCATGCTCCAGTAACAATGCGTACGCCCCAGATTGGGTCTGACTGTACGATATTCCGCGAATAATTAGCTGCTTATAATCCATAGCTACAAATATAGATTAATTTTTTGTTGTGATTTCACTTTTTTAGACAAAAATAAAAGCCCGGAAAGCCGAGCTTTTATTGTATTATATGTGATTGTCAATGGTCAATCGTGAATTTTACTTTGCAAGTGAATGATTAAAAATTAACTAACAAAGCGAATTGACTATTCACCATTAAATTTTATCCTTTAATAGCTTTAATTTTCTCTGTTAAAGCAGGAATAATCTGGAAAGCATCTCCTACCACTCCGTAATCTGCAGATTTGAAGAATGGTGCTTCAGCATCACTATTGATTACTACGATAGTTTTTGAAGAGTTTACTCCAGCTAAGTGCTGAATTGCTCCTGAAATCCCAACTGCGATATAAAGGTTAGGTGAAATAGCTTTACCTGTTTGTCCTACGTGTTCTGTGTGAGGTCTCCAGCCAATGTCAGAAACCGGCTTAGAACAAGCTGTAGCCGCTCCTAAAACATTTGCCAATTCTTCGATCATTCCCCAGTTTTCAGGACCTTTCATCCCTCTACCTGCAGAAACAACCACTTCAGCTTCTTTAAGGTCTAATTTCCCTGAACTTTGCTCGTGAGAAATTACTTTAGTATCTTCATTAGCAACAGATAAGTTTTTCACTTCTTCTGAACCTGATACTGCGTTTTCTTTAACACCGAAAGCATTTTGAGAAACTGTAACAATTACTCCGTTTCCTTCAGCTTTTGCATGCATAAAACCTTTTCCTGAGAATGCTCTTCTCTTCACCTGGAATGGAGAAAGACTTTCCGGAGCTTCCAATGCGTTAGTAATTAAAGAATAATTCTTCATAATTGCTAACATTGGTGCTACTGAAGAAGCATCTGTAGTGTGAGGAAAAACGATAATGTTTCCATCTGCTACTTCATTCACAGCCTGAGCAAATGCTTTAGCTGAGAAATTTTTAAGACCTTCGTCTTTGATATTGATAACGTTTGATGCTCCATATTTGTATAATAAATCTGAAGAATCGGTAGGGTTTACAGAGATTGCTGTAACGGTATCTCCTGCTTTGTCTGCAACAGCTTTAGCATAAGAAACTGCTTCGAAAGCTGCTTTTTTGTAAACTCCATTTATATTTTCTGCGTATACGAATACTGCCATTTTCTTAAATTTAAAGATTAAAAATTAAAGGATTAAGATTAGATCACTTTAGCTTCTTCGTGAAGCAATCTTACCAATTCATCCAGATTGTCCGGAGAAACCATTTTCACAGCTGCTCTTGGTGGAACACTGTCATAAGATACTCCCTGAACTTTAACTTCTGAAGAAGTAGGCTCTACTACCTGTAAAGGTTTTGTTCTTGCAGACATAATTCCTCTCATGTTTGGAATGATAAGGTCTTTTTCGTCTACTAAACCTTTCTGACCTGCAATAATTGCCGGTAATTTAACAGAAATAGTTTCTTTTCCACCTTCAATTTCTCTTACTGCAGTAGCTTCGCTTCCATTTACATCTAATCCTACAGATGCATTTACGAAAGGCTGGTTTAATAATTGAGCTACCATTCCCGGTACAGAACCACCGTTATAATCGATAGACTCTTTACCACAAAGGATTAAATCATATCCTCCGTTTTGAGCTACAGCAGCAATTTCTTTTGCTGTAGAATAGCTATCCTTTGGATCAAGGTTTACTCTTACTGCATCATTAGCACCAATTGCCAGTGCTTTTCTGATTACAGGTTCTGTACCAGCATCTCCTACGTTGATTACTGTTACAGTTGCTCCCTGAGATTCCTGTAGTTTAACCGCTTTTGTCAACGCAAATTCGTCTAGCGGGTTAATTACCCACTGAATTCCGTTTTTGTCGAAAGCAGATTTATCTGCTGTAAAGTTAATTTTGGAAGTAGTATCCGGAACACTACTAATACAAACTAATATTTTCATGTGTACTATTTTATTTTTTCTCTTTTAGGCATAAAATCATGACAGTTTATGCAGAGATTTTGTTTGAATTAATTTTTGCTAATATAAATAAAAAATATATTATGCATGCATAATACTTATTAAATTATTATTCAATACATTAGATGTACTTATTTACCTGGCTGTGTTGCTCTAAACTCTATTTTACTAGGCAAAACCCTTGAATTCATCTTTAAAATGTCCAATATCAGATTCCCCATATCTTCAGGCTGAATCTTCCAACTGTCTTTTTCAGATGGAACATTTCCGTTAAAATAGGTAGCCACTGATCCCGGCATAATTACCGTAGATTTGATATTGTACTTTCTCAAATCAATCATTGCTGCCTGGGTAAATCCTACGACTCCGAATTTTGAAGCGTTATAACCCGTTCCGTTTTCAAAGAAATTAGCTCCTGCCAGGCTTGAAATGGTAATATAATAGCCTTCTGTCTTTTTCAGTTCTTCTACAGATGCTTTTAAAGTATAAAAAACACCGGTAAGATTGGTCTCTATCATATCATTCCACTCTTCAGCGGTCAGTTCATCAACAGGCTTAAATATACCCAGTCCGGCGTTTGCAATCACATAATCCAGTCTTCCGAACTTTTCAATAACAGATTTTACAGCTTCTGTTTCACTTTCCAGGCTTCTCACATCAGAAACAACTCCCAAGACATTTGGTGAATATTGCTTAAGTTCATCTTCAGCTTTTATCACATCTTCTCTTTTTCTTCCTGAAAAAGCTACTGAAATTCCATTTTCAAGCAGGATTTTGGCAATTCCCAAACCTACTCCCTTAGTTCCTCCTGTTATATATGCTGTTTTATGTTTTAACATCCTGTTTAAAATTTATTTCTCTAAAATAACAAAAACGCTCCAATTGGAGCGCTTTACTGATACTAAGATTTATCAGGTCTTATTTTTTGATGAATTTCTCGGTAGTTCTACCTTCTTTTGTTTCGATATTAATGATGTAGCCTCCTGTGTTCAGATTTCTTACATCAATTTTATTTCCATCCAGACTAACATTCATTTTTCTTCCGTTCATGTCGAAAATTTCAACCGTGTTAATTTTCTCTGTAGAATTTACATTTAAATAATCTACTGTTGGATTAGGAGAAATTGTTGTTTTTTTAACATTGCTGAATATTTCTTGAGTTCCTAATGTTGCATTCTGACCTTCAATACTAAATGCAAGACCATCAAACGCAGGTTCGTCTGTAAGGAATGATATACTTGTCCAATTTGTAGCTCCTGCACCAAAAGCATTCATAGGGTCTACAAGTTTCGCTCCATTGCCATTGATTTGGCCTGAGAACCAGTTAAATCCATTATTGCCACTGTTGGCACCATAAGAAGTCTGATTAGTTTTTGCAGCGAATACAACCCAATAAGTAGTATTAGCAGACAAAACAACAGGTGTACTTAGCGCTGCCGTTACATCAATTTCAAAAGTATATCCCGTTAAAGTTTTTACCAAAGAATATCCAGGAGCTCCTTTAGCTACATTTATTGCTGCAATTGGATTTCCAGCTCCATTAGGGATTCCAGCAGGGGATCCGGCAGCATCTGCATAAATATAAAGCATTGCTCCTGTTGCAATAGTAGTTTCTAAATTTGACGCATTTTGAAAGCCCAGCACTTTCACTTTTGTTATTCTGCTTTGACTAGCAAGGGTAAAGTCATCTGCAGATGCGACAAAGTTCCCATTTGCCAAAGCGTCAGCAACAATTCCGTTTTGACTTGTAACTGTTTGATTAAAAATTGTTGTTTGCGCATTTAAAGAGGCTAGTCCTAAAAAAGCAGCCAATAGTAAAGTTCTCTTCATGATGAATAATTTTAGTTTATTACAAAAGTATCAATTTTAAGTTAATTAAACAAAAAATAAATAAATTAAACAAAAAAATATATAATAAAATAAATAATTATCATATTTAATTTCAAAAAAAACATAAATAATTCAAAACAAAAAAACATACACATCTAAAAAAAATAATACAAAAACACATTTAATATTAAAAATTAAATTAAATAAATTATTTTTTTAATATTTTCTTCAAAACACGATTTTTTTCTGTTGTTATTTTTACAAAATAGAGTCCTGGAATCATGGTTTTCATGTTAATAGTATTGTTATTTAATTCTACCCTCACTTTTTTACCTTGAAGATCAAACATTTCAATATCATTTATTTTTTCAACAGAGCTTATTTTCAAGAAATCTGTGACCGGATTAGGATATACTGTAAGAAGGTTAGAATTTGCTTTTGCTTCTTTCACAGATAGAATTAATTCATCATTAATCTTAATATTATCAAAATACGCCGTTCCCATCCCATTATTGTGAACAAACCGCAATTGATCCATCGTAAGAGGATTTGAAACAGGTTCAGAATAAATTAATGTATCATTAAGGTAATACCTGTTCTCTATAGCTGTACCCACTATTTTGAATCTATGCCATGTATTGGGAGTCCAGATTCCTGAGGTAGAAACCAGATTCTGAACATTTAAGTTTTTATCTAAAATCTTTATAACTCCCGTTTTATCAAAGTCAACTCTTACAGCCATCTGTTCATTTATATTATCTATTCCCTGAAATCCAAATATGGAAGTATCAAGCTGAGACATATTAATATCAAATGAAACTGAAAAATTAGTAGTATTAAGCGGAGATACCAGATTGCAAAATCCTCCAATAACGGGTTCCGACTGAACACCATACATAGTTTCCCTGACAATTTTAAGAGCACTGCTTCCATTAGTGGCATTATCTGTGCTGATTGTCTGGTGGATTACATTTTCTGGATTTCCTCCCGTAGGAGTACTGATCCATGGTCCCTGTCCGTGAATATTTCCGATTGTAAACCCTTCACTGTCTTCAAAAGATACAGTCTGCTGTGCAAAAGAAAGCATTGCCAATAAGGAGCACGCGATTGAGTAGATTTTTTTCATTAGTTTTCAAGTTTGGAATAAAAATATAAACTTTCCTTGAATAGTGAAATAACCTGTCATTAAATAAAGAATAAAGCTTTTATACTCAGTGGATTTAACTGCTTACAAACCCTATTTTATTCTTATTCTAATTAAATCCAAGTTAAATACTTTCATTAATATCATTTCTTCAGAGAATTATTCCTTACTATTAAACCTGCCTAAAGTTTATAAAATAAATAAGGCGCTTCGTAGAAGCGCCTTATTGTACCGAATGATATTCAATATTTTATTTTGAATAGTTTTCAAAAAATAATGGAATACTTTCAATTCCCTTATAGAAATTGAACAATCCATAGTGCTCGTTTGGAGAATGGATCGCATCAGAATCCAGCCCGAAGCCCATCAATACTGATTTAGCTCCTAAAACTTTCTCAAACATAGATGTAATTGGAATACTTCCACCACTTCTGTATGGTAATACTTCTTTACCAAATGCAGTTTCCATCGCTGTTTTAGCCGCTAAAAACTCTTTGGTGTCGCTTTGTAGTACATAAGGCATTCCACCATGGTGAGGTGTTACTTTCACTTTTACGGTATCCGGAGCAATTTTTTCGAAATATTTCGTGAATTTTTCTGTAATTTCTTCCGGAGTCTGATAAGGAACCAAACGCATTGAAATTTTAGCGAAAGCCTTGGAAGGAATTACTGTTTTAGCTCCTTCTCCTGTATATCCACCCCAGATACCATTACAGTCTAAAGTAGGACGGATAGAAGCTCTTTCTAACGTTGTATATCCTTTTTCACCTTCAATATTACTCAATCCGATTGACTTTTTGTATTCTTCAGGATTATCCTTCAGTTTATTCATTTCTGCTCTGTCTGCATCAGATACGACTTCAACGTTATCATAGAACCCATCAATAGTGATATGTCCATTTTCATCGATAAGATTAGCGATCATTCTTGATAACACATGGATCGGATTTGGAACTGCTCCACCATAAAGTCCTGAATGCAGGTCTCTGTTTGGCCCTTCCACTTCTACTTCTACATAGCTTAATCCTCTTAATCCTGTTGTTACAGTAGGTTGCTCATTACTATAGATGTGTGTATCTGAAATTAAAATACAATCGCAGGATAATTTTTCCTGGTTTTCATTCACAAAGTCTCCTAAACTTACAGAACCTACTTCTTCTTCACCTTCTAAGATAAACTTAACGTTACAAGGAAGCGTATTTGTTCTCATCATCGCTTCAAAAGCTTTCAGGTGCATAAAGAACTGTCCTTTATCATCTGCTGCTCCTCTTGCGAAGATAGCTCCGTCCGGGTGAAGTTCAGTTTTTTCGATATAAGGCTCGAAAGGAGGTTTTCTCCATAATTCCAATGGATCTGCCGGCTGTACGTCATAGTGACCATAAACCAATACTGTTGGCAGGTTTGTATCTATAATTTTTTCTCCGAAAACGATAGGATACCCTTTAGTTTTGCATATTTCAACTTTGTCAGCACCTGCATTTCTAAGGTGTTCAGCACATACATCTGCACACTTCAATACATCATCTTTATATGCCGGATCTGCAGAAATAGAAGGGATTCTCAATAACTCAAATAATTCATCCACGAAACGCTGCTTGTTTTCGTTAATGTAATTTAATGTCTCTTGCATTGTAAAATTTTATTTTGTTAAAATTAAAAAAAATGCACCGCTGGGCCAAGTAAAAACACAGGATTTTCTAAAGAAGAAGATTATTTCCTGATGATTGACCCATCAGCTATTTTTAAAAATAAAAAATGCCCTGCAAAATAACAGGGCATTTTTATATTGTATACTACTAATTAGTGTTCAGCTTTTGGAGCCTCTTCTTTTTTCTCAGCAGGTTTTGCAGCAGCAGTACTGTCTGTTTTAGGAGCTACAGCTTCAGGTTTTGCAGCTTCTTCTTTGTGTTCAGCAGCAGCACCATGTGCACCATGAGCTTCTCCACCCTGAGGGTCATCAGAATATCTTTCTACTCCTTCTTCAAGTTTCAAAACAGCCTTGCTTCCACCCTGCGGAACTTTTTTACAGCTTACCGCTACCGTTGCAATTGCTAAACATATAACTAATTTTTTCATATGTAAAATTTATTTTTTAAATATCATATGGAACCGCACTATTTTAGTCTATTCTGATAAGCTAAACAGCGATCGATTTCCTGCTCTAATTTTTGATTGCCCAAAATTAAGAAATCCTGCTTCTTTTGGCAACATTTTTAGACTGATTTTAAAATAATTTTCCCTTTTTTGGACTGTGTAAAAATAAGATAATCATTTCCACCATCTTTCAACCCATATTTCTTTTTTATTTCTTCAGGTTTTAAAGGGTAATTTTTCGCAATAATATTATATTGCTCTTTCTTTTTAATCTTTTTAGAATCAATAACTTCCATTTCAAAAACTCTTCCCGGAAAATCGATTATCCTTTCAGAAGAAGTATAAAAATGAGTATTAGGATGCAGTTTTTTAACACCAAATTTTTCAGAAACCAGATTGAAAGTTCCAGCCTTTAAAATAGAATTATTAGGAATATAAATGAATTTTTCAGGTTCGGAATATTCCGATTGAGCATTTTCCTCTTCCCCAAACGTGAAACTAAAGGTAGATTCTCCACTTTCAAGGTTCACACAGTTGCAAATAATTGAGTTCTTATTTTTCCCGGATAAAAATACCACCACCTCTTTTACATCATTTTTAAGAGCGATGATATCAAGTCTGAAAATATTGGGTAAAACTGAAACAAGGTATTTCAGATCAATCAATGGAGAGAGTTTAACAATCACCTGATCTGATATTGATATCAACTTTTCCTGAATTTCAAGGATATTAGGAGAAAGATCTTCTAAAAGAAATACTTTATTTTTGTTCTGGTCTCTTCGGGCGGGATCTAAGTAAATGGAATCAAAGTTTTCCTGGTTTTCATTCAAAAAATCCTCCAGTTTCTGATTGATAAATCTTGCCTTCTTCCCCAGAGTAGTCCAATTGTGTTCAACAATTTCTAAAAGCTCCGTATTTTGCTCTATTAAAGTAATATTCTCAAAGTTTTGAGATAGATAATAAGCATCAATTCCAAAACCACTGGTTAGGTCGATAAACTTATTTCCTTTTAAAATTTCAGATTTATAAAGAGCTGTTTTTTCAGATGAAGACTGCTCCATATTAAGCTGTGGTGGAAAAACAATACCGTCTTTCAGCAGGAAAGGGAATTTTTTTTCTGCGACCTGCTTTCCTTTGATCTGTTGTACGATCTCCTGCATGGAAACTTCCGGAAACGGGGATTTCTTCAACAGTAAGGAATGCAAATCTGTTTTTAGATTTGCATTGATATAGCTCTGAACTTCTTTATTTAATAGTTTATTCTCCACAAATTCTACGAATCTTTACATTCTTTTGGTTAAAATGCTTCGACTCCGCTCAGCATGACAGCGCTAATACTTAATGTATAATTTCTAATCTGGGAAATAAATACAGCATGTTTTAACAGTGTTATACTAAGCGGAGCCGAAAGATCTCCACAGAACTATCTTTTATAAAAAATATAGTCTGTTAATATAGGTTCTATACCGTTTTGTTTAAGTAAGGAATTAATCTGTCCTCTGTGATAAGTCGAATGATTAATTGCATGAAAAAGCATTTCAAAAATACTGTTTTCAAATTTTGTTCCTCTTGAATTCTGATATTCTATTCTTTTCTCAAGATCAGAATCTTTAACGATTTCAATACTTTTTACAAAATTCTGATGATTAATTTCATTCAATGATTCAAAAGAATTGACTTGCCAAACCTCAAATGTAGGTTCTCCCAGTATCCTGGCATTCCAGATCTGTTGTGCATTAAGAGTGTGATTAATCAAACTGATTGTTTTATCATCAACAAGTTTCCTGTTTTCAGAAATAACTTTAATCATTTCAACGTTGAAATGATAGGTGTATTCGAATAAGTCTATTAGTTTGTCTTTCATTACTCAAACATTTCTGCCCAACGAACGGCTTTTATTTCTTTTTCGCTGTACAAGTCACTGATTGACTTTTTAACGTCTAGTTTTGGATATAAATTAACTCCGATCAACTTTATTTTTCCTTCTTCGATCCATTTTTGCTCTTCAATAGCGTGATCATAGATTTTTTTCTGAACAATTCCCTGCTTTAAAAGTTCAAGATAACCTCCGGCTTCTTCCATTTCTACAAATAAAGCCCAGGATTTGTCTGCAATCTGTTTCGTGACATCTTCAACATAATAGCTTCCGTTAGCAGCATCTTCAAATACATTGATGATACTTTCATACGCCAGTACAATCTGCTGCTTGAAAGAAATTTCTTCAGAGTTATCTGTGCTTCTTTCTACAAGGTAATTGTTGGTGAAAACAGCGTCTGCCCCACCGATCATGGCTGAGGCCAATTCTAATGTGGAACGGATCAGGTTGTTTTCATTATCAGCAACCGCTTTATTTCGAAGAGAAGTCTCCGCGAAAATGTAAGGAATTTCATCCAGTCCATATTCTTTGGAAAGCTGGTTAAAAACCATTTTAAAGGCTCTCAATTTCGACATTTCAAAGAAGTAATTCCCTCCAATAGCAATTCTGAAGATTAATTTGTTAAAAATTTCAGATCCATATATTTCTACAAGTTCTTTTGTTTTTGCCAAAGCAATTCCTAATTGCTGATAGATGGCTGCTCCTGAATTCTGATGCAATGAAATATCAACACAAATATTTCTTTTGAATCCTTTTGCCAATAATTCTTTTGCCAACTGATCATCAATTGTTGCATCTTTTTCATTGAAGACGTCAATTAAAGAAAAATATTGATCTTCTTCCTGAGGGCTGATATGTCCCGCAAGATCTTTATTGTTAACAAAGACGGTTTTCTCAGTCAGATTTTCTACATTCTGATCGAGTAAAAATGCAAATACTTCATCTTCCAGACTTTCATGATATCTGGCTACCAAATGGGTGCTTTCTTCAACTCTTGGCAGATTTACCAAAGGTTTTTTAACCTCCGTATAAAAAGGTCTTACTTCTATCCCTTCCAGGTTTTCCTTTTCCAGAATAGGGTAAATATCCTCTGTTTTAAGTTGTTTTTTTACTAAATTTTCCCAGGTTGGAAGTGTAGCTGTATTTGACATTAGTTTTATTTAAATTGTGAATTATCAATAGTGAATTATACCTATAAAAGCTAATTAACTCTTTCCTACTGACATATTCTATTATTATTTCTTAGCGACTTTTGCACTGTCGACCACCAGAATGAAGATTTCTTCATTCGGTTTCTTCATAAAATAATTTTCTCTTGCGTATTTTTCCTTTTCTGATTTGTTGTTCATCAGTTTTTTATAGAAGGCATCATTCTTTTCGTATTCTTTTTTGTAATACTCCAATTGATCTTCATATTTATGAATCTCACCATTCAGTTCGTTAATTACAAGAAATGAGGTTTTGTCGAAGAAAATCATCCATACCAAAAACAGACAGATCGTAATGGTATACTTATTCAATACATATTTCTGGATAAGTTTGAATGTTTCAGATTTCGGCTGAATGTCTTTGATAAGGTTATTTTCTTCCATTTTTTTTAATGTTTTTTCAACGAGTTCTTAATAACAGTAGTTAAAAAATCAATCGCTACGGAATTCTGCTTCATATTTGGAATAATAAGATCGGCATCATTTTTAGATGGCTCAATGAATTCCTGGTGCATTGGTTTTAATGTGGTCTGATAACGGTGTAATACTTCGCTCAGATCTCTTCCTCTTTCCTGTGTGTCTCTCCTGATCCTCCTGATCAGTCTTTCATCAGAATCTGCATGAACAAAAACTTTCAAGTCAAATTCTTTCAGTAATTCTTTATTGGTAAGAACCAAAATTCCTTCTACTACTAATACATTCTTAGGCTCTACAGTGACGTGATCACCTGTTCTGGAATGTGTTACAAAGCTATAAATAGGCTGTTCTATGGGCTCATTATTCTTTAAAGCCTTCACATGTTTTATCAACAGTTCAAAATCTATTGATTTCGGATGGTCATAATTTAAAGCCTCTCTTTCGGTCAGTGTAAGACCTTGGTTGTCGTGATAATAATTATCCTGAGAAAGGATATTCATTCCTTCGATGTCAAGCTGCTGAAGTATCTTATCAACAACTGTAGTTTTGCCAGATCCTGTTCCACCGGCAATTCCTATTACAAGCATTGTTTTTTGTTTCTTTATAGTTGGTACAAATATACTATTTTAGATAAAATGTGGCAATGCAGGAATATTGAGAAATTGAAAGATTAGAACGTTTAAAAATTAAAAGATTTTTCTGGGGAGTATTGTTCTTTGTCATTTAGAGCTATGACGGGCTTTTCAGTTCATTATTTAATAAAAAAACCGACAATTAATTTGTCGGTTTTTATTTTATACGATTTCACTTGTTAATTCGCGTGAAAGTAATTTTTCGTGCATAGGCTTCAGAACATCTAGTGAGCCTGTTTTTACTGTACATTTGCCCTTATAGTGAACCAGCATTGTACATTGCTCTGCCTGTTCCATGGTATGCTTACATATTTCTATGAGGCTATCGATTACATAATCAAATGTGTGGATGTCATCATTATGCAATACAATTTTGTAGACATCATCAGTATCATCCAGTACCAGAACTTCTTCTTCATACTGGCGTTTTGGATTTTCGTAGTCTTTTATACTGTTATAAAAATTCATTCTTAGTTGTTTTAAACTTCACCAATTTTTTCTGCTAAACTATCAATAGCATTGGGTTCCTGATAGATCAATTCAACGAGTTCAACACTCTTATTATTCATTTTCAGAATTTTGAAATGATAATTATCCAGATCAAACTCCTGATTTTCCTCTGGAATTTCTTCTAATTCATACAGAATGAAGCCTGCCAATGAATTGTATTCACTTTCTTCGGAAAGAGGTAACCTTTTAGGTAAAAATTCATTGATCTCATCCAAAGGCTGTGTAGCCTTTACCCAATAGGTATTGTTGGCTATTTTATCAACTATATTTTCCTCATCATCTTCTTCATCCTGAATTTCTCCAACTAATTCTTCCAGAATATCTTCCAAAGTAATAATACCCTCTGTTCCCCCAAATTCATCAATAACGATAGCAATGTGTTGTTTTTTCTGTTGAAAGGTTTTTAGCAAGTCGGAAACTTTCTTACTTTCTACTACGAAAAATGCATCACGCATCAGATCTTTAAGATCCTCATGATCTAAAGCTCCTTTTCTTTTAACATATTCCCTTATAATTTCTTTAGTATAGAAAATACCAATTATATTATCAATAGAGTCAAGGTACACAGGAATACGGGAATAGCCGCTATCCATAATCGTATTAATAATATCATTCACATCTTCTTCAAAGTCGATGGAAGTAATATTCTGTCTTGGAACCATGATTTGTTTTGCAGAGTGATCTGTAAAATCAAATGCATTTTTAATGATCTCGTAGTTCTCTTCTTCAATTTCACCACTGTCTGCACTTTGCTTTACCAAAAGCTGAAGTTCTTCTGTAGAGTGAATTTCCTGCTCTGAAGCCGGGTGAATTTTGATCAGTCTTAAGAAACCGTTTGACATGAGATTCATTAACCAGATAAATGGTTTGAAAACTGTATAGAATACTCTCAATGGTACAGCTGTAGCCATTGTGGTAGCCTCCGATTTTCTGATCGCTATTGATTTTGGAATAAGTTCACCAAATACAATATGCATAACGGTAATCAGTACAAAACTGGTAGCTACCGAAATGGTAGTAATTGTTGTCTGAGTCAAGTCAACGTTCAGAGACTTGAAAATATTTTCAAAAATATGATGCAGAGCGCTTTCTCCTACCCATCCCAGAGCAAGTGATGCCAACGTAATACCTAATTGTGTAGCGGAAAGATATTCATCAAGGTGTTTGATGATATGTTCTGCCTGCTTAGCCATAGAATCGCCTTCTGCGGCTTTTATTTGGATTTGTGAGTAACGAACTTTAACAATTGAAAATTCTGCGGCTACGAAGAAGCCATTTAGTAAAACAAGAAATAAGGCCAGCAAAAGCCTGACTATGTCCGAGTCCATTTAGAAGTTGTATAATTTTATTAGGTACAAAGATATGCAAAATAAAAATAACCTGAATCCCGGATAGATTATTTCAATAAGGGAATTTTCAAGAGGAAATTCGACCTTTTAAAACCTGCCTATTTTGGGATAAAAAAAATAATTGGACCTTCTCTTCCATTTCTGCATAATAGAGTCGATTTTGGATGCTTATTTACGATTTCAACCTTTAGAAACAAAAAAAGCACCGATAAGATCGATGCTTTTAATTGTATGTTAAAATAATTCTTTACGAATTTTTCAAAGCTTCTGCTCCGGAAACAATTTCCAAGATTTCATTGGTAATTGCAGCCTGTCTCGCTTTGTTATAGAAGATCTTAAGATCATTTCTAAGCGCTTCTGCGTTGTCTGTTGCTTTATGCATTGCAGTCATTCTCGCTCCATGCTCAGATGCTACTGAATCTAAGATTGATTTGAAAACCTGAGTTTTGATAGACTTTGGAATCAAGTTATCCAGGATTTCAGCTCTGTTAGGTTCAAAGATATAATCTGTTTCAACCTGTGGCTCTGTAGTTTCAGGCATTGAGATTGGAAGAAGCTGTTCTGTAGTTACTTCCTGAGTGGCAGCATTAACGAATTTGTTATAAATAACATAAACTTCGTCAAATTTACCTTCTTTGAAGCTAGTCATCACTCCTTCTGTAATGTGAGCAACCGCATCAAAGTTTAAATTATCATATACAGAACTTCCATTAGCATATACTGAACGATTTCTTCTTACAGCATCATATACTTTTTTACCTACAGGAAGAACTTCAATCTCGTACTGAGAATTGTTCTGAAACTGAAGGTTAAGCTCTTTTACAATTGAAGAGTTAAAAGCTCCCGCAAGACCTCTGTTTGAAGTAACAGCGATGAAAAGTATTCTTTTAACCTCTCTTTTCTGAGCATATACAGAAATCTGATCAGGATCTGAGCTAGAATTTACATTCTGGATAAGCTCCTGTAATTTTTCAGAATAAGGTCTTAACATTACGATTGCGTCCTGTGCTTTTTTAAGTTTCGCAGCGGAAACCATCTTCATAGCACGTGTAATCTGCATCGTAGATGAAATTGACGTAATTCTGCCTCGTATTTCTTTTAAGTTTGCCATTAATTTGGGTTCAAAGTTTAAGGTCTAAAGTTTAAGGCTTAAAAGCTATGTTTTAAACCTTAAACATTGAATTTTTTTAGTTGTATTTAGAAGCTAAATCATTAGCTGCCTGCTTAAGAACGCTAGTAATATCGTTATCAATTTTCCCAGATTTAATAGCCGCCATTGTATCAGGGTGCTTAGATCTTAGGAACTCGATATATTCGTGTTGGAATTCTTTAATCTTGTTCAATGGAACGTTTCTCATTAAGTTTTCTGTTCCAGCATATACGATTGCTACCTGACTGTCTACAGGAAGCGGTGCATTTACCGGCTGCTTAAGGATCTCTACGTTTCTTTCTCCTTTAGAGATTACTGCTAAAGTAGAAGCATCAAGGTCAGAACCAAATTTAGCAAACGCTTCTAGTTCTTTATACTGAGCCTGGTCTAATTTTAGCGTACCAGAAACTTTTTTCATTGATTTGATCTGAGCGTTCCCTCCTACTCTGGATACAGAGATCCCTACGTTGATCGCTGGACGAACCCCTGAGTTGAATAGATCAGACTCCAAGAAGATCTGTCCGTCAGTAATAGAGATTACGTTAGTTGGGATATACGCAGAAACGTCACCTGCCTGAGTTTCAATGATTGGAAGAGCAGTTAATGAACCACCACCTTTCACGATTGGCTTAAGAGACTCTGGTAAGTCATTCATTTGCTTAGCAATGTTATCATCAGCGATTACTTTTGCAGCTCTTTCCAATAGTCTTGAGTGAAGATAGAAAACGTCTCCAGGGTAAGCTTCACGGCCCGGTGGTCTTCTTAATAGTAGAGAAAGCTCACGGTAAGCAACAGCTTGTTTAGATAAATCATCATAAACGATCAATGCTGGTCTACCAGTGTCTCTGAAGAACTCACCGATAGAAGCTCCTGCCATTGCAGAATATACCTGCATTGGAACTGGATCTGATGCGTTAGCAGCAACGATTACAGTATATGCCAAAGCTCCTTTATCAGAAAGAGTTTTAACGATTTGTGCTACAGTAGAAGCTTTCTGACCGATTGCAACATATATACAATATACAGGCTTACCTGCTTCAAAGAATTCTTTTTGGTTGATGATCGTATCAATCGCAACAGTAGTTTTACCTGTTTGTCTGTCACCAATGATAAGCTCTCTTTGTCCTCTTCCTACAGGAATCATCGCATCAATTGCAACGATACCTGACTGTAAAGGCTCAGTTACCGGCTGTCTGAAGATAACTCCAGGAGCTTTTCTTTCTAGTGGCATTTCGTATAATTCCCCTGTAATAGGACCTTTACCATCGATAGGGTTACCAAGAGTATCTACTACTCTTCCTAACATACCTTCTCCTACTTTAATAGAAGAGATTCTGTTTGTTCTTCTTACTGTATCCCCTTCTTTTACTAATTTACTTTCACCCAATAGAGCAACACCTACGTTGTCTTCTTCAAGGTTAAGTACAATACCTTCTACATCACTAGAAAATTTCACCAACTCTCCGTATTGTACGTTTTCTAACCCGTATACACGAGCAATACCATCACCGATGGTTAAAACTGTACCTACTTCCTCAACGTTTGATTGAGTATCGAAGTTGGCCAATTGCTGTTTTAAGATCGCAGATACTTCTGCTGGATTTATTTCTGCCATTGTATGGTTGTTTTTCTTAATTTAATTGGAAATCTTTTTTAACTTGGTTCAATTTGGTCTTCACAGACGCGTCTACCTGCTGGTCTCCTACTCTTAGGATGTATCCTCCTAAAATATCCTGGTTGATGTTTACTTTCAAATCGAAGTTTGAATTGGCATTCACCAAGTTGGTGGATCTTAGGATCTGATCAATATTCTCTTTGGAAAGCTGAGTTGCTGTTGTAAGCGTTACTCTCTGTACTCCGTTGATATCTTCAACTTTGTTGATAAATTCCTGAGCGATATTTTTTAATTGGTTCTCACGCCCGTGTTTAATAACCAATTTGATCAGATTCTGGGAAGATGCTGATAAACCTTTGAAAATTTCGTTTGCTACCTCTATTTTCTTTTTTGCATCAATGTAAGGGGTAAGGAAGAATTTGTTTAAATCTTTAGATTCAATCATAATCTTCACTACATCTTTCATTTCAGAAAACACGGCAGCTGTCTGACCTGATTCATTAGTGAAATCAAGTAAACCCTGTGCGTATCTTTTCGCTACTTTAGATGTAAGCATTCTTAGTTAAGGTTAGATTTGTTGATATAATTTTGAACTAATTCGTTTTGAGCTTCAGTGTTATCTAACTTTTGTTTCAAGATAGATTCTGCAATGTTTACAGATAAAGCACCGATTTGAGTTTTAATGTCTGCCATTGCAGCATTTTTCTCAGCGTTGATAGTTTGCTTAGCAGCTTCGATAAGTTTATCACCTTCAGCTTTAGCAACATCTTTAGCTTCACCTACGATTCTGTCTTTAATTTCTCTAGCTTCTTTAAGGATAGCGTCTCTTTCGATTTTAGCTTCACGAATGATTCTTTCGTTATCTGCTTTAAGATCTTCCATCTCTTTTTTAGCCAATTTAGCTTGGTTCAACGCATCAATGATAGAAGTTTCTCTTTCATTAACAGCATTTACAATTGGTTTCCAAGCGAATTTAGCTAGAAGAAATAATAGGATAACAAAAGTAAGGGTCATCCAAAACAAAAGTCCAATTCCAGGTTCAATAATTCCCATATCTGTAAATTCTTTTTTTAAATGTTATTTTATGGATTGTTTTTTTAAAATTCTTAGCAGCAGCCAACCGCTTCACTGCTAAGAATATTTTTTGAGGATAGATTACTTGATGAAAGCACCAAAGATGATCGCGATAAGACCAGCACCTTCAATAAGACCAGCAGCGATAAGCATTGCTCCTTGAATCTTACCAGCTTGTTCTGGTTGTCTAGCGATAGCGTCCATTGCATGACCACCGATTTTACCGATACCTAGACCTACACCTAGTACTGCTAAACCGATACCTACGTAAACTAAACCTGTTCCTGTTGATAAATCCATAATAAATAAATTATATTAGTTAAAAAATTATTTTTAAATTCTTTCTTTTAATTAGTGAGCGTGTTCTTCGTGACCGTGCTCATGTTCGTGCTCTGCAACTGCAATACCAATAAATAAGGCAGATAATACAGTAAAGATGTAAGCCTGAAGCGCTGCAACCAGCAATTCTAATACTGAAACGAATAATGCTAATGGCACTGATGCAAATCCTAACAATGGAGACTTAAAGATGAAGATCAATGAAATGATCGCCAAAATCATAATGTGTCCCGCAGTGATGTTAGCAAAAAGTCGCATCATTAAAGCGAAAGGCTTTGTAAAGATTCCGATAATCTCGATTGGAACCATAATTGGGTACAATAAGATTGGAACCGGCGGCATAAAGATGTGTTTCCAATAATCTTTATTCGCACTGAATAATGTAATTAATAAGGTAATAATAGCTAACACTGATGTAATTGCGATGTTACCTGTAAGGTTTGCCCCAAAAGGGAAGAAAGGAATTAATCCAAAAAGGTTGTTAACCCAGATAAAGAAAAATGCAGTTAATAAATAAGGCATGTATCTTTTGTACTTAACAGACCCGATGTTTGGAATAGCCACCTCGTCTCTAATAAACACAATCACTGGCTCTAAAACTTTCCCAAGTCCTTTTGGAAGTTGTGAAGTTTTATAGTTTCTTGCCATTCCTATGAACACTACTGCCATAAAAATTACTGACAATAACATTGAAGCTGCGTTTTTCGTAATTGAAAGATCAAAAAACACTTCGTTAGATTTTTGTTTCCCGCTGATGATTGAGAACAATGTAGCTTTTTCAACACCTTTAGTAGAAACTACCTGCCCCTCTTCTAAAGTATACCCATCGTGTTCATGTCCGTGAGCAATGCTGCTTGAAAGGAAAGTATGCCACCCTTGGTTATCCTTAATAATAACAGGCAAAGGGATAGAAACGTGATGCTCTTCACCACTGTCATCTTTTGAAGTCCATAAATGCCATTCATTAGAATCACCGATGTGCTCCATGATCACTTTAGTCGCATTGAAGCCATCCTTTGCTTCTCTATGCTCTACTTTTTCAGCTAATTTTTCCCCTTCAGTTTCGTGCTGTGCAGCAGCTAAACTGCTAATAAACACAAACAAAAATGCGAAAAATAATGAAGAAATTTTTCTGTTCATATCTCTTTTTTAATCGTGTGCAAATATATCGATTTTATTAAACTTTACCAATACTAAAAATTGATTTTTATCATCAAAAAAATCAAGATTTATTAATGAGTTTTATTATAGGTAAATATATAAGGAATGACCCTATAACAAAGCATGCAAGTAAAAACATAAAATTCTCTTTTGTTTTATCAATGATTAGAAGTGAAATCAGCAGCCACACAATGTCTTTAGGGATGTTCACAGTGAGGAACTTAAGAGCTGCATCCTGTCTTTTATATAGATATTTTTTAAATATTATATAGACTCCTATATTAAAAACAACAGCTAATGCTATAATAATAAAACCATCAAGAAAATTCATGGTGCAAAAATAGGATTATAATTTTTGATACAAAATAATTCTTAAATTCTTGTATGTATATAATATTATATAGACAGGAAAGCAGAAAGATGGAGGATAGAAGTCACTATTATGTGTAATACCTATTTGAAGCTACTGATTATTTATACTCCTGTTCATTCGATTAATAAAATACAACAAAAGGTTTTTCAAATAAAACAGATTGATGTATTATTAATTATAAAGAAAAATTAATCTATTTATATAAAAACATCCCCTTACCTCTTTTTACAGACAAACAATCCTCCTTTTCACCACTTCAATCTACCAACTTTCATCAAATATTACCCCAATCCTTATAATATATAAGTCTATACTACTCAGGTTTCTTAAAAATTCCTTATTTTTGCAAACCTATAATTTACAATAAATATGTTTAATAGTTTACAGGATAAATTAGACAAGGCATTACATAATATTTCCGGACGTGGAAAAATTACCGAAATTAATGTAGCGGAAACCGTAAAGGAAATCCGTAGAGCATTGGTGGATGCCGACGTTAACTATAAAGTTGCAAAAGATCTTACCAAAAGAGTTCAGGATAAAGCTTTAGGCGAAAATGTTCTTACTTCCCTTACTCCGGGACAATTAATGACAAAAATCGTTCATGATGAGCTTGTGGATTTGATGGGAGGTTCTCAGGAAGGAATTAATCTTTCAGGAAAACCATCTGTAATCCTTATTGCAGGTCTTCAGGGTTCTGGTAAGACTACTTTCTCTGGAAAACTTGCTCATTATTTACAGACAAAAAGAAATAAAAAACCTCTATTGGTAGCCTGTGACGTTTACCGTCCTGCTGCAATTGACCAGCTAAAAGTATTAGGTGGACAAATCGGGGTTCCTGTTTTCACAGAGGAAGGTTCTACAAATCCTTCTACCATTGCTGAAAACGCAATTAATTTTGCAAAATCAAATGGCCATGATGTTGTGATCGTGGATACTGCAGGTCGTTTAGCGATTGATGAGCAGATGATGAACGAGATTAAGTCGGTTCATTACTTCATTAAACCGAATGAAACGCTATTCGTCGTTGACTCAATGACAGGTCAGGATGCCGTGAATACTGCTAAAGCATTCAACGATGCCCTGAACTTTGACGGAGTTGTTCTTACTAAACTAGATGGTGATACAAGAGGGGGGGCTGCATTAACGATCCGTTCTGTTGTTGAAAAGCCAATCAAATTCATTTCTACAGGTGAGAAAATGGAAGCCTTAGACCTTTTCTACCCGGAAAGGATGGCTGACAGAATCTTAGGAATGGGAGACGTTGTTTCCTTAGTAGAAAGAGCTCAGGAGCAGTTTGATGAAGAAGAAGCTAAAAAACTTCACAAGAAAATCGCTAAAAATGAGTTTGGTTTTGACGATTTCCTAAAGCAGATTAACCAGATCAAGAAGATGGGTAACATGAAAGACCTTATGGGAATGATTCCTGGGGTTGGGAAAGCTATCAAGGATGTAGAGATCAGCGATGATGCATTTAAGCACATTGAAGCCATCATCTACTCTATGACACCGGACGAAAGAAGAAGACCTTCTATTATCAATACTCAGAGAAAGAACAGAATTGCAAGAGGTGCAGGAAGAAAGATTGAGGATGTAAACCAATTGATGAAGCAATTTGATCAGATGGGAAAAATGATGAAGATGATGCAAGGGCCTCAAGGAAAGCAAATGATGCAGATGATGAGCAAAATGCCAAACATGCCTGGAATGGGCGGAATGTTTGGAAAATAGTCCAGAAACAAT
This sequence comes from Chryseobacterium sp. BIGb0232, assembly GCF_024810195.1. Taxonomy (NCBI): domain Bacteria; kingdom Pseudomonadati; phylum Bacteroidota; class Flavobacteriia; order Flavobacteriales; family Weeksellaceae; genus Chryseobacterium; species Chryseobacterium sp. BIGb0232. Next base: position 70,386 of record NZ_JANUEH010000011.1, read on the forward strand.
CTAATCAAAATATAAAATCCGACTCAAAATTGAGTCGGATTTTTGTTTTTTATCTTTAAACAATTTGACTATTTATCAGATTTCTGCCCTTTTCCTTTGATGAAATAAGAGAAACCTACATTCACACCGAAAGTATTAATGTTTGTCTTAACTTCTGTATTCATAATAGTTTCTTTACTTGAAAACTGGTCATAAGAAATACCTAGATTAATCCCTAAAGAAGATGTTGCCATATAAGTTACTCCTCCTTTTACTTTCCATGCTAAACCATCTGTAGTGGTCTCTGTATCCTGTATAAGAATTGGATCATAAATTCCATTGCGAACCCCGGAAGAAGAAGCCTTTTCCTTATTCGATCCATAACCTATCCCTGCTCCCAGGAGTGGTTGCTGTAGGCATTACAGAAAATGTAGAGTTTGTAAACTTAACATCATCATATTTTGTGATTCTATTTACATATCCTAAATCAATACCCACTGCTAATTTATCAATAACAAAATATCCCACAGAAGGAGTGATTGAGAACGTGTTTACTTTTGGACCGTCAGTAGACTTTCCTCCTACTTTTACTGTAGTTGCAATGTTATTAAAACCCATTCCAGTGTTTCCACTGATTACCCAGTCACCTTTAGTCATTTGAGCATTAGAAAGCCCGAAAAACACAATAGCGCTTGCTAATAATAGTTTTTTTATGATTATTAATTGAATTTATTTAAACTTATATCCTACTCCAAGCTGGAAGAAATTCATCTTTACTTTCTCGTTACCAACAGGATTTTTAACCATATTGGTCAATCCAAAACTATAACGTGCATCTACAAACAAACCTTTGTATACGTTATAATCAGCTCCGAAAAACAATCCGAAATCAGTAGACTTTAAATTGTCGTTAAATTGCTTTTCTACAAGCTGTTCTCCCTCTTTAACCGCAGCTGGGTTTACAGAAGCACCAGCAGGCAGACCTGTTACATCAAACTTCACATTAGTGTCTGTCTTGAAACTTACATAAGGGCCAGCATAAATACCTAATTCAGGTGTTGCATAGTATCTTGCAGAAACAGGAATTACAATTCTGTTAAGGTTTATCTTTTCAGTTACCTTAATCCCGTATGGTAAAGCTACCTCCGCTTTTCCTCCTAAATTGGCATACTCTACTTCTCCCTGGATCGCAAATTTGCTATTGAATTTATGCTCCACCAAAGCTCCAACATAAAATCCGGACTTTGATTTCATCGTTCCTCTAGCTCCATCAAGCTCAATGTTGTTTTCATTAAAGTTCAATTTAGATAAAGCATATCCTCCTTTTACACCAAACGTTGTCTGTGCGTTTAACCCTGCAAATAAAGCAATTGCAGATGCTAATAAAATTCTTTTCATGTTATTAATTTTTAAAAATATTTAAAGGTAAAAAAGCCCCAAGAAAATCTTAGGGCTTTATTATTATATGCTTTGTTTATTATTTTGCAAATACATACTTAACTCCGAAAGTTACAGAAGATAAGTTCAATCCGAATTTATAATCGTTTACTCTCTTAGCTCCGTCTATGTTTACTTTGTTTGTGTTGTAACCAAACTCACCAAAAGTAGCTTCGATAGACCAGTTTTTGTTTAAGAAATAATCTAAACCTGGCTTAACGTTTACACCGATTGAAGTATAGTTATCTTTAGTAGAAGTAGATCTTTTAGTTACAGTAGTACCTACTGTTTCAGTACCTTCAACTTCATTCTTGTACTGACCGAATTCCATAGGAACTTCTAATTGACCGAAGATATATAATTTTTCACCAATAGTCCAGTATTTTCTTACGAATGGAGCAACAACGAATGCAGAAGTTGTATTTTTGTTTTCTCCAACGAATTTTGAAGTACCGATAGTTTCTTCTTTAGTTACTTTAGTGTTATCGTTTTTGTAACCTACACCTAAACCTACAGCTAGGTTAGTGTTTACGAAATAACCTACAGTTGGAAGAACTTTGAAGCTCTCGATTTTAGTATCTGTATTGTTATTTTCATTCTGAGAATACCCTAATTGTCCTGAAACATATGTAGTACCTTTAGCAATCTGAGCATTTGATAATCCGAAAAGTGCAACAGCACCCGCTAATAATATTTTTTTCATTTTAAATAATTTTAATACTTTCTGGTGGCAAATTTACAGTCGTATCCATTAATATTAAAATTTGTTAATGTGATTAATATCATTGTTAAAATTTAAGGTTTTACAAAAATAAATCATATCAGTGAGAGTCTTTTAGTTTTTTCACAATTTTATGAATAAAAAAATCACAATTTCTCAACCAGAGCTAGATATATTTGATTTTAAAAATTTAGACGATTAAGCGAAATTGCCCTTAATCTACGTTATACAGACTCAAAACAATTGTTAAAATGTTAATTTTTAATACCTTAACTCTTAAAATTTAAACAAATGTTTATAATTTGAAGTTGTTTTCACTATCTCAAAGTGACACACTAACAGTCCTTTACCGGAAATACCATCATTATACGACACAATTTCAATAAAAAAACTCCGGCCTTCGGCCGGAGTTCTATATGTTGTTCAACATCTGTTTATTTAATAAAGAAGTTATACCCAAGGTTAACTGCTCCTGCATTCCAGCTGTCTCTGTACCAGCCATGATCACGTCTATTGCTTACAGACTGGTATCCTATATACAATTCTCCTTTAGACATCTGATATCCAAATTTAGGCTGTGCGTAGAAACCTCCGTCAATACCACTTTTTGTAGAAATTCCGTATCCAAGGTCTAATCCTACAAAAATAGGTGCTCCCTTAAATTTATATTTACCGGAAACTGCTACAGGAATAAATCCAAAATCATCAAAGTGATCTTTTCCGAAGAAATGAGAATATCCTGTTGCTACCCCCAGGTCAAAACCTTTTGCAATATTCCACATATAAGCTCCGTCTACCCCTAGTGTAAATGAAGATACATTACTTGCGTCAGATACTGGTACACCAATATGTCCACCCAATTTTAAACCTTCTTGCGCCTGTGCTGCACCTCCTAAAAGTGCAAAAGCACCTACTAATAATAGCTTTTTCATTTTTTAAGTTTAAATTTTACGTTCCAAAAGTACTAATTATTTTCATCACAGGGATATATTTCCATAAATGGCGTTCATTAAAACAAAAAAAGCAGGACAAATTTTGTCCTGCTTTTTTTATATTTTTTCTTAGAATCTAAGACTAGTTTCCTCCGAATTTGAAACCAACACCTACCTGGATGAAGCTGTTTTTTAAAGTTCCATTTTCTCCGTCCTCCTTTTTAGCAAGGTTAGAAATACCTAAGTTATATCTTGCATCGAAAAACAATCCATTTTCAAGTGTATATTCAGCACCAACAAATGGAGCTAAATTCAACTTATTCATATGATCTTTCACATCTTCAGTTGAGCTTTCTGATTCAGAAAATGACTCTCCTAAAGCAGATCCTGATAAGCTTACTGTTGATTTCACCTTTGCAGAAATGAGAACACCCACATTAAGACCAACTCCAAAAGCTAAATTTTCAGTAGCATAATATTTAGCACTAACAGGAATTTGTACAGTTCCCAGTTTCCAATCTGTTTTTTCAGTACCTGTTACATTTACTCCCATCTCAGTGTAAGCAACAGATTCTTCCTGCTTACCTCCAATTGGAGAATATAAAACTTCCCCCTGTACGGCAAATTTATCATTGAACTTATATTCAGCCATACCTCCTACATAAAAAGTAGACTTTGCATCAAATTTGTAAGTATTCCCTTCGCCAGTTGCTTTAAGCATTGATAAAGAGTAACCAGCTTTAGGTCCAAATTTAAATTCCTGTGCGTTTGCGTTAATTCCCAATACAGCTACGGCTGCAATAAGTAAAAATTTTTTCATTGTTAATTAGTTATACATTTAAGGATTGCAAAACTAATTATTTTTTTCAATTTAGCAAATTTTAACAGAAACTTTTAAGGTTAACAAAAGGTTAATGGAAACTATATCTATAAGAATTAATCATTTCTCAGTCTTTTATCTTCATCATTATAAGCCAGGATAATCTTTCTTACAACAGGATGCCTCACAACATCTTCTTCTGTAAGATGCACAAAACCGATCTCCTTCACTCCATTTAAAATCCTCATAGCTTCTTTCAAACCAGATTGCTGATTTTTTGGAAGGTCGATCTGGCTTGGATCCCCTGTAATAATAAATTTCGCATTCATTCCCATTCTTGTCAGGAACATTTTCATCTGAGCGTGGGTTGTATTCTGTGCTTCATCAAGGATTACAAAGGCATCATCAAGAGTACGTCCTCTCATAAAAGCCAGCGGAGCTACTTCAATTACTTTTTTTTCCATAAAGCCTTCCAGCTTTTCATGTGGAATCATATCCCGAAGTGCATCATATAAAGGCTGTAAATAAGGATCTAACTTTTCTTTAAGGTCTCCTGGTAAAAACCCCAGACTCTCCCCTGCTTCTACAGCGGGTCTTGTCAGGATAATTCTTTTCACTTCCTTATCTCTTAGGGCTCTTGCTGCCAAAGCTACACTGGTGTACGTTTTTCCTGTTCCCGCAGGTCCAATGGCAAAAACCATATCTTTTTTCTCTGTTTCCTTTACCAGCTTTTTAAGATTCGTAGTTTTAGCCTTAATAACTTTTCCGTTTACTCCTTTTACAATAATATCCTGGTCAAAGATCAGATGTTTTTCGTTTTCATCTTTAATATTCAGGATATTCTCAACGTCTTTGAGACCTATTGAGTTGTTTTTCGAGATAAAACTGACAATATCGTCCAGTTTTTGCTTCAGTATATCTAAGGCTTCCTGGTTTCCCATCGCAAAGATAAAATGATCTCTTCCTGTAATTTTAATGGTTGGAAAGCTTGATTTTAATAGGTTGAAATATTGGTTATTAACTCCATAGAAGATTTTCGCATCGATGTCTTCCAGATCATAGGTCAATTCAAACATGCAGTATTTTTATTTTTAGATTTTAAAATTAAAGCTTTTTTTCAATTTAAATCAAATTCTTTTCAACAATCTTTCGGGCTTTCTTTTTATTTTAAATAACTTTGCATGACTACACTATTCTATAAATTGCTCATGTCAATTATTACCCTTACTTCGGATTTCGGAAATTTAGATTACAGAGTTGCTGCTGTGAAAGGCAAGATTCTGTCTCTAAATCCTGAGGTTAATATTATTGATATAACCCACGACATCCAGGCATTCAACTTAATACAAACATCATATATTGTAAGAAACGCTTATAAATATTTCCCCAAAGGAAGTATACACATTATTTCTGTAGACAGTTTTTACAATAAATCAAGAAAAAATATCCTTTACAAAGCAGATGGTTCTTACTTTCTGGCCGCAGATAACGGTCTTTTAAGTTTGATCTTCTTTGATATTAAACCGGAAGCAATCTACGAACTTACCCTTAATAACCGTTTTGATGATATTATCAACTTTACTTCTACGGATATTTTTGTTCCGGCAGCTGTACATCTTGCCAATGGCGGTCTTCCTGAAGTGATCGGGAGAAAAATAGATGCAGCTAAGCAGCTGATGTTCCCCAGAGCGGTTTATAATGAATCGGAAGGAATGATCATAGGTGAAGTTACCTATATTGATAATTTCGGAAATATAATTTCAAATATCAACAAAGATTTCTTTGAAAATATCAGCAAAGGATATAATGGTTTTACTATAAAATTCAGAAATTTAAGTCTTTCGAGGATCTTTTCCGGTCATACGGAATTGGTTTCAGACTGGGAAAGGGAGACAGAATTCCACGGACAGTCTGCAGCAATATTCAATGACAGTCAGCTATTGGAACTTACAATCTATAAAGGCAGTAAGAAAAACGGAGCTAAAAGCCTGTTTGGATTGAATGTAGGTGAAAATATCTACATTGAATTTATGTAAAATTATATATTTCATAAAAAAACCGATTTTTTTTATATATTTGTCAAAATCTAAAAATCAAAAATGGCAGAATACAAATTATTGCTTCCTTCCATGGGAGAAGGTGTTATGGAAGCGACAATTATCACTTGGTTATTCAATGAAGGTGATAACGTAAAAGAAGATGACTCTGTAGTAGAAATTGCAACAGATAAAGTAGATTCAGACGTTCCGACACCTGTTTCGGGAAAAATTGTAAAAATTTTAAAGCAAAAAGATGAAGTTGCCAAAGTAGGTGAGGCCATTGCTATTTTAGAAATTGAAGGAGAAGGTTCTGCTTCTGAAGAAGTAACTACTGATACTCCAGCTGCTGCTCCGGATACTGAAACATTACAAACCATTGAGCAGCCTTTACAAACTTCAATAACTTCCAATGTTGAATTCTCTGGAGATCTTTATTTATCTCCACTTGTAAAATCAATTGCACAACAGGAAAATATTTCTGAAACTGAACTGAAATCTATCAAAGGAAACGGTTTAGAAGGAAGAATTACCAAAGAAGATATATTAGCATACGTTGCCAACAGAGGAAATCAACCTGCTCAGCAGGCTGCTCCGGCTCAACAGACAGTTTCTGCACCAGCTCCTGTTTCAACGCCAGCAACAACAATTACTGCAGCAGCAGGTGATGAGATCATTCCAATGGACAGAATGAGAAAGATCATCGCTGAAAACATGGTGAAAGCAAAACAAATTGCTCCACACGTGACTTCTTTCATTGAAACAGACGTTACCAACGTTGTAAAATGGAGAAACAAAAACAAAGCAGCTTTCGAAAAACGTGAAGGAGAAAAACTTACTTTCATGCCTATTTTTGTGAAAGCTATTGTAAAAGCAATCCAGGATTTCCCAATGATTAATGTTTCTATTAGCGGTGAGAACATCATTAAAAAGAAAAACATCAATATCGGTATGGCAACGGCTCTACCAGACGGAAACCTTATTGTTCCTGTAATCAAAAATGCAGATCAGTTATCTCTTTCAGGTCTTGCCAAAGCAATCAATGACTTAGCTTACAGAGCAAGAAACAAAAAATTAAGACCTGAAGATACTCAGGGAGCTACTTACACCATTTCTAACGTAGGAAGTTTCGGAAACCTTATGGGAACTCCTATCATTCCTCAGCCTCAGGTAGCTATTTTAGCTATCGGAGCCATCGTTAAGAAGCCTGCAGTTCTTGAAACAGCTGACGGTGATGTAATTGCAATCAGAAACTTAATGTTCATGTCTCACTCTTATGACCACAGAGTGGTAGATGGTTCTCTAGGTGGAATGATGCTTAAACATGTTCATGACTACCTTGAAAACTGGGATCTGAACACAGAAATATAAGTAATAGGTAATCAGCAATGAGTAATTTGCTTTCTGCTGATTATAATCAATATAAAACCTTCGATTTTTATCGGAGGTTTTTTTGTGACCTGATCTGATTATTTTTGAATTGAGAAGTAATACAACCGGAGTTTAAATTGTCTTTTATAAAACAGAACCAATTACATATGAAACAACTCATTTTGACTACATTCGCTTTAAGTATTTCGATAATCACCTACTCTCAGAAAACAATCCCATCAACTTTAATCGATCAGTATGTGAAAGAAGTAATTAAAATCAATCACATTCCCGGTTTGGCTATCGGGATTATAAAAAATGACCAGATTGTTTTTCAGCAATACTATGGTACAGAGACTTTGGAAAGCGATAAAAAGGTGGATTCAAATTCAATGTTCAGGATATATTCTACATCAAAATTGATGTCAAATATTGGTGTGTTTCAACTAATTGAAAGGGGAAAACTATCTTTGGAAGACAACATCTCAAAATACATTGAACATCTCCCTAAAGAATGGCAGGATGTCAAAATAAAAAACCTTTTGACCCATTCTTCCGGAATTCCTAATCTTATTGCTTTTAATGATATTTTGCCAGATGATTCTAATGACAAAGTTATCGAACGGCTGTCCAGAGAAAAAATGGAATTTAAAACAGGAAATGAATTCAGATATAATCAGACAAATTATTTTCTTCTTACCCTGATTATTCAAAAAATCACAGGGCAGTCTTTTGAAAATTTCATCCTGAACAATCAGTTTTCTGATTCTAAAGGCCAAGTTGTTTTTTCTTCAAATGCTCTCGAAAAAATACCTAACCGTGTTGTAAAATACAATTACAATTCTGAAAGAAAACAATATGATAAATCTACTGATATTAATGGTATAAAAGCCCATTCTGCCAACGGGGTGGCGATAACACTTCCTGCATTTTTAAAATGGAGCATTCATCTTAGTAAAAATGATTTATTAGATCAAAAAACGAAAGAGATGATGTGGCAGCCATTCGGTTTTGGTAATAAGAAAGATGTTTTTGCCTACGGATGGGACATCAGTAAAGTGAATAATATAGCCTCTTACAGTTTTTCAGGTGGAAATGTAAGCTCTTATAAAATTTACCCATACAATAATATGTCAATCGTCATGATGTCTAATGGATATAGCTTATTCCCTATCCAATATCAGATCATCAATCATATTGTTGCGATGATTGATAAAAATTTAACAGATGAATATTCATTGGCAGATGAAACCATCATTTCTGAATTTTCTAAAAAAAACAATCCTGATGCAGAGAAAATTTATTATTCTATGAAGGAAAAAGATCCAAAATGGAATTTTGAAAACACGTTAAACGAGATAGGTTATATTTTATTGAGAAATTCAAGAATTGATGAAGCTGTTAAGGTCTTCACTTTAAACGTTAAAGAAAATCCACAATCAGCAAATGCTTTTGACAGTTTAGGTGAATCATATCTTGCAGCAAAGAATTATGTTTTGGCTTTAGAGAATTATAAAAAATCATTAGCTATAAATCCAGAAAACACCAATGCCGTAAAAATGATTCATACAATAGAAGATCTGATAAAAAAGAAATAAGAGCTCTTCCATAACGATTGTTTTTTGTATCACTATCTCAGAATGGGTGCATCTTAAAATATAAAACCTTCGATTTTTTATTGGAGGTTTTTTATTGGATTTCTGCCTTAATAATTCTACCTTTAAGCAAACTATTACAAAATGGAACTTGATTTCAGAAAACTCTATGTTACCAAATTATTTGATTTTTCCAAAAATGATGAGGAGCTAATTTTTGAAATATATGAGCGGTTATCTGCACTCTATGATATTTCAGTGGTAGATATTGAAAATTCCCCATACAGTAAGTTCAAATCCCAGGATATAAACTTTTTACAGGAACCTAAACTCTGTTACAGAATTACAACCAAAAGTAAAACCATTACTTTTTACCTTTTCATTGTTAATCTGGTAGGAACATCCATCAGAGGGGCCCGTATGACGGATAAGTATGATTCACTGGAAGTTTGGGGCTTAAAGGAAATGAATGAAGATTTTGGCTTTATTTCTATCAATAAGAAAAAACTGGCAGACAGAATTGCTGGTATATTCAGTAGTTCAACCATCAATTCTAAAGAAAACAAAAACTTTAAAGACTTTTATGTTCTGGGCAGTGATCCTTCCAAAACGATGGCATTCCTTGGCCCGGAAAGAAAAGAAATCATAAAATCTATTGCTGATGAGGATTTTAAAATAGAGATTAAAAACAGCATTGCAGGCTTGAGAATTCCAAAGGCATTGAGTCTTGAGAATGCTTTAATTATTTCAAAATTTTTAGAAGAAATATAAGTTTCGGTTTTTTTGCCGTAATTTCATCCTTCAAAACCTACAAATGCTGAAAATCTTTGCTATTCTTCGTCAATCCGTTAAAAAATCCTTTGACAACATCCGGAATGAGCAACTGAAATACAATCTTCTTCAGGCTATTCCCTTTTGGATCGGCTCTGTGATCACCGGATTCTTTGCCGTATTATATGCCCAACTCTTTGCCTGGGGCGAAAACCTCATGAATTTTATCTTTGACTGGCATGCATGGATGATCTTCATTATTGCCCCCATTGGATTTGTGCTTTCCTGGTGGCTGGTTAAAGAATTTGCACCCAATGCCAAAGGAAGCGGAATTCCGCAAGTAATGGCAGCAGTGGAACTTGCTAATCCTAAAGAACATAAAAAGATTAGAAGCCTTTTAAGTCTGAAAATTATTATATTTAAAATTGCTTCATCTGTTGTATTGGTTATTGGCGGCGGCGCTGTAGGACGTGAAGGGCCTACCATTCAGATTGCAGGTTCTGTTTTCAGGAAAGTTAATGAGTATCTTCCTGATTGGTGGCCAAAGATCTCCAAAAAAAATATGATCATGACCGGAGCTGCAGCCGGACTGGCAGCCGCTTTTAATACTCCTCTGGGCGGAATTGTATTTGCTGTAGAAGAATTATCGAAAACGCACATTAATTATTTTAAAACCGCTTTATTTACAGCCGTCATCATCGCTGGTTTAACGGCTCAGACATTAGCAGGGTCCTACCTGTATTTAGGGTATCCCAAAACCAATGATGTTTCCCTGATGGTCATGTTTCCCATCGTACTTGTAGCTGCAGCAGCAGGTATTCTGGCGAGTCAGCTTTCTGTGATTATGCTTAAGATCAATGGCTGGAAAAAGAGAACTCTGAAAACGGATAAGGCCAATGTAGTATTTCTGGTTATCTGTGCCCTGATCATTGCTTCAATTGCCTATTTTATTAACCGGGAAATATTAGGATCAGGGAAAGAAATTATGGAACGGGTTCTTTTTACAAAGAATAAACATGAGGACTGGTATGTTCCTGTTTTAAGGATGCTGGGCCCTGCCCTGTCTTTTACTTCCGGCGGGGCCGGTGGTATTTTTGCCCCTGCTTTATCTGCAGGAGCCAGTATTGGTTCTGTTATTTCAGGGCTTATTCATTTAACCCCTAATGAAACCAATGTTGTTGTTCTTGGTGGAATGGTTGCTTTTCTTACCGGAATTACACGGGCTCCGTTTACTTCAGCGATCATTGTTTTAGAAATGACTGATAGGCATTCTTTGATTTTTCATCTGATGCTTGCCGGTATGGTTTCTTCTATTGCCTCTATTCTGGTGAGCCGACATTCTTTGTATGATATATTGAAAGTGAATTTTTTAACAGAAATAAGAAAAGACGAAACTCTTTAATAAAAAAAGACCTATTACAGGTCTTTTTTAAGCATTATATTTAAATCTTTAAAAGCTTCTGATAGTTCTTCCGCAATTCCATAATTAATAATTCTAATGACCAGCTTATCCAGTTTTTCACTTGATCTTTTCACTTTATAGGTTACAATATTTAAAAATGCATCCCCATTTTTTCTTTTTGATACTTTGTGAAATTCCACTACTTTGCTCAGGTCCCACAAATCTCCTTCATAATAAAGCTTTCCATTTTTATCTACTGAATTTATTCTTATATTATTTCCTTCGAATTCAGCAGCAAGCCTTAACATCCCATTATCCCGGTCTGCCCCAAATACTTTAATTTTATCAGCAATAAAAGTCTTCACTTCATCAACATTATGGTATTTACCCAGAAGATCTTCTTTACCATTACCATAAGTGATTTTGTAAATTTCTGATTTCTTTAAAGAATGAACAGGCCCATCCAGATAATCCAACTCTTTGTAAGTAACATCTGAACCTCCAACTTCAATAATCTTAGCATCAAAAGAGGTCCCATTTTTCTTGGAAATTTTATCCTGTGAATAGCTGATAACTCCCAACAGCAACAACGGCAGCGTATAAATTTTAGTTTTCATGAAATAAAAAATTCTTCCGGCAAAAGTACACAAAATACCATCAATGCTCAAAATTCAGTTATTAACACTCCATTATTTCATAAGTACTCTTGCATATTACAAATATATTATCTAATTTTGCACCTCGAAATAATTAACAAATATTTTAACATTATGAACAATTACGAAACTGTTTTCATTTTAACTCCCGTTCTATCTGAGTCACAGGTAGAGGAAGCAGTGAACAAGTATGTAGATCTTATCAAAGAAAAGAACTGCGAAATCGTTGCTAAAGAAAATTGGGGATTAAAAAAATTAGCTTACCCTATCCAATTGAAAAAGAATGGGTTCTATACTTTAATCGAGTTTAAAGGTGAAGGTACTGTAGTTGCTGATTTAGAATTAGCATTTAAGCGTGACGAGAGAGTAATCCGTTACCTTACTACAAAACTAGACAAGCATGCTATTGAGTACGCTGTAACGAGAAGAACTAAAGTAAAAGCAGCTAAAGCTTAATTATTAACCCTATTTTTTAAAAAAGACAAGACATGGCAATAGATGAAATGGCTAAACAAGCCTCAGCTGGAGGAGAATCAGAAGTAAAATTCCTTACTCCACTTGATATCAATACAAAATCTGAAAAGAAATATTGTAGATTCAAAAAATACGGAATTAAGCACGTTGATTACAAAGATGCTGATTTCTTATTACAGTTTGTAAACGAGCAAGGTAAAATCTTACCAAGAAGATACACTGGAACTTCTTTAAAATACCAAAGAAAAGTTTCTGCTGCTATCAAAAGAGCAAGACACCTTTCTTTACTACCTTACGTAGCTGACTTATTGAAATAAGACAAAAAATAAATAAAAGAAGAGAGCAATCTCTTCTTTTGTTGCTGAATAAATAATTAATTCTAACTTGATTTTAGAGCATTCTAAAATCTAAAAAAAGGACAACAACAATGGATATCATCCTAAAACAAGACGTAGAAAACTTAGGACTTGAGTTTGATACAGTAAGTGTAAAGCCAGGTTATGCAAGAAACTTCTTACTTCCTCAAGGAATTGCACTTTTAGCTACACCTAAAAACAAAGCAGCTCTTGAAGCTACTTTGGAAGCTAGAAAAGAAGAAGAAGCTAAATTAATCGCTGCTGCTAACACTGTAGTAGATCAATTGAAGAAAACTTCTATTACTATTCCTGCAAAAGTAGGTTCTGGTGATAAATTATTCGGATCTATCAACAATGCAGATCTTTCTGCTGCTCTTGCTAAAGCTGGAGTTTCTGTAGAGAAGAAATACATCAAAATTCCAGGGAACACTATTAAGAGAACTGGTAAAGTAACGGCAAACATCAGATTACACAGAAACGTTGAGTACAATTTCGAATTCGATATCGTATCTGACGCTCCAGTTGTAGCTGCACCTGCTGCAAAGAAAGAAGAAGTTAAATCTGAAGAAGCTTAATAAGCCTCTGAGATTTTCTCATCATACAAGACCACTTCATTTATTTGAGGTGGTTTTTTTGTGATTTTATATTAAATAATGCTACTGCCAGCCCCCCCCTTTTTGCTTTGCAAAAAGCCACCCCTTCAGAGAAGGGGAATATAGCTCTATCTAACAAATTTCAGGATAAGATACTGTGCACTTCTATATATGAAGAAAGATCACCTACATATCTCATATTCTCCTCACACGCACCACAACTCTCCCACTCTAAGACTCTCAAAACTCTCAAACTACCTATCTCCTCTCAATTTCTGCTGGTATTCAGTTGGGGCAACTCCAATTACTTTTTTGAAAATATTACTGAAAGAAGACAAACTATTGTACCCTACCATCATGGCAATCTCATACATATTATATTTCCCTTCCAGCATTAACTCTAAAGAACGGGTAATTCTCAAAGCTCTCAGGAAACGGACGTAATTCATACCCAAAATCTCTTTGAATTTTCTGGAAAGGGTTCTTGTTCCCATTCCGAACTCTTTGGCCGTAGATTCAATCGTTAGAGGCTTCTCAAGATTAGCATGAATATATCTTGCAATCTTCAGTAAAGTTTCATCTTTGGGAAAAGGATGCTGTATCGGAAATGCTAAATGTTTATGTTTCTTTTCCTGTAAAACCCCTTTAAGTGCTTTGAGAAAATAATATTTAGAATGGTCATTTTTTGTGATTTTCCCATTCCAGTCTTTAGTATAAAGAATCATCTCCCGAAGTAAGTCATTGACTGAATAAATATTAATTTCATCAAAAAAGCCATTTTCATCTTCTTCTTTTTTAATATAAAAATTATATAAATCCACTTTGGGACTGGTAGAAAAAAGATAATGTGGCGTTCCGGCCGGAATCCACATAAAGCATCTTGCCGGAAGATACCAATGTTTTAAATCTGTAAAAACATGCACAATACCTCCTTCTGCATAGACTAATTGTGCAGAACTGTGATAATGAATATCGGTTGTGATATTTCCGGTAAGCACATGATACACGTAAAATTCGGCATCATCATCCTCTACGGCTTTAAAATGACTGTCATTCATGAAATAAAGATAGGAATAATTTTTAAAATGGCGTAAATGAACAAATCTTTTTCTGGTTTCACAAATCGTGTCTGCTGACCATCGTCGTAAATTTGCAGTATCAAAATCATTTTAGCAAAAATCCTTTAATTAATTTATGAATATGATATTAAACGCATGCCGATATCAGTGCATAGCGTTGTGCTTATTATTGGGCAACCTTTTACACTCACAGATGATAGATTACCAGCACCTTGACCTTCAACAGGCTATAGAAATAGGTTTAAAAAACAACAAAAACATCCGGATAAGCCATTTAAAACAGGAAATGTCCGCTACAAAGGATAAAGATCTGAAAATGGAAAAACTCCCGGATATTGAATTTCATACCAGCTATAATCAGGTCACCAATCTTTTTCAGTATCAGGATGGTGTATTGAATAAACCCACAAAATATGATGCCATCAACGGGATGTATGATTTCACATTATCAGCATCTATTCCAGTCTATATGGGTGGAAAAATAAAGAATACTGAGAAAAAAGCAGCCATTGACACTGAAATTTCAGCTTTAAGAACGCATCTGGATGAAAGAGAGCTCACAATGGAAGTGATTACAGGATTCCTTCAGATTCATCATTTGAAAGAACAGCAAAGTCTTATTAATGACAAAATGAAGGAAGATTCAGTTAACATCAAACAGGTAAAAACCCTTAAAGCTAACGGAGTGGTAACAGTAAACGAAGTGTTAAGAACTTCATTACAGCTTTCTAACCATAAGATGAGCTGGACAGAACTGAATAATGACATACAGATTGCAGAACATAAGCTTAAAACCCTTCTTTCACTGCCTGAGTCTCAGGAAATGCATGTAGATACAGAGGATCTGATCTCAGATAAAGCAGCAATTCCTTATATTGATGAGCTGACCGAGACCGCTTTAAACAAAAATGAATCGGTTGAAATTACCCATAAAAATCTTTCATTAAAGGAACTGGACCAGAAGATCACTAAGGCTGGTTATTTACCCAAAGTGACTGCCGGTGGAGAATATTTTCTGAAGTATCCGAATATGATGTTCTTTCCGCCTGAGCCTTATGCTTACCGTTTAGGAATGATCGGGCTGAACCTTACCTATCCTATCGAAAACCTGTATAAAAACAAATACAAAATGCAGGAAGCCAGAGAAAATATCGACCTTGCCAAGCTTCAGATCGAAGAAAATGAGGAAAAGATAAGACACAATGTGTATGAAGCCTATAAAAAGTTTGAAGAAACTGATCAGAAAGTAAAAATCGCTGAAGAAGCTATTGACCAGGCTAAGGAAAACTACCGTATTGTAAGAACAAAATATGTGAATAAACTAAGTCTTATCACTGAACTTATTGATGCTGACAATACTTATCTGGAAGCAGAATCCAATCTTATCTCCGTAAAAATCAACAGACAATTAAAATACTATCAACTCCAATATACGATTGGAAACTTATAAAAACTATGGCACAGAAACAACTGACACAAAAGGAAAAAAGAATCAACAGGACAATCACTTTACTGGCTTGGATCCTCATTATCAGCGGCGTCACAGGAATGGTAAGCTTCTATCTTTTTTCGAGAAAAAATGTTACTACCAACGATGCACAGATCGAACAGTATATCACACCGGTCTCCAGTAAGGTATCAGGCTTCATCAAGACTATAAAGTTTAATGAAAATCAGTTTGTACGCAAAGGAGACACTTTAATCGTTATTGACAACAGAGAATTCGTTAATCAGGTACATATGGCTGAAGCCAATCTAAATACTACTACTGAAAATATCACAACGATTCAAAGCAGTGTCAGTACAAAGGAAAGTGATACAAAAATCGTTGATGCTAAAATTGCATCTGCAAGAATTGATATATGGAGAACGGAACAGGACTATAAAAGATATAAAAATCTACTGACTGAAGATGCTGCCACAGAACAGGAGTTTGAAAACGTAAAGGCTTCTTACGAACAGTCAAAAGCCAATCTTTTGGCATTGGAACAGCAGAAAAATGCTGTTAGAGCTGGCGCTAATGAACAACAAACAAAAGTAGCTCCTGCTAAGAGCCAGATCCAGCAGAGTTCAGCCAACCTGAATAATGCTAAACTTTTCCTTTCATATACCGTTATTACTGCCCCTTATGATGGCTGGGTGGGAAAAAAGACGATTCAGGAAGGGCAGCTTATTAAAGAAGGACAGGCATTGGTTCAGATGGTAAGTAAAGAAAAATGGATTATTGCCAATTATAAAGAAACCCAGCTTGGCCAGATTGATCAAAACCAGGAAGTCATTATTACGGCAGATGCTTATCCCGATGTTGAATTTAAAGGAAAAATCGTTTCTGTCTCTCCTGCATCAGGATCTCAGTTCTCTCTCGTAAAACCAGATAATGCAACAGGAAACTTTGTGAAAATTGAACAGAGATTTCCAGTAAAAATCATACTTGATCACAGCAAAGACAATGAGAAACTGCTTTCCGGAATGAATGTTCTGGTGAGTGCTAAGAAGATTTAGAGTATTAGAGTACAAAAATATTCGGTTTATTATCATTTCCAAATTAACTCATTTCCAAATCTTCAAATTAATATTATTTTTCTGCGAAAAGGCAAGACCGCAAAATACAGATCTGTTCAATTTTTTCTTTAAACATATTTGTCATTTTACCTTTTACACCCTTTGCTCTTTTGTCTTTTCGCACTTTTATTATACCAAATAGCTGAAAAGCTATTTCATAGACTTTATCAGCTTCTCAACAACTATGCAACACAATACAGTTTATCATAAATGGCTGCCTCAATGGCTGAAATTGCCTCTTCTTATACTGGCATTATTTCCCCACATCATGTTGTTGTCATTGCTACATTCCAATAGTGCCTTCACTTCTTCTTTTATGGATGTAGATTCGGATGACATTCAATATCTGATGATGCTGATGTATGGAACATTTGTAGTCACCCTTTTGGTTTTACAGCGGTTTATGTCTTATTTCAGCGTAAAGTATTATGTACTGCTGATGTCTTCTGTTTCAGTGATTCTTCTGTATATCCTATCTGTCACCAATGATTATCATGTGATTTTGGTGATCCGATTTTTAGAGGGATTCTTTGGATTGCTGGAAGGGGCTATCTTTCTGCCGTTAATCATAGCTGAATTAAAAACAAAACATGCCAAAGTTATTGCCTATCTTTTCATGTATGCGCTTATGCTGACGGGAGGAACAGTGACTACTACCTTACTTAAATCAAGCATTCAGGATTATGATTACCGACATATGATTTTAATGATGGCATATTTCCATGTTTTCGTTTTGATTCTGGGTTTTGTCATTTTTAACAGAAACCGTTTCTTTCCTAAAAAACCATTATATCAAATGGATATTCCAAGTTGGTTTTTGCTTTGGGTTTGCCTTCAGGCCGGAGCCTATGCCATTATCTATGGGAAAAGACTGATGTGGTTTGAATCTGATTCCATCATTATTTGTTTGTGTATATTTCTAATTTCCGGGGGGTTATTTATATTGAAACAGAGGAATTCAAAACGTCCTTTATTTCATTTTGAAGTTTTCAGTTCTAAAAATGTAATTGTAGGAATGATCCTGTTCTTCATTTTTTATCTCATCCGTTCCGGATTAAATAATGTGTACAGTATTATGGCAACCGTATGGAAATGGCCATGGGATTATATTGTCAACATTCAGTACTGGAATGTGGCAGGAACACTTATCGGTGTACTTTTATCAGGAATATGCCTGGTTCGTGGTGTTTCTTCCAGAATCGTCTTTTTTACAGGATTCCTTTTATTGGCAATTGACTGTGCATGGTTTACCTATACCTTTTATCCGGATACTACACTTGCCACCATCTGTCCACCTTTATTCCTGCAGGGAGTGGCACAAGGCCTATTGTTTACTCCTTTGGTATTCTTTCTAATTTCAGGAATGCCGGAGAAATATGTGGCCAATGCCAGTGCAATGGGAACCACTACCCGTTTCTGGGCCACTGCCAGTGGATATGCCTTAATGCAAAACGTAATGCTATTTTTAACGTTAAAGCATTCGGATGTTCTAAGTTTCAATCTTACAGACACCAATCCTGTTTTCTACAGCCAATGGAACCAAATTTTTGGAGCTAACATCTCAAAAATTCCGGTTAATGAATCCCTTTCACTGACTGCAGGAGCTTTTAAAGCAAAAATAACAGCTCAATCTATTCTGCTTTCCAATATGGAGATATTTACAGGCTTATTCTGGCTGGCTTTTATTACAGCTCTCCTTTTGCTTCTTTATCATCCGGTGAAAATAGCAGTAAGGAATATTATGTAAGGAAAAATTCAGGAAGCTGGAGGCAGGAAGAAAGGAAGTTTCTGCAACACTAAAGAATAACTGTAGTTTATTTTAATAGCTAATTCTAATAAAAATAAAGATCATTTCCTAAACGTGTAAAAGTACTCCAACTTCCAGTCTAACCCCTACTTTGGCCAGCTTATTGTTGCTTGTTTTCCGTTACAGTATCACATCAGTACTTACATTCAACAGAAAAAACTTACGTATGGAAATTGAAACCATTTTACAGAGCCAGAGAGACTTTTTCAAAACACAGCAAACGAAAAGTCTTGCCTTCAGAAAAATGTATCTTGAAAAGCTCAGAAGTCTTATCATTTCCAACGAAAATATGTTTTACGAAGCGATTTACAAAGATTTCGGCAAATCTAAATTCGATACCTTCACTACAGAGATTTCCTTTATTCTGAATGATATTGATTATTATCTGAAAAATTTAAAATCGCTTGCCAAACCTCAAAAAGTAAGCACTAATCTGGTGAATCAGCTTGGAAAAAGTAAGATCCATTCTGAACCCTTTGGTAATATTCTGGTAATCGGAGCATGGAATTATCCTTATCAATTATCCCTATCTCCTGTTATTGCCGCTATTGCTGCCGGAAACTGCTGTATTCTGAAACCAAGTGAGATCGCAGAAAATACCATGAAAGCAATGTCCATGATCATCAATGAAAACTTTCCTCCTGAATATTTATATGTATATGAAGGCGGAATTGATGAAACTACAGAACTTCTGAAACTGAAATTTGACAAAATCTTCTTTACAGGAAGTACTAAAGTGGGAAAAATAGTATACAAAGCTGCCGCAGAACATTTAACACCCGTTGTTCTTGAATTGGGCGGAAAATCACCAGCCATTATCACCAAAAATGCCAATCTTGAAATTGCAGCCAAAAGAATTGTCTGGGGGAAATTTCTGAATGCCGGACAGACCTGTGTTGCTCCCGATTATTTATTGGTGGAAGAATCCATACAGGAACAATTTCTGGAAATGTTGAGAAAATACATTCAACAATTCAAATACGGTCCTGATTCAGACCAATATACCATGATCATCAATATAGGAAATTTTCAGCGGTTAATCAATCTTATTGATAAAGAAAAAATATATTTTGGTGGTAATTACGATGAAGAAAAACGATATATAGAACCCACTATTCTTCATCATATAGATGGGAATGATCAGATCATGCAGGAAGAAATTTTCGGGCCTCTCTTACCTGTTATCAGTTTTAAAAACTACAATATGGCTCTGAATTCAGTATTGGAACTGGAAAAGCCTCTGGCTGCTTATCTTTTCACTAATAATACTGAAGAAAAGAAAAACTTTACACAAAGATTGTCTTTCGGAGGCGGATGTATCAATGATGTTGTGATGCATTTAAGCAATGATCATCTACCCTTTGGAGGTGTAGGAAGTTCAGGAATCGGAAATTATCACGGTAAATTTGGTTTTGAGACTTTCTCTCATCAAAAAGCAGTTCTTGAAAAAGCAACATGGGGTGAACCTAATATTAAATATCCACCATATTCTGAAAAGAAATTAAGCTGGATTAAAAGGTTTTTATAATTCTCACAGAGCTTACAGATTAAGCCTATTTATTATACAAAATAAAAAAGGTTGCTTCCAGTAGAAACAACCTTTTGAATTTTTATGCTTTAGGCTTCCAGGTATTGAAGAATTCTTTTACCTTTTCCTTGCTGTATCCTTTTCCTTCTTCGAATACATCACTCTGCTGAACCTTAATCATCTTTCCGTCTTTATCCAAAACAATAAACACCGGATACCCGAATTTTTCACCAGGATTATCGTACTGAGCAAAAACTTTCTCATTTTTATTATCCGGAGAATAATTCAAATGGTAATATAAGTAGTTCTTATCTACGAGCTGTTTCAATTCAGGAGTTTCCTGTACAAAATTATTGAATCGAAGACACCAGATGCACCAGTTCCCACCTGCCTGGATCATAATATTTTTCCCTTCCTTCTTAGCCTGAGCAACCAATTTATTAATATCTGCCTGAGCATCAGCCTTTGGATTATAAGGCTTAGGAAGTTTTGCTTTTTCTTCAGCAGCTTTCTTCTTCGCGTCCAGTTCTTTCTGTTCGGTCGGTACAATAAGAGCCGTTTTTTGCTTTCCTTTATCGGGTAAGTTCTTTACATCCTGTGAAAAAGCAAAAGTGCTTAATCCCAGAAAAGCGATCAATGTCAATTTTTTCATAACATAAAAGTAAAAAAATAATACTTATCTCCCTACAAAAATAGAACCATAATTTTATTATTACTAAATTTGCCTGTTTTATGAGCTTCTTAATTAAAATATTATATTTCATCTCAAAACTTCCGCTTAGAATATTATATATTTTTTCGGACGTTATGTTCTTCCTAAATTATTATCTGGTAGGCTATAGAAAGAAGGTAATTACCCAAAATCTTATCAACTCCTTTCCTGATAAATCTGAAGAGGAGATTCGGGAAATCCGAAAAAAATTCTATCGCAATTTCTCTGATTATCTGGTAGAAACCATCAAATCATTCAGCATCTCTGAAACGGAATCCAGAGTAAGAATGCAACACATTAATCAAGATGTATTTCATGAAGTGCAAAAAGAAGGTAAAAATATCATTCTTCTCGCGGGTCATGTTTTTAACTGGGAATGGATTAATGCTTTGGCAAGAATTGTCCCTCAAAAACACTGTCACCCTGTATACAGAAAGGTGAATAGCAGTTTTTGGGAAAATCAGATGAAAAAAGTCAGGAATAAATTCGGAAATGAGGCTTTGGAAGCAAACGAAGTCATTCTTAATATTTTCAGAAATAAAAATGACGGAAATTCTATCTATATGTTTGTAGCAGACCAGACTCCGCATTTTTCCCATGTTACCTACGGATTAGAATTTATGAATCAGAGAACCCCTGCTTTCATAGGGTATGATAAACTGGCGACCCGAATGGATCTTGCTTTTATTTATTGTGAAATGAAAAAAGTAAAACGTGGGTATTACCAGGTCAATTACTACAGGATCTATCCGGATCAGGAAAAATTCTCTGAACATGAAGTGGTAAGAAAATTCCACAAAATGCTTGAAAATACCTTACATAAGCATCCGGACAATTATCTTTGGTCTCACCGAAAATGGAAATACCAGGATTCTATCAAATTTTTTGATCCTGAAAACAATTAGATGTACATGCAGAAAAAACTGGCGGTTGCCATCTTAAACTGGAATGGGAAAAACTGGCTGGAAAAATTTCTTCCAAGTGTAATTCAGTTTTCTCAAAATGCAGATATTTATGTTATTGACAATCTTTCTACAGATGATTCTATAGCATTTCTCAATACCAATTTTCCAACAGTAAAAATCATTAAAAACGATAAAAATTATGGATTTGCCGGTGGTTATAATACAGGATTAAAGGAAATAACAAATGAATATTATTGTCTTCTCAATTCTGATGTAGAGGTTACTGAAAACTGGATAGAGCCTATATTGACTCTGTTTGAAAAGGATTCTGAAATTTCTGCTATTCAACCTAAGATTTTATCCTACGATAACAAAAAAATTTTTGAATTCGCAGGTGCCGGAGGTGGTTTGATCGATAATCTGGGGTATCCTTACTGCAGAGGACGTGTTTTTGATGATCTTGAAGAAGATAAGGGACAATATGATGATGAAACAGAAATTTTCTGGGCATCAGGATGTTGCTTTTTTATACGTTCCAAAGATTTTTGGGAACAGAAGGGATTTGATGAACGTTTCTTTGCCCATCAGGAGGAAATTGATCTTTGCTGGAGGCTTATTAATTCTGATAAAAAAATCTTTTATACCGGAAAATCTAAGGTATATCACGTAGGAGGTGGAACGTTGAATAAACAGAGCGCTCAGAAAACCTATCTAAATATCAGAAACAACCTGTCTATGATGCTGAAAAACCTGCCATTTCCCAAACTGGTCTGGCTCATTTTTTTCAGGCTGTGTCTGGATGGTGTCGCGGGAATTTATTTTGGATTACAACATGGATTTCCTCACCTTTGGGCAGTTGTAAGAGCACATTTTGGTTTCTACGGGCAGCTTCCCGGAACCTGGAAACTTCGCCAGAAAAATCAGAAACATCAGTTCTATCAGTCGAAATGGCTAATATTTAACCATTTTTTGGGCGGAAATAAAAAATAATAAATACGATAGAAATGCTCTCAGTATTCAGAGTATTTTTAGATCGGAAGGGGTTATCACTTCACCAATATTAAACTTCAAATTTTAAATATCAAATTATCTAAATGGATTTCTGCGCAATAGATTTTGAAACAGCTACTCATGAAAAAAGCTCTGCTTGTGAGATGGGAATCTGTGTGGTGCAGGATTCCAAAATTGTAGAGACCAAAACATGGCTGATAAAACCACCAAGTTTCCCCTACTTCAATAAATTTAATATCGCAGTGCATGGAATCCAGCCTGAAGATGTACAGGATGCTCCTACATTTGATGAGATCTGGCATGAAGCGCAGGAATTGATGTATGGAACACTGATGATTGCCCATAATGCAAGTTTTGATGCATCTGTTTTAAGAGGTTGCTTTCAACATTATGGAATGTTTACTCCTAAATTGAATTATCTGTGCAGTATACAGCTGGCCAAAAAATCATGGAATTACCTTCCAAAATATGGCTTAAAGCCTTTGGCTGAATATCATCAGATTCAGTTTAATCATCATAGGGCAGGTGCTGATGCTGAAGTTTGTGCAAAAATATCCTTATTGGCTTTTGAAAGACTCTTTATCACAAGAAATGAAGAAATAGATGAGTCAATATTGAAAAAATATATCAAAAAACTGTAACTTTAAAACAAAAACCATGAAAAGACTTTTACTTTCTCTTACCGCGATTGTCGGTAGTTTTACGCATGCACAAACACAACTCCATAATATAGACTGGAATTTAAAGAAAGTAGTAAGAAATAACATCACTTACAATCTTCCACAAAACAGTGAAATGGGAAGCCCTGTTTTAACTTTTTCAACTTCCCCCAACTCTCCATCTGCTCCTAATGCATTAACCAATATGATGATTCCTATCTGTGGAGGAAGTATATGGGCATTAATTTATGACAGTGAAATAACGGCCAGCAGCTTCAATGTCTGGACTCTTGGTGCCGGTGGTGGCAATACACCAAACTGTACAATGCCGGAAAACACAGCTTTTAATAATCAATATACAGGTTATTTCAGTATGGGAACTACCTCCTTTAACTATCAGATTATTTTTGCCAATGGAGTAAAAACGCTTATTATAACCAACGATGCCGGGGATCAGGCATATTATGAAAATGGTACTCTGGGGACAAATAACACCTACTTACCCCTGTCTGGTAAAGCAATAGCACTTTACCCTAATCCTGTAAAAGAGGGCTCTGTTCATCTTAAAAATGCAGAACGTATTGAGTGGATAAAAGTGTATAATACAGAAGGAAAATTAATTCTTCAGAATCATTCTACTGATGCTAAAATCAATGTCTCTAACCTGCTGAAAGGGGGCTACTTCATGGAAGTAAAATCTCAAAGTGGTATTAGCAGACATCAATTTATTAAAGAATAATTTTAATTACTTAAAACTTCTGAAAGCAGGTTAAATTTTGGGATATCAATCTCGAAAGTCTCCTTTGTTTCAAGGTTTTTAACAAGGTATTTCCCACTCATACTTCCTACTCCGGAACGAAGCATTACATTAGAGAAGTAGGCAAAATTTTCATCTGTTCCGATCTCCGGAGTCAGACCGATAATCCCGTCACCTATAATTTCTGTGAATCCGAATCCTACATCGAAGATGAGCCATTTTCTTTTCAGTACTTTTATAGGAAAGCTTCCGTCATTTTCTATAGTGATATTGTACTTGAAAACATAACGGTTTTCAGATGGATAACTGTTTTTACTATCATATTCAGGTATTACTGAAACTTTGATATTGGAAGTCATTTTTGAAAACATCATTGTAGTATTTTCTTAATGGATACAAAAATCTCGCCTTTTTTAAGGCGAGATTATATATTTACATTATAATTTTATTAAAAACTATAACCCAAGGCCTTTTCTTTCGTTACCTCCCATTAATACTTCAACAGGATTATCGATACCTTCTTTTACCGCTACAAGGAATCCTACAGATTCTTTTCCGTCGATAATTCTGTGGTCATAGGACATTGCTACGTACATCATTGGTCTGATTACTACCTGCCCGTCAACAGCAACTGGTCTCTGGATGATGTTGTGCATTCCTAAGATTGCAGATTGTGGCGGGTTGATGATTGGTGTAGACAACATAGATCCGAAAGTACCACCGTTTGTAATCGTGAAAGTACCACCAGTCATTTCGTCAACTGTAATTTTACCGTCTCTTACTTTTGTAGCAAGATCTTTGATGTTTGCTTCAACTGCACTGAAAGACATGTTTTCTGCATTTCTCAATACAGGAACCATTAATCCTTTAGGGCCTGAAACTGCAATTGAAATATCGCAGAAATCATAGTTTATTTTGTAATCTCCATCGATAGATGCATTTACATCAGGGTACATTTCTAATGCTCTTGTAACCGCTTTTGTAAAGAAAGACATGAAACCAAGTCCAACTCCGTGCTTTTGAGCAAATTCTTCTTTATATAGTTTTCTTAATCTGAAGATTTCAGACATGTCAACTTCGTTGAAAGTTGTTAACATCGCTGTTTCATTCTTCACAGAAACTAGTCTCTGAGCGATTTTTCTTCTTAAAACTGAAAGTTTAGTTGTAGTGGTAGATCTAGCACCTGTAGCTGTAAGAGAGTTTCCTCCTAATGCAGGAACTGCAGCTAATTCAGCATCAGTTTTAGTGATTCTTCCGTCTCTTCCTGTTCCTGAAACCTGTGCAGCATCCATTCCTTTTTCGTCAAGGATCTTCTTAGCAGATGGAGAAGGAGCTCCTGTAGCATAAGTTTGTGGAGCAGCAACCGGAGCAGCTGGTTTCGGAGCTTCTTGTTTAGCAGGTTCAGCAGCTTTTGGAGCTTCTTCCTGTTTTGGAGCTTCAGCAGCAGGTGCACCACCAGCTGGTTTTGCAGCATCCATATCAATTAAACAAACTACCTGACCTACTTGTACTACCTCACCTTCTTCTGCTTTTAAAGTGATAACACCACTTTGTTCTGCCGGCAATTCAAGAGTTGCTTTGTCTGAGTCTACTTCAGCGATAGGTTGATCTTTTTCTACATAATCACCATCTTTTACTAGCCAAGTTGCAATTTCAACTTCTGTGATTGATTCGCCCGGTGAAGGAACTTTCATTTCTAAAACTGACATATCGAGTATTTTTTATTTTTTAATTGGATATTATTTAAATTAAGCTGTAACAGGTCTTTTTGCTGGAGCATCGTCTCTGTCGAAAACTCTGTTGATCACTGCATTTTGATTTTTTTCAAACATCTTATGGCTACCTGGAGCCGGAGCACCGCTCGGTACAGGAGATACTACCTGGATTCCTGTATCTCTGAAGTTTCTCAGGATATAAGACCAAGCTCCCATGTTTTCAGGTTCTTCCTGAGCCCATACCAATTGTGTTCTGTTTTCGTATTTGCTGAAAATCGCTTCAATAGCATCTGTCTGAAGTGGATACAACTGTTCGAATCTTACTAATGCAATGTTTTCACAGTTTAATTCTTCTTTTTTAGCTAATAATTCGAAGTACAGTTTACCTGAACAAAGAACTAATTTTTCTACTTTTTTAGGATCTGCAGCTGGATCATCTAAGATTGGCTGGAATGAACCTGTTGCGAAATCTTCAAGTGGAGAAACTACTTTAGGGTGTCTCAATAAAGATTTAGGACTCATTACGATCAATGGCTTTCTGAACGCCCATTTCAACTGTCTTCTCAATAAGTGGAAGTAGTTGGCAGGGGAAGTAATATTTGCCACTACCATATTTTCATTAGCACAAAGTGTTAAGAATCTCTCCAATCTTGCTGAAGAGTGTTCTGCACCCTGACCTTCCGAACCATGAGGCAATAACATTACCAATCCGTCCTGGATTTTCCATTTTTCTTCTGCAGCTGCCAAGTACTGGTCAACGATGATCTGGGCACCGTTCACGAAGTCTCCGAACTGAGCTTCCCAGATGGTTAATGTATTTGGAGAAGCCATTGCATATCCATAGTCGAAACCTAGAACACCATATTCTGAAAGGTGAGAGTTGAATACATCAAATCTGCTTTCTGAAACGTGTCTTAACGGGATATATTCTTCTTCTGTATCTTCTGTTTTTACAACAGCATGTCTGTGAGAGAATGTACCTCTTTCTACATCTTCTCCTGAGATTCTTACATTGTGACCTTCTACAAGTAGTGTAGCATAGGCTAACCACTCTCCTAGTGCCCAGTCTAATGAGTTTCCTTCAATAGCCTTGATTCTGTTTTCGAAAAGTCTTGTAATCTTGTTGATGAACTTTTTATCAGCCGGAAGTGTTGACATTGTAAGCGCCAGCTCTTTCAACTTCGCTAAGTCATATTTTGTATCAACAGGTAACTGAACTGCCCCTCTCTTTCCGATTGGATAATCCACCCAATCTTCAGCCATGAACAGATCCATTACGTTTTTCTCGATCTCTTTGGAAGCATCAAAGTCTTTATCTAAAAGTGCTTTGAAATCAACCTCCATCTTTTTGATGATATCGTTAGAGATAACGCTGTCGTTGATTAATTTATCTTTATAGATTTCTCTTGGGTTCTGATGCTTAGAAATCGCCTTGTAAAGGTTAGGCTGTGTAAATCTTGGCTCATCCCCTTCGTTATGACCATATTTTCTGTATCCTAATAAATCGATGTACACATCTTTCCCGAATTTTGCTCTGAAATCTGCTGCAAAGTGAATTGCGTGAACTACTGCTTCAGCATCATCAGCATTTACGTGCATTACAGGAGATTCTGTAACTTTTGCGATGTCTGTACAGTATGTTGAAGATCTTGCATCATGGAAGTTCGTGGTGAAAGATACCTGGTTGTTTACTACAATGTGAACTGTACCACCTGTTCTGTATCCTTCAAGAGTCATCATCTGAGCTACTTCATAAGCAATACCCTGTCCTGCAATAGCACCGTCACCATGAATGATGATTGGTAATACTTTAGAATAGTCTTTATACTTATCATCTACTTTCGCACGGCAGATTCCTTCTACTAAAGCTGCTACCGTTTCAAGGTGAGATGGGTTCGGAGTCAGGTTGATACACACTTCTTCTCCTGAAGCAGTTTTGATCTTTTTAGATGATCCTAAGTGATATTTAACGTCACCTGAGAATACATCTTCTTCGAATTCTTTTCCTTCAAATTCTGAGAAGATCTGCTTGTAAGATTTTCCGAAGATGTTTGACAATACATTTAGCCTTCCTCTGTGAGCCATACCTAATACCACTTCATCTACTCCCAATTGAGAAGATCTTGAGATCAATTGATCTAAAGCTGGGATTAATGTTTCTCCACCTTCCAGTGAGAATCTTTTCTGACCTACAAATTTTGTATGAAGATAATTTTCAAAGGCTACTGCCTGATTTAATTTTAATAAAATTTCTGTTTTTTCATTCGCAGAAAGGCTTGGGTGGTTTTCATTTACCTGAAGCCATTTTTTGATAAAATCTTTTTCTTCAACGTTGTTGATGTATGTATATTCAACCCCGATAGAATCACAGTAGATATTTTCAAGGTGCTTGATTAAATCTGCTAAAGTAGCAGGCTCTTTCATCCCTGTTTCAACTGCACAGTTGAATTTTGTATTTAAATCTGCTGTAGAGAGACCGAAGTTCTCGATATCTAAAGTAGGGGTATAGTGTCTTCTTTCTCTAACTGGGTTTGTCTTTGTAAACAGGTGCCCTCTTGTTCTGTAAGCCTCAATAAGGTTTACTACTTTAAATTCTTTCTTGATGTGTTCAGGAACTTCTCCGCTTGTTACTGCCTGAGAAATTTGTTGTACTGCCGGAGCAGCGTTGGCCGGGGCCTGAATAAATTGAATGTTATCGTCATCTCCGTAGTTCTCCAAAGCAAAATCGAAGCCTTGAAAGAAGGCTTTCCATGATGGTTCTAAAGAATCCGGGAATTTTAAGTACTGTTGGTATAAATCCTCAATTAACTGAGAATGAGCTGCGTTTAGGAATGAAAATCTGTCCATTATTACAGTTTATCTATTTATTAAAATTTATTTGTAGAATTAATCTTCAAATTTAATAAAAAAAACCGAGTTAGAACAGTCTGAAACCGTTAAAAAAACTTAAGAAAAAAATAATTAAAAAAAAATCACTTATACACTGATAATGAGAGCTTCATGTTCACGTCCTGACCTTCCATCGGACGTTCTATAAAGGTCTGACGGATATCTCCGAAGCGCATCTCATCTTTTTTGGCTTTCAGAATCAACTGCTGAATAGCTTTTATTCGGCCTTCATAGCTCCCTTTGTAGTACATTACGTAGTTTTGTGATGGATTTACAGACCTAAAATTGAAATTATTGTCAGACACTCCAATTTTCTTGGAAAGTGGAATTCCGAGGAAGTAAGAAACTTCTTTGTCTTTGTAATTATCCGCATCAGTCATCAGAACCGGATACCCAAATTCATCATCTTTTTTACCAAGGTCCATCGATACAAAATTATAGACTTTGTTATAATTCATCACGATATTTTTGTAAAGGGCATCTTTTTTATTGGCGGTACTCACATTGATCCCCAACAACAGTTTATCTTCTTCATTCTCCACCAACAGACTGTCATACTTGATCGCTGCCATCTGATTGTCTTTTTCAACCTTATTTCCTAATGAATTTTTAAGATTGACCATACTTTTGTTGATATTTTCAGCAAAACGGTCCTCTGTCCAGAAGTTCTCTACTCTTCTCCAGACAGATAGTTTAGGAGTGTGTACGTACCAGGTAATTTTTGTCTTTTCTGCAGAAACAGGCTTGAATTTCACATCAACTAAGGTCGGATTTTCATTTTCATCTTCAAAAAGCTGGTATTTTAAGGTCTTATTCAGGTTCTCATAACGAATGAACATTTCGCCATCCGTATCATTTTTTTTATCTACGTAACTGATGGCACTTCCCTTCCCTTCATAAGGTGTATAATAATCTATATCCATAGACTGTGAACTGGTAAAAAAGTTGTTCCATCTTGTAAAATTCTGGAGATTATTGAACTGTCCAAAAACTTTATCTACCGGATAATCAATTTCTTTCTCAACTGTAAAATTCTTGCTTTCATCTACAAAATAATACATGGAAGCAGCATAAGCACCTCCCAAAAGAACAATAACTACCGTTAAATATTTAAAAATACGCATTGCACAAAAGTAATACAAATAAAAAAAGTGACCAATATGCTGATCACTCTAATTATATGTTTAACAATAATTAACCTAATGAAAGGCTGGAAGCCGGGTGATGGAAGCTGGAAGCCACTGTTATTCGAATAATTAATGATAATCTCTTGATTGGATTTATCATATAAACTAACTTATATTTCAATAAAAAAGTTGCAGAGTCATTGTTTCGACCTAAATAACTTCCAGCCTCCAGCTTCCTTCTTCCTTCTTCCTTCTTCCTTCTTCCTTCTTCCTTCCTTCTTACCCAATATGTGTTCCCGGCAACAGTATCGCTCCTTTCTTCACGACTACGATACCATCCTGTACAGAATAAGTTCCATAATCACCATCCGGAATATGTTTTCCACCGATGATCTTCACATTATCTCCAATGGAGCAGTTTTTGTCAAGGATTGCTTTTTCAATATAACAGTATTTTCCGATTCCCATATTCGGACGGCCCCCTCTGTCGTTCAGAACAATTTCTGTCGTATTCTGATAGAAATCAGCTCCCATGACGTAGGAATTAACGATAGTACTGCCTTTATCTATCCTGGTTCGGTTTCCTATCACAGAGTTTTCAATTTTATCTGCCATAATGATACATCCATCTCCAAATACAGCCTTGCTTACATAAGAACCGTTGATTTTAGATGGCGGAAGCATTCTCGCTCTTGTATAGATTGGAGAGGAGGAGAACAGGTTGAACTGTGGAAGATCCAGACAAAGATCCAGGTTGGCTTCATAAAACGACTCTATCGTTCCAATATCCGTCCAATATCCTTCGTACTGATAACTTAATGTCTTATATTTCCCAATAGAGCTTGGAATAATATCTTTCCCGAAATCATCACCAGCTCCTTCATCAAACATTTTTTTCAGAATGGTCTTTGTAAAAATATAGATTCCCATAGAGGCCAGGAATTCTTTTCCTTTATGCTTATTCTCTTCTGATACTTCAGATTTTAAACCTTCCAGCATATCATAATCCGGTTTTTCATAGAAAGAGGTGATATTTCCTTCATCATCAGATTTTAGGATCCCAAAACCGGTTGCATCTTTGGCGTTCACCGGAATGGTTGCAATGGTTACATCTCCTCCGTTTTCAATATGAAAATCCAGCATTTCCCTGAAATCCATCTGATAAAGCTGATCTCCGGAAAGGATTAAGATATAATCATAATCATATTTTTCAAGATGTTTCATAGACTGGCGCACGGCGTCTGCTGTTCCCTGATACCAGCTTTCATTTTCCACATTCTGCTCAGCAGCAAGAATATCTACGAAACCTTTGCTGAAGATATCAAAGTGATAAGAGTTCTTGATATGTGAATTTAAAGATGCTGAATTAAACTGAGTAAGTACCAGGATTTTATTCAGGCCAGAGTTCAGGCAGTTTGAGATCGGAATATCCACCAGCCTGTATTTTCCTGCAATAGGAACTGCCGGTTTTGATCTGGTATACGTTAACGGGAATAATCTTGTTCCTCTGCCGCCGCCCAATACAATAGAGATTACATTTCGGTTCATAAATATATTGCGTTTTTTATTTTATTAAGTTTACTGTTCTGTTTTGGGTATTTACCTTTACCCTGAAACAAATTTTATTTTCATATTTCAATCTCGGATTTACTACAGTTACTTCATATTGCTCAGGATCATTCAGTACTGTTATTTCATTATTAACATCATCAAATGAAACATTATAATTGCTAAGCTTCTTGTGGAATAGTTTATTCACAAGCAGGACATCCATTACATTGGCTCTTTTCACAGCATAATCTTCTATATCCTTATCATATTGTGCCTCCCAGCCTTTACCATATTTCTTTGCAATAGCTGCCAGAGTTTTTTTATTGGCAGCCCTTATCTTTTTCTCTGTTTCATTATCAATCACACAACCTCCGGCATGCACTTGTTTTATCTTCCACTTTTCAGATATAGCCTTGGTTGCTTCTTGGCCATACATATCTATAAGACCAGATCCATAGATCCAAAAATACCCATTATGAAGGCTACCATCTTCTTTTTTACAGGAAGACAGCATTATTATGATCAATAAAAAAGAAAAAACTCGTGTCATATCAGCTATTATATAAAGCTATATATTTTTCTGCAGATTTCTCCCATGCAAAGTCAAAATTCATATTGGCATGAATAAGTTCTTTCATCATTCCTTTCTGATTGTAGATTCCAAGGGCTCTGTTCATCGCATGTACAATATCATCTACACCGGGATAGGTGAAGTTCAGTCCTGCTCCGCCTGTTGAAATATCTTCCACTGTATCTCTCAATCCACCGGTATATCTTACTACAGGAACCGTTCCGTATCTCATAGAATACATCTGGTTCAAGCCGCATGGTTCTACTCTTGACGGCATTAGCAGAAAATCTGCCGAGGCATAGATCTTATGAGAAAGATGTTCTTTATATCCCAGATCTAAAGCAAAGTTGGTGTAAGTATAATCGTATTCCTTCAGCTTATTCTCAATATAAGTATTTCCAGATCCAAGGATCATGATATTTAAAGCGCCATAACTTTGCTTGATGCTTCGCCAGACTACATCCGGCAGGAAGTCAGCTCCTTTTTCTGTTGCAAATCTACCAATGAACGCAAATAAAGGAAGCTCAGGTTTTAAACCATATTCTTTACAAAGTTTCTCCTTGTTCTTTTTCTTTTGGACTACAGCATTTTTACTGTTAAAATTAAAATCCAGCATCGGATCGGTTTCAGGATCCCAAACTTCAGTATCAATTCCGTTGATGATCCCATAAGCTTTACCGAATTCCTGACGGACCAGACTTTCAAGTCCGCGAAAGCTGATAAAAAGTTCTTCCAGATATCCTTCGGAAACTGTAGTAAAGGCATGAGAACATTTAAGCATACTTGCCAATGGATTTATAAACCCGTTCCAATCCATTAAACCCCATTTATAAGCATCAAAAGAAGGCATATTATTCGCCATATTCCAGCTCATCATCCCCTGATATTCACCATTATGAATGGTTCCAATCGTTTTTACCCCCTGCAGAAAATTAAATTCGGGGCAATGCTGTACCATAAAAGGAACCAATCCGGTATGATAATCATGACAGTGCAATACATCCGGCTTGATTTCCATAGCACACATCCAGTGTAGTATTCCCTGTTGAAAGGCTAAAAACTGGAAACTTTCATCCTGATAACCGTAAGGATTGTCTCTATCCAGCAGTCCGGGAACCTTCACCATATAAAGTTCGAATCCCAACACATTTGTTTTCTCTTTCATGACCTGAACCTGCAGCATATTGGATCCCTGATGAATGAATCCATCAAAAATGACATCAAATTCATGATCATAAACAAAGGGTTTATTGTACCACGGCATTACCACCTTGGCATCTATTCCTTTTATTTTATTCTGATATTTCGGAAGTGCCCCAACAACATCTGCCAGGCCTCCTACTTTTGCTACAGGATAGCATTCTGTACTTAAATGATAAATAACCATTTTTATCTTCTGTGTTTGATTCTGTGTAATTTATACTTTTTATCTTTTTTCTGTCTCAAAATAACCCCCGCTAGAGGTGGCAATTTGATTGTTATGAACCTTTCATGTTCTGTTCCATGATCATCTTTCTCCTCCAATAGGTCTGCTTCTACCCCGCTTCCGCTATATTCTTTATGATCAGAATTAAAAATGACTTCCCAATGGGTTCCGGTTGAAACCTTTATTTTATAGTCTAGTACCTTCGGCGCCAGATTCAGCACTGTCATCAGAATATCATCACGTTTTTTACCTTTTCTAAGATAAACATAAACTGAGTTTTCAAGATCATCTGCTTCTATCCATTCAAAACCGTTTTTATCAAACTGATTTTCATACAAAGCGGGTTCCGTCCTATATAAATGATTCAGTTCTTTTACCAGATCCTGTAATCCTTTATGAACAGGGTATTTCAACAGGTGCCAATCCAGGCTTTGGGTAAAATTCCATTCACTGGTCTGCCCGAATTCATCCCCCATAAAAAGCAGCTTGGCGCCCGGATGGGTATACATATATACATACAGGGTACGAAGATTGGCAAACTTTTGCCATTCATCCCCTTTCATTTTATAGATCAGACTTGCTTTTCCATGTACCACTTCATCATGTGATAAAGGCATCATATAATTTTCATTATACATATACATAGAGGCAAACGTGAGCTTATGATGCTGAAACTTTCTATTGGCAAAATCTTCTTTAAAGTAATCCAGTGTATCATGCATCCAGCCCATCATCCACTTCATTCCAAATCCTACACCACCATCATGAACGGGCTTGGTAAGCATCGGAAAATCGGAACTTTCTTCAGCAATAGTCATAATACTGTTCCCGAATTGTTTATAGACAGCCGTATTAAACTCCTGCAGAAAGGCTTTGGCTTCAAGATTCACATTTTCGCCATATATATTAGGTTCCCATTCACCTTCATTCCTTGAATAATCCAGATGAAGCATTGAGGTTACCGCATCTACACGAAGTCCATCAGCATGATAACGGTCCAGCCAGAACATTGCATTGGAAATCAGGAAAGATTTCACTTCATTTCTTCCATAATTGAAAATATGTGACTTCCAATCGGGGTGAAATCCTTTTCTCGGATCCTCATGTTCATATAGGTGAGACCCATCAAAACGGTAAAGTCCGTTAGCATCTCCCGGAAAATGTGAAGGTACCCAATCCAGAATAACTCCAATATTATTTTGATGCAGCTCATCGATGAGAAACATCAGGTCCTGCGGTGAACCAAAACGCGAAGTTGCTGCGTAAAATCCAGTGATCTGATATCCCCAGCTTGGATCATACGGATACTCCATTACAGGCATGAACTCTACATGAGTAAACTCCATTTCTTTTATATAGGGAACGAGTTTTTTAGCAATATCGCGATAATTTAAAAATCGGTCAGGATCTTTTTCATCCCTTAGCCATGAGCCTAAATGCAGCTCATAAACAGATATAGGCGCATCCAGACTATTTTTCGCCCCGCGGCTTTCCATCCATTCCTTGTCATTCCACTCATACCAGGTTGTAGACACCAATGAAGCAGCCTGAATATTCTGTTCCCAGCTTAATGCATAAGGATCACTTTTCTCCAGGATCTCTCCTCTTGTCGTTTCAACAGCGTACTTATATAAGGTTCCCCAGGTTAAGTCTTCGATAAAACCTTCCCAAATTCCTGATCCGTCCCATCTTGGGAACAGAATATGATCTTTATGGTTCCAGTTATTAAAATTTCCTATCACGGAAACCTTTTTAGCATTGGGTGCCCAAACTGAAAAATAAACTCCTTTTACCCCCTCCTTCTCTACAGAATGCGCCCCAAACTTACCATACAGCTTATAATGCCTGCCTTCTTTGAAAAGGTACACATCATGATCGGTGAAAAGCGTATAGGTTTTAACAGAGTTCATCAAAATCAGTTTGTATTTATATTTTGCCTGAAACTACGAAAAATACTGGCAACAGCGATGAATTATTCATCAAATAATTATCAAGTTCCTTTTCCTCTTTCGTTTCCTATCAAATATATCATTTTTTAATTCACTTTTTTATGATTCCAAAACAATCTTTTTTATAAATTTAGCCAACTAATATTTATTAAACACTTATGATGAGGTTTGAACTTTATACTGATGAAAAAGATGACAGACCAGTATTTATCACCGGAAATTTCAACAATTGGAATCCAAAAGACTATAATTACCAGCTCAAACTATCAGATTCGTTTCATTATTTCATAGAAATTGAAGATGAAAAACTTGCTGATGAAATTGAATACAAATTCACCAAAGGAGGCTGGGAAAATGTAGAGCTGGATAAATACGGAAATATCACTCCTAACCGGAAAACAAAAAAAACACTACAGAAAACGTCTGATACAGTTGAAAAATGGAGGTTAAACTGGGGCCCTTTCAAAGAAGAATTCTTCCCTACTGCTGAAGTGATTTCCGAGAAATTCTATATCCCGCAGCTGGATCGTTACCGTAAAATATGGGCAGTGCTTCCTTATGATTATCATACATCAGAGAAGAGCTATCCCGTTTTATATCTTCAGGATGCTCAAAACCTTTTTAATGAAGGAAGCGGCTTCGGGAACTGGGAAATCGATAAAAAGCTCTCTATTCTTGCAGAATACGGACGGGGAGACATTATCGTCATTGCCATAGAACATGGAAGTGAAGACCGAATCAAAGAGTACATCTTCGATAATGATAACGTCGCCAATGGCTCCGAAGGGAAGAAATACATCCGTTTTATCACAGACACTTTAAAACCTTATGTAGATGCAAATTATCGAACCAAAAAAGATAGGGATAACACAGGTATCGGAGGAAGTTCATTAGGGGCTCTGATCAGCATCTACAGTGGATTTCTTTATCCCGAAGTTTATTCTAAATTATTAATTTTCTCCCCTTCCCTATGGGTAGAGCCTAACAATAATTTTCCAATGATGAACTTCCGGGTTCCATTTAAGACCAAAATATACTTATATGGTGGCGGACAGGAAGGGTCTAAAATGGTTAAAAGAATTCATATTTTCGAAGAATATCTGAAAAGATGGGAAAAAAAGAGTTTTTTCGACTTTGAGTTCAAGACCAACATCAATCCAGAAGGAACCCACAGTGAATTTTACTGGTCACAGGAATTTCCGCGGGCTATCGAATGGCTGTATTATGACAACACTGAAAACCCTGTAGAAGTAAAACCACAACAACAAAGCATTAAGAACTAAATTTATGAAACTAATCAACAAAAAAAATAAAAATTACACTCAGGTTTTCCACTTATTCACTGAAGAAGAATGGACGAAAACAAGTAAGAATTTCAATAAAAATATAGCTACATTCTTCACCGGAAAAAAACACGAAGTTTTTGTGAATGCCCATGAAGAAGGAATTACTTATTTTATCGGCCTTGGAAAATCAACCCTGCAAAATTTCGAGCTTCAGCAGGTTGCCTTAAAGTTTTCACAAACCCAAAAGGAAAAATTACATACAGTTCCTACTTTGCTATTGGCCGATTTCCTTAATGAAAAACAGTTTGAGGAATTCGTAAAAGGACTGCTTATAGGAACCTATCACTATCCTTTTGAAAAAAACCATCCTTTCTGGAATACAAAATTTGAGCTTCATTTTGAAAATTTAAGCCAGAAAAAGTTAGACCATATTGAACAGAAGGCTGAAGCATTAAGCAACGGGCAAATCGCCTGCCAGGAGTGGATGAATAAACCAGCCAATCTTAAAAAGCCTGATATTTTCAGTCTGTACCTTAAAAATCTTGCTAAAAAATATGAATTAAAATATACGGTTTTCAACAGAAAGAAATGCGAAGAGCTTGGGCTTGGAGCTTATCTTGCCGTTAACCAAGGAAGTGCCCATGATGCAGCTTTCACTATTTTAGAATATAAAACTACAGTGAAGAACGCCAAAACATTTGGATTGGTTGGAAAATGTGTATTGTTTGATACTGGAGGAATTTCTCTGAAACCCTTTACCAATATGCACTATATGAAATCTGACATGGGTGGGGCAACAGCTGTTTTAGGAACTTTAATCTATGCTGCTGAAATGAATTTACCCGTTAATATCATAGCCGTACTCCCGATTACTGACAATGCTATTTCTGAAAAAGCCCTACTTCCAAGTGATGTTATCACAGCCTACAATGGTAAAACTATTGAAGTTATGGATACCGATGCAGAAGGCAGATTGATCCTTGCCGATGGACTTTCTTATTTAGTCAAAAACTACAAAACAGATTTCCTTATTGACCTGGCTACTTTAACGGGCAGTGCAGTAAGAATGTTTGGTGACACTTGCGGAGCAATGTTTTCCAATAATGAAGAGCTGAAAACGCTTTTGATTAAAACCGGAGATCACACCAACCAAAGACTCTGGAATCTTCCGTTATGGGATGTCTGGAAAGATGATATACAATCTGATGTAGCCGACTTAAAAAACATGTCATTAAAGCCTATTGGAGACTGTATTATTGCAGCCAAATTTCTAGAGCACTTCACTGAAAATCACCCTAAATGGGCACATTTGGACATTGCTGGTGTAGCTTTTGGAAATGTAGGATATGCTAAAGAAAAAGCAGCTACCGGTTATGGGGTTCAATTGCTCTCGGATTTAATCGAAAATTATCACTAAAAATTAGTTTATTACAAAAATTCTCTGTATACTTGATTAGTGATTCATAAAAGCGCATCATATTCCAATTTTTGATATTAATCAAACAATAAAGAATTGCATTTATTTTTGAAAATTCACTAAAACTTAAAAAACATTATATGGAGGAGAAAATTATAGTATGTATTTCGTGCTATTACAAGGGCTATGACTTCATGGATGAAATGAAGAGGCTTGGTAATAAAATCATCTTAGTAACATCAGAAAATCTTAAAGAAAAAAACTGGCCCTGGCATGCCATTGATGAGGTATTTTATATGCCTGAAATCAAACCTTCCGTATGGAATCTGGAGAATCTGATCCAAGGTTTTTCACACCTTATGAAAACCAGAAAAGTAGATGCTGTAGTCGCTCTTGATGACTACGATGTGGAAAAGGCTGCCCTGATCCGGGAAACGTTCCGTATTCCGGGTATGGGACAAACTACCCACCGTTATTTCAGAGATAAGCTGGCCATGCGCCAAAAGGCAAAAGATTCCGGGATCAGTGTTCCAGAATTCACAGCTGTTTTCAATGATGATACCGTGAATGAATTCGTAGACAGAGTTCCTGCACCATGGGTATTGAAACCCCGTTCAGAAGCATCAGCATCAGGAATTAAAAAAATCATGACCAAAGAGCAGCTTCATGAAGCCCTTGAAGTGCTTGGGGAAGAACGCCATCTTTTCCTGCTGGAAAGCTTTAAACCAGGGGATGTTTATCATGTAGACAGCCTTACATTCAATAAGGAAATTATATTTACTTCTGCATCAAAATATCTGGCTCCTCCCATGCAGGTTTCTCATGAAGGAGGTGTTTTCAGATCTAAAACTTTAGGAAGATATTCCGATGAGTTCAAAGCATTGGAAGAGATCAATTCCAGAGTACTTTCCAACTTTGGACTCCTCAATGGAGCTACCCATACGGAATTCATCCGTGGCAAGGAAGATGGAAAATGGTATTTTCTGGAAACCTCCTCAAGAGTAGGCGGTGCTCATATTCCTGATTTGGTGGAAGCTTCAAGCAACATTAATATATGGAGAGAATGGGCTAAGATCGAAGATGCTCTTTTAAGAAACAACAACTATAGCGTTTCCCCACCTACCGGATATTACGCAGGGCTTATTATTGCACTGATTAAAGATAAAGAACCGGACTATACTAAATTTGAATGTGAGGAGGTTGTAAAATTTCTTCCTATAGACTACCATGCCGGAATTGTTTACAAATCCAGTGATGCTTCAGTGATAGAAGACAGACTGGACAGTGCTGCGGAAAAGATCAATGCAGAAATGCTGAATGTTCTTCCTCCTAAAGCCGGCAAACTGAGCAGTTAATTATACACAAACATAAAAGTAGAATATAAATGCCTCATATAGAACATACTGATTATTATTCCAACCTATTGGGAACAAGTCTTAAAGTAGAAGTGACGGGACATTCCGGCTATCCTATCATCATGTTCCCCACTTCCCAAGGACAATATACCCAAAACCATGATTTTCACCTTAACGGAAGTATCAATTGGTTCATAGAGCAGGGAAAAGTAAAACTCTATAATATTCAAACCATTGACAGCTGGAGTTTTTATGATGAAAAAATATCACCACAACAAAGAATCAGAAACTATGAAAGGTATGTTCAGTTCCTGATCAAGGAATTTGTTCCATACATTCAGAAAATCCATAAGACCCATCGTGTAGC
Organism: Chryseobacterium sp. BIGb0232; assembly: GCF_024810195.1. Taxonomy (NCBI): domain Bacteria; kingdom Pseudomonadati; phylum Bacteroidota; class Flavobacteriia; order Flavobacteriales; family Weeksellaceae; genus Chryseobacterium; species Chryseobacterium sp. BIGb0232. The sequence goes on from NZ_JANUEH010000011.1 coordinate 110,202, forward strand.
TGTTGCGGGAGCTAGTTTCGGAGGCTATCATGCTGCTAATTTTGCTTTTAGGTTTCCGGATGTAGTTTCTCATCTGTTTTGTCTCTCAGGGGCTTTCAGTATAAGAAATTTTATGGATGGATATTCCGATGACCTGGTGTATTTTAACTGTCCAAGGGAATTTATAAGAAATGATGAAGCCTGGAAGTATAAGCATATGCATATTGTGCTGAGTACTTCTGACCAGGATATCTGTAAGGATAAAAATATTGAAATGGCAGAAATTCTAAGAGTAAAAGGCATTGATTTCTGGTATGATGAAAGAAAATGGATCGGCCACGACTGGCCATTATGGAGAATGGTATTCCCTACATTTATAGGAACTTATTTCTCTTAAAAAGCCTCCAAATAAAAAAATAGTTGATAAAATAGCTTAAGTGTTTAAAATAACGATTTTTAAATTAAAAAGAGAATCAATGTTTTAACGCTTAAGTTTTAATAAATCTGAAGAATCACTGATTCTGTTGAAAAATAAAATATACCCATTTAAAAACAAAAATTATGACAAAAAAAGTAGGAATTCTATTCGGTATGGAAGACACATTTCCCTGGGCATTTATAGATAAAGTAAATGAATTGGGAGGTGGAGATATCGTGGCTGAACCTGTTACTATTGACAAATTAGAACAAGGAGCAGATTATGGTTATGCAGTAATCATCGACAGAATTTCGCAGGATGTTCCCTTTTACAGAGCCTATCTGAAAAATGCAGCACTTAACGGAACTTATGTAATCAATAATCCGTTTTGGTGGAGTGCTGATGAAAAATTTTTCAATAATGCCCTTATGAGCAAATTAGGAATTCCATTACCGAAAACTGTATTGCTTCCATCTCATGAGAGACCAACCAATACTTCGGAAACTTCATTCAGAAACCTGAAATTTCCACATGACTGGGAATATATTTTTAATTATGTTGGATTCCCTGCCTATATGAAACCTCACGATGGTGGCGGCTGGAAGAGCGTTTACAGAGTAGAAAACCCTGATGATCTCTGGAACAAACTTGGGGAAACGGAACAGCTGGTGATGATGGTTCAGGAGGAAATTATCTTCGATGACTATTACAGAGTATATTGCCTGGGTAGAAAATATGTTCACATCATGCCGTATGAGCCTAGAAATGCGCCTCACCTGAGGTATGCCACTACTCACCAGACACAAGGCAAAAAACTTGAAAAATTATTGAAAACCATTCATGATTATACGATCAAAATGAATGAAGCACTAGGATATGATTTCAATACAGTGGAATTTGCTGTAAGAGATGGTATTCCTTATGCTATCGACTTCTGCAATCCTGCTCCGGATGCGGACAGAAATTCTGTAGGAGAAGAAAATTTTGCATGGATCATAGAGCATGCTGCTAAGCTGGCTATTGAAAAAGCGAAGGAATATACTCCCGGGAAACCAAATATCACTTGGGGAACCTTTGTGAAAGATTCCATAAAATAATATTGAAAAAGAATAAAAAAACACAAGACAATGCATCATCAGTTTACTATTGGAATCGAAGAAGAATATCAGATCATTGATGTTGAAAGCAGAGATCTGATTTCTCATGTATCCAAAATCATTGAAGGCGGAAAAGCGGTATTGAGTGAAAATCTAAAGCACGAAATGCACGAATCCATGATCGAGATGGAAACCGGAATCTGTCAGAATATTCAGGAAGCCAGAGCAGAATTAACGAATTTAAGAAGACATCTGATCAACACCGCTCACGAACAGGGACTGCGTGTTTCCGGTGGCGGAACCCATCCTTTTTCTCATTGGTCTGACAATACAATTACTCAAGGAGAGAGATACATCAAAATTGTTGATGATATGGGTGATGTAGCCCGTGAAAACCTTATTTTTGGACTTCACGTCCATATTGGAATTCCCAATCGTGAGGAAGGCGTAAGAATTCAGAATGTAATGCGCTATTTTCTGCCACACGTGTATGCTCTTTCTACCAATTCACCATTCTGGATCGGAAGATATACAGGCTTTAAATCTTACAGACAGGAAATTTTCGTGAAATTCCCGAGAACCGGTATTCCGAGTTACTTCAACTCATTGGCTGAGTTTGACAGCTATGTTGATCTTCTGGTAAAAACAGGAACCATCGATAATGCTAAGAAAATCTGGTGGGACTTAAGAGTCCACCCATTTTACCCTACCATTGAGTTCAGGATTTGCGATATGCCCTTAAGAATTGATGAAACCGTATGTCTTGCAGCCATTATGCAGAGTTTAGTGGCTAAAATTTATAAGCTTCACCAGCAAAACCTTAGTTTCAGAAGTTACAGAAGACTCTTATTGAATGAAAATAAATGGCGTGCTTCCAAAAGCGGCATCGAGTCCCATCTGATTGATTTTGGGAAAGAAGAATCTGTTCCTTATCCTATTTTATTAAAAGAACTTTTGGAATTTATTGATGATGTGGTAGACGATTTAGGATGCCGTCAGGAGGTTGAATATGCCTGGAAAATCCTTGAAAATGGAACCGGTGCAGACAGGCAGCTTCAGATCTTTAAGGAAACCGGAGATCTTACTAAGGTTGTGGATTATATGATCTCAGAAACAGAGTATGGCATAACGCATGGCGAACCTGCTTCATAATATTTTTGGTAACTTTACAAAAAATATGATGTAATGAAAGATATTCGAATTGCTCTGCTGGACATGAACAATAACCATGTCAATCAAGGCTTTAGAAACATTAAAGAAATTTCTGAAACATTTCAGCAGAACTCTGAAGAAAATGTAATTATCCAGACATTTGATGTGAGGTTTAAAGATGAAATGCCGGAGATTGGAGACTTTGATATTTTTATTTCTTCAGGGGGGCCAGGTACTCCACACCGTGAAGGTTTCGAGTGGGAAAACAGGTTTGCTCATTTTTTAGATTCAGTTTTTGAACACAACAAATACAGTGAAGATAAGAAGTATCTTTTCCTGATCTGCCATTCCTTCCAATTGGCAAGTATCCACTGGAAATTAGGAAATATCTGTAAAAGAAAATCCTATTCTTTTGGGGTAATGCCGGTACACAAAACAAAGGAAGGCAGAGAAGAATTTTTATTCAAGAATCTTCAGGATCCTTTTTATGCAGTAGATTCCAGAGCGTATCAGTTCATTGAGCCGGATCATGATCGGTTTGAAGAATTGGGAATGACTGTAATGGCAATTGAAAAATTCCGTCCGCACATCAACCTGGAAAGAGCAGTAATGGCTGTTCGTTTTTCTGATGAGATATTTGGAACCCAGTTTCATCCGGAAGCAAGCCCTGAGGCTTTAATCGAAAACCTTAAAGATGATAAGAACAGAGAAGCCATGATTGAAAACTTCGGCATGGAAAAATATCTTGAAACGGTGGACAGGATAGACGATGAAGATAAAATCATCCTTACCAGAAACCAGATCCTTCCTAGATTTCTTCAGTTCGCAAAAAAAAACATTTTGAAAGAAGTTGAGTCTTTGGCTTAAAAAGTTGGGAAGTTGGAAGAAGGAGGCTGGAAGTTACTAATAGTGATTAAACTTCTGGTAAACTCTTTATTTTAATTAGGTATAAGTAAAATTGAACTTATTTTAAAATTCCAACTTCAAAAACTTCCATCCTCCAGCTTCTAGCTTCCATCTTATAAAACATCGGGCATTGCTGCTCGATTTTTTTACCATCACAAAAGAAAAAAATATGATCCCAAAATACAGAAAACAGTTTAACCAGGAGTTTTCAGATGAAAAATATAAAAAGCTGAAGGAAGTTTTAGCGCAAACAGGAGGTGTGGAGCAAGGCTTCAGGGTTTCCGAAAGTCCGATTTTCCTTACCAAAGAATTTGAAGGTAAATTGCTTGATGCCAGTGAAAGTATCATCAACCAGATCAAGGCGCTTCCTGCAGAGACTCTTCAGAAAGCAGTCCCAGACACCTGCCGGGTTCCCAATGATACAGATCAGCCTCACTTTTTCACCATTGATTTTGGAATCTGCAAAAGTGAAAATGGAGAAATCGAACCACAACTGATCGAGCTTCAGGCTTTTCCGTCATTATATGCCTTCCAAAAAACGTTTGAAGATACTTTCTGCGAAGTTTATCCTTTTCTTTCAGAGATTCGCAATACTATGCCCCATGAGACTTTTAAACAACATTTAAAAGATCTGATTGTGGGTGATGAAAATCCTGAAAATGTTATTCTTCTTGAAATTTTCCCTGAAAAACAGAAAACAGCTATTGATTTTGTCTTGACAGAACAGCTATTAGGAATAAAAACCGTTTGTCTGACAAAAGTAAAAAAAGAGGGCAAAAAACTATATTATGAGAATGATGGTAAGGCTGTTGAAATCAAAAGAATCTACAATCGTGTGATATTTGATGAACTGGACAGAATTCCGGATCTTAAAACCGAATTTGATTTCCGTGAAGAAGCTGATGTAAAATGGATCACTCATCCGAACTGGTTCTTTAAAATATCTAAATTTCTTTTACCTTTATTAAAACATCAATTTGTTCCGAAAAGTTATTTCCTTCATGAGTTTCCGGAAAATGAAAATCTGGAAGAATTTGTACTGAAACCCTTGTTCTCATTTGCGGGAAGCGGTGTTAATCTAAACCCAACAAAGGAGATTACAGATGCTATTGAAGACAAAGAAAATTATATTCTGCAAAGAAAAGTAACCTATGAACCTATTTTTGAAGATATCAATGGAGAGTTTTCAAAAGCAGAAATCCGTTTGTTATATATCTGGAAAGAAAATGATGAACGCCCTATCCTTCTGGAAAATCTGGGAAGAATGACAAAGGCAGCCATGGTAAATGTAGATTTCAATAAGAAAGATGCCATTTGGATTGGAAGCTCTAATGCTTTTTTTGGAAAGGAATAAATAAAGGTTGATATTGCACATTACGGAATCATCCTGTCAAATCTTAGGTCCCCCTCCAAAGGAGTGGAATATAGCTACACACATCAAATAACAGATTATCTGAAATATAATTATGGAAACCAACTTTAAACCTTGAACCTTGAACTTTAAACATATAAAATCTTGAATTTAAAGACCATAGAAGAACAACTGTTTCACCCTCTTGGATTCAGCTGCTCAAATGTAGAAGAAGAATTAGAATGCAAAGAATATTCAGGTTTTAACCTTACTTTGAATGACTGGAAAATAAAGTTCCGTATTTCCAAAATAACCCCTACGAAAACAGGTCAGTTCGTAACGATCTGGAAAAGAAATGAAAATGGAGAAACTGCTCCTTTCAATAGTACAGATGACATTGACTTTTATCTCGTTGCAGCTTTTAAAAAAAATCTTTCAGGGATATTTATTTTCCCTACGCATATTTTAGCGGAAAAAGGAATTCTATCTCATGGAAAAAAGATAGGAAAACGGGGAATCCGAGTTTACCCGGTCTGGGATAAAACAGAAAGTAAACAGGCTCAAAAAACGCAGGACTGGCAAACGAAGTACTTTCTAACATTTTCCGAAGATCAGTATGCAGTACTTCACCAAGCAAAAATATTACTGAAGATGTAAATTAAATCACTGATGCTATTGAAGATATTAATGGTCAGTTTTCAAAAACAGAGATCCGTTTATTGTATATCTGGAAAGAAAATGATGAACGCCCTATCCTTCTGGAAAATCTGGGAAGAATGACAAAGGCAGCCATGGTAAATGTAGATTTCAATAAGAAAGATGCTATCTGTATTGGAAACTCTAATGCTTTTTTTGCGGAAGGATAAAAATTCATTGAGTACGACTATCTAACAGATCAATACATTTTAAATGCAATAAAAATAATCGGCTGAACCTTTGGTTCAGCCGATTATTTTTCACAAAAAAACCTGTCCTTTTTAGGATAAAACTCTGATAAAATCACTTCAAATGGTTCTGTAATATTATTTATACGCGTTTCAAAAGCTCTTCTTCACAATCCACATAGCACTGATTTTAAACAACTTAAATTATTGTAGTAGAATTGTAGTAAAGCTTTATCTGCAAATTTCTTTTACTTTTGCTAAACAATTTTTCGAAATAAGTATTAGTAAAAAGTTCAATTATAAAATCTTAAAATATGCAAAGTTTAAAAAGTATATCTGTTGCGGTATTATGTCTATCCTTTTTATCAAACTGCACTCATTCAAAAAAAGAAAATACGTCAGGCTTTACTAACTATTTAAATACTTTGGTAAAACCTGTCATGGAAAAAAATAAAATTCCAGGTATAAGTATTGCTGTAAGTGTAAAGGGTAAACATACATTTTTCAATTACGGATTAGCTTCAAAAGAAAACCATATAGAAATTACCAATAAAACCTTATTTGAACTGGGGTCCGTAAGTAAAACATTCACGGCTACCCTAGCTAGTTTATCACAGGTTAACGGAACGCTTAATTTTTCTGATCCCGTGAGTAAGTATATGCCTGAACTCAAAAACACAGCTTTTGATCATATAAAACTGTACAATCTGGGAACACATACTGCAGGTGGATTCACTTTGCAGCTGCCTGATGAAGTCACCAATAACAAACAGCTTATCGAGTACTATAAAAATTGGAAACCCGATTATCCAGCAGGTACTCAAAGAATGTATACCAATCCAAGTATAGGTTTATTGGGGGTTATCGCCGGGAGAACAATGCAACAGCCCTTCACAGCAGCCATGACTGAAAATGTATTTGCAAAAATGAGTTTAAATAATACATTTTATAAAATCCCTGCCAAAAACATGAATGATTACGCATGGGGTTATGATAATAATGACAAACCGATACGCTTAAATCCAGGAGTTTTGGCTGATGAGGCATATGGGGTAAAATCATGTACACAGGATATGATCAAATTTGTAGATGCCAATATGGGAATTGGAAAAATAGACAGTAAGTTATCTGCGGCGTTAATGAAGACCCATACCGGTTATTTTAACACTTCAGAAATGACTCAGGACCTTATCTGGGAACAATATAATTATCCGGTAACATTGGAACAGCTTCAAAAAGGAAATTCCTATGACCTGATCTATAAACCCAATCCTGTAAGTGAAATAATACCCCATCAAAAACCACAAACTGATGTGCTGATAAATAAAACAGGAGCTACCAATGGTTTCGCATCCTATGTAATGTATGTTCCTTCAAAAAAAATTGGAATTGTAATTCTTGCCAATAAAAATTATCCTAATTCTGAAAGGATTGACATTGCGTATAAAATTTTATCTTATGTAGAAAAGAATATGAGTTTATAATGAATTGAAAATACCTCAGCAAGAGTTGAGGTATTTTTTATTACAACTCTAAAACCCAGGTTCCTAAATCTACATCAGCGGGTAATTCGAGCTTCTTTTTAAGTCTGTATTTTTTGGTTTCAACAGCTCTTACTGTCACATTTCCACATTGCCCGATTTCTTTATTGGTAAGATTAAGCCTCAAATAAGCAATAAACTTTATATCATGATTGGTAAGTTCAGGATATTGTAAAATAAGTCTTTCATGAAATTCCGGATAAACTTCTTTAAACTTGCTAATAAAAAAGGGGTTATTTGATGTTGCCATCTTAGATAAATCATTAATGGAAGTATCTACTTTCTTTTTCAGCTTATCTGTTTCTATTGTTTTTTCATCAATTATTTTTTTCTGTTTTTCAAGCAGCTGATCCCTTCCTTTATTTTTGTTGTTATTCCGTTTCCTAATCATAAACACAGCAAGAAGAGATACCGCAGCAATGCCCGCAATTGCAGAAATAATGACATAGAGGTCATTCCTTTCTTTTTCCTGCTCAATAGCCAGATTATTAATCACAGAAGCAACTGCTTTTCTTTCCCCGGATTGAATACTATCATTGAGTTGAGTATATTTTGTCAGATATTCATTCGCTTTTGGAATATCATGTAAGGCCAGATAAGTTTCATAAATCTTTTTATATGTATTTATGATATCTGCACCCCGGTTTATTTTCAGATAGATGGGTAAAGATTCCTGATAATAGGTAAGTGCTTTTGTATACTCTTTTTTCAGGGTGTATAAATTTCCACGTCTTGTTGCAATAGCTCCATATGTATGAAGAGAGCTGTTATTTTTCACGGCTAACAGCGATGCTTTATTCAGATAATATTCAACAGAGTCCAGCTGTTGTTTTTGTGATAAAAACTGTTCTGCAATTCTTACATAAATTTTAGGTTCATCAGGAAAGGTTTTCAATCCTTTTTTGCGCATCACATTAATAGAATCAGGAAGGTTTAAATCCTCAAAATTGGACCACTTCCAGAGGTAAACAAAAAATAAAGAATTCTTGTTCTCTTTTGTATCAGGAGCACGTTTAAGATATTTTACAGATTGGTTCAACTGAATATTGGATTGGTTATAAAGACCAAGAAAAGCATAATTTCTGGCAATTTCATTGCATAATCTGGCATTCAGCCCATTGTTGCTAATATGTTTAAGCTGCTTTCTTGCTTCATCCAGATAATGAAGGCTTTTCTGGTGTTCATCGAATGTAGAAAATGCATTGGCAATATTAATATTAGCTAAAGCACTGCCTTCGGGATTATCATGTTCTTTATAATATCGAAGTGCAGCTATATTATATTGAAATACCTTTTCATACTCTCCTTTATTTTTATAAATACTCGTAATACTATCTAACTTTGCCGGGGTATAGTTTTGAGAATAAGACTGTATAGAAAAGTAAAGAAAGAAAATAAAGAATACCTTTTTCATAAAAACTGATCGTATGGCAAGTTAATAATTTTTATTTTTTATCACTTTTAAAGAAAAGTTAAAAATACTTTCCCTCTTAAAAAGCATCTCTATACTCTATACTATGGTATAAAAAAAATTGCAATACGTTTTATAGATTTCGTATTGCAATTTTAATAAGCTTATAAAAATTTTATTTATCCGTTTTTATCGTCTTCCAGCAGCTCTCTTGCCTGATATTCCTGAACAAGATCAATAGCATTGGAAATTACGTCACTTAAAGCGGTAATAAATGTTCCGTCTTCAGCCATGCCCATGGCATGCTTCAATGCTTCAATTTCTTTAGGAATAATTTCGTAGCTGACATCTTTTCCTGAAGACTGCATTCCTTCGATAATCAATCCGTTGATTTCCTCTTCTGTTCTCCCACGAAGATGTTTTTCATTTCGGATGATGATATGATCAAACATTCTTCCTGCAATCTTTCCGCATTCTCTGATGTCACTATCTCTTCTGTCTCCAACACCGGAAATAATTCCTATTTTCTTTGTTGCCTCAACATTTTTAAGATAATCTTCAATGGCTTCATATCCGGATGGATTGTGGGCAAAATCAATCAACACTTTAAAGCTTTTAAACTTAAAGACATTTAATCTTCCCGGGGTAAGCTGTGCACTTGGAATAAAGGTTCTTAATGAATTGGAAATATCTTCAATCCCAAATCCATGAAGGTAACTTGCTAAACTGGCTGCCAATACGTTTTCAATCATGAACCTCGCTTTTCCTTCCATCGTAATCGGGAAATCTTTTGCTTTACCGATTCTGATCTTCCAGTCGCCTTTTTTGATGGTTACAAATCCTTCTTCATAAACACAGGTGATTCTTCCCTCTTTGGCAAATTTTACAATATGCGGGTTGTTTTCATCCATACTGAAAATTGCAACGTTACAATCAAGATCGTTTACAATTTTCATAGAATATTTATTGTCTGCATTTAGAACGCTCCATCCTGTCTTCTTCACACTGTCTAATACTACCCGCTTTACTTTGGTAAGGTCTCTTAAGTTGTGAATATCATTCATTCCCAAATGATCCTCCTCAATATTGGTTAAAACCCCAATATCACACTGCGAGTATCCTAATCCCGAACGAAGAATCCCTCCTCTGGCAGTCTCCAAAACTGCAAATTCCACGGTAGGATCCTTTAAAATAAATTCTGCTGAAAGCGGACCTGTAGTATCCCCTTTTGACAACATGGTATTCTGGATATAAATTCCATCTGAAGTAGTAAACCCTACTCTGTATCCATTGCTTTTTACAATATGCGAGATCAGTCTTGTTGTGGTTGTCTTCCCGTTTGTACCTGTGACTGCAATAATCGGAATAGTGAAAGGTTTTCCCTGTGGATATAACATATCGACAACCGGAGCTGCAACGTTTCTTGGTAGCCCTTCACTTGGAGCCAGATGCATTCTGAATCCGGGAGCAGCATTAACTTCTATAATGGCTCCGCCACTTTCTTTTAATGGCTGTGTAAGGTTTTCTGCCATAATATCAATCCCACAGACATCAAGGCCAATAATCTTGGATATTCTTTCTGCCATTGTGATATTTTCCGGATGTACCATATCGGTCACATCAATTGAAGTTCCTCCCGTAGAAAGATTAGCGGTAGACTTCAGGTAAACAATTTCTCCCTTTTGCGGAATAGTTTCCAGGGTATATTGAAGTTTTTCAAGCAATTCCAGAGTATCTTTATCCACTTCAATTTCGGTCAGGACATTTTCGTGACCATAGCCTCTTCGCGGATCTTTATTCTCTTTATCTATAAGCTGCTGGATATTCAGTTCTCCATCTCCAACGATGTGAGCAGGAACTCTTCTTGCTGCAGCCACCATTTTATTATCGATCACCAAAACCCTGAAATCATAACCTGTAATGTATTTTTCAACGATTACTTTTCTGGAATATTTCTGGGCGTGTTCCAGCCCTGTTTTAGCAGCCTCCCAATCATTGACATTGATGGATGATCCTTTTCCATGATTTCCATCCAAAGGTTTTAAAACAATTGGATATCCTATTCTTTTGATTACTGTATGTAAACCTTCTTCATCTACAATAAGATCACCGATGGGTACCGGAATGGCTGCATCATGAAGCATTCTTTTGGTTAATTCTTTATTACAGGCAATATCTACTGCAATAGAACTTGTCTTTCCTGTAATTGTGGCTTGAAAACGCTGTTGGTTGACCCCATATCCAAGCTGCACCAATGAATTTGTTCCCAATCTGATCCATGGTATTTTTCTGGAAACAGCTTCTTCTACAATACTTCCGGTTGATGGCCCCAAACGAACACGCTCCCTGATCTCTTTTAACTTTTGAATACAGGCATTCAGGTCATAATCTTTTCCTTCAATTAATGTTTCTGCAATCTTTACGGCTTCTTCAGCAGCATAAATTCCTACATTTTCTTCAAGGTAATTGAATACCACATTATACACTCCCGGTGATTTGGTTTCCCGGGTTCTTCCAAAGCCAACATCCATCCCCGCCAGGGTCTGTATTTCCAAAGCAATATGCTCAATGACATGTCCCATCCAGGTTCCAGTTTCCACCCTATGGAAAAAACCACCTTCCACTCCTTCTGAACACCTATGGGTAATCAGTGACGGGATTAATTTTTCAATTCTTTCCCTGAATCCATCTATTTTATTGGTAGGATAATTCTCCATTTCCTCAAGGTCCAACCTCATCTGTATCAGCTTCTTTCTTCTGATACTCCAGATATTAGGACCGCGTAGTGCCTGAATCTTTTCGATTTTCATAGTCTATTGGCATTTTAACAGTTAATAATAACTTATTTTATAATCAAATATAATATAAAACCCTAAACGAAACTATAGCACACTTGAAGATTTATCAAAAAAAAAATAATTTTTATTCACATTTCTAAATCATTAAAAATCAACTAAAGATGGCACGAAATTCGCCAAATATGTTAATTATTTTTTAATTTTGTACCATGACTAAACCTACTGGAAAATTAATAGTAATCGGAGGAGCTGTAAATAAAGGAAGTTTTGCAGAAACCGACTACGATCAGAATATTGAAAAGAATCTTAACTTTTTTGAGCGGGGGATTCTGCGAAAGATCATCAACGAATCTAAATACAAGGAAGATTCTGTCATTGAAATCGTAACAACAGCCTCTCAAATTCCTCAGATTGTAGGTTCTGAATACAAAAAAGCATTTGAATTTCTGGGTGCTAAAAATGTAAATGTTCTTGATATTCATAACCGTGAAGAAGCCAACTCTGACGCCATGGTAGCCAGAGCAAATGCTGCAGACGTCATGATGTTTACAGGAGGAGATCAGCTGAGACTAACCTCTATTCTTGGAGGAACCAGATTTCACGATACCATTTTATTGAAATATCAGGAACAGGACTTTATTTATTCCGGAACTTCAGCAGGTGCTGCAGCAGCTTCTGAAAATATGATTTATCAGGGAAGCAGCTCTGAAGCTTTATTAAAGGGAGAAATTAAAACAACACAAGGGTTGGGATTAATTGATAATGTTATCATTGATACCCATTTTGTACAAAGAGGCAGAATCGGGCGTCTTTTCCAGGCTGTGGTGAATAATCCAAGAACACTGGGAATTGGCCTTGGGGAAGATACTGGACTTTTCATTCATAACGATGTGATGACCGCTGTAGGTTCCGGGCTGGTGATTCTGGTAGACGGAAGATTTATTAAGGATACTAACCTTACCAATATTAACCTTGGAGAGCCTATCTCTATTGATAATTTAACGGTTCACGTAATGTCTATGAATGATCATTATGATCTTACGACCAAAGCTCTTACCATTGAAAATTCACAATTCAATCCAATTCCTCAGGACAAATAGTTTTAAAAGTTCAATTCGAAAGTTATTCTTATTTTAGTTTTTAAATAAACGCTAAATGGCAGAAGAAAAAATTGAACAGCTTATAAATCTTCTTCTGGAAGGTTATGACATCAGCAATAAAGAAGAAATCATTTCGAACTGTTCTTTTTGCTATACCAATCCGGATCAATATATAGCCAATAATGAAGCAGAATGGGTAATTGAAGGCGACGAGGATGGAGCATTTGAGTTTTCTGTGACCAATGAACTTTTTAATTTCCTGATCCGCGGAGATAAAATAGATGAAGTTCATGAACTCATTGATGAAAGCTTGAATAATGCGCTAGGAGACTTCCCGGCAGGGATAAGATATGCACCGGATTATTTTGTATGGTTACAGCCTAAGCTTAATCAGGAAGAACCCCCATTGGAAGTTATTGAGCTTGCAGATAGCTATTCCGATGAACTACAGCTGATAATTATTGAAAAGCACAATCTGGAAAGTATTTCGAAACTCTGTCAGGAATTAAGGGTTCATTTCAGAAGAACAGTACCATTCCAGGACAAATAATAATTTAAAAACTAAACTTTATTTATGAAACTCATCATCCACGGCGGTTTTTTTTCGGAAAGTGACCAAAGCCATGAAGTAAAAACAGCGAAACAAAACTCTTTAAAGGAAATTGCTCAAAGAGCCTTTGACTATCTTCAGACGCATTCTGCTTTTGATACAGTGGCCTATGCAGTTTCTTTGCTGGAAGATGATCCTCTATACAACGCAGGAATAGGTTCGCAAATTCAAAGTGATGGTATCATCCGTATGAGTGCAGCCATCATGAATGGTGAAACGCAAAAACTAAGCGGTGTTATCAATATTCAGGATGTGAAGAACCCTATTTTTGTGGCAAAGAACCTCATCGGAGAAGATGACAGGGTTTTAGGCGGACATGGCGCAAAAATATATGCTACAGAACACGGATTTGAAAATTTTTCCACGGAAATTCCACAGAGAAGAAAAGAATACGAAGCGAAGCTTGGCAACGGCGGGAAGGGTACGGTAGGCTGTGTAGCCATCGATAAGGATGGAAAACTGGCTGTTGCTACTTCTACAGGGGGAAAAGGTTTTGAGATTCCGGGAAGGATTTCAGACTCTGCCACTGTGGCCGGAAATTATGCCAATGCTTTCTGTGCAGTAAGCTGTACAGGAGTAGGTGAAGATATTGTAAGCAACGCTACTTCTGCAAAAATTGTTACCCGCGTAACGGATGGGATGAGCCTTGAAGCAGCTTTCACTAAAACTTTTGACGAACTTAAAATGATTGACGGATTTGCGGGTGCTATTGCCATTGATAAAGATGGAAATATCTATCATCAGGACTCCTATCCTACTATGGTTTTCACCAGTTTTGACGGAGAAAATTTTGATATCTTTTCTTAATTTTAACATTTTTTTATCATTCAACTTAATTTTTTGGCACGTATTTTACATAAGTATTAATAACAAATTTTAATATTAATATCTTTTAAAAATAGAAATCATGGGAAACAAAACAAAAGGTGTATTAGCTTTACTAGGATTAGGTGCTTTGGCTTATTGGAAATATAAGAATTCAAGCCCTGAAGATCAACAAGCGGTAAAAGATAAGCTAAATACGGCAAAGGATAATCTTAACAAATGGGGAAATGACCTTAAGAGCAAAGCGAATGATGTTGCTTCTCAGGTTCAAAATAAAGTAGACGAGGTAAAAACAAAAGCCGAAGATTCTTTAAACTAAAAACAGACAGTAGTTTTTTTTAACATTCATATATAGAAAAAGTCATCGTAGTAGTTTGCGATGACTTTTTGTTTATATAGGAGAAAAATTTTAATTTCCCTGAATAATATAATTTTTTTCCACTAATTTTCTTTCAGACTCGTTGGAATTATCCGGTTTAAACCAAACTTCGATCCTGCTTCCATAATAATCTCCCCAATCTCCTTCTTTCACTGTAAAACCATCATTACCACTTGAAAATTCTTTCAATTCATCATTGGGATTAAAGACAACTCTCATTGATTCTTTTTTAATTTCTTTTTCAGAAAGAATCCTGTTGGTATTGAAATCATATACTTTTAAATACACTTTCCCTTTTTCTGTTTTATTAAGAAAAACATCGTATTTATAAGTTCCCGGCTGTAAGTAATCATAGATAAGGATATCAGGTTGAGTAACCTCTACGAGTTCTTTTTCATCTGAAAATATCTTTAAAGGCATTGAAAACTTTGCATTCTTTGGGTTTTTAATATCATTATTATAAGGCTTATAAGGACTTTTAGGCGGGTAAAGACCAAACAGTATACCAAGGATAGAAAGGATAATAATGCTTAAAAAACATTGCCAAAGACCGTTTTTAAATTCATCTTTTTTGAACATCCTCGAAATTCCCAATAGAAAGCTTACTACCACAACCAGAAATGGGATGGCCGTGAAAAAATTCCATGTAAAACTGCTAATAGGTAAAATAAGGATCAATAACCAGCAGAAAACACCTATAAATAATGAGATTAAAGAGGTAAAATACCATCTCCAGTTTAATGCTCTAAAAACAACTTCTTTTATCATAATTTGTCCATAATTTTTTTCTTTTGTTCATTGAATTCTTCTTCACTCAAAATTCCGCTTTCTTTTAATCGTCCCAATTGTTCCAACTCATCTAAAGAAGTAGGTTCGGCCTTATGGAAACTTTCTTTGGGACGGGACATGAAGTCTCTTACCTTTTCACAAAACAGCTCAGCATGGTATCTTCCTACCCCATCAATCTCTACGACATCATCTGTAACCTGAATATCTATAGAGGCCAACATTACTGCAGTTTCATATTGTATAGAGCTTATTTTAGTATAGGAATAATCCTGTACGGTTAATCCATACATGAATTCCTTATCTACAAAGATCAATCTTCTGTCTGTAGCTGCTAAAATGATATGATGGTTGTTTATTTTATTTCTACCTTCAACGAGGTAAACAATTTTTTCATCCGCTGAAAGAATATCCGGCAAAGCACGAATCTCTTTTCTGGCAAATATGGTAGGATTGATATCCAGTTTTTCTAGTTCTTCTTTTATTTCGTCAAGTCTTGATCCCATGGTTATACTTTATAAGTCTAAATTACTACTCTTTTAATTCAATAAAAATATTAATCTTTAGAAGGAATAACAATAGAGGAATGCAAAGCATACACTTTCCAGCCTAAATTTTCATATAATAGCTTCCCTTCTTCTGTAGCTACCAAAAGATTATTATGAAACCCTTTCAATAAAGCGATCTTCTCCAGCTCTTTCAGTAAAAATGACGCCAACCCTTTCCTTTGATGTTGTATTTCGGTAATGATTCTGTCATAAACAGCAGCATCATCTATTAAAGATACACGCCCTATTGAAGCCTGCTCCCCATTTTCCGCTACAATTCTTACAACAAATGTTGTATTGTATTCTGAAAATTCCAGATGATATCCTTCAGCCAGACTGATTTCCGGAAAAATCATAGGATGAAAACAAGTCATCAGATATCCCTGTGCCTGCAGCTGCCATTTTTCAGGAATACTTCCTATAAACTGATCAGGAGAGGTACTTACTTTCAGATAAACCCAGGGTTCATCAATTGACCGGGCAAGCTGAAAAAAGTCTTCATTAAGGTTAGGAAATACGTAACGCTCTTTTTGTTTTTCATCTCCTACGAATACATTAAATCCAGACTTATATTGCACAGGAAAGGCTACTTCTCTTGATAAGCACCATCCTTTAAGCCAGCTTTTTACGATTTCCGTTTTATCCTTCATGATTTGGGGTAAACAATTTTTATTTTAATTGTTCTAATAATTTTCTTTTTTGTTCTGTAAACTCGGTATCGGTAAGAATACCACCTTCTCTCAATTTACCCAGTTTTTCCAACTGTTCGAGAATTTCAAGGGAGCGTGCTGCGCTTACAGCTGTATCCATATTGGTATTTACAGGACTAGCCTCCGGCTGAGATTGCTGTACCGGATTGTTATAAATAGGACTTATGATACCGTAGAACTTCTCTGCATCTTCTTTATCCATAAAACATTCAAACTCTACCACTCTTTCATCCAGATGGAGTTTAATGACAGGAGATCTTGGATCTGTTACAAAACTTACAGACCTGATGGTTTCATTAGGATAATCATTGATTTTAGCATCTCCAAACATTGCTTTTGAAACAGAGATCATTCTTTTGGAGGTTGCCACCAATATTCCTGCAGCCAGGGTATTCACAAACTGAGCATCTGTAATACCAACGATCTTCTCATCTTCAGAAATCAGATAAGGAAGTTCTTTAATCTCACCTTTGGTAAATACGGAAAGACTGGCATTAAGCTTTTCCAGCTCTGCTTTTATCTTCTGTTTTCTTATTTTATATACTTCCTTAGAAATATCCTGAGGCTCTTCCTCCATAGCCATGGGGAGGTTTTCCTGTATTACAGCAGGCGGATTCTGTTCTGTATTTTTATTTTGAATGATCCTCTGAATATCATCAATATTGAACTGATTAAGGTTATACAGCACCTCCTGATTGATGTAACTTATTTTATCTAAACATTTATTGCATAATACTCCGCCATCTGAAAGTTTATTTTCTCCCAAAAGCTTATCCATAGAGGTTAATTCTGTATTACACAATGAACAAATATTACTCATTCTTTTATTTTTTATAATTTATCCAGCAGTTTTTTCTTCTGTTCTGCAAATTCATCATCTGTTAAAATTCCATTGTCTCTTAATCTGCCTAATTTTTCGAGCTTATCAAAAACTACTGACGGATCTTCTTCCTGTATCGGTTGAGATGGCTGAAATGCAGAAGCCTTTAATTCAGGTTGAGTTAACTGTTGTTTTTCTCTGTTTTCTGAACTTTTTATATACCTTTCTATTGCTTTACAAAATAGTTCCGCTGAATTACTGCCATCAAGAATAAAATCAGCCGTAGGTCCGTTCGTTAATATCTTTAGTGAAGAATCTTTTTCCCTTGTATCATCCAATACAGTATTAATATTTTGATGTGGAAATTCCTTCTTATATATGTTTCCAAAAAACTTCCTATTAAGAAAAAGCACTTTACGTTGTGTTGCTAACAGAAGGCCATTCGTATTATTGTGTAAATACCTGGCATCAGCAATTGCAACAATTTTTTCATCTGTATCCAGAACCTTCACAAGCTCATCTACTTCATCATTCACAGAAGAACTGAGTTTAGTATTTAAAGCAAGAATCTGTTCTTGAATTTCGTCAGATCTTGTAGGCTTTGTTTTGTCAATGGAAAATCGCACAGTCGTATGGGAAAATGTTATGCTGGTATGGGACACTGAAGTCTCTACTACAGTTTCTTCCTCAATTTCCTCTACTTCTTCAATACTTTCACCCCAAGTCAAGTCTCTGATCTCCGCCAAAGTGTAATTCATAAGACTGTGCACCAGATCTTTATTAATAGCCGTTGCTTTATTCAGACATTTATTACATAAGAGTCCACCATCTGAGAGCTTATTCTCACCCAGAACGGTATCCATAAGGCTTAATGGGGTTCCACAAAGAGCACAATTCGTGTTCATTCTAGTTTTATGTTTAAAAGTTTTTACATCAGAGCAGACAATTCCTATTGTTCTGTTTTGTATCCATCCCAATTACAAATAAGGATATTTTTTTGGATTAACTTATCTTTTTTAAAGTCTTTCCAATAGTTTTGCTTTCTGTAATGAGAACTCTTCCTCACTTAAAACGCCCATCTGCCTTAGCTTACCAAGCTTTTCCAATTGTTCAAAAATATCTTCTGTAGATCCTTTTGGAATATTGGATGAATTTTGAGGTGCTGGGCTTGGAGTATTTTGATAAAATGACTGTGGTTGTGACGGTTTCTGAAATGTTTGTCTTTCGGATCCTCTGATCTGACCGTTTACGATATCACAGAATGATCTGCCATCACTTTTATTATGCAGTTTAAACTCTACAGCACCACCGCTTGTATTTACTCTTAATACTGAATATAGAAGGTTTTCAACCTGATCCAGAGCGGTAATATCTTTATGGGTATATTCATTTTTTACCACACCACCCAAGAATTTTTTATCCATGAAAATCACTCTCCATTGGGTTGAGAAAATAATTCCTTCCCTGTTATTACGAAGATTGATACATTCTGCAATGGCAATCAATCGTTCATTTGGATCCAGGACTTTATCCAGTTCATTTACTTCTTCATTGGCTAAAACGCTCAATCTCGCTTTCAGCGCTACAATCTGATCTTTTATTTCGTCTAATCTGGTGGGAGCATCATATTCATAGTTGCCTGTTCCTGAAGATGGAGTTCCCGGACTCTGGCTCCCATCAATTTTACTTTTAAGGAACATTCCTGTTATTTCAGCAAAATAAAACTGATGCAAATTATTGATAAGATCTCTATTGATTGTAATGGCTTTATTAAAACATTCAGCACACAAATAGCCGCCATCTGCAAGTTTATTTTTTCCAACAAGCATATCCGTAGACGTCAGCGGAGTTCCGCACAATGCACAAATAGTATTCATTTGGTTTTTATGTTTAAAAGTTTCATATAGGTAGAAGGTAATTCTACTGTTCTATTAATCGCCCCAAATTACAAATTCTAAACCGATTCTGGAGGGCAAAGTATTCAAAACTTATGATTCATCAAGTAAATCAGCCACAAAAATATTTTTGTGGCTGATTATTTCTTATATGGATTTCAGGGGAATTATAATTTATCCAGTAATTTTTTCTTTTGATCAGTAAATTCTTCATGGGTAAGAATACCGTTTTCTTTCAATTTTCCGAACCTTTCTATCATATCCAAAATTCCTGATGCTGATTGTTCCTGAGGTTTTGTCTCATCAGAATTACCCAAAAGCTGTTGGACTGCTTCACAGAAATCAGCTCCATATCCTTGATTTTCAGACCCAACAATAATATTCTTTTCAGAAGTACTTATTGTTATTAAATTATTTGAAGATGAAAAATCAATGGATGTAATATTTTTAAGAGAAATAATTTCCTTAAATACAAAACTAAAATCATTTCCGGCATCAATGAAAATCAATCTTTTATCGGTTGAAATAAGTGTTCCATATCCTCGCTGATCGTGTTTCCCAAATATTCCGTGAATAAACCGTTCATCATTGACCATTCTAAAAATCTTTCGTAATGCTATATCTGAATAATCAGAAAGGCTTGGATTGATCCTGAATAATACGGTTTTGAATTCTTCAAATTGAGATTCTTTTTTTAACAAAGTCCTGACCTGATAAAGGCTAAATTCATTGCTGTATAAAGAAAATTCACGATATATTTTATTCATTTTGGATTTACAGTCTTCACAAATCTCAATCTTATTTAAAAGTTTACTCCCGCCCCAAAATGAAATCTTATTATTACAAATAGCACAACTACTCATTTTTACAATTATAAGGTTTAAAGTCGTTCAAGTAATTTTTTCTTTTGTTCAGCAAATTCTACATCAGTGATCACACCATTTTGCCTGAAGCTGCCAAGCCTTTCAAGGATATCAAAAAGTGAAGAGTCGTTGTTATTTTGTGAAGGTATCACTTTCTCCTGTTTACTTTTTTTTGACAACTCTATTTGTTTTTTTATTTGTTTTTGAAATTTTTCTGTCCATAAAATTTTCAAAAATCGCAAAGAATTGTCTGAAGTAATGATTCTTATTTCATTATCGGAGTTAATCATATCTACTGAAACGATATCATGATAATCAATGACTTCAGGAAAACCGACAGGTGAGCTTTCCGTCACAAACAGAAGTCTTTTATTGGTTACAAACAAAGCACCGGATTTATTCTCATATACAGCTTTATCACCAATCACTATCTTTTCTCCTTCCAAAAGAGAAATAAACAATTTATTAATTAATGAGCTTTGGAAAAGAGAAATACTAGTGTAATCATTCACAATCTGACAATAAAATTTTTCAAACTGCTCACCTTTTACCAAAAGCTCCCGAACCTGAAAAGCAGTACAACTGGAAAATATAGTGGTACTAATATACATATTTGCAAGAGCTTTACGCGCTTGCTCTCCACAGCTATTACATACATAAGTATGATCTGCCAGCTCTTCTTTCGTAGAGAAAAAACCTGTATTTTGAAACGGAGCAAGACAGCCTATGCATTTTTCCACAATGAACTTCGATTTGCTTAATACTATCCTAAAAATTCGTTCAAAGAAACTGTTTTCTGTTCTCCGGCTGCCAAATCTTTAAAGGTTACTGTACCATTTTTAAGCTCCTCCTCTCCTAAGAACACAAGTTTTTTAATTCCTTTTTTCTCAGCGTAAGTAAACTGCTTATTGATCTTTGTGCTTTCAGGATATAATTCTGCTGAAATCCCTTTTGATCTTAATTGCATGATTAGTTTCAAAGCTTCAGTAGTTTCTTCACCTCCGAAATTAGCAAACAGATATTCTATTTTAGAAGCAGCTTCTTCAGGGAAAAGATTAAGCTCTTCCATCACCAGATAAATTCTATCTAGTCCGAATGAAATACCAATTCCAGGGATATTTTTCACCCCAAACACTTCTGTAAGGTTGTCGTATCTACCACCACCACCAATGGAACCCATTGCCACTTCATCTGCTTTCACTTCGAAGATAGCTCCGGTATAATAATCAAGACCTCTTGCCAGCGTAATGTTGAATACAAGATTCTGCATATCAACGCCAAGGTTCAGAGATTGTGTAAGAACAAACTCTAATTCCTCTACTCCTTTCAGTCCAATCTCATTACCTACAAATTTTTCTTTCAACTGAAGTAAGTTTTCCAAAGCATCATCAGACTGGCTAAATAAAAAGTCTAATTTATCAATAGATTCCTGAGAGATTTCTCTTTCCAATAATTCCTTAACAACTCCCTCTTTTCCAATTTTATCCAGCTTGTCTAAAGCTACTGTAAAATCGATCAGTTTATCAGTAATTCCTGCATATTCAGCTAATCCGGAAAGAATTTTTCTGTTGTTCATGTGAATGGTAACAGGTACTTTCAGATCAGCAAATGATTTCAAATACAATTGAACCAGATCTACTTCCTGTAGTAAACTTTCACTTCCTACCACATCTGCATCACACTGATAAAACTCTCTGTATCTTCCTTTTTGAGGTCGGTCTGCTCTCCATACCGGCTGGATCTGGAAACGCTTGAATGGAAAAGTTAATTTTCCATGATTCATCGCCACAAATCTCGCAAAAGGTACAGTAAGGTCATAACGAAGCGCTTTATCTGTTAAGTTTTCTGAACTGAAAGGCTTCTCCAATGCTCTCTGGAAATCATTAAGCATCTGATCCTTTTTCTCATCCTTTGCTTCGTTAATACTTGAATTAAGGATTTTAAAAATCAAACGATCCCCTTCTTCTCCGTACTTTCCCGTTAAAGTGGAAAGATTTTCAAAGCTTGGTGTTTCCAAAGGCTGAAAACCGAATAACTCAAAATTATTCTGTAGAATATTGATGATATATTTTCTTCTGGATACTTCCTGTGCTGTAAAATCTCTCGTTCCTTTTGCTAAACTTGGCTTCATTTATTGTATGTCATTTTGATAAGTACAAAAGTACGGAATTGCAGGGAATTTTACATAGCATTAAAAATTAAAGAAATGACCTTTACTATTTTTACGGTGATAGAACCTGGTTATTAAAAAAATAAGATGTAATTTGTCTCAATCTGAAGTTTCGTCTATCAGTATTTTAAAGATATCAATTATAAGGTTCTGAATTAATCTTTGATTTCTTCTCTGTGCTGATATCCCCAGCTAATCATAATATTAATCAGTTCACGAAGGCTTTCAGCATAGGGAGTCACTGAATATTCCGTCATAATAGGTTTTGTATCGAGAACCTTTCGGGTAATAAGTTTATTAAGCTCCAATTCACGTAATTCTTTAGATAAAATCCTCGGACTAATATCAATCATTTTAGATAGTTCACCAAAACGTTTGCTCCCTGTAGTCACTAAGGCACCCAAAATGACAAGCTTCCATTTTCCCCCTATAACATACAGAGTATCCTGGATTGCTAAATAGGCATTATCACAAGGTTTTTTCTCAATATTCATATATACACTTACATTTTTGTAACCACTATCATAGAGGTAACTTATAACAAAAATACAAATTTAGCCCCATAATTTTGTACCTCTATTAAATAACAATATAATGAGTAAAACAATGAACAAGACAATAGTGATTATAGGAGCCGGGCCAGGGATTGGATTAGAAACAGCCAGATATTTTGGCCATCATGGATATCTGGTAGGTTTGATGAGTAGAAACCAGGAAAAACTTAACCTTATAAAAGCTGAACTTGAGCTAGAAGGAATATCTGTATTCAATGAAACAATTGACGCCAATACTCCTGAATCTGTATCCGGCTCTATAAAAAAATTAACAGAAAAATTAGGAAATCGTCTGGATGTTGTTTTGTATAATGTTCCTGGACCTTTGGGAGCTGAGTCTTATGTTCCAATAACAGACTTATCTATTGATTTATTAAAAATTTATTTGAATACAAGAGTTTTAAGCGCTTTGGAAACTGCTAAAACAACCCTTCCTTACCTTTTACAAACCAGCGGAACTCTTTTATTTACAAGTGGGCAATCAGACAGAACGGCCTATCCTTTTACTTCTGCCATGGGAGTTCCTCAAGCAGCTTTGAGAATGCTTACTACCCATTTGCATAATGAATTCGCAGAAAAAAATATTTTTGTGGGTTATATCCCCATTGACAATCCTCCTCTATATTCTGATTCTGAAAAAGAAAGCAGCAGATCAGATCTTCCTTTAGGCTTTGAATTGGAAAACCGAACAGAAGCAACATATATAGCCCAAGAGCTATTTAACTTATCTACGAAAAGAGACAATTTAGAATTAAGGATTGAACCAACTTCACTTGATCAAAAAAATTCTCCAGCAAATAAAAACTAAGAATAAACTTTTGATTTTGAATAGCAAAAGCTGTAGAAGATTACTTCTACAACTTTTGTTCTTTAGTATTAATTGTTCCTAAAAATCAGACACTTTCAAGGATTTCCAGTATTTCTTCGCCATAATTTTCAATCTTATGCTTTCCGAATCCTTTGATCTCCAATAGTTCTTCTTTTTTGGCAGGTTTATACTTAGCTACAGACATCAGTTCTTTATTACTTGCAATGAAGTAGCTTGGCAGATTTTGTTCCCTGGCTTTCTCCGACCTCCAAAGTTTCAGGGCATTGAGAATTTGTTCTTCATCGGGATTCAGGAAATCATTATCCGCAGAGTATTTAATAACCTTTGGTTCTTTCACTGTATTTTTCACCACTTTAAGTTCTTCAAAATACAGAATCACAGACCAATAACATTCATCGTTTACAAAAGCGGTTTCCACTTTTATAATCTCATTGCCTTCCAGAAAATCATCAAGCATTTTCTGATCTTTGTAGAGAAATTCATCAGGAAGCCTGATCTTAAAAACTTTTACTTTCATCATTTGAGTTTTTAGAATTATTTACCTCCCAGCAACAGGATCTCATCTACTCGAATTTCCGTAATGTAACGCTTTACACCATCCTTATCATCGTAAGATCTGTAGGTAAGCTTACCTTCAATCGCAATCTCTTTTCCTTTGGGAACATACTTTTCCATAATTTCTGCAACTTTCCCGAAAGCAATCAGATTGTGCCATTGTGTTTCTTCCACTTTTTCACCTTTAGCATTAGTGTAATGATCGCTGGTAGCTAAAGATACATTTGCTTTTACGCTTCCATTTTCGAAGTTTACCATTTCAACTTCTTTACCTGTGTAACCGATTAATGTTACTTTGTTTCTTAGTGACATAACTTTTAGATTTTAATGATTAATATTTCAGATAAGAGACGTTCACTGTTTTCTCAAATCTCTGTTGCAAAGGTTGCGATCTCACCAAAAACCAGTCGGTTATAAACTATTTAAATTCGTTTGTAATCGTTTGTAATCGGATAAATAAAATTAAAATTGTTTAGTCATATTTACTTTTCATGGTAAAAAATATTGATATCGTTTTAAAATAAAAAGGAATGAGATGAACTTACTCAGGAATAATAGATTTTATTTTTGTTGATAAAAATTTTGAAAACCTCTATATTTTTTAAGAATATCTTTAGATTTGGAAAAAGAATTAGTTATTATCCTTGTCAAGGTTTAAAACCTTGACAAGGATGTATTGAAACTCAGAATCAAAATTAGTCTTAAGTACAGACTTATAAAGATGATTCTTATTTGTGCATTAGTAGCTATTTTATTAAGATTTAAATTAATTTTGCCTTCTGTTTCTTACTAAAAAGAAACAATGATGATTTTTGATTATAAAGAAATGAATATATGAGGACGTTAGAAATTAAAAAGAATATTCAAAAGGAAGAGGATAAAAATCTTTCTTTTCGGGTTTTTGATTTAACAAATGACTATTTGCAAGATTATGATAAGCCACACAAGAAAGATCATTTTTTTATAATTGTTATTGAAGATGGAACTTTACAGCTGCATATTGAGGATAAGGTTCATTTTTTGAAACCAGGGAAAATCTCTGTAGTATTTCCGGAGCAGGTACATTTTATTTCTGATATAGGTAATGACCTGAAAGGGAAAATAATTCTGTTTGAAGAAGTATTATTCTGTTCAGATATTTTGAAAAACGAACTGAGTACTTATAATGTAAACCTTTCCACACAACTTCATTGTACCATTTTATCTTCAGAAGACTTTCAGCAAAGTTTGCATACAATCTCTATGATCAAGGAAATTTATCAGCATCCAAGCCTTATTAAAAAGGAGCAGGCGAGATTTCTGATCAAAATTTTTCTGTTAGGCTTGATTGAGTCTGTTCATGGCCTACATCCTATTTTACATAAAGAAACCCCTGACAAACCAATATATGTTCGGTTCAAAAAATTGTTGAATGAACATTATAAACAATACAGAACGGTTCAATACTATGCGGATGAGCTGGCTATAACAACCAAAAAGTTAAATTCAATTACTAAAAAGCATTGTGGAGAAACAGCCATTCAAGCCATTCATAACCGAATTTTAATAGAGATTAAAAGACAACTCATGTTTTCAGATCTTTCTCATAAAGAAATTGCCTTTGATCTCGGTTTCAATTCTCCTTCTGCTCTCAACAAGTTTGTAAAGGCAAAATTAAAGGAAACTCCCACTGCTCTTCAACAGGAATTGGCGCAAATGTATAACACATAATCTTGTTTGTATAACATGGTCCGTTTGGGCTTCTCTAATTTTGTCTCATTAAATCAAACAAAAAAATGAGCAAATTATTCATTGCTGGAGAAGTTTTCCATGGTGCCGGAAGCCTTTCAGAATTAGCAAATATTAAAGGTAAAAAAGCGGTAATTGTAACAGGGGGAAGCTCTATGAGAAAAAGCGGAACTCTTGATAAAGCGATCAATTATCTTACAGAAGCAGGAATCGAAACACAGATTTTCGAAGGTGTAGAGGAAGATCCATCATCAGCAACTTGTATGAAAGGTGCTGAAATCATGAAAACATTTGAGCCGGATTGGGTAATCGGTTTAGGAGGCTGTTCTGCCATTGATGCCGCAAAAATCATGTGGGTATTTTATGAATATCCTGATGCTGATTTTAATGCCATGATTAAGCCGTTCACCGTTCCTGTTTTAAGAAATAAGGCAAAATTTATCGCTATCCCTTCTACAAGTGGTACAGGAACTGAAACAACAGGCCTTGCCGTGATTACAGACAGGGAAAAAGGGGTGAAATATCCAATCGTTTCTTATGAATTAACACCGGATATTGCTATCGTAGATGGAGAAATCTGTGCTTCAATGCCTGCACACGTTACTTCAAATACAGGTCTTGATGCATTGACGCACTGTGTGGAAGCTTTTGTATCCAACATTGATAATAATATTGCAGATGCGCTTTCAAAAGGAGGTCTTGAGATTGTTTTCAATAACTTAAAAGAGGCCGTAGAAAATCCAAACAATATTACAGCACGTCAGAATATGCATGACGCTTCCTTTATGGCAGGTTTGGCATTCAACAACGCTTGGTTGGGAATTGTTCACTCTTTATCTCACCAGGTTGGAGCACTGTACGGAATTCCTCATGGTGCTTCCAATGCCATTTTCCTTCCGAATGTTATCCGTTATAATGCGCAGGCAACAGAACGCTATCCTGACTTAGCAAGAGTAATCGGTAAAGAAACAGCTGAAGATCTTGCTCAGGCTATCGAGACATTACGTTCAGAAGTTAATAATCAATCAGCAATTAAAGAATTCGGGATTTCAAGAGAAGACTGGGATAAAAACATTGATTATATCACCGCTAATGCGCTTGCAGATCCATGTACAGGATTCAATCCAAGAGTTCCTTCATTAGATGAATTAAAGGCTGTTTATAATGCTTGTTATGAAGGCCTTGTGTATACTGAAGAATTGGTTGCAGGATAGTTAATTTTATATTTAAATTTTAGCATAAAAACAGGAAGTTTATTGAACTTCCTGTTTTTTATGCATTAGGTTCTTTACCTAAGTCCTTTTTAAATTTTCTCACATTCAATGATGCTTTTCGCTTCTGTACCAATCTGAACAAGCCTGTTGAATTGTAATCCAGATTTTTCCAATAGCACTTTAAATTCACTCAATGTCCTTTCTCTGCCGGTAAGGCAAGCCAGCATCACAATATCCAAAAGTTTGGCAATATGAGGCTGATTCAAAGAGTCATCAGGAATAACAGCATCTATAATCAATAGTTTTGCTCCTTTTGGCATTGCTTCATAGCAAACTTTTAAAATCTGAACACATTCATCATCACTCCAATCATGGATAATCCATTTCATCGTGTATAAATCTGCTCCTTCCGGAACTTTTTCAAAAAAACTACCGATGGCAACAGAACATCTTTCTTTTAAATCTTGGGGGATAAGTTCTGTAGTCTTTTGAATCACATTCTCTTCATCAAAGATAATTCCCGAACTACCGGGTGCAACATTCAGAATTGCATACATCATTACTCCATTTCCTCCGCCTATATCTACTATTTTTTTATAGGGACTGAAATCATAATTTCCCATAATTCCCTTTAACTCTGTTCCAGACATTCCGGTCATTCCTTTTCCGAAGTTCACCCCTATTTCCGGATGTTTCTTATAATAAGTCCAGAGTGGCATTCCGTGGATATGATCAAAAGGGATCTTCTCTGTCTGAACAGCGTAGGTAAGTTCACCATAAGCGGGAAAATGTTCATTCATTATAGTGAGTACAAAATTCTTGGCTGTTCCGGGGACATCAGTCTGTAAAGCTGCTCCAAAGTCATTTAATGCAAAGGTTTGGCTTTCTGATTCCTCAAAAATACCAACGCTGCTTAATGCTCTCATAATCCGATACAGTGCTTTTTCATTAGAGTGAGTTTCTTTCGCCAACGAAGAGATTGTTTTGGAACCATCTGCTAAATGGTCTGCAATGTCTAATTCTGCAGCAGTCTTTACACAGCCGGCCAGCCATACACCTCCTAATACTTCAAACATTTTTAAAGTAAACTCCGGTTTTACGGGATGTTTTTTCATAGTCATCGTTTTTTGATTTGGATTTAAGTTAAAATATTATAATTCAACACTACGTGAAATTATAAATTTTATTCTCAAAAAATCGATATTTAAATAAAAAAAATAAGACATTAAAATGATTTTAATAAAATTTATTTAGACACACCTTAAACACCTCTAGATTTATTTCTATTTAAATAATGAGGTTAGATGCAAGACTAGAATTGTAAGCTCCTTTAAACTTTAAAAAACCGTTTTACTGAGCAGTAAGGTCAAATTTGTTTTCCCTCCTAAAATTAGAATGCTGTGTTGCTGTAAAATAATCACAAAAAACCTGATACACTGTAGAATCTGTATGACTTGCCTTTATTCCTAACTGAAAATAAATATCCAGAATCTGATGTGATAAACCTTCCACTACATCTGACGAATAATTGTGAATTTTCTCTTGTTTTTCAAAAGAAATGGTTGCAAAATCATTGAGCAAAGATTCAATTTCATTGGCAAATTCAATTATTCTTTCCATCTCTTTCTCTATTTTTTCATTGAAAGAATGTAAGTCAAGATGAGGTCGGATTTTAATCGCTTCTTCTGAAAAATGAGAGGCCATTCCCAAATAATTAACCAGTAAAGTTAAATCAGCAAAAATCCTAAATGGAATTTTATCCAAGACATCATCCGTAAAAAATTCATCATAAATAAAACTGTAATCTTCCGAAATTTTCACATTCTCAACTTTAAAAGAGTATGTTCCGGTTGCTTTCATACCCATTGATTTCCAATTCGGAATGATTTCAGCTTTATTTTTTGAAATAACAAATGATCTTATCATTTCGAAACCCGATTCATCAAGCAAAGGTTCTCCTTTTTCTGTCAGTTTAGCATTTAAAGTAAAATGACTTAGATGTGGTGCTCCTGTTGCAAAATGCCAAAGTCCGTTCATTAAAAAAGTTCCATCGGCTTGCTTTTCTGCCGTTCCGCCAATCATTCCGCTTCCGCCGAAGCAGGTTTTAGAATCGGAAAAAAGCTCTTTAGCAATTTTGGGGGTTAAATTTCTTGAGAAAAAATTGGCTCCTGAACATAAAGTCAGCATCCAACCCAAACTTCCATCGATTTTTGACCAGTCAAACAAAACAGATAGCCCTTCTCTTAAACGAAATCCCAATCCGCCATACATTTCAGGAACCCAGATCTGGAGCAGTCTTTCCTTATGAATCTGATTGATTACCGATTGCGGAACTTCAGAGGCTCCGTGCATTTTTTCTCTTATTTCCTTATGCGAAAGCATTTTTCTTGTTTTTAATAATTCTTCGCCACTCCAGATAACCTGAAATAGCAACAATGAATAAGAAAGCGGTCAGAATTGAATATAAATAAAGACCTTTATGGATTAGCAGCGGAATCGCAATAATATTGCTTATATTCAGTAAAATCCAGTTTTCAATTTTTCTGCGTGCCATCAACCACATTCCTGCCCAGGCAAAAGCACTTACCAAAGAATCCAAAACCGGAACGTCAGAATCGGTAAAGTTTGTCAGAAAAACCCAGAAAAGGCAGAATGTTCCTATTACAATTCCTGCGGTAATCAGTTTTTCCTGATGAGTAGTTTCAGAAATAGCAGTTTCCGTTTTTCGTTTCCCGAATTTCCAATACAGCCATCCATAAATGCTCATCACCAAATAGTAGAGATTTAAGGTAAATTCCGCATAAAGTTTAGCGAAAAACATGACATATAGTGAAAGTAAAATTCCGGCAATCCCGAAAAGATAGGTATTGGAATTGTTTTTCCGTGCCAATAAGACCTGAACTACTGAAAAGAAGACTCCAAGCCATTCCTGCCATGTTGTCTGTTGTAAAATTTCCTGCATCAAATTAACTTACATAAATTAAATGATGAGATGATCAATCAAAAAAATCCCTACGTCGGCATTATCCGAATCAGGTGTGGAAAAATTTCCCGGGTATCATCTCAGCCGCTATTGCAGCACCCCATTGAGGACACAAATTTGATGTTTTTTAACGACAATAAAAAATAATTCAGCTATTCTTTTACCACAAAAGAAACAAAAGATCTTTCTTATGACTTAGATTTTGAAAAGAAAACATAAATTCAGATTTTGCAGATTTTAAAAACTGCCCGCATCTTAATACGATCCATTTACAAACGGATAATTCTGTATCTTTGCTTTATTAAAAATATCCAACCGGTTTTTTGTAATAATTAACTATCAAATAAAGCAGGCCAATCTCAATGAAGAAGACAATAAAAAGAACGTTCAGAGTTTCAAAATATGTAATCTATAAAGAGACTCTGGTTGATTACAAGGAGCATTTCTGGTCATTCTTAGGTGCTTTTTTCGGAATTGGACTGATTGCTTTTATGCAGTCTCATTCTTTAGCACAAACAGAAAATATATTTCTGATTGGTTCGTTTGGGGCATCCAGTGTTCTTATTTACGGAGCTATTCAAAGTCCGCTGGCCCAGCCGAGAAACTTGGTGGGTGGACATGTGCTTTCTGCATTAGTTGGTGTTACGGTTTATCAGATTGTTCCGGATATTATATGGCTTTCTGCCCCATTGGCGGTAGCCTTTTCTATTGTCTTGATGCAGTATACGAAAACCCTGCACCCTCCGGGTGGAGCAACAGCACTTATTGCGGTAAGTTCTACCGGAAAAATTCCGGAATTGGGGTATTGGTATGTTATCTCTCCGGTTCTCTCGGGGTGTATTATCCTGTTGCTTGTGGCTTTATTCTTTAACAATATAACGCCAAACAGGAGTTATCCTTCACACAGCAGTTTTATGAGATTGCTAAGGAAAAAACATGCTCATGGACACAAAGTGAAAAATTAAAAGTTATGAATTGCCTGGAATGTGGTGAAAAAATTATCGGAAGGTCTGATAAAAAATTCTGCAATGATGCCTGCCGAAACGCCTATAACAATAAGCAGAACAAGGATTCTACGAACCTGATGCGAAATATCAATAATAAGCTCCGCAAGAATTACAGGATTCTTACGGAAGTAAATATTGATGGCAAAACAAAAGTTGCCAGATCCAAATTGGAAAGTCTGGGATTTGATTTCGATTATTTCACCAATCTGAAAATTTATAAAAACGGCTCTGAGTATAAGTTTATTTATGATTACGGTTACAAAATTTTAGAAGAAGACTTTGTTTTGATTGTTAAAAATCAAGCATAAATATACCTCACACCACAAAATATATTCCTATGAAAGAAGTTGTTTTGATTACCGGAGCAAACGGTCTGATTGCAAAAGAACTGGCAAAAAAAATAAGCAATGAATACGATGTAAGATTTCTTACCCGGAAAAAAAGACAGGCAAACGAATATGAATGGGATCTGAGAAAAGGAACCATTGATGAAGCAGCCTTCGAAAATGTCTCACATATCATTCACCTGGCTGGCGCTAATATTTCAGAAAAGCGATGGACAGCGGAAAGAAAAAAAGAACTGATTTCCAGCAGAGTGGATTCTGCCACTTTATTACGAAATACTTTAAGAAAAAGGGAGATTAAACTAAAATCTTTTATTTCTGCCTCAGGAATCAATTTTTACGGAACCAATACTACAGAAAAAATATATTCTGAAAATGACCCTCCCGGACATGATTTCCTTAGTGAGGTTGTGGTTCTGTGGGAATGTGCTGCCGATCATTTTAAGGAACAAAACCTTGCGGAAAGAGTGGTCAAAATCCGTACAGCGGTTGTTCTTTCCGAAAAGGAAGGGGCTCTAAAGAAAATGCTTCCTCCAATACAATATGGTATTGGTTCTGCTTTGGGAACGGGAAACCAGTATATGCCATGGATTCATATTGAAGATATTTGCTCCATTTATGAGCTGGTCTTAAAAAACAATACCCTTCACGGCGCTTATAATGCAGTATCCCCCCAGCACGCTACCAATGCAGAGCTGACAAAGAAAATTGCTGAGGTTTTAAAGAAACCTTTATTCATGCCGAATGTTCCTTCTTTTGTTTTAAAGATGCTATTTGGTGAACTGTCAAGTGCTATATTGGAAGGTTCCAGAGCTTCTTCATACAAAATTCAGAATACAGGTTTTCAATTTAAATTTCCGGATCTGAAAGATGCCTTAAAAGATCTATTAAAGACTCCATAACTCATAAAAAGAATTCAAACAACAATATGCAAAATCCTAATATTACTATTTTAAAAACAGATATTTTATCAGATAACTGGTATACTTTAAACAAGGTCACTTTCACCGTTCGCAAAAAAGACGGAACTAATGAAACCCAAAGCAGAGAAGCCTATGACCGTGGAAACGGAGCTGTTATTTTGCTTTACAACAAAATTTCAAATTCTGTTATTCTGACCAGACAATTCAGATTACCTACCTATATTAACGGAAATACTTCCGGAATGCTTATTGAAGCCTGTGCCGGTCTTTTGGATAATGATAATCCTGAAGACTGCATCAAAAGAGAAACAGAAGAGGAAACAGGCTATAAAATCTCCAAGGTTGAAAAGGTATTTGAAGCCTATATGTCACCCGGTTCTGTAACGGAAATTCTTCATTTTTTCATTGCTGAATACTCCAATGATATGAAGATTACCGACGGTGGCGGTCTTGAAGAGGAAGGAGAGCAGATTGAAGTGTTGGAATTAACTTTTGATGAAGCGTTGACCATGATGGATTCCGGAGACATCAAAGATGCAAAAACGATTATGCTGTTGCAGTATTTGAGGATAAAGGGAATTTTATAAAGCTATATTTGCAATTAGCCAATCTTAATCTATCCATTAATTCTGATCTCTATATTCCAGGAAATCATTATATCTTTAATAATATTAATTTAAATTAAACACCAATGCTTCAGGACCAAATTACCCTACAGAACCGTTATAAAGATTTCATTAAAAAAGTAAGTGAAACAGAGACCGTCTATGGCTTAAAAGATGACAGAGGATATGCTACCTCCTATTCGAATGATCAGGAATATGAAGACGGTGAGCCTGTGAAAATCATTTGTTTCTGGTCTGATGCCGCAAGGGCGAAATCCTGTGTAAGCAAAGAATGGAACCGCTATGAAGCCACTCCTGTTCCACTCAATGAATTTCTGGAAAACTGGTGTCTGGGAATGAACAGTGACGGTTTGCTTGTGGGTGCTGACTTTGACAGCAATCTTTTTGGCTATGAAGCTGAACCTTTAGAGCTTGCTCTCGAAATCATTGAGGAACTTAAGAAAAACGGAAAGTCTTTGATCCTAAGAAAATTCGAAGACCTTGAAGATATGGAAAATCAGATCAAAGAGGTATTAAAGGACTAAGAAACAGATTCATGACAAAATCGTTGGGAATAAAGACTGCTAAAGTGATCGCAGTGTTTTCGGTTTTTATTTTCAGTATTCTGATGCTGAAAGTGATCTCCCAATATACATCTTTTGATAAAACCGTGGGATTTCTTGCCTTTAAACAGCAAGTAGTTAATAATCCTTATTGGATGACCTTTTTCTACATCCATATTTTTTCGATAACACTTTGTTTTTTGGCTGGTTTAACTCAATTTTCACCTCAATTCCTTAGAGAGAACAGGAGTTTACATAAAATGATCGGAAAGGTTTATGTTTACAATATCCTTATCATTAATGTTCCCGCATGCTTTGTATTGGGATTATTTTCAAACGGTGGATTAATAGGAATTACAGGATTCCTGACTCAGGATATTCTTTGGGCATATTTTACAATAGCAGCTGTACTTTCTATTAAAAAAGGAAATATTATCAGGCATAAAAACTTTATGATTTTAAGTTATGCTGTGACAACAACTGCTATTACTTTCAGAATCATTAAGAATCTGTTTTATAATGAAAAGCTTCATGATTATGAGCTGTTCTATGGTATCAATGTATGGCTCGCTCTTGTCATTAACCTGTTGATTGCGTATTACTTTCTTAAAAGAAGACTTCCTCACTATCGCTGAAAACTGACATTCGTAAAGAAAATATAAAAACTCAGAAAGGAGATCAGAAAAAAAGCTCCTGTAAAGATTAAAATATTAAGCAATTTTCTATACCTGTGGTTTTGAGTCCATCGGTTACAAAAGCGCATCACTACATAAGAAATCCCTCCAAAAATGCCAATTACAAAAAGGAAAAATAAAAAGACGATAAGGTAAATCCAATCAAAATGCATGTATATTTTTTTAATTAATTATCTGGAAAAATCAAGAGTGCCCAGGAAAATAAAAACGCTGATGTATGACAATAGGAGAAATGATATGATGAATATGATTGTATTAAAAATCACTTTATACTTGTGATCTTTAGTCCAGCGGTTACAAAAGTTCATGATAAGAAAGGAAATTACTCCAAAAACAGCAACAACAAAAAGAAAGAAAAAATAGATCATGGTTATACTATTAATATTGTAAAGCTATTATTTTTAAAATTAAAAAGACATACAAAACACAAATATCCCCAATTTCAGCTATAAATAACACTAATCTGACATCTAAGAATTGTGAAAGAATTAGTATTAAAAACAAAAAATTATGAAGATCAATAACATAGACCATATTGTATTGACTGTAGCAGATATCAATACAACAATAGAATTCTATACCGAAATCATGGGATTTGAAGTGGTAACCTTTGGGGATAACCGAAAGGCTCTTACTTTTGGAAATCAAAAGATCAACCTGCATCAAAAAGGCCATGAATTTGAGCCTAAAGCTGAACATCCCACCAGTGGTTCTGCAGACCTTTGCTTCATTGCCCAAACAGATATTCTGGATGTTCTGGAAGAACTGAAACAAAAAAATATAGAAGTTATTGAAGGAATTGTAGACCGCACGGGCGCTGTAGGGAAGATAAAATCTGTTTATTTCCGTGATCCGGACCAAAACCTAATTGAAGTGAGCAACTATTCTTAGGTTAATAACCGCAAATACACCAATAAAATGATTCTACGTTAGACAATAAACCTATGTTTGTTAAAACTTACGATCATATTTCCAT
The DNA here is from genome assembly GCF_024810195.1 of Chryseobacterium sp. BIGb0232. Classification (NCBI taxonomy): domain Bacteria; kingdom Pseudomonadati; phylum Bacteroidota; class Flavobacteriia; order Flavobacteriales; family Weeksellaceae; genus Chryseobacterium; species Chryseobacterium sp. BIGb0232. Next base: position 145,421 of record NZ_JANUEH010000011.1, read on the forward strand.
TTCGTTATCCTCTCCAAACTTTTTCCAATACTGGTACTTTTCTGGGTCAGCAAAGTCCGGATCTTCTTTATAGAAATATAAAAGCCTTCTCAAAGCTGTATTATAATGGGCATACTCCAAAGATTTTTCATAGTGTCTGATTGCTTTTTTAGGGCTTATTTTCACCCCTAATCCTTCGTCATACATAATACCGTAATAAATATCGGAATATGTACTTTGAGTATCTTTTTTCAAATAGCGCTGAAGGTTGGCATAATCACCTTTCTGGTAATAGATTTCGGCGAAGTTTTCATCGTTATAATAGAACTTCTTTTCTGCCTGTTTATAATAATCCAGTGCCAAATCATAATCCTGTAATACATATTCACCATAAAAATACAGAAGCCCAAGGTTCTGCAATGCCAAACCGTCTCCTAATTCTGCTGATTTTCTGAAACATTTTAAAGCCTTTTTAATATCCTGAGGATACCCAACTCCACTCTGATGATGATAACCCAGATTATTCCATGCAATGGCATGATTCTTAGAAGCTGCTTTTTCATACAAGGCAAGCCCCTTCTCCAGATCATAATACTCAGGATACTCATTGTGAACATAAATATATCCAAGTTCCACCATCATATCTGTGTTTCCGCGACTCACTCCTATTTCATACAACCTCACAGCTTCTTCAATTTTACCTTCTTCAATATATTCTTCAGCCCTCGACATCAGGGTTGCATCATCAAAGTGTTCTTCATAACCAGACCCCTTTTGTTCAGTCCAAGCCTTATAAAAATCCAGAAAATATTTTTGATCTTTTCCACGAAGGTTATGTCTTTTTTCATACAAAGTTCCCAACTGATGATCAGAAACTTTATGCAGCTTTCTTTCAGTATCAAGAATAAACATTTCAGAGCCTTTATAAAGGCACAGCATCTGTTCATTATAATCTATTCCTTCACCGATATAGTCATAAAAATAGCTTCGGGCTTCCGTCTCCTGGTCAAAATAGAACATCCCGTTTGAAGTGGTTACCCGGAAAATCTCTTCCCTGCAAGACTCTATTTTTTTATATTCTTTGGATGAAGGGAGCAGCCAACGGTCTTCCGCAGCATTATACAAGCCCCAGCCATTTTCATCAGATAACAGAAATACATCTTTCATAAACTGGGTATACCAATCTCTGTGAATATTTTCAATGGTATGTTCTTTTAACCTGTATTCACCGGATTTTATATCATAAATATACCATTGCTTAGCTTTCTTATAGGCAAAAGAAGTATAGTCGCCATTCAGAATCATCATGGTATCTACTTCCGTATCCAGAAGAGTTCCATCAGCTTTTATAATGCTGTTTTTTTTCTGAAATTTATTTGGTTTAGCCCAATAATATCCTTCTCCAATTTCGCCCAATACTTCTTCCGGATGTTCTCCCAGGAAAACGCCATCAAATGTGTAAAAAGCTTTTTTGGATGTTCCTTTCAGTGAACGATAAATCAATTCTGAATAATTAAACTCAAAAGGTTCATCAAAACCTTCTTCTATGATGAGTTTATTGGATGCGTCAATGAGATGATACTTCCCTTCTTTTTTAGCATTAAAAAGATAGGCATGTCTTAACATCTCCAACTCTTCATATTCACAGGGGATCACGATTTCTCCGGTAATAATATTAAGGAGTCCGCATAGATGATCGATTTCTATAATCCCATAATGCTTATTGTCTATAAAAAAAGAATCAAAAGCATCATCGTAGATGCATTCAACAAGTACTTTACCATCGTTTCTCAGGTATCCGTACTTGCCGTTTTTCTGTGCTACTGCAATCCCCTCTTCACTAAAGGCAAATATTTCTTCGTAAAAAGGTGGCGTTATGATATTTGCCTTTTTGTCTTTCAATCCCCAAAGACCATTATCTTCAAAAGGCTCCGAAATATCTTTATACAAATCTTCATTCCAGTAGCCAAGGCCATAATCAATCCAATCTGTTTCCAGCATCTCTAAAAAGGAACCATATCCCCTTCTGGCTACAATCTCTTTTTCCAGCCAGCCCAGATTCTGCTTAGACATTGCTTTATCATATAGCTTACTTTTTTCCTTAATTTCCAGCACCCAGTTTTTGGCCTGATCAGAGTGTTTTTCTTCACTCATATTGAAAACATCCCATCCGTTGATCATAAAGGAATCATAAGGAAGATCATCCAACATCTCAAACATTTTGTTGACAGGCTCATAATAGTTTTTTTTGTAAAGCAACTGAAAGTGCTCCCCCAACAATTGATAGAATGATTTCAGCCTTGCTACTCCATTTATTTTATCAAAGTACAGGAGTTTTCCTTTTGATCTTGGTTCGCAGGAGAATAAAGGAAGAAGTAATTCCGGGATTTCATAATTCCATTCTCCCAAATAGTGTGAATACTGGTCCCCTGTTTTGGAGTCTACATTATATACGTAAAGACGATGCGCCATTTTTTACCCTTTAATAATTAAAATCCAAATTTAGAAAACAGTCCCGGTTTTTTCCATGAAGCTTTATATTCATCTGCAATAGGGTCATAATCTGCAACTGAACGTACCTGATCCAATATCGCATGAGCTTCTTTTACATTTCCAGCGTGATACAGGACAACTGCTTTTGACAGCTCAACACTTTCCACAAGATCATCATAGCCCCATTCTTCAGCATTGTAGATGACAGTGAATCTTTCAGCAAGAGCTAGGGTTTGATCTTTATTGTTCAGCTTTTCATATACCTTCACTCCATAGCTTAGCCAAAGTACATATTCTTCAGGATCCATTGCCGATTCACAATCTGCATCATACTGACTGAATACAGAGGCAGCTTCCTGGTAATTTCCCTGGAGAAAATCACTTTTCACCATCATATAAATGGTCTTGGCTCTATCAAAAGCATCTAAAAGGAATTCTTTTTTATTCTCAAGATATCTTTTCGCTGCCAACGCTACTCTTCCATAGCTTTCTTCCTCGTTATAGATCTGCATCAGGGCAAACTGAGGATTAGCTTCCCCTGGGAAGCGCTCTGCTACTTGTTCATAATATGATTTTCTGGTATTTAAATCCTGATTATCCAGATGTTGAAATAAAATTGCTTCCAATATATTTTTACCAGCTTCCAGGTCTCTGTAGTTGTCATCTTCAAGTTCCGGATTCTCTATGGTGTACTGATAAATAGAGGTAAGGACTTCTTGTGCTTCTCTTTGAACATCACTTGATCCCATAATTTCATGAAGCTGAATCTGCCGTGCTCTATAGTACAGAGTTTTAGAACAATAATCGTCGGATCCCCCATAAAGACTGAAATAGTTATTCAATGCTTCTTCAGCCCGTTTATGATCCCCTCCATCCATCAAAGCATCAATCAAGGTCAGGTGAAGTTCCATAAATTCTGAATAGGTAAGCCCTTCAGATGCTGTTGCAGCAGCTGCCTTATAATCTCCCAATACCCAATATTTAATGGCTAAATTATTGCAACACATTGCTCTGGTATGCAGATCGTTGTGATAGTCACTTTCAAACTGATCTTCTTCAAAATATTTTCTGAATGCTTCGTGGGCCTGCTCATATACAATACGGCTCACATCATGCCATTTCAGTTTATCGTTTTCATCTTCTAACGCATCTATACATTCGTTCAGATAAACCCCTTCATTGTAAATGTCTGTGGGATAATCAGAAAATACTGGGATATTGGATAATACCGTTCCATTCAAAAGATATTCTGAATCTGCTCTTCTCCTCCAGGCTGTAGCATTGGATGATAGTTGTACTGCTTTTTCTAATAAAGGAATCGCTTCAGCATAGCGCTCGTTTTCATACAGGAAGGTTCCTGCAAAATGATATCCTGAGAACAGTTCCGGATGGGAATTGATAACTTCAAGAGCATGATGGTAATAAAAATCTGCAGAAACGTTTAACAGATCATTATAATTTCTTTCAATAATTAACTGATAATAGAAAACATCAGGATTATTATATCCGTTTCTAATCAGTTCAGCAAAGCGTTGATGCCATTCTACCAGTTTTTCATGAATGTGAAGTGCTGAATTTTCTCCTTTGATGGCTTTCAACATCATTTTTAATGAAAGATCCGGTGCGTTATTTTCAAATGCAATATCAGCAAGGTTGATAAAATCATATTCGTTTCTGCTTACAAAAGTAATATGTTCCTTATCAATAAGGCCTGTAAGTTCCTCTCCAGAAACTATTTTTGTATGGTCTAGTAAATAAATCTTTCTGATCCAGTACAGCGAGGTGTTTTTGTCCCTGATCTCCCGGTTATCAGCATGTGCTTTTTTAGAATAATACATTGCGGCTTCAAGACTGTTCAAAAGCGCTTTATTTTCTTCCAGGGATTCATATATTTTAACCAAGAAATCATAACCATATCCTACATAGTCCGGATCTTCCAGCATTCGTTCTGCATATCCTATAAACTCCGTCTTATTTTCCTGGGTGATATGCTTTTTCGTTCTGGCGATCTGCATCAGGGTATATTCATTTCCTAAAGGGTAATTCAGGATGTTGTACAGTGCTTTCTCACTGTTGGGGTTAATTTGCAGAATTCTGCGTAAATAAGGAATAACATAGTCTCTTATGGCATCATAAACAGCTTCATGTCCTTCATAATAAACAATGTCGTGATAAGCTACTGCCATTAAAAATAATACTTCTTCGTCTTCGGGATGAGATAACAAGTATTGTTCTCCTTCTATAATACACTGGTCCAAATCTCCTCTGTAAAACAGCTGTTCTAAATTGTCGTACATTATTAATATTTTGTTCTATAATTCAATCATTACGTTTCCTTTCTTCCTCAAGAGAATCAGGTTTTATAATATGGGGAGGTGCAAAATATAAAAAAGAAAAAGAAAAACAAGTGACGACCCCTATAAATACCGGAAACCGGGGAGTAAATTATTATGTTTTATGAACGGATTTGAAATTTTAAACTTTAATTTTAGACCGAAATAAAAAGTATGGATTTTTCAATCATAACAATATGAAAAAATTATTGACAGGTCTTTCATTGGCTCTAGCTGTCACATTGACTGCTCAAAAGACTCCTGCAAAAAAAAGTCCACTGGTTCTTTACAGTTATCAGACCTTTGGATGCGATGTTAAAGGATATTTTGATCCTTCGAAATATAAAAAAGAAGAAATAGATGACACATATAAGCTTTTACAACCTTTAAACTGGTCTCCCTTTTCATCTCTTATTGTATTTAATCCTACTAAATTTGACCTGGTACGAAGTAATAGTACTCAGCTTTTGCAACAGACTGAAAAGGAGTATCTGGAACGAAAGAAAGTACTTGAAGAGCTCAAACTCATAGATCTTCCGATATGGAAAAAGCAGTACGAGGAAGCGCTTGCACTTCTGGAAAATGAATACCTGCTCAATAAGGCTCTTCTTATGGGATATGCAGATCCGCAATCTCTTCGGAACAGCAAATTTTACAACACCTGTAAAGAATATGTGGATGCCATGACCACCAAGGATAAAGAAAAAATGTATTCCGTATGGAAAAGTTTATTTGAACCTAAAAAAGGAGAAGAACCTTATCAGGGAACAAAAGACTCTTTTAATGCTAAATGGAATGACCCAAGAAAGGACGATTATGCTATTATTGATCTTATGAACGCTTTTAATAATTGCGCCATCCATAGTTTCAGAACCAAAGCTGATCAAGAAAACACTTTATTTAAAACTTTTGAGAAGGTGGTTTTTGTCAAGCTGAAAAGAGATTGTGATGAACCTTAAATTTTTGTAAAGCCTCCTGTTTAAAGCAAAAAATTAAAATTCTCATTAAATAATAAAAATAACTGTATAAAATTGGTTAAATTCTTTAGTTTTCAAATTTAAAGCCTTAATTTTGCACTGAAATTTTAGAAAATTCGGATTCTTTCTACAACTATGCGCATGGAAAAAATGATGGTCGGGCTCTCCCTGGCTTTATCTGCTATTGTTTGGGGACAAAAAGGCCCTGTAAAAACCAATCTGACACCGTACAGCTATCAGACCTTCAATTGTGATAACAAGGGATATTTTGATGCGTCTAAATATGAAATTGAGGAAATAGACGGGGTTAACAAACTTTTATACAAGTTTAATGGGGTTCATTTTGATACGAATCCTATTTTCAAACTTTCCAGCCTTGAAGAAGTCCGTAGAAATAAAGATCAACATCTTGAAAATCTGGAAAGACAGTATCAGGAGAAAAAAGAAGAGCTTTACAGCCTTAAAGTCATCAATCAGCCAGTTTGGAAGAAGCTGTATGAAAATGCCATACAAACTTTTGAAAACGAATATGAGCTTAACAAGGAAGAAATAATTGCCTTTTCTGACCCATCTACCCTTAGAAACAGTAAGTTTTACGAAACCTGCAGAGAATCTATTGATGCAATCTCTTCCCCTGACAGAGAAAAAATGTTCGCTTCATGGAAGGCTTACACAGAGCTTAAAAGCAAAAACAATGCGGATCCGCAGGGAGTAATGAATCGTTTTGATCTTAAAATGAACGATCCTCAAAAAGAAGATTATGCATTGATTGATATGATCGGACTTAGCTTTCACAACTGTGCCAACAGCAGCTTCAGACAGAGACGTGATGATGAAGGAACAGTGTATAAGGATTTTGACAGGATCTTTACAAAACTGAAAAAAAACTGTGATGAGCCTTAATAGGGTTCTCCCATTTAAAATATAATAGCAGTACTCATTTTTTGGGTACTGTTTTTTTATTTAAAGTGTCTGCATCCGGTTTTTAAAAGTTCCTGAGTATGAAGAAGGGTTAAGGGAAGGTTAATGAAGCTTCCTTTCTTTGTAAAGATCATCAATACCTTTATTTTCACTGCAATAACCTGTAAAACTTCTCTTTTATGAATTTCAAATACTTTTTTTTAACCACATGTTTCAGTATAGCTGTATCAGCACAAAAGCAACCCACCCTTATTCCTTTCTCACTGGAAAATAATTCTGTTTATCTGCACTGCAAGGTAAACACAGTTGATAACGTCAAATTTTTGTTTGATACAGGAGCAGACGGATCTGTTATCAATATCAACTCAAAGAAAAAGGTAGATTTGAAAATTGACGGAAAATCTGAAAACAAAGGCTCAAACGGAGTAAATACGGTTGATTACAGCAGTCATAATACCGTTCAGTTCGGAGACATAAAAAAAACTGATGTTTCGTTTACCCTCATTCCTTATGGAGAGGTTAGTTTTGATGGTGTTTTCGGAACAGATTTGATGAAAGGCAAGATCATTGAAATTGATTACCATAAAAATGTGATCCGGTTTTATGAGGAAAATGACCCGTCTATTGATTTTTTAGGATATGAAAAAATGAAGCTTCATCTCATAGATAATTATCCTGCTGTGGAAAGCTCAATAACAGTTAATGGTAAAGAATATTCAGGATTATTTGGACTTGACAGCGGTGCTGATGACGCTCTTACCATTGCTTCTCCTTATGCCCGAAAGAATTCTTTAGCCAATACTATGAAAACGATAGGAAAAGCTACTGCACAGGGTTCAGATGGTTCTGTTTATGAAATGCCGGTAGTACTGTGCCCATCTATTACCTTTGCCCATAAATTTCTTTACAATGTTCCCATTACACTTTCCAGCTCTACACAAGGCATTGATGCTTCAGAAAAAATGGCAGGCTTTTTTGGGAATGCTTTCTTAAAAAGGTTCAATACGATTATTGATTTTAAAAACCAGTCTATTTATTTTAAGCTGAATAAGAATTTGTATTCGGAATTTTAACAAAAGTTCACAAGCATGCTGAATATCAATCAAAAACAGCCCAATCACACTATATAAGCAATATTTCAGATATTAATCATGGACTTCCATTATTAGATTACTAAAATTAAAAACATACATTTTATTTGAAAATATAGTAAAAATCATTAGTTTGCCAGTAAAAAATTAATGATTAATTATTTTAATGATATTTGTGAATTCCGGCAAAATTATCCTATCATCCATGGAGAAACAATCAAAACAGATGACCCGGTCCTCAATAATGTAAAAAAAGCACTTAACGGGTTTAAATCTGAACTAGAAAAGAAATATGGTATATTTAATAATATAAATTTAACAGTAAAAGAATCTAAAGGTGCAGCCAATTTTCCTCATATAACTCATGTATGTATCCTACCTCCTAATCAGAAAGTTTCAAATGGAATATATGTAGCAATTTGCTTTGATAAGACAGGAAAAGGAGCTGTAGTGGGTTGTGCTGAGTCTAAAACTAACCCTAAAGGATTAAACATTAAAATAAGAAAATCAAAAAGTCTAAATCCTAAAATTGATGTTGATGGAGGTGGGGATACAACTAAGTATAATAATGTTTTCGAAAATCCCAAAGAATTTTATTATAGATTAGAAAATGATTCAGATTTAGAAAAGCATATTAAAAGATCTCTAATTTTATGTTTTTATAATCTCGGTTTAATAAAAGAATCCAATTATTTACAAACAACTGATTACTTAACTTCATCAATTAATGAGTCTGAAATAAGCTACTTTAATATAGAGAGTATACTAGACGATAGAAAAAAAATTGCGATTCAAATTTATGCTAGAAGAGGGCAAAAAAAATTCAGAGAAAAACTTATTAAGGCTTACAATAAAAAATGTGCGATCACACAATGTGAAATTATTGAAATGCTAGAAGCAGCACATATCTATTCTTTCAAAGGGTCTGATACTAATAAAACTCCTAACGGCATTCTATTACGATCTGATATCCATACACTATTTGATCTTGGGTTAATTAGCATAGATCCAGAAAACTATATGATTCACATCAGTAATAAAATTTCTCATGATGAATATTACGCTAAATTACATCAAACAAAGATCAGTTTACCAACAGAAACCCAAGACTATCCAAGCTCAGATTCTCTTAAGCATCACTTTGAAAATGTTTTTGACAAGTAAAATCTAGTATTTTATCCGATGATCATTATTGATAATAATAAAAACAAATTAATAATGAATAAGTTACGGTTTTTCCAATTAAATTCCTTAATTTTGCACCCCGAAAATAAGAATTCAATTTATGAAACGAATAGGTGAACACAGAACGCTTCTTGGTGTAGATAAAAACGTAACTTTAAAAGAGTTAAAAACAATTTACAGGAATGCTATGAAAGATACGCACCCTGATAAATTTATCAACGATGAAGCTGGAAAACTGGAAGCAGAAGAAAAAAGTAAGTCTGTGATTGAAGCCTATCATTTCCTGGTAAGCATTAATTCTGAAACACAGGAAAAATATAAAGAAGAATATACAGAAACTGTTACCCAGTCTAATATTCAGGATTTTTACCTTGAAAAATCGATTTTAACGGTTCAGCATTTGAATGGAAAAAGCTATGAGTATATGGGAGTTCCAAGAAATACCTATATCAAAATGGTGAATGCTGACTCTCCAAGCCGTTTTGCAAGAAGACATATCTATGGAAACTTTGTCTACAGAAAGTCCGGAGAGGCTATGGCAGACTAATTTCTTTCACTTACAATATATAAAGGCTTCCGGTTTATTCCGAAAGCCTTTTTTATTGCCTTAGATCGCCACTAATACGCGAATAATCTGATACATATCAAAATCTCCTGTGTGGTTTAATAATTTCGAACCACATAGCAACATAGAATAGAGCAGCCTATAAAGCATCTTATATAATATCATTAATAAAATGAAATTTGTGCATTCGTGGCAAAACAAAAAAGCGCCTCAGAAGATCTGAGGCGCTTTCGATTAATTAAAGGTATATGATATTTTAGTTATCTAAATGCTTAGGTGTAAATCCGTCTTCATTTAATTCTCTGTGTTCATAATCTGCCTTCATTTCAGCTTCGTAGTCTACTTTGGTATCTTTACCCATTCTTCTTAGGATTGAGTCAAATAGAGAGTATACTACAGGCACAATGATCAAGGTAAGGAATAGAGACGATGTTAAACCACCGATTACTACCCATGCAAGACCTTTATTCATCTCCGCTCCTGCTCCTGTTGCCAATGCGATCGGTAACATACCGAAGATCATCGCAATGGTTGTCATCAGGATCGGACGAAGACGGGCGTGGTTAGCCTGGATCAATGCATCATGAGTACTTGCTCCCGCTGCTTTTCTTGCATTCGTAAAGTCAACGATCATAATCGCGTTCTTCGCTACAAGACCAATCAACATGATCATCCCTAGCATCGTAAAGATGTTCAATGAGTTGGCTGTTAAGGCAAGGATTACCATTACCCCGATCATCGCCAACGGAATAGAGAACAATACCACGAAAGGATAAACGAAACTATCATACAATGATACCATTACAAGATATACCAATACGATAGCTGCTAATAAAGCAATCCCTAAAGTACCGAAACCTTCCTGTTGGTTTTCCATATCTCCACTCCAGATGTAATCTACACCAATAGGTCTTTTCTCGTTCATGAACTTAGCAGACCACTCGTTTGCTACGTCTCCAACCGGTCTACCTACTGCTTTAGCTCTTACTTTTACAGAAGGAGACTTATCTCTACGTTCAAGCAAACTTGGTCCTGAACCCATTTTTACTTCAGCAAACTGGCTCAAACGAATCTGCTGACCCTGAGGATTTGTAAACATTAGGTTTTTAACATCATCAATAGATTGTCTGTTCAGATCTCCAAAACGGATGTTAATGTCATATTCATATTCTCCTGCTCTGAATTTTCCATCTGTATTCCCGTTAAATGCAGTCTGCATCGTTTGTCCTACACTTGAAAGGTTTAAGCCTAGAGAGGCCATTTTATCTCTGTCGATATTCACCTGTACTTCCGGGTTACCAGAATCGGTTGATAATTCTGCATCTACTGCTCCAGGAACTTTTTTCAGTAATTCAAGGATTCTTGTCGCTTCTTTTACTGCTGTTGCGTTATCCGGAGCGGTTACTACCATTTCGATCGGAGCATTTTCAGCACCCATGATACCAATTGGAGCTGTTTTAAACTCAACACCAGTGAATTTCTCCTCCAGTACTCTTTTTATTTTTGCAGCTTTGATGTTTGTACTTTCAGAACGTTCAGATTTATCCGTTAAGTTTACCTGAACTTCAGATTGGTAAGTAGTTGCCTGAGCTCCACCAAAACCTGTTGACTGCTGTCCAACCGTTGTAATTAAGTCTACAACATCTTTATCATTTCTTAAAAACTTCTCAACATCTAATGTTAGCTGGTTTGTTTTTTCAACAGTTGCATCTTTAGAAAGTTCCATCTGTACTAAGAACTGACCACGGTCAATCGGCGGGAAGAATTCTCCTCCAATGAATCCAAAAATCACCAATGAGAATGAGCTGATTAAAACAATGAATGTAATAACTACTGTAGAAATTCTTCTCACTGTTGTTTTCAGACACCATTCAAGAATACCCGTAATCCAGTGCGTAAATTTGTCAATGAGTCCTTCGAACCAAAGGATGAATTTCTCAAACCAGTTTTTACCTGTTAAATGCTCCAGTTTACCAAATCTTGATGATAACCAAGGAATGATGGTAAATGATGCTAACAACGATAATAATGTTGCAATAACCACCGTGACGCAGAACTGTGCCAGAATGTTTGCTACAAGCCCTGAACTCATCGCAATCGGTAAGAATACCACCACAATTACCAGGGTAATCGCTGCAACGGTAAATCCGATCTCTGATGCACCATCATAGGCTGCTCTGATCTTACTTTTACCCATCTCCATGTGACGGTAGATGTTTTCCAGTACTACAATCGCGTCATCTACAAGGATACCTACCACAAGGGAAAGCCCCAGTAAACTCATTAAGTTCAAAGTATATCCCATCAGATTCATTCCGATGAACGCCGCCACCAATGAAGCCGGGATCGAAACCATTACAATGAATGCATTTCTAATACTGTGAAGGAATAATAGCATTACAATTGCCACAAGAATAATCGCTAAGAATAAGTCGAAAATTACGTGGTTGGCAGATTCAAGGGTAAATTCTGTTGTATCATTTACGATTTTTACTTTTACTCCCTGAACTTTGTAAGCTTCTTCTACAGTCTGAATCGTTTTCTGAACACTTTCAGATACTGCTACTGCATTGGCATCAGACTGCTTTTTTACCTGCATTAAGATTGTTGGAAACTGATTGAATCTTGCTACTTTTTCAACATCTTTCTGAGAGTCGAAAACGGTTGCAATATCAGATAAACGAACCTGAGCTCCATTTTTGTTGGAAACCACAAGGTTGTTCATTTCTTCAGTTGACTTATACTTTCCTGATAATCTGATGGTAGATTTTGTAGTTCTTGTTTTCAAACTACCAGTAGGGAAATCTAAGTTTGATGAAAGGATTGCCTGCTGAACATCTCCAATAGAAAGTCCGTACCCTTGCAATTTCTTTTCGTCCAGGTTCACTTGAATTTCTCTTTCCTGTCCACCTACAAGATCAACCTGTGCTACTCCGTTTACACGGGAGAAAATAGGTTCAATCTTTTTATCCAGTAAGTCGTAAAGGTCCTTACTGTTTAATTTATCAGATGAAATACTCATCGTAATAATTGGTAAATCATCCAGTGAGAATTTATTCAGGGAAGGTGCTTTTACATCATCCGGAAGGTCTCCCAGAATTGCATTTACCTTTCTCTGAGCATCATTCAATGCAAAATCTACATCTGCTCCATTGTTCAGCTGAACCATGATAACCGATAAACTTTCATATGAAGAAGATTCTACTTTTTTTACGTTTTCCAAAGAACCTACGGCATCTTCAATCTTTCGGGTGACAGAGGTCTCCACCTCTGCAGGCGAAGCTCCCGGATACACCGTAGAAATGGTTACCATGTTGGTTTCAAACTTTGGAATCAATTCGTATCCCATGAGCGTATAACTCAGGATACCTCCCAGCGTCAGAATTGTAAATAATACAATTACCAGCGAGGGTCTTTTAATCGATATTTCTGCTAACTTCATAGATCCTCTACTTTATAATGTTTACTTTAGATCCGTTGTCCAGGTTGATCTGTCCGCTGGTTACCACTTGCTCACCACCATTCAGTCCGCTTAATACCTGTACTTTGTCTCCGTAAACTTTACCAACGGTTACTGTAATCAATTTAGCAACACCATTCTGAACAACGAACAGCTGTCCTGAGCTTACTCCATTCACAAACGCTTCTGCAGGAACAGTCAGCATATTCTGAGTTTCTGCTCCATGGTTTGTTTTAAAGGTAGCTGTTGCGTACATACCCGCTTTTAAGTTTCCTCTGTTCTGAACTTCAATTTCAACAGGGAAATTCAAAGAAGCATCACTTTTTGGAGCGATAAATGTAATTCTACCCACAAAAGATTCTTCAGGTAAAACGTTTACTTTAATCGGAACCTCCTGACCTAGCTGGATTTTTCCAACCTGGCTTTCATCTACTAAAACAGAAAGTTTTAAGCTGTTAATGTTAACGATCTCAAACATGGAAGTTCCTACTGAAACAACTGTTCCCGGCTCTACCATTTTTTTATTAATCGTTCCGCTGATTCCTGCACGGATACTTGTATCATTTACTCTTACTCCCTGAGCTTTCACTGCTGCCTGCATATTTTTCAACTGCAGTCTTGAGTTATCCAGCTGTTGTTTTGTAACTCCACCTGTTTTATATGCGTTTTCGTAACGTTGGTTGTCGATAACAGCATTCTGTAAATTATTCTGAGCCTGAGTAACATCAACTTCGATAGCATCTCTTTTAATCGTTGCCAACACCTGACCTGCCCCAACTCTTGAACCTTCTTTCACTAAAACACTTACAATACGTCCGGCAATTTCAGAAGACTGATTCATTTCCTGTTTAGGAAGGAATGTTCCGTTTGCAGAATAGTCTGTATCTATATTTTCTCTTGCAACTGTGACTATATTAACATTGATTTTATCTACCTGCTTGGCAACCTCTTTTACTTCCTGAGTCTGCTTCTCTTTGTTACCAGCAATCTTGTAAGCTGCTAACCCTACGAGTACAGCTGCTACGATGATATATATTAAAGTTTTTTTCATTGTTTATTATGGGTTTTGTAATGTATTTAACTCTCCTTTTGCTTTAATTAATTTGATCTCAGCTTGCTTATAGTCTAATAGTGAGTTTGAATAATTTTGTTTTGCTGAAGTTAAAGCATTTTCTGAATCCAACACTTCTGTAAGTGTTGCCAAACCATTCTGGTAATTAGATTGAGTATTTTTCTGTACTCTTTCCGCAAGGCCTACATTATCTTTCATGCTTTGGATATTAATAATCGAATTTTCCATATTAGAAATCGCATTTTTATAATCCAGGCTCAAATTCAACTGAGTATTTTGAATATCCATATCCAGATCCTGAATATCGATTTCCGCCTGCTGGATCTTAGCTTTTGTAGCACCACCCGTGAAGATAGGAACGTTGATATTGAGTCCTATTGCTGAATAATCACTCCAAAGTACGCCATTACTCAAACCATTGGTAAGGGGAAACTTCTTTCCTGTTGCGGCCCAGGCATAGTTTGCCTGCAAACTTACAGTAGGATAAAGATAGGCTTCCGTCGCTTTTTTATTGAACACCAGAAGTTCTCTGTTTTTGTTCTTTACCTGTAATTCCAGACGGTTATCCAAATTGACATTATTGATTATAAGCTCAGGTTTCGGTTCAATAGTTTTCTCTTCAAGCTCGATATCAGTTTCGATTGGAACTCCCATATAAAACTTCAGAGAGTTTTTTGAAAGTTCAACTGAATTGATCAATTGCTGTCTGTTTGATCCAATATTAGTCAACTGTACATTCGTACGATCCAGGTCGATAGATTTTGCCAACCCATTATCTAACAAACTTTTTATAACATTTCTTACCTTTTCAGTATTTGCATAGCTCACCTGTACGGTTTTGAGATTTTCTTCCTGCACAAAAACCTGATAGTAAGCTGTTGCTACATTCTCAATAATTTGTTCATTGGTTAATTGAGCGTTCAGAATGTAAAACTCTCTGGTAGATTTCGCAGCTTTGAGGCCTGTAAAAACTCTCTGATCAAATATTGCCTGCTGAACATTGACTCCCGCATTGGTACTCCAAGGCTGTCCCAACTGAGCCGTTATCCTTTGTCCACCAAATTCCAGCAATGATTGCTGAATAATTGGATTATAGGTTAAACCCGCCGTACCAGTTACCTGAGGTAAGGCTCCGGCTCTGGCTTCATCAATTTTATATTCAGCTTTTTTGATCTGTAAAGCAGCCTTTTTGGCTTCTGCTTTATTTTGGAGTGCCTGCTTGATGGCCTCCTGCAAGGAAACCTGCTGCTGGGCAGAAACCGATGAAAAGCCGAAAATCATAAATGCTGCAGCTATCCCAATTTTTAGCTTTTGAGCAGTTATACGTTTTCTTCTCATAATTTTTATACTTCGTTTATTTTTTTAAGTTCTCTCCTATTTTTATTTCTAACTGACGAATCATTTTAAGAAATACTTTAGATTTTTTTAATTTTTAAATAACATATTGAGAATGATCCCTTTTCTCACGGAAATAATCTCATCATATTCTTCGTCACTAATTAATAAATTCTCCATGAATAAAGGTCTTACGGCACTTGGAAAAACCAATAGTGAAACCATGTTCAGAATAAACTGAACCGGAGCCATTTTCTCAATGTTGCCTAGCTCCATTTCTTTTTCAATATCGCTGTACATTTTATCCAGGATATCTTCCTCAATTTCCCTGTGATGGCAGGTTCCTTTATTGATCTGTGAAACAATGTATGTTTCCAGATAAGGATATTGAAGGCTTGTAGCAAGGCTGCTTTCTATAAACTGACTGATCTTCTCTTTAAAGGGAAGCTCAGAATTCTGGATAATCTTTGATTTTTCCTGCTCTACTTTCTGTGCTTCATCAAAGATGATCTGAATAAGTTTGTCTCTTGATCGGAAGTAATAATTAATAAGGGTTCTATTCACTCCTGCTTCATCTGCAATCTCCTGCGTAGTAGCATCAAATTTTCCTTTCACAAAGAATAATTTCTTCGCTGTCTCCTTGATCAATTCCTGTGTTTGGTCTTTTTTTGCTTGATTTGACATTATTGTTAAACAATTTTGTGCAAATTTATATCAAATTTTATTTTTGACAAAATTGTTAAACAAAAAAATTAAACGAAATTATTATGATTTACATCATATTTTTGAAATAAAGTTTTGAATGCTAAAATTGGATATTGTAGTGGTAAATGCTACATCAGTATTTCTCGAAATGAATATAGAAGCAGGTATCAACAAAAAAGAGCAGAAAATTCTGCTCTTTTTGTTTTTTATAATAATTTGATTTTGTCGTCTGAAATTTCGATAATGTTATCCTTATAAAGGCCTCCTATCGCCTTCTTAAAGTTCTTTTTACTCATCTGAAGCTCATCTTTAATCTCTTCAGGAGTAGATTTGTCAGACACATACAGAAGACCGTAATTTTCTTCCAGCCTGTCCAGAATTTTTTGTTTGAATTCGTCAATATTTTCAAATCCTTCCGGCTGTAAGGAAATATCAATTTTTCCATCTTCCCGAATGGTTTTGATATATCCTTTCTCTTCAGATAATGGATACAACTTCTTGAATACATCCGAAGCATATATCAAACCTATATATTTTTTATTGATCACAACATTCCAGCCCAGTTCACCTTCGTTCATCATGATAAGGTCTACTTTATCCCCTTTTTTGAACGGAAGATCTTCATATTGTGGATTTCTTTTGAATTTTGTGGTTCCGGTGATCAGATCCATAGCTTCATCTACATAAATATGAACCAGGTATCTTTTTCCCTCAATAATCTTGGCTTTTTGCTGTTTATACGGAATAAACAAATCTTTGATGATTCCCCAATCCATAAACGCCCCGCTTGGAAGACTTTGTACGCAGCTCATTACCGCAAATTCACCTACTTCTGCCAAAGGAATCTCAGTAGTCGCTTTCAATTTATCATCATCCTGATATACAAAAACCTCAACATACTCTCCTACTTCCTTCTCTTCACGAATGAATATTTTAGGAAGAAAAGCTTTTTCACCGGATTCTTCATCTGTAAGAAACCATCCTGAGTTATTTTTTTCTGAAATTTGTAAAGTCTGAGTTTTTCCGAGTTGCATTGATGATAAAATTAGCTTACAAAGGTACGGAAATTTGAAGATTAACCTAATCTATAGTTTTAAGAATCGTTTTATATTTCAGATGGTCTTTAAAACCTGTACATTTGAATAAAAAATAACATGAAAAGATATTTTGCTGTAGTATTTCTTCTTTCCCTCATCACTGTCAATGCCCAGATCCTGGATAGAGCAGCCATTAATCTGGCCTATCGTTACAGCGGAAGGAATGTTTTACAGGCCGGATTGGAATTCAGACTCGGAAATTCCAATTATCAATCTGTGATTCTGGGACCGTCAATACTTTATACACGAATTGATGAGACCAATAAATTTATTCCTGAGGCTAACATTTCTTTCCTTAATAACGGACTGTTGTATGGCGCTTCGATCAATCAGTATGCATTGGAACCAAGAATTGGAATCTCTTTATTTAATGCTGTATTCCTCAATACAGGATATGCTTTCCCAATACACAAAGAAAAATATTTTAAGGGGATTACTTTCGGAATACAGTTTAATATTGTTCCCAAAAATTCGAAATTTTACGATAAAATGAGAATTATGTAGATGAACGGATAGTTTATTGGAGGCTATTGTCACCTAAATCTTTCTAATTCTGGTAGGTTAGGGATTTTATTGGAAAACGCTAAGGCGCAAGAGAATCAAAGATTCTCAGCAATGAAAAGCTTTCAAAATATTTCCATTATCATATTTTATACATTAATAAAAATCATTCGTGAATTCGTAGCGATTACAAAAGTATATTTTAACAGTATACAATTTTATCGGAGATAAAATCTTTGTGATTTACAATAGAAGCCATTCAAAAAAATTGTGACTTTGAGATAGCTTCGCTTTGCTCGCAATGACAAAAAGAGATATATGGGTAAACAAAAAGAGGAGCAGTTGCTCCTCTTTTATTATTTAAATGATTAAATTTTTAATCAAATATTACATGTGGATAGGTCTTTTTTCTGTAGCATCCAATGCAGCTTCTTTAATCGCTTCTGCATATGTTGGGTGTGCGTGAGAACTTCTTGCAATGTCTTCAGCACTTGCACGGAACTCCATAGCAATTACTCCTTCAGCAATAAGGTCAGCAGCTCTTGCTCCTATAATATGCATTCCTAAAACCTCATCAGTTTTCTCGTCTGCAATAATTTTAACAAGACCATCAACATCACCACTTGCACGGCTTCTTCCTAATGCTCTCATTGGAAAAGAACCTACTTTATAAGCTACTCCTTCTTCTTTCAGCTGCTCTTCAGTTTTACCAACTCCAGCAACTTCAGGCCAAGTGTAAACAACACCCGGGATTAGGTTATAATTGATATGTGGTTTTTGACCTGCTAATATTTCAGCAACTAAAGTTCCTTCTTCACTAGCCTTGTGAGCAAGCATTGCTCCTTTGATCACATCTCCGATTGCATAGATGTTAGCAACGTTAGTCTGAAGGTGGTCGTTTGTTTTTACTCTTCCTCTTTCGTCAAGTTCTACTCCTGCTTTTTCAAGACCAAGACCGTCTGTATAAGGTCTTCTTCCTACAGAAACTAAACAGTAATCTCCTTCTACAACTACTTCTTCTCCTTTTTTATCTTTAGCCGTAACTTTTACAGTATCACCGTTTCTTTCTACTGCAGAAACCGCTGTAGAAAGCATAAACTTCATTCCTTGTTTTTTAAGAACTTTAGTTAATTCCTTACTTAAAGCTCCATCCATTCCAGGGATGATTTTATCCATAAACTCAACTACAGTTACCTGAGCACCCAGTCTTAAGTATACAGAACCTAATTCAAGACCAATAACTCCACCTCCGATTACTACTAAATGCTTAGGGATCTCTTTAAGGTTTAAAGCTTCAGTAGAAGTAATTACTCTTTCTTTATCAAGAGTAATGAAAGGTAAAGAAGATGGTTTAGAACCTGTTGCAATGATGGTATATTTAGATTCAATCGTTTCAGAAGAACCGTCATTCTTAGTGATTTTAATCTGAGTAGCAGATTCAAAGCTTCCCAATCCTTCAAAAACAGTGATCTTGTTTTTGTCCATCAAAAAGTTGATTCCTTTAGTCGTTTGATCTACCACTTCGTTTTTACGTTCGATCATTCTTGCGATATCCGCTTGAGGCTCGTTGATGATGATTCCGTGACCTGCAAAATTGTGTTTTGCATTTTCGAAATGCTCAGAGCTGTCAAGAAGCGCTTTTGACGGAATACATCCAACGTTAAGACAAGTTCCGCCTAAAGTTGAATATTTTTCAATAATTGCTGTTTTGAAACCTAACTGTGCTGCACGGATCGCAGCTACATAACCTCCAGGACCAGAACCTATTACGGTAACATCGAATTGACTCATGTTATTTTATGAATTTGTTTATTATTATCTATCTTAATTCTCACAAATTTACATATAAATTACCAAGCACCAAAGTGAGTTTTATCAATTTTGAGATCAAAAAATTTTAAATACCTTAACGCGGTCATCAATCTAGCTGCAGTCTACCATTTCCGATCGTTCCTGTACTTTCAAAAAAAGAACCTCCATAAACATACCATTCAACATTTTCAAGATACTCTACTGCGTTTTCCGGAGTTATCTGTAAACGGTCTTTTTTCGAAACAATTCCTTTGTACCATCTTCCTGATTGGGAATAATTTTCATATTCAACAAAATAATGAATCCATATTCTCTGGCATAACTTACACTGCTGAATACTTACTTCTCCGTGCCTTCCGTTGGTATGATCTATCCCCAACTCGGAACTTCTGTATTCAGTATAATTTTGGTCCGGTTTTTCACAAGCGCATCCTATTTTAGGAATCATTTTCATTCTATTTTTATTTGAAACGCAAAAATACTAAAAACACCTCAATATGAAGTTACGATCAAAGTACACAAAGTCTTTTATACACAAAGTCTGATATTTTGAGAACACAAAGATTTATGGCTTTGCTACAGTATTTTATTTTTTCAATCGGAAATAAATTTTAATATTAAAAAATATCATTATCAAAGTCATCAACAGAGACGGAAGAATCTGGCTATAGGGTTTATAATCCGGTAAAAGAGTTCCGATAAAAGCAGATAAAAGCGCTCCCATCGCACTGATCATTTTACTGGAATGCTCATAACGCCAAAGATTTCCATATCGGGCTCTCGGAATACAATATCGAAATACATCATATGAAACCACCAGCAGCAAATAGCCTACACCAGAGTAAATAACCACTGGATTCCAATAGAAACCAATAAATTTCAGGTAATGCACAAACACCAAAGCTATGGCTAAGGCACCCAGCATCGCCAAAAGGTCTTTGAGGTAAAAACGGTTTGATTTTTCCTTTAAAATCCTGAATCCCGAATAAGTATTATAGGCGGCCAGAATGGTAATCAACAGCAGAAAAAGGTTTCTTTTAAATACAATCACTCCGAAAGCACCGGTAGTTACCACAACGATCATACAATACACAAAAAAGTATCCGAGCTTTACATGTAATGAGGTTCCTTTTGTTTTTAACAGAATCAGAAACCCAATGATAAGTGCAATGGTTCCACTGATGACATGTACAATAATGTTACTTAAATGAAGAGGTGTGTCCATAGTTTTTTGATGGCAAAAATCCCATAAAACACAAGTCTGGTCGTCCTAAATGATCGGTTAGGACTCTTTTTTAATCGATTCGGACTTCTTAAATTCGGATGGTGTCATTCCGGTTTCTTCCTTAAAGATCTTATTAAAAGTAGATTTTGAATTAAACCCTGATTCAAATGCAATTCCTAAGATTGAATATTTTTCAAACACAGGATCTCCCAGCTTTTTCTTAACTTCTTCTATTCTGTAAGCATTCACAAATTTGTAAAAGTTGGTGTTGAGTCCCTGATTGATCGTCTGTGAAAGCTGATGGGTGGAAACATCCATTAATAGAGACAATTTCTGCAGGCTCAACTCTTCGTCAAGATAAGGTCTGCCTGTTTCCATGAATTGTAATAATCTTTGGGAGAGGATATCGGAATAGACTTTATCCTGAACATCGTCTTTTTCTTCTTTGATAACCACAGTATTCCTATCAAGAGTTGCCTGTTGATTGAATACAATACTTTGCCTTAAACTAAAGAACACAATGCACAATAAATAGCCACTTTGCACTACTGCAACAATCTGAAAAATCTTATCAAAAGGAATGAGGTCCGCCCGTGTTCCTAAAGCAATCATACAGAAAACCCCGATAAAGAGTATAATTAAAGAAACAATGATATATTTCAGCCAGTTCAGGTTTATTTTTTCAAGTGCTGAATAATATTCGGGAAGCATCTTCTGGTATCTTTTTAAAGCCAGAAAACACAAAATGATATATACCACGGGAACAATCGCCATTGGAAACGTAAGCAGATCCAGCATTTTATTCTGTTGTTTTTCTATAAAAAACGGAATGCTGTTGTTAAATCCGATCTGACTGTAAAACAATGAAATTCCAATAAATAATAAGCTGTAACAGATAAAAAACAAAGAATGTTTAATCAGGAAGCTTACATTGAACTCTATATTAAAAGTAATCGAAATAACATACAGGTAAAGCATTCCCATACTGAGCACAGGAAGCGCAAAACCAAAAGGCTGAATGATTTCAGGAAGTAAGGATGGAAATAAATAATAGATCAGGTTAGTAGCAGCAACCAAAAGCCAAGCTATAAGATAATAATCTGAAGAAACCTTTTTCTTTTTGGAAAGCAACAAAGCCATACACATCAATGCAACAATAATTCCTGAAAAAGAAATGCTTTCCAATATCATATTAAGGAATTGATTTGAATTGCGGGTAACCAAAGTGATCACCCATCAAAATAAACTTTATCAGTTTTAAAATCAACTAATGTTTTTTCTCAACGATTATTTAAAAAACTTAATATTTTCTTCATGTCCTTTTTTCAAATAAATTGCTGTAAAAACCAGCGGTTTTTCTTTTGAGGCATTATCAAAATGAAGAATATTAACATTTTTAGGTTCATAGAAAGCATCTCCTGCATGAAGAATAACACTTTCCTCACCTTCTATCTGAAAAATAACTTCTCCGGATTGTATGATTCCAATGACCGGACATGGATGCAAATGTTTGGGTGCAGCCTGTCCTCCTGCCATTGTTATTTCCTGAACATTAGCAGTAGTTACTTTTTGATTCATTGAAGCTTTCAGCAACTCTTTTCTGGCTATCTGGCTTTTCTGAGCCATTACTGTAATAGAAAAAAGCATGCAGGCAATAAATGCGATTGTTTTCATCCTTATGATATTGACTATTTATAGATTAAGTCCAATAATACCTTTTCATATTTATCTAAAATAATATTTTTTGAAAACCTTGATTTAATGGAATTTTTTATCGCATCGCGATTATAATTTCCATGCATCACTTTTATGATTTGCTGGGCAAAGTCTTCATAGTCTTCAATATTGCCAATCTCGCCATTCACATTATGCTGAATGATCTCATTGATCCCTCCCGGACAATTATTGGCTAAAGAATAGGTTCCGCATGCTCCCGCTTCCAGAAGTACATTGGGAAAGCCTTCATATCTTGAAGAAAGAATAAACAGATCGGCATACTTTAAAAACTGGTAAGGATTCTCCTGTCTGCCATGGAAGATTACATTTTTCAATCCTAAAAATTCCTTCATCTGAAGCAGAACATCCCTGTCTTTTCCATCCCCCAGAATATGAAGCATTATATTTTCGCTTTTGAGCCTTGAAAATACTTTCAACAGGTTATCAAATCCTTTTCTGGCTGATAAATTCCCAATGGCTACTACATTTTTGTAATTGTATTTAAATCCATCAGGCTTCAAGGAAGTTCTTAGTTTTTCATCAATAAAGTCAAAGTCTACCGGATTATTGATCTTGATAATTTTTTTCTTTTTAATATTAAAATTATCCACAAGATCTTTCATCATATCATCACTTTGTGCAATAATTCTCTGGTAGTTATTGTAAAAATTATAAAAGAACTTGATTTCCTTTCTCGTTACGTGTTGGGTAACCACATTCGTTTCCCTGGCAATAAACTTCGTTCTTGGAAAAAGCTTGATAAATAATGATAAATAGGCATTCACTTCTCCAAATCCGGAAAATACAATATCAGGTTTTCTTCTATAGATCTCTCCTAAAATAGGTTTTAAGGAATGTCTGATCCTATCGGTATTGATATCTATAATTTCGACATCTTTTTTCAGAAAATTAAGGTATCCGCCCTGTTTACGCAACAGCAAAATCTTGGGTTCAAAACGATCCCTGGAAAGATGATTTGCAATGGTGGTAACTATTCTTTCTGCACCTCCGGTTTCTAGGTCCGGCAGAATAAATATGACAGATATTTTTTTCATCAGTTAAAGTTACTAAAAAGTTTAGTTACAAGTCAAATCTTCCTTTTGTCATTGTAAACAAGACAGCGTAATTGTAACTTTCAGATATGTATTTGTTGGAATTTGCAAAGACGCAAGGATTTTTTAATATCTGCTGCTGTAAAGCGCAAAGATTTTATCTCTGATAAAATTGTACATCAGTATAAATCTTCCTTACAAAACAATCATAGGCAATGATTATCATGAGAAAGAATAAAATTATAATATAGTTTTTCTTTAAAACAACATTCAATGTAAATCATTATCCTTCTATAAATTACAATAAAAAAGCTCTTCAGTAGAAGAGCTTTTAATATTTTTTTCATATTTCATTCCTTAGTTTGCAACATCGCTGATAAACTTAATTCTCAGCATTCTTACCTCTTCATCAGACAGTTCATCTCCAAACTCATCCAGCAGGACTTTCATACTGTCACTTTCAGACTCGTTCATGAACTCCATGAAGCCATCTACGATATCTTCATCAAAATTGTCTTCAATATAATAATCGATATTAAGCTTCGTTCCCTGATACACAATTCTTTCCATTTCTTTCAGAAGTTCATCCATAGAAAGGTTCTTGGCTCTTGCAATATCTTCAAGATCAATCTTTTTATCTGTACTCTGGATGATAAACACTTTGTGACTGGATTTATTGGCCACCTGTTTCAGTACCATGTCCTGAGTACGTTCTATATTATTGTCTTCAACATAGGTTTTGATATAGTCAGCGAATTCTTTACCATATTTCTTGGCCTTTCCTTCTCCTACTCCATAAATTTTGTTGATTTCATCTAATGTAATAGGATATTGAACTGTCATATCCTCCAAACTTGGATCCATAAATACCGTGTAAGGCGGGATACCATGCTTTTTGGCTACTTTTTTTCTTAATTCTTTTAATAAGGTAAAAAGCTTTTGGTCCAGGCCTCCTCCTGCCTGCTGCTGCAACTGATCACTATCTGCCTTGGCCTGTGTAAGGTCGAATTCCCTGTCTTCAGCGATTAAGAAAATATTCTTGGATTTACCTGCCAATACACTTCTTCCTTTTTCTGTCATCTTTAAAACACCGTAAGTTTCAATATCTTTCTGTAAGAAATTCTGAACGGTTGCCTGTCTTAAAATGGTCTTCCAATAGTTATCTTTTTCTTCTTTCCCAAAACCGAAATAAGAGTTCTGCTCCAGCTTATAAGACTTGGAAACAGCAGTTTCTTTTCCTACAATAACGGAAATAAGATCTTTTGACTTGAATTTTTCTCCTGTATCATGAATCAGTTCCAGTGCCTTTGTTAAATCAGAAGTTGCATCTTTCAGTTTCGGAGGATTGGATGAATTATCACACATTTGAGCTCCGTCACCTTTCACCGGATCAAAGCTTTCTCCAAAATAATAAAGAATATATTGTCTTCTGCTCATTGAAGTTTCTGCATACCCTACTACCTCATTTAAAAGCTGTAACCCGATTTCTCTTTCGGACACAGGTTTTTGAGCAAGAAATTTTTCCAGTTTTTCAATGTCCTTAGGATCATAGAAAGCCAGACAATGCCCTTCACCGCCATCTCTTCCTGCTCTACCGGTTTCCTGATAATAACTTTCCAGAGATTTCGGGAAATCATAGTGAATAACAAAACGTACATCCGGCTTATCGATTCCCATTCCGAATGCAATGGTAGCTACAATCACATCTACTTCTTCCATCAGGAATTTGTCCTGATTAGCTACTCTCACTTTCTGATCAAGACCTGCATGATAAGGAAGTGCATTGATACCGTTGACCTGCAGAAGCTGGGCAAATTCTTCCACTTTTCTTCTGCTCAGACAATAGACAATCCCTGATTTTCCTTTATGTTGATTGATAAATCTAACAATCTCCTTATCTATATTAATTTTAGGAGTTACCTCATAATATAGGTTCGGACGGTTGAAACTTTCTTTAAAGACCAAAGCATTGATCATGCCCAGTGTTTTCTGAATATCATCCTGCACCTTCGGCGTAGCTGTAGCCGTAAGAGCGATCACCGGTACACTGGCAATCTTATCAATAATCTGTTTCAAGTTCCTGTATTCCGGTCTGAAATCATGTCCCCACTCTGAAATACAGTGAGCTTCATCAATAGCAAAGAAAGAAATCTTAACATCTTTCAGGAAGTCCAGATAGTCATCTTTAATCAATGATTCCGGAGCTACATACAAAAGTTTGGTCTTTCCGCTTTTAATATCGTCAAAAACCTGTTTTGTCTGTGTCTTATTTAATGATGAATTTAATACATGCGCTACCCCATCCTCAGAAGAAAGCCCGTTTACGGCATCTACCTGATTCTTCATTAACGCTATTAAAGGTGAAACAACTATTGCCGTCCCCTCAGAAATAAGTGCCGGAAGCTGATAACATAATGATTTACCACCACCTGTAGGCATCAACACAAATATATCCTTCCCGTTCAATAGGTTTTCTATGATCTGTTCCTGTTGTCCCTTAAATGTAGAAAACCCAAAATACTTTTTCAATTCGCCTGATAAATTGGCTTTTTTTGCGCTCATCTAATTTTCTATTGCTAAATTTGCATCTAACCCAAAGTTATAAAAATTCTGCTTAAAATAAAAGCGAACGAATTTATAAAAAATAAAATTTATATTAAATATTGTTTTTAAAATATAACGTTTTTTGAAAACTTTTTTGTATACCTTATTGTCATAAAATGGATAGAACCAACATTATATCAATTGCCAAAAGCACTTTAGAAATTGAAATTTCAGAACTAGAAAAATTAAAAAACAGAATTGACGACCAATTTGCCCATGCTGTAGAAATTATTCACTCTGCAAAAGGGAAATTAATTGTAGTAGGAATAGGAAAATCTGCTCATGTAGGTAATAAAATTGTTGCTACCCTGAATTCTACAGGTACTCCCTCTCAATTTCTGCATGCTTCGGAGGCAATTCATGGTGATCTGGGTGTGATTCAGAAGCAGGATGTGGTACTTTGTATCTCCAATTCCGGAAACTCTCCTGAAATTGCCAACCTTGTTCCTTATTTAAAGGATTATTCTTCAGCTCTGATAGGAATGACAGGAAATAAAAGCAGTAAACTGGCTGAATTTTCACAAATTATTCTGGATACCCATGTTGATGTAGAGGCCTGTCCTAATAAACTGGCTCCTACAAGTTCCACTACCATTCAAATGGCATTGGGTGATGCGTTAGCCGTTTCTTTGATGGAACTGAATGATTTCAAAGCGAATGACTTTGCCAAATTCCATCCTGGAGGAAGCCTGGGTAAAAATCTTACTTCCAGAGTTGAGCAATTCCTTTCTTCACAAAAGCCTCAGGTTTCCGGAGATGCTCTGATAAGGGATGTTATTATCTCCATCAGTGCATCAAGCCACGGGATTACTGTAGTGACCAATGAGGATCAGATCATTGGAGTTATTACCGATGGAGATTTGAGAAGAATGCTGATGAAGGGAGAAGATATCAGTAAAGTGTTGGCTAAAGACATTATGTCTGCCAATCCAAGAACTATTGAAAAGGATGCCCTTGCCAAAGAAGCAATGAAAATTTTAAAAAACAATAATATTGGTCAGCTTGTAGTAACTGAAAACGGAAAATATTTCGGAATCATTGATCTGCATAAACTGCTTGATGAAGGAATTAATTAATCTTTATTAAGATGAGCCATTTCCTAAAAGAGCATATTCAGAAAATCATCAATCCTACAAATGATGAATTTGAGGCTATTCAAAGCTTTTTTATGAAAAAAAGATTCCGGAAAAGACAGTTTCTCATACAGGAACATCAGCCTGTACATGAAATTTTTCTGATAGAAAAAGGTATTGTTAAAAGCAGCTTTATAGACACTGCAGGAAAAGAACATATTCTTCAGTTCGCTGCGTCCAACTGGTGGATTTCAGATTTTGCCGGTTTTTTTAAGCAGGAAACCTCATCACTGGCTGTTGATTGTATTGAAGATGCCGAAGTATATGCTATATCTTATGAAGATTTAAATACACTTTGTGCAAAAGTTCCGGCAATGGAACATTTTTTCAGAGTAAAGTCCAATTTTGGGTATGTAGCCCTGCAGCAAAGGATCCTCTCATTAATGAGTAAGCCTGCCAAAGAACGCTATGAAGATTTTATTAAACAATACCCCGGTTTTATAGACCACATTCCGAAACAGCTTATTGCAAGCTATCTGGGAGTTTCAAGAGAAACATTAAGCCGATTATACTTATAAAGATGTGACCTGTGTCACATCTTTTTTTTGAGGTATATCCTTAGCATTGCTTTATAAAAATCACAACCTTTGTTCTATAATTTTTAAGAACAATACCAATGAAAAAGAAAGCATTAATCGTAGTGACAAGTGTGGAAAAATATCCTGATATGGAAAGAGCAACAGGCCTGTGGCTGGGAGAAGCCGTTCATTTCTATGAAAAGCTGGCAGAAAAAGGCTATGAAATTGATTTTGTAAGTCCGAAAGGAGGCTATACTCCGCTTGATCCTATTTCTCTGCAAATGTTTGTACAGCCTGTAGACTGGAAATATTATGCTGATGAAACGTTCAGAAATAAACTCGGTCATACTTTAACACCGGGTGAGATCAACCCTAAAGACTATAGCGTCATTTACTATGCAGGCGGACATGGTGTGATCTGGGATTTCCCTGATAATACCGAGCTGCAGGAAATAGCCCGCAGTATTTATGAAGACGGAGGTATTATATCTTCAGTATGTCACGGAGCTGTAGCACTTTTCAATATAAAACTTTCTAATGGAAAAAATCTGATTGAGGGAAAGACACTGACAGGCTTTTCAAATTCAGAGGAAATTGCTGCAGAACTGGCTGACCATATTCCATATCTTACGGAAGATGTACTGAAAAGCAAAGGAGCCCATTATGTAAAAACAGACCATGATTTTGTTCCTTTTGCTGTAGCTGATGGAAATCTGGTAACCGGACAGAATCCTCAATCCGGAGCTGCTGTAGCGCAAAAAGTACTGGAAATTCTGGAGAAATAATCCTGAGCTTAAGTATATTAACAGACAGCCTGAAATAGTCATTTCAGGCTGTCTGTTAATATATCTGAATGTATTGTTAAAACACTTCAAAGATATGTAATATAAACCTGAACAAATTCATGACTAATAAATTCTAAATACTGATTATTATTTCATAATTTCGCAGACTTAAACTGCTGGCATTTGCAGCTGGCATTTTGACAGATTCTATTATATGGACAATAACAAAGACATGTCCTTTCTTGGGCATATTGGAGAATTAAGAGGGCATTTGGTCCGTTCGATTATTGCTATCATCATTGCAGCCTTTGCGGTTGGTTTCAATATCAACTGGATTATGGACCATATCTTTTTTGGACCTACAAGAAATGATTTCCCGACTTTCAAAATTGTTAATCATTTTTCAAGACTGATTTTGGGAGAAGACAGTATTCACCTTCCGAAGGATTTTCCGGTACGTGTACAAAGACTATATCAGCAGTTCAATGTAATGATGGCTGTTTCTGTTTTTGGAGGAATGGTTGCAGCATTTCCTTATATCGTTTGGGAGCTATGGCGCTTCATTGGCCCAGCTTTACATCCGAGAGAGAGAAAGAATTCAATCTATATCATTAATTCAGTCTGGATACTTTTTATGACCGGAGTTTTATGTGGGTATTTTTTAATACTTCCATTCGCTGTTAATTTTGGAGTAATCTTTAAAATTTCAGATATTATTGTTCCTCTTTATGATCTGAGTGATTATACAACATTATTTTTACAGGTAGTTTTGGGTATGGGAGTTATTTTTCTTTTCCCTATTCTGATCTATTTCCTTACCAGCATTGGAATTCTTACCCCTTTATTTATGAAAACTTACCGTCGTCATGCGATTGTATTAATCATGGTAGTGGCAGCAATCATCACTCCGGCAGACGTTTTAAGTATGCTGATGGCAGCTTTCCCATTACTTATCTTATATGAATTCAGTATTATGATGTGTACTTTCACTTATAAAAGAGTACAGAAAAGCAATGGAAATCTTCCTGCAGTACAGAAATAATTACATTAAAAATTCACCTTATACAAAAGCCCGGTTACCTCCGGGCTTTGTTATTTCTATAAGATATTCGCAGGAATTATTTAAAAAAGAATGAATGTCAAAGATTGAAAAGCGCTATATTATTTATATTGGATTATTTTAGATTATCACGCAAAAGTAGTCTGGCAGACATCCTTGTCAAGGTTTAAAACCTTGACAAGGATGTAAATACGGTTAAGAATAAGAAATTAATATGTTTCAATAGTTTATCCGGCTAAACACGTTATGTAGAACATCAATCTTTCTTTTACTCATTATTTTCGCACTATCCCTATCCAGCTGTTAATTTAATTTTATACTTTTGGAAAGATTATTAATTTAATTTTACATGAAAAAGCTGTCATACACCCTTTTATTTGTTTCCGGAATTGCCTTTGGGCAGCTCTTTGAAAAAGACAAAGTTTATAGTAAACAAGATACATTAAAAGGCTCCAATACGCAATTCAGAAATTTCTGGGATGTCAAAAAATATGATTTTTCCGTAGAACCTGATTTTGAGCAGAAAAGCATTAAAGGAACGAATAAGATCAGCTTTCAGATCATAAAGGATGTTACCAATCCTGTATTTCAGATTGATCTTCAGCAACCGATGAAAGCCGGAAAAGTAACAGCCAGCTTTCCTATTGCCAACTATAAGCAGGATGGAGATTTTATATTGATCACTGCAAAGAAAAAGTTCAAAAAGGGAGAAAAATATACTATTGATGTAGATTATTCCGGAAATCCTCTTATTGCCCAAAATGCCCCATGGGATGGCGGATGGGTTTTCACTAAAGATGAAAAGGGACACCCATGGATGAGTCCTGCTGTGCAGGGAATCGGGTCTTCTATCTGGCTTCCGACTAAAGATATCTGGAGCGATGAGCCAGATAATGGGATTGTGATGAAGATTATTACGCCAAATGATCTTGTAGGCGTTGGAAACGGAAGATTGATTGATAAAAAAACCACCGGTAATAAGACGACTTATACCTGGGAAGTGAAAAACCCTATCAATGACTACTCCATTATTCCGAACATTGGTAAGTACGTAAATTTTAAAGATACTTTTGACGGTGAAAAAGGAAAACTGGATTTGGATTACTGGGTTCTTGACTATAACCTGGAAAAAGCAAAGAAACAGTTTGAGCAGGTAAAACCAATGTTATCCGCATTTGAACACTGGTTCGGCCCTTATCCTTTCTATGAAGATTCCTATAAACTGGTAGATTCTCCTTATCTGGGAATGGAGCACCAGAGTAATGTAGCCTATGGAAATGGCTATCAAAACGGTTACCGCGGAAAAGATCTTTCAGGAACAGGAGTTGGTCTGAAATGGGATTATATCATCATTCATGAAAGTGGCCACGAATGGTTTGCCAACAATATTACAGCAAAGGATGAGGCAGATATGTGGATCCATGAGAGCTTCACGATGTACTCAGAGGTACTTTTTACAGAAAACTATCTGGATAAAAAGTCTGCAGATCTATATCTTATTGGTATTAGAGGAAATATTCACAATGATATTCCTATTATCGGAAAATATGGTGTAAGAAATGAAGGAAGCGGTGATATGTATCCGAAAGGAGCCAATATGCTTCATACCATAAGACAGGTAATCAATAATGATGAAAAATTCAGACAGATCTTAAGAGGGCTGGGCAAAGATTTCTATCATCAGACCGTTACCACAAAACAGATTGAAGATTATATTTCATCAAAGGCAGGTATTGATTTCTCTACGGTTTTTGACCAGTATCTGAGAACCATCAAAATTCCTACGCTTGAATACTCTCAAAACGGAGATACATTGAAATTCAGATATACAGATGTAGTGAAAAACCTGAAGCTTCCGATCATCATCAATGGAGATCAGACGATAAATCCAACTGAAGAATGGCAAACAGTGAAGCTTAAGAAAAATACTCCTGTTGAATGGAACAAAAACTATTATATTAATTATTTGAACGTTCAATAGATTAACAAAAAAGACAAGTTTACCATGCTGTAAATTTGTCTTTTTTCTTTTACACTAAAAACTTTAAGAAAAGTTTAATACTCCACTCCGTAACAAAATCAGAAATAAAACAACTATTTAACTATAAAATTTAAACCTAATGAGAAAAACAGCACTTAGCTTAGGCCTTTTTGCCGCTTTTTTAGCAAATGCACAGTCTATAAAGACCACTATTGACCTCGTTAATGTAAAAGATGATAAAGTAGCCGTTACTATGGAATTCCCGAAAATGAAATCGGGAGATATTAAATTTCACTTTCCCAAAACGGTTCCGGGAACTTATTCTGTAGATGATTACGGAAGGTTTATAGAGGGCATTAAGTTTTACGATAATAAAGGAAAAGAATTAGCTTTTACAAAAGTTAACGATAATAGCTATTCATTAAAAAATGCCCAAAACCTGAGCAAGATCTCCTATCTTGTGAATGACAGCTTCGATGAAGAAACAGATACCTCAAAGCATAAAGCTGTATTCTCTCCTTCAGGAACTGATATTGAAGCAGGAAAAGTCTATATGATCAATACCCATGGTTTCGTAGGATATATTGAAAATATGCAGGATGTCCCTTATCAGTTGATTGTTCAAAAACCCACTGATTTCTACGGAACTACGGCATTGGTAGATCAGGATAAATCAGAATCTACAGATACCTATACACTTGCCAACTATGCCAAGGTGACAGATTCACCACTGATGTACACCAAACCGGATTATATCACCTTCAATGCAGGCGGAATGGATCTTGTATTGGGAGTTTATTCTCCGACTGGAAAATATAAGGCCTCAGATTTCAAGGATAATCTTGAAAAAATGGTAGTGGCTCAGAAGAAATTCCTTGGGGATATGAACACCAATAAAAAGTATGCGATCATGCTTTACCTATCCGGTGGTGATGGTCCTGATGTTCATGGTTTTGGAGCATTGGAACATCACGAATCTACAAGTGTAGTGCTTCCTGAAGGAATGCCTAAAGAAGCCATTGACCAAACCATTACCGATGTGGTTTCTCATGAATTCTTCCATACCGTTAATCCTTTGAAGACCCATTCCGAAGAAATCCATTATTTTAATTATGCTGATCCGAAAATGTCTCAGCATTTATGGATGTACGAAGGCGGGACTGAATATTTTGCAAACCTGTTCCAGATCCAGGAAGGGCTTATTAACAAAGAGGATTTTCTTAAAAGAATCGGAGAAAAGATTAATAACTCCAAGAAGTATAATGATACTATGCCATTTACGGTAATGAGTAAAAATATACTGCAGGATGCTTATAAAGATCAGTACAGAAATGTCTATGAAAAAGGAGCTCTTCTAGCTATGTGTATGGATATTGAACTAAGAAAGCTATCCAATGGAGAAATGGGCTATCGTGATATGATCAGAAAATTATCCCAAAGGTTCGGAGAAAATAAACC
Source organism: Chryseobacterium sp. BIGb0232 (assembly GCF_024810195.1). Lineage (NCBI taxonomy): Bacteria > Pseudomonadati > Bacteroidota > Flavobacteriia > Flavobacteriales > Weeksellaceae > Chryseobacterium > Chryseobacterium sp. BIGb0232. The sequence goes on from NZ_JANUEH010000011.1 coordinate 178,479, forward strand.
GTTCAAGGATGATAAGCTGATTGATGAACTGGTAACTGTAACAGGCTACCCTCAGATAAAGGATTTTTATAATAAATATATTGCAGGAAACCAGCCTACACCTTACGCAGAATACCTGAAAATGGCAGGAGTAGAAGTAAGCAAAAAGGAACTTCCTCCTATTTTCTGGTTTATTAAAGATCCTACTCAAACAGGTTACGATCCGGGAACCCAAGCGTTAGCATTTGATGAAGATGCAGCTTTATCTCCATTTGCAAAAAGCGTTGGGTTTAAAATTACAGATAAGGTACTTGCTATAGATGGAAGAGTAATCGACATCAACAAGCTGGCAGATTTAATGGGCTATACCAGAACCATTAAAGAGGGTCAGGAAGTAACGGTAACAATTTTAAGAGACAATGCCGGTAAAAATGAAAAAATGACTCTTAAAGGAAAAGCTATTCTTGATAAAATAGACAAGGAAAAAATCCAGTTCAAAGCCAATCCGACTCCGGAAGAACTAAAACTACAAACTCAGTGGTTAACTGGTAAAAAATAAATGAGAAAGCGGGGAAAATATCCCCGCTTTTGTTTTTCTTAAATGTTCATATTAAGCCTATCCTTTTTTAATCGTAATTCTGAAGGTGGTTCCTTTTCCTACTTCTGTCTGGGAAATCTTAATATCACCATTGTGATATTCGTGAATTACTCTTTGGGCCAATGACAATCCTAATCCCCAACCTCTTTTCTTGGTAGAGTATCCAGGTTTAAAAGCATTTCTTGCCTGCTGGCTTGTCATCCCGCTTCCATTATCTTTTACTTCAATAAGAATATTTTTATTTCTTTCAAAAACGGACATTACAATCGTTCCCTCTCCTTTCATGGCATCCACAGCATTTTTCACCAGGTTTTCAATAACCCAGCTCATCAGGATTTTATTATGGGGAACCAACACGATATAAGTAGGAAGGTGAAGGGTAAAATCAACTTTTCTAGAGATCCTGGTCTTTAAATAATCATAGTTTTCCTGAATCGTTTCATTGAAGTTCATATCATTAAGCTCCGGAACGGAACCTATTTTTGAGAAACGTTCGGAAATGGTTCTTAATCTTTCTATGTCTTTTTCTATTTCATGCACTCCCTCAGAATCCGGGTTTTCCAGCTTCATAATTTCCATCCATCCGATCATGGAAGATAAAGGAGTTCCGATCTGATGGGCTGTTTCTTTGGCAAGCCCTGCCCAAAGATACCCTTCATCAGTCTTTTTAATGGTCTTAAAAAACCAAAATGTAAATCCAAAATACAGCAGAATAAACAGCCCTAAAATATAAGGTGAATACCGTAGATTATTAAGTAACCGTGAATTGTCATAATACACAAACTGATTGTTCCCATCCGGGACTTTGATTTCAATCGGATCGTAGTTTTTCTCCATATTCACGATCAGATTATGAAGCTTTTCCGGGTTTTTGATCGTGCTTTCAGGAATATTACGGTAATATCCGAGATCCAGGATAGGATTTTTATATTTATCTGTTACAATGAACGGAATGGTATTATTAATATTCAGGATCTCAGGCAGCAGGTCCAGGACATCGGTATCCGGAGTTTTCACTTCCTGTTGTATTCTGATCGCTTTGGAAAGCAGGCTGATTCTTTTAATCTCCTCTTTTCTCAGAAAATTAATTAATGCTGTAGAAGAAACTACAATGGCGATAACCAAAGTAGTCATGACAACAAAAATGATCCAGTTATTCAATCTGGTTAGTATGGATTTCCTCAAGGATATTTATTTTAAAACATTAAGAATTTTCTGCAGCTCTGTACTTCCACTCCCCTGATAGTTATTGATAATAATTGAAAACACATATTTTTTCCCATCTTTTGCGGTATGATAGCCTGCAAAAGATTTGGTGTCCCTCATCGTTCCGCTTTTCATCTTCATCCCATTATCCTGAACCGGGAATCCATCATAGTAAGACTCAAACCAGGTTTGTTTTTTAGCATATAAAAGAGCCTGTACCTCAGCTTTTGCTGCTACATAATTCTGTGGAGAAAGTCCACTTCCATCAGCAAAGTTGATCATATTCGGGTTAATTCCCTTTGATTTCCAGAATTCTTTTAAGTAAGCCACTCCACTTTTAAAGCTTGGATTTCCCTTCTTCTCTTTTCCCAGAGTCTTAATCATCGTTTCTCCATACAGATTGACGCTTTTTCTCAAAAACCAGTACACAATTTTATCCAGAGTTGGAGATTGGTAGGTAAGAATAACATTACTCTTTGGAGCTTCCAGTGCCTGTTTTCCCTCTAATTCAAGCTGTGAATTGGTCACCGCTTTTCCGGAAAGTTCAATTCCGGATTCTTTTAACCATTGCTTTATTTCTGTAGCCAATTGTAAAGGTGGATTAGGTGCAGATCCGGAAACGGTTACCGTTTTCCCTCCCGGAAGCATTCCGTTAATCATTGCTACATTGGAATGAGGAGCTGTGAAGATTAAACTCTGGTCTGAATTTCCTCCTGCTTTCAGGTCATTCAGCCATTTTACACCTTCCAATGGATAGGAAAAGCTTTTAAAATCTGTTCCGCTGATGTTGATATCAAACTGATTTTCCCGCCAGTTGATTCCCCAGACTCCTGCTCCGTAGTAATTTCCAAGATCATCCCACGGCCATCCGCCGGGAATGGTCTGATGGTCAAAATAAGAATCATCAATCACCAGGTCTCCTGAAATCTTTGTAATGCCTGAGTTTTTAATGGCATCGATCAGTTTCTTCTTAAAATTCTCAGGTTTGTAAGCTTCATATCGCCAGCTTCCCAAGGTAGGATCACCGTTGGAACTGATAAAAAGATTTCCGTTCAGAGTACCACCAGATACACTTCCGGAATAACCTGAAGTGGTAGTATAGGTATAATTTTTCCCTAATGTCTCCAATGCTGCGCCTGCGGTAAATATTTTTTGGGTAGAAGCTGTGGAAAGTCCTTTACTTCCTTGATATTCGTATATAAAATTCCCACTTTCATCGGATACATAAAATGATAAGTTGGAAGCCACTGCCCCTGAAGAATCCATAAGATCTTTGGTTGCCTTATCTAATTTCTGGGCCATATTCTGAGCCGAAACGATCTGTACAGAAAGCATGAGAACTGCAAGTGTTTTTTTCATTGCATTATTGTTTTGTGCTAAACTTTTGCTGATATCCCTGAAGCACAGCCAGAAACAAATTTATATTTTGCAGAGCTGTGGTTCAGGTTTTATTATTCTAAATCAAATATAGTTAAAATAAAAGCTTCTTATATTCCTCAAGATCATCTGCAGTAAAAAGAATCTGATGATCTGAAATTTTCTCAAAAGAGCGGTCATATTTAAAATATTTCTCATAATCATCCTCGTCTATGAAAATATCCATTTGACAAGCTTTGATATAATTTGATTTTTCTCCATAGTCTTCAAGGTGATATTGACTGCCTTCCCAGGGTTCATTACAACAGCGTAAACAGGAGTTATGATAAAGCGCTCTGTAGCCACATATTTCACAGTCTTTCAGATTTTGAAACAGATCTGAAATCCTGTTTTGAATATCTTCAGGAAACAGATGTATGGGAATTGTTTTTAAAAGCAGATAATAATTCGGTTCCTGCCAGGAAAAACAGAACGGCTCATCAGTGTAAGCCGTTTCCTTTGTGTGAAGACTTAATTCCTGAAGATCAAGTTCCACTTCTGCTTTCACTACGTCTTTAATATTCAGAAATGTCTTCTCCCTGTATATAACGTTCTGCTCGGCATCAATGTCTATTACCGGTTTCTGCTCAAGAAAATGACTCAGGCATAAAGTGGTTTGCCAGGAGCCTACTGTTCTTATTTTGCCATCATGCCCACAAATTTCACAGACTTTTTGGGATAACCCCAAATATTTATCTGTGATCTTTTTAAGAGCAATATTTAATTTTTCATTCTCAGAATACATATAGCAACGCAGTTCACCGAATTTTTCTTTTCCAAAAACATCATGCTCCATATTCCATCCTGCGACAGCCAGTTCAGTCAGCATTTTCCCGATCAGATCATTCCAACCGGTACTGTTCACTGAAAAATTCTTCAGATTGCGTTCTATAAAATGGCTGATATCTTCCTGCCTCATTACACTTTACTTCCTGCTTCTATTTCGTAAGGTTCTTTTCCTTTTTCAAAAATTCTGGTCAGTTCACTTCCTTCTACGGTAATTGTGTCATTAATTCTTCTGATCCAGTTTCCTTCTCTGAGACCCACTACCTTGATATCATTCTGAGTAAGGAATTCCATAATTCGGGTCTCTCTTGTCTCTCCATTATGTTTTAAATCAGGGTTTGGATCAAGATAATGCGGATTAAGATTAAACGGAACCAGTCCCATACAATCGAAACTTGGCGGATAAACGATTGGCATATCATTCGTTGTTTTCATATTCTGCCCGCCGATATTACTTCCTGCACTGCATCCTAAATAAGGCTTCCCGTTGGTTACATTTTCTTTTAAAACAGACATCAATCCTTCTTCATGTAATGTTTTAACCAATAAAAATGTATTTCCACCGCCTGTAAAGAATCCTTTTGCCTGGTTTAAAGCTTCTTTTTTATCTTCAAATTCGTGAAGGCCTTTTACTTTAATATTAATGCTTTCGAAAAAAGAACGGGCTTTTGCCGTATACTCATCATGGGAAATTCCACCCGGTCTTGCAAAAGGAACAAACACAATTTCGTCAATTCCTGCATATAACTGAATTAATTCTCCTCTTAAATATTCCAGATATTCTCCACCAAAAAGTGTGGATGTTGACGCTAATATGATATTCATGTGATGAAATGATTAATTAAAAAATAGTTGAATGACAAAGATACCTCAATCCTCAGCGAATCAAAAATTAATCTAAAAAAAACATCAATCCCGTTAATATTTTCTAAAAAAACTTAAAGCCTCTAAAATTTTAGCTTTTCTGGAATTATTCTTGAATTTTAGAAATCTGAATTATAAAATATAAGATTATGAAAATGCCGAAAGTTAACATCAAAAACCTATTTGCAGGTTTAATTCTTGTAGGAAGCGCAGGTTTGGTAAGTGCACAAACCACTCAGACTGACAGTGCCAATAACACAGCAAATCAAGCAGCTGTTGCCACTCAATCAACCAATCCTACTATTGAAGGTCTTAAAAAACAAATCGAAGCCAATCCAAAGGATACAGAATCATTAGCAAAACTGGCTGCTGCTTATCAGGAATCTTCAGACTGGACCAATGCTATTGCTACCTGGAAAAAAATATCAGCTTTATTACCTGATTGGGCTCCTTCTTATTACAGTCAGGCATATGCCTATCAGTCTGCAAAAGATGATGCCAATGCAAAAACAGCTTACGAAAAGTATATTGCAACAGTAAAACCTGAAGAGGTGGAGCAAAATAAAAAGAATCTGGCTTATGCCTACTTTTATATCGCCTTTGCAGAACAGCAAAGTGACCCTAATAAAGCTAAAGAACATATTGCACAATCGCTGAAATATGATCCAAGCAATCAGGATGCTGTAAAACTCAGCAAAACATTAAATTCATAAATAAAGCAAAATCCGGACGTGTTCCGGATTTGTTTTTTTCATTTTATATGATCTCTGCCTGTTGATTTCCTATTCAATTTTCTTTCCAAAGAAGTCTGTTTCTCCATGAAGATGCCTGATGATTTTTTCAATATTACGCTGAATACCGGCTTCTGTTTTCAGGTTATTGATATAACGGATCAGCTCATGCTTTCTTGACGGGATCAGTTTTTCAAAATTTGCTGTAGCCAGAGTACTGTCTTTTATAGCCTGTTCCAACTGAGGATGAATGGAAATACTTCTATCGGAATCATCATATTCCAACATAATTTCAACAGTTTCTCCAATCCTTTTAGGAGAATTCTTTAGCATTATTAAATTCACATATAGCCTCCATTCTCCCAGATATTTCATCAAATTTTGCTGGAACTCCTTGCCATTCACTGTTCCTTTCACCGGAATCGGGCTTTTATTTCTTCCTGAGGCCATAAAAATTCTTTCCAGAACTTCTTCGGGAATAAAAACAAAAGGATTGATTCCTATGATGTCTAAGGTGGCTGTAAAAGTGGTATTTTTCATTGGTTCTGAGTGTTAAAGCAAAATTAGCCATTAGATTTTATATTCCCTGTAATTTCTTTTGTTGTTACAATTATTACTTAGCATAAACTACCCCGTCTTTTTGCTTTGCAAAAAGCTACCCCTTCAGAGAAGGGGAATGTAGGACCTATTTACTAAATCTATTTGTGGCTGTTTCTTTGCTTTTTACTTACCTGTTCCTGCTTGCTCTCCGTAGACTTTACTTCCCTATTACTCCAAAACTCTAACCCTCCTACCCAAATTCAAGGCTGGAAAAATCATATCTCAGAACTCAACTAAATGACTTATCTTTGCACCAATAAATCTATTTAACAAAATGAAATTTTTTATTGACACAGCTAATTTAGAGCAAATCAAGGAAGCTAAAGATCTTGGAATCTTAGATGGTGTAACAACCAACCCTTCATTAATGGCTAAAGAAGGTATTCAGGGAACTGAAGCGATCAAAAATCATTATAAAGCGATCTGCGAGATTGTAGACGGAGATATTTCTGCTGAAGTACTTTCTACAACCTATGAAGAAATGATTAAAGAAGGAGACGAATTGGCTGCAATCCACCCCAATATCGTTGTAAAAATCCCAATGATTAAGGATGGTATCAAAGCTTTAAAATATTTTTCTGATAAAGGAATCAGAACTAACTGTACATTGATCTTCTCTTCTGGGCAAGCTCTTTTAGCAGCTAAAGCAGGAGCAACTTATGTTTCTCCGTTCCTTGGAAGATTAGATGATATCTCTACAGACGGGTTAAACCTTATCCAGGAGATCAGATTAATTTTCGATAACTATATGTTCGAAACTGAAATCTTAGCAGCTTCTATCCGTCACTCAATGCACATCATTGACTGTGCTAAAATCGGGGCTGATGTTATTACCTCTCCACTTCCTCCGATCTTGAGCTTATTAAAGCACCCATTAACAGACAGTGGATTGGCACAGTTTATTGCTGATTCTCAGAAATTATCTTAATTACAGCCTGTTATTTCAGATATAAAAATCCCGAAACTTCGTTCCGGGATTTTGTTTTTATTCATTTCCTTCAATATTTTTTACAACCCTGCAAGGATTTCCTACGGCAACCATATTCTCCGGAATATCTTTAGTGACTACACTTCCTGCTCCTATTACAGCATTATTACCAATGGTAACTCCTGGTAAAACTACTACATTCCCACCGAACCATACATTATCACCTACAGTAATCGGGTGAGCGTATTCTAATCCGGCATTTCTCTGTTTTACATCAAGCGGATGCCCTGCTGTATAAAAACTGCAGTTGGGACCAATAAAGACATTATCTCCAAATTTTACTTTAGCACAATCTAAAATAACAAGGTTATGGTTTGAATAAAAGTTCTTCCCCACTTCAATATTATATCCGTAATCACACCAAAAAGAGGGTTCTATGCATAGATTTTCCTTTGTACTGCCCAAAATTCTTTTGATCAGCTGCTTTCTACCTTCAGTATCAGAGTTTTTTAACCCGTTATATTCTAAACACAAATCCTTACAGGTTATACGTTCCTGAATCAGCTCCGGATCATAATTGGCGTCATACAGAAGCCCGGCTTCACATTTTTCTTTTTCTGTCATACAGGTTTAAGTTTAAAGTTATTTAAAAATAGAGATATTAGTCGGTAAAAACAAAAACAGGATAACTCGAGAGATTATCCTGTTTAGTTGTAGTAAGAAATGATAATTTTAATTCACCAGATCCGGTTCTATCGGATTGTTATCTTTTTGAAGAATCTCTTTAGTTCGCTTCTCCATTTCCTTTATAATCTGGTTGGGGTCAGAAAACTCCTTTCCATCTGCTGTCTTTACTTTAAAAGCTACTTTTCCTCCGGCTTCACCACCATTTCTCATCATCATTTCTCTCATATTCTTTGTGGGATCATTTACATAGGCTTTCCAGGCTTTTTTAAACTGGTCTTTCGTCACTTCAATATCCTTACCATCCAATCCCAATATTTTCACATTTCCCGGAAGCTGAAGCTCTGCCTCTTTCTCTGGAGACTGTAAGCTTTTATTACCAATGAGCTTCATGCTATGAGATCCTGTGGCATCTTCTATTTTTACAATAAGCCCCGGAAGTCCATAAAAGACATATGGGCCATCCTGAATAGGAATATCTGTTGTAAACCATGCTGTCCAGTCTCTTCCGCCAAAACTAGTGGTTGCTTTCTGAGCGTTGTATTCTCCTATTTTTTGTTTCTCAGGTAAAATCTTCCATTCCGGTTTTTTATCTTCCTTAATTTTGTATTTATCCATGGAAATACTTCTGAAAAGATAGGTTTTAAAATCAGGATATTGTTTTGTTACTCTGTAGGAAACCATTCCTAGCTTTTCTCTTCTATTCACACTTATACTTCCGCCTCCGGCTTTCAGTTGCTTTTCAAGTTCTGCACGCCCGGTGGAATCTGCCACAAATTTATCGTGACTGTAATAATTGGATCCATTTTTATCAATATCCAGCAACATCATTTCCTTCTTCACATCTTCTTTATTATTAGAATCGGAAATAAATTTGTATTCATAAAAGAACCTGTTGATCTGTGCATTGGCCAGAATTCCCATGAACATAAAAAATAGAACTTTAGTTTTCATAATGAGTGATAAAAAAAGCTTTGTCAATATTGCATTGACAAAGCCTGGTTGAACTTTATTTCTTTGTCTGAATTCTTATTTCATTCTGTGTACCACGTACTACATTTTCCTTAATAATATTGATCATTGTAATATTCTCAGGTTTTATAGTGTTAGCCGTTTCTTTGGAAACTTCAACTCCATCAACGAAGTATTTAACATTATCCCACTCTTTCAAATCATATTTCTTCACTCCATTCATGGTAATATTTCCGTTTCCATCTTTTTTGATGAAATCTGCCTGCATAACTATAACTTTAGGCGAATTGCTTAATGCTGTAAAATTAATATTTAGATTTCTCGTTGCATTTTCTGCATCCTGTCTGGCTTTTTCACTTATTATTTTGGCCTGTTCAGCTACCTTTTTTGCAGCTTCCATATCAATTTTGGCTTTTGCCAGTTCTGTTTTGGCCAGTTCTGCTGCTTTTCTGCCGATTTTAGCTGCTTCTTTTCCTGCTTTTTGTGCTTCCTTAGCTGCTTTTTGAGCTTCTTTTTGAATTTTTCGAATTTCTTTTTTATCCAGAGGATCCATATTTTCAAGCTCTTCCATCTGTTTTTTCCATTCAGGAGAGTTGAAATATTGTTCAGTTTCAATGTTTGCTGTAATACTTCCTATTTCTGAAGCCAGATTGCTTATTTCTTCAACTTTGTTTTCAAAAGCAGCACTGTTAGGATCCAATGTATTCAATTCTTTTTCCTTTTCACTGATCTTTTTCTGAAGTTCGGCCAATTTTGCTTCATCTTCCGGAGAATTCACTGTAAGTTCTTTACTTTTTTTCTGTTCAGATTTTTCAGGATTGACAGTATCTTTCTTGATTTGAGAAACAGCTTGTTTAATAGAAAGATTGGCTTCTTGAATTTCTTTGTTCTTAGCGTTTACCAGATAGGCAAAAGCTACTGTAAATAACACTGGTAAGGCAAGAATTCTACGCGCATACCCGAATTTTGTTTTTGGTTTTTGTAACATCTTAAGTCTTTTTTTAAGGTTTGAACTTAGAAACGGACTGGCAGCAGGCAACTGTGTTCCGGAAAAGTGGCTTGCTAAAAGCATCTGCGCAAATGCTTTGGTGTCCGAATGCTTCACGGCTTTTTTATCAGCCAGATATTCATGGATTAAACTAATTTCTCTTTTAATGATATGAAAAAACGGATTGAACCAGAAGACGGCTGTAACCACTTCAATAAGAATCTTATCGAATGAATGTTTCTGTTCAATGTGAACCATCTCATGCTTTAAAATCTGCTTTCCAATGTCAGAATCCAGAGTAATGGTATTCTTCCAGAAAAGATTTTTAAAATATGAAAACGGAGCTTCGGTTAAGTCTGTACGGTAAAAGTTGATCCCGTCAAAACTCTCTTTCTGAAACTGTTCCTTAAACTGCTGAATCCTGAAGATTCCGTAGATAAGCTTCCCTAAAAAGTAGAGAGAAACCAGTCCCAGAGCTGAAAAAATAATGCTAAAATAAAGGTTACCATTGTTTAAGTTTTTTTCTGTGTTAAAATTCTGAATTTTATCAAGCAACAAATACACATCACTATTAACCTCTATCGTAAAATCATCCACTTTGATAAGTGGCAGCAACAGTGATATCCCAATTGCCAATAAAAGATAGAATCTGTTATAATGATGAAATGTCTTGTCTTTTAAAGACAACTTATAATACAAAAACATTACACCAGAACATAAAATTACTTTTCCAAAGTATAGAAGTAGAGTTTCCATGATTATTCGTCTTTGTTTTTAAGTTCATTGAGCAGCATTTCAAGATCTTCTACGGTCATTTCATTCTTTTCTACCAGAAATGAAACAGCACTTTTATAGGATCCTTTGAAATAATTTTTCACAAGGCTTTTCATCGTCTTTCCAGAGTACTGTTCTTTTGTGACCAATGGAAAATACTCATGCTGCCTTCCGTGTACGTTATAGTCTACGAATTCCTTGTCCTTTAATACTTTTAAAATAGTGGAAACGGTATTGGTATGCGGTTTCGGTTCCGGAAAAAGATCAAGAACATCTTTAAGAAATCCTTTTTCAAGCTTCCACAAATACTGCATTACCTGTTCCTCTGCCTTTGTTAAAGTCTGGTTTTTCATATCCTTTTCATTTATTATTAAAGTGATATATAAATAGCAATTCTCATATCACTAAGAAATTAGTTATACAAATGTAGAAATAAAACTGATTCATACAACTATTTTTTTAGTGATAAAAAGACTTAAACAATTAACTCACTGATAATCAGTAAAATAATTTAACATACAAATATATTAAATTTTCTATTAAATAACCTTTTCCTTGTTTGATATACAGAAAAAAGGGGTTTCAATTATAGGATATTGAAATTTTTCAGCTAAAATACAATGCTATGACTGTTTTTATTAAAGATAATCAGGAATGCTCTTTATAATAAAAGACTGCCACTAGAGTTCTGTAGTGGCAGTCTTATTACTATTTTCATTTATTCCCGGGATGCAGAGCATTATTTAACGTATCAAGTTTAGATTTCTAATATCATTTTTAATTATTGAAAGGCTACAATTTAAGACAGAAAGATCTTAAGTTTTACATTTAATGAGTACTCTCTTGCAGTGATTTTTCTAACCCTTCTTTCCATTTCTTCTTTCTGTCAGCTTCATCTTTACCTAAAAAATCTTTATCTGCTTGTGATAGATTTTCGTAACGGGCAATGGCCATGGCTCTCCCTTTTTGCCATTCTGTTTTTTTGTTGATTTTTAATGGAAATTGTATATGAAATTTATCAGTCAATCTTTCTTTCAACTTATTATACTCTTGTAAACCATAACCGCTTAAACGTCCCTCATTTATTTCGTCTTGGATCAGAGATGCCAAATTATTTCCATTAGCATCTAAGAGCAAGGGGTCTGCTCCTTTGTCCAAAAAATAATTAACATAATCAAACTTTCCAAGGCCTAGCGCAGTAGAAACGACTGTTCCCCCTCCAATGTAAGCTTGATAGTTGATATTCGCTCCGTTTGTGAGTAATAAATCGATCAACTCTTTATCAACATCTCCTATAAGTAAATCGTTAATAGGAGATTCACCAAATTTAGGATTAAGATTGGCTTTATTTTCTATTAACAACTGTATCATTTCTTTGTTGCGGCTGCTGCAGGCTGAATTTATATTCGCATCGTATCCACCTCCATTGATACAAGGTTGATCAATATCTGCCCCCAATCTCAACAAGGTTCGACTTGCTGGTAGGGCTCCTATCACAACTGCATAATTCAGATAAGTATAACGGACTGTATCGGTTGTTGAATAATCAGGTATAATCACAGCACCTCTTCCATTTACATCAAAATTTTCTTTTTTCACAAGGTTTTCAATAGCAACCGTATCGTTGTTATATATGGCTGTAGCCATTTTAAGATCATTACCTTTGAAAAATTTCTCCGGTGGATTTTCTTTTTTCATGTTGTTCTGTTTTATATTGCTATCCATACAGCTTAGCATTATTAATGTGAATAAAATTAACGGTATTGTTTTTAGTAGAGTCATTGTTATTGGGTTTTAGCAATTACAGTACGGCTTGCTGCATTAGCTGCCTCTTTTTCTAACGCACGGACTACATTAATAGCAGAGTGCCCCCCTCCAGCGCCTTGTAACGGCAATCCCGTATCTACTTCCATACGTTCTCCTGCCGCCCGAGGTAGTCCTTTTGTTTTATTAACGAGCTTGCCAACAAATCCTAATGTTTTCAGCACACCTTCCCGGCTATCCTGTACTGCATTTAATGGATCACTGCTTCCATTATAAGCTTGTACATGGTTCATATCCTCACGATGTACTTTATTTCTTTTCAATGTGGCATTATGTACACCAGCAGCATTATAAGTATAAGTAGGAAAACCTGAAGCACCACCTGCCGCCGCCGCCATACCTCCTCCTAGGGAGTGTCCTGTGATAGCAGTATTATTGGCATCAAAAATAAGATTTCCATTTTCATCTCGAGCTTGTTTCATTTTATTAACCAGATTAACAGATTTGTCATAATAATCAGATTTAATTCCAACACCTTGTGTAAGATCCTGTCCAATATCTTCCATATTTGTAGGGTCAGTACCTCTGAATGCCAACACATATTTACCATCTTTTTTATATAAATCTGCATAATAGTGTGATTCTTTTGGATCTCTAAATAATTTTGGATCTAAGCCTAGATCTGCTATCTCTTTATCACTTAAATTATGGTAAAGCCCCACTCTATTTTTCTCTTCATCGGTAAGACTACTTATATCACCATACACCGCATTTCCTCCCAACAGTCCCATATCTATATTCTCCTGATAATTCGGCATCTTTAGAGTCACCAGTCCGCCAAACATACAGGTTAAAGTAGCTTTCTCCAAAAGAGCTCTTTTTTTCTCAAGCTTTACTTTAGGATGCAATGCGGTCCATTCATTACTCCGGCACAGCAAACTACATACGCTGGGTAGGTGGTTGGCCAATACAGTACCACCAGCTACCGCACCTGCAAATCCTGCAGCAAATACTACCAGAGCGGGCCCGGATGCTACCAGGGCTCCTGCAAGCACAGCTCCTACAAGCGCACCAGCTGCCATCATGGGTGGACAGACAAAATTACCGTCGAATCTGTCTTTTTCTGTAGCGGCAAGCTTACCTCCTTCTATTTTTATAGTAGCCTGTGAGGTCACCTGTATCTTTAATATCTTTTTACCGTTGCTGCACAATGTCCATGTGCCATCGGGTACATACAATTGTCCCATATGCTTATGTATTTATTATTTTAAATTCATACGTTGCCGTATAAAAGCAATTGAGGTTTACCTGTTCCCTTACAAAAATCCTGCCCTGCTGAAGCAGTCCTTCAATACTGTATAGGTAGTATCCTTCAATATTATAGTCAAAATCCAGAGGGATCTGGCTTATTTCTGCATATTTTTCCTTGAAAGAGTTTTCAAACTGTGGAGACAGTCCTTCTTTATCTGTACCACCAGCAAGGTGAACTTTAATGCTTCCATCTTCCTCTGCCGCATGATACTGAAGAGAGTAAGGGATGAATGCAGGCTGAAAAAACTGGGAAAGCACCTTATTTTCCGATAAATCGGCAAATGTTTCATTCCCGGATAGATTCATTTTACCAGTAGGTATAAAAAAAAGAGTATACAACAGATTATTCTTCAGGCTTGTATGTAAATCTGCAAATTCTTCATCACATACTTTGAACATCTCCTTAAGTTCCGGAATATTAAATGCTTCGTTTGTAAGCCGTTCAGCTTTTATTGTCTTCCATCGTTTCTGTACCTCATGATTATTCATTACTGCGTCAATTTCTCCAGCTGGATCCAGACGGAAAAAGAGATGATCTGAAGCTTCATTAAGAGCATTCAGTACAGTGCTTACCAATTTGATCTCCGGAAATGATCCTGTAGACTTTCTGCCGGTTTCTTTTTTATTAACATAACCATGCTTCGGTGTATTAAAATCCAGATTCCATTGCATTGCCGTCTCATTTTCAGATATTTCTTTTCCTAAAAAGACCACATTGGTTTTAATATGTATGTCATACGAATGACTATCCTGTCTGCTATATACAAAACTATTGGCATAAGGTAATACTTCCGGCAGTGAACTGGCTGTATGTATATCTGCTTCCGGATTGATCATATAGATGCTGGGAAAATAAGGCGGCCATACATCATTCCTTATCATCTGGGTTGTTCCACAGTGGGTATTATGAAAACGGATCAGTTCTCTTACTGTGGTATTATGCATGCTGGCAATAGATTCCAAAGTATCTCCTTTTTGGATTTCGTATTGTATATATTCCATTACTATTTAAACTATGCTTCAATGTTTTTATTATTTTTTCACCCGGTTTTAATTTACATCTACCTCACCACCTTCAATGGTTACATTCGAACTTCCGTTAACCGTAATTTTTTTACCAAGGATATTAATGGTTCCATCCTTACAGAGTGTAACGATACTGCCTCCAATATTGATGGTAAGATCTGCTGTTAAATTTAATGTTCCACTACCACCGCTTGTAATTTCAAAGGAGTTTCCTTCTCCTACTGCAATTTTAAAATTAGTTTTTGCCATAATATCTATAGCTCCGCTATTATCCATTTTCATAGATGCCTGCCCTTCCGGACTTTCTTTTGTTCCTCCAACAGTACTGGTATTTGTTGTTGAAGAAGAAGAACTGATATTTCCACTACCATCCACATGAATCTGATTCTGAGCTTTATCTCTTACCGTAATACCGCCACCATCATTCAGTTCTACAATATTCCCGCTTTTACTGCTCAGGCTTTTAATATTATTCCCTTTTCCGCCTCCGCCACCAATACCTCCGTGGAACATTCCGCCCATTACAAAAGGTCTGTCAGGATGCTGATGTACAAAATTCACAATTACCTGATCTCCTACTTCAGGGATAGACATAAATCCCCGGTTTTTATTTACCTTGTCACTGCTTCCTGCATCAGGAGACATTACACGGATAAACTCTGTGGTATCAGGTCCTTTTTGCCAATCCAGCTGAATCTGCACACGTCCCTGATTCTGTGGATCAGTGTTAGAAATCACTTTTCCAAACTGGGGTTCTGCTTTTGGTAAAATAAATTCCGGGCGGGGAATAAATCCTGTATCAGAGGCAATAGCTTCAAAGGTTCCGTCATAATAGCCACGGGCATCTACTTCATGAGTTACTTCTATCAGCATCAGTTTGGTAAAATAGGAAGTGTTATTACTATCCGTTTTACGCATTTCAATATCTACAATACAGCCAGGATAAAGAAAAGGGACCGTAGTAGTACCCGAGGTTACAAATACTTCCGAAGCCTTACTTCCGGCAGTTCCTTTTTGTGAAGCGTCCACATCCATAAAAGAAGATGCTTTAATAGGCGCTATTCTTAAGGAAGGTGTTTTGAATGTCTTTTCTGAGATTTCATAAGCACGCTTAGCAATGTCAGAAGTATGGCTAATCTTTGAGCTTCCTGTTGTCAGTTTCTCATTCTTGCTGCTATTATACCCATAGAAAGTAGGGTTTACATGCTGAGCCTTCATTTTAATCTTCACATCATTCAGGTTACTCCCATAGACCAGTTTTACGGACTGTTCCTGTGGTGGCAGTTTGCCAAAATGCAATACTTCACCGTCATAGAAAAACTGTTCGCCGTAAGCTTCTGCTATTCTTGCCAGATAATTGTAATGCGTTTCTTCATACTGTGAGCTGTATGACACGTTTCCGTGGCGTGCATCTACTCTAAAATCAAACTTACCCTGTCCCAATCCTTCTTCCAGCACCTGGCTGGCAATGCTGTTGAGACTCATTTCCTGCTTTCCGCCAAAACTTTGAATATGCGGGGCCGCATCTAATAATATGGTAGGGCTAAAGCCTTCCAGTACAAGATTTCCAAGGCTTCCTTTCTCCTGGCTGAAACCTACTTCGGTAATTACCCCCACGAAGTTTCTTTCAGGACTAGTTCCCACATCTTTATACTTGAATACAACGGTAATACGTTTTCCTAAAAAACTTTGTGCTGCTTCAAGATTATGGTTTTCGGCATTCCCAAGGGTATCATGAGCTAATGTAATCTCAAATGAATGGTGTTTTACGGCACTTTGTTTTAATTTAAAATGTTTAAAAAATTTGATGGCCTGTCCTTCTACAAAGATTTCCAGTTTTACAACTCTATTTATGCCAGCCATCGCATTTTCTGA
This sequence comes from Chryseobacterium sp. BIGb0232, assembly GCF_024810195.1. Taxonomy (NCBI): domain Bacteria; kingdom Pseudomonadati; phylum Bacteroidota; class Flavobacteriia; order Flavobacteriales; family Weeksellaceae; genus Chryseobacterium; species Chryseobacterium sp. BIGb0232. The sequence goes on from NZ_JANUEH010000011.1 coordinate 194,981, forward strand.
GATTCCCTGGGCATTAAAAATTTTGGATGTAGGCTGCTTTGCCCAAACTTTTTCCTGTATAATACTGGAATCGTTGGGTATCTGCACTTGATTCATAAAATTCTTTTGGGCCTCCGTTATATTATTTGTCTGTGAAATAAATTTTGCAGGATCAGTAATATCAGCTTGTTTCGTTACTTGATTTACTATATCTGTTTTAGGCGAATCTATTCCTGGTTTATGCAGATTCTTATCTTCTTGAAACATGAGATTTTTTTTTCAGTTGTCTTGACTTACTACGGAATTAATTCCGTGGGAAAAGACCGATTCGTTTCAAAAAAAGCCAGATAGCCCGCATCGGTCTTACATCGCAAGTATACCACATTGACTTTTTTGAAGGAGAAGTTCGGAAGGGCCTGCCAAAAACAGGACCCTCTATCTATGTAATTTCTGTGTTAGTTTTTCCTGTGATTTTAATTTTTTTCTAATTATATTCTATGATTGGTATTACTAAGATATTACGATAAATATTCTCTTCAAAATGAATTAACTGTTTTTTTAATAATTGTAGTAGTATTACGATTAACATAATAATAGAATTTTAAAAAATTCTGAAATACTGCTCAAAAAAAAACGAGTGCTCATACTCCACAAAGAGGATAAAACAAGGTAATTTTATAAAGTTTTGCTTTTGAGATGATTTTTTTCATACTAATAAAAAACAATAATTAGATCCTTTAATGTTACTGTTTGGTTTTAAACTATTTACATTTTTTGTTCAATTTTATTTTTTTTTCCACATTAATGCTAATTAGAATAATTAAAAATAAACAAGTCGTTTTCTTTGAGGTTTCATAAGGATGATTTAGTTTTGTTGTTTATAATAATTATAAATAATGAAATTATATCAACGAATTTTTATCTTTCTTATTTTTACTCTTTCAATATCCCAAATCAAAGCACAGGACAGTGATTATTCAGTTCAGGGAGTTGTACAGGACCACACAAAACAGGGGTTAAGCGGAGTAACCATTTTTGTTGAAAACACAAAAATTAAAACACAAACCGATCAAAACGGAAATTTCAGAATTAGTTACAAAAAAGGAGATGCTCTATTAATCTTCAGCCTGGATGGCTATAAAAAGTTCAGAAAGAAGATGAACTTTGGCACTGAAGGATCTCCAATAAATATTCAGTTAGCAGAAGATCATGCGGTTGTAAAAGAAGTTATTGTACATGGAAAAGGTAAAGTGAAGGCACTGCAAGACGGTGCTTTTACTGTTAATGCCATAGATGTTGCTAAATTAGCCAATACTACAGCGGATCTTAATCAGGTTCTGAACAGGACCACCGGAATTAAAGTTCGTCAGCAGGGAGGTGTAGGTTCTGATTATAATTTCTCTATTAACGGAATGTCCGGTAAAGCCGTGAAGTTCTTTATAGATGGCGTTCCTTTGGAAATGCTTGGAAAAGGTGTAGACCTGAGCACGCTGCCGGTAAATATGGCTGACCGCGTGGAGATTTATAAAGGGGTTGTTCCTATTCATCTAAGTACTGATGCTATGGGTGGAGCGGTAAATATTATTACTCCAGGAAACAGCAAAAATTATCTGGATGCAGGTATAAGCGTAGGGTCTTTTAATACACAGCGTATCAACCTGAACGGACAGTTTAAAGATGATAAAACAGGAATTATCCTGCGCATCAACAGTTTTTATAACCACTCGGATAACAACTATCTGATGAAGGATATGAAAATATGGAATGCTGCCAAAAATGAGTATGAGCCGAGAAACCTGAAGCGTTTTAATGACAGATATCAATCCGTTTTCGGAATGGCTGAATTCGGATTAGAAAATAAAAGCTGGGCAGATTCTTTCTTTGTAGGAGCATCGCAATCGGTTTTCGATAAACAGATCCAGACAGGTTCCAACCAGGATGTAGTGTATGGTGGAGTAAAACAAAGCGGAGAGGCTCATAATTACTTTATGAAGTATAAAAAAGCTAACCTTTTTAATGATCATTTAGATGTAAATCTTTATGCCGGTTTTTCTAAAAGTGTTCAGAAGGCAACTGATACCCTAATGCGTAAATATAGCTGGGATGGTACTTTTGTGCCTTCTGCTACAAGTGAAAAAGGAGGCAGAAGTATCATCATGCAGCACGAAGACCGTCTGTATTCTCAGTTGGGGGCTACTTATAAAATTGTTGACCATCACAAGCTTATCTTCAATTATGTACTCGATTATCTTAAGAATACTACCTTCAATCAACTGGAGGAGGAAAAGGATGATGTATCTCCGGCTAAGATGACCAAGCAGATCTTGTCTATGGCTTATCAACAGGAATTTTTCAATAGACATTGGACCAACGTGTTTTTTGCAAAATACTATCAGGTAGGACTTCAGAAGATGGTTTTTGATCAGGTAACCAGAACTGATAATCCGGTAAAAGATAATTTCAGTAACTGGGGCTACGGTTTTGCAACCACTGTAAAAATCACCAGAGAACTTGGACTTAAAGGGTCTTTTGAACGTTCTTACCGTTTGGTAGAACCTCAGGAAATTTTCGGAGATGGTGTGGCTGTAACCAGTAATATGAATCTGAAACCTGAAACCAGTGATAATGTAAATGTAGGTTTCTACTTCAATCACCAATGGGGACAACATGCTTTCCGTATAGAAGGTGCCGGATACATCCGTGATACAAAGGATTTTATCTTTACTGTTCCAAATTTATACAACAGTACTTTCAAATATGAAAACCTGTCTAATATCTTTACCCGCGGACTGGAAGGGGAACTGAGCTACCAATACAAAAGACTCCTGAATGTATTAATGAATGTGAGCTACAACAAAGCTTATGACAATACAAAATTTGCCAACAACAGTGAAGACGTAATTTCAGCTACTTACAAAAAAGATGTTCCTAACCAGCCCTGGTTATTTGGAAATGCAAATGTAAGCATCGGTAAAGATGACTGGTTTCAGAAAGACAGCCGTATAGAGCTTTACTACGGACTGCAGATGACCGACTGGTTCTACAAAAACTGGAAAACCTACGGAAATCCAAGAAATATTCCGGTAATCCCAAGACAAACGCTTCACAACATAGGTATAAGCTATTCTATGAAAAACGGAAGATATAACTTAGCATTTGATGTAACCAATCTTAGCGATGCCCTGGCTTATGACAACTTCAAACTTCAGAAGCAGGGACGTGCTTTCTATGTAAAATTCAGATATCTACTTAAGTAAAAAACCATGACACACTATTTCAGAAACAGCATACTTTTAATACTTGTATGTTTAACCATCATTGGCTGTGAACGCGAACCTGACTCCGGTACTTCCGGAAGCGGCGAAAAAGACTACAAATACTTTCTGCTTTCCGCTTTGGGAAGCTGGCCCAATACCGTACATTATATGACGGCCACCAATGATGTTACAACAGGTGAAATGGATATTACCAAAGAAGGAGACGAAATCAATTCTAAGGGAACCTATTCTTACATCGTAAAAAATGGTTTTATTTATAACTACAAAACCGATCAGGGAGTCTTTAAAAAGTTTAAATACACACAGGATAGGCTCATTACTGCAAAAGAAGTTCCTTATACTTACATCAGTGATATTTCCAGTTATGTATGGATAGATGATAATACTTTGGTACTGGTTGGGGAAACAGGTGATGGCCAGCATATCCGTTATACAGTTTTCAATGCGGTAGATCTTAGTATTATCCGCCAGGGTGAAATTGAAGGATTTGAACCTTTTCCCGATGCTTATAAATTTTATACGATAGGCTCTATGACCTATATGGATGGGCATATCTATTTACAATACAGCTACCGCAATGGAAAATGGATTACTCCGGAATTTTACAATTTTGCTGTTATAGATTATAAAACTTTTAAAGTAACGCACTCAGCAGCTGATAACCGGAGTTCTGGTGTAGCTAACGGCTCACCCTATTTTAAAACCGCTTTCAAAAAGGATAATGAAGCCTTTTATTATGCCTGTTTTCCTCGTGTAGGAGCTGGTACCAGTAAGATTCATCTTTTCAGGACTCTTAAAGGAGGTACATCTCCTGATATGGGTTATCAGATCAACCTTACAGATCTTGTAGGAGGTAAAACTCTGGAAACAATGATTGATTATATTGGTAATAATAAGATGGTGATTTTATACCGTGATCCTTCATTGGGTAATACCTATAATGGCCGCTATGCTATAATAGACACTGAAACCAAACAATTGGTTAGAGTATTGGATGAACTGCCAGGAGATGAACCTTATGAACAAGGTCTGTTTGTTCAGGATAAAAAGCTATACATTGCTGTAAATGCCAGTAAAGGGGGTAACTATGTATGGATCTATGATCCTCAGACTGACAAAATAACGAAAGGTATGAAGCTTCCTGATAATATTTCAGGGTTTGCCCGTTTTGATAAATTCTATGACTAATCAAAGCCTATTAATTCTGTAGAAAATATAGATATTTAATTGATAAAAAAAGCTGTTCTCAATAATTTTGAGAACAGCTTTTTTTAGTTTCTATTTCAAGTGCTGTGGGTAGTTAAAGAGATTGGTAGTTAAAGAGCCTTGTCAAGGGTTGAAACCTTGACAAGGCTTTGCATATTAAAGTTTGTAATTGAACGATAATGTTACCACACGACTATCCAGGTTATATTTTTGTCGAATAGTAGAACTGAAGTTATCTCCTGTTACCCGGTAATTGTTCGTTTTTAATAAGTCAGTTACTGCAAATTTTACGGTTGCTTTATCTTTCAATAATGTTTTTGAAACTCCTAATGTCAGATCAAAGTAAGCATCACGGATAAACAAGCCAATGTTTGATTTCGAGAAATACTGTGCATTAGCTTCTGCTTTCAACCCTTTTGCAATATTAAAACTGTTTTGTGCATTCACTGTAAATGCAAGCTGTGAACTGTTCACCGAATAATTCTGATAATTGCCTTTATACTCATTGTTGAATATATTAAACATGGAAGTAAGCGACCAGAAGCTGAAAAGCTTTGTAGTAGCCGTTATGTTGGCACCATACACATAAGATTTGTTCAGGTTGTCCTGGGTTTTAACCAGAATTCCGGTGTCCGGCTGATAATTATATACCTCTGTCATTACATCATTTGTTACACTAAAATAAGCAGATGCTATGATGTATTTTCCAAAGGTATAGCCCACTTCTGTTGCATGGGTAAACTCGGGATTCAGATTAGGATTTCCCTGCCAATAGTTGAACGGATCATCGTAAAAACGGAACGGATTCAGGTCGAAGTGGCTTGGTCTGTTGATTCTTTTACTGTATGAAGCATAGAATCCATGCTGATCATTCATCTGATATTTGATGGATGCACTGGGAAACAGGTTTGTATAATCTCTTTTCCGTTGTTCCTGAGACGTTTTCTGATTGATGTCTGTATGAGTCATTTCTGTTCTTAACCCCAGCTGGAAGGTCCATTTCGTAAGATTTAGCTTATAGTTGGCATACAGCGCATGAATCTGTTCTTTGTATACATATTCATTACTTGCTTTATCATCATTGATCCATTCTTCGCCCTGTTGTATAAAATACTCCGAAGGATTCTTATTTGACTTTACAGTAGACTTCAGCCCTGTTTCCAGACTATGCTTTTCACTAAAAGGAAGTGTAAAATCTACTTTAGCATTGAAAACCTTCAGACGGGAAGCAATACTCCCTCTCCTATTATTAAACTTCTCTGTCCCCTGATTCACTAATGCATCCGAAAGCTGATTCTGACGGGAAGAGAAACGCGAAGTTTCGTATTCCAGATCTACATCTACTTTATAGTCTTTTTCGTTGAAAATGTGTGTCCCTTTTAAATTATAGGTATAATCGTACCAGTTTTCTTTACTTTGGTTATCAGAAAGCACATGAGCAAACAGATTATCCACAGGCTGAAATATCCTGTTTTCGCCCTTCGAGAAGTCTTCATACCGCCCTATTTTAGCATCGAATAAAGCACCAATACTTGTTTTATCACTGAAAGCATAGTCTGCTCCTACTTTAAAATTGTTGGACGTTAAAGGCTCATTTGTTGTTGAGTTCTGATCCGTTCTTCTCGTCATCTGCTGTGGCTGCTTTTCATCAAAGAAAACCTGACTAAATTCCCGTCTTTCTTCCTCACCACGGAATGTGTAACTATAATCTCCGTGTAAAGACAGTTTCTTATGGGTATAGTTCAGACTTAATCCCGTATTTACCCTGTTTTTACGGCCTCTTCCGCCATTTATATAGTAGTTACCGCTAAGTCCTTCCAGTGAGCTCTTTTTAAGGACAATATTAATGATCCCTGCATTTCCGGCTGCATCATATTTGGAAGAAGGATTGGCAATAATTTCAATATTCTTTACCAGTGTAGAATTGGTAGAACGTAACAAATTGGCCAGCTCCTTAGTTGACAGTGAACTCAGCTTACCGTTAATCATTACACTTACCCCTTTCTTACCGCGTAAGGAGAGCTCACCTTCCTGCGAAACCACTACCCCCGGTGTTTTACCCAGTACTTCCAATACAGTAGTTCCGTCAGACAGCACACTGTTTTCAACATTAAAAATCATTTTATCAGCTTTCTGTTGAAAAACCGCTTTGTTACCTTTTACTACAATGCCACTAATCTCTGAAATTTTTTCCGTCTGCAGAGAGTCGTTCTGGCTTTCTGTTTGTCCGTAGCCATTCAGGCTCGCCATTAAAGGTAGCCATATATAGTGTTTCTTCATGAATAATGAGTTTAGGTTGTTGTTTTCTTTTTATTTTTCCTGCCCCACCAGATCATAAACCCGGTTACAGGCAATGAAGCACAGAATAAGCTCATGATAAAAGCTAATATTTTACCGGGCATTCCGAAGAAGGCTCCCACATGCAAATCATAGGTAGCATCTGTAGCTCTTTCAGCCATAACCTTGTCTTCATGTGGACGGTTAAATAGCAGTTTTCCTGAATGTTCGTCAAAAATCATCATGGAAGACTCAGCATAAGTGAACTCCTTTTCCTTGATCCATATGCTCAGATTATCGTGTTTGTGATCTGCTTCTGTATGATCTTCCAGATCAACTCCAAAAGAATAAGCCGTTGGATAATGAATTTTTACCTGTTCTATAATTCTGTCTATGGTTGTTGCTGTTTCTACAGATTCCGGAGCTGTTGTTTTGTACTGGCTGAAATCCGCTGTCGCTGAGGAAAAACCATTAAGCAATACATATACCCACATTTGAGTAATACGGAACGAATACATAATCCCTGTAACAGCAACGATAAGGGCCAAAAAGGAAACGTAAAAACCAAGGATATTGTGCATGTCATAGTTCTTTCGTCGCCAGCCTTTTACTTTCTCCCATTGGAACCACAGGCGCTGTTTTCGCATTTTTTTATTCTTCGGCCACCATAGGACAATCCCGGTAATCAGCATTACTACAAAGATAATTGTAGATACACCTACAATAGTACCCCCAACTTTGTCACTCAACAGTAAAGAGCGGTGCAATGCCATACAGATAAAGAAAGGATTATTTTTTACATCATATATTGCAATGACCTTTCCGGTATATTGATTTACATAAACGTTTTTATAGACAATAATGCTGTTGAAATGATTCCAGCCTTCAGGATTACCTTTAATCAGTCCAAATTGATAGGAACGGGCAGGATCTACAGGAATGGTAACTTCATCTGCTTTTACAATTTCATTTTTTAATTGTGCATTAACCAGGTTTTTTAACTCTCGTAAAGGGATTGGCTTCTTATGCTGAATATCCTTCTCACCATGAAAGGTTTGTTCCTTACGCAATGCAGCAGTAATATCTTCATTGAAAACAAAAAATGCACCTGACAAAGAAACAATTAATACAATGATACCGGAAAGCAACCCGAGCCATAAATGAGCTTTCAGAATATATTTTTTAAAGGTACCCTTGGTTTTTTTATTACCAGTCTGCTGCATTTTATGATTATTTAGTCTTATTAAAAATAATTAACCGCAAATATAATTTTATTTATAATAATTCTAAACAATAAAACACTTTATTTCGCCCTGAAAACCTGATTTTTATTAGTATTTATAAGAATTGATGCTAAAACAGAATGGAAAACAGCCTCCAAAGATCAAAAAATGTACAGTAAACAGTTAATATATATTGGTTTAAATTACATCATTGAACATTTCTTCAATATTGAACCAGATTATAAGTTCTCATATAAACTTTAACAATTTAAAACGCGAACAACCTTAATGAACATGAAATTTATTTATTATTAAGAAATTTTATAAAAAAATCATCTCAATAAACTACTGAAAACCATCATTTATACAATAATGGACAAATTACATTGTAGAATTGTTAAATTTTATTAAAATGAATTTGTTAAAACCGGGAAATTATATTTATTTTAGTGCCTTAAAAATTTCTCATGAAAAGATATAATTTATTGATTGTACTACTGCTGCTGATTTTTAACGTTACTACAGCTCAAAAGAAAAAATCTCCTGCTGCTGATCTTAGCATGCTAAAGGATACTAAATCTAAAATTGAAGCTACAGTTCCATTGGTCATTCAACATCTTCAGGCCATTGCGACAAAAGAAGGTGACAATAATATTGTGATCAACGGAAAAACAGCACTGGGAAAAGAGTATGGCATCTTAGAATCTGAATGGTTTTTATACAGAAACAATATGAAAAACTGTATCATGAACAATTCTTCCAAGAAAGCTAAAAAATGTATGGAATATCATACGCAATACCTTAGAAATACATTCATCAATTACGCCAACTATATTTCTAATCTTACCAGAAAGAACGGATATTTAGGAGTAGAAGGAGATACAAAATTCGATTTCAAACCAGCCGAGATTGCAACCAAACTTAACGAAGCTTATTTCAATGCTAATGATGCTGCAGGAAGAATGAAAGCTGACCAAAAGAGAGAATTTCTGGGAACAACTATGAGTGATGATAATAAACTTACTCCTTACACTCAGTTAGCTCAATAATAGAAATCATACCTTAATAATATCAAAAGAGAACTGTTTTACAGTTCTCTTTTTTTGTAGAGCAAAAAATCCCCGCCAAAAAGCAGTTTTGTGGTACTAATCATAAAACTTGGGGAAAAAGTAGAAATAAGGCGGAGATAATTTGCATAAGCTCTAATAGAATCAACTGTCCTACCCTTGACCTATAAGAGCTGTACAAAAATAGGGCTATGCACCCTACCCGTAAAAGAATAACTGTAGAATTAAATGTTGGTAATTGTAGAAATAATACTACTCAATATTCCGTATAAATAACTAATAACAGAAGGAACCATCATTTCATGCTTATGTTGTTTTAATCTATTTCCACCAGTAGTAGTAATTATGCAGTCCGTCATATTCAAATCCGCAACGGGGATACAGGATATTGCCAATTTCATTTGTTTTTTCGGTTTCAAGCATCAGTCCGCAGGCTCCTGTTTCCTCACACCATTGCTTACTGCGATCAATTAATGCCACAGAAAGCCCTTTTCCTCTATAATCAGGATGAACAAATAAGTCACTCAACAGCCATTGCTTTTGGAGTTTGGTATAATGGAATAATTTATAAAGCTGTACAAAACCTACAGCTTTACCGTCTGCCCAGGCAAGGAAAATATCAGACTCACTGTTCAGAAATCTTTCCTTAAGAAATGCTTTCCCTTTTTCCAAATCTGATGCCTGTCTGTAAAAAATACGGTAAAGATTAAATAATTCGGCTGTTTCATTAAGGTCCTCAAGACTTGCTTTTTTAATTGTGTAATTCATTGTTATATGTATTTTATTAACATGGCAAAAGTATATCTAAACAGGACTGTATCTACCATCCAGATTTAAGTTAGAAAGATAGTCCAGAAAGTTTGAAATAAAATTTTTAACACTATTACAATAAGCGAAATACCGCATGTTCCGGATTTTATACCTTACCTCAAGTTCAGATCTTTGTTCTGTAAAAACAAAACAATGACAGATATACTTCAAAGAATTAAAGATATAGACTGGCAGTCTGTTACAGAATCGATGCATCAGAATGGATATGCTGCTGTTCCCAATGTATTATCAGATGATGAATGCAATACACTGGCTTCCGGTTATGCTCAGACTGAACTATATCGTAAGACTGTTGTAATGGCCAGACACCGTTTTGGACTGGGTGAATATAAATATTTTAATTATCCATTGCCCGAATTAATTCAGAATTTACGTACCCATATCTATCCGCATCTCGCTCCTATTGCCAACACTTGGTTTAAAGCCTTGAATATCCCTACCTCTTTTCCTGTGGAGCACAAGTTTTTTTTACAGCAATGCCATTCCAATGCCCAGCAAAAGGCTACTGTTTTGATTCTTAAATATGGTGAAGGTGGTTTTAATACTTTACATCAGGACTTATATGGTGATCTTTACTTTCCTATTCAGGTTGTATTAATGCTGAGCGAACCTGACCATGATTTTACAGGGGGAGAATTTGTCCTAACCCAGCAAATTCCGAGAGCACAGTCTAAAGCGATTGTTTTAAAGCCTAAAAAAGGAGACATTCTTATTTTTACCACGAATTTCAAGCCTGAAAAAGGAACAAAAGGATATTACAGAGTTAATATGAAACATGGCGTGAGTGAAGTGAAAACGGGAAAACGGTATGCACTGGGGATTATTTTTCATGACGCAGAGAAGTGACCGGATAAAAGATGGGAAGATAGAGAAACTTCTAAACCACAAAGCAATTATTACCCTTTATTGTAAATGTATTAAAATAATAAAAAGATGTTTAATCCATAGCTTCAAGAACTACCCTCTTTAAACCTCTAACTTCCTTACTAAAATATGATACTACATTCCCAATTCTCTGCTCCTGAACTGAGAAGCAAAATCAGAAAACAGGAAATCCGTCTGGGTGGAAATAAAAAACTGAAAATCTACGGTTTGTTAAGTTGTGCTTCAGGAAAAAGAATGAAAAGAGAAAACAGAATTTTCTTTACGAATGAAGAAGAAGCCCTGCAAAATGGATTCCGGCCTTGTGGTCATTGCATGAAAGAAAAGTATCAACAATGGAAATACCAACAACTACATCATTTAAAATAAATATTTTGTGTAATTTAGGCTCTTCTCTTTTAATAAACTAATACAAAATGAACCCGGAGAATAATTATATAGAAATCAACAAAAATTCCTGGAATAACAGAACCGAAACCCATTTAAATTCTGAATTCTATGATCTTGACAGTTTTTTGAATGGAAAAAGCTCATTAAATGATATTGAACTTAACCTGTTAGGTGATCTGCAGGGAAAATCAATTCTACATTTACAATGCCATTTCGGACAGGATTCCATATCACTAAGCAGATTAGGTGCAGAAGTTACAGGAGTGGATCTATCGGATAAAGCAATTGAAAGCGCCCGGAAACTGGCAAATGATGTGCATACAAATACTACTTTTGTCTGTAGTGACATCTATGATCTGCCTAACCATTTGGATAAACAGTTTGACATTGTTTTTACCAGCTATGGAACCATTGGATGGTTACCGGACTTGGATCAATGGGCAAAAGTGATTACCCACTTTTTAAAACCTAACGGAAAATTTGTGTTTGTTGAGTTTCATCCTATAGTCTGGATGTTTGATGATAACTTTGAAACGGTAGGATACCGATATTTTAATTCCGGAGCAATTGTAGAAACGGAAAACGGAACGTATGCAGACAGAGAGGCAGATATTACCCAAACTTATGTGATGTGGAATCATGGATTAAGTGAAGTCATGAACAGTCTGATCAAAAACGGACTTGAGATCAACAGCCTTGATGAATTTGACTATTCCCCTTACAATTGTTTCAATAAAACAGTTGAATTTGAACCTAAAAAGTATAGGATAGAACATTTGGAAGATAAAATCCCTATGGTTTATTCGGTAGTGGCTACAAAGAAAAGTCATTAATATCTTCTGATTTTTAGAGTCCTCTAAAGATCTCATCAGAATTTTTAGAGCCGGAAACAAATGCCACGGATTCACGAATAACATCGTTATCGTATTCGTGGCAATTATAAAATGTCAAAAATGGAGTTCATCTCTTTAAAAAAATCTGTCTAGTCAACAAAATCTACGAGCTTTTAAAGTCTGAAAACGCAAAAAGCCCAAAAGCCTTATTACACTCATTCTTTTTAAAGCACAGAAGAATCCAAGATTCTCCACAGGAAAACATAGTTACAATTATCTTTTCATTACAATATTCTATACCCCTATTCGGTTAAACTACTTATTTTTATCCATAACTGGTATAATTTTTAGCATAAATAGAATTATTCGTGCATTCTTAGCAGCTAAATATTCTTCCGGATATCTGCATAATCTACGAGAATATCTCCGATAAAATCATCGTGGCTTACAAGCAGTGGCTATTCAAAGAATTCTTAGCATCCTATCATTTTTCAACATCGTTCAAAATGGTACTAGTCAATAATAAAGTATAAAACCGTTCATAAGTTTCATAATTTAAATAAAGTTTAGAATTATATAAACAAATAACATTCTATGATTTACCACATTACACATAAGCAAAAAGGGTAAAAAAAGGGTAAAAAAAATTCTTCACAAGTGGAAATAAGCCTAAAAAAGTAAAAATATATTCCTCTTTTTACTTCGTGAACTTATCCAGATTAATTGAGATCAAAAGTGAAATAAAAAAAATATATTCTGTATTGAAGAGTATTTTAAATTATTTCACAAAATAGTTATATATGAAATAAATAAAACAATATTAATTACATAATCATTTATTATTGAATAATTTAAAACAATATACTTGTTTTTTAAAAAAAATAATATATTTACTTCAACACCAAATCAAAAACATTAGTCATGAACCATGAAAATTTCAGCACACTTGAGCTGCTCCGTAAGCAGTTTAAGTACCCATTCCCTACATTAAAAAACCCTAACGCAGAACAACTGCAAGAGATTACTGAGAGCCAATGGATCGATGGAGAATACTTATGGCTTTATGCGCAGAATCCTGATCTCCGCAAAAAGTACAAAAAGACTAAAACCGCCCATATTGCTGCTCAATGGTTTCCAACTGCATCACCTGAAAGATTCAAACCTATCTGCAGGTTAATGCTATGGACGCTATACAATGATGATCTTTATGAGGAGAGCGATCCCAATGAAATAGGATATGTACATGCTCAATCAGTTGCCATATTAAATGGTGAGATAACCGCCGAAGAATCAGGAATACCTTTAGGAGCTATGCTTGCTTCCCTTAGAGAAGAATTACTGCAATTTATTCCAAAAGAATCGCTCTCTCGTTTTACACAAATGATCAGCAGATATTTTAACGGACTTGAAACCGAGCTTAAGTACAAGAAAAATAAAATGTACCCCTCTGTCAAAGAGTGTATTACTTTACGAGAAGACTCTATATGCCTCTACCCTTTCCTACAGCTGACAGAAGTGGAAACCGGCGTTGTTCTTCCTCCTGAAATACATGAACATCCGGTGATTCAGCGTCTGCAGGCATTAGCCTGTCATTTGGTTACTTTTTTCAACGAAGTACAATCGGTAATAAAAGATGAAGCCACAGACAGCATCTATTACAATATTGTAAAAGTAATTCAACACCAAAACCAGATGTCCCTGAAAGAGGCCTGTCTTGAAGACCTTCGCCTCCACAATGAAGACTTAAAAGAATTTTTAGAACTGCAAGCTTCTCTTCCGGATTTCGGGATATGGCATGATGCGGTTGTCAATTGGGTACATTATATGAGTATGGTCCTTAGCGGATGGAAGAACATTTCTACCAAGCTGGATCGTTATAACCAGGCTGAATTTCCAAGTGCTGTTGAATTAAAAGAAAAGCTCAACCAAAAACAATCTTAATAAAAAAGAATACATAATCACTTATTAAATATTTAAATCATGAAACAAGAAGATGTTCCCGTTTTACAATACCCTTGGCCATATGAAATTGGCCCTTTCTCACAATCATTTTACGAAGAACAGAACAACTGGATTGATACCGATTATCAGTTTATGTCTGAAGCTACAAGAAAAAAATATAAAAAACATGGCTTAGTAGAAGCAGCATCCTATATGTTTCCAGCTGCCAGCACTAAGGAACAACTTAAACCCATAGCAAGATTTATGGTATGGCTCACATTATATGATGATTATTATGAAGTGTGTCCAGTTAATAAGCTTTCCGACATTAGAAATCATATTATGGACATCATGATGGGCGCAAAACCCAAAGCAGATGATATTGGACTTATGAGACAAGTAGCCTTAAGCAGACAAGAATTTCTTCCTTATGCTAATGACGATTGGTTCGAACGTTGGACAAAAAATTTTTATGATTATACAACCTATGGAATTATGGAAGAAACACCATATAAGCTAAAAAAGGAATTCCCTACTTTAAACAACCTTTTGCTTATCCGTGAATACTCAATTTCCATGTATCCTTATGGAGATCCGGTTGAGCCCTCTATGCATTATATTGTTCCAAACTCTATATCTGAACATCCGGTAATCAAGCGATTGAAAATGTTGATGTGTCGTATCATGGCCATTCAGAATGATTTCGCTTCAATAGAAAAAGAATTGGCAGTAGATACAGAAGTTCTCAATATTATACTTGTCATAAAAAATCAATACAAAGTTTCAACAGAAGAAGCTATTACTGAAGCTATACATATCCATGATTCATATATAAATGAGTTTGTAGAATTACAAAACAACTTACCTGATTTTGGTATGGAACAAAAAAATATAGAACGTTTTGTGCATTATATGGCCTTAATGATCTCCGGACTAGGTGCATGGTACCACAAGGGAAGCTCTACCCGATACAAAACTCCCGGTGAATTTCCAAAACCTGAATATGGAATTTCAATGTAATCATACCTGAAATATAATTCAAATAAATTTTATCAATAAAAAAGCGATGCAACAAAAAGTTGCATCGCTTTTGCTTTAGTAGCGGGAACCGGACTCGAACCGATGACCTTCGGGTTATGAGCCCGACGAGCTACCTACTGCTCCATCCCGCGGTGTATTTTTAGAGTGCT
>NZ_JANUEH010000012.1:0-198750 GCF_024810195.1 Chryseobacterium sp. BIGb0232
ATTTATTTTCTGAGGACGTAGGCCCTTGATATTTTCAAAATCTTTCACAGTACAAATTTAATCTTATTTCAAAACCACTACAAGATGAGCCTCTGGAGGGGGAATGATGAAGGCCACCACTTATTAACTGAAGCTAAGATAGTTCCTTACCTCATCCTATTTCTATTATCTCTATATCTCCCTAAAAAACAAAAACCGCTCATTGCTGAGCGGCTTATATTTTTACCAGATTTTAATTCTGTCTTCCGGAGCTTTATATAATTTGTCTCCTTTTTTTACATCGAATGCTTTGTAGAATGAATCAACATTGATTAACGGACCAAAGCTTCTGAAGTAACCCGGCGAGTGCGGATCTGTCTTCACCTGGTTGATCATGTATTTTTCACTTGATAAAGTTCTCCAAACGGTTGCCCAGCTTAGGAAGAATCTCTGATCCTGAGTAAATCCACTGATGGTTCCTGGATTTCCTTTATCTTTTAAGTACATCTGAAGAGCGTCATAAGCAATATTCACTCCTCCTAAGTCAGCAATATTTTCACCGTTTGTGAAAGTACCGTTTACAAATGTTCCTTTTACAGGCTCATATTTGTCATATTGAGAAGCAAGAGCTTTTGTAGCTTTTTCGAAGTTTGCTTTATCTTCCGGAGTCCACCAGTCTACCAGGTTCCCCTCTGCATCAAACTGTGCTCCAGAATCATCAAATCCGTGGCTCATTTCGTGACCAATAACAGCTCCGATTCCACCGAAGTTTACTGCTGCATCAGCCTTAGGGTTGAAGAATGGCGGCTGAAGAATTGCTGCCGGGAATACGATTTCGTTATATACCGGGTTATAGTAAGCATTTACAGTTTGTGGAGTCATTCCCCATTCTGTTTTATCAACAGGTTTACCAATTTTGGCTAATTCTCTGTTGTATTGCCATTCACCAATATTCTGAAGGTTTTTATACAATGTACCTCCTTTTGATTCAGGTGTAATTTCTAATTTTGAATAATCCTTCCATTTATCAGGATAAGCTACTTTTACAGTGAATTTATTTAACTTCTGTAGTGCTTTTTCCTTAGTTGTAGAAGACATCCATGCTAAGTTATTGATGTGAACTACAAAACTTTTCTTTAAATAGTCAATCAATTCAACCATTTGAGCTTTAGCTTCTGCAGGGAAATATTTCTCAACATATAATTTACCGAAAGCTTCTCCGATGTTTCTGTTGATTAATTCAAAACCTCTCTTGTTCAGTGCTCTTTGTTCCTGCTGACCTCTTAAGTATTTCCCAAAGAAATTAAATTTCATATCACCCAGCTTTTCGCTTAGGTAAGAAGCACTTCCATTGATCATGTGGAATTTCAGGTAATCCTTAATTACCGGAAGATTCTCAGCATTTACTAATTTATCAAAGTTTTTATAATACCCCAGTTCTCCGATGATCACTTTATCTGTGTTTACTCCCACTTTTTTAAGGTAAGCCGGAAGATCTACTCCTTTTACCAAAGCTGAAAGTTCAGTCATTGTCTGAGGATTATACTGAAGGGTATTGTCACGGCTCTGCTCGTTTGTCAGATAAGTTTTTGCAATGCTTTTTTCATAATCAACAATACTTTTTGCTGCTGCATCTGCATTTTTATATCCTAATTCTTTCAGCATTGAAGCTACATATTTCTGATACTCAGCAATAGCTTCCGTATTCTTTTCATTTACTTTCTGGTAGTAGTCTCTTCCTAATCCAAGAGAAGCTTCTCCTAAGTAAACAGCATTCATATTAGAATTCTTTAAATCAGCATATACTCCCCATCCGTAGAAATTATTTTCTCCTTCTTTTGTTACAGATGCTAAATATCCCTGAAGATCAGCCATATTTTTGATGGCATCAATTTTACTCAGGTGCTCCTGAATAGGCTTGATTCCGTCAGCATTTCTCTTCTCCATATTCATGTAAGAAGCATATAAATCCTGAATTTTTTTCCCCTCACTTCCATCTGCAAACTTATCTTTCAAAAGAGAGTTCAGAATTGTCATGGAATTGTTATCCGTATCCTCACCCAATTTATTAAAACTTCCCCAAGTTGGTTTATCAGCCGGAATTTTAGCTGTTTTCATCCACGTTCCGCTCACATAATTATAAAAATCATCCTGTGGACGTACTGAAGTATCCATTAAGCTAAGGTCTAAACCTTTATCTGTATTATTCATTGCTACTTTAGTAGCTTTAGCTTGTGCGCTCATCGTATTTTGAGAGCAGATCCCTGCTATTAGAAACAAAGAAAGCGTTAGTTTTTTCATTATGATAACAATTTATACAATATGTATGATTTATTTCTTATTTGTTACTTTTTTGTGAAATAATTTTTAATAGATGATGGAAGATGGGAGATGGAGGTTATGAAAATCATAAAGAATAACTACTCTATTTCTTTATATCTTTTAAAGAAGTTTATTCGAACTCTCAGTAATAATACGACTAAAAGTAACTTCTAACCTCCAGCTTCCAGACCCTACCCTTTTAAGATGTTGCTATCTCTTTTACATTCCCTGTGCGTTTCAGAAAGCCCCAGGATTGTATTTCACCTTTCAATGCTTTTCTTAAACTTTTAAACAGTACAATATACATCAGCCATCTATACCCAAATCTTTGCGGAATAATATAGAACAGATTCGTTAATTTTTCCCTTTGCATAATAAATGCTACCAAAGCCAGAGAAGCATCTACCAGAAGAAAAATCAAATAATAACTAAATATTTTATCTCCGTTTCCAGACAGGATTCCAAAGAACATAATAAGGTCTGCCAAGGGTGAGAAAAACGGAATAATATACTGGAACAATAAGATATTCGGCATGGCCCAAAGTCCTAATCCTTTATATTGAGGATTAAGGAAAGTGTGTCTCTGTTTCCAGAACATCTGCATGATTCCATACGTCCAGCGGAAACGTTGTTTCAGGAACTGTCTTACGGTTTCCGGAGCTTCTGTTACGGCAACCGCTCTGTTTTCATTGGCCACTGTATATCCGGCTTTTAAAATTTTTACTGTAATATCACAGTCTTCAGCCAGTGTATCGGAAGAATACCCTCCTGCTTCAAGAATTACGGATCTTTTAAACGCCCCGATAGCTCCAGGAATTACAGTAATGGCATTGATATTAGCATACGCCAGCCTGTCAAAATTCTGGCTGGTTGTATATTCAATGGCCTGCCATTTGGTAAGCCAGTTTACAGTGTTTCCTACTTTTACATTTCCTGCCACTGCAGCAATTTTTTCATCTGAACCTGCATTCAGGAATCTTGCAATCAGATACTTTACCGCATCCTGCTGGAGTTTGGTATCTGCATCTATACACACTACGTATTCAGCATCTGTCTGTGAAATCCCGAAGTTTAAAGCGGTTGCTTTTCCTCCATTTGTTTTTGTAAATATTTCTAACTTCGGATGATCCGGAAAAGCATCTCTGGCCTTTTCATAAGTTGAATCTTTGCTTCCGTCATCTACCATAATGATGTTAAAGTTCGGATATGTCTGTTTTAACAGGTTATTCAGGGAAGAAACAATATTCACTTCTTCATTATAGGCAGGTACTATAATAGAAACCTTAGGATAGAATTCAAGGGTTGGAAAATCACCCAGCTCTTTTTCTTTTTTTCTTTCTTTAAAAGCCCAGTACGCCATCAACAGTAATCTTATTAACCCCAGTACAATGAAAATGGTAAATAAAGCAACCAAAAAATGACTTATTCCATAAATTACGGTGGCCAGCACCAGATTAAGCTGCATGATGTAGTAAGACTTTGTCTTAGGAACTTCAGGCATCAGTTCAGCTTTACTTTTATGCAGAAGATTGGTAAGGTTGGTAAAGTGATAGCCCTGTTTCTGAAGGGTTGGAATTAAAATTTTCAAAGCCTTCACGGTTTCTTCTCTTGTATCACCACCAGCGTCATGAAGCAATATGATATTTCCTCTCTCCTTCTTGATTCCTGCCATTACCCGTTTTACAATTTCATCTGCTTTTATTCCCGGCTGCCAGTCTTCCGGGTCTATATTTTCTCCGATATCCAGATAGTTTTGCTGTCTTGCCAATGCCACCGGAATAATCTCTTCTGAAGTGGTAGGCTCAGAGTCGGCATTATAAGGAGCACGGAAAAGGATTGTACTGTGTCCTGTCACACATTCTATAAGAAGTCTGGTAAGTTTCAGTTCCAGCAAAGCTCTTTCCGGGCTTACCTTAGCTACGTTTTCATGGGTAAAGGTGTGGTTTCCTATTTCATGACCTTCCCGATAGATTCTTTTAACGAGCGGAAGATTTTTTTCTGCATTTAACCCTACTAAAAAGAAGGCAGCCGGAACGTGATATTTTGACAGAACATCAAGGACCTGAGGTGTATACGTCTCATCGGGACCGTCATCAAATGTTAATACCAATTCTTTCTGCGGAGCGCTCCCATATTTTTTCACTTCATAGGAACTTGGATACGTAACATAGTTTTCATCGGTAATAATTTTTTCCTTCGGATCTATTTCAAGAGCAATTTTTCCATCATGGGGTGTATTCAGAACATCCAATACTTCTCCATCTCCAATGTAATCCACCATGGTCTGCCCTTTTACATTTTCAAGTGTTTTCAGATTCAGTTTAGAAAGCCCTGCAAACGTAAGGTCTTTATCATAAAAATTCCAGACTCTGCTGTCCTCACTTCCCAGTCTCCAAAGTGCAGTTCCTGCCAATGGATATTCGGAGGCAAAACGCATGGTATTAAAAATAGATGCAGCATCATTAAAAAATACAGTATGGGTATTATTTTTAGAATCTGTATAGGAATAATTCAGGTTAAAAGTATTGTCATTAAAATCAATAACCGCTTTACTGGCACTGGCCTTGGTAATGGCCTGCATATAGGTAACCGAAGTATTGTCATCCTTATTGGAGCTCCAGTCATATCCATATGCTCCCAAACCAAGGATAATCTTGTGAGGAGAGGTTTGCTTAACGATCTTTCCTGCCTGAGATTCAATCCATTTCTGCGAAGAAACAGGGCCTGCATCACTGCCTGCTGAGTATTCATCATAAGCCATCAGTACAAAGTAATCTACATAAGGATCTAATCGCGGAATGTTGTAGTCATCATTATCCGTCATAATATCCATAGTCACCAGCAATTGATTCTGTCTGAATGTTGCTGAAAGTTCTTTCATAAAAGCAATCAGGTTTTCATCAGAATTCAGGTTCATATCTTCAAAGTCGATATTGATCCCTTTGAAATGATATTTTAGGCACTGTTGGGTAAGCTTCTGAATAAGAGCCGTTCTTTTTCCGGGATCATTCAATACTTTCCCTAGCCCTTCAGAACGGAACTCCTGATTAGAATTATTACTCAGGATCGGCATGGCTGCTACTCCTGTTCTTTTGATTATTTTGTATCCTTCCGGGTCAACATTGGTTTTCAGGTCTCCTGTTTTGGGATCAAGGAAAAACCATTCAGGAAAAACCAGATTAATGTGTCTGATATTTCGTTTCAGAGACATCAGAGACTGAGGATCCCAAGCCACATAAAATGCAGAACGGATCCCTCCGGGAAACTGAGCCCAGTTTCTGTTTTGATTTTTATATCTTTCTGCTCTTGCCTTTTCAATCTTGGCAAGGTTGGTATGAATTGTTTTTTCAGAAATAAAGCTTCGGAAACCTTTGTATTCTTTGGAAATTTTATTCTCCTGAAGATAGGGCTTATTGGCTGTAATAACTGCTTTATAATCCTCTTTAAAAGGAATTTTCGGACTTTTATCAAATCTCATCATCAGTCCTAAAGCCAAAAGAAGAAGAACCGCAATAAAAATAAAGATACGGCTGCCCCATTGTACACTTTTCCAGCGTTTTTTGCTGTTAGTCTGAAAAATCTGTTTGGAATTTTCCACAATTTTTAAATTTTAATGAAGGATTTTCAAAAAGTGTGAAAAAGTACCTGAAAATTCATTAAAAAAAAATTAAAAAAGGAGTATTCCGTTTACTGATTTATCAAAAGCCCTACAAGATCCTGAATTACCTTTTGGGAAACAAAATTCATAAAGTCTGTTCTTTCCAGATGAGGCATATATAATTTTGATGTTACTTCCTGATCCTTGACCCGGATAGTATAGAAAACCGTCCCTATATCTTTGCCATCCTCTCCTTTTCCCGGGCCCGCCACTCCGGTTGTGGAAAGGGAAATATCGGTTTCAAATAAATCCTGACAACCTTTAGCCATTTCCTGAGCTACCTGCTCACTGACTACAGTAAACTGATCTACCGTTTCTCCGGAAACATTTAAAATTTTTATTTTTTTCTCTGTGGCATAGGCTACCATTCCACCTAAAAAGTATCTTGAACTTCCGCTAACTGAAGTAATCATTTTCGCCAATTCTCCTCCGGTACAGCTTTCCGCTGTGGAAATGGTCAGTTTTCTTTCGGTAAGCATTTCTGCCAGGATATTTTCGATTTTATCTTCAGATATAGCAATCACATTGTCCTTAATGAGCGGAAGCAATTTCTGAATTTCATCTTCTGTCTGTTGTTGTAAAGCTTCTTCATTATCTCCTGATGCCGTTAATCTCAGTTTTACCCTGGTTCCCACCGGAAGATAAGACAGTGAAATATTTTCAGGAAGAGCTAATTCCCAGTCTTCAATAGTATCTGCAAGAATACTTTCCGGAATTCCTACCACGGAAACAATCCTGGAATGGATATAATTAAGATTAAATTTCTCCTGTAAATACGGAATAATCTGATCTTTAATTAACGGTTTTACTTCATAGGGAACTCCAGGCAAGCTGTAACTCAATTTTCCGTTCAGTTCCATCATCATGCATGGTGCTGTACCAAAATGGTTTTGAAAAACAATCGATTTTGTAGGAACGAAAGCCTGTTCTCTATTTCTTTCCAGAATATCTGCGCGCCCCCGTCTTTCCATGTATCCTTTAAGATGATTAAAGGTTACCTCATCCAATGCAATCTCATCATTGAAAAACTCGGCCAGTGCTTTTTTGGTTTTATCATCCCTTGTTGGGCCCAGTCCGCCTGTGGTGATAATCAGATCTCCCAGTTCAAACGCTGCACTTAATGTATCTTTAATGGTTTCAATCTCGTCTGAAATTGTAAAGATCTGTACAACCTTTATTCCGATATTCTTCAGTTCAGAGGCAATAAAATTGGAATTGGTATCTACCGTATTTCCGGAAAGGATTTCATCACCAATAGTGATCAGGACTGCTTTTTCCATATATCAGATTCTTGAAAAAAATTCTCCTGCAAATGACGGAAAAATATGCGGCTGTAGCAATATAAATTGATTTTTTCTATTTTTGACAGAAATTAGTTAAAATTATGTCTAAATATGATGATGCTTCATGGCATTATGGCGGTGATTTTCCTGAAGAACTTCCTCAGAAAAACGGGGCTACTCATACCGGTATGTTCCTGAACTGGTGTATTCATAATAACCTGATCTCTGATGATCTGAAGGGAGATGGTGAAGAGGAAATTGAGAAATTAAAACGCAGAGAAATTACAGGCGCTGAATTTATCATGGATTCCTGTGACGGAAAATTCTCTGAATATGATCTGAATGACCTTGGAAACAGTTTTGCAAAAGATTATTACGCAGATGAGACCGATTTTGGAAACAGATACAGCTCGTTTGCAGATGATTATGTAAATCTTTTTGATACTAAGGCTGAGGAAAATGATTATGAGTATGAAACCTTTTATCACATAGAGGATACCTACGAGAATTATGACCTGATGAAACAGGTGATTGATTACCGTTTTGAAGAGTGGAAGGAATATATTAAGAACTAAAATAACAAAGGAAACAAAGCAGCTTAACCAGCTTTCTTTGTTTCCTTTGTTTCCTTTGTTTCCTTTGCCTTCATTTACTGATTATGTTTTACCCAGATCAGTTCATCCGTATTATAGCCAATTTTTCTGGCTTTTTCAATAAAACGCTGTCTGATGCTTTCCGGGATAGTGGTGGTTCGGGAGAGGATCCAGAGATATTTTAAGCTGCTCCCTGCTACCAGGGCATATTGATAGTCTTCATCCATATCAATGACATTGTAACCCGCCCAAATCGGTTTGAAAAAAGAGACTTTGAGCCGGGCTTCGGTTTTATCTTTAACGAATCTGGCCTCACCAATGGATTCCTGCCACAGTTTTTTTACATAGTTGTACCCTTTATTTTTAACATGAACTGTTCCATCCGGGTTTTCAGAATATTCTGCAGTGACATTATCCATATTTTTCTCGAACCTGTAGTCGAAACGGGCAATTTCATACCATCTTCCGAGATATTTTTTAACTTCAAAATTCTTTACTGCCACCGCTCCTTTTGGAATTCCTACCGAACATGAATTAAAAGCAAGCAAAGCCAAAGCTCCCAATGAAACGGGAAGAATAATTTTGTGAAAAGTTTTCATAACAGAAATATTTTGTGTGGTTCTGATAAAAACTTCAAAAATAATGCCTTTGGGCTGTTAAAGAACAATAAAATCTAGGAAAAGACCTTCAGAAAATTGTCTTTAAAACTTCCGGAAACCTCAATTTCAGTATCATCAGCAAGCATTACTGTTCCACTTTTATGATAGGATTTCACGAAAGATGTATTGATAATATGAGAACGGTGAACCCTTACAAACGGGTTTTCCAAAAGATCATCAAAATGCTTCAAAAACCGGCATACCATTTTCTTTGAGCCATCGGTAAGATAGACCTGAGTAAAATTACCATCTGCCTGAAGTCTCATAATATCCTCTGTCTTTACCACATCAAATCCCTGTAAAGTAGGAAGAATAAGCTGTTGCTTTTCAGGTTTTAGCTTTAAATTTTCCAGTAGGATCTTATTCCTGTTAAGCTCTTCTTTTTTCTCAAGACTTTCAGCAACTTTATTTACAGCTAGAATAAGCTCTTGAATATCAATAGGTTTTAAGATATAATAACTAGCCGACTTATTTAAAGCCTGTAAAGAGTATTGTGAAAATGCAGTGATAAAAATGGTTTCATAGGAAAACGCACTGGTGGCTTCCAGTACATCAAAAGCATTTCCAAAAGGCATTTCTACATCTAAAAAAACCAATTGAGGGTGATTTTCTGCAATCAGAGGAACAGCTTCTTTAATATTTTCCGCTTCTCCAAGAATTTCTACCTGTGGGCAGTATTTGGTAAGATAGCTTCTCAGTACTTCTCTTGCTATCAATTCATCATCTACGATTACAGCTTTAATCTTCATTGGATTTAAATATTAGGTTACAGTTAACAGACTGCCAATGCAAATTAGTAATATTTAGCCACCCCTGCAATCTTCCTAATACAAGTCATACCCTTTTCCAATTCCAGGCATATACTACGATCAATATTGTTATGATGCATTCCACTGCTGCAAGGAAAACATAGAATAAATACCATTCTGAATAGGACGAAATCCCGATAAACAGCATTACCAGAGTGAAAAAGAGGCCCAAAACAATATTGAGAATCCTGTTGATGACCGGTTTAAGGATAAGAGAAAGAAACACCATAATAGCCGGTATTGCCAGGACTACAGCAGCCATTAATAAATTCATTGGAGAATTCAATAAATTATGACCGTCTACAAGTCCCTGGGTTTTCCCTGGTGTATACAGTTCAAAGTAATCACCATATAAATAACATAGTGTAACAGAGGCCCAAAGTCCTGCAAGTATAATCTTGACATTTACCGGAGTATCTTCAAATTGAGTAGAATTATTCATGATATATTAATTTTGTTGAATATTATTAATAAATTTATTCCTAACTCCTGCAATCAACAACCACAGGCATATTCCTATTTCCCCTATTGAGGCCGGTAGTGTTATATATCCTGATATTGCATAATCCTGAAAATCAGGAATCAGAGTTCTACAAAAAACATTGATGATATAACCGAAACAACCCAACATTAAAAAAATGCCTAAAAGTTTGGGTAAGAAACCTGACCTGTACACCAGGTAGCCCAATGGAAATAACCAAAGACCCCAGAAAATCTGAACAATTAAAATTCCTTTGTTATAATTGCTCAGCACAAGCATTATCTGAGCCTGTAATTGTCTGGAATCAAATACTTTTAAATAATCTGCTCCCTCAACTAGGGTAAGTACAGAAAATTTACTTTGTAAATTAATAAATGAAATAGGAACGCTTATTATGGCAAAAATCACCATCAATCTTGCTGCGTTTTTATTAGTTTCTTTTAGCAACTGATACAGAGCCAAAGGAAGCAATGCAAAAGCAATATAACAAACCATACTGCTTGCAATCCCCGACCTGAATAGAAAAGCAGAAGAGGAAATATTATGAAAAGTAAGTCCCGGATCTTCCCATACAATAAGTTGTGAGGGTACATACATGAGACTGTAAAAACCGGTTATGATGACAACAAGATAAATAAATCCTGCTAATCGGGCTGTTTTATTACTGATATTCATCTGGTTAGTCTTTAAACTAATAAGACGAGACCGATATAAATTTTGTTACAGTGAAAAGTAATTATAATTGTTTTAATAAAAGAATGTTAGAAAACTACTGATATTTTCCATTTTTGAATTTCAGCTGTTTATAGAATGTTTTTGAAGTTTCCTTTTCTTCGCATTCTCCTTTCACTTCAGTATTGATGGAGGTTACAGAAATAGTTTTAATTTTAAGATTTGTGAAATTGTTTGTTTTGGATGTATCCATCATGATGTAGGAATGGTCATCTTTAAATTCACCGTTGCATCGGGTATCCCACTCTCCTGTCGTTGAATCCATTTCAAACTGATCGAGAACCTTTTTAAGAGTTTTCCCTTCCGGATAATACAGGGAAATTTTACCTGAAGCGTAAGGATTGGGTTTGCTGCTTCCAACAAAATCGGCTTTTACTCCAAATGCCCTAATAGTTGAGCTGATCGTATACAAACCTGTATCAATTGAAAAACTTCTCAGATTTACTGCATCAGAGTCAAGTTCTGTCGGATCAAAATATTTATTCTTTATCGTTCCTTTACTATCTGTAATCACTATATAATTCTGCACTGTAAAAACATAATCTTCTTGGTCCTGATTCAAAATAACCGGAATAACTGCAATATAGGAGTCATCAGCATTGGGCATTTTCTTTTCAATACAGAGTTCTTCTCTTATTTTGGTTTTATCCAGCTTCAGGTTTTTAAGAATATGGGTTAGTCTTATACTGTCAATATCCTGAGCTGCTATAGTTCCGAAAAAAAGACTTATCATCAGAGTATATAGAAATATATTTTTTTTCATTGTCCCGTTTTTATACCAGATTAATTTGGATCGTGACCACAACCCCATTACCGTTTTCTTTATCTTTTACAGAACAGGTTATATTCTTTTTGTACAGATCATTCAGTAGCTGAATTCGCTCCACTGTGTTTTTCATTCCTCTTCCTTCCCGGGTTTTCTGGTGCTGGGTTTTCTGTTTTTTACTTTCTTCAATTCCTATTCCATTGTCTTCAATCATGATTTTCAGATCACCATCATTTTTTTCAAAGCTTAGTTTTAAAAATCCTTTTTCTGTTCTGTACCGCAATCCGTGCCAGATAGCATTTTCAAGGAATGGCTGTACGAGCATCCCGGGAACCTGCAGCTGGTGCGTATTCAGATTTTCATCTACATCAATTTCATAATCAAATTTATCCGCAAAACGTGTTTTTTCAAGTGCCAGATAGTTCTGCAGAAGATCCAGCTCCTGTTGAAAAGGAATAAAATCATTGGTAGAATTCTCCATCACGCCCCGCATCAGTTTGGAAAATTTTGTCAGGTATTGATTGGCTTCCAATTCATTATTGGTTGCAATGAAATGATTGACACTATTCAGACTGTTGAAAATAAAATGCGGATTCATCTCCCGCCGAAGCGACTGAAGAGCTATTTTTTTATTCTTGATCTGAACTTTTTTCAGGGTTCTGAAAATGAAAACAATGAGACCTGTCAACAGGATCAAAACTCCGATCAGTCCATAATTGAATACATTTTTTTTACGGATAAGCTCATCTTTCAGCTCTTTTTCTTTTTCCAGCTGAGAAATTCTTTGCTCTGTATCTTCCAGAATTTTATGATCCACCAGGCTTCTGTCCTTGGAAACCAAATCCGGAAGTTTTCCCAAAAAGTCTCTGTACAGCTGAACAGAAGCATCTGTATTTCCGGAAATGGCATAAAGACTGTCCAGTTTCTTCACACTCCTCTGAGCTTCCAGTGTATGACCTTTATCCAAAGCTATTCCGTAAGCATTTTTTAATAAATCTACAGCCTCCTTGGGGTCATTCTTTTTGATATAAATATCTGCCAGCTCCTGAATCTGATTCACTTTTTCCTGTGAATTATCCTTTACAAAATCTTCCTTCAGGACTTTCTTTTTGGCTTCAATAGCTTTATCAAAGTTTTTATTTTCAACATAGAGATCCGCTAATTTCTGATTAATAGCCAATGCCTGTTGTGGAGCTTCCTTTTTTGAGATTTTATAGGCATTATTAAGATTTTCTTCAGCTTTATAAATATCTTTCTGCTGTATATTAAGGTCCGCAAGCTGAGTATAGCCTTCTGCTACATTTGCCTTTTCATTTTCCTTTTTGCTCAGGTCAATATTACTCTGTATAGCTTCTGCTCTAAGCTCAGGTGTAGGAGAGGAAAGCCTGGTCACATCGTTAGTATTCACAGCTTTACTTTTTTCACTGTAACTCATCTGTGCTGCCCGGCTATAATTGTTGAGGGCAGGTGTTATCTTATTTTGTTTCTCCTGTGACTGAGCCAGTTTTCTGGTAACCGATTCAAGATTTTTTTTATCATTAAGTTTTTGGTAAAGTGCTTTAGCTTTGGCAAAATACTCCTCACTTTTAGGATAGTTTCCCTGATTATAATAATCAGTGCCCATGTTTACATATACGTCAGCCGCCCCTTTATCATCATTTTTATCTACTGCTTTTTTCAGCTTTGCAGCAGATTTCAATACCTGAGAAACCTTTACAGAGTCCTGTGCCATGAAGAAATTCCCCACCGTAAGCATTGAAATAAAGAGTATTTTAAAAATTAATTTCACAGATTAAATCTTTATTGCAAAGTAAGTAAAACTTTAGTGATCATCTTCTATTCTTTACCAAGCCAAAACATGATTTCACCAAGTCATAACCTGTGAGGAACTTTAAACACAAATACCAAGAATGCTTTCCACAAATAACACAATTTCATATCACACAAAAAAATATACTTAAGCATCTGTGAAAATCTGTGCATTCTGTGCATTCTGTGGTAAAATAAAATTTCATGCGCTTCCTAAGAAAATACTGAACCAGAAAAGTCACAAAAGATTTAAACACTTAAGGAATTTTAAAGTAAAAGCATAATGCATAGGAAGTACACAGAAGTTTTGATTGCACAGCTCACCAAGTGAAAACTCCCATTCACCAAGTCTTCCGATTTTCACCTTTAGATCTGGCTAATTTTACATCAGAATTTAAAAGTAAAAACAGGAAATTATGAAATTGAAACATTTTTTATTAATCGGAATTTTAACGCTGGGAAGTTTTGTAAACGCTCAGGAAGTAAAGAAAAATGCGATCGAAGTAACAGGAGTCGCCGAAATGGAAGTAGAACCGGATGAAATCATCTTTAGCATCGGGATAAAAGCAGATAACAAAAACGATCTGACAGATAATGAAAAGAAGATGTTTGATATCTTAAAGAATGCAGGAGTAAAGAACGAGGATATCAAGTTTAAATCAATGTACCAGAACATCTATGCAAAAAACGGAAAGTTCTCCAAGAATTATCAGTTTAAAGCAAGTTCAAAATCGAATATCAGCAAGATCTTTGAAGACCTGAACCAGAAATGGGTAAGCAGCCTGAATATCTCAGAAGTAAAAAACACGAAAATGGCAGACTTCAGAAAAGCAGTAAAAATCAACGCCTTAAAAGCAGCTAAAGAAAAAGCAGATTATCTGTTGGAAAGCATGGGCAAAAAAGCAGGCAGCGTTCTTGAAATCATTGAAATTGAAGATTACACCAGTGACATGGTAATGCCTGCTGCCTACAAAAGCAGAATGAGCAATGTACAGCTTGAAATGGCAGATGCTCCGGTAGATTTCTCCTTTGACAACATCGAAAACATCAAACTGAAATACAGTATCAAAACGAGATACGAAATCCTTTAGAATAACAGATTTAAAAGAGGCTGCCAAAATTATGGCAGCCTTTTTTTAGCCATGAATTCACGAATTATTTTGTGGATGGGTAAAAAAACAAAACGGAAAAAACAGTTATAAAAACTTTTAAGTACAAATTAAGTCTGCCACGAATTCACGAATAAAATAATTCCAAATAGTTTGTATGCCTATGTAAAATCTATTGGGTTTAATTTTTTTCGAACCCCATAGATTTCACATAGTTTTTTGGGAGTAAGATATTTTTAAGCTTATTCATTCTACTCACCAAGTGAAAACCTCCTTTTACCAAGTATCCAAAATTTCAGGCTTAGATACAGGTAATTTTACTTCATAATTTAAAATAATAAACGATGAAACGCTATCTTTTAATCACCCTGTTTTCAGTGGCTTTCCTTAAGGCACAGGAAATAAAAAAAGAAATAGAGGTAAAACAGGCTACTGTTTTTCTTCAGGGAGCAAAAGTCTTCGGGAGTACCAATATCAATCTTCAGAAAGGAAAAAATATGATCCGAATTGTTAACCTTCCTAATAATCTGGATGAAAATACCTATAAAATTAATCTCGAAAAAAACACTACGCTACTATCCATCACTCCTCAAAGTAATTTTCTGAAAGACGATCAGCTTTCCGATAGTGAAAAAAAACTGGATGATGAAAGAAAAAAGCTGCAGAGACAGGTCAGCTTATTGAATATTCAGGTTAAAAACCTTACCGGAGAACAGAATATCATCAATGACAATCTGAAAGTATCTGCGAATGATAAATCAACTCCGCAGGAACAGCTCATCAAGCTTACTGAATTTTACAGAAAACGAATGCTGGAAATTGATAATCAGGTCTTTTTATTAAATGAACAGAAAACCGTTTTGGATGAAAGTATTGCAAAGCTCAATAAACAATCTGATGAGGAACAAACGCATAAAAACACAAATAGAAAAGAACTTTTGCTTGAAGTTCTTGCTGATAATGATACCAGCCTAAATCTGGGAGTAAGTTATATTGTTTCTGATGCAGGCTGGATTCCTTCTTATGACCTTCGTGCTGAGTCTGTAAAGAAACCTCTTGAAATGGTTTACAAAGGAAAGATCTATCAGAAGACAGGACAGGACTGGAAAAATATAAAACTGTTTGTATCTACCTACAGACCTTCTTATAATCAGGACAGGCCTATCCTTTCCCCACTTTATGTTGCTGAATATACTGCTCATAATCCAATGCAGGAAGTTGCTGATTATAGTCTTAAAGATAAAGCGGTTCTCACAAATGCTTATCAGATGAGAAAGGAAATTTCTGCAAAACCAAGTCAGATTCCAATTGCTTCTGTTTCCGATAACCAGATGAATGTGATCTATGAACTGAATTATAATCAGACTATTTTAAGCCAGGAAAAGGAACAGTACGTCATTCTGGATAAAAAACAAATAGATGCCACTTACAAATACCACACTGTTCCAAAGGTAAATAACCAGGTATTCCTGATGGCTTTTGTAAAGAACTGGCAAAATCTCAACCTGATTAATGGGGAAGCCAACATCTATTTTGAAGATAATTATATCGGGAAAACTAATATGACCAGCAATTATGTAAAAGATGAGTTCCCTATTTCTCTTGGAGTGGATGAAAGAATTACGGTAAAAAGAATTAAACTGGAAGATAAGGCCTCTCAAAAACCAATGAACTCAAATAAATGGGAAACTGAAACTTACCAGATCAGCATCAGAAATAATACCAAAGAAAGTATTGAACTGGAAGTGCTGGATCAGCTTCCTATCAGTGAAAATTCTAAAATTTCTGTCAAGACAATAGAAACCGGTGATGGAAGCCTTGATGAAAAAACAGGAAGTATTCTCTGGAACAAAAATATAAGATCCGGAGGCTCTGAAAAGATCAGTTTCTCTTATGAGGTTAAATATCCAAAAGATATGCAGATTCAATATTACAGCAGATAACCAATAAAAAATAATAATATGACAGCTTTAAAAATCTTAGCAATCGCAGCAACCTTCTTAAGTGCCGGTACGTCTCCAGCCATCCGCTGCTCAAAAAATGATTCGGAAAACAGTACCTTAACAGTACGAAATGCTTCCACAATTCCTGTAAATACGGTATCAAAAGATAATAAAATCCAGGTAGCCCTTTTACTGGATACGTCCAACAGCATGGATGGACTGATTGACCAGGCAAAATCAAGACTCTGGAATATTGTCAATACACTGACTACATTAAAATACAACGGCCAGTCGCCACAAGTGGAGATTGCTCTTTATGAATATGGAAATGATGGCATCCGGGATGAAAACTACATCCGACAGGTCACTCCTCTTACCCAGGATCTCGACCTCGTATCTGAAAAATTATTTGCTTTAAGAACCAACGGCGGAAGTGAATATTGTGGAGCTGTGATCAGGGATGCTTCTGCCAATCTGAACTGGGATGGTAATGAAAAAAGTATGAAACTGATTTATATTGCAGGGAATGAACCATTCAACCAGGGAAGGATTGACTATAAGGAAGTAGTCTCAAAAGCAAAAAATAAAAATATCTATACCAATACCATTTTCTGTGGAAGCCGTGAAGAAGGAATCCAGAGCTTCTGGCAGAACGGAGCAACAACAGGTGGTGGCAAATACTTCAATATTGACAGTGATAAAAAAGTGATTTATATTGAAACACCTTATGATATCAGAATTTCCGAGTACAATGCTAAATTGAATGACACTTATATTTACTATGGAAACCATGGCTCAGAATATAAACAGAAACAGATTACCCAGGATAAAAATGCTGAAGTACAATCGGTTTCCAACCTGGTGGAACGAACCGTTTCCAAGTCTAAAAAGAATGCTTACAAAAACGAACACTGGGACCTGATAGATAAAGCTGAAAAAGATGCCGGGTTTATTTCAAATATAAAAGAAAGTGAGCTTCCTGATGAGCTGAAAGGAAAAAGCAAAGAAGAAATAAAAAAAGCTGTTGCTACAAAATCAGCAGAACGTGAGAAAGTTCAGCGAGAAATTGAAGACCTTTCTAAAAAACGCCAGACCTACATTGACAGTGAAATGAAAAAAAGAGGAACTGATGATTCTGATGATCTTGGAAAAGCCATTGAAAGTTCTATACAGGAACTGGCTAAAAAGAATGGATATAGCCTGTAAAGATGATAACCGTAAGAAGGGTCAGCACTTAAGTATTTTTAAGTAATACCCTTCCGGAAATGAAGTACACTTAAGTTTTGAAGATTTTTGATTTTCTGCTTAAGTGTACTTTCGTATTAAACTCAATATTTAATTGCTGTAAGCCATGGCTAAATACTGTTGTTCTATCTTCCGAACTTAAAATATCCGGACAAGGGATGCTTTTTATTCTTCATAAACGCAGAAACCATTTCCATTCCCACAACTGAAAACGTAATTCCGTTTCCACCGAAACCCAATACAAAATAAGAATTTCTGAAATTTTTATGTTCTCCGATATAAGGAAGCCCGTCTTTTGTTTCCCCAAAAGTTCCTGCCCATACAAAATCAGGGTAAAAATGATAATCAGGTTTTATTTTCTTTAAATTTTTTAAAATTTCATTTTTTTTTGTATCCAATAAAGCGTCCCGTTTTTCAGCACCGTAGAAATCTTCATCACCGCCACCTATGAGCATTCTTCCGTCATCGGTACTTCGCATATACAGATAAGGATCATCGGTATTCCAGACTAATGTACTCGTACTATTTTTAAACTTATTCTTATCTACTTCCGAAACAACAGCATAAGTACTTTTCAGATCAACGAAGTTTTCTTTCAGCAGATTTTTGCTCTCATAGCCAATGCAATAGATTATTTTCTTCGCCCTGATCTGAAAACCCGTATCTACTTTAATGATATTAAAACCTTTATGATACTCCACCTCTACCATTTCAGTTTTATCAAAAACCTTTAAGCCTTTCTTTACATTATGTTTAAATAATTCATGGGCAAACTGAAAGGCATCAATACTCGCTCCCTGCTTTGACAGGATCCCGCCATAAGTATTTTCAAATTCAAATGCTTTTAATATCTGATCTGAATTTAACCATTTAACATCAAATCCAGCTTCTTTTCTGGCTTCATATTCTTTTTTCAACCATTCAGTATCTTTCTTTTTCGCAGCAAAGTACAGTGATTTTTTCCGTTTGAAACCTGCGTTGGACCGTATCTTTGCAGCAAGCTTTTCAATGGTATCAATAGATTCCGAGCATGCTTTATAACTCTCAACTGCCCCTTTTTTCCCTATTTTTTCTTTTAACTCATAAAGAGGGATATCTATTTCATACTGCAGCATTGAAGTGGTAGCCGAGGTACTTCCGTTACAAAGCTCACGCTTATCAATAAGAATAGTTTCATAGCCATCTTTCACCATCTGATGGGCGATAAGACTTCCTGTAATTCCCCCACCAATAATTACAACATCACATTTTTCGTCTGATTTTAAAGAAGGATAAGTGGTGATCAGACCATTTTTTAAAAGCCAGAAAGGTTCATTTGATTTAAGATCCATATTGATATTTTACATTAAAAATAACAATATTTATGTCTATTTTAACAATTTTCGATGAATTTATGGTGTAGTTATTGTTACTTTATTAAGTTCCAACCACCATAAAATATTTACTATGATAACAATTATTCCAGAAGCTCCGGATAATGTTGCGGCATTCAATGCAACGGGAGAAGTGACGAAAGAAGATTTTGAAAAATTGGTAATTCCGCGTGTAAAAGAGAAAGTAGATCAATTTGGTGAGGTGAATTACTTACTGTACCTGGATACCGATCTGGATAACTTTACCATGGGTGCATGGCTCGAAGACCTCCTGCTTGGAATAAAAAACCTTGCAAAATGGAATCGTGCAGCCATCGTTACAGACAAAGAAGGGGTACAGAATTTCACTGATATATTCAGTGTTCTGATGCCTGGAGAATTTAAATCCTTCCCAAAAGAAAATTTATACAACGCACTCTATTGGTGCAAAAATGGCAATGAAGTTGAGGTTTAATCAATCTTATAAAAAATGATAAAAAGACTGTCTTAAAAGGCAGTCTTTTCTATTACATCTAAATCAATATCAACAGTATACGTAAAAATACCTAATAATAAATTTGGTACATTATACTGTAATTATTTCCCAAATTGGTGAGTATATTTGTAATACTAACCCACAAAAATTTATATCATGTCAACATTCAAAACCAACATTATTGCAGGACCACTTTGGAGTAATGACGAAGCACAAAAATTAGGACCACGTATTGCTGCGGCACATTTAGGAAAATTTACTGGACAATGGACTACCATTGTAGAAGGACAAATGAGCGTTATAGAAGTTGAATTAAATACTGAGCCAACCGGCAGTACAGAATATACTTTAAATGTTTTAGCCGGTCCGATCTGGAGCGACGAAGATGCTAAAGCTATCTGCCCTTCCATCTGTGCATCCTATGGAGGAACATGGAACGGACAATGGACAACAGTTGTAGAAGGCAAAATGAGCGTTTGCAGCTGCGTATTTAAATTCTAGCCTGAAAGAATAAATGTATTAATTTAAAAAAGCTGTCGCTAAAGTCAATTTTCTGACTTTGGGACAGCTTTTTTTTTGCTTTATTATTTTTTGTCTCACATGTTCAGGAGATTATGCCGATTTTTATATTCTGTATTTCTGTAAATATATATCTTCAGGATTATCTTTTCTTACAAAATTGAAAACAAATAATTTTTGTAAAAAATCTATTTATCACAGGAAACACATTCTGTAACGGGTTCATCTTTATTCACAGTTTTTGAACCATATAGATACATATATCTTACACTGATTACAAACCCGATAAAAGTCATCCCCACCCCTACCAATGACGGATAGTTGAAAGGTAATCCATATTCCAAAGGAATTCCGCCAAAGAAAGCTCCCATTGCATTTGCAATATTAAACCCTGCCTGCATAAAAGCTGCTGCCATCATCTCACTTTTCGGGGCAGCCTTCATCATCATAATATTAATGGGTGCAGCGATTGACATTTTGATAATGCCCCACACATAAACGTCAGGATAAAAGCTATATTCTGATGCTCGGAAAGCAAAAATACGCCTACCAGAGAAATCATCATCAGAAAGATCAGCAATGCACACGTTTTTTCCGGACCTAGTTTATCTGAAATAACACCTCCTGCCAGGTTACCAACTACCATCCCCGCTCCTGCAAGAACCATTACATAAGCCATCTGACTGCTTTGAACTCCGGAAATCACTGTCATTAAAGGAGTAATATAGCTTAACCACGTAAAAAGTCCACCAAACCCGATTGCTGTAATTGCCAATACCAACCATGCCTGCTTCTTTTTCAGAAACTTCAGTTCCTCCAGAAAATGGGTATTTTGATTAGCCTCCGTTGCAGGAAGCCATAATTTTAAAAACAGGAGGGCAAAAACACCAATTAAAGCTACGATAGCAAAATAAAGCCTCCAATGGAAAGTATGCCCAATATACGTTACCAAAGGAACCATGACCAGGTTGGCTACAGTAAGCCCGGTAAACATCATAGAGATATAGAATGCTTCTTTACCTTTCCCTGCCATTTTAGCGGCCACCACAGTCCCTACTCCAAAGAATGCCCCATGAGGAAGTCCAGACATAAATCTGATAATCAACATGGTCCCGTAATTGGGAGCAATGGCAGAAAGCCCGTTAAATAAAGTAAAAAGGATCATGAATGCGATCAGCACCTTTTTAGGAGGAAATTTCACCGAATATCCGATCAGAATCGGTGCTCCGATTACAACCCCCATTGCATAGGCTGAAATCAGGTGCCCGGCTTGCGGGATCGTAATCTCTAATGTTTTTGCAATATCCGGTAATAGCCCCATAACGGTAAATTCTGTGGTTCCTATTCCCAGTCCTCCTATCGCCAGCGGTATTATTCTTTTATCAATCTTCATTGTAAATTCTTTTCTCAATTAATCTTTTGAAATGCAAATGGTAACCCATCTTTATTTTGAAAGTGCAAAATTCGAAAGAAAGATTGGATTTCACACCTCTTTGAATGATAAAAATTTGCTCCATATTAACCTTTTTATTTAAATTTAACTCTACAAACAATCAAATGAGAACAAAATGAAGATCCAGAAAGAAATTATAGAGTTTGAAAAAGGGAAATCGTTCAAGCTATTTTCCCCTTCCCTAAAGAATTGTTTTTTCTGGCATTACCATCCTGAAATAGAATTGGTATATGTAGAAGCTTCAAATGGAATCCGCCATGTTGGAAAAAATATTTCAGGCTTTACCAACAGTGAATTGTTGCTGATAGGCGCCAATGTACCTCATCTTAATTTCGATTACGGTATACAGACTGACTGCAAGCAAATGGTACTGCAGATGCGTGAAAATTTTCTTCAGGATATCATTTTGCCTGTTCCTGAATTTGATTCTATTAAAAATCTTTTGGAACGTTCCCATCTTGGGTTATCCTTTTCCGGAAAAACAAAAAGCCTCGTGGTAGAAAAGCTTCAGATTATCAAAGATAAAAACTCATTTGAATCGTTGATTGGATTAATCGAAATCTTACAGATCCTGTCTAACTCTACCGAAGTAAGTGAAATTAATAAAGAAGATACCAGGGTCAAATGGTTTCTGAATGACAAGATCAGAATGGGAACCATCTACGATTATATTCATGAAAACCATGATAAGAAACCCAATGTAAATGAAATTGCCAAGATTGTCAGCTTGAGTACTCCTGCTTTTTGCCGCTACTTTAAAAAGCAAACCAATATGACATTTACAGATTTTGTTAATAATTACAGGATCAATCAGGCTAAAATTTATCTGTTAAAAGATTCTTCAGTGACAGAAGTTTGTTTTCAGGTGGGTTTTGAAAGCCTTTCTTATTTTAATAAGCTGTTCAAGCAGCATACGGGAGAAACTCCGTCAGAATTTAAGAAAAAACATTTTAAACCTATTGAGATCAATGGAAGGATTGGAGTAATTAATCGGGAATCTTCCTGTAATAAATCGTTTTGATGATCTGGCAGATCATGCAGATTTAAATTTTATATATTTTTACCACAGATCGCACAGATTTTCACAGATGATTGGGTATAGTTTGGATATGATATTACGATAAACCACCCCGTCAAAAATTCTTTGAATTCTTGCCCCTCTAAAGGGTGGGAATGATAACAGCTATCCTTCATGGATGCTTGTTAAGATCGTTGACAACTCTTCCCTATTATCTTCTCATCTATTATCTATTCGTCTATTCTCTCACCATCTCTCATCTTCCACCAGTACAAAAAAATAACCGCCCATTGCTGAGCGGTCTGTATTTTAATGAATATGTTTTTCTGCGTGGTAAGAACTTCTTACAAGAGGAGAACTTTCAACATGTCTGAAACCAAGGCTTCTTGCAAAGTCACCCAATTCATCAAATTCCTCAGGAGTAATGAATCTCTTTACAGGAAGATGTTTTTTTGTTGGCTGTAAATATTGTCCAAGAGTGATAACATCTACATTGGCATTTCTGATATCTTCAATCGTCTGGAAAACTTCATCTTTAGTTTCACCCAGACCAAGCATTACACCGGTTTTGGTTCTTCTTTGTCCTGCTTCTTTTAAATATCTTAAAACCTCAAGGCTTCTTTCATATTTTGCCTGAATTCTCACTTCTCTGGTCAAACGTTTTACAGTTTCCATGTTATGAGAGATTACTTCAGGGGCAACATCTACCAATCTGTCGATATGTTTAGTAATTCCCTGGAAATCTGGAATTAATGTTTCCATTGTAGTTCCCGGAGAGATTCTTCTTACAGCATTTACGGTTTCTCCCCAAAGAATAGATCCCATATCTTTCAGGTCATCACGGTCTACAGAAGTAAGAACGGCATGTTTGATCTTCATTAATTTGATCGAACGGGCTACTTTTTCAGGTTCATCCCAGTTTACATCAAGCGGCTTTCCTGTTTTTACGCCACAGAATCCACAGCTTCTTGTACAGATATTTCCTAAAATCATGAATGTTGCCGTACCTTCTCCCCAGCACTCCCCCATATTCGGGCAGCTTCCGCTTTGGCAAATGGTATTTAATTTATATTTATCAACCAAGGTTCTCAATTCCCTGTAGTTCTTTCCGGTAGGAAGTTTTACACGAATCCACTTTGGTTTTTGAACGGTAGTGTCTTGAACTAAATTTTCCATTTATTTCTCAAATTGAGGTTCAAAGTTAGTGATTTTTTTATCGAAACAATCAAAGACAGACATTGATGAAACATATAATTTGTATTTTTAAAATTCAATATTTCTTATGAAGACTATATTCTGCTTTCTGTTCCTTGTTTTGGGCATCTCTTGTTTTGCTCAAAAAGAATTCCAGCCAAAAGGGTCAGTAATTAATGAGACCATTGATGGTGATCTGGATGGAGACAGGATTCCGGAGAAAGTAATCGTTTATGATATTCCAATTAATGAGGAGTCCGGGAATGCCCGTGAAATTCAGATTTTAAAGAAAGTCGGTAATAAATGGACCCTTTTGGAAAAATCCAGAAATGCTATCTTAGGAAGTAAGGATGGTGGCGTAATGGGCGATCCTTATGTGAATACCACCATAAAAAACGGAATTTTGATCATCAAGCATTATGGCGGAAGCAGCTGGAGGTGGGCAGATACAGATAAATACAGGTTTCAGAACAGGCATTTTGAATTAATTGGAAACCTTTCCGAATCCGGTAGGGTTTTCGAATTCTGGAAGACCATTGATTTTAGTTTATCAACGGGACAAATTATCTACACAAAAACAGTTGAAAATACTAAAGATCCAGAAAACGGTAAAAATGAAACTGAAAAGTATGTAAAAAAAGGAATAAAAATTAATCTTCAGAACAGAAATGATAAAAGTGTAAAAATTATACTTCCTAAGACCAGACAGGAAATCTTTATATGAACTGATACTATGTCTGTTGACAAACACAAAGAAATGAGTTTCGTTTTTCCAAGCCATTATTAAAGGCAAAGATTTGATCTACGATAAAATTATGAATACATATTAATTGCCA
Source organism: Chryseobacterium sp. BIGb0232 (assembly GCF_024810195.1). Taxonomy (NCBI): domain Bacteria; kingdom Pseudomonadati; phylum Bacteroidota; class Flavobacteriia; order Flavobacteriales; family Weeksellaceae; genus Chryseobacterium; species Chryseobacterium sp. BIGb0232. Next base: position 24,257 of record NZ_JANUEH010000012.1, read on the forward strand.
CAAATGTACGAATGACCTTCTTTTATATGACTATGTGGTTTAAAAAACCACTTTAATTTTAACCACATAGGCACACAGAATTTATTTGTAAATAAAATTATTCGTGCACTCGTGGCAAAAAATCAGGTCTTAGAGTTTTCCAACAATAATCTTAATGATCATCAAACTCATTATTCTTTAGCAACTCTGCAAGAACCTTTTTAGCACGCATCACGCGAACTTTGGTATTGGCAACAGAAATTCCCAGTTCTTCGGCAATTTCCTTGATACTTTTTTCTTCAAAAAACCTAAGCTTGATAATGTCTTGATAATTAGCATCCAGAGATTCTATGGTTTTAATGATTTTCTTCTGCTCTTCTTCAGAAATCAGAAGTTCTTCCGGAGATTTTGCATATTGATTTTTTACCTCATCAAGATTTTCAACGGCATCTTCGTTTTCACGGCTCTTCTTTCTCCAAAAGTCTATAACTGTGTTTTGAGCAATGGTGAGAATCCAGGTTTTAAACTGAAAATGCGGATCAAACATATCCAATTTCGATAATACTTTGGAAAAAACATTCACAGTAATTTCGTCAGCATCATTTTCATCTTTTACTTTTTTCATTACAAAAGAGAAAACATCCACCCAAAAAATATTGATGAGTTTAGTCTGGGCCTTTTGGTCTTTATCTTTAGCCTTTTGAATAAGCAGGAATAGCTGTTCGTCGTTCATTAATAACAAATATAGAGTATTTGGGGGGGAAATGCAAAGCGCATAGGCTCTCATTGGTTAATTTTGCTTTGCAAGTGAATGGCCAATCAGGAAAAGTATTAATTTTATCTCCTGTTTGAGATATTTTGCCATTTTACCTTCCCTGGCTTTTGAATTTATACTTTTGAATTTATTATCTTTGCAACTTAAAATTTTAAAGAAAAAAATCAATGAATTCCTTTATAGAAGAACTGAAATGGCGTGGTCTTTTTGCTGATATGATGCCTGGAACCGATGAACAGCTGAATAAAGAGGTAACCACTGCATATATTGGTTTTGATCCCACTGCCGATTCTTTACATATCGGAAGTCTTATTCAGATTAAAATTTTAGCTCACTTCCAGCAGCATGGCCACAAACCGATCGCGTTGGTAGGAGGAGCTACAGGAATGATCGGTGATCCATCCGGAAAATCTGCCGAGAGAAACCTTTTGGATGAAGAAACTCTTTTACATTATGTAGACTGTCTGAAAAACCAGCTTTCAAGATTTCTGGATTTCGCAGGAAACGGGCCTAATAAAGCTGAGCTTGTAAACAATTACGACTGGATGAAGAATATCTCTTTCCTTGATTTTGCTAAAAATGTTGGAAAGAACATCACTGTAAATTACATGATGGCTAAAGACTCTGTAAAGAAAAGATTTTCAGGAGACGGAGGTGCAGACGGAATGAGTTTTACAGAGTTTACTTATCAGCTTATTCAGGGGTATGATTTCCTTCACCTATACCAAAACAATAATGTGAAACTTCAGATGGGAGGTTCTGACCAGTGGGGAAATATCACTACAGGAACAGAACTGATCCGTAGAAAAGCTCAGGGTGAAGCCTTTGCATTAACGGTTCCCTTGATTACAAAAGCTGATGGTTCCAAATTCGGAAAATCTGAGAGCGGAGAAAACTATTGGTTGGATAAAAAGAAAACTTCTCCATACAAATTTTACCAGTTCTGGCTGAATGCTACCGATGAAGATGCTGAAAGATTCATTAAATTCTATACTTTCCTTGGAAAAGAGGAAATTGAGGCTTTAGTCGAAGAGCACAAAACAGCTGCCCATGAAAGAAAACTTCAAAAAAGATTAGCAGAAGAAGTAACAGTCTGGGTACATGGAAGAGAGGAATATGAAAAAGCGCTTAAAGCTTCTGAAATTCTTTTTGGACGCTCTACTGCTGAAGATTTGGTAAGCCTTGATGAGGAAACTTTCCTTGAAGTTTTTGACGGAGTTCCACAAAAGGATGTGGCAAAAGCGGATGTATTGGGAGTAAACATTGTTGAGCTTCTTTCTGAAAAATCCGGATTCCTTAAATCCAAGAGTGAGGCACAGAGAGAAATCAAAGGGAATGCAATCTCTATCAACAAGCAAAAAGTAAATGATACTTTTACAGCGAATGATACTGATCTTATTGACGGCAAATTCTTATTGCTGCAAAAGGGTAAGAAAAGCTATTTCATTGTAAAGGTTATTTAATTCTAATACTACATAAAAAACGGCCGCCGAGATAAATCTCGGCGGCCGTTTTATTTTAAGTCAAACAATATTTTTTCTAAAAAAATTAATTGACCTTATTGGAGAATTCCCGAAAGCGGTTGGCTCTTCTGAAAGTCCCCAGATCATTAAACCTGACCCCATATTTCCTCAATATTTCCTGGGCCTGTTTTCTTCCTATATGACGTACATAAAATGTCTCGTTAACCACAAAATGATGAATGCTGTGGGTCCAGCCAAAAAAGAAACAGAACACCTGCATAGGGAAAGTCCACCATACATTCAGGACCTGTGTCTGTTCAATCACATTTCCTTCCTCTATATCACCGAAATAATGCATATTGGAGGTGATAAAATGTAAACAGAACTGTCGTAATAAATTGGGAAGAAAAATCGTATAAATAATCACATGTAAGCTGCTTAATATATTTTCAATATAAAAAGGAAAACCGAAGTCTGTCATCATCCTTGCATTGATCCAGTGCAATAGCAAATCTGCAAAAAAGAGATACAATATCACATGAGCAAAAATGGTCACGGGTATTAAACTCAAAAATGTAATTCGTTTTAAGGTTAAAGAAGTTTCTTTCTTAAGGTTTCCATTCTCCACTTCCCTGTCCATATCCTTAAACATTTGCTGGAGACGCAGAAGGCCACCTAAAACAATATCAGCCGTGGTCAATAAACGTTTGATGGACCAGCGTTCACCATTCGTTACCCCACGTTCCTCCACATCATGTAAGGTTCCTGAAAATTTATGATGATGATAATGCAATGTACGTCTGATCCAAGGATTAATCGTTAATGGACGTAAAATCCAGACACTTAAAAGCATAAAATGATGTATTGGTTTTTGCTTCTTAAAATAGAGCCAATGAATAAGGTCATGCTCGATCTCGTGAAGAACTCCCATAAAAAAGGCATTCATAATAATCATCAGCCAGGTTGGAATAATTGCTTCATACCAGCCAACAGATGTAGCAACAATCGCAATAATTGAAAGTAAAAATATAGAAAACCCAATGCTGTCCTGCCTCTTCAATAGAGGATATTGCTCCTTAAGCTCCTGATAGGATTGATTAATTTCTTTCCTTATGTATCTCGATTTCTCCTGATGTTTCACTATTTGGTGATTTTGTAATCAAAAATAATAAATTATACAATAACTAAATACATAAATAATTATCATTAATACAAATACATTAAAAAATAATATAAATAGCATTATATCTAACTAAAATAAAACCGGCGTTAAGATGAATCTCAACGCCGGTTTCTTTATTTTGAAAGTATTAGTTTTTTTTAAAATACATAACTGGCAGAAGCAGATAGGTACTGACCGCTGGAAGTTCCTTCTTTTTTCAGTTCACCGTCTACCCAAATCTGAACTTTTAAAGTAGAAGATGCGTTTGCACCTACAGCATTTACCGCTACATTTGCATTATAAGCTCCTTTTTCTGCAGTCACTTCAGGGCTGGACCACGTTGTTCCGCTAAGGCTGGAAGCTGTAGTTGGGTTACCATCAATTCCATACACTGCTACACCTATATCACTTCCTGCAGAAGCTATTGCCTTGAAAACCAATTTATGACTTTTATTTGCTCCATTCACATTGTTATCATCATCGTCATCTTTACTGCAAGAAGTTACAAACCCCAATAACATAGTTGCAAGAAGTACTACAAACGTACCTTTCAACAGCTGACTCATTCCTGGTTTTTCCATAATTTTTTTGTTTAAATTTTAGTTACTTTATTTGATATTCTATGATTAGTGATTCTGTATGTGCAAAGCTATTAGAGTCATCAAACATTATCAATCCTGAAAAATGTGTAATTTTTTCTACCTAAATTCAGGTATTTTTTATGCTGAAATTTTTAATTAAATTCAGCGTTTATAAAAAAGATATTCTACAGAACCGATACCCGATGAAGAGATTACTGATCCTGTTAAGTCTATTGCTGTCTTTTGGTGTACAGTCACAGCAACTGATTCCCCTTAATGAGAAACCTTATTTAGACAGCTTACAAAGCGTAATAAAGAGTAACGGAGCAAACACGGCAAAGGCAAATGCTTCTTTTCTGCTGTCCAATTATTACAGAAATATAGATTCTCTTTTAAGTAAAAAATATCTGGAAAACGGTAAAACATTCATTAAAGGCGATGACTTTCTATCTGCGAAGTATAATTTCTATGAGGCTCAGTATAACCTTGACCGAAATAAAGGGAAAGCAGCTATTTCTTATCAAAAGGCTATTAAACAATTCTCAAAATTCAAAAATGAAGAATCCGATCTCTTTCAGGCTGCAGCCTGGTACAGCTATGGAGTAACACAGAAGGACAAGGAAGGATATCCTTTTTTGGTAAAGACAATCCTTGAAAAGAGTATTCCACTGGCAAAAAAATATGAGAACAGCAGAAACCTGGGATTTTTATATACTCAACTTGCCGTGATCCTTACCTATAATGCAGAATTTAAAAAGTCTGAAGATTATAATACTAAAGCTTTACAGATTCTTGAAAAACACTATCCCAATTCTCCGGAATTATTTTTCACTTACTTAAATTTAGCCAACAATTTCTGCTATCAGGCCAAGGGAGATGAAGCTAAAAAGTTTTTGGATAAAGCCGAAACTCTTATTGAGCCTCATCCGGATTCCTCCGTTAATGCTTTTTATTATTATGGTAAAACGCTTTATTATATTACCAGACAAAAGAACCCGGAAGCCTTACCCGTTATTGAAAAAGGGATTTATTATGCTAAAAAGTTTAATCAGAATCTATTGGCACAGATGTTCTATTTCAATAAATATGACATTTTAAGAAAGTTAAAAAGATATAATGACGCAAAAAATGTTCTTGAAGATGTTTTAACCGAAAAATCCCTTGCGCTTGATCTTAACAACCGGAAAACCATTTATAAGCAACTCTCTTCTTTACATGAGGAAATGGGCAATACTAAACAGGCTTTGATATGGGAACAGAAATATTCCAAGCTTAATGACAGTCTGAATACAGAAAATGTAAAACTGGAAATCAATAAAATTGAATCCAAGTTTAATGCTGCAGAAAAAGAGAGAAAAATAGCTACGTTAAATTCCGAAAAAAAGCAAAAAGAACTGGAAGTTAATAAGAAAAATTCCTATTTATGGGGACTAAGCCTTTTTTTATTATTAGTCCTAAGCCTCCTGATTTTTCTTTATATCATCTTCAGAAAAAACAAAAAAATCTCTGAGCAGAAGATCAATGATATAAAACAGAAAGAAGAACTTTCCTTAACCAAAGCCATTCTGGACGGAGAAGAAAGGGAAAGAGAACGTATCGCAAGAGATCTTCACGATGGTTTGGGTGGAATGCTTGCCGGAGTAAAGATCAATTTTTCTACGTGGTCAGCCAGTCACTTAGACCCTGAAAAAGATGCAGAGTTTTACAGGATTCTTGGGCAACTGGATAACTCTGTCAGTGAATTAAGGCATGTTGCCAGAAACCTAATGCCTGAGTCATTGCTTAATTTCGGTTTGGAAACAGCCCTGAATGATCTGTGTGAATTTTACAGCAGAAAAGATATGGACATTGATTTCCAGGCGATCAGTATTGAGAAAAATCTGCCAATCAATATTCAGCTCAATATCTACAGGATTGTACAGGAATTATTGGCTAATGCCATTAAACATGCTGAAGCCAGCAGTATTCTATTACAATGTTCCCAGTCTGAAAAAGACTTCTTCATTACTATTGAAGACAACGGAAAAGGATTTGAAAGCAACAGGGAACAGAAAACCAAAAGTATGGGACTCCATAACTTAAAAAACAGAGTAGATTATCTGAAAGGAAATATGGAAATCAGTTCCGACAGTCAGGGCACAACGATTAATATAGAACTCAATATAGATGGGGACTGAAAAAATAAATATTGTCATCGTAGACGATCATCCTATCGTCATCGAAGGACTGAAAATGATGCTGAGCAGCCAGCCATTCTTTAATATTCCGGAAACTTTTACTTCCGGTTCTGAAATCATCAGCTTTATTGGATCCAATAAAGTGGACATTATCCTTTTGGATATTACACTTCCGGACGCCAATGGTACAGAGCTTTGCCGGGAGATTAAAAAAATATCTCCCGATACTTCTGTCATTATGTTCAGTAACCGTTCAGAAAGAAGTATCATCATGCAATCTATCCAAAACGGAGCGAGTGGCTATCTTCTTAAGAATACCTCTATTGAAGAATTAGTGATCTGCATTAAAGGGGCGTTATCCGGAGACATTGTTTTTTGTAATGAAACCAAACAGATCATCAGTAAACCTTCTCAAAATGAACTACCAATTCCAAGACTTACCAAAAGGGAGAAACAGATCCTGCAGCTGGTAGCACAAGGGAAAACAAGCAACCGGATTGCGGAAGAGCTGTTTCTAAGTCCGCTTACGGTAGATACTCATCGTAAAAACCTTCTCCAAAAATTTCAGGCTAAAAACTCTACAGAACTCGTTAACCAGGCTATAGAGTATCATCTGATTGAAAAATAAAAAAACCGCTCCAAGAGCGGTTTTTGTTTTATATAATAGTTTTATTTACGGTTCTAGGAAACTGAAAGCAACTTTGGCAACTTTGTTATCACCTTGCCCTGTAACTTTAGCAGTTCTGGCAATTTCTCCATCTATATAAAGAGTAATTGTCATTTCCGAGTTCGCCTGTGGCAACATAGCATTAGCTGCAAAATTAATCTGTGCCTGGCTTGAATTTACCCATACTTCTCCACTTGACCAGCTTTCTTTTAAAGGTTTAAGATCAGTACTGTAGGTAGTATTCTGAGCAGTTCCTATCTGAGTTACTGTAGAGATAAGTTCTCCACCTGTACTGGTTTTAGCTACAAATTGAACCACGTGATCCTTAAATTCTTCATCTTCATCTTTTTTACACGAATTTACAACAGTAATCACTGAAAATAACAAAACGAATAAAGAAGAAAGTCTAAGTAAACTTTTTAAATTGTAAAATTGCTTCATTTCTCCAAATAGATTTTTTAATGTTCCAAATATAAGTTTTTTATTAATATAAAAATATCTTTGATAAAAATTTTACAACATTTTTTTACAAAAAATATCAAATTAATAAAAAATAAAATCAAGTTAAAAAACCCAATAATACAATGTAATTCATTAATTATTAAACATAAAACATCTTTATATTTAGAATTATTTTAATACTGATAAAAACAGAATATAAATATTCATAATGATACGCTCTCAGATCAGAGATCAATCCTTGCTGTATCCGGAAAATGATTTTCAGATTCCTCTATATGAATAATAAAAGATAGGATTTACAATGTAATTTATTAATTATATTTGCTGTATGAATTTAGATTACTTAGTAAGAGAGCCGGAAAATATTACATCTTCGACCCCTATACTTTTTATGCTTCATGGCTACGGCAGCAATGAGCAGGACCTTTTCAGCTTCAGAGAAACCCTTCCTAAAGATTGGATCATCATTAGTTTCAGAGCTCCCAGAAATACTCAGTTTGAAGGGTATTCATGGTTTGATATCAACTTCAATGATCCTGAAAACTATATTGATGTTCCTCAGGCTAAAGAATCTTTAAACTCTGCATTGGAAAGCATATTAAAAGTAATCAATCATTATGGTCTTACAGAGAGTAAAGTCCATTTGTGCGGATTCAGCCAGGGAGGGATATTATGCTATGCCCTGGCCTTAAAACACCCTGAGTTATTTACAAATATTGCCTGTCTGAGTGCTTATGCGGAAGAAAAGATTCTGGACGGAATTGTAAAGGACAAAAAGAAACTGGAAAAACTGAGATTTTTTGTATCCCATGGTACGGATGATGCTGTAATCCCTCTGGAATGGGGAAGAAAATCGGCTGAGTTACTTTATGATCTTAACTGCTACTTTACATTCAGAGAGTATATGAGTGGGCATGGTGTGAATCAGAAAAATTATATGGATCTAATGGATTTTTTCTCTAAATAAACAGAATTCATTTTTTTCAGATAAATTCAACACAAAACAATAATTCATTGTAGTTTATATAAACATTCCTGTATTTGGGATGTTTTTTTATTACAATAAAGATAAATTCAGTAAATTCAGTAAATGAAACTAAAGCTTCTTTTACTGGGTTTATTATTAGGTATTTTTATTAATGCCCAGGACACTTTCAGGCTGATCAATACCAACAAAACGGTTATTCCTTTTCAGCTTATCAATAATCTGATTTTCATTCCTGTCAATATTAATGGAGCTGACCTTACCTTTATGCTGGATACGGGAGTAGCAGAAACCATTCTGTTCAGCCTGAATAATAAAGAAATTAAACTGGAAAATGTTGAAAAAATAAAATTCTCAGGTCTTGGAGGAAGTTTAAGTATCGATGGGTTAAAGTCTGAGCGTAATCTTGCCAGGGTCGGTGATCAGATCATTAATACTTCCATGTCTATTTATGTGATCCTTGATGAGGAATTCAATATTTCTTCCCATGTTGGAATCCCCGTAAACGGTGTTATCGGCTATCATTTCTTTAAGGACCATCCTATCGCCATTGATTATATTTCTAAAAAAATAACGGTCTACGAAAATATAGATTCTTTAAAAAAGAAGATCAGAAAGTTTGATGAAGTCCCGATCAGCATTGAAAAAGATAAACCTTATCTTATTGCTGATGTAGAAATGACCAATGAAAAGAAAGGCTCAAAACTGCTGATCGATCTTGGAAACAGTGATGCCATCTGGCTCTTCCCTACTCTTATCAAAGATTTTGTTTATAACAGACCTAATATTGATGATTTTCTCGGCCGTGGATTCAATGGAGATATTTATGGTAAAAGAAGCAGAATTCATAATTTTTATATCAACGATTTTAAGTTTGCCAAACCTCTTACAGCAATGCCTGATGAATTCTCCATTCAGCATGTGAAATTGGTAAAAGACCGGAAGGGCTCTGTAGGCGGCGAAATCATGAGGCGGTTTTCCATCATTTTTGATTATGCTAACAATAAACTATATTTGAAGAGAAACAGAAATTTTGATGATCCTTTTCATTTTAATATGAGTGGACTGGATTTCAAACAGGATGGACTGGAATGGCAAAAGGACAGAGTTCAAATTGAAACCCAAACAATGGGTCATACAGATAATACGAGTAATGCCACCGAAGTATATAAAGACTCCTTTCAGTATAAATTCAGTCTGAAACCTATATTTTCCATTGCTGGGATCAGAAAAGATTCGCCAGCTTATGAAGCAGGGTTAAAAAAAGATGACAGGATCATCAGCATCAATGGAAATAAAACTTCAGATATGAAGCTTGAGACCATCCTTGAGACCATGAAATCATCTGAAGGACGAACCATCACCATGATTATTCAAAGACAGGAAAAAGAAATGACTTTCCGTTTTAATTTGGAGGACCCAATTCCTTATCAAGAATAAATAGTATGACAACCGAAGAAACCACCTTAGACAAAATAAGAACCCGCCCGAGATTTAAGATGTTTACCCATCTTACCAAGGAAGAGTATGCTGTTAATCTGAAAAAATATCTCGCCGAACATAAAAATGAGTTCTCCGGTAATATCAATAAGGAAGTAGCTACTATCTGGGTGGAAACGAAGGATGATAATTACTGGAAACCCCGCCTTGCCCTCCGTGTTGAAATGGAAGATGATGAAACAGTAATACGTGGAATTTTTGGCCCCAGCTCTGCAGTCTGGACATTCTTTATGTTCCTTTATTTTACCTTTTCTATTTTCTGGATGACCTTCTTTACCATGTATTACGTAGAAAAACAAATAAAAAGCGCTGAATACCCTTGGGCACTGAGCGCTTCTTTTGTCATGTTATTTTTTATTCTTCTTACTTATATTGCTGCAAGGTTCGGGCAGCATAAAGGGAAAGATGAAATGCTTAAATTAAGACAATTTGCTGAGGAATCCACTTTACAGTTTGAGAAGAAGATTATTTAGACAAAGTATCTGTAGGTCTCTCATTCTGAATTGGAGTAGCCATTGCTTTGGCCGTTTTAATAGAATCGGCTACTTTTTCTCTGTTGGCTTGTTCCTTCAGCATTTTAGGAACATCCGGTTCCAACAATTTCGTCAGCTCTTCTACAGAAATGTTATTGGCATTAGGGTCATCAAGAAGTTTTTTCCATGGTCTTCTTCCACCCCAGTTATAGTCACCAAATACCATTACTGCAGTACCTCTTGCTTTTGTAGTGGCCCCACCAGGATTCAGGATCCAGGTATCAGCATAGGAATACAGCCACTGGGCATCTTTTCTTAATAATCTTAAGCAAGAGTGTGAAGCCGGATATCCCGGAAGTGTATATTCATGCCATCCGATACCACCTATATTGTGGATATTAAAGTTATAAGGAAGTTTCCATTCACTGCTGACTGTAGAAATAGAGAGTTTCTTTTTCCAGTTGGCAAAAGTAAGTCCTCTTGTGGTCTGTGCTGCTTTTTTTCCCATACTCGTTGGCCCCCATTTTACAAGACCTCCATTGGAGTACACAGCATAAGCCTGAATAGGATATGAAAAGATCACAAATTTTTTCACACCGCTTAATACATCAAGCTGCATGGGAAACGGCGAATATGCCATCAGAGTAGTATCTATTTTCGCAGGAACCACCAGCGTATCGGCATTCCATTTGCTTTTAGAATCCAGCCTGTTTAAGGCTAAAATAGCAGTACGTTCCTTCTCATCATATTTTTTACTGAATTCCGCATATACAGAATCCCTCATTTTCTTGTCTTTTGGAAGGACAAAGGCATTATAAAAACCATTCTCCTGCATCATCGGCGGAGCTGATTCTTTTTTCACCACAGGTACTGAATCTTTTTTTATAGAGTCTTTTTCTGCTTCAGGAGTCTCAGAAGCAGAAACGGTATCTTTAAAAGTATCGCTTATCTTTTCTATTTCTTTCTTACAGGAAACAAGAAATACTGCACAGAAACAGGCGTATAGAAATGATTTTTTCACAGATATGTTCTTCATAAATAAAACAGGTCATTTAGTTTGGCTACCCAGTACAAATATCAGACCTAAAATTGAATCCTAAAAGACATTCTGAAAAATACCGTAAAAAAACGGTGCCTAATAAGTTTTATCTACAGTAATTTATTGGTTTTAGCATAAGATAATGCTTCTGCAATATTGCTTACTCCAATTTTTTCAAAAAGTTTTTTCCGATGAAACTTCACCGTATCTGCCGTAATAAAAAGCTTGTCAGCAATTTCGCTGATCGTATGACCACTGGTATGCAGGCTTAAAATTTCATATTCGCGTGAGGACAATTTTATCTTTTCACTTTTCTCCCATTTATCTGCTGTGAGATCATACTTCCAGACTTCATCGGAGCCTTCTCTGCTAAGTACTACATTCCCGGAGGAAGTATTATTAGAAAGAGAAACAGCACATAGAGCCTTCCACACCTGTCCGTCTTCAGTAAGGAACATAGGGGCAAGTTTATGATTCACCAGGATCATATTCTTTTTGCTATTGATAAGATAAAAGTCATAGGAAATGGAATACAGCTTCCTGTCCTCTATAGGAATCTTATCATAAAACTTAAATCCTGCTTCATTGATCTTAATCAGCATTTCCACATCTTCAGGTTTCACATTCTGAAAATAGAATGCATACCCCAGATTTTTTACTTCTTCTGACGTTTTCCCACATAAAAAAAGAGGATTTTCTGAGACATATTCAAACCCTTTAGTTTGATAGTTGATGACATACAAACTCTGGTATGTGGTTCTGGCAAGTGCTTTTATAGCCTCCAGATAATCACCACCCTGGCTTAAATCAATGTCAGCATCTTTACTGACCTCATTTTTTTCGTTGAAAAACCTGTTAATCTGTTCCATATTTTTTAAAAGCGTTCTTCACGACTACACTAAAGGATAGTTTTTAGCTTTCATCCCACAAATCTACACAAAAGTGTAGCGATTCTCAAAATACCGTGATATACATTTGCAAATGATTTGCATGATTGTACCTTTTTCAGAACCGCATCATCAGGATGAGTCTGAAAAACATCACATACAGGCTATCAAAAAACACCAACTTTTGTCATCAATAACCATGATATAGAAGCTGCAGAAATTCGGTCCAAACAAAGTTGATTCGTCAAGTTTTTATCGTAAAATAACTCAGACAATGACACCTAATTCAGACTAAATATTAAATAATTGACCGAATAGAAACAGCTCAAAAGATCAGCCTTTTAAACAGCATAAATCTCTGCTTTAAATTACAAACTGATCAGCACACCATATCACTGATTTTTACTATTACTGTCCTATCAGACAGTAATTTTTTTTTATATAATATTTACCTTTTCAATTCATAATCCAAGAAAGAGATCCCATTATCTCTATGACTGAATTTTATGATTGAAATAAAGAGTTCCAAATCTCCAATAATAAAAAATCCAAATTGCAAACCAGGGCAGATTCGTAATCAGAAAAAACAGAATATCCTCTCCATTGATTTTTTGTCCTTCCGTAATCATAAAGAAATAATAGATGATAAAAAGAATCGGAAGCAAAAACCAACACAGAAACGTTTTCATTTTGCTATGAAAAGATCTTAAAAGTGAAAACAGACTACTGAATGAAACAATACTTAAAAATAAAATCCAGATAATCACCAGACCATAAGCCAATCCACTCATATCACAGTTTCTTGGATGTTCCCCCATCTCGGGTTTAGTAAGGTTCATAAATACAATGAGAAGAATGGTTGAAATAATGGTTGAGAAAAACCAGGTCTTCAATACTGATAATAATATGAACTTCTTTTTTGACATCAAATTCCGCTTTAAATGCTAAAGTAATTATAACTATTCAATTTTACAAAATATACCTGATTGTTTTCTGACTGATATTTAATAATTTGTTAAAGATACCATACCCATATTATCTATAATTTTGACAAAATATCAGTTATCATGTTATACATCATTATGGTAGTTGTACTACAGGCACTTATCACCCTAACCCTATTACTCTATCTCATTAAAAACAGGGAATCTGTCCTGAACATGCTGATACTGTATATCGGAGTGGTTGCATTGGATATGGGATATGAATATTTCATTATTCAGAGATTCGGCTATGAGTCTGTTCTTTATGAAATTCCGGGAAGTCTCCGGGTTTTTAAAGGACTTATTTTTTTATATATTACCACTTATTTAATTCATGCCAAATGGAGAGACAAACTTAAATATCTGATTGTTCCTCTTACATTAATTGTTGTTCATCATGCCATTGCCTTATCTGCAAAAATCTTTGATCTGTCCTGGGCAGATATTGCTATCAGGTCATACCAGGCTTATTTTACTTATTATAGCTATTATTGGGTAGCATGTCTTATTACCTGTATTTATTTTCTTACAAAATACCGTAAAAGCATCACTCATCCTGTGGCCAGTAATTTCCGCTATCTGGTCTGTTATGTATTAATGGGTGTACTGGTTTTCTGGACGGTTTATCAATTGGGCTGGGATACACTAATCTATCAGAAGGTCTACAGTCTTCTATTTCTTTTCCAGTTTGGATGGATTTTGTACGTTTATATTTTAACGTACCAGCACAGGCTGCTGGAACAGCAAAATACATCTCCCTTTCAGGTTCCCAAAGAAACCTATCAATATAAAGACCTTTCAAAAATAGATTTTGACACATTACAAAATGCAATTATCTCTTTTTATAAAGAAAGTGATATCTATCTGGATGAAGAATTTACTTTGGATCAACTTTCCAGCCATTTAAAAATAAGTAAAGCAGATCTAAGTCTTACTTTTAATAAGCACCTCAGCACCAATTTCCATGAGTACACCAACAGAAACCGGATTCAACATTTTAAACAAATCTTATCAGAGGATCCGTCTGCCAGTGTCATTGATCTTGCTTTTCAATGTGGTTTTAAATCCAAATCAACTTTTTATAAGTATTTTAAAAAGGAATTTGATTGTCTTCCTTCTCAGCTTATTCACTAATTTACAATTATTTAATATTAACAACCCATTGATTTACAATACAGTTCACCTCGAACTCAGCAGAATTGGTTGTCTTAAATTTAAATGAACTAAAACTTTTTGATGAGCCGGCATCTTTGTAAAAATTTCACTAAGATGTCACGAGAAAGTCTTTTTCTAACAAAAGCAGCATTTTTTCTTTTAGGCCCTTTAGCCTTTGCACAGACCTCAGTTCACGGAACTGTAATAGACAGTCAGGGAAATCTTCCCAATGCTCTGGTTTACATTGAAAACAGTGGTCAAAAGGTTACTTCCGATACCGACGGATCCTTCATTTTGAATAATGTTCATGATGGCAGTTACAGGCTTGTTGTAGAATACAAGGGCTATGATACTGTTTACATTCCTTTCAATGTAACAGACAAAAAAGAGGTAGATCTTGGATTGGTTAAGTTTGGAAGTAAGCCTAAAGAAAACAGTATTCAGGAAGTAGTGGTCACCAGTGTTTACAAAGCCTCACAAGCCAGAGCCATTACAATGAAGAAAAACTCCAACACCATCACAGAAGTGCTTTCTGCCGATGCCATTGGGAAACTTCCGGATCGTAATGCAGCAGATGCGGTACAACGGATGCAGGGAGTATCTATTGAACGCGATATGGGTGAAGGACGCTTTGTAGCGGTAAGAGGAACTCCTATACAGTGGACAGCTTCTACTTTAAATGGTAATAGAATGCCTAGCGCAAGTGGTGACAATGCCAACCGTGGAGTTCAGATGGATATCTTCCCTTCAGAACTTATCCAGAATGTTCGTTTATCTAAAGCCCTAACTCCGGATCTGGATGGTGATGCCATTGGCGGAAATGTAGATTTTATTACCAAAACTTCCCCCAATAAAGAAACTTTAGCCATCAGTATGTCTTCCGGATATGTTAACATGTCGAAATCCCCAACGTACAACTCTTCCATTGTTTATGGCAACAAAATTACCAACAAACTGAAATTTATTTCTTCTGCCGTGATTTGGAAACGTTCTACTGCCATAGATCAGATGAGAAATATTTTTAACTATGGTTTGAAAGACAAAACAGCCTCCTACTCTATCAATCAGCTTCAGCTCCGTGATTACCTGGCAAACCGAAGAACACTTGGATTTAATCTAGGTTTGGATTATGAGATCAACAGCAGGAATAAATTATATTTTAAAGGTTTATACAGCCAATATAAGGATGGGCAGTCCGTAAGGGAAACCTATTTTAATTTTGATAATAAAAATGTAACCCTTCAGGCCCGTCATGCAGATTATCTCACAGACCTCTATTCTATGCAGCTGGGTGGAAATCATCAGGTGGGACAACGTTTGGAAGTAAACTGGTCTTTATCCAAAGCCCGTTCAGAGTTCAGATTCAATTCTCCGGAAAATCTTGACAGAAATGAGAGAGGCTATCCTATGGTCAATTTTGTACAGCCAATGACCTATGGAAATCTTTCTGCAGATGGAAGAAAATATACGGCAATGGACGCTCCTGATGGCATCGGAGATACCGGAAGCTACATCTTACCTTATAACCAACAGGTTATAGCAGCGGATAAACTGAAATTAAATCAGGTTATCCTCAGTCAGAATCACAACAGTGAAACAGACCTTAGAGGCCAGGTGGATTTAAAATATAAAGTCTCTGATAATTTTGAACTTAAATTCGGGACAAAATATAACAATAAGAATAAAAATGTAGACAGTTCTTTACTGGTATGGATGCCTAAATCCGCACTTGGAATTCCCGGAGCTCCGGTAACTTTTATGAGCCAGCTTGAACGTGAAGCATTCCCATATAAAGGAGGTTTTATGAATCCTCTTGGAAATCCTTACAATCCTGTTATCATGGATCAGATTACGAACGGACAGATTGATCAGATGTACAATCCCGGTACACAGAACAGTTTAGGACTGATGCAGGTAAGCAGTAAAGACAGCAGTTCCAATATCACCAGCTCTTACCGCGGAACCGAAAACGTATGGGCTGCTTATATGATGGGAACATGGAAAGTGACCGATCAGCTTCAGATACTGGGAGGTTTCAGAAATGAATACAATGATATTACGTTCTGGGGTAAAAAAGTAGTTTCGGATAAGGATCATAAAACGGAAGATATTAAAGACAGTAAAACCTACAATGTTATACTTCCTATGGTCAATATGAAATGGAATATCAGCAGTAACCGTATTTTAAGGCTGGCTTATACCCGTTCCTTTGCAAGACCTGATTTCAATGACCTGAATCCGGGAACCATCGTCAATGATATCACTAACACCATCACTCAGGGAAATACTAAACTGGATCCTACATTTTCCAACAACTTTGACCTGATGTTCGAGAACTACTTTGGAAAACTGGATCTGATTACCGCCGGAGTATTCTATAAAGACATTACCAATCTCATTTATAAAGATCAGTCAGTGGCAGATATTGGAGGCAGAACCTACACCTTTACCGCTCCTAAAAACCTTGAAGGAGCAAAACTGTTCGGTTTTGAGTTGGGGATCTCCAAACGTTTTGAAAACTTACCCGGATTTTTGAAGAATCTAGGTTTTGAAGGGAATTATACCTATATCTCTTCCAAAATGAATATGCCGATTTATGAAAACGGACAGCAGACAGGAACCATGTCCACTACAATTCCTAATCAGGCGAAACATATCTTCAATACCATCTTATTTTATGAAACTAGTAAACTGATGTTTCGTGTTGCCGGTAATTACAAAGGTAATTATGTAAGCGAGATTAGAGCTGCTGCAGGGGCAGATCATTATCAGTATTTTGATAAAAACTTCACTGTAGATCTTTCTACTTCATACAGTATTTCAAAAAATGTCCGGTTATTTTTAGAGCTTAACAATATTTTCAATGAACCCAACCGCTATTATATGGGAACTAAAGACCGTGTAGAAAATATGTCCTACTCAGGGATGCGTGGACAAATGGGATTCACTTACAATTTTTAATCAAAAAATTTATTCATCAATGAAAAAGTATATCTATGGAGCTGCATTTTGTATGACAGCATTATTACAGGCACAGAACCAATGCCAGAATCCAAAGATCAATCAACTGCAGATTGTGGGAACACATAATTCATACGCTCAGCCTGCAGACTCCAAAGTTTTGGATATGGTAAGCCCAATCATTAAAGGGATGATGCAAAAATATGACAGTATGATGTCTGAAGAACAGAAAGCAAAGTTCAAGGAATATCATCCTAACGGAATGGATATCCAAGAAGGTTTGAACTATAACCATCCTGATTTTACAGAACAGCTCAATGCCAATCTGCGCGGTCTGGAAATAGATGTTTATTATGATCCGGAAGGCAATAGGTTCAGCCATCCCGCCTCATATGAAGCTTTAAAATCAAAAGGAGTAACAGATTTAGCTTCTTTTAATACCAAAGGATTGGATCAGCCTGGATTTAAAGTGTTGCATATGGCTGATATTGATTTCAGAACCCATTATCCTACTTTAAAAGATGCCCTTACAACACTTAGAACATGGTCTGACCAACATCCCGGACACACCCCTGTCTTTATGATGATTGAAGCAAAAGATTCAGGGTTTCCTATTCTTGAAAACAGGACAAAGGTTTTAGCATTTGATAAAAAGGCTTATGATGATCTGGATGCTGAAATTGTAAAATATTTGGGAAAAGATAAGATCATTACCCCAATACAAGTTCAGGGAAAATACAACACCTTAAAAGAAGCAGTCACCCATAATAACTGGCCAAAACTGAATGACAGCAAAGGGAAATTCATCTTTATGCTGCTGCCGGGAAGTGCAGGAACCTTGTCATCTAAAAACAATCCTTATCTTATAAACGGCTCACTGAAAGAAAGAGTGATGTTTCTGAACAGTGAACCTGAGGATTCTTTCGCAGGATTTATATTAAGGGATAATGCCATTGTAAGACAAAAAGAAATTCAGAACCTGGTAAAACAGGGATATATGGTAAGAACAAGATCAGATATTGAAACCTATGAAGCCAAGGTTAATGATTTTACACGATCTAAAGCAGCCTTCAGTAGCGGAGCACAAGTAGTCTCCACAGATTTTTTCCGTCCGGGAAACACCTATGGTACTCCTTACTTTGTGCAACCTCCTCAAGGAAAAGACTTCCTTGATAACCCTGTCAACAGCTCATGTAAATAAAATTAAAGCCAGCTCTGTTTCCAGAGCTGGCTTTTTACAATATTTTATGCTGATCTTTTACACTTTATTTTTATCGTAAATCACTTTTCCTTCTTTAATGGTTTGAAGGACCTTAATGTCTTTAATTTTCATCTTACCCTCTTTTAACGGATTCTTATCCAGAATGACCAGGTCTGCAAGCTTATTTTTCTCCAAAGTTCCTTTAGTAGCCTGTTCCATATACTGAATAGCCGGATGTATCGTAATAGCCTGAAGCCCCTGATAAGGAGTAACACACTGATCCTGACCTATTGGTACATTATCCGATGAAATTCTATTGACTGAGGACCAAAGCACCATCATTTGATTCAATGGAAGAACCACAAAGTCTGTATGATTGGTTGGCTTTAATCCCAATTTTATCGCATCTTTCATTGGACTCATATACGCAGCCTGCTTAGCTCCTCTGTTTTTAATATGTGCATCAGCAAAGTAGTATGTATGCAAGGTATAAAATGAAGGTAAAATTTTATATTCCGGATATTTCTGCAACTGCTTGTTGTTCACAAACTGAGAATGTATCATTGTCACATGTCTCTCTTTTCCAAGGTCATGTTTAGCCACCATCTCATGAGCTTTCAGAAAGGTAGCAATCGCAGAATCCCCATTAGCATGAAGATTCAGAGGAACTTCCATTTCATACACCATTCCAACCATAGCATTGATTTCAGCTTGTGAAAAGGTAAGCTCTCCGGTCCAATTCTTGTCATCTTTATTACTAGGGCTTCCCGTAAGATAAGGATCCTTAAAGAAAGCTGTTTTACCCTGAGGAGAACCGTCTATTGTAATTTTAACGCCTCCTATTTTAAGGTGATTATCATATTTCAACCAATCTTTTTTAGGGTATTTTGCCAAAATAGATTTCAAATCTCCAATAAAGGGAAATGCAATAATATCAATCATATTCACATTTGCTTTATTAGCATTTTTCATAATTTCCAGGTCATTAAATTTGGTAGCTCCATCATGAGCTGTTGTAATACCAGCTTCTGCATACAACATCTGACCTCTTTTTGACCACGCAATCTGCTGGTCCGGACTAGGTTTCGGTAAATTGTCAAAGATCGGTAAATAGGCAGTTTCCATAATTAAACCATAAGGTTCACCGTTGCTGTCCCTTACAATCACACCTCCTTTTGGAGTTGGAGTATCTTTCGTAATATTAAATCTTTTAAGAGCTTTAGAGTTTAATACCGCCCCATGCATTGAAATATGTCCTACTATAACAGGATTATCCGGAAAGGCTTTATCCAGATCATCCCTGTTCAGCAATCTTCCATCCGGCATTTTTGTATCATCATAACCATACGCCTGAATAAGAGAATCTTTAGGAATGTTCCCTTTATCTTTAAGCTGTTTTATGGTGGCAATAATTTCATCTACATTATCACCTTTTCCATCAGTAATAGGCTTAGGAGAAACATTTGCCTGATCTGATACCGTTAAAGAATTGATGTAATGACTGTGAGCATCAATAAAGCTAGGCATTAGAGTTTTTCCTTCAAGATCTGCCAATTTTGCGTCCGGAGCCTGTTTTTTTGCTTCCTCCAAACTGCCTATATAAGCAATTTTTCCATCTTTAATCCATACCGCTTTAGCATAATTTGGAGTATCTCCTGCCATCGTGAGGATATCGCCCCCAAAATAGATAACGCCATTACCTGTAGCTTCCGTAATGTCTTTGTACGTAATGGTTGAGTTCTTACAGGAGATTAAACCGGCAAGAGCAATACTCAACAGAAAAAACTTAATCTTTTTCATGTCAATTTTTGATTTTTGTTATTAGTTTTTTATTATTAAACCGTCCCACTATCAGGACTAATTTTTTAAACAATAAATAGTCACCTCACAATCAACATTATACAGGAGGCTAGTATCATCATCAATTTATTTGAGAGTGTTCCGTGAAAGTATTTGAGAATGATAAAAAAGAAAATGATATTGCCGATCCTACAATCCAGGGTGATCTTTTCTTAGTTTAAAGCTGGTCTGATTTTTAAATTTAATTAAACACAGATCTACAAATTCCTTTCCATGGAACTTTCACTTTTAACGGCTAAGCAATATTTACAAAAATAAAAGAAATTAAAAAATAAATTTAAAACAATTTGTAGAATTAATTACAAATATTAATAGAAATAATTTTATATGATTAAAATAATCACAATACAACAAACGATTTAAAATCCTTATTATTCAAAAATTCATAAAACCGATACCAATAAAAAAGTCTTCCAATGATAGAAGACTTTCTTTTTCTTTTGATAAGTATTGCCCGGAATTTTCCGTGGAAATCTATTATCCCGGAATATCTGAACCTTTTCTGCTCACCATCATTCTTGTCGCCAGAATATGTTCGCAAGGCCCTTGTCTCAAACCGTTTGCTTTATAAAAACTACACTGACAGTTTCCATCAGTTAAACGTTGGTCTTTATCGACAAAAGCTTCCGTTTTGTGAGTGAAATTATTTTCTTTTATAGTTCCCTTAATATGGAGCACCTCATTTTTTATACTGTAATCAATTTTCACCTTCCCTTCGGAAATGAACTGATCCGCTTTTTCTTCTAACGGGCTGGAGAAGCGCAGCTGTTTCATATCCAAAGGTTCCTGAGTCAGTTCACGAACTCTATATAAGCCTGAATTAAGATCATAAATAACCCTTCCGGCTTGTGTATAAGAGGTAAGTGAAGCTGAAATAACAGCAGTATCCAGATTCAGCTTTCTTGAAAGTTCATCAGGAGTTCCGAACCATGTTTGCTTTAAAGCATTAAACACTTTTTCCTGAGTCATTAAATCTACATGCCCTCTCGGAGCCATCAGATCAAAATTTCCGGCTCGGCTCCAGTCATTGGTTGTCCAGCCTGAAAGTCCCAGTGTAAAGGACATGTCTCCAAGATCTGCAATATAAAATGAAGGCAGCCCATTTCCCAGCAAAACCACTCTGAAATTTTGAGCGATAGGAATTAATCTTTCCAGAATCAGCAACCTTCTTCTCCCCCAGATTCTGATCGTCTTGCTTTCCGGTCCTTTATAAATAGAGCGGTGAAAGGTTAAAACTTCATACCATGGCTCAAAAACGGCCTGAATAGGTTTTCCAGGCTCAAGAATAAAACGCAGTGCTCTCGGCCCTTTTTTCTCTTTAAACCTTCTTAGATACTGACAAATACTGAAAATATCCATCGGATGAAGATCAAAAGTGGTGGCTGGTAAAGTCATTGCAGAGCTTACCTGTAAAAATCCACGAACCCAGGAATCAGGTAAATCTATTTTTTCTTCTTTGTAAACTTCTTCATTTGTAATAAGCGCTTCAAACCCTGAAGGATCAATTTTAAACTCGGTATCCTTATAATCTCTTATCTTTTGGAACTCATTATAAAGTGCAGCTGAATAATCAATATTGGTGGTTCCACATTTGAATTCGTTGATTTCTGTGAAAACATTATAGCTGCTGCTCAGTTTTCCGTAAGTGGATTCGTCCTGACTGAAACATTCAAAGAAAACTTCATCAGGATGTACCGTAATAACAGGATCAAGAACAAACCAAGCATCTTTATCTTTTTGATACAGATAATCAAAGTAAGCCTTTTTCGCAATATTGAAAGGACCTAACACCCTGTTTTTTTCTTTATAAACATGATCCAGCTCTCCTCTTACTTCCGCCATTCTTTTCCGGACTTCTTCTATCTGAAATTCCGCCATATAATCACTCAGCCAAAGTTTTTCCTGTTCTGCAACCCATTCTCTGTACTCCTCTCTATCCTTTGGTTTGAAACGAAGATCGGAAACCACCACATCATGCAAAGCTGAAATCGCTTCCCTGAAAGGTATTTTTTTATTGAGCTTACCCACAAAAAATGTAGGGTCTCTTTGCAGATCAGGTGAAAAGCTCATCTGCGTACTCGTTGCAGAGTTGGTAACCGCAGTATCTTTATGAAATTTATAATCGAATTGCATGGCTTAAGAGATTAATTGAAGATGAACATTCAGTTGAGGATAAATCATTTTCAGCTCAGAAATAATATTGATGCATTTAGCTTTATCCTGAATAGCTGTTGTTGCTGATAAATCGTCTAAAATTTTACTGACAATTTCTGCCGATTCCGTATTTTTTCTTCCTTCTTTTTCCAGAAAAGTGAAAATCCTGTTTTTGGCAGTTCGCGCCCGGTTTACCCTTGAAAGTACAGAACGGAAGTAAAATTCCAACTCTTTAAGTTTTTCAGGATTATCTGTTGCATATTCTTCAAGATAAGAAGTCACAAAAAGCTGTATGTTCTGGCTCGGATGTTGGCTCAATTTTGTGAGATATTCCAATCCCTGTTCTTTTTTGAAGAATTTCATAATGAGATTTTTACCGAAAGTTTCCACATCAGGACGTACAGAATCTGCAATTCCTACTAAGCAATCGGTATCCCAATCTTCTTCTGTGAATTCGGTTTGGAAGAAGTGAAAAGCAAACGCTCTGCTGTCATCCCATTTTGCATCCAGAATTCCCAAGGCATGATTCCTGTCTGATTTGATTCTTTCCACATTATTTTTATAAAAACTCCAGGACCACTGTCTTACTTCCAAAAATTCGTGATTGGCCAGAGCTATAACCTGTTTTAAGGTGAATCTACTGTCATCATTTACTTTTTTAAGCAACTCGAAACCGAAAAGCTGATTTTTCACACTGTTCGCAAACACTAATCTGATCATCCATTTTACAGGAATATCGTTCTTATATTTCACAATCATTTTATCCAGATAATCACGGAATAACTGATGTGAATTTTCAAATTTCTGTTCGGCCATCAACACATCAAACAGTCTTCCAATGGTCTGCTGCTGAATTTCAGGCTGGGACTCAAATCGATCGTTCAATGAAAGAACACTTTCTGTAACTTCTTTGTAACCAGAAGAAAGCAATTGAAGGATTTGCGGCCAGTTTTTCCCGATCTCTTCTTTCGGATATTGCTGCAAAAGACTAATCCCGTTTTGCCTGATGGATTCATTTTCATTATTTAACAGCAGCTCAATAATTGAAATTGGGATTTCTGTAACAGGATATTTCTGGGACTTGGAAAGTAGAATTTCACTGGCTAAAAACCTGTTATTATTCAACGGAGAAGTCAATAATTGGGCAATAATATCCCAACTGATCTCAGAAAAATTAGAAGAAGCCGTTATCTTGAGTTTTTTTGTAGCTGCTTCTGCGATTTTATCGTTTTCCTCGTTATTTTCCAGAGCAATCAATTGTACGATTACTTTTCCAAGCACAGCTTTTTGCCTGTCTTCCGATAAAGATGCTTTTTGAAGTAAATTATTGATAAATTCATTGGACTCTTTTCTTGAATTCATCACCAGAATCGCCATAAAATCTATAGAGGAAAGAAAATATTGTGTATTATTTTCAATGTTCACTTTCGCCCAGTTTCTTGCTTTTTCGTGTCCGGAAACTAGAATTTGTGCTACAAAACTTTCTTTTTGTCTTAATTCCGTTTCTCTTTTCTCCAAAGCATCAAAACCTAAATTTCGAGGATATTTTGAAGACTTATTAAGCAATCGGATCATCATTTCAGGTTCTATTTTCGACAGCAGATTTTTGTAGTCCGGATGGACAGAAAGATTTTCATACGCAAATCTCATTACCCTATCCATTTTTCCCTGCATCAAAAGCTGAATGTAAGCTTCAGGCATTCCATCCCAAAATTCAGGATAAAGTTCAGACCTTGATGCGCTTACCTCAGGTTGTATTACAGCTTCTTCCTGTATAGATTGAGGATCTGTCTGCTTTTCTTTATTGGAACCAAAAATATTTTTAAATGTATTGATGATATTGCCTAAAGCTCCATCCTGTTTTTTAACAGAAGAGTCTTCTGAAGAAACCGGGTTGCTATTTGTTACTGATTCTATTTTTGTTACCTTATTTTCCTGATAATAATAATCTGAGCTCCAGAACTCTTCTTTTTTTAAATAAAACTGAAGCCTGGAATCCATTTTACGGGTTCTATCGTTCCCGAAAAGTATCGTAGTAAGCAATAATGATTGATAACATTCAGGGAAATCAACTACAGTGTAATGATATCTGCTGCTTTGCCAGTCATAAGTCCCATATACGCTTAAAGGCCTTCTGTTGGCAGAAGTATAATCCTCATCAGAATACTGGATAAGAGCATTTACAGCAAACCTTAAATATTTTTTTGCTTCATTTTGTTTTCCCAACTCTTTTAAATAGAAAAAACCATTCTTCTGGAAATAAAGTTTGGTGAAGTTTGAAAATGCCAATCGGCTTTCATTATGGGAAAGCTCTTTTCTTACGTTAATATAATCTCCGAACTGATAGAAATATTGAGTCTGATTCCACGATTCTTTATCCAGACTGGCCGTTCTGTTGAACGTTGGCGTTTTCTTTTCGAATAAAAATGAAAGCATTCCCAGAATCTGAGCATCATCTCTGAAACGTGCAAGCTTGTATATGGCCCGGATATTTCTAAAATAAGGTACTTCAAACGGAATCTGCCACATTACGTTTTCGATGATTTCAACCAAAGATGGATAAGCTTTTGATAAAAGATAAAGAGAAACCAGCTCATCTGTTTTTTCTTTTTTGGAAAATTTTTCAGTGTAATGCTTTTTCAGACTTTCATAGTCTCCTTTATCAATAGCATATCGAATTTCAGATGGTAAGCTTTCCAGTAATTCTGAAACATTTTTTTCAAGCTCCGAACCTTCATTAATTGTTAAAAGCGCATCAAAAGCAACATTTTTGATGTATTGTTTATGTCTTGTACTGTGTGCAATGCTGTGAAGCAGTTCGGAAGCCTGAACAATTTTCAATCTTCTGATGGCAAAAATGGAAGCGTACAGCTGCATTTCATCCCCTTTTGTTGCCAATTTCAGAATGTAAGGAGTGGCTTCTTTGATTTCCATTTGAGCTGCTTTCCAGATGACACGGGAAGTTTTCCATTCTGTTTTGAAAGAATTAATACCCTGTATGGCATCCTCCAGACGCTTCAGCATAACCCCTTCTTTGGAATCCACATTCAGTGTTTCCAGTGAAGGAAGCTCTACGAATACTTCTACTTCAGACTGATATCCTTTATTTCTTTTTTCTTTTTCGAGTTGGTCAAAAATATTCCCTGCCTTTTCTATGGAAACAAATTCAGGGGTTTTAGTTCCTTCTTTCAATGCAGCTCCTCTTCTTCCATAGCGGAAATTGACAATGAAGGCATCGGGATTAATTTCACAAAGATCAATTTCGTAAACTTTATCTGATTTTCCCTCGTGGAAAAAGAGCTTGGTTTGTTTGATGATTTTCATCTATCTTATGGATTAAGATGTTGTTATTATGTATTGAATTCAGGCTAAAAAATATTCCACCAATCGGTTTTGTCTTCTTTTGGTGCTATTATTTTTTCTTTAATTTCGGAAACTTCAATTACTTCTACCTTTTCAGGAATTGCTTTTCCGGTTTCTACAATCGGTTTGCCGTGTTTTGCAATGATCATGTTTAATTTTTCTCTGAAAATTAACGCCTTTGAAGGATTTACCATATTAATAAAATTGATATACCCTTCAATGGCATTGATCAGATGAAATGCTTTTCCCCAGGTTTGGTTTTGCCATCCATTGACTTCAATATTGTGTAAAAGGGCTCTGAATTTTCTCAGTTTATTCCTTTCCACATTCAGTTTTTCATTCACCACGATTCCCGTTACCTTTTGCTGATGCTTTCTCCTCATGATGTGAAGCTTATCAGGATGAACCGTAAAGTTTTCGTCTTTGATTATCTGTTTTACAAAGTATAAAAGCTTATTAATGTTTTGTTCATTATCATCATTGGTAGAAAAAGTGAGATCATCTGCATACCGTGTATATACAAATCCTAATTTCAGTGCTAAGCCCTGCAATCTTTTATCCAGCTTATAAGCAATACTATTACTGATTGCCGGACTTGCAGGGGAACCTTGAGGCAGAAACCGGTCTCCTTTATGTACAAAGTATTTAACACCATCAAGCAGAGCTTCTTCTGTATGAGCATGGGTACAAGCTAATGCGAAAATAGTTGCCAGCTGTTCTGAATACCCAAGTTTAACAAATAAGCCTTTCACTCTTTTATAGCTGATTGACGGAAAAAAATCCTGAAGATCTATATTAATGATAATATCCTTACCAAGATGCGGTTCTGCATTGGTAACAATTGATTTTTTTGCTGTGAAACCATGAACAACCTCTCCTACCGATATTTTATTCAGTATATTATCCAGAATCCATTGCTGGAAACCTTTCAATTGTGATTTTGGAGCAGAAATTTTTCTTTTCCCACCTGATTTTTTTGAAATTTCAAAAATATGATAATGAGATTTTTTTGAAACTCTCCGGTGAAAAGCAAGATATTTGATTACCGAAAGGCTGTACCCTGACTTTTGACTGAAATCTAATATGTTTTCAAAAACAGGAAGTGAAAACTGAAGTAGCTTTTCGGTATCAGAATCGGTTTTATGAAGCCCCTTTGAAACATTTTCGCCAAGATAAATGATTTGCTGCTGTTGCAGCCTTTTCCAGTGATCAGCTTTATCCTGTAGCTTTTGTTCGTTTTTTTGTTTGGTGACTTCTCTTTTGGCTTTGGCTTCCTGCATCCGTTTTTTACGCATTTCTCGAAGCATTGCTTCCTGATTGCCATACTTCCGGTCTTTTGCCAGTAATTCCTGTAATTCCTGCTGTAAAACGGCTTCTTTTTGGATCAGTTGTTCCGGCAGAGAAGGCGTGGATGTTTCCTGCCAGAAACCAAGCCTTTTCATTTCTTCCAAAATATAACTGTCTTTGGAAGATGCCTTTATACGATCATAAATCTGTTGTCTGGTGAGACTTTGTGACATGATTTGGTGTATTTTTATAAATAAAAAGCCCTACAATTGAATAGGGCTTTGTTTTTGGATATACCTTCGTATCTTCTGAGAACTATATCTATCAACTCCAGAAATGGTACTAGTGCGTACCTTTATTTTCCCGGAAAATGAACTGAAAAGGCACGCACTAGTACCAATTTCACCATTAAAGATAGTATGTAGTGCAGTATGCTAAGCAATTTTACATCGATGACGAAACATCATCATTTCTTAAAAAGAAAAGCAAGGATCTATCTTTTCCAAATATATAAAAAAATTGGTTATAGCATCCAATTCCATTTTAAAATTCTTTATTATTTTTTAGACTGAAATGAACTTCCAAAAGTTGGAGATAAAGGGTTTAATTCTGATGCAAAGTTTTAAGAAGTTGATATCACATTTTTAAGGAAGCTAAGATAGAATCAATTTCATTGATACTTCTAAGCGGCTAGATCACTATATTACCTCATCAGCGGTTTACCACAATTTTTAGTTTTCTTAAAAATAAAGCAGACTTTAGTTCTGAGGGTAAGTTCCCTCCTGACATGACATCTGTTTTTCCAAAGTGCGTATAAATAAAAAAAAGTCTTCTATTTCTAGAAGACTTTTTGCGATCCGGACGGGACTCGAACCCGCGACCTCCGCCGTGACAGGGCGGCATTCTAACCAGCTGAACTACCGGATCAATTTTTTTTTAAGTAAATTGAGAAAACTTCTGCGATCCGGACGGGACTTGTACTTTTTAAAGGAAAGCCCTATCCATAAGCTTTATGCAGTCCTCTTATCTTATAGGTCACTTTCTTAAATAAGATATAGGAGCGTTTCTTTTTAACTGGTGCAAAGATATGTTTTTTTTTGTTTTTTGCAAATAATTTTAGCTAACTTTAATTTAAAACAAGCATATATATCAGAATATCAAACGCAAAAATATTTTTAAACTTATTAAAACAGACATTATTAATTTAAATGTCAGCGAATTTATTCTTGAATTCAGATTCTTTTGTCCTATAATCATCTTATTATTGATTATAAGAATTGTCATTTATTTTTAATAATTCCTTTTTCTGTTCATTGATTAGATTTTCTAATTCATTAAACATAAATTCTATTCTCGGTATATTATCATCTGATAACTCAAAATTATTTAAATCAATCGCTCCAGCGGGAAATTTTTCACTCATAATATCAATAAGTTCAAGGAAATTAACCTTGTTTTTTATTTTCTTTTAGCCATTCTCTATCTTTACTTAATAAGTCTTTGTGTAAATTCATTTGAAGAACTTTATTAAAAACTTCTTCAGAGTTATTTTTTACTAAGTCCACAAAAGAAGCCCATTGATTTTTATGAGGTAATTTTCAATTTCTTCCGAGTCAACGTGGCAAAATACTTGACTCTTGTTTTTCATTTAGAACTTGTAATATCTCGATGACTGACTGCAAATTATCTAAAGGTTTCGTAATTGGTAAGTCTTCTTTTTTAGACCATATTTTTAATATTATATCACAGCATTCTTGTTACAATACTTTTTTTATTCTTTGGATTCAGCGTGGTCAATATATTGAATTAACTCAGCAATATAATGTGACATCCATCTTGCTAATATATTTGTGGAATATTCTAAGTCGGGTTCCTTTACTAATTTTTCACCCAATTTTATAATCTCTTCCTCTGAGTGTTCTAACTGTACCATCCTGTTTAATTAAATAAAGTTTTACTTGGTTTCTATTATCACTATTTCTTTCTCTGTAATTCCGCTCTTCAAGTTGTCTATATACTATACATCGTACTATCAATGATTTTTGCTCAGCTCTTAGGAACTTTAAAATAAATTCATTTTTGACTTTAAATAAACATCCAGAAGTTTCTAAATAACTATCATATCTTCGATATTCATCATCAGAAATTTCATTCCAATTTTCGTATATATTTACTTCTTTTTCATCCAAATATCCTCTTGTGTACAAGTTATCATATTTAATGTTAAAAATTTGAATGTACAATTTCACCAAACCTGATGTATCCTTTAGAGTTATTATGAAATAATGAATCATCAGCATCTAAACCTTCATACTCGCTTGTAGGTTCTCTCAGCCATCATATACATATTCTTTATAGCCTTTGGGGCTTATCTCTTTTTTAATTTGTCCGAAACCGTTATATTCATAATAATAAACACCATTGGAAGGATCATTGAATTCAGATTTTCTACCCCACAGATCGTATTTGGCGGTTACAATATTATTGCCATACTGAGCTTTAATTGGCTCTCCTGCGGCATTATAAGAGAAGTTAATAATACCGCCTTTATCCTCAGAAGAAATAACATTATCTAAAGCATCAGTAGTTTTCTTAGTAATATGTAGAATCCTGCAAAATTGACCACCCTAATCCTGCGAAAGTTTGCAGGCTTTTTGTTTTTCAGTATCTACAAAACCTATATTGATTCCCAAGTGGATCGAATTTTCGAAAATTTTAACAGTAAATTGTGCCAAAAAAATGTTTGATTGTGCCAAGCGATTCTAAGTCGGTCAGTATCATCATATGATTCGGAGTATCGAGTTCGTATAATTGGAAGTTCGCAAATAGTTGTTCCCATTCTTGCCAATATAAACCGTGATCAAAATAGGTTTTATTCGGATCGATAGAAAAATAAGGCCTTAATTCTCCTAGAAATAGTCCGCTCTGATTGCGAAAATAATAACATGTTAACTCTTCTGGTCTAAGGAGTGGCTTGACCACATAGGAGCTAGCTTCGAATGCCTCTTGCACTTGTATCGTTTTATCAATCCATTGCGTACCTTTCACATTGTCTCGTATGTACCCTCGTTTATTGGCTATACTAATGAGCTGCTTTAAAAGATTCGCAGGAGAATGTCTTTTATTCAATTCTTCGCAATGAATGAGTTCATTGGATAACTTTTCAGGTTCCGATTGAAGGCTCGTAAAAATCTGCATATTAACGGTTTGCAGCAATGCGTCTTTCTTATTGAAGGTTGCGTTTTTAAGCTCCGGTCCTATTAATGTATCCAACATAACTATTGACTCTACTTTGTCTTCCATTTCTTGCAATTGTCTTGTAACTTCATAGGCGGTAAGTCCACCCAATGAATAACCGCCTAAATCATAAGGACCACTTGGTTGAATCGCTTTAATAATTTGGCTATAATACGCGGCCATTGCTTGTATACCATTTAAAGGAGCGCGTTCGGTCATATAGCCTCGAGCCTGAATACCATAGAATGGGCGGTTAGAATATCGGGCCAAATCTTTGTAAATTTCAACACCGCCTGCACCTGCATGGAACCAGAAAACTGGTCTACCATGCTTACCTTCATTAAGCAATACAAGTTCTGGAAACTGCGGCCAAGCTTTCGGTACAAAATTAACTTCTGCTTGTGGGCTCTGTGCCGGCAGTATTGGTTCAATACTTTTAACAGCTTCCACAATATCGTTTAGGGTGTTGCATTTTTCCAAATGTCGTGCAGTTATTGCTGGCGATATATGCGCTTGCAGTCTTTGCACTAATTGCATAAAGAGAATCGAATCCATCCCATATTCGCTTAGGGAAATCTTTAGTGAAATCACATCCTCTTGAAGTCCTAACAATCTGGCTGTCAAATTAATTACTTTGTTTTCTACAAGCATTCCATCCGCCTTTGTCTCGCTTTCCTGAATAAACAAACCTAAATCGGGTGTAGTTTCTAGCGGGGCTAACCAATAATGGGCTTTTGAGAAGGAATACGTAGGCAAACTGATTCGCTGGGGAGTTTCTTTGGTATAGATTTTCCGCCAGTCAAAGGCAAGACCTCCTACCCATAAATCGAGAAATTTGCTGTATTTTTTTCGTTTCAGCCAGTCTAAAAGCGTTTGTTGTAATTCTTCATCGGTAGAAAATAAGGATATCATTTCCCCTATATTATCCGCACTACCTTCATAAATCTCCTCCAATGAACCCTCTAAATAGCCTTTTAACTTTGTTTTTAATTCCGCTATTGAATCGGCTATAAATGCCATTCGCTCGGTCATCGCTTCTCTTCCGACCTGCAAGGTAAATGCTATTGAGGGAAGCATATCATCTGAAAGCATTTCTTCATCCAGATAAACCAACAACTGATGAGCGTAGGCCTTAAGGCTTTCCTTGGTTTTAGCCGATAGAACTACAATATTTTGCTCTAGCGTGTTAATCGGCGTGTTTTTAATCGGATACTCTTCAATAATTAAATGTGCATTAGATCCTCCCGCTCCAAACGATGAAATACCCGCAATCCTTGGTAGAATCTTTTCTTGTGTATTTCCATCAAACTTCTGCACGTTCCATTCAGAAAGCCCTTGTTGAACGCTGAACGGAGTTTGTCCAAAATTAATCTTGGTATTCAATTCTGCTATGTTTAACGAAGGAACTAATTGCTTGTGTTTCATTTGCAATAGTATTTTAGTTAAACCTGCTATCCCTGCTGCGCTTTCGCAATGACCGATGTTGGATTTGACTGAGCCAATTGCGCAAAACTGTTTTTCGGTTGTAGCGCTGGCAAATGCTTTACTTAGCCCGGCTATCTCTATAGGGTCTCCCAAAACCGTTCCTGTTCCATGCGTTTCTACATAGGAAAGTTGTTCAGGTTTTACTCCTGCTCTTTCGAGGGCATCTGAAATTGCGCTTGCTTGCGCATTTGGATTCGGAACGGTGTATCCATTCGTTTTACCTCCTGCATTAATTGCACTGCCTTTAATAACACCGTAAATATGATCTTTATCTAAAATAGCTTTTGATAAAGGTTTCAGCACTACTGCTCCTACTCCTTCCCCATCCACGAAACCATCGGCATCGTTACTAAACGCTTTGCATTTATCGTCAACCGACAACATTCCCATAGCGCAAAGGCGACTGTAATGAACGGGATCTACGATAAGATTTACACCACCCGCAATAGCCACTTCACATGAACCTCCCTGTAAACTTTCGATTGCAAGATGTATTGCTGTTAAAGAAGATGAACAGGCGGTATCTACTGCAAGACTTGGCCCTTGAAAATCAAGAACATAAGACACTCGATTGGCAATGGAATGGAAACTGGTTCCGGAAGGATAATTACCGTTCATTACGCCAACGAAAACGCCCACTTTCTTCTTCGCGTTTAATTCCTGCGGGGTATAACCTGCATCTTGCACAGCTGTATAGGCAATTTCCAGAAACAACCTTTCTTGTGGGTCCATTCTGGCGACTTCAGTTGGTGCAATTCTAAAAAAAAGTGGATCAAATTTGTCGATATCCTTAATAAACCCTCCCCATTTAGTATAATGTGTACCCCATTCGCCTTTCTCATTGCTAAAATATTTTTTCCAGTCCCATCGATCTTCCGGAATTTCGGTAATGCAATTTTTCCCGGACTTCAGATTGTTCCAAAACTGCATCAAATTATCGGCTTGAGCATACTTACCTTGTACCCCGATAATGGCTATCGAATCTCTGTCAGCTGGTCTATGTTTTTCTTCGTTTAAGTTCTTAGTCTCCTTTTCTCGGCTGAAATTTAAACTCCTCGATAAGCTTACTGTTTTATATGGTGCTTTATCAATATTTACGGCTAAATTAGGCAGATTAGTGCTTTCCTGCTCAGGTTGTAAATTGACTATTTTAGCCAAGTTATCTTTTTGAGTCTCTATAAAATAATCGGTAAGTTGTTCTATTGTCTGATACTCAAAAAATAAAGTACTGCTCACATTTTCAAACACTTCTTCTAGGGCATTATTCAATTGAATCACCATTATCGAATCTATACCGTATGATTCAAACGAGGTTACCGCATCTATTCTATGAATGGGTATTTTTAAAACACGAAAGAAAAGTTCTTTAAAATATAAGATACCTTTTTCTCTCAATTCATACGGCTTAACTGCCCCAGTAGGGATATTTGTATTTATTCCCGTATTTTGTGCAATTGCCACAGGCGATTTTACGACCTCCTTCACTAGCGGAACATCTTCGCTCTTAACAAACTGACTATCAACTGTTTTTTGCCTGATTATTCCATCGCTTTTTGCAAGCACAATTTGTTGTCCCAATTGTTGAGCTACTAAAGCCGGGAACTCGATGTCATAAAATCCTTCATTTTTCATTGCCAAACTCCACATTTTAGATGACAATATCGGAGATCCTGAAATTCTCAGCTCATTGTCTTCATAGCGCCACCATCCTTCTAATAAACCAAACGTAAGGTGCGAAAATAGTGTATTGCTACCAAGTTCATTCAATAGTAATTGTCCCTTACAATGTAATACGGCCTTCGCATTTCGCAAAGACTGGCGTATGTTTTTTGTTGCGTGTAACACATTGGTGGCAATTACGAAATCGTAGCTATTGGCGGCTATTCCTTGTGAAGCTATCGGCTTTTCAACATCAAATAAACGATACTTAATATAGGAAGGCTCTGCCTCAAACGTTTTTTCGGCATAGAGTAGAAAAGCTTTTGAAATATCGGTATAGCAATACTCTTCTATGTTGTTTTGATACTTTTTCAACTTATCAAAAACAAGTATGCTCGTCCCTCCGGTTCCTGCACCAATTTCTAGTATTCTTATTTTTACCTGCGGATCTTTAGCCATTTTCGCTTCTATTAAAAGGAGCAATTGATTTGCTAAAATTTCGTTGAAATAGTCGGCTACTAAGTTATCTCGATATACTCCCTCGACCATTTTCATGGATGATTCCGGGAACATAACGTCTGTTGCAAGACGCTCTCCTTTCATTATACCGGAAAGTGCCTTTAAGGTAGTTTCTACTAAAATTACCTGGGCTTTTAAATTTGGATTTGATAGCCAGGCCTTTTTCTTTGAATCCCAGTCATTCCAAATCTTACTTGAGCTTTCTATCTCTTGCAATTCTTTTCCTGTGGGACTTAGGTAATTTCTTTCTACCAACAGGTTGATGCTGTGCTCCATCCAATGATTATATCGATCATCGACAGCATCTTCATTGCGATTAAGAAAATCGCTTTCCTTTAAAACTGCAAACAGCAGGCGCCCTAATAGTTCGTCCATTTCCATTGCTGGTGGTACCAGATTCGTTTCTATGGAGGCAATGGTATCGCGGTCTATAAAAACCGTGGCTTCTTTTTCTACCATTGGGTTTGAAGGACTTAAATATGCTGTTAAACAACCTAATGAAGTATATTCTATTAAATTGAACGGTTTATCTACAGTATCAAATTGCTTATGTAGATATTCTTCAAATTCTATTTGCTTTAATGGATCTAAACCATATTCGCTCCAGGTTGTTGATTCATCAATATCATCGATACTTACTGCTAGAAAATTGGCTATTGCAGCTTTTAGTTTACCCGTTAACGGCACTCTATTTGGACTTTGTGAGCCGCCTGTTTCGGTTGAAGGCAGGTAACTTGTAATTGCTTCATCTGTTTTCAGTCCCATTGTTCCTATCGGCCTATTTATTTTGATAAAGGCTAGCTGATTTACAGGTTCAGCCAATAGCACTTTTATAGCCTCTATACCATCTTCTGGCTCAATTGACGCAAATCCTGCCATTGCCATTCGTTCTTTATATTGTTCGGAAGCAACAATTCCGACGCTACCCCAATAGCCCCAGTTAATTACTTTAACCGGGCATGTCCATTGCTTTAAAAGTTGTTGGGCGTAGCTATCTTTAAATGTACATCCTGCTGCATAATTACTTTGTCCGGCGGCCTTTGTAAACGAAGTCATCGACGAAAAGAACAAAGCAAAATCCAGGTGTTCATTTTTAAAAATTTTCGCAATATTAATACTCACATCGGCTTTTGCGGTTAAGCCTGCACGGAAAGTAGCTTCGTCCATCTTAGCCAGCCTTTGATCGCACAAATCTATTGCTGAATGAATGACTGCATTTATGGCTGAAAACTGCTTTTTAATCTTCTTATAGGCTTCTTGTAGTAGTTTTTCGTTTGTCGCGTCTGCTGCTAAATAGATTGGTTTGGTTCCCAATTTGCCTAAAGTATCTATCTTGTTCTGTATTTCATCATCAAGTTGTCTACGTCCTATCCATATTACCTGTGCATGGTAAGTAGTTATTAAAAACTTGCTTACAATTTCACCTATACCTCCTGCGCCCCCAATGATTACATAAACACCCTTCATTTTAAGTAAATTAGGTACTGCCCCGGAAGGTATGTACGACACCAACTGGCTAGAAAGCCATTGTTGATTTCGATATAAATAGGCGTTCCCTTGTGTCTCGTATGGTAACTTAAACACCTGTTCCAGTGGGCATTCAAGAATATTTTCTACATCAACCAATCTGATTTTCCAATTGGTATATTCCTTCGCCATTGAGCCGATAAGCCCATGAATTGCCGCTTGTGCGGGATCAGCTTGTTCATCATCAAGCACTGCCTGTGCCCGATTAGTAAATATGGTCCAAGCTAAAGGCTGTGTATCGTAACCGTGTTGCAAGAGTGCTTTAATAAAGCGGAAGCAGGTAATAACCGGATTGATTTGTTCTTCTGATGTGGCAACTTCGCAGTTCAACAGCTCTGTTGTATTCCAGTAAATTATCTCCTCCACCTTAAATTCTGAGAACTTATCTACCATTTCAGTTACCGTATTCTCGCTTGATATTTGAATGAATTGGGCTTCCGGATAATACTTTTGGATTGCCTTTTTATCTGCTTCATCTATACTGACTACCAATACTTTTGATTCTTTTGTGTAGTTAACTTCTTCTCCTGTAAAGGTATCCCATACCGGTTTAAGGTATACTTTACCGCTGTCATCTAAGATTGATAAAGAATTTAGTTTACTTCCTGCGCTTGTTGCTCCCAGTTCGTTTTCCAATGACCTTGTTGCAAATTCCTTAAATTGAACACATACTTTTCCATTTTCGTCGCAGATGTCTACATCAAATTTTTGTACGTTTTGTTTTTGGTCTGTTCCTTCGCAGTACCTAACAAAGGCGAACATCTTAGAACTACACTTATGGTGGATGACGAGTTCTCGAAGTGCAAAAGGTATTTTTGGTTTTAATATGGCTCGGTTTTGTGGCAAGGATATATCTACTGATGCTAATAAAAACCCAACAATACCTTGTAGTGCAGCGTCCAATATTCCGGGGTGCAATGTATACTCGTCAAGTTGCCCTTTCAATGATTCTGGCAATGAAAGTTCCACTAATAGTTGGTTATTTCCTACGTAAACCTGTTCTATCAATCTATGGGAAACACCATAGCTTACTTCCATTTCTTCGAAAACGTCATAGCATTGCTTGCCTGAAAGAATGGTTTGAGCGCATTGTTCTTTTACTTCTGGAATCGTGATATAGCGCTCCTCTAGATTCTCCAACAAGCTTGCTGTTCCCTGACAATGAACGATGGCCTCCTGTTCGTCGGTAATCATTTCAAAGTCTATTTGATCTTCATCGTTTAGAAATAATTTCGTTCGAATTTCAGGAGCAGAAACACCTACTAACCAAGGTCTTACCCACACCACATTGTTGAGTTTTATTGCCGACCCTTTCTGGTTTTCATCTTCATCTCTCTTAACAGCGTATTCTATGGCCGTTCTAGCCATTTCAAGGTATGCCACCCCCGGAAGTACGGCTCCTTGTTGAACTTTATGATCGCTTAGAAATGGCTCATTGCCGTTAAAGGTGCTCGCAAAACATATTCCCTCTAATGTGGATGTATTTTGCTGCAGCAATGGATGTAACAGTGATGATCCTTTTTTGCTAGGTGAAATTGTTGGTAAGTCGTCGGCACTTGCCCAGTATTCCTCCCTTTCGAAAGGATACGTAGGAAGGTGAATACGACTGGGCTGCGTACCGTATAGTTCTTCCCAAGAAAATTCATATCCTTGACAATACAGCTCAGCTAATGCAAACAATCCTTCTTTATAAGTGCTTGCGTCTACATCGTTTAAAGCGATTTCTTGCATCAAGTGATGTGCATATTTATTAATAGAAACTTGCTCTACGAAATCTGGAGCACTTATACGCTGAAAAACGTTCGGTAACTTATCTTTTTTACCTACATGTTTCCATGCAGAAATAGCGCTTTCCACATCTTGAATTACAATAGCACAACGATGCGAAAAGTGTTGACGCCCCGCCTGTAGGGTATAACTAATCTCCATCAAGTCTGCATACTTTGCATCCGAAGATTGAAGATATTGAATCATATCTTGCACTCTTTCAAGCAGGGCATTTTCTGTTTTTGCTGAAAGAAGCAGCAAATAGAAGGGTTTTGTTCGTCTTTTTGAACTATTGAATAGGTCATAGTTTTCGACCACCATGTGCGCATTTGTGCCGCTCATCCCAAATGAGCTGAGTGCTCCCATTCGTTTTTTATTTACTCCTTCGGGCCATGGAGTCGTTATTTTGTTCACATAAAAATGAGAGTTATCTAAGTTAATAAACTCATTTTCTGTTTTACAATTCAAACTTGCGGGTATTTTATTTTGCTGTAATCCTTTTACCAATCCTACTAAATTAACTAAACCCGAAGCAGCAAAAGTATGTCCGAAATTGGTTTTACTTGACGTTAAGGCACAATAAGCCGTTGCAGATGTATATTTTTTAAACGCTTGGCGAAGTGCGTTTACTTCAATGGGGTCTCCTAATTTTGTACCTGTTCCATGTGCTGCCACGTGTTTTATATCTTGTGGATTAATGTGGTAACGATCGTAAATATTTTGAAGCAGATTAACTTGCGCTGCTCCACTTGGGGCAGTTATTCCATTTGTTTTGCCATCGTAATTAATTCCGCTACCCTTAATTACTGCATGAACAGGATCTCCATCTTTTAGTGCTTTTGACAGCCTTTTTAATACCAGCACCACTACTGCTTCGCCGGGAACAATTCCGTTCGCATCGGCATCAAAGGTGGCACATTTGCCATTCGTTGAAAGCATACCCGCCTCCGTCATTTGAAGGTAGGCCATTGGTGTTAAAATAAGATTCACACCTGCCGCCATTGCGGTATCGCATTCTCCGTTTATTAAACTTTGACATGCTTGATGTGCCGCCACCAAGCCTGAGGAACAAGCTGTATTGATTGTTAAATTGGGGCCATTCAAATTGAGAAAATAAGCTATTCGGGCAGAAAGCATAGCTGTATGATTGGACGTAATCGACCCTCTTCCGCTTGTAACCAACTGGTATTCTCCTTCTTCGGCTCCCACAAATAAGCCTATTTTATTTTCCTTAAGTTGCTTTTCTCCATAACCTGCATCTTCTAGTGCACCGCATGCTTCTTGCAGTAGCAAACGCTGTCTGGGGTCCATGTATTGGGCTTCTAAGGGCGATATCTCAAAAAACAGCGGATCAAATTCTCTTGTTCCGGGGATATGCCCTATCCATTTTGAATTAATTTTCCCTTCAATCTTCGTTTCACTATAGTATTGTCTCCAATCCCATCGATCAATGGGAATCTCCGTTACCGCGTTTTCTCCTTTTTCAAGGATTTCCCACATTTGATGAATATTTCTAGCATTAGGAAAGCGACCGCTCATGCCTATAATGGCGATTGGTTCATCGACTGCTGCGTACAAATTTTCAGCATTCGTTACTGGATCTTTCTGGTTATTTTCTACTGGTTTCGTATCTGAACCACTGAATAATTCACCTTCTTTGACTGATTTATTTTTTTCTTCGGAATAAAATTTACTTAAAGTATCGTGATACTCGTTTAAAAGATAGCTAGCGAAATCATCGATAGTGGTATGTTCAAAAAATACGCTTGGACTTACATCAACAGTATACATTGTGCTCAATGCCTGTGCAAATTGCGTAAGCGCTATTGAGTCAAAGCCAAAATCTATAAAATTAACATCGTTATTAATTCTCTCTCGCTCTATCCCTAATAATTGGTTGATTTGTTCTTTTAGTTCCCAATGGAGGCATTCTTTTAAATCCCATCCTTTCATTATAGGTAATCTTCTATTTTCCTCGGAATAGGTCGTACGCTCCTCCAAATTAGTAAGCGGTTTGCTCCACTGCCCTATCCCTAAAAACTGATGTACTCGATTTTTTTGCCCAACAATTATTAACTGACTCAAATCGTCGGACATCAATACTTGCTCCCATACTTTTATCCCTTGATCAATCTCCAAATACGCCTGTCCGCTTAGTTTTAGATACGATTCTTCGTGTTTGCTCTCGAAATGCATCCCTCCTGACCGCCATAACGGCCAGTTAATGGCTATAAATTTTGTTTTATTGTTCTGTTCATTTTGGTAGGTGGCATAATCCATCTGATAACGATTGGCCACAGCGTAATCGCAAGAGCCAAAATCACCTAGAATTGCCGATGAGGAAGAAAAAGCACAAAAAAAGTCCAATTCATCGTTTACAAAAGTCTCGTTCAACACTTCCGTTCCTCTCACTTTCGGCGACAAAACCTCTTGCAGATCGGCTAAATTTTTATTTTGTAAAGCGGTGTGACTTGGAACTCCAGCCATGTGTAGTATTCCATTTATTTTTATCGATTCAAGCTTTAATTTGGCTGATAGCTCTTGCATTGAATTTAAATTGCTTATATCTCCTTGAAAATAGGTTACATTTGTTTCATAGCGCTTTAATTTTTCAAGTTCGGTTTGATTTTTCTCATTCAATGGGGAGCGACCAATTAAAATAAGGTTTGCCTGGTATACCTTTGCGAGATAATCGGCAAATACCAATGCCAAACTCCCCATCCCGCCTGTAATTAAATAATAACCGTTCTGCTTAATTGCCGAAGAAGCTTGGTTCGTTAGAAAAGTGGGCTCTATAACCGACACTAGACGTGTATTCTCTTTGTACCAGATTGTTTGGTTCGTATCGAAGTTTTGTTCTTGCCAAAATTTCTCTGCCCACTCCGACATTGATCCG
The DNA here is from genome assembly GCF_024810195.1 of Chryseobacterium sp. BIGb0232. Taxonomy (NCBI): domain Bacteria; kingdom Pseudomonadati; phylum Bacteroidota; class Flavobacteriia; order Flavobacteriales; family Weeksellaceae; genus Chryseobacterium; species Chryseobacterium sp. BIGb0232. The sequence goes on from NZ_JANUEH010000012.1 coordinate 64,461, forward strand.
GCTTTCTGAAGCACTAATTTCACCTTGGTTCTCGATACTATTTGTTTAATCGATCGCTCAAAACCAATCCAAGAAGATACATAACAGTATTCTTCAAAAGAGTCGTATGCGCCGGCTATTAGAAGTCTGTCTACTTTTAATTTTGTGGTGGTGATCGCTTGAAATAGTAGAAAAATTTCTGAATACTGGTTTCTCAAAATCCTTTCTTCTTGCGGCCATAAGTACCAAATTGCATCTATTTGAGTTAAATGTTCAAGATCAGAAAACAGCTTTTCATAGGCCTGTTTTAATGTTCTATCGATACCAATGTGGTTAGCATCTATTTCTGTGCCCAGATTGTGATGCGATACAAACAGTAGATTGGGCCTATCTTCGGCAGTACAACTCGCAAACTGATTCTCAATCAATTCCTGACTTAAGGCATTATCTGCAAAACATAAGATAGTTTTCAAATGAGCAGATTTGGCATTGGGCAAGCTTTCTTCCTTCCATCTCTCTGTAAACGACAACACCTCTAAGGGCTCTATTTCTTCTACTTTTGCTTCGATCAATTGATTTACGATATTCTTAGCTTCGAAAAGCTCCGGTAATTTCTCCTCATCGTTGGTATTAGGCAACCAATAGTACTCATTAGCAAAAGGATACGTGGGTAAGCTTATATTTCGAGGAATAGCATCCCAGTACAATTCTTCGTAGTCCATATGCTTCCCTTCACACCAAAACTTGGCTAAATCATCGAGCTTTCCTTCAAAAAGATACTCATTGAGCTTTATTGCTACCTCGCCATCCGCTATTTTTTTTCGATTTACTCTACCGCTATAAAGATTAGCTATATTTTTTTCGTCCTTAACAAAAGTGGATAATTTTTCTTTTAATTCCAGGATATTATCCAGCACTATTGCCAGCCGCTCCTCCATAGCTTCACGTCGTAGCAACAAGGTATACATTATACGTTGCAAATGACTGTCGTTTAAGCCCTTTTGATTGATAGCACATAGAATTTTCTCAGCATACTTTTTGAGTGCTTCTTTATTTTTTGCCGATAATACAAAAACAACCGGCTGCGAACGTTCGGTTAGGGAAGGTTGTTCTTCTTCATCGTATTCTTCGAGAATTACATGCGCATTCGCTCCACCCGCACCGAATGAGGATACTCCTGCTATTCTTGGTAATTCTCTTGATTCGTCGTTGATTCCTTCTAAAGGAGCCGGCCAGGAAGTCAAATTTTGCTGTACTTTAAATGGCGTTTTTTCAAAATTGATATTTGGATTTAATTCAGCAGTATGTAAACTGGGCACAAGCTGTTTATGCTTCATTTGAAGAACCACCTTGGTTAAGCCCGCAATTCCTGCCGCGGCTTCGCAATGGCCAATGTTGGATTTCAGCGATCCAATGGCACAAAACTGCTTTACCAGGGTATCCTTCTCAAAAGCTTGCGAAAGACCTGTAATTTCTATTGGATCTCCCAGTTCTGTGCCTGTACCGTGTGCTTCTATGTAACTTACCGTTCTTGCATTAATGGATGCTTTATCTAAGGTTTCTCGAATGAGATCGCCCTGCGACATCGGATTTGGAACGGTATATCCATTGGTTTTTCCTCCGTGATTTATGGAAGATGCACGAATTACGGCATATATGTTATCGTTGTCTTTAATTGCCCTGGATAGCGGCTTTAAGAGGATAGCGCCGACTCCTTCTCCTGGCACAAAGCCATTTCCTCCCTTTCCGAAACTCTTGCACTTGCCATCGCTGGATAACATCTGTTGCACAGAAAAAAGCCTATAACTTGAGGGATGCAAGTACAGATTCACCCCTCCTGCAACCGCCATTTCACATTCCCCTTGTCGTAAGTGTTGGCAGGCTTCGTGAATGGCTGTTAGGGAGGATGAACACATGGTATCAAAGGCTAAGCTTGGGCCTTTAAGATTGAAGAAGTAAGACACTCTATTGGCGACCGAACTGAAAGAGGTATGAGGAAAAAGCCGTATTCCTTTTTTCCAAAGCTCTGGGCCATATAGCTCAAATCCGGTTCTGGTAATCCCGGTAAATATTCCTATACGGTTATTAAAATCGGTTGATAATCGATGGCGCGTATAGCCTGCATCTTCAAATACCTCCCAACAGCTTTGCATAAAAAGTCGTTCTTGGGGATCGATATTAATCGCTTCTTTGGGCGATATATTAAAAAACAGCGGATCAAACTCTGCAAAATTTTCTAAGAATGCACCCCATTTACTATAGCTTTTCCCTTCTGTTAATGCTTCTTGCTTGCTTTCACAATAGAAATTTTCTAAAGACCATCTCTCTGCTGGTATTTCGCTTACACAATCTTTGCCATTCTTAAGGTTATTCCAAAATTCTTCGAGATTGGCCGCCATGGGGTAACGCCCTGACATGCCAATAATTGCAATTGGTTCGTTTACATTTGCTAGTGAATTCGTGTTCGTACTTTCAAAAGACTTCTTTTTAAAGGTACGTTTGTTTTTACTTACTGAATGGCCCGATGCTTCTGTTTTAGTTGTTGCGATCGGGTTATCGTTTAATTTTTCTGTGGAATCGTTGTTGTTAAATAACCTACGCAATTCTTCTTCCCTGTTTTCGACAAAATAATTCGACAGAGCGTCGATTGTTTGATATTCGAAAAAGATCGTGTTGCTGAGCTCTTCAAAAATCTCGTTAAATGCATTATTCAATTGTATGATTAAAATAGAATCTATCCCGTAGGTTTCTAATGGTTCAAAGGAATCTATCGTATCGGCCGGAATTTTTAATGTCTTGCTAATCAGCTGCGTCAAAAATTCAACGGTTTTAGCTTGCAATAAATTCTGATTTGCTTGGCTCGATTTCTCTTCAGTTTCTAGCTGTTTTTTCGCTCTAGGCGCGCTAGGCGCTATCGGTTTAAGAGAAGACTGCTCCTTTTGCTTCACTATCCCATCGCTTTGTGCTAATACAATTTGCTGCCCTAGTTCATGTGCGCTATGCGTTGGAAAGCTCACTTGCTCGAACCCTTCTATTTCCAATACATTCTTCCAGGTATCTGGAAAAAGCCCTGGCGAGCCGGGTATACGCAGTTCTCTATCTTGTGCCAGCCACCAACCTTCGAGTAGCCCAAAGGTTAAGTGGGTAAACAAGGTATTTTGACTAATTTCGTTCAGCAATATAACTCCATTGTGGCGCAAGATTGCTTTTACATTTTCTATTGATGTATTTATGTCTCTTGTGGCGTGCAATACATTTGCGGCAATAACTAAGTCAAAGTTATCGGCTTTAATTCCTTGCGCTAAAACCGGTTTTTCTACATCAAAAATTTTATAGGTTATGTAATCGTAATGAGTACTGTATTGCTGCTCTGCGAGCGAAAAAAATGCTCTCGAAAGATCGGTATAACAATATTCGCCTATATGTTTACGAAATGGCTCTAATTTTTTAAAAATAATACTGCTGGTCCCCCCTGTACCTGCGCCGACCTCAAAAATATTAATTTTGACTTCCGAATCTAGTTCAATCCGCTTTTCTACATACGCTGCCACAAAATTGGCTAGCGCTTCATTAAAATAATCGGCTACTTTATTGTTTTTGTAAATACCTTCTACCAGATTCATCGATGAATTGGGGAAAATTACTTCTGTAGCGCTTCGTTTACCGGTTATTAAATCGGGAAGAGCCCATAATGTGCTCTCCACGAGGTTAATTTGCGCATTCATATTTGGATCTTGAATCCATTGCTTTTTTTTGTCAGCCCATCGCGATAGTATCTGATCTTCGATTGGAATAGAGTCTTGATTAACAGAATAGGTGTATCCGGATCTGGTTAAATATTTACTTCTAACAAAAAGCTCTATCGTTTCATTTAACCAGGGCGTATAAAAATCGTTGAAAGAAATCACCTCGGCCTTTAACTCGGCTAGCGTAAAGCTTTTTCGACTAAACATACCTGTTGAGCGTAACTGCAACCATAACATTTGAACCAATAACTTGTTCAGTTGTTTTGAATACACCTGACCTTCTTCTTTCATATTTTCTACGTAAGACCTATCGAAAGGCAAGTAATCATTTATCTCCTGAATAACACCGGGTATTTGTTCTGGATATACTGCTATTTTAGTATTTAAATTTATTCCAACGTTCGTACTCATATTCATGGTTTAATATCTAGTAATTGTATTTATTAAATTGTTGCAAACACTCTGTTCTATTTCTGTATATAATTGAAAAGAATAGCCTTATTTTTCGTTAGGGAAATGCCCCAATTGTAAAGGTTGATTGGGAAATAAAACATCGCAGCTGACAGACCGCTTAATTCTCGTGATTGAGGGACGGTTCGGATTGGTTAAAGGATTGGTTAGAAAAATGTATTCTTTTATTCTGTCCTAAGTGCCAGAATTGGCAGGAGAAATTACTTTTATCAGTGCCAATTGATTTAGGGGCGACATTATTAGGGTATCTAAAGCCGCCATTGCTTCATTCGGTTCAATGGTACCTATTCCTGATCTTGCCAATCGGGTTTTAAATGCTTCGGGCACCACTCCCCCAACACCTATATTGCCCCAGTAGCCCCAATTCATCACTTTAACCGGGCATGTCCATTCATTTGCCAGCTTAATGGCAAACGAATCTTTAAATGTACAACCTGCTGCGTAACTGCTTTGGCCCAAAGCTTTGCCAAATGAACCTATAGATGAAAAGAAGAGCACAAAATCGAGCTTTTCCTTGCCAAATACTTGTGCAATATGTACGCTTATATCGACGTTTGCCGATAAACCTTCGCTGAAAAGATCCTCTTCCATTTTGGCTAAACTTCGGTCTAAGGAACCAACTGCAGAATGTATTACCCCGTTAATTGTTTTGTATTGAGCTTTTATTTTTTCATACGCTTTCTGAAGCGCATCGATATTTGTGGCATCGGCTGATATATAAATTGGAGCTTTCCCATAAATGCTCAAATTTTCGCATTTTTGCCTTATCTGTTCGTCTTCTGGTCGTCGTCCTATCCAAATCACTTGCGCTTGAAAATGTTTAATTAAGTAGCTAGTCCAGACTTCGCCCAGCCCACCAGCACCGCCAATTACCACGTATACTCCATTGGTTTTATACCTGTTTTCGGACTGGCTTTGTGGCTCAATGGGTATTAGATTAAGCTGATACCATTGCTTATGTCGATATACCCATGCATCGCCCATTGCATTAACCGGTAAGGTAAATAGATTTACAGGAGGCAATTCTGTGGTTTTTGCCAAATCAATTAGCCTAATTTTCCAATTGGGATATTCTTTAGCCAGCGAACCGATTAACCCATGGAGAGAAGCATGTGCCGGATTAAGCTCTTCATTTTTTAACAGCGCATAAGCCTTAGCTGTCAAAATGGTCCAACCCAGCTCCGATGTTCCATAATTTAAGGCTAAAAGTGCCTTAATCATCCTGAAGAAGCTCATTACGATACGCTTTTGCGTCTTTATAATGGAGTTTTCTGCTGTCAAATCTTGATAATTCTCTGGGGTTAACCATACAATATGATCAATTTTCTCGGTCTTATTTAATTCAGCTAGCATTTCATCCATCTCAGCATCCACTCTGATATTTAAGGTTTTAGCCAAAGGGTATTGCGCTTTAACTACTCCTTGGATTTCATCAGCTCCGCCAACAATTAACACCTGTTTATCTTCTTCGGGATACAGTGTTCCTTCTGAAATTCTACTCTTTTCTAACATTGGCTTTAGTAACCTAGCCTCTCCGTTCAAGGGGCTAGGTTCCTCGATTGTAGTAACCGAGGAATGTCCGGCATCCAATTTTGCAACCTCGTTGTTATTCAATGAACGAGATGAAAAGCCATGCATGCTTACACACAGTAGCCCCTCGCTTGTACAAATTTCAATATCTAACTTCTGTACTTTATCTTCTATTTTGCTATTCTTTGAAAATTTTACAGTCGCCCACATTTCTTCGCTACAGCTACCGTGTATTTTCATTTTATCCATTCCAAATAGCAAAGCTCCTGTTCTGGTTGAGCTAAGCGATTCGTTCAGTGTAAATGCCAGGGAAGCGTGTACAGCTGCATCTACCATACAAGGATGCAGCGCGAATTCATTGATTGATTGCTTTAAAAACGAGGGGAGTTTTAATTTTACCAGCAGTTGATTTTCTCCTTTATATACACGCTCTATAGCTTGGTAAGCAGGACCATACTTTACTCCTAAATTCTGATATGCTGTATAACAAGTCGCTCCATCAATGCTTGACTTATTGCAAATTGTCTTTAACTGGTTAAGGTCTAGTATAACCGGAGCTTCCGGCTCGTAAATGGTTACTTTTCCTTGTACATGAAGTACTTTATCGGCTTCACTATTGCCCGTAACTTCAAAGCTAACAACATCGTCCTCATTTTCTGATAGTTCTAAATAAGTTTCTCGTCCTCCTTCTTCAATCACAAGTGGTCTAAGCCAGGATACATTCGAAAAACAAACAAGTGGAGACTCGTCCTTTTCTAAGCTAAACGCTTGATTTAAGCCTGCTCGTACCATCTCCAAGTACGCTACGCCGGGCAATATGATTGTGTCATTGACCACATGGTCTGCTAGAAAAAACTCTTTTCCCGTAAAGGAAGAAGTAAATTTAACCGAATAAAAATCTGAAATGTTCGTATGAAGTAAGGGATGAAGCTCCAAAGATTGGCTACCCTTCTCTTTTACATCCTCTATTTTATGATAAAGAGTGTTTTCAGGCTTCCAATAGCGCTCTGTTGCAAAGGAATAGGCCGGCAAACTCATCTTGTATGGACGTTCGTTCGTATAGAGACTTTCCCAATCAACCCATGCTCCCTTCAGCCACATTTTCAATACTTTCTCGTACTCTTTTTGTCCAATCCATTTAACGATTAAATCATTTAATTCCTCTTTATCCAATAAGGTTTCCATTTCCTTTTTGAATTGAACATGTCCCGTATATACTTGATTTGCGGTTTTATCGTCCTTACAAAATGCCATTAATTGCACTTCTAATTCTGAGAGGGTTTTAGCAAATATTCCTAAGCGTTCCTCCATTTCTTCTCGACCCGTTTGCAAGGTGTATGCCATAGAAACTAGCTCATCCTCCTTAATTAATCCTGCTTTAATGGCCTGCAACAGTTTTTCTACATTTTTTTTCAACTGCTTTGTATTTTTTGCCGACAAAACAATTAAAACCGGCTCAGTTGCCAAGTCGCTCCTTTCGTTTACAGGAGGAATATATTCTTCGATAATTACATGCCCGTTAGAACCTCCTGCTCCAAAAGCGGATAATCCTGCTCTCCTGGGAAGGGTTTGTGCCGTTCCATTTTTTTCTGTCCCGGTAGATTTCCAGTCCTCCAATTCCTGTTGTACATGAAAAGGTGTTTGACTAAAATCTATGTTCGGATTTGCTATTTTAGAATGAAGAGAGGGCACTAATTGTTTATGTTTAAGTTGAAGCAGTACTTTGGTCAATCCGGCTATACCGGCCGCACTTTCGCAATGCCCTATATTTGTTTTTACCGAACCAATGGAACAATATTGATAATCTGTGGTATACTCTTTAAGTATCATGGTAAGGGCAGCAATCTCGATTGGGTCGCCTAATGAGGTACCTGTTCCATGTGCTTCGATATAATTAATGGTTCTAGGGTCTATCCCCGATCTTTCGATCGCTTTCTTTATTACCGCTGCCTGTGCTTTCGGATTGGGCACCGTATATCCATTCGTTTTTCCTCCGTGATTAATTGCTGTGGCTTTTATCACGCCGTATATCTGATCCTTGTCTGCTATTGCCTGTGATAGTGGCTTTAACAATACCGCACCTACTCCTTCTCCGGGAACATATCCGTCACCATCTTTACCAAAGGTTTCACAACGCCCTTTGCTTGAGGCAAATCTGGCTTGACCGAGAATAATATATTTGTTGGGATGAATGGATACATTTACACCTCCCGCAATTGCCAGCTGGCAATCGCCTTGGCGAATACTTTGGCAAGCCAAGTGTAATGCCGTTAGAGAAGACGAACACATGGTATCAATGGTTAAGCTCGGTCCGTTGAAATTGCAGAAGTACGATATTCTATTTGCTATAGATGATGCATTGCCTGGTAACACCAACGGACGACCTTGAAGCGTTTCTGAAATACCGTATAATTGATATTCGCTGTACATGGAAGCTGCAAAAACCCCGACGTTTCCATTGAACTTTTTTGAGATTGACTGGCGTGTGTACCCTGCATCTTCGAGAGTATGGTAGACGCATTGCATAAATAATCGTTCTTGAGGATCCATCATTTCTGCTTCTATAGGAACAATGTTAAAAAATAAAGGATCAAATTCATCTACAGATTCGATAAATCCCCCCCATTTAGCATACGTTTTATTCTTTGCCTCTTTATCCTTGTCATAATACAAACTATGATTCCAACGATTTATGGGTACTTCGGTAATGCTGTCTTTCCCTTCTTTTAGGTTCTGCCAAAACAGATCTGTGTTTTCGGCGCCCGGGTATTTTCCGGCAAGCCCTATTACCGCTATATCTTCTTCTGAATGGCCATTATTTTCGGACCTTACAACCTTCTTAGAAGTATAAGGGATGCTTGAATTTCTATTTTCCACTATCCGAGTTACAGCTGGAGCGGTTGTATCGGTTGAATATCCGGTTACCTGCTGCATTAGCTCTGGAAAAGCCTCCACAAAATGTACCGCTAATTCTGCAATGGTTTGGTACTCAAAGAAAAGTGTTTTAGGCAAAGAACCAAAAGTCCGTTCCAGTTCTTTCGTTAGTTCCATCACCATCACCGAATCTATACCGTATTTTTCCATCGGCATGACCTCATCTATACGGTTGGCAGGAACATCTATCACGCTTGAAATTTGCTCCTTCAAAAAAAGAATCGTTTTCTTCATCAAAACTTTATCCAATTTTCCTTCAGGATTATTTTGCGTTAAAGGAGACTCGTCTACTTGTATGGATTGTATTTCGGAAGTGTTGTTTTGAACCGAAATCATTTTATCCACCTCGCGTATCGACAGGCCTTTTACGCGAATGCATATTTCACCGGCATCGTCGTACAAATCTACATTCAGTTTCTTGATGTTTCCCTTGTTCGAATTCGGGTCTACATACCTGATCCATGACCACATGTGAGGGGTACATTTCTTACTAATCTCTACCTCGTCTAAAGCAAATGGCAAAGTTAAGGTAACTTGATGATCGCCATCTAAATTCATAAGGCCAATAGATGCGTGTAATGCAGCATCCATTAAACCCGGATGTATGCTGTATTCTTGCAGTGTATACTCCAAATGAGGGGGTAAAACTAGTTTTGCCAATACTTCGTTGGGTGCTAGGTACACTTCATTCATTAGGCGGTAAACATCCCCGTACTCGATCCCCATTTTCGCATACGTTGTATAATAAAATGAAACTGGAACTGAGGATGGACTAAGCCGCTCGAACACCGCCTTAAAATCTGTAATAACCGCGTTATTTTCTTGTATTGAAATATTGCCTTGGCTATTGACTACCCAACTGTCGTCTTCGTCGCTTTTGCTTTTTATTTCAAAATAAATTTCGCCTTTGTCGTTTTGATTAATTTCTGTTGTCAAAAGCAATTTTTCTTTTTTAACCTCTGCCGGCCTTGCCCAAACCGCATTTTTAATCTGTAATCGGTAGGATGTTGTATCTTTCAAATGTGGGAGCGATTCGATCGCAGCCACTCGTGCCATTTCCAAATAGGCTACAGCAGGAAGCACTCCTCTCCCTTTAATTTTATGCTCGGAAAGAAAAAAATCGGAACTGTTTAGGGATGTGGTAAACCTTTGTTCATGCAGGGTTGAGCAATTTTGATGCAGTAAAGGATGCAGCGTTTCTTTAATTCCTTTCGCTAAACGCGAAGCAAATCCGGTTCCGAGTGGCACAGGATAGGTTTCTGTTGAGAATGCATACCCGGGCAAATGAAGTATTTTTGGTTGGGTGCTGTATAAACTACTCCAGTCCACAGCTGCTCCCATAACCCATTGTTTAGCCAAGTCTCCCAAGGAAGTAGTTGAAATTAACTTAGTTTGGTTTTGTGTGTATACGCTGCCTTGGTATTGATGACTAGCCGCGTTATTTTGAAGGAATAAATTAAGTTCTTTTAAACATTCTTCTGTAGAACTTACCTCAAAAGCTATACGGATTTCCATTTCCTCGCGCCCTGTTTGGAGTGTAAAAGCCAAATCTTCTATACTTACCTCTCGATGTTCTGAGATATACGCTTGTAGCCTTTGTGCAGTTGCTTTTAGCTGATCGCTTGTTTTCGCCGACAAAATAATTAACATCGGTAAAGTCATAGCAATTAACGTATCCGCTGCCGGCACATACTCTTCTATTACGGCATGAGCGTTGGTTCCGCTTATTCCTGAAGTACTTACTACAGCAATTCTCGGCTGATTCTCTGCTACCTGCCATTCTATATTGCGTGTATTTAAGCTAAAAGGAGTATCTTTAAGTTGAATGTACTCATTTAAAAATTGATGCGAAACACCCGGTATCGTTCTGTTTTTTATCGCTAATACGGTTGCCATTAAGCTAACAATACCGGAAGCTGCAAAGGTATGCCCTACCAGGGGTTTAACAGAACTGAGTGAACAAAAATTAGTTTTAGTTGTCTTGTTTTTGAAAGCGGCACTCAATGCTTGTATTTCTAATGGATCGCCAAACTTAGAACCTGTGCTGTGCGTCATAACCATTCCAATTGTTTCAGGGTTGATGTTGTATTTTTCATAAATACTTCCCATAAGTTCTGCCTGACTAACTGGATCGGGGCTCGTTAAACCGTTCGTTTTTCCATCGTAATTAACCCCAGAGGCTTTAATACTAGCGTAAATAGAATCTCCGTCCTTAATTGCTTTTGACAAGGGTTTGAGTAGCAATACCGCCACCGATTCTGCGGGTACAATCCCGGTAGCTTCCTGATCAAAAACGGCACATTTTCCATCCGTAGAAAGCATTCCTACTTTCCCTAATCCTTGATAAATAGAGGGAGATAATAGTAAGTTAACTCCGGCCACCAATGCAGCGTCGCATTCGGCATTGCGAAGCGCTGAGCAGGCCTGATGTAGCGCCACAAGCCCCGAAGAACAAGCGGCCGTTAGGGACATATTTGGTCCCTTTAGGTCTAATAAATAGGCAATACGAGCCGATAATATGGCATTTTGATTGCTGATAACGTTGTTTTTTTCATCCTTAAAAAAGCCATGTTCGCTTTCTTCTACTCCAACAAAAACCCCGCATTTACTTCCCCTAATTTTACTCCCGGTATACCCGGCGTCTTCCAGCGCATGCCAAGCCTCTTCTAAAAAAATTCGCTGTTTAGGGTCCATGCAACGCGCTTCTTTTGGGGATATATTGAAAAACAAGGAGTCAAACTGATCTACACCTGAAATAAAGCCTCCCCATTTGCAATTGCTTTTTCCTGTGGAATTATTCTCCGTTTCGTAATATTCGTGTACATCCCATCTGTTTAATGGAATTTCGGTAATTGTGTTTTTACCTGCTTGTATATTGTTCCAAAAGTCTTCTTTAGTATCAGCCCCCGGAAATCGTCCGCTCATTCCAATAATGGCTATTGGTTCGTTCGCTAAGGAAGCTTCCATCAAATTTGCTTCTTGCTTCGGAATAGCTGCTTTTTCCTCAATCGAAACCGGTTTATTTAGGTGCTGATTGCTTAACTCTTGAACAATTTGCCTGTCGTATTTTTTCAGTAATGCTTCTTTATGATTTTCTATCAAAAACCGACTAATTTTAAACAGGTTTGCATGACTAAAGAACATAGTGGGGTTAATTTCTACCTTAAAGCAGGCCGTCATGCTGTCGGCTAAATTTAATAGGCTTACGGAATCAAATCCATAATCAGCAAGCGCCACATCGGTTTCTAACTTGCTCGTATCGATTTTAGAAATACTTTTTACTAGCTCCTTCAAATCGTCTATTAAAACCCTCTCCATCGCCATTTCAGAAAGGACGCTACCCTGATAAAAATCGGAAGCGGCTTGAGTGGGCTGTGGTAAAATTTCGGGTGCTTCATTTTCGATTTTCAAAATCTGATGTATGCGTGGTGCTTTCCCTACCATAACCAAGCTTGAAGCGGAAGTGCTCGAAATCAGTTGTTCCATTAATTCCAATCCCCTTGCCGATTCCAAATACCCTTGTCCGGTAACTCCCAGATAATTTTCTACCTCCTCAGTGGCCTTCCCTCCCATTAGGCTTTCACGCCATAATGGCCAACAAATTGTCCGAATTTTTGTTCCTTCTCTTGATTCATTGCAACTGGCATAGGTGTGTTGATACCGGTTTCCAACGGCATAATCACAAAATCCAAAATCGCCTAATATGGCTGAAGTGGAAGAAAACAAGCAAATAAAATCTAAGCTCCGATTGGAGAATATTCGATCTATCACCTCTGTTCCCTCTACTTTAGGTGCAAGCACTTCCAGAAATCGATCAATTTCTTTATTCTGAAAAGATGTATACTCTTGTATTCCAGCTAAGTGCATCACACCCTTTACAGATTGAGCGAGTTTATCTACACTGTTTAATGCCTTTTGCATACTTTGCTCATCGGCAACATTACAGGAAATATAAACCACTTCGGTACCGTACGATTGCAAGTCTTTTAGCTTGTTTTCCTGCTCATAATTTAGCGTGGAACGGCCGGTTAAAATAAGATTGGCTTTATACTTTTTAATCAGATACTTAGCCACTAGTACGCCTAAGCCGCCTAAACCTCCGGTAATCAGATAGGTTCCTTTCTCCCTTAATATGGTCTTTTGGGTAGAAACTGGATGCCCTTTGATCACCGGAACAAAACTCTTACCCTCCTTGTACAATACCGTACGGCCATCGCCTGTACTTGGCGCGTTTAACAAAGGATGTATCCAATTCGAAAGTTCGGCTGTTTTTTGGAATATAAGCTGAATATAGCTTTTCCTAAAAACTTCTTTTAATGACCGTTCAAAACCAATCCAAGATTCAACGTAACAGCGCTCTTGATCATTTTCATAACAGGCCCCAATCGTTATTTTAGGAATACTAATGGTTGACTCATGAATGGCTTGAAATAAAAATAACAGCGGTTCATATACCTTCCGATAGGTTGAATCTTCAACAGGCCATAAATACCAGAGGGCATCTATTTTATCCTGAACAAGACTTGAAAATAAGCGACTATACTCTTCTTTATTTTTAGGGTTGATGAAATACTTATCTATTGAGGTATTTTCATACGTTTCGGCAGTAGAAATATAAATTACCCGAGTACTAGCTGAACAGTTGGATTGTACTTCTTTTAAAATATACGCCTGTTGCTCCCCGGAACTTAGAAAACAAACTATAGTTTCTATCTTTTGAGAGGAGCTTCGTTCTGGAAACTCTTTTATTTCCCATTCTTCGCTAAAGGTCATTAACGATAGTTCCGCCTTATGCACCGTACTTTCTAATCCATTCGCTGCCTTGGTACTTAAATTACTTAATTGATTTTTTGTTGCGGCCCAATACCGTTCTTTCAAAAATGGATATGTGGGCAAATGAATACGTTTTGGCTGTATTTCTTCGTATAGGCTTTGCCATTCAATATCCTTCCCTTTTACCCATACTACTGCCAACTGCTTAGCTTTATCCTGTTCTGTAGGTTGATTATTTATCGGTAAGTAATCGCCTTTTGATAGTCTGATTTCTTGATTTGAATTAACCGTTCCAAAATAACTGCCATCAAGCAATTGTTCATTCCGGGTAAAAGCGCTTAATTTTTCTATCAGTTCCTGAATGTTTTTTACCACAAATACTGCTCTCGCGGGCATCGGCTCTCTTCCTACTTGCAGGGTATATGCAAGGCTAAAAATATCTAATTCATGGATGCTGTTTGTCTTTTGTTGATTCGATGTATTCAGTTTTTCTGCTAAGTATTTAATGTTAAAGGGCTCAGTCGGAAAAGGAATATCTAAGACTTGATGTCCCATTTTCTGTTTGATAAGCACTTGCAGCTTGTTAAACACCACCACATCAACATTGAGTTCATTCAAATCTTGCTCCAGATCTAAGTCCTTGCTATCAAAACCGGTCACTTCTGCTACCAACGGTATCAGTTCATTCAGAAGGAGGTTATTTTCTTCCTCTTCTAGATGTACATTAGAAATTGATTCTCCTTCTTGCAAAAAACGCAATACATCCAGGGCATAAGCCTGCAAACGTTCTGGGTTCTTGGCCGACAGTGGAACGATAAAGTAATTGGGTACTTTCTCTTTCGGAACTCTCTTGCTAGCACTGCTCACTGCATATTCCTCGATAATCATGTGTACATTACTTCCATTGGCTCCAAATGAACTTAATCCTGCTCTTAATGGAGGTTTTACCTGTTCTCCATTCAATTCAATTTCCGCTGCCTCCCATTTTTTCAATGTACGTTCTAAATAAAAGGGTGTATGCTCAAATGGGATTAAAGGATTAATGGTATCGGCATGAAGCGAAGGAAAAATTTCCTTCTTTTTAAATTGTAAAAGTATTTTGGTTAATCCGGCAATGCCAGCCGCAGCTTCGGAATGCCCCATTGCAGATTTTGATGAACCTACCGCACAATATTGCTTGTCGCTTGTCCATTTTTCATAAGCTCTGGTTAATCCTTGTATTTCAATTGGGTCGCCTAATGCTGTTCCAGTTCCATGTGCTTCTACATAGCTTATGGTACGGGGATGTACATTTGCCTGTTTAAGCGCCTCTGTTATCACTTCGGTTTGAGCCCTCGGGTCGGGCACAGTGGCGCCAGAAGTTTTGCCGGAATGATTAATTGAAGAGCCTTTAATTACGCCATATATCGGATAGCCTTCTTTTTCGGCACGGGCCAAACTTGTCAACAATACTACCCCCACTCCTTCACTGGGCACATAGCCTGTGCCACCTTCTCCGAAACTTCTGCACTTTCCATCCTCTGCCAAAAATTTAGCCTTTTTAAGAAATAAATATTTATGAGGGTGTGTTACCACATTTACACCTCCGGCAATGGCGAAACTACATTCTTGTTTTCGGATACTTTCACAGGCTAAATGTAAACTTGTCAAGGCAGATGAACACATGGTATCAATTGCCATACTTGGACCGTGAAAATTTAAACAATACGAAACCATGTTCGCTATAGACGATGCACTGGTACCAAATGCAGTAGTATCACCTGTTTGGGTTAATTCGGCACCAAATAGCTCGTAATGATTCCAAAATACGCCAGCAAAAACCCCTACACTTCGTTGGCTCGAAGAAGCATAATATTGTTCGGATCGATTGTTATAGAAACCAGCATCTTCACAAGCCTTCCAAGACATTTCTAAAAAAAGCCTTGCTTGAGGATCCATGATTTCGGCTTGATGAGGAGAGATATTGAAAAACAAAGGATCAAATTTATCAACATCGGCTATAAAGCCTCCATACTTATATAGACTTTCTACATCATACGAAAAGTCGTAGCCTTCCCAACGCCCCTTTGGTATTGAGCCAATACAATCCAATCCTTTGCTAAGGTTTTCGTAAAATTCTTCGAGCGAGGCTGAATTCGGATAACGCCCCGCCAAACCTATTATCGCTATATCGCCTTGTTTGTCTATCACATCCCTATCCATTTCTTGCTTTTGATTGGAGAAAGCAGATGCCTGTACTTTCAATTTATTGTCAAGGATGGAGTCTGAATCAAAGTCGAAATTAGATTGATAATACGCTTCCAGCTCGGGTTTGTATCCATAAAGAACCACCGCCTGCGTCATTTTTGAAGCTAACAGCGCCTCCAATGTTTCTAAACCAAGTTTCGATGGAAGCGGCGCCGAACCGGATGTTTCAAACATTAAATTAGCTAGCTGTTCGCTTATCTGCATCCCTCCGCTTTCCCATAAAGGCCAATTTATAGTTAAAGTAGTTCCATAGCGCTCTCCACAGTCGACCTTCTCCTGCCTTTCTTGAACTAAAATATCCATAAAAGCATTCGCACTTGAATAATCTGACTGAGCCAAATTGCCTGTAATGGCCGAAAGCGACGAAAAACAGACAAAAAAATCAAGCATTTCATTTTTTGTTGCTTCATCTAATGATATGAATCCTTTTAATTTAGGATCAAAAACTTCGTGTACAGCTTGCGGGTCTTTTTGCAATAAAAACTGATCTCGCAATACCCCGGCACAATGAATAATGCCATTGATAGAACCAAATTCCTTTTTAACATCGTCTAAAGCAGCCTTAACCGCTATTGCATTATTTATATTTACTGAAACGTAGCGTACTGTACATCCTTTTTCTGCTATGGATTTTATTTGAAGTTCCATTTCTGGGCTTAATGCGCTCCGTCCTATCAATATTAAGGTAACCTTCGTCAAATTGGAAATGTGCTGTGCAAGGGTATAGCCCAAACCGCCGAAGCCACCCGTAATCACATATACCGAATTATTTTTAAAGTACCCGGTATTTTCTCTTTCAACGGATACTTCCTTTAATTTTTTAAGGAATCTACTTTGGCCATTCTCCGTAAATATTATTTCTTCATACCCTGTTTTAAAACATTTTGCTTGTTTGTTCAGTTGTTCTGCCAAAAAAGAAAAGGAAACGGATGCGTCGGTTTGTATTTGGATAATTTGGCTGTTAATATGGGGATTTTCCAAAAATGCCGATTTTAGTAATCCAGCATAACCTAAAATAAATTTTCCGGTTATGGAACAATCGCTCAGCACTTGAAGTAGGATAGATGCAGGCCCTTTAGCAAACTTTTGCACCTCGGAAAGTAAGCCAATAAAATTCTCCTTAAAGCATTCTACCAGTTCATTTTGAGAAGATTCTATTGCAATAACCTGTTGCTCTGGCGTATGATTTAGAATTGCCTCCTTCAATCCGGCACTGCCATTCAGCATGATTATCAATCTGGTAATCTCTCTTTGTTCAGCAGTTATTTCAATGAGCGGTTGCTCCTGCCAATAGGGCTGAAAGGTTACCATTTGATTATTTAACGCACTTTTTTCTTGAACAGCTTCTGCTTTCTTAGGGCGCTGTTCTTGCGCTAAAAAATTCGCGGAATAGTTCTCTTTAATGTACTCGGCAAGCGATTTTATCGTACTATATTCAAATAATAGTGTTGGATATAATGTTGTTTTTAGATATTGCTCTAGTTTATTGACCATGGCAATCAAATCTGTAGAATCCAATCCAAGATTGTAAAATCCATCGTTAACAACTATTTCAGCAGGCTGCTTATGCAAAATTTTGGCCAACTCGTTTTGCAAATAGGTAATAATTGCGGTCAGAATATCTGCTGTAGCCATTGTGTCCCCATCTCGTTGGTTCAAATCAAGTGTATTGATTTGAGAAATAGGTTCATTGCCTTCGGTTCCGAGTGTTTTATGCGTTGCCGATGTTTTTTCTTTCAGTTGGGTAATTAATTTTGGATGACGAATTCGCTTGGCGGTTAACTGTTCAAAAGCAACCAACAGCGCTCCTTCCTTGTTGTAGATATCGATATCGGTATAAATAATATCTTGGTTTACGTTTCCTTGAGTGGAAAAAGCATTGACGCTATGCACATAAATGGAATCTGGCAATGGGTGATATACGCATACTCTCCGTATCATGAAGGGGATATAAGGTGCCTCGTCCTGAATGTTCCCTTGTTCCATTTCTTGATGATAAAAAGATAAACCGGCGAGTGTAGAACCATCCAAAAAGGCAGGGTGCACATGGAACATATTTCGGTGCTTTTCGGCAAGATCGCTTAAATGAAGATTCATTAAAACCTCTTTTTCCTGATGAAACACCACTCCTCGGGTTTTCATGAATTCCTTATGTTCAATCCCCCCCTGCTTGGCAATGGCGTACAAATTGCTCACATCCGATTTGTTCGTGCTTTTTTCTATAAAGTTGCTTATATCTAGTTGCTTGGTTCCGATTGTATGGTCGCTTACATAAATTAGCGCCTCCATATTCTCTTCGTGTCCTTCAGAAATTGACTGTCCGTTTTTGGTTCTTTCGCTAGAAATCGTAACTCTCCAGTGCGCTGCATCGAGTATCATGGTAATGCTTAGCATTTGGTCAAAATCAACAGAAGTGATCAAGGGCTTTTTAAACAGGATGTCTCTCAGTTCAATTTGGGTAGTATTCAGATATTTCATTGCCAAACGGTAAATAATATCTATAAAAGTTACTCCGGGAAGCGTACTCGTTTCGTAAACAAGGTGATCCCGAACAATGTAATTAGTATGGGTTACTAATTGCTTAAATTTCTTAATTTTTTGAGTTGAATTTACCATTGCTAATCTTCGTCTATTATAAAAAATCTCATAAAATCATTTTCTTGTGTTGTCTTTAACGACTTGGCTTCTAGGTCTAAATCAGGCTGTTCTATGGAAGATGAAGGCCAAAAAAATCGTTTATTAAATACCACAGTTTCAGTTCTTGAATCCATTACTGCTCGATTTGTTTCCGGTATCCCTTCGTCGCTAATAATAACATGCGCATTGTTTCCTCCCAAACCGAATGAACTTATCCCTCCTCTTAAAACACCCTCTACGGTCTCCCATGGCTGATACTTGAGCACAGGATAAAGCGGCGAGTTACTGAAATTGAAACGGGGATTTGGAGTTTCGCAATGCAACGTAGGCGGTAAATTCCGATTAACTATAGACAATGCGACCTTGATAATACTCGCCGCTCCTGCAGCGCATAATAAATGACCGATATTACTTTTTACACTTCCTACACCGCAAAATTGTTCTTTTGAATCGGAGTGGTTTAAGGCCCTGGTTAAGCCCCGCAATTCTATCGGATCGCCAATTAATGTTCCAGTACCATGCGTTTCCACGTAGGTAATGGTTTTAGGGTTGATATTGGCTTTCTCGATTGCGGACGTAATCAAGTCTGTTTGAGCTTCGGGGTTTGGGGTGGTTACCCCCATGGTATTTCCATCGTTGTTAATAACCGAGCTATCTATAAGGGCATAGATTTTTTGATTGTCTGTAATAGCTTGTTCTAAGGACTTCAAAACCAGTACACCACAGCCTTCTCCAATTCCAATTCCATTTGCATCGGCATCGAAGGTTTTGCAACGACCATCTGGAGACAAAATTTTAGCATTGCTTAAGCCAACAAAAAGTCCTTCATCCAATAGAATATCGACACCTCCGGCAAGCGCTATTTCTGACTCGCCACTGAGAATACTCGCGGCAGCTTGATGAATTGCTGTTAGCGAGCTTGAACAGGCTGTATCGATAACCATATTTGGCCCTTTAAAATTGTAGATATGGGCTAAATGTGCAGTGATGAAATTCTGACCAATTCCAACGATTCGATCTTTTACACTTCCCGGATATTTCATCGCGAAATTCGACGTTCTCGCTCCGGCAAATACCCCTACTCTTGTTCCCGACAACGTTTCTTTTTCTATACCGGCATCGTTTAGCGCCTCTACACTCACTTCTAACCATTGTCGTTGCAGCGGATCTATATACGGAGCCAATGATTCCGGAATATTAAAATAGCCTGGATCAAACTCTTCGATTCTATCTAAAAAACCTCCGCTATTGGATATACTTTTCCCCGATAAATACCCTCTGGGATGATAAAATTCAGCCTCGCTCCATCGCCCCGCGGGCACCTTACTGATACTATCTTTTCCCATTTTTAAGTTGTTCCAAAACTCGGTTATGTTTGATGCTCCCGGAAAATGACAAGCCATCCCAACAATGGCCACTTTTTTCGCAAAGGTTTTAATTTCCACTTTTGCTTTTGAAGATAAAAACTGTTCCTCGATGTCTTTTGAATGGGTTTTAACCAGATACTCGCAAAAACTGCGGGGTGTAGGTTGCTCTAGGAAGGTAGTCGGATCTAAACTTATACCAAAGGTTTTATCTATTTCGGCAACCAGTTGTATCAGTATAATGGAATCGATTCCGAGTTGTTGAAATGATGTATCCAATTTAATCTTGAGCTTATCCATTTTTAGCTCTCGCGATAATATATCGACAAATAGCTCCAAGACATCTTCTAAGGTTTTATTCGCAAATGGAGCGGTGGTAGAAGGAATCTCCAAGCTATTTTTATCCATTGTCAATGGAAGGTACTTGATCGACTTTTCTAACAAGCTATCGGGATGCCATAATGAACGATCTACCATGGCCGGAAGAATTACCCCGCGAATGTTATTCGCAAGTAAAATATCCAATAGTTTAAGACCTTCTTCATTTGTTTGACTAAGCAATCCCGTTTGTAAATAGCCCTTGCTTTTCACTTCTCCAAATCCGGTTTCTTGCCAACTTGACCATTGTATGCTTAATACCGGAAATTTAGCTTGACAGGATGTAGCAAAATAATCCATGTAGGCGTTGGCCATTGCGTAATCGGTCTGTCCGGTTCCCAAAGAAGGTATGGCTGAGGCAACCGAAGAAAACAGTATAAAGAATTTTAACGTTTCCTCTTTCAAACATTCGTATATGTTGTCAAGGGCAATTGTCTTTATACTGGTTATTTCTTCTATTTCTTGTTTGGACTTGCGAATAAATGCCGGATTCTTTTTATTGGTTACACCTGCACTATGAATAAAGGCAGTGATTTTGCCCAAATTATACTTCACATCAACTAGAAACTTCTGTACCTCTTGCTTATCGGTTAACAGTACCGAGCCAACCTGCACTTGAGCTCCTAAAGCTTCCAATTCTTGAATTGCTTTCAACTTATTGGACAAAGAGCTAGTTTCATTCAAATGCAAGGACCATTCGGTACGAGGTGGAATCTTTTCTCGTCCTGTTAACACTATTTTTTTCAATCCCGAGTGCTTCACAAAATGATATGCACATTGTAATCCTATCCCGCGTGTTCCTCCCGTTATCCACAAAACATCCTCGCTAGAAAATGTTATGTTGCGGATAGCCATATCCATGTTTTGCTCTTTTAAAATGGGTTGGTAACGAATCGATTCGCGAATGCTTATTTCTGATGAATGGCTAGGGGTAAAAAATTCATCCGCAATTTGCTTGGCCAACATGGAGCTTTCTTCGTTTACTGCTACATCTAAATGAAGGCTGGCTAAATGGCGGTATTCCTGTTCTAAGGTTCGGTATAAGGCGGCCGTATCGGCTCCTGCAAAATGGCCAAACGCTTCGTCGAAAGCTTCTAAGCCTTGCGTTACGCCCATCAATTTTAGTCCTTCCCTTTTACCAAACTCCACTAATTGCTGTATCAAGGGTATCCGTTTATACGTATAATCTCTTTCTTCTCCGCAGCCTAGCACATCAATCAACCCATCAAATTCATCCCAACGGCTCCAACTTGTACAAAAATCATCCGCAAGGTTATACTCAACAATTTCTGCCTCATTAAAATATTCGGCTATCTGTTGTGCCAAGCTCATGGTTGCTGTTGAACACAGCAAAATCACTTTGTTCGCCTTTACGTTCTTTTCGGTCGTTTCAAGGGCTAGCCATTTTTTGGCCAGAAATTTCGGTTCCCTCGTGCTACTGAGTGACTGCTTTTTTTGCACGGTACTAGCCGTTTCAGTGGGTAACCAATGGCGCTCTCGTGCAAAGGGATAGGTAGGTAAACTAATGCGCTGAGGGATATCGGTATACAATTGCGCCCAATCTATTTTTTTACCCTCCAGCCATAATTGCGCAATTTTTGCTAGTCGATCGGGTCTATCTGTGTTTGCATCCCAATTGTCATCTAGGATTTCGTATTCTTTCAGTGCCGGTTCAACCATTCCTACACTAACCTGACTTACTGAATCATTTTGTATAAATGAGATTAAATGTTCAGCCACTTCATTAATCGTGTGGGCATTAAATGCCAATCGATATTCCATTTCATCTCTTCCTACCTGCAAGGTATAGGCAAGATCGCGAAGCGCTATTTCAGTTTCCTTTTTTAGAAAGCTCACTATGTTGTGGGCCTGTGTATTCAATTGCGCTGAACTTTTGGCCGATAAAATAATGAGTTCCGAATCTTGGCCTTGACCATTTTTTTTCTTGCCATTCATATACGCTTCTATTACCATGTGGGCATTGGTTCCACTAAATCCGAAAGAACTAATGGCAGCTCTCATCGGTACGTTATCATCTGTTTTCCAATCTTTAAGTTCTTTATTGATATAAAAAGGTGATTCTTTAAAATCGAAATGCGGCGTAGGGATTTCTACATTAAGTGTTGGCGCTATTTTACGGTATTTCATTGACAGCAACACTTTATGTATACCGGCTATACCTGCCGCCGCTGAGGCATGTCCGATATTGCTTTTCACTGAACCTAAACCGCAATAATTCTTTTTCTGGCTATTGGCCGTATATACGGCAGACAAGGCTTCCAACTCAATTGGGTCACCTAATTTAGTGCCTGTTCCATGCAGTTCTACATATTGAATGTTTTCGGGCTGGATATTAAACCTCGAATACACATCTCGCTCAAGTTCTGTTTGGCTTTTAACACTGGGAGCAGTAATGCCGTTAGTTCTTCCATCTTGATTAATTCCGGAGCCAATTATTACCCCATGAATGTTGTCTTTATCTCTGATTGCATCGCTTAACCTTTTTAGTACTACCGCTCCCACTCCTTCTCCGGGCACAAAACCATCAGCGCTGGTATCCAGGGTTTTGCATTGCCCATCTTTCGCCAACATGCCTCCTGAACACATGCTTATGTATGAATCTGGAGTTAAGTACAAGCTCACTCCGCCGGCCAGTGCCATATCTGTTTCCTTATTGAGTAAAGCCTGACAAGCCAGGTGAATACTGACCATTGAAGAGGAACAAGCAGTATCTAAGGCAATGGCTGGCCCCTTTAAATTTAAATGGTAGGCAATTCGTGCTGCCGCAATGGAGTAACTATTACCCATTGTGGCCGACATACCGGTACTATTACCGTGAAGCATCAGCCCATATTCAAAACTCATAATTCCGAGGTAAACGCCGCATTTCTTGTTTGAAAGGGTTTCCGTGTTGTATCCGGCATCTTCAAAGGCGCTGTAGGCTTCTTGTAAAAATAAACGGTGTTGAGGGTCCATTAGTTCTGCCTCGGCAGGCGGAATTGAAAAGAAGGATGGATCAAAATACTCAATATCGTCTACTGCGCCTAACCACTTACAATATGTTTTTCCCTTTCTATATGGAGTAGCATCGTAATAGTCTTCTATGTTCCATCGGAAAGAGGGTACTTCTTTAATCGAATTTCTTCCTGCGGATAAGTTTTCCCAGTATTGCGCTAAATTCATCGCATCTGGGTATCTACCCGACATGCCGATGATAGCGATTTTATTTTTTTCTTCTATTTTACCAGAAGCTTTTACGTCTACAGCGCTGCTGATCTGTTGTTTGGCCTCTTCTACACTAATGCTTCCAGATTGAAGAGCTTTTAATATTCTAAGGTTCTGTGCGTTCATAGTTTTTATTTTCCGAAAAAATTTAAAATTCGTTCTTTCACTTCGGGATGATGAAAAGTTATTTCATGCATGGTGAGTTCTTCGTCTATAACTTTGGAAAGTTCTTGGCGTACTTGCTTCACCAAATGATCCTTTAAGGTTACCAATGCCAATCGAGGTTTCTCAGCGAGTTGGTTCGCGAGTTGTTGTGCATAGGGCAGTACCTCAGTTCTCGGCAACACCTTAAATGGAATTCCTCTTTTTTCGAGGTCATCGCCTCGAAAGTTGCTCCCGCTTAAGAGCATTTCCTCTGATAATGCTAATCCTAATTTTTTGGGTAAAATATAGGTGGCTCCCATACCCGGAGTGAAACCGTATCGCATAAAATTAGTCGTGTATATACTTTCTCTGCTTAACACAACAAAATCGGCAAATAACCCCATCACAAAGCCTCCTCCAATGGCATGGCCTTGCATAGCCGATATTACCGGAATGGGGCAATTAAGCGCCAGGCTGTATAAATTGGAATCTGAAAATTTAATTTTCTTATCGTAGATATCGAGCAGCCCCTGCATACTCCCTCCTGAGGCAAAATAATTTGAATATCCTGTAAGAATTACGGCTTTGTATTTCTCATTTGAAGCAATGTTTTCAAATACACGGACTAATGCATCCGTTAATTCGGGTGAAAATGCATTTTTATATTCTTCATCCTTCATCACAACCTGCAAAATGCTGGGTGTTATTTCTAAGGTTTCAATCACTGATCTCTCCATATTCCGGTATTAAAATATTGTGGTGTTATTAACTCGTATTGCCTAAATTATTTTCCCATGGAAGCTTTTCATTTTGAATATAATCGGCAATAACGCTCAGAATTTTAGGGTCGGAGAAAATTGCTTGATTCGTGCTAACGGCATATCCCTGTACCTCGCTAAGAAAATTATCTAAGTCCTTTCTGTACTTTTTATATCTCCTAATTCCCTCTTTTGGTAGTTTTTCCAATCTACGCAGATGTGTTTTAAGTAATGAATCGCTGTCTGCCGCATAGGCATCCACTAGGCCGTAATGCTGAGCGACTTCTGCCGAAAAGGACTTGGTCATTAAGGTTAAATAGTGCGATTTTTGGTAACCCACTTTTCGAATAAGAAATGGTAGTACGCAAGCAGGAAACAAGCCAAATAACAACTCAGATAAACCAAATTGAGCACTATTTTTGGCTAGTACCACATCACAAGCGGCCACAAAACCTAAACCTCCGGCATTTGCTCTTCCTTCTACATGTGCCAAAGACACGTAAGGTCCTGTAGCTAACTTTAGCCAAATTGAGTATAGCTTATCGGGAATTTTATCAGACATCGGTATTTGCTCGAAATTTGATGCTATGGAATCTAAATCGGCACCCAGGCAAAATATATCGGCCCTTCCTTCGAAAACAACTACCGTACTTTTTTCTTCGCATATGGCTAATACCTGATCAATTTCATCCACCATAACTTCATCAATTGTATTTTTTGCCTCCGGCCGATTAAATTTGATAAAGCAAATTGTTCCACGAAATTGAACTTCGAGCGTTTGATACCTTAGGTTATCCATTTATAATTACGGTGAAAATTCGTTATATTTGTTAAGATAAGACGTTCAGATTGGTCGGTTGAAATTATTTCAGGTACCCTATCTAAATTAAGTTGAATATCGCGTGTTCCAAATTTTATCGTATCGCTTCCCTTCAATAACTCGTCGTATTCACTCATGGATAGCTCATATCGTTGATCGAGCTGCCTTTCAATGTTATACTGCTGAACATATTTTTGGCCAGCGGGTGTTACTACTCCGCTATAAAATTCTGAACAACAACCTGAGCCGTAAGAAAAACATCCAATACGTTTAGCACGCTCAAACGTTCCCTTTTCTATCGTGCTCAATAGCGATAAAAAAACCGTGGCCCCCATAATATTTCCCACGCGTTGACAATAGCTCAATCCCGGAACCACTCGTTCGTTGAAATCATTTTCTATATCGGAAGGCGCCGCTTTAAGCATCTTTCTCATCATGGTTCTATGTGCTCCCTTTACCATTCCACCAAATGGCGTGTGAAAAGTCAGGTATTGAAAGCTATCGCGATACGAGGCCCCTATTACTCTTTTTTGATATTCCAGAAATGCATTTTCACAACAATCTAAGTAGGCCAAAAGCGACATATCTACATCGCCGGCTTCGCCATCGGTAACGGGTCTACAGGTATCCATAATTTCATAGCCGTAATATCCGCTAGCCCCTTGATCCAATTGAAAAACATGAGGGCTATCGCTTACCAACATGGCTACGGCTCCCGCTCCACCACTCGGTTCGGCGAATGACCAATCTTGTTCTTCCAAAGAAATTCCTGGCACAATCATAAACCTGGAAATATCACTGGCAATTACCAAGGCCTTTGCACCGGGCGAGGTATTGGAGAGAATAAAGTTAACCGCCATTTGAAATCCAATCGTACCTGAATAACACGCTTGTTTAATCTCCATCATTCTACAGTTTTTACTCAGGTTTAGGTATTTATGAATATAGGTGCTGATGGATTTACCGAAATCGATTCCGGATTCTGTACAGGTGATTAACAATTCTATTTTTTGTTTTTCTTCCTCGGATAACTTATCCACTATAGGCTTCGCCGCATTTACCCCAAACGATATGGGATCTTCGAAAGGCATTGCCACTGCTTTCTCTTTCATCATTAAGTTGACGAACCTTTTAGTATCTAACTGTCTATGAAGGGCAAGCTTGTTCACATCTAAAAAAGCACTCCCTGCATAAACGTTCATGGATTCTATTCCTACATTGATCATATTTTGATTTTTTTTTATAGGTATACTCGATTAATAACTGATTAAGATTTATAGGTAGGAGTGTTCGAAACCTTACGGAGCTTTAAAAAATACCGTCTTTGCGAGGAGGTACAACGAAGCAATCTTTCATACTAAGAAATAAAAGATTAATCTAGCATGATAGGTTGCTTCACTTCCTCCCACAAGCCCAATCCTTCGGTTCGCAATGACGGCGATTTAGAGGTTTCTGCTAAAAATAGGCCTGTTGGCTATGAAGCGAAAATCCCCGCTAATAGAAAAAAGGTTTCGAACACCCCATATTTATAGGCCTTTTAATTAGCTTTTATTTCAGTTTTTTGATTCTATTTTCTGTACGCAAACCGCGGTGTTAATCCCGCCAAATCCATAACTGAGCTTGAGAGCATTTTTAATTGAACAGGGAATCGCCTTCTCTTTTACCCACTTCATCTGTGTGCTAATTGGGTCCTCTAAATTCAAAGAGGGATGTAGTTGCCCTTCTTTCATTTGCAGTAATAAGGCAATCATTTCTACCAGCCCTGCGGCAGAAAGCCCGTGGCCTATTATCGATTTTGTGGTATTGATACAAGCCTCAGATAAACCACTCTCTATAAACGCTTTAAGTTCGGTTTCATCGCCCAATGGAGATCCTGTACCGTGTGGACTAACATAATCGATGTCTTCGGCTTTTAGTTTTGCCATTTTTAGCGCATCTTTTATTACGTACAATTCGCCTTCATAAGAGGGATTCGGGTTTCTGTTTGCGTCCATCGCAATGCTCCAACCAGTAAATTGAGCGTAGGAATCTTGGCTTCTTGCCTGTGCATGCGCCTTGGATTCCACCACGATAGCACCGCAGCATTCTCCGTAAATAAAACCATCGTGTTTCTTGTCAAAAGGACGACAAGCCATTTGTGGTTCATTTTTAAATACTTCTGATCCCATTGCATTCGCAACTTTAAAAGCTTGCAACTCCATATAGGAAAGGTCCATCAATGCGCCAATTGCAATGCAAACTTCCAGGCTACCCGACTGAACTGCTTCAATCGCCTGTATCAATGCCATTTGACCACTAGCGGAGGCTCCTCCAACAGAATAAGCTCTACCCTTTATACCAAACTGTTCTGTGCACATTCCACAAACGTCTGTGTCCATAAATGAAAGTGCATAGTTGGGTTTTAAATACGGTAGTTTGTTATTGAATGACTCAAAGGTTTGCAAGAGTTCTCTTTGTTGAAAATTCGATCCGCCTACTACAAGTCCAATGTTATGGGAGTCCAGGTCTTGAAGATTTGCTTCTTCCCAAGCTTCTGCTAATGTTACGAGCGCTGCTTGTGCTGACAATGACGCGTTTCGTATTAGCCTTTTTGAGAAGCGTTCTGGAAGGATTAATTCCTTCATTTCTGCACCAATAAAAGCAGTTCCTTTTTGACGTCCCTCTCGCTCCATCACACGAAAGGCAGAGCGGCCTTGCAGTAAGTTTTCAAAAAAAGCCGATTTTCCTTGACCAATGGCCGATGTAATCCCTATTCCTGTAACTACTATCTCATGACGCTCGGTAGTTTTCATAAAACAATTGTGTTAATTCTCCGATATTTTTAACTTTTATTAATTGTGTTTGAGGAATATCAATGGATAAGGTTTCTTTAATCATAAGAACTATTTCGACACGATCCATCGAATTAGCTCCCAAATCTGTTAAGCTTTCCTCGTAGCTAAAATTATGGTCTTCTAATTCAGGTATTACCTCTATTATATGTTTGGTTATTAAATGGAATATTTCTTCTTGATTCATATCTGTTTCTATTTAGCTATTGTTCATTATTTTAAGAATTCGATCTGCGCTCTGCACATCTAATACGCCATCACTGACCTGTTGGAGCAACTCGTCAAGTGAATCTATTTTTGGAGATATTTTGGTTGTTTCGGATTTAACAGGCTCAGTTGTGGTTGTGGTTTGATATAAATAATTCGCTAATTCCTTCAGCGTAGCGTAATCGTAAAGTTTTGAAACGGTAACGGAAATCCCATAAATAGCATTGATCTCATTTACCCATTCAATTCCAACGATTGAATCCAATCCGAGCTCAACGAAGTTTTTATGTATGTCGAGTTCATCCTCCGACATAAACAACGATTTTGCCAGGGTTCTTTTTAACGTTAAAAGCATCTCTTCTTCTTTGTTATTATCCTCTATGGGTACAACTTTGGGCGTTTGTATAGTCGTTAAATTCTTTTCTGGTAGTTCAGTCTGTATGTATTGAGCAAATTCAGCTAATGTAGGGGTATCGTATATCTTCGTAGCCGGAATGGACAATTTGAAATGTTGATTTATATCGCTAATCCATTCTACGCCTACAATAGAATCGAGGCCCAGCTCTATAAATGCGGCAGTATCCTGAAGTTCATCAACATTCATAAATAACGCTTTCGCCAAACTTTCCTTTAAGTACTTTCTAATTTCTGCTAAATGTATTTGTACTTTATTTGTTTCTGATTTCTCCTTTAGCTCTTTCTCTTTAGGCTCGTTTTTAACTTCAAGGCTTGCAAAAACTTCTGGCTCTTGTTTTAAGATTAACGGTGTTAAGTTTATAGATTGACTTCTCTTGGTCAGCGTTTTCGGTTTTTCTTCGCTTAGTTCCGAAAGTTCTCTCAGTCGAATTCCTTTGGTCAAATCCAATGCTTGGATGACATCATTCGATGATTTATAACTTTTCTTATCGTTCTCTTCCCTGTTTGAAATAATCCAGTACATTTTTTGAGCAAATGGATAAGTTGGTAAACTCACACGCATCGGTTTATTTGCTCCATACAGCAGGTTCCAATTTAATTTAACGCCTTGAATCCATAATTTAATAAGCGCTTCAAATTTCTTTTCCTGTATTAATGTTTGTGTCCAATCTTCAAGAGAGGTAAAATCCTGAGGAAGAACTACTTCCATATCAAGAGCAGTTACTCTTCCTGCAAACAACTCATCTGATGGCTCATTTTTATCTAAAAACTGTTGGAGCTTGACTTGCAGATCTGAAAGTGAAAAAATGACAAAGCCTAAGCGTTCCTCCATTTCCTCACGTCCAATCTGTAATGTAAAGGCAATATCAAGCAATTGTTCTTCTTTTAATTCATCTTCTGCTATATACCTAATCAACTGTTGAGCGCATTCTTTTAAACGACTATGATCCTTGGCTGATAACAAGATTATCAGGGGTACATCATCGTGATTCATTGAAGGTTTTGGCTTGGGAATATACTCTTCTACAATGACATGAGCATTTGAACCACCGGCACCAAAGGATGACAAACCTGCTTTTCTTGTTTCTACGCTCGTTTTACCGTTTAACGTTCTTTTAGTACTCTTCCATTCTTCTAAGTGTTGTTGCACTTTAAAAGGAGTTTGAGTGAAGTTTATATTTGGATTGAGTGATTCTGAATGCAAAGAAGGCACCAATTTTCCATACTTAAATTGCAAGAGCACTTTCGTTAATCCGGCTACTCCCGAGGCACTTTCACAATGCCCTATATTGGACTTTACTGAGCCTATAGCACAAAATTGCTCCTCTTTTGTAAACAACTTAAATGCTTTAATAAGCCCGGCTATTTCTATAGGATCGCCTAAAGAAGTTCCGGTACCGTGTGCTTCAATATAACTAATATCGCGTGCCGATACACCTGCATTATCGAGCGCTTTTTTAATAACGTTGGCCTGCGCTTTAGGGTTTGGCACAGTAAATCCGTTTGTTTTTCCTCCGTGGTTGATAGCAGAACCTTTTATTACCCCGTAAATATGATCGTTGTCGGCTACCGCTTGCGACAGCTTCTTGAGTAATACCGCTCCTACACCCTCTGAAGGCACATAGCCATCTCCTCCACTTCCAAAGCTTACACATCGACCATTTGTTGAAGCAAAATTCCCTTGAGCGAGCATTAAAAATTTATTTGGGTGTACCGATACGTTTACTCCGCCCGCTATAGCCAGTTTACTCTCTCCTTGCCTTAAACTCTGGCAGGCTAAATGTAGGGTGCTTAGTGAAGAAGAGCACATGGTATCAACCACCATGCTTGGCCCATTGAAGTTGAAAAAATAGGAAACCCTGTTCGCGATTGACGACGAATTTCCGGGGAGTAATGTCGATTGTTTAGCCTCGGATAGTGCGTACAACTGATATTCGCTATACATAACCCCGGCAAATACCCCTACTTCATTTGCATACGCTTCTGATACATGCGCTCTTGTATAGCCTGCATCCTCGAACGTAGAAAAAACACATTGAAGAAATAGTCGTTCCTGCGGGTCCATTATCACCGCTTCCCTGGGTGAAATATTGAAGAAAGCAGGATCAAACTTATCTACTCCGTCTAAAAATCCACCCCACTTAGCATAGGTTTTTCCGGGGGTATTTTTATCCTCATCAAAATATACGGAATGGTCCCATCGATTCGCTGGAATTTCCGATACTGAGTCTTTCGCTTCGCAAAGATTTTTCCAGTATTCCATTGCGTTCTCTGCGCCGGGGTAAGTACCAGACAAGCCAATTATAGCGATATCCTCGTCTCGCCATGAGGAGGCTGATTCAGGCAGTTCTTTTTCCTCTTCTGAACCCTTGTAACTGCTCTGCTCTAGAATAGGCTTATCTTCGGGTATACGGTCCGAAAATGATTTTACTTTATTTTCTTGTTGAACATTTTTTCCAAATAATTTTTCCAATTGCTCTGGATAATTCTCTCTAAAAAATGTACTCAGTTCTAAAATATTCTGGCATTCAAACAATAAGGTCTTTGAAAGGGGACCAAAAAATTGTTCAAGCTGATTGGTAAACTGCACAATCATTAAAGAGTCCATACCGTAATTTTCGAAAGCAGCACTGGCTACAATTTGTTGTGGAGGAATTTTAATGAGTGAGGATAATTCGCCTATTAAGAAAATTTCGGTTGATTTTCCCTCCGGCATTTTGTTGTTTAAGCACTGCGAATGCATACCAGAAGGCATTTTATTTGAACGTGGCAGTAAAGAACCTAATACGGAATTGCGTAATTTTTCTTTATCTCCATTTACAACCAAAAGGTGATCTTGATTGCTGTTCCAAGCGGTATAAAATGCTTGTACCCCTTCTTGTGTCGACATTGCTGCCATACCGGTGCTGTATTGTAGCGCTTTTTGGGTATTATTATCCAATTGCATACCGCCTTCTTTCCAAAGGCCCCAACTAATGGACATTGTTCTGCCATTCTTTTCCCCTAACCTGCATTGCGCATTTCTATATTCAGCATAGGCATCCATGAAGGCATTCGCTATAGCGTAATCGGCTTGACCGATGTTCCCGATGATAGAGGCTACCGACGAAAAACAGATAAAAAGATCTAAGGCTTGGTATTTTGTGGCTTCATCTAAATGAACAAGTCCGCTAACTTTAGGTTCTAACACTTCTCTAAAAGTTAAATCGCTCTTATGAAGAATTAAACCATCCTTTACAATCCCCGCACAATGCAAAACGCCGTTAATTTGGCCGTAACTTGATGTAACCTGATCGACTAATTGTTGTACGCCAGACTTTTCAGTAATATCGACCATGCGGTATTCTACCACTGCTCCTTGTTCTATCAAGCGATCAATCTCATGCTGTTTTTCGCTACTCAAGGCTGAGCGGCCAAATAAAATCAACACCGGTTTATCAACTTGTTTTACTATTTCATTTGCAAAAAGTAAAGCTATTCCACCGATTCCTCCGCTGATTAAATAAACTCCATTATCCCGCCAAGGCAATGAGTTGTTTTCTACCTTTACTGCCAGCTCCCTCCACTTTAACACCAATTGTTTATCCTTCATGTATTTAACATTCACATATTCTGATTGACTTATAGGCAGTATCTGCGAACTAGGAAAGGCGTTGTCGGTTTGGATTACTTGAACTTTCAACATCGGGTTTTCCATTTCCGCCGACCTCAATAATGCCGTCATGGCAACATAGAGAGCGGATTCCTTATCAACCGAAGTGAAAAATTGTAAAAGCACTTTATTTTTTGCGCCTGTAGCAAGTATCTCTTTCACCAGTTCGAAGAGACGCAACGAGCAAGAAATAATTTTCTCCTCTAAATTATCGCCTAAAGGATTTATGATATGAATATCTGCTTGTGGTATGTGGCTAGATAATTTTTGTACGAACGTTTCAGCTACATTGCAAAACACCAAAATATATGAAGTATATGTGTGTGCCGCGTGGGTACTAATTGCTTTTTCTTCCTCCCAATACGGCTCAAAGAAGATGGTTTGCAATTGTTCTGCCGACCGATCGAGCATTCTTACTGCAAATCCTTTTATGTTAATGCAAACTTGACCGGTTTCGTTGCAAACTTCAATATTGAATGTCTTTGTTCTAGATTCGGCTACTTGTTCGGTTGCTGGTTTTATAATCGCCCACATCTTTTCTGTACAAGGGCTATATATTTGTACTTCTTCTACGGCATATGGTAAGGAGGACGGAATACTTGCTGAACGCAGATCAAAGCAAAGGGTAGCTTGTAATGCAGCATCTATAATTGCGGGATGCAACACAAAGTCATGAACGGAATTGCTTACAGAGGTATCTAATACAATCTGCGCTAATGCTATGTTGTCACCTACATAAATGTTTTTGATTGCTCGATGTGAAGGCCCGTAGTCTATATTCATAGCAGAATATATCGAGTAAAATTCTTCTGAATCGATGAAATCGTTTACACAGAGTTTTTTCAGATCTTCAATGTCACTTTTTACTGTAGGAAGTAGAATTTCTCTTTGGATACGGCCTTCGGCGTGGATTACTCGATCGTGTTCAGTAGTCCCCGAACGGTCACCAATAGTAAAATAAACACTTCCATCAGGCTTAAGAGTGAGCGCGGTTGTTAAGCTTACTGGATTACCGTTTATTTTAGTAGGTTTTAACCATGTGCAACCTGTTAATTCTATTCCCGTTGCCCCTTCTCCACTCGTATATTCGAAAGCAGCTCTAGCCATTTCCAGATATACCACTCCCGGAAGTATTTTTTCCTTTTGTATTTGATGATCCTTCAGAAAAAATTCGTTACCGGTAAACGTGGTCGAAAAAAACTGTCCTTCCGGCGATGAATGATCCTGATGTACTACCGGATGAATAACCGATAATTTTCCATTATTCTGCAAATAGCTAGTTGATTTGGAGTCTTCTTCTACCCAATACCGTTCTCTTGCAAATGGATAAGTTGGTAAGGAAACTTTGCAACAACCTTTAAATAATGGTTCGTAATTTAAGCTATAGCCTTGTACATACAGTTCGGCAACGGTGGCTAAATGCTCTAGAAAGAAACTACTCTCATCTGTAGCTGCACATTGCTGAATGCAGTCGTTACCATACTTTTTTAACAATGTTTGCTCGCGAATTTCTGTGTCGGACAAATCAGAAGTATACAATTGCGCTACTTTTTTCTTTTCTAACCATTTTCGGAAAAACTCGATCAATTCATCTTTACTCCGCACCACACAAGCTAAGCGATGCCATAAATGCTTTCGTCCTGTTAAGAGCGTATAGCTAATATCGGCCAAGTCGGGTGTATCGGAAACATCCAATGCAGTTACTAAATCGACCACGCGTTGACGAAGCTCATTTGATGTTCTACCGGAGAGTACAATCATATAGCCGGGGCGAATGGGTGCAGGTTTTCGATTTTCTATTGCTTCCTCTAGCACGAGGTGTGCATTCGTTCCACTAAAACCAAACGAGCTAATGGCAGCGCATCTTCGCTTCCCTATTGGCACCTCCCAATCTTGTAAGGTTGTGTTAACATAAAATGGACTGTTTTCAAAATCTATGCTGCTATTCCCCTTTTCATAATGCAGGGAGGCCGGAATCTTCTTGTTTTTCATCGATAGCAAAACCTTTATCAAGCCACCTACTCCAGCCGCAGCCGCAGCATGTCCCATATTGGTTTTTACTGAGCCAAGGGCACAATATTGCTTCTTATCGGTATATCTACGAAATGCATTTGTCAACGCATTAAATTCGATAGGATCTCCCAAGCGTGTTCCTGTACCGTGTGCTTCCACCATCGAAATATCAATTGGATTGATGTTAAACTTATCATAGACCATGCACTCGAGTTTTTCCTGGGATACCGCACTAGGCGCCGTGAGTCCGTTGGTTGCTCCATCTTGATTCACTGCTGAACCCTTTATAACGCCATAAATTTGGTCACCATCGGCTTTTGCTTTAGATAGCGGTTTTAAAATGATAGCACCCACACCCTCACCTGGCACAAATCCATCCGCTCTGTCGTCGAAACTATGGCAATATCCTTTGGGAGAAAGCATATCGGCTTTGTTCGCAGAAAGATAAAACCAAGGCGTGGTTTGAATGTAAACGCCACCAGCAATGGCCATCTCAATTTCGCCGGTCCATAAACTTTGACAGGCCATGTGAATGGCAACCAAGGCACTGGAACATGCGGTATCGATCGCTACTGCAGGGCCTTTTAAATTCAAATAATAAGCAATACGTGCCGGAATAACCGATCCTGCATTTCCCCACATTGCTTGCGCCGGAGAATCGTCTTTTAACAAACTTTGGTAATCGCCTACATGGCAACCCACAAACACGCCGCATGAGGTACCTTCTGTGGTATTTCCGGCGTAACCTGC
This sequence comes from Chryseobacterium sp. BIGb0232, assembly GCF_024810195.1. Taxonomy (NCBI): domain Bacteria; kingdom Pseudomonadati; phylum Bacteroidota; class Flavobacteriia; order Flavobacteriales; family Weeksellaceae; genus Chryseobacterium; species Chryseobacterium sp. BIGb0232. The sequence goes on from NZ_JANUEH010000012.1 coordinate 99,337, forward strand.
ATCTTCTAAAGCCTTCCAAGATTCTTCTAGAAAAAGTCGCTGTTGAGGATCCATATGGGTAGCTTCTACCCCCGAAATATTAAAAAATAAGGGGTCAAACAGATCAATTTCGTTTAAAAATCCGCCTTTATTACAATAGCTGCCTTCCGCTTTGGTAGCGGAATACGTTTCGCTCTTCCAACGTGAAACCGGTACTATTAAATCATCTCCTTCGGCCAAATGTTGCCAAAACTGTTTCAAATTATCTGATTGTGGAAATTTGCCGCTTATTCCTATAACCGCAATTGGCTCTATACTGTTTTTTTCGTTTAACCCGTTGGTTTTAACCTGATTCTCTACACCTGATCCAATCGGCAAGTGTTCTTCTGAGGTAGTTACCACTATTTTCCCGATATTACTTCTATCCTCAAGGCATCGGTAAGCCTCTTTTAATTGGTTAAAACTAAATTGTTTATAAATAGTAGCGCTAATGGTTTCATCTTTCATTAGCTCAATCATTTTTTTCTTATACCCGTCCATTAACTCCGGATCATCAATAGCCAATTGTGCTAAATTGACACTAAAAAAAGTTTGGTTCTGATTAAGAACGGACAGATCAATTGCTTTAGCCGATTTCAGCGCTGTCATGGCCAATTCTATGTAACGCCCTCCATTCGCCAAACACCTCATATTTTTCTGAATAACCTCCCCTGACAAGGTGTTAATAATTACATTTACCCCTTTTCCTTGCGTTAGTTCATTGATTTTTATCTCAAAATCGGTACTTCTATAATTTACGCAGTGGCGAACACCTAATTCCCGTAAAAAGTCGAGCTTGGCTTCTGATCCTGCTGTAGCGTATATCTCTGCACCGTATTTTTTCGCGAGTTGCAACGCAATTAATCCGGTACCACCCGTAGCAGTATGAATCAATATACTTTCACCCTTTTTTATCCGTGCTTTTTCAAAAGCATCTATCATGGTAAGTGCACAAGCGGGCAATGCGCAAGCTTGCTCAAAACTTAGGTTTTCAGGCATTGGAAGCACATACTTCGATTTACACGTGATACAGGTAGCATGGGCACCCATTGTTTCGCCAATCGTAACCATTACCGAATCGCCAATTGAAACTGAAGTTACCTGCCCACCAATATTCGTGACAATACCGCTTGCTTCGACACCGGGCGTAAAAGGATACGGCGGCATATTGGGATACAAGCCCTTAACACAAAGCAAATCTGAAAAATTTAGTGAAAAAGCTTTCACCGATACTTGCACTTCGTCTGCTCCAATATCAGGTACTTTTTCCAGAACCCTTTTCAAATCATCAATCGTTCCGGAACTTTCAATAACATACCGCGAATAGTATGCGGCATCTTGATCTTGTTGTTGCATTACAACAGAAGGGGTTAAAATTTCCGGAGATTTTTTATTCGAAGAAATCGGCAACTCTGCTTCGATAAAGGCAGCTTGGGTACTTAGAATATAATTGGATAATAGGTTAACATTATTGTAATCAAACAGTACCGAAGTTTGGAGGTTAAGCTTCGTTTCTTTATTAATTGCATTGATTAAGCTGACTGCAATTAGCGAATCTACTCCGTACTCTGAAAAGTTTTTTTCGTCTTCAATTCGCTGCTCAGGCATGGCCAATATATCTGCAATACAAGCATACACCACTGAACGAATGTGATTCACAGTTAGTTGAGCAGCAACGTTTTCATGCGATAAAGTGGATTTCGGTATATGGCTATCCATTCTTTCACTTTCTTGAAAGTCTACATCGTTAGCGTCCTGTTCTAAATTCTTGAAAAGATCACTCTTGTAGGTATCAAATATGAAATCGGCTAATGTATCTACAGAGGTATAATCGAATAATACGGCCGTTTGCAAATTCAATTGGCATCGCTTATTGATCTGGTTGATTAGGTTGACCGAAATAATGGAGTCTATACCGTAACTAGAAAAATTTTCATCATTTCTAAACTTATCGACAGATGATTGAAGAACTTCCGCCACGCTCTCGGTAATTTGGTTCTTCAAATAGTCTATCAACTGGCTTTTTGTTATTTCGGGTGCTACGCTCTTTGGTATCGACAAATTATCGCTTTTAATAATCGCCGGGATTTCATTATCCAAGGAACGAGCATCACTAAAACCTTGTACTTTCTTTCTAACCACTCCATTGCTTTCTGCCAGAATAATTTGAAAATCTAAATCCTTAGATTCGCTGACAGGGAAATAGGTATTTTCAAAACCCTCTCTTTCCAGTACTTTTTCCCACTCTTGTGTCTCCAAACCGGGGCAGCCAGGTATTCGTAAAGCCTCGTCTTCATATAACCACCAACCCTCTAATAAGCCAAATGTTAGGTGTGCAAACAGACGATTATTACACATTTCATTTAATGCGATAATACCATTTTTTTTCAGAAGCTGTTTTAAATTTCTTACCGTTGCGTGTATATTGCGTGTTGCATGCAGAACATTCGCTGCAACTACAATATCATAATAATCGGAAGGGATACCTTGCTCTTCTACCGACTTCTCGACATCAAAAATCTTATACGATAAGTAGGGAACGTATTTTCCATACTCCTGCTCGGCGTACTGCAAAAAGGCATGAGACAAATCGGTATAACAATATTCGTCGATATAACTTTCCTTCTCCTTAAGCTTCTTAAATAGAGAATAGCTTGTTCCACCTGTACCTGCTCCAATCTCCAATATCCTGATCTTTTCATTCGGATTAATTTTATTTCTTGCATCAATGTATCCAATAATAGCGTCGGCCAACACTTCATTAAAGTATTCGGCCACCATATTATTTTTATAAATACCTTCCACCATTGCCATTGAAGAGTTTGGAAAAAGTACCGATGTAATCGCTACCTTATTGGTTAGAATATCCGGTAAGCTCTTTAATGTTTCTTCGAGCAGCAGAACTCTGGGGTTTAATGTGGAGTTCTCCAACCATTTCGTTTTTTTAGTACTCCACTCTTCCCAAAGTTCATTGTGCGAAATTGACAAAAGGTCTTCTACACGATATCGAATTCCATCGTATTTTAGGTATCCATGCTCTGTTAGTGCCCGACAGCTTTCTTCCAACCATCGCTCAAAATTTGATGAGATATTTGTATTGATTAAACAATCCTTGATAGAAAAAATTGCCTGTTCAAATGAACCAAAAGATTTCAACGTTACGAAAACAAATTTTGCCAACCAGGCTTCCATGTCCAGTATTTGCGGTAAAACTTCCGCTCGAATCTTTTGCTCCTTTAAATCACTTCCTTTCTTAAAATCAGTAGCTCTATTGATTATCCGATAGTTTAAAGCAATCCAATCGGTAATTTTCTCGAGCGATTCATACTCCAAAAAGGAACTAATCGGAAATTCCATTTCAAAGCGCACAGCAATTTGTTTTAGCAGGCGCTCACGTGTGGATGTATCCAGACCAAAATCCATTAAGTTTGTCGCTGCATTCAGGTCATTTGGGTCTACCTCCAATATTTGGCTGGTAATTCCAATAATTTTCTGCAAAATATCTTCATATTCACTGGCCTGCACCCGATTATTTAAAATACTGTCGTTAAACACCGAAGGCAGTTTCTCAGGGTAACTAACGATGTATTCATCTAAACGGGTGTTGTCGGTGACTAATTTTCGCGTAGTTTTAGCAAAAGCCACTTGATCTAAGGGGCCGAACATTAGCTTTTCTAAGGCCTGCATTCCTTCTTGAGGTTCAATAGAAACAATGCCCATTTTTTGCATTCTGCTTTGGTATTCGGGACTCGCCACAATTCCGGTGCTGCCCCAATATCCCCAGTTCATTACCTTAACCGGACAATTCCACTCCTGTCTTAACTGATGAGCAAAAGCATCCTCAAAAACACAACCTGCAGCATAATTTCCTTGCCCTGCCGTTTTTGTAAAAGACATTATTCCTGAAAAGAAAAGCACAAAATCCAACGATTCTGCTTTAAAAGTTCGAGCCATTAATACACTCGTATCTACTTTTGCAGAAAGACCTTCCATAAAATCGTCTTCATTCATCCGTATCAATCCTCTATCTTTCAAAACGATTGTAGCGTGTACGATTCCGTTTATTTTACCAAATCGTCTTTTAATTTCCTCGTATGCACCCGCCAGTGCTTCCACATTGGTAGCGTTGGCAGATAGATACATTGGAGCGTTCCCTTTGGTAGCTAATCGGTCGAGTTTGGCTTGTATTTCAGCGTCCTTTTCTCTACGTCCAATCCATACAATTTGTGCATCAAAATTTTCTATCATGTACTCGCTCCAAGCCTCCGCAATTCCCCCTGCTCCGCCTAAAACCACGTAAACTCCTCTTCTTTTATTAAGTATTTTCTGTTTCTCTATCTCACAGGGAATCAATTCACGTTGATGCCATTGTCCACTTCTGTAGATCCAAGCATCTCCTTTGCTATCAAAGGGTACTTGAAATATCTGCTGTATAGATAGGTCGGCCTTTTCTTCTATATCCACTAATCGTATTTTCCATAGCGCAAACTCTTTAGCCATTGTTCCCACTAAGCCATGAATACTCACATGGGTTGGATTCACCTGATCGGTTGGATAAATAGGTTGAGAATTATTGGTGATAACTGTCCATGTTAGTTCTTGTGAGCCGTAACCTATTTGTAAAAAGGCCTTTATCCCTCTAAAAAACAGTACAACGCCTGTGTATTGTTCTTCGATAACTTCATTGCTTGTTACTGAAACCAACTCAAAATCTGGAACCAACCAAATGATATTCTTTATGTTACCTATGGCTGTTAACTTCTCCGCAATCAAGTCAATAGTAAAGTTGCTATCTAAAAATATAGTTCTCGCTTGTGTAAAATATTTACTGAACATATTATTCGCCATATGTTCCTTGCAAAAAATAACAACGTCTTCAGTAGTTATATTATCGATTTTACCTTCTTTAATTGAAATCGTTTTCCATACCGGTGTCAACATATTATAATTAATGGAAATCGCTTGGTTTGAATGGGAATTGTTATTCGCTATTGAAACGGTGTATCCACTTTCAGTTGATTGATTTTGCTCTTGTCTTCGCACCGAGAAGCCATTCAAACGTACCGCTACTTCACCGTACTCATTACAGATATCAATGTCTAGCTTTATTACATTTCCGCCTTTAACATTATCTGGACTATGTTGAATAACGACCCACATTTCTGTTGATGTAGGCTTCAACATAGTGAAACCATCTAAAGCAAATGGCATGAGTCTTCCTGAGTTTCTTAAAGGATTGAGCAAATCATTATCCAAGGCAATTGCCGATTGCAAACCCGCATCCAGTAAGCCGGGATTAAGCTTATATCCGTCGTATAGGCAAGATTCAGTTTCCGGCAAAACTAATTTCGCCAACACTCGATCAGAAGTTTTATATACCGTTTCAATGCATCGATGTGAGGGACCATACTGAAGTCCACTATTTTCAAAGAAACTATAACAGTCTGATGCAGAGAAAACGTTTTGCCAAGGCGTGTTTATAATTTCAGCAATATCATACTTATCTACACCCTTTGATTTTTCTTTCGATACATTTCCGATACAGTGTATCAGTTTATTCCCTTCTGACTCCGTAAAAACTTCGTAACTCAGATTGCCTCTATCCTCTGTGAATATTCGGGTATGTACTAAAACTTCCCTTTCCACCACTAAAGGGCGCAGCCAATTAATATTACGTAATTGAAAATCAACGTTATTTAAATCCGCTTTTTGGGCAAGGGAAGCACACAGTAGTTCCAGATAAACCGCTCCGGGTAATATAGACATTCCATTCACCTTATGATCGGAGATAAACGCTTCTTTACCTGTTAGTCGTGTATGAATTTCAAAGTCTTTAAAGGAAACTATTTCTTTGTGCAGTAAAGGATGGGCGATATTTTTTAATACGGTATTCTCTTGGCTCTTGTCCTCAGATTGATTTCTTTTTTTTCCTGCTGTAATCCAATACTGCTCAAATGCAAAAGGATAAACAGGCAATGACAAGCGAGAAAAAGCCCCTTTTCTATATAACTTATTAAAATCGAGCTGATAACCCTTGACAAATAAATTTGCTACAGTTAATAAGTGCTGACTAAAGTAATTTTCAGAAGTTTCTTTTTCACATAGGTCTAAACAGTCATTTCCTTGTTTTATAAAGTCAGTATCCCCCTTCTCGGTATTTCTTTCAATTTCCCCTGACACCGCCCGAAGATGCGCTCCTTCTATCAGCCAGCTTTGAAAAATACCCCTTAATTCTTCCATACTATGGGCAACACACGCCAACCTATGACGGAAATGTTTCCGACCAAAAATCAACGTGTAAGCGAAATCTCCGAGATCGCATGTTGCAGTAGTTGCGTAAACGAGCATTTGTTGAACCTGTTGTTCCAGCTGTTCTTTAGTCCTTGCAGAGAGCAAGATTAGGTAGGCAGGCATCTCTACCGAAGGATTTTCCAATACGGGTGCTTCTTCGATAACCATATGGGCATTTGTTCCACTAAATCCGAAAGAACTCACCGCAGCACATCGCCTACTTCCTTCGGGTACCTGCCAATCTTTGAGTTCAGTGTTGACATAAAAAGGACTGTTTAAAAAATTTATCGCTGGATTTGCTTTTTCATAATTCAGCGATGCCGGAATTTTCTTATTCTTAAGGGATAACAATATTTTTAACGTACTTGCAATTCCCGCAGCAGCCGAGGTGTGGCCTATATTCGTTTTAATAGAACCAAGGGCACAATAATTGGTTTTATTTGTAAACTTGCCAAAGGCTCTGGTCAAAGCAGCAAATTCAATAGGGTCACCGAGAACAGTGCCTGTTCCGTGTGTTTCTATATACTGCATATTCTCCGGGTTAAGATTAAAAGTGCTGTATACTTGATGTATTAGCCTTTCTTGTGAAACTGCACTTGGTGCCGTTATGCCGTTAGTGGTACCGTCTTGATTAACCCCCAGACCTTTGATAACTCCATGAATATGATCTCTATCTGCCAGAGCCTCCGATAATCTTTTCAATACGATTACGCCTGCTCCTTCACTTGGTATGAATCCGTCTGCTCTATAATCAAAAGCATGAATTGCTCCTGAAACAGACAGCATATTCGCCTTATTTGCCGCTATATAAAACTTAGGAGTGCTTTGCACGAATACCCCACCCGCTAGCGCCATCTTAGTCTCTCCGTTCCAAAGTCCCTGACAAGCCAAATGAATCGCCGTCAAGGAACTTGAACAGGCTGTATCTATTGCGATTGCCGGCCCTTTTAAATTTAAATAATAGGAAATACGTGCAGGCAGCATTGAGCTTGCGTTTCCCCACATCGATTGTGCTGGAACATCTGATCCGTCATCGATTAAATCTTGATAATCGCCTGAATGGCAACCAATATATACACCACAAGCATGTCCATCTATATCAATGCCCGCATAGCCTGCATCTTCCAAAGACTTCCAACACTCCTCTAATATAATTCGTTGTTGTGGGTCCATATAACGAGCCTCTAATTCCGAAATATTAAAAAAATACGGATCAAAACGGTCAATATCTTTCAAAAATCCCCCTCGGGTACAATATTTCTTTTCTCTAAAATCTGCTGCAACATTCCAACGTGTTATTTCTTCTATTAAATCATGACTTTGTTTGAGGTGATCCCAAAGTGCTTCTACATTCTCCGATTGTGGAAATCTACCACTCATACCTATTATTGCAATAGATTCCTTCCCAACTTTGAAGTTATCTATTGCACTATTTTCTGTGTTTATTCCTTGATCTAAGAGCAAATTTGACACGGAACTTTCTGGAGACGAAATGGAGATAGATTCTTCTTGTAAACTATGTTCATTTTCGGCAAACAAACCTTCTAATTTACTGGCGTGTTGCTCTACAATATAGGTAGCCAGCTTATTCACAGAGGTATAATCAAATAGATCGGTTGTCGGTAGCGTGAGTTTTAACTTCTCGTTCAAAAGTTCCATCATGTGCACCCCGGTTATCGAATCCAAACCATAATCGGCGAAAGGTTCCTCAACTCCAATTTGATTTACCTCTACTTTTAAGGACTTAGACAATGTTAGGATGATACTATGCCTTACCTGACCTAATAATTCATGCTTCTGAGCCTTAGGATTAGTCTCCGATATCTCTGTTTTGTCATGAACGTTACTGATATTTTTTAAAGGCTTTTTTAATTCGCTCTCGACTTTTCGTAGAACACAGCCGTTACTTTCCGAAACAATAATCTGCTGACCGAAACGATGGGCGTCTTCAGCAGGAAAAAAGTTGGAACTGAACCCTTCATTTTTTAATGCTTCTTCCCACATTCCGGGATAAAGGCCTGGGCATCCCGGGATTCTCAATTCTTCATCTTCACTTAACCACCAACCTTCCAATAAACTAAATGCTAAATGATTAACCATATTATTACTACTGAGCTCATTTAGTAACAGCAAGCCATTTTTCTTCATCGTGGCTTTCGTATTTTTCAGCGTCTGTCGTATATTTTTTGTGGCGTGTAATACATTGGTAGCAATAACCAAATCGAAATAATCATGCTCAAATAGTTGGCTTTCTATGGGCTTACTAACATCAAATATTTTGTACATGAGATAAGGATTATCTGCACCAAATTCCTTTTCTGCATGTATTAGAAACGCCTTAGAAAGATCGGTATAGCAATACTCTTTTACATACTTTTGGTATGGTCTTAATTTTTTAAAAACCATATCACTGGTACCACCGGTACCGGCCCCTATCTCTAAAATTCTAACTCCTTGAAAATTGTCGTCTTCAACTCGCTTCTTTACATATTCTAATACAACATTGGCAAGAATTTCATTAAAATAATCGGCAACCACGTTAAATTTGTAGATTCCTTCTACCAGCTTCATAGATGAATTTGGGAAGATTACTTCAGTGGCAAGTTTTTTCCCTAGTAATACATCCGGTAGTGCTTTTAAGGAGATCTCCAGAATCGCAACTTTATCTTTTATCTGATTATTAGCCAACCAGTCGGTCTTTTTATCTTCCCACTCTCGCCAAACACTATTAATATCGATGGACTTCGTATTTTCGATTCTATATCCGTTTTTATCCGGTGTTAACAAATGGGCATTTGTTAAAATTTTTAAACTTTCGCTGAGCCAACGATCGTACATTTTCACTAGCCCAACCTGCTGTTTCTCTTTTTCAACATCTACATACCGACTCTGAAAGAAGCCTATTTTATGCAACTGGCCAAAAAGTAATTTGCATAACAATGGGAGCATTTGGTTCATAGGATCCTCCACTTCGGAATCAATTTGCCGCATAAGCGACTCCTTCATGGGAAATGACTTCGGTATCTCTGAAACGATGGAAGGTATCTGTTCAGAATATTCTTGTAAAGTATATTTGTCTTGATATCCTTCAATATTTTTAGGATTCATAGACTTTGTAAAGGCCACCTGTTGCAAGTTAGACGCTAAAAATGTATCCAGCGCAACCATAGCTTCTAAAGGTTCAATAGATCCGACACCAGATAAATTTAATCGCTTTTTAAAAGAATCCGGCACTAACATTCCAGCTCCAACGGATGACCAATACCCCCAATTAATAACTTTTATTGGGTATTTACAATAGCTGGCAAAATATTGTGCAAAAGTATCTTTAAAAGCACAGGCCGCCGAATAAACACTATGCCCTCGCTCGCAGGTCAAAGAAGCCATTGAAGAAAAAAATAACATAAAATCCAGTGGCTCATCTACAAAGACCTGAGCGAGTCGAACACTAATGTCAATCTTTGCTGCAAGACCTTTTCTTAAATCATCTTCATTCAAATCTGCAAGGCTTCTATCCGAGACAACAAGTGCAGAATGTACAACACCGTTAATGCTTTTAAATTGACGTTTCACATCGTTAACAACGAACTGCAATTGAGTGAGATCTGTAGCATCAGCTTTATAGTATATGGGCTTTGGACCAAGCTTTTCTAAGCTATTTATTTGTGCTTCAATTTCTTGATTAATGTCTCGCCGCCCCAGCCATATAATCTGTGCTGTATATTTTTCAATCATGTGTTTAGTCCATACCTCGCCTATTCCGCCTGCACCTCCGATAACTAGATAAACACCCTGATGTTCATACAAATTATTGTCGTTATTTTTTTGATACATACAAGGATAATATTCTTGTTTGTACCATCGTTGATGACGATTCGCAAGCGCATGCCCTGCCCCGTCCAGTGGCAAACTAAAAATATCGATATGCGCTAGGTCACTTTCTTTTTCAAGATCGAGCAATTGAACCTGCCAATTCGGGTATTCTTTGGATATTACACCTGTAAATCCGTGAACAGAGGCATGAGTTGGATTGACTGTATCGGTTAAATTAACGGATAAAGCATTGGTCGTGATTACGGTCCAATTCAAAGCCTTCCCCCCATATGACATTTCCAGAAGTGCTTTAATCAATTTGAATATCGCAATTACTCCCTCTTCCTGTCCTGTGATAATCGATTCATCTGTTGCTTTGGAAAGAGGGTTATTAGAACCAATCCAAATGATGTGCTCTATCGGGCTAAGTTGTTCAAGCTTTTGTTGGATACTCGAAATTGTATCGCCAGGATTAATAAAAAGATACTGAAGCTTTTTGAATTTATTTAGGAGATTACTGTACTGCTTGTCAGGTGGGCAAACGACTAGCACATTGTCAGACATAGAAAGCCGAGACGTATCATCACTTGGTTCAATGATATGCCAGCATCTGGTAATTGTCAATTGATCGCTCGCTATATTATCTTTTGTGGATTCATCTATGGCGACGACCGGTTGGGCAGCACTTTTATCATCCGATTTATATTTACGTATCAAATCAATTCCCTCAGATTTACTGATACGTTTTCCTTTAATTTCATCCAAAATGTATTGCAAATAATCTTTCATTTTATGAATTCTTATTAATCAAGTGAAAATTTAATTTCATTTAGGCCTCTACTAGTTGTGCCGATTTTCTCTGTTTTTCCTCCTCAATTTGCCAGCCTGTTCTTACTGATTATAGTCGCCTTCCTTGCTAGGTTCAGCTTTGCTGGAAAAGTTTGAGAATTTGGAGTGTTCTAAATATACTTCGTCATTGCAAGGGGGCACAACGAAACAATTTTTCCTAATTTGAAGCAAAACCTTTTTACCTCGCATGAAAGATTGCTTCACACCTCCTAGCAACTCCAAATATGACCTTAAAAGGTTTCTACTAAACCATGATAGGCCCGCAGGATATGAGGCAATAATTTACCTAAAGGACTAAAAATCCTTGGTTCATTAATCTGGATTCGGAAATCCCGATTAACAAAAAACTATTCGATTTCAAACATTCCTATTTGAGAATGCGTCCAATATCTATTCTGCGCAAAAGGATATGTTGGCAAACTTATTTTTACAGGTTTGTGATTCGTATATAACTGACTCCAATCTATTTCAAGGCCTTCTACCCATAGTTCACATAGTTTTGAATAATTTCGTGTTTCTATTAGTGGGCCAATATTTTGTTTATCCGTTCGCTCATTTACTTGCGATTCAATAAGAGTATCTTTTTTAGTTCGAATATTCCCATGAAACAGCTTACTTGGTTCATTGCCCAGAAAACAAACTAATGTCTCTTTCAACTCATCGAAAGAGGATGCAACAAATGCCAATCGTTCTTCCATGTGCTCCCTGCCCGTTTGGAGCGTATAGGCAACAGCTGGAAGCATCGATTCATTGAACTCTTGTTCATCAACCGCCAGTAAAAACTGAACCACTAATTCATCCAGTCTATCGGCATCTTTCGCTGATAAAAGAATTGCATAAGGAGAGATCCGTTCATCAGAATTTGAGTCATCGCTATTAGGAACATACTCCTCTATAATGAGATGGGCATTGGCACCACCTGCTCCAAAAGAAGATAGTGCCGCTCGACGCGGAATTGCGGTCTCTTGTCCATTAATTTCTAATCGGGCTTGCTCCCATCGCTCTAAATTATGTTGAACACGAAAAGGAGAATTACTAAAATCGATATTCGGGTTTAACGTTTCTGCATGGAGGGAAGGCACTAACTGCTTATACTTCATTTGCAAAAGTACTTTAGTGAGTCCTGCAATTCCTGCAGCACTTTCGCAATGGCCTATATTTGACTTTACAGACCCTATAGCACAATATTGCCTTTCTAACGTATCTTTTTCAAAAGCACGTGTCAAACCTGCTATCTCTAACGGATCGCCTAATGCAGTACCGGTACCATGTGCTTCCACATAACTTATTGAACGGGCTTCAATATTGGCCTTTTCTAGTGCGTTAGCTACAAGTTCGGCCTGCAAAACCGGATTAGGCACCGTATAACCATTGGTTTTACCACCAGAATTTATTGAGCTTGCCTTGAGTACACCATAAATATGGTCTTTATCAGCAATAGCCTTCTGCAAGGGCTTTAATAACACTACCCCAACACCTTCGGCATCTACAAACCCATCTGCATGTTCCCCAAACGACCTACATTGGTTCGATGATGAAACCATTGTCATTTCAGATAATCCGACGAAATGTTTTTGATCTACAATTAGATTTACTCCTCCTGCTATAGCACATTCACTCTCTCCTGACCTTAAACTTTCCATCGCTAGATGAATCGCGGTAAGGGAAGAAGAACAGGCCGTGTCAACAGCCATACTTGGCCCATGAAAATTAAACAAATACGAAACACGGTTAGCAATAGACCAATATCTAGGCTCTGTGGAGTAAAGTCCGTGCATTACCCCCACAAATACACCAACTTTTCTATTTTTTGATACATTGGTTGTTGTGTAGCCCGCATCTTCAATAGCAGCATATGATTGTTCTATAAACAGCCGTTCTTGGGGATCCATTTTTTCGGCATCCACGGGTGATATTCGAAAAAAAAGAGGGTCAAATTTATCGATGTCTTTTATAAACCCTCCCCACTTCGTGTAAATGCTCCCTTTCTTACCTCTCTGCGTACTGTAATTTGCTTTCCAATCCCAGCGATCCTCGGGAACCTCAGTAATGCAATTGTTGCCAGATTTTAAGTTATTCCACAACTCCATAATGTTATCGGAATTTGCATACTTACCCGAAAGGCCAATAACGGCAATTGAATCCTTCGAAGAAGAATTTAATTCACTCTTTTCATTTGATACCGTTTGCGTCTGATTTGGTGTTGCTTTCTGCTTGGTAAGCAAGGATAAGGACCTCCCATTATTGATAGGTGTTTGAATGGCATCGTACTTTTGCTGAGGACTCTCCGACCAATAACGAGGATTTTTTTCCCTCAAATAATGGTTTAGTGATCGTAGGTTTTGATGCTCAAAAAATAAGGTTTTAGATAGTGGTCCAAATATCTTTTCCAACTGAACAGTCAGCTCAATAATCATTACCGAATCTATACCGTATTTATCCATGGGAGCATCCACATCTATCCGATCTACAGAAAGTCTTGTTACCGAAGCAACGATTCTTTTCAGCTCTGCAAGACGTTTATCACTCTGGAAATCCAAACTAAGCATTTCCGTTTCAATACTATCTTTACTCAAAGAATAAAAACGATCCTGCTGATTAATTTTTGATATATAATCGAGTATCCGCTTTTTAGTCCCCTCGATAACAAGCACCTGCTCCTGCTTATTTTCCATACACTGGTAAAGCGCTGAAAAGCCATTAGAGCTTGTCATAGGGGCCATACCCATCGTTTCCCAAACTGCCTGTTGCGCATGGGCATCCAATGTCATACTTCCATCTTTCCATAAGGGCCAGTTAATAGACAATGAGTGGCCAAAACGTTGGTTAGCTAACACCAATTGGTTTCTGTAGTGCATATACTCGTCCATAAATGCGTTGGCAGCCGCATAGTCAGCCTGACCAATATTTCCAAAACTTCCGGCGATTGAAGAAAAACAAATGAAAAAATCTAAGTTTAATAACTTGGTAGCACCATCTAGATAGAATAACCCAGAAACTTTAGGCTCAAGTACCTCTCTAACCTCTTCGGCACTTTTTTTCAAGATGAAATTATCCCGTTTAATGCCCGCAGTGTGTATAATTCCATTTAATTTTCCAAAATCATCGATGATTCCATTAATCAAATTTTGTGCACCATCTTCTGTTGTGATTTCACTTTTCCGATAAAATATACGCGTATCGTCCGTGTTCCAATATGCCGACAACTTCTCCTCAGCAAATTTTTCATCAGACCTTCCTGTTAAGATTATGGTCGCCAATGGCGCAGTCTTGGTTATTTCTTGGGCCGTCAACTTCCCTAAATTGCCAATTCCTCCAGTAATTAAATAAACACCATCCTCTTTCCAAGGAATTAGATTATTCCTCTTAACATCTAATTTATTCCACTCGCACACAACATTTTGTCCTACAATATCCTCTGTAATTATAGGTTTAGAATGATTTGATACTTGTTCGCAAATCGTCTTAAAATCATCTACCAATAAAGTCTGCACATAAAATGATGGATTTTCTATACAAGCTGTTTTCAACAAGGCCCCTAAAGCTTTAAAAAGTTGCTTTTCCTTTTTATTCGAGACAACCAATTGAAATAGCACATCTCCATTTACACCCGCTTTAATCATTTTCTGAATGTATATAATCAGTTCTTCCGAATACGCTATATACCTATTTTCCAAACTCTCACCACCAAAATTCAGCACTAGTAAATCTTGATTATCTGCTAATCCCTCTAACTCTCTGAACATGTCTGATTCTGGTTCGCAGAGGATTGCTATTTTTCTTGTATATGTTTTGGTGGCTACTGGTGTTGCAAGCGATTGAGCCTTCCAATCTGCTGCAAACAGCAACAATTCATTCTCTTGATTTTGAGACTCCTGGAACAATTGTCCGCTTATACTCCGAAGCATCAGCTTTTTCAATTGAACACATAGCAGACCGTTTTCATCAAGAAGATCAATATCAACATAGAGCGATTTTTCATCTTCTTTGATTTTTTTAACATGCGCAAACATTCGTTGTTGACATCTTTGCAGGAGAACGGCCTCTTCCAGTGAAAAAGGAATTTGTAATTTATCCTCTTCATCCAAATCCATCAATCCAATGGAAGTATGAAGTGCAGCATCTAAAATACTGGGATGTATAGTATATTGATGGAGCGTGTTCAGTATAGAATTTGGCAAAACTAATTCAGCTAACACCCGATCTTGGCTTACATACATCTTATTGATACATCTAAATGAGGGACCATATTCTATTCCCTTCGTTTTAAAATAAGCGTAATATTTTTCTGCATCTATTTCATTTAATTGATATGCATCTCGTAGTTCTGATATCGAACATCCGAGCGAATCAGTTTTATTCTCCAATAAAGCCGTCCCTTGTGCATAGATATTTTCTATCTCATTAGTATCATTAAGTGAGTAAATATCAAAGACAATTGTTTTATCCTGGGATTGCTGAAGAGCGATATGTAACCGACAACCTTGATTAGTGGCCATTAGTGGATCCATCCAATAAATATTTTTTATGACCACCACTTTATTCTGATTTTCTTCTTCAACCTGGGCCGAAAGTATAGCAGCATGAATCATTTCTAGGTAAGCTGCCGCAGGTAAAATTGCCTTTCCGTTAATCTGATGATCCGAAAAAAAGAATTCAGTACCGGTAAAAGAAGAAGAGAAACTTTGTTCATTTAAGTTTGACGTATTCGTATGCAGTAAGGGATGATGAAAAGAAGTAGGGCTATCATTAATTCCAATTTGGCTGAGCGAGTTAAACTCCTCTTGTACCCAAAAGTGCTCCTCAGCAAAGGAATAGCCAGGTAAGGGAATACGCCGACATTCTCCATTTAAATAAAAATCTCGCCAATTGATGGTTCCTCCATTTATCCAGAAATTAGCCAATTTATCTGTTCGCCCTTCCTTCTTCCATTTGGCGTTCAAAACACGAAAATCCTCATCATCAATAATATCACCCAGCTTATTCACTTTGGTTATCAACGATTTATCGGTAAGATTATTCGTTCGGATGTACTCTTTTAATTGAATCAAAAGATCCTCTTTACTCTTAACTACAAATGCTATTCGTGTTAAGAAAGCTTCTCGCCCAACTTGAAGGGTATAGGCAATATCTTGTATGAATAGTTGATCGTCTTCTTGGTGTCTTGCTAAAAATCGGCAAAGTTGTTCCGCTACCCGATATAATGCCTCAGGTGTCCTAGCCGATAAAGGAACTAGAACTCCAGAAGTCGGTTTTGTCGGCTGAAAATTAGTTTGAAGATATTCCTCTACAATTAAATGTACGTTGGTTCCCCCAAAACCAAAAGAGCTTATGCCTGCTCTCCTTGGCAGTTCTTTTCCGTCGATATCCCGCTTAGTCTTCCATTCTTGATTTTCATCCACAACGTAAAAGGGACTTTCTTCTAGGTTGATAAAAGGGTTGATTTTCTTAAAATGCAAAATACCGGGAAGCTTTTTATACTGCATAGAGAGCAATACCTTAATGAAACCGGCAATACCTGCCGCAGATTCACAATGCCCTATATTCGTTTTAATGGTTCCTAAACCACAGGTGTATGGACTAAGTTGCGGATTAATTTCATTAAAGGCCTCTTTTAAAGCTTGCACTTCTATAGGATCGCCTAATGCTGTACCAGTACCATGTGTTTCTATATAGCCGATGGTTTCAAGTGGTATTCCCGATTGCTGATAAGCGTTCTTGATTAATTGCTTTTGAGCATTTAAATTTGGAGCCCGCAAGGAATTTGATCGGCCCCCGTGGTTAATAGCTACTCCTTTAAGTACACCATAAATAGTATCTTGATCTGCAATGGCATTTGCCAATGGTTTAAGTATAACTGCCCCAAAACCTTCAGACCTAACAAAACCATTCGCAGTTTCATCAAAGGTTTTACAAAGACCATCAGGCGATAACATGCCCGCTTTATAGCTCGCTATATGTACTCGAGGCGATAAAATTAAGTTTATACCTCCTGCAATAGCTATTTTACATTCGCCCCTTTCCATAGCAGCAATAGCATGATGCAAAGCAACTAAAGAACTGGAGCAAGCCGTGTTGATTGATTCACTTGGTCCTTGAAAATCGAACCAGTTTGAAACCCTGTTCGCAATCATACTAACATGTAAGCCGGAATCTAAATAGCCACCATACACATTAGACAATTTCGGATTCGAAGAAATAATCTCTGCATAATCGTTATTATGGACTCCTATAAATACGCCCACAGACTCTCCTGCTAAATCTTTCGGATTGTATCCTGCATTTTCAATTACATTCCAAGTCAATTCCAATGTCTTTCTTTGCTGTGGATCCATACACTCTGCTTCAAGAGGTGTAATACCAAAAAAATGAGCATCAAAATGAGAAATATTATTTAAAAAACCACCGAACTTTGGAAAAGATTCATCCTTTCCAATTCCTTTATAAAATTCATGTCTATCCCTTGGAATATCGCTCAGGGTAGATTTTCCATCCATTAAAATATCCCAAAGCTGATCCACATTGCTAACTTCATTCGGGAAATTAAAACTCATTCCAATTATGGCAACATTCCCTTTTTGAGAAGTTTTGTAATCTATGTTCTCTTCAACCGGTTTATGTGATGCAGAAACACCAGACACCAAGGTCATAATGTATGCAGCCAATTCGTGAATATTCCGATATTTATAAAACAGACTTGGGGAAAAATCCATTTGAAATTTTTCCTCGATTTTCCCAGCAAAACGAACATAATCAATGGAACTAAACCCTGCTATTGAAAGGATATGCTCATCGGACATCGCCTCTTTCGAGCTTCCTAAATTATCTGTGAAAATTTCATGTTTCAGAAAACTGAATACACTTTCTTCTTCAATATTTTGACTGAGGGTAGAATCTCTTAGCTTTCCTTCTCTCGATTGGATATATTGATAATCGAGGGATAGATTGCCAGTTATATATAGCTTTTTACAGTCGATTCGCTTTATTTTACCGCTGCTGGTTTTTGGAATACTTCCAGGCTGAACCCAGTTAATTGCGTAAACAGGTAAACCGAGATTTTCGGAAATAACTTCGGCCATTGAAACACTGTCTTTTAAGTATTCTTCTTCACTGAGCACTCCGTTTATTTCCTGAACAATGTGTATCCTTTCGTACGTATCTACCTCTTCTGAAAAAACAGTAAGCGGCAAAGTTAATTTCGGAAAATTACTTCGAATACACCATTCAATATCGACAGGATGATAATTCTTACCATTTACAATGATAATCTCTTTAATTCTACCCAATATAAATAAATTATCGTGATCAACAAAGCCTAAATCGCCCGTTCTGAAAAACCCTCCCTCTCCGTTTGTATTTAAAGTTGATAAAAAATGGATATCATTATTTTTCAACAGGTCAAAATATCCGGCAGCAACAGCGGATGATTTTACCCACACCTCACCCATTTCGCCATCCTTGCAGGGAATTAAAGAATTTGGATTGACAATACGTACCTGATTTTTTTCAAACAGTTGTCCGCAACTTACTACGGCTTTACCATCTTGTTCATCCTCTATAATTTTTATTTCATTCTGAATGAACGCGGACCCGTCTAATAAAAGAAAATGAGGGACTGCTCCAGATTTCCAAGTGGTTACCGAACCTATTTCTGATAGTCCGTAATGCGAACAAAAAACGTCTTTCCGTAGACCCAAAACTTCAAATTTCCCGACAAAATTCTCATACGTCTGCTTTCGAATGGGTTCTCCTCCACAAACGATGTTAGTAATTGAATGAAGAGAAAATGAAGTTAAAGACCTGATATCAACGTTCGAACATAGGTAATCAAAAGCAAAATTAGGCGCAGCTGTGTGTGTAGCTTGGTGCTCATGCAATTTAGATAGCCACATCTCCGGCTTTTTTAAAAAACTAGCCGGGGAAAGAACAACACTTGTAGCTTCTTGCAATAAAGGTGCGAGTAAATTAAAAAAAAGTCCAAAATTATGAAATTGAGGCATCCAAGATACTACGATACTTTTATTATTCATCTCCCATTGTTCTGCACCATTTTTTGCTTGGGTCAATAAATTAGCATGGGTAATCATTACTCCTTTAGGTACTGAAACCGAACCAGATGTATAAAGTAAAACAGCGAGATCGTCGCCTTGAATCGCTTCACCCTCTAGAATATCGGTCACTGAATATCCCAATTTATCAACACAAACAATGTGACAATTCGGGAAGGCATCCTCCAAAGCAAAATGTGCTTTAAATGCCCCAATGGTAAGAATCGTGGTTGCTCCTGAATCTGAAAGTACCGACTGAAGTTTATCTATTATCAATTTGGGCGAAGATAACTCGGGTATTGGTGTAGGAACGACCACTATATTCGCATACAGGCAGCTTAAAAAAGTAAGTAAATATTCCGAGCCCTGAGGTAAACAGAGAATAGCTCTTTGTGAAGGTAAGATTCTGCTTTTCAATTGGCTTCCTCTTATTCGGATTTTCGTTTGCAAGTCTTCTCCGGTCAGCACTACGCTTTCCTCTTTACTTTCAAAACGGAATAATTCCTTTTCCTTATTCTTTCTACAGGTCTCAAGCAGATGATCTAAAAGAAACACCTTATTATTTTCCTGAACATTCATATTTCTTTATTTAAAGATTGAGATCGGAAATTTCTCTGTAATAATGCCCAAAATACGCTTATCCGTGTATATTGCATAGGTCCTAGACAATATCTCTGAGTCGTCGGATTCATTAAAATAGTTAGCAACTCTATCATTCCGTTCGAGTGTTACATCCAATATTTCCCGATAACACTCAAACTTCTCCTGCTTCCATAAGAGTCCAATCGGCGAATCACTTTCCACAAGCTTTTGTTGGACATAATCCGATAACCGGTTAAACACGAACAGCGATTCAGCATACACATAATTATTCTCTTTGCCTTGCAATAAAACGATCCTGCGCAGTACCGAATCTCCTGAAGAAAGATCAAGGAAGGTGGGCAATTCGCTTATTCTTTGCTGGCGGAGTACATTTACTGTAATTATATCTCCTGTATACAAGGCTACAAGATCTGTAACGGTTCCATCTGTTTTCATCATTACTTTCTGAAAAGTGCTTAATGAGTTCTTTTTCAAAACAGAAAGGTTTAAAGATGGTTTTAATGAGACATCATAAAGCGTCCAAGGTGCATTCGGCATATTAGTATTACCGATTTGATTAACAGTATTTTCCATATGGATTTCATTTTATACGACCAAACTATTTATAGATTTTGACAAGATGATTTTCAACAAGTGATACATTGATCAAGTAGAACGCATGTTATGCACAAGAAAACAATAGTTTTTACTTTAAGGTTGAGGAGCGTACTATCGATTTAGCCAAAGTATTTTTTATTTATAAAATCGGCTGCAGCTTCTAGAATACGGATCCCTATATTATCTACATTTCTATTATTCCATTTTTCAAGTTCTGTACCTTTCACCCATTCGTTAAATGCTCCTAACGAGGGACCGCAATACACTTGGTAATTAATTTTGTTTGAAACATTACCTGATAATGCTGCCTGAGTAGCCTGCTCCAAATACCACTTAAATACCATCGCCATTTTAAATTTAGGATGATCAGCTATTTTTTGTAACTCTTCGCTGTTACATTTTCTTTCGCATTCATAAATAATCTCTTCTATCGATTTCTTGAAATACTTATTTTCCAATTCTTTACGCAACTGAATATCAATTTCATCCAGAGAATTACATTGCTTATAAAGCTCAAATAATTTATTCGCTCGGGCAGGAAAAAATACCCCTTTTTTCAGTACCTGTACCTTAGATCCTAATTCAAACAAATAGGTAGAGGGAGCGTAAGCCATATCGTGAATCCCTATTTTTTCAATCATGTCCTTAACAGTATCGCTAATTTGTGCTTCTACAGTACATTGATTAATAGAGCCGGTAACAATAAAATCAGCTCCTTGAAAAAACGAGCAGGCAGCAGCCTCTGGCGTGCCTATACCACCAGCCGCACCTAGGTGGATATTTTCTTGGTAATGGTATTTTTCAGCCAATCGCTTCTTTAATCTAATCATCAAAGGAAGTAGAACGATCGATGCAGCATTTTCGGAATTTCCCCCTCCATCCGACACTACACATATATCAGTAGCCACAGGAACAGACTGAAGCAGTTCGGCTTGAAGAGGTGTTATCTTGTTAGCTTCTAACAAACATTGTATAAGCTGATCTGAAGCCGGGCTCAAAAAGAGCTCTGCAATTTCAGAGCGTGATACTTTCACCTGAATCCGATTCTCGGAAACAATTTTACCACTAGGCTCCCTTTTCAATCCTTGTGCACGAAAGCTTACAATTGCTTCGGTAGGTTGAAAATAGTTTGCTATCTCTATATTCTTAACTTTTTTTGCCTGTAATAAACTAAGGCACTCTTTTTCAAAATCAGGCTTATTGAGGTCATATTCTATATTAACCCCAAAAGATTCACTCCCCTGCAATTCTTCCCTGATTTTTAAAATATCTTCTTCTATTTTTTTTAATGAAAGACCTGAAGTTGCATAATAACTCATCATCCCTGCCTTATTCATGCGAACAATCATTTTTGGGGATGAAATGCCGTGATGCATTGCCCCGGAAGCGTACGCATATTTTACTTGGTAAGCCTTCCTATAAGATTCCGAACCCAGCTCCATTGCTTTTATTATTGTTTTCCCAGCAGCTGTCGGATTGAGTTTTTCAGGAAAATCTATGTCTAATCTTGGCAGAGCTATTGGCACTTCCTTTTGTTCCGAATTCTCTCGACTCTCTTCAATTAGTAATACTTCCGCCTCTACCTTTATTTTTTTAACCATGTCCATAAGAACCGTACCTCCATCGACCTGATTAAACTCTTCCACCCCTTTTCCCATTAAATATTGGATAGATTCCTGCCATTTTACAGAGCTAACCATTTGACGCTCCAATGACTCCTTTATTTTGTCCGCCTCATACAACCTAGCCGTTACGTTCGATATTACCGGAATGCTTAAATCGTTGAATTGAAATTTGTTCAAAAACTGCCCAAATTCATCTGCACTATCTTTCATATATCTAGAATGAAATGCCCCACTAACGGCAAGAGGAATGTATAAACTAGCTCCTGATTTTTCAAAAACTGGCTTGGCTGCCAGTACATCAGCTTTAGGCCCTGATATAACAATTTGAGATGGCGTATTGTAATTGGCAATATCCAATGTAAGTAAATCATTATCCTTTAGCACCTTAACAACCCCCTCTTTATTTAAACCAATAACAGCGGCCATTCCTCCACCATTTGCTTTGGCCATAAGCGCTCCCCTCTTCTTCACCAATTTTAAACCGGTATTAAAGTCAAAAGCCCCTGCTGCAAGTAAGGCATTAAACTCTCCCAGACTATGTCCAGCAAGAAAATGAGGAGGCTGACTTTTATTCAATTGCTTATAGTAGTGCATAGTATTAACCACAAATAAAGCCACTTGTGCGTTTTGCGTTTGAACAAGTTCTCCATGCGGATCAACCAGACATAATTCTTTAATTGAATAACCTAATATTTCATCGGCTTTCTCCACAATATCTGGAAATTCTTCAAAAAGCCCCTTTCCCATTCCAACCTTCTGGGATCCTTGCCCAGGAAAAATAAACGCTTTCATTGTTTTACTTTTTATTGAGTTCGTAGTGTATTGCTTTTTTGTGTGCGACAACCTATGAATCAGATTATCAATCTTATTTTGATTTTCTCCGAAAGGAGTAATGGTTGTGTAATTTTTGGAAAGAGATTGCTTGCTTAAACAATTGCTAACAAAACTAGATAGGGTACCGCTTGCGCCCAGATCTATGTACGTATAACTGCCTCTTTCCTCCAGCATCGTCACTGTTTTCTTAAAACAAATCGGACGTCTCACAATATCCCAGAGATAATCCACAGTTACTTTTGGATTGATTGTTTTATGTGCGCATGAAACAAGTACATTGTTACTATTCTTAAGAGGTATTTGGTTTAACAGTTTTTTTATCGGCTGTTCAAAACGATCGATTAACGATGAATGAAATGCTGTATTTACTGGAAGACGATGGAAATTTTTCCCTCTTACCTGTAGTCCCTTTTCGAGCTTCAAAATAGCCTTCCTATCACCTGAAACTACAAAGTGATTTTCAAAACTTTCAGCAGCAAATTCGCAATCCTCAAATATGCTTGGCTCTTCATCAAATAAACTCCGATTATCCAATACTGCCAGCATAGCGCCGTCCAACTTTTCTTTTTCAATTAAATTTGCGGCTTCGATCAACATGTGCAACATTTTATCTTCCGAACACCGTCCTGATGTTACCAATGCGATGTATTCACCTAAACTTGATCCTAAATAATAATTGGCCTCGATTCCCTTCTCGATTAAAACTTGGGTCATTGAATAGCCCAGCATAAAAATTGCAGGATGCGTAATTTGAAGTTTATCAAATGGATCACTTATCTTCTTCTGCGGATTATACAATTCTTTTACAACCGATGGTATACCATAATCCTGCGCCATTGTGTCTAGTTGCAGCATACATTTTTTGAAGGGCTGATTTTCAACAAACAAGTCGCTCGCTGCATGGTAATATTGCGAACCCTGACCTGAATACATAAATACTATTTCATTATTCATCGCATCACTAGCATATTGATTGAACTTGAAAAGAAAAAATTAAGATATACTTCGTCATTGCAAGGAGGCACGTCCAAATCTATATTTCCTGTTTTGAAACGAACTATTTTACCTCGAATATTAGATTGCTTTACGCCTCCTGCACCCCTGCCCTTCAGTTCGCAAGAACGCGACCTCGAAAGAATTTTGTCAAACTATGGTAAGGCCTTCCGGACATGAGGCGAAAACTTACTTAAAGGGTTCTTTGTTGGCCAGGATTTGCAACCCTAGCCTTCACTCTTTGGATTGAAAATCTAATTTAATTCGCTCAAAAATGCAACAACTAATTGATTATTTATTGGATGTTTTTAACATTAAAATAATTACAAACCATAGGTTCATTCATCTGAATTCAGAAATCCCGACAAACAAGAACAAGCTTTCGAACACACTAATCAGAAAATCATGTTCGAATAAAGAAGAATACGGAATAGCCTGAAAAAGTAATTAACACATCTATTTTGACAAATAATAAAATAAATGGTCTTATTACTCACAGTGAAAATGTTAAGAATTTTCAGTATTTACCACGAATTTTTCAATTTAAAATCAAGAAAAATTAAAAAGTCCGGGTTGATTCGGTCTCATTCTAAAATCCACAAAGTACTTTAAATCGTCAATTTGCAAATAGATGTTGTTTTTTAATACTTCAGAAAAAAGTAAACCTACCTCCTTTTTAAATCGATGCCCCGGGTATATCCTGTCGTTTGCATGCAACATTAACTTAATCTTCTGAAGACTGAAATACATTTCTACCGGATCTGCTCCTCTTTCGGTGCAAATTCCACACCCTTCAATAAACAAAGTATCTCCTGAAAAGAAGGAATGATCTATTAAGTAACAACAACTGCCTTTCGTGTGCCCTGGAGAAAAGACGGGTTTAACCAGAAAACTTCCAATTGCCAGCTCATCTTCTGTATGGATA
Source organism: Chryseobacterium sp. BIGb0232 (assembly GCF_024810195.1). Classification (NCBI taxonomy): domain Bacteria; kingdom Pseudomonadati; phylum Bacteroidota; class Flavobacteriia; order Flavobacteriales; family Weeksellaceae; genus Chryseobacterium; species Chryseobacterium sp. BIGb0232. The sequence continues at coordinate 123,933 of NZ_JANUEH010000012.1, forward strand.
TAAATAAGGTTACTGCAAGTAAAATTATAGGTTTGCGCTTCAACAGCTGTGATGTAAATGCTACAATTGTAGAATTTCGCTAATTCATCAGCCAGATTCGTATGATCAAAGTGCGAATGCGTAAGCAAAATTCCTTCAACTTCAAAATTATGAGACTGTACAAAATCTTTCAGCACATTAATTTCCCAGGAAGGGTCGATTAGAAGTATCTCCTTGGTTCCCTTGAATTGAATTATATAAGAATAATTGACGATGGAACCGAACGACAATCTAAAAACATACGTGATTGTATTCATCCGATCATATTTCCTATTAAATGCCATATTCATTTTATTTGCAGCAGTACTATCTTTTCCTCAATGCAAAGTACTTTATTAACTATTTAATATGACAATTTATGGTAAGTTACTTGTTAAACATTCCTGTTATTCCAAAGGAGGATAGCCTAAAATTATAAAACTGAATGATCGGCTGTAGTAAACACTATTGGTAGTTTATCCAAACCACGCATGATACTATTCATTTTAAATTTTAATACTGTATTTTCAGCTAAGGAGAAATGGGGAAAGCGTTCCAAAAGAGTACAAATGGCTATTTCTGCCTCAACTTTACCAAGCGATGCACCTGTACAAAAATGAATTCCACTTCCGAACGATAAATGTTTATTATCCTTTCTTTCAATGTCAAATTTATCAGGCTCCACAAATTTACATTCGTCGTGATTTGCAGAACCAATACAAATCAGTACAAGCTCCCCTTTAGGAATTAATGTACCATTTATTTCTGTGTCTTCTATTGGATATCGTTCGCTCGCCAATAATACAGGGGGATCTTTTCTAAGCATTTCCTCAATAGCGCTGTGAATTAAAGTAGGATTTTGTCGTAACTTATCCAATTGGCTAGGATTTTCAATAAGCAACAAAATTCCATTTCCGATCAGATTCACAGAGGTCTCATATCCCGCAGCAAATAGTAAAAAGATAGTCGACAATAATTCCTGTTCATTTAGGTTTTCGTCTTCTTCTTGTGCCTGCAACAAGGCCGTTATCAGATCTTCTTTTGGTTGCTTACGTCGTTCATCTAAAATTTGATGAAGATATTCTGTAAAGCCCTGAATAGCACTCGGAATTAGTGTCATGCGTTCTTCTGCTGAAACGTTTGAATCAATATTCAATATAATATTTGACCATCGTCTGAACAACTCCTTATCTTTCGAAGGTATCCCTAATAACTCCGAAATTATGCTTATTGGCAAGGGCAAGGCATATTCACTGATAATATCCATGCTATCGGCGGTAGCTACCTTAACATCTATCAGATCATTGGCCATCTTCTGAATCTGAGGGCGCATCTTTTCCACTAGTTTAGGAGTAAATGCTTTTTGAATCAGCCGTTTCATTTTTGTATGTTCAGGTGGATCCATGTTAAGTAAATGGTGACTGAACAGCATGCTATTATTCATTGCAGACTCCTTGCCTTCTTGCGGCGTTACTTTACGTATGTCTTTAACAAAAATCGGATTCCTAAATATTTGTATGGCATCCTCATATTTAGTTACCATCCAAAAGGCTTGACCGTTCCCAAAACTGACCTTTTTAATCGGTGATGTTTCTCGCATGTAAGCATAAACAGGAAAAGGGTTCTGTATAAATTCGGGATTAGTGAAATCAACTTTGGGTACCTGAACATCTTTTCCAAATGGACATTTACCTTTTTCTTCATTGTTTGTTTCCATACTATTTTTAAATTAACTATATCAATTATTAACCTTTATTCAAAAGCGGACAGCTGTGTATACCTGTCAAAACAGTTCAAATTTCTTATTGGCAGTAATAAATACACGATATACCGACAAGCAGAATTTTCAGCTAGCAAACTAGTTCCAGTAGAAACAGAAACTATTTACACGTATTTAGTAGCGGCATCAATTAAATAAGCGGGAACTTCTTTCCAGCAACTACTGCCTCTAACAGTTCTTTCTTAACATGGGTATTCACACCGGCGATTTTTGTGCTGAACTCGCATTTCACTTCACCTACTCCTTTAGCAAACCAAATTATTAAGCTGTGATTGATTGGGAACAAGCCCTTTTTACTGGCTGTCGATTTTATCTTTAGACATTGTTTAAAAGTACCAGCGGGCACTTCTACATCTTCGAAACCAAGTAATGTACTACTTCCATTTATCTCACCGAAATTAAAATTGAGATTGAAAATAGAAAATATCACTTTTGAGGTGTAACCATATACTCCCCCTATTGCTACTACCTTAGGCGAAAGAGTTAAGGGGGGACTATAAACCATTTTACCGGCTTTCTTTTTAATGACATGCGTACTCAACCCGTTTTTATATTCTAACAAGACGGTAGAACCATCTGATGACTCTACTTTTTGAAGATTTACACCATTAAAAAAAACATCATCAACCACTAAATGGCTTAGTTTTGTTTTATTATTTTTCAAATACAACCAAAAATTATCTTTTTCCAAAGGATTATACTCCTCTATAAAATATTCTTCCATTTTATTTAGCTTAGATTTATAAACTGCACAGACAACTTATTTTTGAATTTTATTTAGTTTTCGGTAACCTAAAAGCAATGAAATAACCATCACGATAGCATTACCTATATCGAATTGAGTATTGGGGCAATATACCTTCAGTCTCAAAGGTATTACTTAGTATCTCTGGGAATCTTTACGATTTATACTATCCGACTATAAAGTTCTTCTAAATCAATAACTTCCCAGATATCGATTTTAATTTCTGAATAAGAAGAAACCCCCAAAGTGTAGCACTCATTGAACAGGAGTGTTTTTGAAAAAACGTTCACATTTTCAAAATTATTATGTAACTGAAATTCAAAACTATTCGATATAAAAGAGATATCTTTCAGTTTTAAATCATGATAAAATCCCTTGCCAGTAAGCTTCAAATAACTTTCTTTCAAGGTCCAAATTTTATAGAAAAAAGGTAACCGATCCGATTCATTGCTATCCAGATATTTTTGATATTCATTATTGGAAAAGCAATATTCAATAAAGTTTTCTGATTTATCGTTAATTAACTCCACATCAATGCCAATCTCCTCATTGTCGTAAGCACAAATTACCCAGTCTCCGGAATGTGATAAATTAAAATGAAAATCGGGTAGTCCTATGATGAATGGCTTTCTAAATACCCCATAACCAAATTGGATGTCTGGGTTTTTAATTCCGAAATTTTCAATAACTACTAATCTAACCAATAATTCAGCAATCAATGTCCGTTCAGCATCTCGTTTAAAAAGAAAATTGGTCAAGGATTCTTTCTTTTCCGCTGTAATTAACTGGATAAATTCAGTATATATAGTTTTAGAAATGCCATTTTTTACGGAGAGCGCTATTATTTTCATGCGATGTCTTTTCCGTTAGAAGAAAGACTTAAAAAAAGTTCTAAAAAACGAATCGTATGCTATAATAATATGGCTATTCGGTTTTAGTTATTGCTCATTTATAGTCTGAGTGCACTGTGCCTGTATAAGACCAACGAAATTAAATCGTTATTTATCTTGCTTCATTGCATTGGCTCCAAAATATACTTCCATCCTCTTGTACCAGCCTTCATCGTCAATGGCATTCCATTCTATCCATTGCTCATCACTCATAGTATTCCGCCAGGAAATAGACTGTTCTACTTCATTACCTACCGGATGTCTTAATTTCCATTCGTCACTTTCGGCAACTTCAAAAATCTTATCTGCTACAAGACAGGGAGGCGTTGGTTTTTTTAGTGATTCGTTGTAAAATATCGAAACACGTTTCGAATATGGATAAATGGACTCTTTACCTATAGTCAGATTGCGAGCCATTTGCGTATCTATAATACCGGGTTCAATAATCGAGACCCTAACATTAAAGGGGTATAGCTCTTGTGCTAAAACTTCGCTAATAGCTTCCAAAGCATGCTTGCTTGCTCCATAGGCCCCTAATGGACTATTTGCCATACGACCCGCCAAAGATGAAATGTTTATGATATTGCCCTTCTTGCTTTTCCTCATTTGGGGCAATACAGCTTTAATACACCGTAATACTCCTAAATAATTCGTATTCATTATTGCTTGAAAATCGGCAATTTCCAATTCTTCAATTGATCCATGTCGCTCAATTCCGGCATTATTAACAAGAACATCCAGCGAACCACACTGCTGAATAACGGAGTTCATACATTCCTTAACGGAAACATCGGAATCAACATCCATTTCTAAAATGGTTATATCCAAAGATTCGTCATCAATCTTTTCCTTCAACGCTGAAGCTGATTCAAGGTTGAGCATGGTAGCAAATACTTTATATCCTCCTCGGCTGAACTTTAAGGCTGCTTCAAGCCCAATTCCTCTACATGTTCCTGTAATAAGGACTGTTTTCATATTATTTAAAACTTAAAATTTAAAAACAAAGAATAGTTTTATCGATTGTCGTCTTACCATTATATCTTAAAACAATTTTCTAACAGCAATATAACTTTTTCTACAAAATATTGTATTTCAAGGTTTGTGAATGACTGTTCATGTATCATTTCAAAATTGGGGATTTATATCTATCAACAATAGGATGATTTACATTAAATCTATTTTTTTGCGGCAATCATCATATGGGGACTAAAGGAAATAAGATTTTTATCGTTCTCCGTTAGTTTAAGTAGCTCCATTAGAATTTTTTGTTTTGAAGGATTTGCCAGAGATTCGAAATAATTTTTATCTAACCAAATAAAACCTTCAACGGCAAAAATATCCAAAAATTCAAAACTGCATTCTTGTACTTCTTTTATCAAATCCTCTTGTTTATAATAGTAACCATGAGGTAGCATTCCCGGTATACTTTTAGGAGCATCGTGAATACCACTGGTTAACTCTTCTCGGCACATGCTGAAAAACTCGCCATGTCCAATCACTCCTTGTATTAAGGCAGCAATGGTTGAGGCTGTATAGTTTATTGCAAATCCAAGAAGAATCCCGCCAGGTTTCAATACACGCCTAGCTTCTTTTAAACACTCATTGCGCTTCTTTTCATCTTGAAGATGATACAATGGCCCATGCAAAATAACTATATCAGCAAAATTATTTTCAAATTTTAAGTTTCCTGCCTCGCCTTGAATGCACTCAAACTTCGCTTTTTTGGCTCTTTTTTGAGCTTGCTGAATATGCTTTAATACGGGCTCTACTAAATAAACCGTATGCCCATTTTTTGCCATCCACTCCGAGTAGATACCAGGTCCGCCGCCAACATCCAAAACAATAGATGGCTTTTGAGAAATAAATCGACTAATTAGATTTTTGTTTCTTTCGAACTCGAGCGGTCCAAGTCCTATCTGAAGCCTAGTTTCTTCAGAAGTCTTCGAATAAAAATCATCAATTTCTTTATTAATTAAACTCCTACTTTTCATATTATCATATTAAACTATTCAAAATCAAACTTGTAATGCATAAATAAAATTAATACATTTCATTATAAAAGACTACTTAATGCAAATATAGTAATCTTAAAGAATACAGAAATAAAACTACTAAAATGATTTTGATAAACCGCAGGATCTAAATGGGAAAATCACAAGCTTTAATACATCTTTCCTACAAAAATGTTGGGTAAATGTTACTATTATCAAATTTCTTAGATAAGATAATTTGAAGGAACAATAGCACTAATATTTAGTTTCAAAGATTCAATGTATACAAAAATCCTTCTTTCGTTTTCAATCTTTATTACTTCACACGTTAAACCTTCAAGAGCCCCAGAGTTAATTTTAACTAATTCACCAACTTTTGGAAGATTAACAGAGGTCTCTACGTTCGAAATACCACTATCTGTTATAAATTTTTTGATAGTTAAGATCTCACTATCACGTATTTTCGCATACTTACCACCAAAACTGATATAATTAAATACTCCATCTATTTCGAGAGCTTTTAAAAATTCATTTTTCGTACGCACATTGAGAAACACGTATGAAGGAAATAGTGGCTTATTAACTATCTTTTTACGATCTGACCATCTTTTCGAAACTTCAAATGTCGGTAAAAAAGAATCAAAATTCATTTCCCTTAGTAGGTTGTTTATTTTTTTCTCGTGTTGAAATTTCACATACAAAACATACCATCCTAGATACGAGTGTGCCATATATAATATATTTTAAATTAATTCAAAATATAAATTTCTTAACATTTAACATCCAACGCCTTTGAAACTGTTACAAGTGTAGAATGATGTGAATAGTTTATTCAAAATGCTTCATAAAAGACATCTCAAATTTAAGGTATTAACAAGGTATTCAATAGTTTTGCCAAACTAATACCCGAGGCTATTTCTTTTACAAAGAATAGGGCTCCGCCACTGCGAATCACATTTAGCTTTTCTCATTTCTTCTTGCAGTAGTTACTCAACTAATCCACGTTTGTAAATATAAGAATTAAATCCATAGGCGGTGAAAAAAAAGCAATTTTTTTTCACCGCCTATAGATTTACATTAAAATTTTCAAAATATATAATAGACCGAGTCCAGTTTGATACGTGCAAAATAGCTCCCGGTATTTATCAACGTACAGCCATTGATGATTGTTCCCATTATCAAGTTATAGATATTTATTCCCAAAGAACATCTACTAATACATTGAAGTTTATTGATAAAGTATAATAGAAGAAATGCCTTTTCCTATTCAACGAATACAAGCCGATAGAGGGAATGAATTCTTTGCTGTAAAGGTTCAGAAAAAGTTAATGGAATATTGTATTAAATTCAGACCTAATAAACCTTGTTCTCCCCCATTTGAATGGAAAAGTGGAAAGAGTACAAAAAACTGATTTACATGAATTTTATGCCGCTCACGATTAAAAAAATCAATCTTAGGGAAGAATTGGGCTATTGGCAGCATTTTTATAATTGGGAGAGGCCTCATAGTCTTTTAAAGGGGAAAACACCGATAGATGTAATTTATGAACTGAGTAATAAGACTCCTTTCTCTGATGAAGTAGAATATTTGTATAATCCTCTTCAGGAACGCATTCAGATCCAAGATTATCAAATGAATTTAAGAAATTGAAAGGATCTATATAATACTTACAATTTAACATCCTTTCTTAATAAATTTCTGTTTTAATAATATCATATCCTCACTTACTTTCTTATACAGAATTTTGGCATAATGCTGGGTCCTCTTAATATTCTTATGTCCGAGTATCTTACTTACACTTTCTATTGGAACTTCATTAGACAAAGTGATTGTTGTCGCAAAAGTATGACGCGCAATATGATATGTTAATTCCTTATTGATTCCACAAAGGTCTGCTATTTCTTTTAGATATACATTCATCTTCTGATTGCTAAGGACTGGGAGTAATCTTCCCTTATTTAGACAAGCAGGATGATTTTTATACTTCTCAATAATCTGTTCCGCCTGATAAAGAAGCGGAATATTAGAATTAGTAATGGTTTTCTGATGCTTTGCAAAAATCCATTTACTTCCATCTAATCCTATATTAATATTCTCCTGTGTAAGTTTTTGTGTATCTATATAAGCTAAACCAGTAAAACAACTGAACAAGAATATATATCTGACTTGTGAAAGACGTTCATTTTTAAAAGTGGAATCGTAATTAAGATATGGATTTTTATCTATCCAACCGTTAGCGAGGCAATTTCTGATAATTTTACCAAAGTTCATCAGATACTTTACCGCGGAATTATTCCCACAGGACTTTTCAGTTCGCAGATAAAATTCAAAATCATTGAGAAAAGCATAATCGATTTTTTTTATATCAATATCAGATTTCTAATATTTACATTCTAAAAATTCTTTATGACTTAGACAGGTTTTATAACGGGTTAATGTTCCTTTAGCAAACTCCTTCCCTACCAACTTCTCCATTCTGTTATTATGATCCTGAAAGATTGGAATAAGCATCCTAATATTTTGATCTCTCCCCAATAATCTATTCTTAAGAATTAAACTACTAACTGACTTATTCTCTCTTATCAAGTTGTGATAAGTATCATAAGCTTTCTGCTCAAATATTTTAAGATAATAATAAAAGATTTACATTTCTCTGAAACGCCTTTCATGCATTGAGCCTGAGATTTCCATTTCGATGGTAATATAGTTCGTTTTGTGCTTAGCTCAGAATTTCTCCATCTATGGTAATTCTCATACAGATGGGTACTTTTCCCAGCGTATTGATTTTAGCTTTTTTGAGATAAAAAAGAAGGCTGAATGTCTTATTCATTTTATAATGTTTTTAAAAATTCTAAACATAGAGTCATTAAAAACTTTCCACAAGATGTTCAATTTCTGAATAGGCCTATGAATAGGATTTCTTCCTACTTTTTAGTGACCTTTAGTTCTCTTTTTTTACAGGTCACTGAATAGGTCACTTTCAGATTGTGTTTTTTAGCTCCATTTGGAACTGGCACAAAACAAAAAATGCTGTAAAACATCTATTTTACAGCATTTTATACTATTTTGATTAAATAATTGCGATCCGGACGGGACTCGAACCCGCGACCTCCGCCGTGACAGGGCGGCATTCTAACCAGCTGAACTACCGGATCAATTTTTTTTTAAAAGAAATTGAGAAAACTTCTGCGATCCGGACGGGACTCGAACCCGCGACCTCCGCCGTGACAGGGCGGCATTCTAACCAGCTGAACTACCGGATCATTTTTTTAAAAGTAATGAAAAAACTTTTTGCGATCCGGACGGGACTCGAACCCGCGACCTCCGCCGTGACAGGGCGGCATTCTAACCAGCTGAACTACCGGATCTTGTTTTTTTTTGTTAAAGAACTTCGTTTCTTTTTCGTGGTTGCAAAATTACACCTTTTTTTATTACCTGCAAACTATTTTAAAAAAAAATGCCTCCCAATCATGGAAGGCATTCATTATCAAACTTATTTTTTTACAAGTGAGCGCTTAATTTTTCAGCGATAACCTCTTTTGGAGTTACACCTACTAGTTTATCTACAACTTCTCCGTTCTTAAAAATAAGAACTGTAGGGATATTTCTAATCCCATACTGCATTGAAATTTCCTGATTGTTGTCTACATCCACTTTCCCTACTACTGCTTTTCCTTCAAAATCTGATGCTACTTCTTCGATGATTGGTCCCAGCGTTCTGCAAGGTCCACACCATACTGCCCAGAAGTCAACTAAAACTGGTTTATCTGATTTTAAAACCGTATCCTGGAATGAGCTGTCTGTAATTTCTAAAGCCATTTTGTTTCTTTTATTTTAATTAATATTATTTTCTTTTTTCAATTCTATTGAGTGTTCAAAATTACGATTTTTACATCATAAGACTATCTATGCTCAACATTAGTTTTTTCTATAGTGTAATCTTTCGAAATCTCCTTTAATGCCTCTGCGAGTGCATCTATATCAGCTTTTGTCGTTAGATGACTGAAAGAAATACGTAATGGCGTACAATGATCCATTTCGTCTTCAGAAAGCACCATCATCATCACCATTGATGGCTTGGATGCTCCGGAAGAACATGCACTTCCCTGAGAAATGGCAATTCCTTTCATATCCAGCTGAAGTCCGATTAATGGGTTTTTATACGGAAGCAATGCACTTAAAACACTGTCAACACTATTTTCCATCTCACCACTTCGTCCATTGAATTTAATATTGGGAACCTCCGCAGATAATCTTTCGATTGCGTATTCTTTAATTTCTCTGATATGGGCAGCATAAGCCTCCATATTGTTGATGCAAAGCTCTAAAGCCTTGCCTAACCCTACAATACCAGCAACATTCTCAGTACCTGCTCTCAGACTTCTTTCCTGAGGTCCACCTGTAATAATTCCTTTCAAGCCGGTTGCTTTTCTAATAAAAGCAAAACCTACTCCTTTTGGACCATGGAATTTATGAGCACTGCAAGAAGCAAAATCTACAAGGATATCTGAGAAATCAAATTTCATATGAGCCATTGTCTTCACTGTATCAGAGTGATAAAGGGCATTATTCGCTTTGCATAATGCTGCAATTTTTTTAATATCAACGATATTTCCAATTTCGTTGTTGGCATGCATTAAGCTTACCAAAGTCTTTTTATCTGAAGCTTTTAAAAGTTCTTCTAATTTATCAAGGTCAATATCTCCTTTTTCATTAGGGCGGATATAGTTTACCTCTACTCCTTTTCTCGCTTTCATATCCAGAATACTTTCAGAAACACATTTATGTTCCAAAGGCGAGCTAATGATTCTTTCTACTCCAAGGTGTTCCACCGAGGATTTGATGATCATATTATTGGATTCTGTTCCACAGGAAGTAAAAATAATTTCAGCAGGAGTTACATGAAGATAGTCTGCAACCTGTCTTCTTACATTTTCAATAAGGATTTTGGCTTCCTGTCCAAAGCTATGAGTTGAAGATGGGTTTCCGAAATTCATCTTCATCGTACCAACCATTGCGTCTATAACTTCTTCTGCAAGCGGAGTGGTTGCGGCATTATCTAAATATATTTTATTCATTGTTATTTTGAATATTTTAATTCTACGGAGGTAAACTGGTAATTTGCAGGAACAGCAAAAACGAACCAAGGATTGGAAAGCACCTGAATTTCCATTCCACCTGAAGGTTCTCCAGCTGGAACTTCTACATACAGGACATTATTCTTTACAGATATCCCCTTGATCTCATTGATACTGTGGCTACCTGATCTGAAGCTTCCCAGATTGTATACAACAACCTTTTTATCTTTGGGAAATCCCGGATAATCAGCAGTGGAATTTTTTCCTTCTTCTATAAGTCCGGAGCCACTTTTAACCACAGTATGAAATTCTTTTTCATCTTTAATGATTTTGAAGCCACGCTCCTTTGTACCTCCCTGAGAACCGGATACAATAAACTCTGCTTTCTGCTGCATATCAGAAGAATTTTGTTGGGATGATGTTGTACTTGCACAGCTCATCAGGGTGGCTGCAATTGCAGTTAACAAAATTTTCATTTTTTACACTTTTATCACCCAAAATTAGTGAAAAAATTGGTAATGTCCTTCATTTGCCCATTTCAACATTGGCTTATCCCCGGAAGTATCACCAAATGCAATAATTTTATCATACCTGGAATTATTAATTTCTTCCTTTATACGCACCAGTTTTTCTTTTCCGTTACAATTTTTTCCTACAAAATTTCCTGTAAAAACACCGTTCTTAAACTCTGCCCGCGTAGAAACAAGCTGCATTTTCAGAACTTCGGCAAAAGGTTTTACCCAGATATCCAGAGAAGCTGTTACCAATAAACTCTGTGTATTATTCCTATCGATATTTTGAATAAAATCCAAGGCATTCTCTCTTACAATTTTAGGGTAATGCAATTCAAAGAACTGCTTGGATTTCAATTCTATTTTTTCCTGTGACTGTCCTTTTAAAATAGACCCGATAAAGCTTTTCTTTACTTTTTCTGTTTCTGCCAGTTTAAGCTTCAGCAGAATAAAAAGGGGTACATGTCTTAAAAATTGTATTCTATATTTTGTAGAATCATAGAATTTAAGATACATAAACATGGTATCTTTATACGTCAGGGTTCCGTCAAAATCAAAACAATACAATTTTTTCATTTCTTAAAGCTTTAACTTTTTAAATATAAATTCAGGGATATTCCTGATAATCATCATAATAATACTCCAAACCGGCAAAACATATGCCACGTTCTTCTGCTTTTTGAACGCTTTATAAATGCAGGCAGCAGCCTGTTTTGGTGTTGCTGTTAACTTAGGATTCAAAGGCAGTCCTTCTGTCATTTTGGTTGCCATGAACCCTGGTTTTACCGTCAGTACATGTACTTTTTTACTGAAAAGATAGTTTCTTAACCCACTCAGATAAGCCGTAAAAGCGGCTTTTGCACTTCCATAGATAAAATTACTCTGTCTTCCCCTGTCTCCTGCCACCGATGAAAGTCCGATGATCGTTCCTGATCTTCTGTTTTCAAATTTATGGGCAAAATAGTTCATTACCGGAATCAGCTTAGAATAATTGATATTAATGATACGTTCCGTGTTCTTATTATCATACAATCCTTCTTCTGTTCCTTCACCCAAATATCCTACGGCACAAAATAATACATTTGAATTGATATAATCAAATTTGTTGTAATCAATTTCTTTCATCAGATCAAGCTCTATCACTTCAGACTGTTGTAGAAATTTTACATCAATATGTCTTGCAAACCTTTCCGTAGTTTCTTTATTTGAGGTAAAAAGATAGATTCTTTCAAACTTTTCTCCTTCCTGAAGTGCTTTTTCCACAAAAGCCTGTGCCACTTCAGATGTACTTCCCAGGACTATCATTATGAGTTATTATTTAAGATTCTTTTGTGCTGTAAAGACACAAATTTAGGACTTCGAATGTTTTTCAGGTAATTGGTAAGCGAGGATCTGCTCATACTGTCTTTGGTGAGATAAATTCTTCCTCCAAACTCCTGAACAATACTATCCAGCTGATCTACCAGTTTTTTCAGCTTTGAATTAACTTTAAAATCCAGCGCCAATGTATACCCTTCAACAGGGAATGAATTGTAAGCCTCCGGATTATTCTTCCCGAAAAGTTTTAAAACAGCTAAGAACGAACCGTTTCCACTATTGGCAATGGTTTCAAGAATTCTCTTCATTCCTTCTTTTCCTGCTTCTTTTGGGATCACCATCTGATATTGTATGAAACCAGATTTCCCATAGATCTTATTCCATTCGTTAATGGCATCCAAGGGATAGAAAAAGGTTTCATAATCGATGAAATTCTTAACTTCTTTTTTAGACTGTTTTTTATAATAGAGCCAGTTGAAAATCTTTACTGTCAAAGCATTCAATACGAATCCCGGAAAGTAAAAAGGTACAGTTGGCTGTAATTTTTTCTTTAATCTTAAAGGATTTTTTGTCATAGTCTGCGGCAATTCATGCTGAAAAGCATGTTCTCCTCTCATCAGAATACTTCTTCCAATATTTTTTCCTTTCTGAAGACAATCGATCCATGCTACGGTATATGTCCAGCTTTCACTTTCATCAAACAGCTTAAAGATCTCATCAAGATTATCAGCTTTGATACTTTCCTGACGGATATAGGCTGATTCTATATTTTTAAGCTTAAATTTTGCTGTAAGGATAATTCCTGTAAGCCCCATTCCACCGATGGTAGCCCAGAACTTATCTGAATTCTCTTCTCTTGAACAGGTAATGATTTCCCCGTTTTCAATCATCAGTTTAAATTCAATCACATATTCTGAAAAACAACCTTCTGCATGGTGATTCTTTCCGTGTACATCAGAAGCAATAGCTCCTCCAACAGAAACAAACTTCGTTCCTGGTGTTACATAAAGGAAATATCCCTGTGGAACCGATATTTCAAGCACCTCCGATAGTAGAACTCCGGATTCGCATTCTATAATTCCGTTCAGGCGGTCAAAGCTGATGAATTTATTTAATTTTTTAGTAGAAAAAATGCTTTCACCCAATGAAGCATCTCCATAACATCTTCCGTTTCCTCTTGCAATAACTTCATTGTGATTGAGTACGAACTCTTTTATGTTTTTGAAGCTGTCTTCAGATCTCATTTCTTTTTCCACTACCGGGAAATTGCCCCAGTTTGTAACTTTCTGTGTGAAATTCGGCTTCATTTCTTAAAGTAAATTTGAATTAAAAATGTGGCCACCCAAAGTAATAAAGTAACCTGTATATAACGGTCTCTGTACACAATTTTTGTGGGAGATTCTGTTCTGTTGTACACCAGTGTCTGCTGCAGATATCTTAAAAGAGCAAATACAACGAAAACCACTGTATAAAAAACTCTTTCATGAAATCTTGCCTGTACTTCAGGTGAAAGGGTAAACATCAGATAACAAACAATAGCCAATGTAATGGAAATAGACAGAGCAATGTCAGCAAACTGTACATTATACCCATCCAGAGCCTTCCTTGTTTTACCTGAAACCTGAGCATTGATAAGCTCTCCTCTCCTTTTTCCAATGGCCAATACTAAAGCCAATACAAAAGTCAGTAAGATTGCCCATTGGGAAATACTGATCCCTGTGATATAACCACCAGCCAGAACCCGCAGTACAAATCCTATAGCAATGATAAAGATATCAATGATCGGCACATGTTTCAGTTTAAAGGTATATGCCAGATTCATCACTACATAAAAAGCGATAATGGTAGCAAATTTCCATAGCGGCTGCTGGAAATACATCTGGGCAAAACCTACAAAAACAATATCTGCAATCACCAGCCCAATAAGGATTCCTATGGCTGTAGATTTTGAGATCGCACCGCTTGCCAAGGGACGTCTTCTTTTTTCAGGATGTTTCCTATCTGCCTCAATATCATTATAGTCATTCAGAATATAAACAATGCTTGCAGCGAATGAGAAGATGATAAAAGCAAAGATACTTTTGGTAAGTAAATCAAGATTGGTAATATTACCGGAGAAAAATAGAGGGACAAATACAAAAAGGTTTTTTACCCATTGCTCCACCCGGAGCAGTTTTAAATATTTTTTCATTTATGTTATTTCGATTACAAAAATAATAAATTCAAAATTGACAGCCATAAAAATACAAAAAAAACCGCCGGAGCGGTCTTTTACGAAAATATTTATATGTTAAATTAATTACTGCCCTTGCTTGGCATCGTTAATCATTTTTTCATTTGCAGTAATAGCGAATTCAACTCTTCTGTTTTTAGCTCTTCCTTCGTCTGTATCATTGCTGGCAACCGGCATATTTTTACCTTCACCTTTTGTGAACATTCTGCTTCCTGCTAATCCTTTTCCTACTAAATAAGCTTTTACAGCATCAGCTCTTCTTTGAGAAAGTGCTACGTTGTACGCATCTTTACCTACGCTGTCTGTGTGACCATAGATATTGATATTAGTATCCGGATTATCAACCAATACTTTAGCTAATTTATCTAAGTTATTTTGTGCAACAGAAGTAAGATTTGAAGAATCGAAAGCAAAGTTTACGATACTTTCATTCATCGTTACTTTGATACCGTCTCCTACTCTTTCTACCTGAGCACCTGGTAAAGTTTCTTTAATATCTTTTGCCTGCTTATCCATTTTGTTACCGATAACGTTACCTGCAACACCACCGATAATACCACCTAGTACAGCACCAATAGCACCATTTCCACCTCTTCCTACATTGTTTCCAAGGATACCTCCTAATACAGCTCCTGAAGCAACTCCTACAGCTGTACCTCTTTGTTGGTTATTTGAATTCTGAACGGCTTCACAACTTGTCAGTAATAATGCTGATGACAAGAAAAGAGCTCCTACGTATGTTTTAGTAAATTTCATTTTTTTTATCTTTTATGTTATTCAATTATTTCATTCCGGTTCTTTCGAAGTTGTAAACAACTTTTACACTTCCACCTTCAAACGGAACGTCTTGCTGAAGAGAAAACTGATCTGTACTTTGGTTGATTACCGATAAAGTATATCCTGCAATATTCTGTTTTGCTTTTGTACCTGCAAGAACTTTTTTAAACATAAATGTATCTCCATTCTTGATTTCAAACTTGATAGGCTGTGTAATTGCCGGACAGCTTCCTCCTCCGTTCAGAGTGTAAGCACCTGTCCAGTTATTAGGGATCAATCTCCAGTGGCTTCCTACGAAACACTGTGCATCTGCCCCTTCGTCAAAAGGCTTAATTTTATACCCTTTATCGTAGTCTATGCTCACAATCTGCCAGTCTCCTTTTAATTTAAGAAACTCAGCCTTTTGATTCTGAGATGTAGCTGCGTTATTCACGGAGGAACAAGACACTGCAAAAAGTGATGTTCCTAACATCCCTGCAAGTAGTAACTTTTTCATTTTGTTGTTTATTATTTTGTTACAATAAAGTTACAAAAAACCGTGCCAAAATTGTATTTAAAAAATAAAAAAGTCCGAAAAATTTCGGACTTTTTTATTAGCTATTTAAAAATGAATATTTTAACATTTTTTTTAAAGAAAACAAAACTGCACTGTATGGCGGTTTATTCCTGATATTTCCAAGTGCTTCATTTATAAAATGGATATCATAATCATTTATAAATAATTATTTTTTAACAGCTTTAGTTGCTTTTTTAACAACAGGGGTTTTACTTCCGTTATAGAAGTTATTATAAGCATATTCAGCTGCTTTTTTCACGTCTATAACTCCTCCTGCTGCAGAGAAATCTGTAAAACCGTTCGCTGAGCTCAGATTGCTTGATTTTTTCAATGATTCAATGATCTGGTCAGGTTTAAGATTCGGCATATACGCTAACAGAACTGCTGCAGCTCCTGATACTACCGGAGATGCCATGGATGTTCCATCTAAATATTCGTATTTACTTCCTTTAACGGTTGAGTAGATTCTTTCTCCGGGAGCAAAAACATCCACCATTTTCTTATTGAAATTGGAGAAATTAGCTCTAAGGGCATTATTATCATTGGTACTCGCTCCTACTACGACCACGTTATTCACAAATGGTTTTTCATCATTAACATTCTTGTAGTTGGTAGGATACGCCAGATGTTCTGCTACGTCTTCATTTTCGTTACCTGCTGCTTTTACTAAAAGAACGCCTTTATCTTCAGCATATTTGAAAGCATCCCAAACTACATTTTTACCTGGGGAAACAGGTTTACCAAAACTCATGTTCAGGATTTTAGCACCATTATCTACAGCATATCTGATTGCATTGGCAACGTCTTTATCTCTTTCATCTCCATTAGGTACAGCTCTTACCGTCATAATTTTAGCAACTCTTGAAGCAATACCATGCTGTATTTCCTTCCCTTGTGGAAGCCCTGCAATGATTCCGGATACGTGGGTTCCATGTTCTGCATCAGGTCCTTCGTAATGGTTGTTTCCATAGTTTTTTTCAGAATAGTCATCATAGTTATCTCCTACAATTTCTTTTCTTGGGTCATATGAAAGATCATATTGTTTTGCTGCTGGTGCAAAATGATCGATAGCTTCTTTCATATCCTTTTTCATTCTGGTCTCAAATTCTGCAGAGGATTTTCCTTTAAAATCCGGACTTTGAGAGATATTACCCAAGACCTCCAGAGCAATTGCATCCTTTTGATCTGTAGGTTTCTTAATGGCTGAAATAGTTTCTGTTGTCACTGGCTTTCCTGCCAATAGCTTTACCATATTAGGAATCAGCTCATTTATCATGGAATATGTTCTGAAATTCTGCTGAGCTTCAACACTTTTCTTTGTGAAAAGGTCTTTAGCTTTCATATACATTTCAAAGTCTTCCGGCATTTTAGCCTGATTAGCTTTATTCTTTGCAGAATCATCACCTTCAAAAACGGGTTTATATTTGGCAACAACTCTTGTTACTTCCATATTATCGATATCAACATCCCCATTCTTTCCTCCAATGAAATTCCATCCGTGAATATCATCGATATATCCGTTTCCATCATCATCTTTTCCGTTTCCAGGGATTTCATTAGGGTTGGTCCACATGTTTTTCACCAATCCCGGGTGATCTACCTGTACTCCACTGTCTAAAACTCCAACGATTACTGTTTTAGGCTTTAAACCTTTTGATTCCAGATATTTATATGCATTTTCTGTATTCACTCCATAAATTTTTGAAGTTGCAAAATCCTTATGATACCACATCATCAGGTTTTTATCTTCATTCGGGTCAATACTTTTAGCTTTTGACTCCTGTGCAAAGGAGAATCCAAAACCGGTCAAAAAAACTGCAGCTAATAATACCTTTTTCATATATTGATATTTGTTTTAAAGTCATATACAGTCGTCATGTGTTTTATTTTCAATAAAAATCCGACAATGACGATCGTATATTAATGTTTTATATTTTTTATGTAAACAAGTGATTCAGGGCCTTTGTTACAGATAAGATCCAGAACCGATAAATCTTCTAAAAATCCTAATTTGTCTGAGAAGGTCTGATAATAGCTTTCCATTTCAAATTCTGAAGGAAGTTTTGCAGAAAACTTTTCTCTGAAACTGATTCCTTCTGGATTTTTGATATATTCTTCATTCAAAGAGTGTGCCTTTTCTGTTTTCAATATCTGTTGGATAACTTCTAACCCTTTAAGGTTAAAGTCCAAAAGAAACTTTTCTTTAAGATCAAAAATTTTCCTGAACTTATCTTCATAGTATTCGAAGTAAGGAGAGCTCTGATAAGCGGTTTTGATTGACTTCCAGTGGAGACCTCTCCAATCTTCTCTGTAAGAAAGTTCTATATCTTTCATCTCTCTTTTCCCGTTATGATTGATAGGAATGATCAGAGATAATTTTCCATTCGCTCCATAAATATTAGCTCTATTTCTATAGGTCTGCTTCGGAAAGTTTTCGAACTGTTCAAAAACAACTTCATTTTCAGGATCTAAAAACACTGAAAACCATGAAACCGGTGGCATATAAAATACCGGTAATAAAACATTCTTCATATTCATAATACAAAAATGAAGTATTTTTTCAAATACTTCATTCTATTTTAAGTTTAATTTTATTTATAACTCGTCTTCTGTCTTATTCTTTTTGAATAATTTCACAAAATATTCCCAACCGAAGAATAATATTAAAATCATTGCAGCAATCCACCAGTATGAAGTTTTATTGGCTTCTCCTGTATTGGTTGCTTTAAACATTCTGTCCCAACGGATCTTGAATGGCGCCTGATAGCTGGAACTGCTGTCTGCAAAAGCTCCTTGAACACTCATCCATGTAAACATCGGCTTTCCGACAATATTTTCTTCCGGAACGAAGCCAAAGAATCTTGCATCTAATGAAGCATCTCTGTTATCCCCCACCATCATATAATAATCTTGTTGAATAGTATATTGATTAGCTTCTTTACCATTGATAAAGATCTTTCCGTTCTTCTTTTCTAAGCTGTTATGCTCATATTCAGAAATAATCCACTGGAACATTGGAAGGGTTTCATTGTTGATTGCTACCACATCTCCTTTCTTAGGAATTCTTACCGGTCCGTACCAGTCTTGATTCCAAGGTTTGTTAACCGGGAAAATAGACTGTGTAGTATCGATTTTTGTTCTGGCTTCATCTCTGTAAGCTATTGCTGCTTCTCCTTTTACGGAAACATCTTCCGTTATATCGGTTACGTGAGGAAGTCCTTTAATATCTTTAGCCGTTTTATCTGTAAGGCCCTGAAAAGCATAAATAAATCCTCCGTTATTCTGCTGCTGTTCTACTACCGGTAAAAACCCGTAAGCTTTATATAGTGTAGGAATATCTAACTGGCTATCAGTAGTCACAATATATCTGTGCTGTACTTCCTGATCTCCCAAAACAGTTTCCGGCTTTCCGTTTACAAAAAGTCTTCCGGCTCTCATTTCAAAAGTATCTCCGGCTGTAGCCACACATCTTTTTACATAAGGGTCTTTTCTGTCGATTGCTGTATGAACAGAATCCTGAGGATAGTTGAAAACAACTACATCATTTTTCTGAGGTTTACTGAACTGTAATATTCTTGTATAAGGTAATTTTACTCCGTCTACATAGGATTTCGGGTCATCTTTTGGGTTTCCTTTCTGTCCGGTATCCATGATCGTTCCCTGAAGGAAAGGTATTGCTACAGGACGCATCGGAAGTCTGTATCCGTAGCTCCATTTGTTTACGAAAAGGAAGTCTCCTACCAATAATGTTCTCTCCATGGAACCTGTAGGAATCCCGAACGGCTGCGTTACAAAAACGTGAATAATAGTTGCAAATACTACTGCAAACGTAATAGAACCCAAAAATGTATCTTTCTTTTTTGCTTCTTTTTCTTCATCGGTAAGAAACAGCTCATTGGCATTTTCATCTTCTAATTCTACATCTTTGGAATAGTTGATTGTTGCCATATAAATGAACGGAAGGATTACAGTAAGAATCTGATCCTTGAAAAGGGTTTTCCCGAATTTCTTTACTAAATAAAGATGGAAAACAGACATCATGATAGGTCCTACAATCGGAAGATAGGAAAGGATTGCCCACCATTTCGGATGTTTTGTTTCTTTCAGGATAATGAAATAGTTATAAAAAGGTATAAATGCAAATAAAGGGCTATACCCCATTTTCTTGAACAACTTCCAAGTTGAAATCCCCATCAATACGGATAAAATGAGGACATACACTGTATAAGTTAAAAAATAATTCATAATTTTTTTGTGCCTGTTCTAAATATATAAATGATAAATGATGAGTAATAAACGATTACAGCGCGCTGCTATTTACTATTCATCATTTTCATATTGGTCTGCAATTTACAGAATTTGTTACAATTAAAGCCCTAAAACGTCCTTCATTCCGAAGTTTCCTTTTTTATCTTTGATCCATTCGGCAGCGACTACTGCTCCTAATGCAAATCCATTTCGGTTGAATGCAGTATGTTTGATCTCAATTTCATCCACTTCACTTCTGTAGTAAACGCTGTGAGTTCCCGGAACTTCATCTTCACGAACGGCGAAAATTCCAAGCTGTTTACCTTCTGTTTCTTCCAGTTTCCAGGCTTCAAATTTCGGATTATTATGAATGATTCCTTCTGCAATAGAGATTGCAGTTCCGCTTGGGGCATCTTTTTTATGGATGTGGTGAATTTCTTCCAGCTGACAAGAATATTCATTTACATTCTTCATCAGATCAGCTAATTTTTCATTTAGAGCAAAGAATAAATTGACGCCTAAACTAAAATTAGAACCATATAAAAAGGCTGTATTATTGTCTACAGCAAGTTTTTCTATTTCATCTTTTTTCTCCAGCCAGCCTGTTGTACCACAGATTACAGGGATCTTATGTTCAAGACAAGCTTTGATATTATCATAGGCAACTTCCGGTAAAGAAAATTCAATAACAACATCCGGATTGTTCAGATTTTCAGCAGTTGGGGTTTCCTTCAGCCGGGCAACCACTTCATGACCTCTTTTCTGTGCGATCTCATCAATGATTTTACCCATTTTACCATAACCAACTAATGCTATTTTCATGTAATCTTTTTTATTTTATTGTTACATTCAACCTTTCGGCTTCTGTATGTATTGTCTATTAAAATCTATAACTTAAAGCGAATCCTGTTTTAGGTGTATCAAAACCATATTGATCCTGGATCATTGAAGGCTTAAAGGTTAAATCAGGATCATGGCGGCTCTCATAAAGATGGGCATCCACTACTGCATCTACAATATTTAAAATATAGATCAATCCTGTAATGGCAATCGCATAATCTCTTTGTCTTTTTGCCCTGTCCTGAGCATTCCCTAAGGCTTTCTTGTCTAACCACGGGCGGGCATCCACAAATTCATTAGGGGTCCCGTTTAATTTGGCTACATAATATTCGCGGTATTTTCTGTATTGATTATCATTCCATACAGCAATACCTACTCCCGCTCCAACAGCTCCCCAAACAATTGGAATTTTCCAGTATTTTTTATTATAAAACTGGCCTAATCCCGGCAATACTGCAGAATACAGTCCTGCTTTGGTTGGATTAAGCTTTATTGTTTTTCTGGTAGGCCCATTGGCTTTTTCAAGATCTTCAATGATCTTGGCTTCTGTTTTGGTAGCAGGTTTCGTCAAACGAAATTCCTCTTTCGGAGGTGTCTGTACCCGAACAGTATCAATAGGCGCAACTTGTGAGTAAGCTAATACAGCAATACACAAGAAAAATGTGAAAAATATTTTCTTCATTTATTTAATATGGGATAAAATATATTCCAGCTCTTCTTCATTTTTGAAGTCCAGAACAATCTTACCTTTTTTACCATTTCCAGAAGCCTTGATCTCCACTTTTACATCCAGGATGTCAGCGATGGTCTTCTGGGCTCTTTTATAGTTATTGGATAACTCGGCATTTACTTTTTTAGCAGCCTGAGATTTTGGGTTTTTCAATGCAGCGGCAGCCTGTTCAGCCTGACGCACATTCAATTTTTCTTTAATGATCAGATCAAACAAAACCTGCTGATCTTCTTCACTTTCCAGACTGATGATCGCTCTGCCGTGTCCAGCGGAAATCTCACCACTTCTGATAGCATTCTGGATATCCGGATTCAACCTTAACAATCTGATTGAATTGGTAATAGTACTTCTATCTTTCCCTATTCTCTGGCTCAGGTTTTCCTGAGTCAGACCGATCTCCTCCAAAAGCCTGTGATAAGTAAGGGCAATTTCGATGGCATCAAGATCTTCTCTCTGGATATTTTCTACAAGAGCCATCTCAAGAAGCTCCTGATCGTTTACCAAACGAATATACGCAGGAACAGTCGCTAAACCTGCAATTTTACTTGCTCTGTAACGTCTTTCCCCTGATATGATCTCGAATTTCTCACCGTCTTTTCTTAAGGTAATCGGCTGGATTATCCCTAAGTTTTTAATAGACTGTGCTAATTCTTCTAATGCTTTTTCATCAAAATAAGTTCTCGGCTGCGTCGGGTTCGGATATATATCTTCAAGCGCAACTTCTACAATATTTCCCACAAACTTATCTGCTCCCTCATCTGTAGCGGAATTGACAGTTGCTTTGGATTCTGCACTTAAAATGGCGCCCAAGCCGCGTCCCATAGCTCTTTTTTTGTCCTTCATAGATATAATTGATAAATGATGTTTGCTAAGTGATGATTACCTCTCACCTATTGGCCATTTATTATTAAATTTAATTCTTTATTAAGTTTTCGTTCTTTAAAAGAACTTCTTCAGCTAACTGAATATACTGAACAGCCCCTTTACTTTCTGCATCATAGTTCAGGATACTTTCTCCAAAACTCGGTGCTTCGCTCAATCTTACATTTCTGCTGATGATGGTTTCAAAAACCATTTCCGGAAAGTGAAGATTGACTTCTTCCACTACCTGATTAGAAAGTCTTAATCGGCTGTCATACATCGTTAAAAGAAGACCTTCTATTCCAAGATCTTTGTTATGGATCTTCTGAACATTTTTAACGGTATTCAAAAGTTTCCCAAGTCCTTCTAATGCAAAGTACTCACATTGGATGGGGATAATCACAGAATCTGCTGCGGTAAGAGCGTTTACTGTAATCAGACCTAAACTTGGCGCACAGTCTATGATAATATAATCATAATCATCTCTTACACTGGCCAGAGCCTTTTTCAGCATATATTCACGATCTTCTTTGTCTACCAATTCGATCTCCGCTGCTACCAGGTCAATGTGTGATGGAATAATATCCAGATTCGGCGTTGCCGTTCTTTTGATACAGGTTCTTGTATCTGCACTATGCTCCAGTAGATTATATGTGGAATACTGAACATCTTCTACTCCCAAGCCAGATGTAGCATTGGCCTGAGGGTCAGCGTCAATGATCAATATTTTCTTTTCCAATACTCCTAATGCTGCTGCTAAGTTTACAGCGGTAGTAGTTTTTCCTACCCCACCTTTTTGATTAGCAATACCTATGATTTTTGCCATTATTAGAACTTTAAGTTTCAAAAATACACTTTTTTCTTTGCTCCCGATAGATAGAGAAAATCAAAATTGAGTTAAAATACTGTTAATAAGCAATTTAACAATAAAAAAAATTATCCACAAAAAAAAATCTTTGTGGATAACTATTAAAAATTGATTTTTGATATTAATTATCAAACTTCATGGAGATTGGAAATTTGAAGTAACTTCTTACAAATTCACCTTTTTTGTTTTTGGCAGGAATCCAGATTCCTTTGTTTGAAATTGCCTTCACTGTTCTGATTGCCTCATTATTAAAATCGGCGTTGGTTCCGTTAGCTTTTACCCCTGAAATTGTTCCATCCATTTCTACAATGAATGTAACCGTAGTTTTTATTATTTCTTCTGATTCAATTCCTGAACCGTCGAAGCTGTTCATGACTTTATTTCTGAAAGAATCTATCCCTCCTTTAAAATTCGCTTCCACTCCAAGATCGCCTGCATCTACGATTTTGCTTTTATCTACCGGCTCTGAAATTACTGGCGGTGGAGTATTGATTACCGGCCCTGATCCCACAGGTGCCGTTGTTGGCACATATGTATTCGGAGCGACTACATCTCCTTTAAAATGATCTGTAAAGCCTGCCACAGCATCATCAGGAACAACATCTTTTTTCACATTATCCGGATCCTGTGCTGTACTTGATGGTATAGGCACTGTACTGTCAAATGTTCTTTTATCGGGAGCAGTTGTTGGTTTTATAATTTCTACAGGAGGCGCTACTTCTGGAGTATCTACATTTTGAATATTAATCGGACCAATATCACAAGAAGTGTGCAAAATCTCCGGGCCTTTAAAAGCTGATATTACAACTGGTGTAATAGAGACGGCAGCCATTAAACTTACTCCTATAAAAAGTGCTTTGGTTAATATTCTATCTGATTCGTTTCTTAATACATAAGCACCGTATTGCTTATTTCGGTGCTCAAAAAGGACTTCGTTAAAACGAAACTCCTGGTTTTGGTTCTGGTGTTTCATCACTATTACTATTTAAACTGTTAAAAAAATGTGATTATTAGTTTGATTAGTTCTTATCGATAAGCAATGTTTCAATATCAAAATATTTGCCAGAATTTTACCAAAACAACATAATATTATAAAATTTTATGAAAATGTTTAAAATTTAACATTTCAAATAGTAAAAATATACGCTTAAAATCGTTCAAAGTATTGAATTATGTAAAAATCATCAGCAACATTATCAATGGTATTAATAGTCCCAGTGCATTGATAATAATGAGAATGACCGAACTGATCTTTACTTCCTTATAACTTTTAGCAGCAAAATATATAGCAGCAACACTAAACAGTAAGCTGCAAACAACAAATAACATCAGCAAAAAATTACTGCGGATATTTATTGGAAATCCTAAATAAACACTTAGTAAAACAGCATATGCAATGGTAAAGTATAAGCTAATTACAATTTTGTTCATGGCAGATTGAGGCAATTTATTGTTTTCCATCCGATTATATATAAGACTAAATATAAGAGTTTTCAATAACTTTAATATTTAGAAAATACATAATCATCCATGTCAAGGTTTAAAACCCTGACATGGATAGCAAACAAAAAAAAGAGACCATCAAATCTGACAGTCTCTTTTTATATATGTTCTAAGAATATTAGAATAATTCTTTTCTGATGATGTTCTGACTTCTTTCAGGACCTACAGAAACTAAGTATACATTAATTCCTAAATATTTTTCGATAAACTCAATGTATTTCTGAGCGTTATCAGGAAGTTCATCATAGCTTCTAGCTTTTGTGATATCTTCCGCCCAACCTGGTAAATCCTGGTAGATTGGCTCATAGTTGTACAGCTTCTCTGTTGACGAAGTAAAGTAATCGATAATTTTTCCGTCTTCAGTTTTGTAATGCGTAACGATTTTAAGGTTTTCAATTCCTGTAAGAACGTCAAGTTTAGTAATCACAAGGTTATTGATCCCGTTGATCATACAAGCATGCTTTAAAGAAACAAGGTCTAACCAACCTGTTCTTCTTGGTCTCCCTGTAGTAGCTCCGAATTCACCACCGATCTGTCTGATCTTTTCTCCTAATTCATTGTCTAATTCAGATGGGAAAGGTCCGTTTCCTACTCTTGTACAGTATGCTTTTGCTACACCAATCAGGTTTTGAAGTGATGTTGGTGGAACTCCTGCTCCTGAACAAACCCCTCCTGTAGATGGAGAAGATGAAGTTACATACGGATATGTACCGAAGTCGATATCAAGCATTAATGCCTGTGCTCCTTCAAATAAAACATTTTTACCGTCTCTGATTGCCTCGTTTAGCTCTAATTCAGTATCAACGATTCTGTCCTGAAGCTGTTTTCCGATTTCTAAATATTCGTTATAGATTTCTTCAACGTCTAATGTCGGTTTTCCGTAATATTTTTCAAAAAGAGAGTTCTTAACTTTTAAGTTTTTCTCAATTTTATCTCTTAAAATTTCAGGGTTCAATAGGTCAACCATTCTGATTCCGACTCTTGCAATTTTATCTTCATAGCAAGGTCCGATTCCTTTTTTGGTTGTTCCGATCTGAGTTCCGCCGTGTTCCTCTTCACGGTAAGTATCCAAAAGGATGTGGTAAGGCATGATAACATGCGCTCTTCTGCTGATAAAAATGTGATCTGTTCTCAAGTTTTTGCTCTCGATCTGACCAACTTCTCTAATAAAAGACTTAGGGTTTACCACTACTCCGTTCGCAATGATACATTTCCCTTTGCATTGAAGAACTCCTGAAGGAAGAAGGTGTAGAACGAATTTTTCTTCACCAACATATACCGTGTGACCTGCGTTGTCTCCTCCCTGGAAACGCACTACATAGTCTGATTTTGCTGATAAAACATCCGTGATTTTACCTTTACCTTCATCTCCATACTGAAGACCTACAACTACATAAGTTGACATATTTTACTTTTGTTTTAAGATTCGTGCAAAATTACTTTTAAAAAATTGGGTGAGCAAATTTGAGGGTGATTTTATTTTTGGGTGGGGTGAAAATCATTGGATTGAAAATCTAGGATAATTATGTATATTTGATTATTAAGTTTAATAAAATGGCTGAAAACTTTATTACAAATATTTTTGTTGAAAAATCTAGAAATGTTAACAATTTCGAAATTCCTTTATCAAATTTAAAAAGACAACATCTTATCCTAACTGGAAAAAATGGAAGCGGAAAAACAAGTTTGTTAAATGAGATAAATAAATATTTAAGTAAAATTGATAATGGCGAATATGAAAATTTAGAAAACAATCAAAAAAATTACACAAATTATACACAAACAATTAAAGAAGATATCTCGGAAAGTGATAGGATACAATATCAAAAAGCAATAAAAAATCTACATGATTGGTTTGAGTCATTTGGTGGAACAAAAATTAGTTTTTCTGGAATTAAAAATGACATTTGTGAAAAAGTAAGTTATGGCAGCTTTATTTTAGCTTTTTTTGATTCTAAACGACATATTTCTCTAAAAACCCCTGTTGGCATCAATAAGATAGATATTAAAAAAAAATATGGACTTACAGAAAAGGCAAATCTTAATTTCATCCAATATATTGTTAATTTAAAAGCCGACCGTTCATTTGCTAGAGATGATAACGAAGTAGAAACTGTCAAAAAAATAGACGATTGGTTTAATAGATTTGAAAACAGCTTGAAAGCTCTATTTGATATAAATCATCTCGAACTTAGATTTGATAGAAGGACATATAATTTTGATATTATTACAGATAATAATGAACCATTTAATTTTAATACATTATCTGATGGATATTCTGCAATAATAAGTATAATTACAGAACTTCTCTTAAGAATGGAAGCTCATGAAGTAAAATCTTATGATTTAGAGGGCATTGTAATTATTGATGAAATTGAAACACATTTACATGTTGATCTCCAAAAGAAAATACTTCCATTTTTAATTGATTTTTTTCCAAAAATTCAATTTATTGTCACAACACATTCTCCTTTTGTTTTATCTTCAATTTCTAATGCTACAATCTGTGATTTAGAAACGAAAATTATTACGACAGATTTATCAAGTTATTCATATGATGCTTTAATAGAAAGTTATTTTAGAAGTGATAAGTATTCTGAAGAAGTAAAAAAGAAAATTTCTGATTTTGAAAATTTAATAATAAAGGAAAACCTTTCTGCGCTACAAAAAGACTATTTAAGAGAACTTCGTAATTATTTCACTCATTCACCCAAATATCTTTCTACCGAATTAATGGTAAAATTACAGGAACTTCAATTAAAAGAAATAACAAATAAAAAAAATTAATCGCCTTCTACATCATGGTATACTTTGAAAAATCTCAACCTTCTCCAGACTGTCTAGATATTGAAAAAGCTAAAAGTAGTGGAGATTATAAATGTGGAGATGTTTTAACAAGAATTAAAGATGATTTCAAAAATAAATGTTACATATGTGAGTATAAAGAACCTATAACAATTAACATTGAACACTTTAGACCTCATAAAGGAAATTTAAACTTGAAATTTAAATGGGAAAATTTATTTTGGTCATGTGGCCATTGTAATAACATCAAACTTGATAATTTTGAAGATATTATTGATTGTACAGATATAGATGAGAACATTGAAAACCGCATAAAATTATCAATGAAACCCTACCCAAAAGAAAAGGTTATAGTTGAAGCACTAGATACTAATTCGTCAACTCTTTCAACTGTAAAATTACTTGAGGATGTGTTTAATGGCACAACTAAACTAAAAACAATAGAAGCTAGTAATTTAAGAAATAAAGTTCTAGAAGATATTAAAGATTTTCAAAAGCACCTAATAAATTATTATACAGATGGGTTTGATACTGATGATAAAAACTATTTTTTAGCGGAGATTAAAAGGCATTTAAAAAAATCTTCGAATTTCACTTCTTTTAAAAGAAATATAATAAGAGATAATGATGAAATGAGAACTGATTTAGAAAAATACTTTGATTAAAATATTTAGACATAAAATGTAAGATTTTCATTCGCATTATATGATTTTACAAACAAACCTTATCACTCACTCCAATCTCTTTCAAAAATACGTCATTATACAAAATCACTAGTAAACTTTTAATAGAGTTCGTAAGAATCTCTACTAAATTATTCATCGGCTTATCAGGAATAATTATATTAGGTATTTTCTTATTGTTAGAAAGTTCAATAAATTTTTCATCACAGCCACCTTTCCTAAACAAAAATCTTGACTGTAATGACACACATTGTGAATTTACAATTTCTGAATAATTTAAAAAAGCTATTTTTTTATATATTCCGTATCTTTAATTGTATCTAAATTAGTCCTTATGTCTAGATTTAAAACATCAGCATATTTATCTTCGAAGGCAAATAGCAAATCTCACCTTTTCTGCAACCTGTTTGCCCCAGATACCCCAAAAGCCACTCTCCTCATCGTTCACGGCATGCAGGAACACAGCGGAAGATATGCTGAAATAGCAGAATATTTTGCCAATCACGGAATTGCAGTACTGACTTATGACCATCTAGGCCATGGCAAATCTGTAAAAGAGAAAAAGGATATCGGGTTCTTCCAGCTTGAAAAACCGGATGAAAGATTGATTGCTGATGCAGAAATGATGGCAGATCACCTTGCTGCACAATATCCGGATGTTCCCCATTTTATTTTGGGACATTCCATGGGATCATTTATTACGCGTTGTCTACTTCAGAAGGCCAGTCATAAATTTGCAGGGGCAATCATCACAGGAACTGGTGGACCTTTACCGGGAATTGCCCTATTAAGAGGATATTTATCTTTGGCTAATGCCATAGCTCCACGACATCGTACTTTTTTAAATTCTGTTTTTACCAAAGTAAACAATAAGCATTTTAAAGATGATAAAGACTTTGGTGATACAAGCTGGCTTAGTGTTAATCCTAAGAACAGAAAAAATTTCGAACAAGACGAGCTGTGTGGAATTCCTTTCACTCACAATGCTTTTTATACTCTGTTTACGGTTTATAAAAGAGCAACCTCAAGGGATTGGGCTACTGCTATTTCTCCGTCATTTCCTTTTCTGTTTGTAAGCGGACAGAATGATCCGATTGGTGATTTTAGTAAGGGAGTGATGGTTACTGTTAACAATTTAAAAGCTGATGGCTTTCAGGATGTAAATGTGAAGATCTATCCAGAAATGCGTCATGAGATTTTAAATGAGGAAATATGGGAGCAGGTACTGAACGGTATTTATGATTGGATCTTGAAACATTGTAAATAGGCTCTCGCAGATTATACAGATTTTGCTGATGCCTGTGGATATATTTGCAAGATCTGGGAGAACTTGTATGTACTGAGGTTGCTGCGCTGCGCTCGAAATGGTCACCATATTCAATAATTTTATATTTTTGAATCTCATGCTTTAAATAATGAACAGAATTGACCGACTGATTTCCGTGCTTACCACCCTGCAATCTAAAAAGTTTGTAACCGCTGATTATATTGCTGACAAATATGAAATCAGCATCAGAACGGTTTACAGGGATATTAAAGCTTTGGGTGAAATTGGAGTTCCTATTGATTATGAACCGCAGAAAGGCTATACCGTTTTGCAGGGCTTCTTTCTTCCTCCTGTTCTTCTGACCAGTGATGAAGCCAATGCTTTAATTATGATTTCCAAACTTTCTGAGCGTTATACAGACAAAACGATACAGAAGAATGTTGGCAATGCAATAGACAAGATAAAATCGGTCTTACGATATAGCGAGAAGGAAAAAGCTGATCAGTTACAGGAAAAGATCGGCATTTATGTTTCTCCTGATACCGACCATAGCAAGAATTATCTTACCATCATACAGAATGCTATTGTTGATAAGCAGATTTTAAAAATAAGCTATCTCAACAATTCAAACGAAGCCAGTGAAAGGGAAATTGAACCTATCGGTATGAGCTTTTACACTAACCAATGGCATCTGATTGCATGGTGCTGGAAGAGAAAGGAATACCGGGATTTTAAGGTTTTGCAGATTCAGAACTTGAAGAATACGGATCAGCCATTCAAAAAAGAGAAGCATTTTACCCTTGAGGAGTATATTAATTCTTTGGCGTAGTTTAGGATGGGAGCAGGAAGAGGGATGCTGGAAGTTTCTCCCAGGTGAATAACTTCTGAAAGCCTTTGTAATTATTCTTAAAAATAAACTGAATAAATAGCTACATACATCTACTCCCGACCTCCGGCTTCCACAACTTCCATCTCCCAGCACCCAACTACCTTTCAAATAAAAAAACAGACTGACATAGGGTTGACAGTTGCCTCATTTACCTTTGTCCAAAATATAATACAACATGGATAAAGTATACAAAAATTGCCAGAGCTGCGGGATGCCTCTGAAAAAATCACCCAACGGAGGCGGAACCAATACTGACGGTTCTATCAGCACAAAATATTGTGATTATTGCTATGAAAAAGGACAGTTCAAACAATCAAATATCACAGCACCGGAAATGCAGGAATTTGTAAAAAATAAAATGAAGGATATAGGGTTTCCCGGTTTTCTGGCCAGTTTATTTTCAAAAGGAATTCCTAAATTAGAACGCTGGAAAAATTAAAAATCAACACCATGACTATAGAAGAACTTTTTAAAGACAAGACTTCCAAAGCAAAGGAAAAAACAGAAATCATCAGCAAATGGATTATTGATACTTCTCTGCCAACAGATGAACTGATTGCTTTTGCTGAGAAAGCAAAAGACCCAGTAAAAGGGACCTGCATAGAAGCTATGGAATATGCTACCAAGCAAAATCCTAACCTGGCAGACGAAACCGTATTCACTTTTGTCACCAATACCCTTACTGAAAAAGCTCCCAGAATAAAATGGGAAAGCGCTAAAGTGATTGGTAACACCGCTCAGTTATTCCCTGAGAATCTGGACATGGCCATCACCAATCTGACAGCAAACACTGAGCATGAAGGAACTGTTGTCCGTTGGAGCGCTGCTTTTGCATTGGGAGAAATACTGAAACTGAAAACTCCACACAATAAGACTCTTCTTCCAGCACTTGAGAACATTAGTGAAAAAGAGGAAAAGAACAGCATCAAGAAAATTTATCTGGATGCGATTAAGAAAACAAAAAAATAATTTTTTGAATTGATAGATATAAAATATCCTGGAAACTATTTCCAGGATATTCTTTTTGTAGGTTTGGGCTAAAGCCCGCTCCTATTGAATTTATACAATATAATCTCTCGCTGATCTTGCAGATTACGCAGATTACACAGATAAAATAGATTCATGAGGATCTGCGAAATCCGTGAGAAATAAATTATTCCAGCATGACTTCCCTACCAATTCCAATCTCTTCAAGAAACACTTCATCATGCGAGATCACCAGCAGCGTCCCGCGATAATCTTTAATAGAGTTGGTCAGAATTTCTACATTCTGCAAATCCAGATTATTGGTAGGTTCATCAAGAATCATCATATCCGGAGCTTTATTACTGATGGAAAGCCCACAAAGAAGCAGTCTCAGCCGTTCTCCCCCACTTAAAACACCGCATTTTTTATCCCACATTTCCTTACTGAATAAAAAACGTGACAACAAGGTCTTCACTTCCGATTCCTGCAAAGTGCTGTCATTGAATGTTTGTACAAAATCATATAATGTGAGCTCATTATCAATCAATGAATATTCCTGATCGATATAAATACTGTTGAACTCAGTAATACTGATATTTCCGATGGAAGGTTTTATACTTCCCAAAAGAAGCTTTATCAAAGTAGTTTTTCCTGAACCATTGGAGCCTTTAATTGAAATTCTGTCTCCACTTCGTACTTCAAGATCAAGATTCTCTTTCCAGAGCTTTTTTTCACCATAGCTAAAGTTAATATACTCTGCTGTAATTAAAACCTTCCCGGAATGCAACCCGGAATCATTGAAATTAACCTTCATCTGATCAGAATTTCTTACAGAAGAACGCAAATCTCTCAAGTCTCCTGAAATACCACTGATCTTTTCCGTATGGACACTTTTCAGCTTTGAAGTATTTTTCTCAGCATTGTTCCGAAGCGTATTCATCATAATTCTGGCCACACCGGATTTTTCCTGTTTCTGTTTTCCTCTGGCATCAAGCTTTTGTTTTCGTTCCAGAGTTTCCCGTTCTTTTTCTTTTGCTTTTTTCAATGCCCGTTCTTTGGCATGAATATCATTTTGTAAAGCTTCATCCTCCACTTCCTTCTGCTCTGTGTAGAAATCATAATTTCCGCCATAGGTAGCAATTCCCTGATTACTTAGTTCAAAAATTGTATCGACAAGGTTCAGCAATGTCCGGTCATGGCTTACAATAACAACGGTAGCACTTACTTTTTCAATCAGGTCATACAGGAGTTTTCTTCCTTCCAGATCCAGATGATTGGTAGGTTCATCCAAAATAATAATCTCAGGCTGATTGATCTGAATTCCGGCAAGAAAAACCTTGGTCTTCTGTCCGCCACTTAATCCCTCTAGTTTTTGGTTTAAGTCAAAATCCTGAAGATTCCAATACTGTAGTGCATTCTGACAGCGTTCTTCAATATCCCAGTCGTCATTCAGCAGTTCAAAATATTGTTCATCCACTTCCCCACTTGTGATTTTTTCAAGGGCAAAAAGCTTTTGATCTATATTCAGACACTCTGCGATGGTTAAATGATTAAAATTTCCGAACATTTGGGGAACATAGAAAATTTCACCCTGAATGTTTATACTTCCCTCTAATGGCTGTATTTCATTTGCTATAATTTTCAGCATGGTAGATTTTCCCATGCCGTTGCTTCCTACCAAAGCTGATTTGGTATGAGATGGTACTGTTAAATTGATATGATTAAAAAGGAGATCTCCTCCCGGAAACCCAAAGGATATATTTTGCAGTAAAATCATGATTTCTTTCTTAATAAAGGTTAAACACCGGTAACTCATGGGCTACCGCTTCATTGAATCTGAAAGAAATTATATCCTACATGTCTGTATTTATGGGTTTGAAAGAACAAATATAGTATAAAACGGTGATTAAACACAAAAAGATTTTAATGAAAAATCTAAAATCCGTAACTTTGCCAACTACTAAAATTTTTTATGGAAAGTATTAAAGTTCACGACAAAACTTTCGTTCCTTATTTAAAGGATGCCGAAATTCAGGAAATTGTAAAAGAGACAGCATTAAGAATTTATGAAGATTACAAAGACGAAGTTCCTGTTTTCATTGGTGTTTTGAATGGGGTTATCATGTTCTTCTCAGATCTTTTAAAATATTATCCTGGGGAATGCGAAATCGCTTTCCTTCAAATGAGTTCTTACGTAGGAACTGAATCTACAGGGATTGTTTATCAAAAAATGGAACTGACAAAAGATGTAAAAGACCGTCACATTATTCTTGTAGAAGATATCGTTGATACAGGAAATACGGTTGAAAGTCTGTTCAAATATTTTCAGGAAACACAACGTCCTAAATCTGTAAAGTTGGCTAGTTTCTTACTGAAGCCTGAGATTTACAAGAAGGACTTCAAACTGGACTATATTGGAAGAGAGATTCCAAATAAATTTGTTCTTGGTTATGGATTGGATTACGATGAATTGGGAAGAAACCTACCTAATTTGTACCAATTAGAAGACGGACAAATTAATCATTAAATGCCTATAGCTATCAGCTACTGGCTTTTAGCTTTAAATATTAAATCGAAATAAAGTAAAATATTAACTAAATAAAGCTAAAAGCAAGAAGCAGTTGCCAATTGCCGGAAGCGAAACAACATTATGATAAACATTGTTCTGTTCGGCCCTCCAGGAAGTGGAAAAGGAACACAAGCTCAGAATCTAATCGAAAAATTCAACTTAAAACAGGTTTCAACAGGTGATCTTTTCAGATACAACATGAAAAATGACACCGAACTGGGAAAACTGGCTAAGTCTTACATCGATAAGGGAGAATTGGTTCCGGATCAGGTAACAACAGATATGCTGATTGATGAGATCAGAAAACCTACCGACACTAATGGTTTTATCTTTGATGGATATCCAAGAACTACTGCTCAGACAGAAGCGTTGGAAAAAATCGTTAAAGAAGAACTTAATGATGATATTGACATTTGTCTTTCATTAATCGTAGAGGATAAAATTTTGGTGGAAAGACTTCTGAAAAGAGGGGAAACCAGCGGAAGATCAGACGACAGCAATGTAGAGATCATTGAAAACAGAATTAAAGAATATTATACTAAAACAGCAGAAGTAGCCGAACTTTACAAGCAACAAGGTAAATATGTTGAAGTAAACGGTGTAGGTGAAATTAACGAAATTTCCCAGAAACTTTTCGCTGAGGTAGAGAAAATTAAATAATCGAGATTCGGGATACGGGATACGTATTTTTCGTCCCGTAGCTCGCAACTCGTAACAAATACTATATGTCTAACTTTGTAGATTACGTAAAAATCCATTGTAAAAGCGGACACGGAGGTGCTGGTTCTGCCCACCTTCGCCGTGAAAAGTATATTCCTAAAGGTGGTCCCGATGGTGGCGATGGAGGTCGCGGTGGACACGTCATTATGAGAGGAAATGCTCAGGAATGGACTTTACTTCCGCTTCGATACACCCGCCACATAAAAGCTGAGCGTGGTGAAAACGGAGCCAAAAACCAGCTTACCGGTGCTGATGGTTCTGATATTTATATTGATGTTCCTATTGGAACGATCGCTAAAAATGAAGAAGGAGAAATTATCGGCGAGATCCTTGAAGACAAGCAGGAAATCATTTTGATGGAAGGAGGAAAAGGAGGAAAAGGAAACGAATTCTTCAAATCTTCTACCAATCAAACTCCAAGATATGCTCAACCAGGAATGGATAGCCAGGAAGGCTATGTAGTCTTTGAGCTTAAAATTTTGGCCGATGTAGGATTGGTTGGATTCCCGAATGCCGGAAAATCTACACTTCTAGCTTCTGTTTCTGCAGCAAAGCCTAAAATTGCTAACTATGCCTTTACAACCCTGACTCCAAACCTTGGAATTGTGGATTACAGAAATTACAAATCATTTGTAATGGCCGATATTCCGGGAATTATTGAAGGAGCAGCAGAAGGAAAAGGATTAGGACACAGATTCCTGAGACATATTGAAAGAAACTCTATCCTGTTGTTTTTAATTCCTGCAGATTCTGAAGATCACTTCCAGGAATTTAAGGTATTGGAAAATGAATTAAAAGAATATAATCCTGAGCTTTTAGATAAAGATTTCATTATTTCTGTTTCAAAATCCGATCTTTTGGATGATGAACTTAAAAAGGAGATTGCAGCGGAGTTCCCGGAGAATAAACAGCCTTTATTCTTTTCAGGAGTTACCGGAGAAGGTCTTGTAGAACTGAAGGATGCTATCTGGAAACAGCTACACGGATAATTTCAGATTGAGAATTTGATTTAAAAAAATATTAATAAAGAGGAGCAGTTTTGTTCCTCTTTATTTTTTAGCCTTTAATGATACTCTTTTATTTTTCACCGCATGAAACCAATTTTATTTTCCGGATCTTTTAGATTGGAATGGTTATTGAAAGTGTCTAAAGAAATTGTAAGCTATGAAATATGTACTAGGCCTTTGTGCTTTTATATTTTTATTTTCCTGTACTTCTCAGAAAGTCAATTCAAAATATTCTAAAATAGAATATCAGGCCACCCCGTGTTTTGGGTTCTGCCCTGTCTTCACCATGACCATCAATCCGGACAGAACAGCAGTTTTTGAAGCGGAACATTTTAATTTCACCGATAAACCTTCAAAAGACGAATTCTCCAAGCCCAGAGAAGGAACTTTTAAAGGAACCATTAAAGAGGCAGATTACAATAAGCTCATCAGCTTACTGGACGGTTTAGAGGTAAAAAATTTAAATGACAAATACGGAGAAAAAAACATTACTGACTTACCTACCTCTTATTTAAGAATCAATTTTGCAGATGGTACTTCAAAAAATGTGGAAGATTATGGGAAACGGGGAAGCGAAAAGCTTTCAGAAATATATCACTTTTTTGAGGATCTGAGAAAGAGCCAACAATGGACCAAGGTGAAATAACCACTCATCTGATACAATAAATATAAATGGCTGCCTTAGATTAGGCAGCCATTCTTTATATAAAATAATCGTATTTATTTTTTAATAAACTGTTTTGTAACCGAACCTTTTTCAGTTGTAATATTGATAATCTCATTTAAGAAAAAGCCATTAACTATAATTAAATACATTCACCAATTAACAAATATGGGTATGAGCCTTATAATGAATTAATCAGGGCAGATAAAGCCTACTTCATCATTGTGAAAATCTTAATTTTTTTTAACCTACCTTTGCAAAATGTAATTCTTTCAAACAGAGGGAATTTTTTATTTAAAATTTTAAAATAATTCATTTGAATTTTACAGACTTAAACTTAATAGAACCTATTGCCAAGGCAATTCAGGAACAGGGATATACGACTCCAACACCCATTCAGGAAAGATCTATTCCTGATATTTTACAAGGCAGAGACTTTTTAGGCTGTGCACAGACAGGAACAGGAAAAACAGCAGCATTTGCTATTCCTATTTTACAGAATCTATCTAAAAATAAAATACCAAATAAAAATATTAAAGCTTTAATCCTTACGCCTACCAGAGAATTGGCGATCCAGATTGAAGAGAACATTAATGCTTATGGTAAATATCTTCCGCTAAAGGAACTTGTTATTTTCGGAGGAGTAAAACAGGGAAATCAGGAAGCTGCTTTAAAAAGAGGGGTTGACATTTTGGTGGCTACACCGGGAAGACTTCTTGACTTTATTGCTCAGGGTATTATCAGCTTAAGAAATCTTGAAATATTTGTTCTTGATGAAGCGGATAGAATGCTTGATATGGGATTTGTGCATGATGTAAAAAGAATCATCAAACTTTTACCACAAAAAAGACAGACTCTGTTCTTCTCTGCAACGATGCCCGTAGAGATTCAGAAACTGGCTAATTCCATTCTGAACAACCCGGTAAAAGTAGAGGTGACTCCGGTTTCTTCTACTGCAGATACCATTAAGCAATCCGTTTACTTTGTAGAAAAGGAAAACAAGCTAAATCTGTTATCTCATATCCTACAAAATGACATTTCAGACTCTGTATTGGTATTTTCCAGAACAAAGCACGGCGCTGATAAGATTGCAAGAAAACTTCAGCAGGACAATATCTCTGCTGAGGCGATTCATGGGAATAAATCTCAGAATGCAAGACAGAACGCCCTTAATAATTTTAAATCAGGAAAAACAAGGATTCTTGTCGCTACAGATATTGCAGCAAGAGGTATTGATATTGATGAATTAAAATTCGTGATCAATTTTGAGCTTTCTGATGTTTCTGAAACGTATGTACACAGAATCGGAAGAACAGGAAGAGCGGGAGCTGAAGGATCTTCTATATCTTTTGTAGATGGTCTTGATCTTACGAACCTGAAAAACACAGAAAAGCTGATTGGAAAGAAAATTCCTGTCATCAAAAATCACCCGTTCCATACGGATAATCTTATAGCTCAGAAAAGAGATTCTAATAACAAACCGGCTTCTGCGGGTACCGACAGGCCCAGAATTTCTAATAACAGTAACAATTCCAGACCAAATAAAAAGAAACCGGCTGGAGGAGCTTCGGTTGGGTTTAAAAAACCTAAGAACAAAAATTTCACCAGAAAAAAATAAATAGTAAACCCCCTTTCAAAATGAGAGGGGTTTATTTTTTATTGAGGTTAATCTATTGCGTCTGATTCTTTCCGCTTTGTGTAGCAATATCCGATAATACAGAAAGGCAAACAGGCTGCTAAATATGTGGTAGAAAAGAAATTACTCTGAAAAGAAAATCCTAAAATCAGATATTTCTCAGTCACAAAGCTTACCATCACTAAAAAAGTGATATAAGCTGAAAAATAAAACACCATTTCTATTCTTTTAGCATACAATGAGGAAATGATTGCCAGTACAATGAAAAATAGCATCACGTATTTGTTACTTTGTCCCTGGAGTGTTAAGGGGTTATAGTGTAACAAGTGATCAAGGCTTTTGGCAGGCAGAAAGACCGTTGCTAGTAATATTCCTACTGTTAGTAAAAAACTTATCCCAAACTTTATTCTCTTTTCCCAGCGAGTCAGTAAAAAAGGTCTTAACAGAAAAATAATTAATGGAATAATCACTACACTTCTTGTAAGACACAGAATGCCTATACTTACTCCCAGCAGAAGAGGTTTCTGAAAATAATCATGTTTAAATCTACTATGCCATAAGAGCATAAACGCAGCAACAGCAATAAAAGAAGCAATAAAATCACTTTTACAGACCACATCATAAATATAGGCCAACGATACTCCCAGCATCAATACTGCTATAAACCGAATGAAATTGCTTTTAAATTCCAGGCAGATCGTATATGAAAAGAGTAAAAAAGCACCCACCTGAAGGTATCCTACATTTCCTAAAAAATAAAATATACTGGAAATAAGCAGCTGCCCCGGAAGGTAAGAGGACAGATTCCCCATAAAGTTCGGAGTATCATAAATATATTTTCCTTTGATCCAGTATTCTAAAGAAAACTCTAAAGTCTGCCATCTGTCTATATTCATTTTGTAAGGATCTTTCATCACATGGCACATGGCAATATAAGCAACAGCAATGCATCCTATCAGGATATAAACCAGTTTTGCCGACATTATTTTCTTAAACCCCGACCATTTCCCTAAAAAAAACATCACTGCGTTTCCTACAGCGAAAACAGCCACTAAAATACTGAGAGGTATAAAAGACTGCCTGATCCCATACTTTGTCAGGAATAAAAGATTAATAACAAAATAAACAGCAAACAGGATAATACTATTGAGCCGGTTATCTTTTACAAACTTTAGAATTCCATTCATTATACCTCGGTTTTAAAAAGATTCCGTGCATTTTCGGTAGTGATTCTGTCTATTTCAGAGAAGTCTTTACCGTAAATATTTACCAGCTTTCCGGCTACCAGATCAAGATATGAACTTTCATTTCTTTTTCCTCTGTGCGGAACCGGAGCTAAATAAGGAGAATCTGTCTCCAATACGATTTTATCTAAAGGGATTTCGCTCAGAAACTGGTCTATTTTTCCGTTTTTGAAGGTCACTACTCCACCGATCCCCAAGATAAAATTCAGGTCTATTGCGTGCTGTGCCTGCTCCAGATTTCCGGAAAAGCAATGAAAAATTCCTCTTAATTTAGGATGTTTCTTTCTTTCCAGCACCTCGAATGTTTCATCAAAGCTTTCTCTGGTATGAATAACGATAGGAAGGTCTTTTTCTATCGCCCAGTCGATTTGCTGTTCAAAAGCTTTTACCTGAATGTCCAGGGTTGTTTTATCCCAGTACAGATCAATACCGATCTCTCCTATTGCCGGAAAATGCCTTTGGTCAAGATAACTTTTAACGATCTCAAGCTCTTTCTCCCAGGATTCAGGCTTTACATAACAAGGATGTAACCCCATCATTGAAAAAATCTGTCCCGGATATTCTGCTTCCAGTTCAAGCATTTTCCCATGGGATTCGGAATCAATTGCCGGAAGATAAAACTCCGTAATTCCTTTATCTAAAGCTCTCTGAATGGCTTCTTTTCTGTCTTCATCAAATTCTTCTGCGTATAAATGGGTATGTGTATCAATCATTTTTTATAATTTTAACAGATCTTCATAGGGATTTTCCAGATGCATCAGTATTCCGAATGCCGGTTCTGTTTTGATTCCCTGTTTCTTAAGCTCTATTATTTTTTGTTTAAAATCTTCTCCTTTTTCCTGTAATATTTTGTGTTCAGCAACCATATGCCGATAAGCATTCTGTTCTATTGGAGGCTTATTCTGACCGAAAATCTCAATAGAAAATTCTTCCAGCATAAAGTTCAGTGTAATACTTTCTTCTTCGTTTATAATCATTTTTTCAACGAAAACTCTTATATCGGCGGGTATAAGTTCTGTGAACATAATCTCCTTTAAAAAGTCTTCTTCAAATCTCAGATCCACCTCACAGATAATATCCAGATCACTGTTTTCAACATCAATTTCAATCGGAATTGTTCCTGCTAGTAGTGGAGAATATTTACTCAGCTTTTCAAAGATCTTATATTGAGTAAGGACTTCATAGGCTCTTTTTTGTCTTCCGTTTCCCAACTTTAAGTATTCAATCTCCGTAAAGTCAATCATTTGAATATTGTATGTTTTACTTTTGTACGCTGATTTTCTATTCTCTGATCCAGTTTCTCCCTGAATTCTATAAACTTAGGATCTTTCACATCATTGGTTTTGTGTTCCAACGCTCTCATGATCTTAAAGTTTTCTTTGATAAAGTCTTTGGTTTCCCCTGAAAAATAAGAGTCTCCAAACTTATCAAAAATATAATTAACGGCCTGGGCACTCGGATGAATCATATCTTCTTTATAGAAACGGTAATCTCTCAGATCATCCATCAAAATCTCATAAACCGGAAGATAATGACAGTCTTCAAACATAGATATAGACTCATGAATGGCTGTAATCAGCTTAGATTTACTCAGCTGATTCTCCACCATTCCGTCTTTGGTATGCCTTACCGGCGAAACAGAAAACAGAATCTGAACTCCTTCTTTACAGATATCTTTAAGCTCCAGAATGGTATTGTAAATAGAACCTGTAAGCTCCTGATGGGAAAGCAGCCTTTTTTCAAAAAACTTCTGTGGAATCTTATGGCAATTGGCTACTAATTTATTCTTGGGTACGAATTCGTAAATGAAGGAAGATCCATAGGTAATAATGATCCAGTCTGCTTCCTGTAGAAAGGCATTTCCTTCTTCAATGGCTCCATTGATCTTATCCAACGTCTGGTGAATATATCTTGTATCAAAGCTTGTATGGTGATCCAGCGAGATATATTCTTCATTATAGACAATCAGCTCTTCCTCTACATAAAACTCCGAATCATGGAGTCTTTTTACTGCATTATTGATAGAAAAGGGGTTAAAAATCGTCCCAAAAGGATTGTTGAGGGTCTGAAGCTGGCCCTCTTTCAACAGTTCTGTCATTTCAGAGGCAAAGCAGGAACCGATTGAAAATATTCTGTCTTCAATCTCAATCTTTTTCTCTGATTTCGGAATATCGACTTCTGTTCTGAATTTCATTGTATAGATTTTAGGTGGCAGGTAATAGGCAGCAGGCAACTCTGCGACCTACTACCTATCATCTGGAACCTTATTTAGCTTTCTCTTCTTAAAAGATAGTTTGCCAGCTCAATGAACGGCTTTTTCTTTTCTTCCGGAATATCAATTTTCTTAAGATAGCTCTGACCGATTTCGTTGTGTTTTTCGATCAGACGAAGTGCTTTTTCATCTACTTTTGTTCTTCTGAAGATCTTTTCAACTCCGTAGACTTTATCAATATTGTCTGTCTTTTTAGAATACCAGTAATCCAGTTCTTTTCTTTCTTCATCTGTAGCATGTTCTCTTGCTAACAGGTAAAGAACTGTTTTCTTGTTCTCATAGATATCTCCGGCATGTTTTTTCCCAAACTGTGCCTGATCTCCGAATACATCAAGATAATCATCCATAATCTGGAATGCAATTCCGATGTGTTTTCCGAAATTGAAGATTGCTTTTGCATCCTTAAAATCAGCTCTCGCGATTAATGCTCCGATCTCAAAAGAAGAAGCACTCAATACTCCGGTTTTGTAGGTAATCATTCTAATGTAATCATCAAAGGTTACATTTTCCTGAGTTTCGAAATTGATATCATACTGCTGTCCTTCACATAAAAGAAGTCCAGTATGGGTAAATATTCTGATACAAGCCTTGAAAATTTCAGGTTCAAGGTCTTCAAAGAATTTATAAGCTTTAAGCATCAATCCGTCCCCGGAAAGAATTCCCACATTGATCCCGTGTAGTGTATGGATGGTAGGTTTATTTCTTCTTAAAGGAGCCTCATCCATAATATCATCATGGATCAGAGTAAAATTATGGAAAAACTCGATTGCTAAAGCCGGCTTTATAGCTTGCTTCAGGTCTCCACCAAACAGATCACAGGCCATCAGCACCATAATGGGACGAAGACGTTTTCCACCATGGGAAATGATATAGTTCATCGGATCATATAACTCCGTAGGCTTATCTTTAAAAGTGTACTTATTGATGGCTTCCCCAACAATCTGCTGGTATCTGTCTAAAAATTCCATAAAATCTTATAATTTGAACAAAAATACAATTTTTCAAGGCTTTATAAAACAAAAAACTTTGCCCAAATGGACAAAGTCTATATGATAATTGTGATTTTTTATCTTAAAATAAGAAAGTTACAAGAAGATAAGTGATACCAGCTACAATTGCTGAGATCGGAATGGTTAATACCCAAGCCCAAAGTAAGCTTACTGTAATACCCCATCTTACTGCTGAAATTCTTTTCGTTAATCCAACTCCGATGATAGAACCTGTAATCGTATGTGTTGTAGATACAGGAATACCGAAGTGGTCTGTAATGAATAAAGTAATAGCTCCTGCAGTTTCTGCACTCACACCTTCCAATGAAGTTACTTTAGTGATCTTTGTTCCCATTGTTTTGATGATCTTCCAACCCCCACTCATAGTTCCTAGAGCAATGGCAATAAATGAAACTAAAGGAACCCAAATATAATGTTGTGCAAAGTAATCAAAACGTCCCGCAGAAGGAATATTCAAATACTGTGTATCCTGAAGCATATTAACGTGATAGTAAATTACCGCCGCTCCAATGATTCCCATTACTTTCTGAGCATCATTCAGACCATGTCCTAAACTGAACAAGGCTGAAGAAACCAGCTGCAATCTTTTGAAAGATTTGTCTGCTTTGTGTGGGTTTGATCTTTTATAAAGGTGTACAATAATTAATGTAATAATGATTGAAATAATCATCCCTATGATTGGTGCCATGAAAATGAACAAGAAGATAGGAATAACTTTATCAAACTTCACTACACCTTGATGAGTTACCTGAATGAAAGCTTCTTTAATAGTTTCCCACATCCCAAGTCCTGGCTGTGCTGCCGCCACATCATGGTAATCCATCATAAAAGCATGCGTTAAAGCTGCTCCCAGGAATCCTCCGATCAGTGTATGCGACGATGAGGAAGGAATCCCAAACCACCATGTCAGAAGGTTCCAGGCAATAGCTGCCATCAAACCGGAAAATATAACTTCAAGCGTGATAAAATTCTCGTTAACTGTTTTGGCAATTGTATTACCAATTTTAAATTCTCCAATAATGTAAGCAGCAATAAAGAAAGCTGCAAAGTTCCAAAGTGCTGCCCAAAGTACAGCCTGGAATGGAGTTAAAACTTTTGTAGAAACGATAGTTGCAATCGAATTGGCTGCATCATGAAAACCATTGATATAATCAAAGATCAGCGCCAACGCAATAATAACTATCAGTAAAATCGGAAATTCCATTTTTTGCTA
Organism: Chryseobacterium sp. BIGb0232; assembly: GCF_024810195.1. Classification (NCBI taxonomy): domain Bacteria; kingdom Pseudomonadati; phylum Bacteroidota; class Flavobacteriia; order Flavobacteriales; family Weeksellaceae; genus Chryseobacterium; species Chryseobacterium sp. BIGb0232. The sequence goes on from NZ_JANUEH010000012.1 coordinate 167,826, forward strand.
GGTATTGTTATCTTTTAGGCGTATTTAATCATGATGTTCTCAATTGTATTGGCAACATCTTCAGCTTTATCAGTTACGATTTCAAGATAGTTCAATACAGAAGAAACCTTAATGATGTTGATGGCATCGTTGGTTTCAAATAACTCTACCATTGAGTTAGAAAGCAGGTCATCTGCAATGTTCTCAATAGAGTTTACTTTAATACAAGCTTCCTTCACCTGCTCCATGTTCTTGAATCCTTTAAGGTTTTTCATTGCATTCTGGATTTCAAGACATGCCTTGTGAATCAATAGAGAGAAATCTGAATACGCTTTCATCTCAGGAGATTTGTATAGGAAGATATATTTTGTAGACGCGTAGATATAATCAGCGATATCATCTAAACCTGTTGCCAGTGTGTGAATATCTTCACGGTCAAAAGGAGTGATGAAGTTTTTTCCAAGTTCTACGAAGATTTCGTGAGTAAGCTCGTCATTCTTATGTTCGAAATCACTCATTTTTTTCAACATTGAATCGTCATTAAGATCGAAATCCTTGATTCCAGCGTTGAAATCTTCAGACATTGCAACTAGATTTTCAGTTACCTTTTCAAAAAGTACAAAGAAGATTTTATCTTTTGGTTGAAAAGCGTGGAAAATATTACCAATTCCCATTTTTTAGTATTTATAATTCGAGTGCAAATTTCCTAAAAAAGGATCGCACGTGAAACTATATAACATTAAGTTTTGTTAACATTCGCTTACCTACTGATTACCAAATAAAAAAACCGGCATTACTGCCGGTTTTGTATAGTATAAAAAGGGATTAGTTAGCTACTTCAGCTCTCATATCTTTCCCTTTGAATTTCATCGATTGAATGTTACTTAAAACATTATCTTTAAAGGATTTTTCAACTTCAAAGAAAGAGAATTTCTCTAAAATCTCAATATCACCGATTTCAGCTCTTCTTTTGCTTTTTCCATCATCAGTTGCCTTATTGATAATATCTAAAACATCAAGTTTCTTCAAATGATCTTTTTTTCCAAGATTAAAGAAGAATCTAACCATGTTTTCATCTCTTCTTCTTGGTTTGCTGCTACGATCTCTATCTCTTCCGCGATCTCTGTCTCTATCACGACCTCTGTCTCGGTCTCTGCTATCCCTGTCACGTCCTCTGTCTCTTCTTGAGTAATCATCATCTCTGCTGCTCAATTTCTGCTCAGTAAGATCATGCTTGTCTTTGTAATATAAAGCAAGGTCTTTCAATTGGAATTGCAGTAACTGGTGTACCAATTCTTCTTTTGTGAAATTGCTCAAATCCGGGATTAAGCTATTATCAAATTCGAAAATATCTTCGTGCTCCGTCAATAATTTTTCGAATACACCTCCTACCTGAGCTTTGATAATATCTTCACCTGTAGGAATGAATTTTTCGTTAATTTCAATTTTTGTTGCAGATTTAATCTGCTTCAGTTTTCTGCTTTCTTCAGGCTTGATTAAAGCCATAGAAATACCATTTTTTCCAGCTCTACCTGTTCTACCACTTCTGTGAACAAATACTTCAGGATCATCAGGTAAAGAGAAATGAATAACGTGAGTCAAAGAGTTTACATCCAATCCTCTTGCTGCAACATCTGTTGCTACAAGAATATCAATGTTTTTCAATCTGAATTTCTTCATTACCGTATCTCTCTGCGCCTGAGAAAGGTCTCCATGAAGGGCATCAGCTGCATAACCGTTCTGCATCAAGAAATCAGCCACCTCCTGAGTTTCCATTCTTGTTCTACAGAAAATAATGGAATACTGATTCGGGTTGGCATCAATTAATCTCTTTAATGCTTCTTTTTTCTGACGGTACCCTACCACATAATATTCGTGTGTAATATTCTTCTTCACTTCGTTGATAGAACCTACTGAAATACGGTGTGGCTTTGTAAGGTAATTTTTGGAAATTCTTTCCACTTCTTTATTCATCGTAGCCGAGAATAAGAAAGTTTGTTTAGTTTCCGGTGTTTCTCTTAAGATGGTTTCCAACTCGTCTTTGAATCCCATAGAAAGCATTTCATCAGCTTCGTCTAATACTAACCAATGAATAGCAGAAAAGTCAAGTGCTTTTCTGTTGATAAGATCAATTACTCTACCAGGAGTTCCCACAATAATCTGTGGTTTATCCTTTAAAGATCTCATCTGATCTACAATACTACTTCCACCATAAACTGCTGTAGTTTTGATGTCTTTCATGTACTTAGAGTAATTCTTTATGTCTTTAGAAATCTGAAGACATAATTCCCGTGTCGGACAAAGCACCAATAATTGGATTTTGCGACTCGTATCGTCAATCATATCCAAAATCGGAAGCGAAAACGCTGCTGTTTTGCCTGTCCCTGTCTGCGCAAGTGCGATCAAGTCGCGAATATCTGAAAGAATAAAAGGGATAGTCTGTTTTTGGATTTCTGTTGGGCTTTCGTAGCCCAGTTCGCCAATTGCCTTAAGGATATCAGGACTTAAATTGGTTTCCGTAAATAAATTCATTAACTATTTTAAAATTTTTGCAAAGATACAATAAATATTTGACTTGTTTTTGAATAAAGTTTTAAATATACAAAGTTAAATTCAGAATCTTATAATACTTTTTTAATATTTGAAAAAATAAACATAAAAAAACAAGCCTTATATTAAAAAACTGTTAAACATTAGTTTTTTTTATTAAATTGGATTGATTTTTTCTGGATTATTTATGAATTTTCAAAAACAAAACTATGAAACGCAAATTTTTCTTTTTGATATTCTCATTGATAACGCTTGAAATATTGGCCCAGACACCTAATTATCCCGCCCGCTGGACCCTGGATAAATGTATTGAATATGCAAAGGAAAATAATATTTCTATCAATTCATTAAGGCTTTCTAAAAATTCGGCCCAACAGGATTTATTCCAAGCTAAAGAAGCAAAATACCCTAACCTCAACGGAACGGTTTCACAAGGACTTTTTGCACTGAATAGTAACGATGGTCTTCATGTAACGGGTGCACAAACCCAAAGCATTGGAGCCAATTCTTCCATGACGATCTATCATGCCAATTATATTAAAAATAATGAAGCATCAAAAAACCTGCTGGTCCAGATGGCTGACTTATCTGTACAGGAATCCCAAAACAACATCACCCTAAGCATCACACAGGCTTATCTGAATATTCTGATGAATGAAGAAAATATCGTTTCCCTGGAAAATGTTCTGAAAACAACCCAAACTCAATTAAAACAGGGAGATCAGCTTTATAAAGCAGGAAGCCTGTCAAAACTTAATTACCTGCAGATTCAGTCACAGGTTGCTCAGGATGAGTATAATCTGACTTCAACTCAGAATAATTTACGGACTAATATTGTTAATTTAAAGCAACTCCTGCAATTACCAACCAATTATGACTTTCAGATTGCAAAACCTGACAGCATTATTGTAGATGATCAGCTAAAACCATTACCGGACGTTCAGAATCTCGCTCAAAGCCAACGTCCGGAGGTCAAATACGGAGAATTGAATGTGGAAAATTCGAATACCAATCTTAAAATGGCACAGGCTTCTGTTCAACCAACCTTAAGTGTGGTAGGAAACATTTCAACCAATTATTCCAACGGAAATGGAAATTATTTCAATCAATTGGGTAACAATTTCTACATGCCTATCGGATTAAGCCTCGGAATTCCAATTTACAACAACAGAATCTACAAAACTCAGATTGAAAAATCGAAGATTGCCATAGAACAGGCCAATCTTGATCTGCAAAACACAAAAACAATTCTGAACCAACAAATCGAGCAATCATATATCAATCTACAAAATGCCCTGTCACAATTCGATTCCGCTTCCAAACAAATGAACATCAGTAAACAGAGCTATGATATTGTAAATGCTCAAATGAAAATAGGCAGTATCGACTATGTGCAGCTTCAACAGCAGCGATTGCTTTACATCCAATCTATTCAAAATTATCTGCAGGCAAAATACACTGCAGTTCTTAATAAACAGATCTACGAATTTTACGCAGGTAACCCTATAAATCTAAAGTAAACTATGAAAACAAAGAATAAAAAATGGTTGTATTGGGTTGTAGGCGGCATCATTGTTTTAGGTGCAGTCTGGTTTTTCTTCATCAGAGAAAAAGAGATAAAAATCCAACTGGAAACTGTAAAACCCGAAATGGGAGAAATATCCAATTCTATTACAGCTACAGGAACTATTCAGCCGGTAGATACCGTTGCTGTAGGGACTCAGGTATCAGGTATCATCAAAAATATTTATGTAGATTTTAATTCTACAGTGAAAAAGGGGCAGCTTTTAGCTACTCTGGATCCGGATCTCCTCAAGTTTCAATCTGAACAGTACCAGTCTAATCTACAAAATGCAAAAAGTAACCTTGCCTATAATGAAATCAATATCAACCGACAGTCACAGCTTTATAAAGTAGGTGCTATCAGTAAGGCGGATTATGACAATGCCACCAATCAATATAATATAGCAAAAGCACAGGTAGGTACTGTAACTGCTCAGCTTTCTACCGCCAATAAAAATCTTTCACTCACGAACATCTATTCTCCGATAGACGGCACGGTTCTTAACAGGAATGTAAGTGAAGGACAGACTGTTGCATCAAGCTTCAGTACACCTACTCTATTCAGTATAGCAAAGGACCTTACGAAGATGAGGGTTCGCGCCTCAGTAGATGAAGCTGATATCGGAAATGTGAAAGTTGGGCAGAAAGTTACTTTTACAGTTGACGCTTTTCCTGACGAAACATTTGACGGTGAAGTTGCCGAAGTCCGGCTCCACCCTACTGTCTCCTCGAATGTTGTAAACTATACAACCATTATCAATGCTGATAATCCCGAACTAAAATTAAAGCCGGGAATGACAGCCAATATCACAATTTATACGCAGATTATAGATAATATAATGAAGATTCCGGTTGCTGCAACCAGTTTTAGGCCCGACAGCCTTGTTATTCAGAAATATAAAATCAACTCTCCTTTTGCCAATGGCAAAAAACATGAAAAAGGACAATGGAAAAAGCAGAAAACGAAAGGGATGGATAAAAAGAATGAGATGGGTGTATGGGTCATTGCCAAAGACAGTACGATATCCCGTAAAAAGATTAAAACAGGAATGGATAATGATACTGAAATGCAGGTAATTTCAGGCTTGGATAAAAATGACAATATTATCACCGGTTATAAGCTTTTATCTAAAAAATCTTCAGGCGGGCAGGCAAAAAGCCCGTTTATGCCTCAAAGAAGAGGTGGTGGAAATACTAAAGGCAACGGTGGTGGTGGACCAAGACAGTAATAGTACCTTATCCAAAATTTAAATTAAGAGAATCAGCAATTCTAAAATAAAAGTCATGACAGAAAAAATTCTGGAAATCATGGATCTGAAAAGAGAATTCAGGATGGGTGAAGAAATCGTTCATGCGCTGAAAGGAGTTACTTTTTCAGTAGAAAGAGGTGAATTCGTAACCATCATGGGAAGCAGTGGCTCGGGAAAATCTACCCTGCTCAACATTTTAGGCTGTCTGGATAAACCATCAAACGGGGATTATATTCTGGATGGAGTCAATGTTAAAAACCTTGACCGCGATGAACTGGCCATATTAAGAAACCAAAAAATAGGTTTTGTATTTCAGGCCTATAATCTTCTTGCCAGAACTACTGCAAGGGAAAATGTAGAGCTTCCCCTTCTTTATAATCCTAAAATTTCAACGGAGGAACGATATAAAAGATCAGTAGAAGCACTTGCTGCTGTAAAACTGGAAAACAGAATAGATCACCTCCCTAATCAGATGTCCGGTGGACAGCAGCAGCGAGTGGCTATTGCCCGGGCTTTAGTCAATGAACCTGTAATGATCTTAGCTGATGAAGCTACAGGAAACCTTGACACAAGAACTTCATATGAAATAATGGCTCTTATGCAGGATCTCAATCAACAGGGACGTACAATTGTCTTTGTAACACACGAACCTGATATTGCTACTTTTAGCAGCAGAACGGTAACACTACGGGACGGAAAGGTTATCAAGGATATTAAAAATGACAATATAAAGTCTGCCAGAGAAGCTCTGGATAACCTTCCGGTAAATGATGACTATCAATAGCTAATCCAAAACCCATTGCAATGAATCTCTCCAATCTCTTCAGAATTGCCTGGAAAGCCCTTTTAAGAAATAAACTACGTGCATTTTTAACCATGCTTGGGATTATCATTGGTGTTGCCTCGGTAATTGCCATGACAGCTATTGGTGAAGGTTCTAAAAAAAGCATCAGTGACCAGCTTTCTTCAATGGGTTCCAATATGATTACGATCCGTCCTTCAAGTAACGTGAATGTTTCAGGTGGAGCAAGAATAGGAGCTTCCGGATTACAAACCTTAAAACCACAGGATGCTGAAGCCATTTCCAAAGGCGCTGCGGATGTTTCTTCTGTTTCTCCGGCTGTACAGACCAATGGACAGTCTATCAACGGGCCCAATAACTGGCCTACTCAATTGCAGGGTGTAAATGAAGAGTATTTTCAGATCAGGGATTGGAATATTTCCAGCGGCAACCTTTTTTCCAAAAAAGATGTCACTTCTTCCAACAAAGTCTGCCTTCTGGGACAAACTGTTTATAATAATCTATTTCCTAATGGCGAAGATCCGGTGGGAAGTATTATCAGATTCAATAAAGTTCCTATGAAAATCATTGGCATCCTTGCTCCCAAAGGCTCCAATGCATTCGGGCAGGATCAGGATGATGTGATTATTGCGCCTTTTAACACTGTTCAGAGAAGATTTTTAGGAATAACATATGTACAGACCATTTATGCATCTTCTACGAATGAGAATACTTCACAACAGGCTACCGATCAGGTTTCAGAGATCCTTAGAAAACAGCACAAGCTACCCCTGGATGGAAGCAATGATGACTTCAGCGTAAGAACTCAGGCTGAACTGATTTCCACGATGAGTTCCACCAGCCAGCTTTTGACAGTACTGCTTTCAGCTATTGCAGGGATTTCTCTTATTGTGGGCGGAATCGGAATTATGAATATCATGTATGTTTCTGTTACAGAAAGAACTAAAGAAATCGGCCTTAGAATGTCTATCGGAGCAAGAGGAAAGGATATCCTGTATCAATTTTTGATTGAAGCCGTTCTCATCAGTATTACCGGAGGAATACTTGGTGTTATTTTAGGTATTCTCACTTCGGAGCTGGTCACCTTCTTCTTGTCGTGGCCTACTTTTATTACAGAATCGTCAATTATTATTTCGTTTATTGTCTGTGCTGTAACCGGAGTATTTTTTGGGTATTATCCTGCCCTGAAGGCTTCAAAACTGGATCCTATTGACGCATTGAGATATGAATAGTTTTGTGTAAATTTGAATAACGTTGCGGCTTTGAGATATCAGACATAAGTTTATATCTTAACCCTGAAACAACTAACACAATTAAATACCAAACAAAAGTATGTCAGCCAGCATTTCTTCCAAAACCTTTGATTTTCTAAAGAAATTAAGCAAAAACAACAACCGTGAATGGTTCAATGAGAATAAAAACCTGTATACAGAATCTCAGGGAAATGTTATTGAGTTTTTGGATGACCTGATCAGGGAAATGTCTGGTTTTGATGAAGAACTTTCTAAAATCGACAGCAAAAAATCACTCTTCAGAATTTACCGTGATACCAGATTTTCAAAAGATAAATCCCCTTATAAAACCAATTTCGGAGCTTCACTAGGAATGGGAAAAGGACATCAGAAGGGTGGATACTACCTTCATATGGAACCGGGAAAATCTTTTTTAGCCGGCGGAATTTACATGCCTGAGTCCTCAGTACTGAAGGAAGTACGAAAAGAGATATCGCTCTACGGTAATGATTTTCTTAAAATTCTAGATAATAAAGACTTCAAAAAACATTTTCCGGAACTGGATCAGGATGATAAACTGAAAAAGGTTCCTCAGGGTTTTGAAAAGGAAGATCCTATGGCTGAATATTTAAAACTTAAGAATTTTATTGTAGTGTACTCACTCAAAGATGAAGAGGTTTTAGATCAAAACGCTCTAAAGAATATGACTAAGATTTTTAAGCTGATGAAACCATTTAATGATTTTCTGAATACACCTTTCCAGGCTTAAAAATTCCTGATTTTTTTCCCACAAATCTCCTTTAGATTCACAAAAGGATTTAGTAATAAATTAGATAATAATTTGCATATATCATAAGAATACACAGATTCTTATGGGTAAATGCTTTGAGGATGTAAATTATGTTATTTATGAAAACATTCGTGTTATTTGTGTTTAAAAACCTGTGAAGTTCTTGGGTTATATTTTGCACTTACCTCTTCTTTAAAATAAAAAGCTTGCATAAGGCGTTTCTGTGACAAACTTAAAATACATTACAATTCAGTCCCTTACAAAACATCTAATAAAGACTATCTCCTGAAAATCAATTTATTATATTTAACATTTTTTAAGATAAGTTTTACATTTTTGTTTATCTTTGCTGTTCGTCAAAAAGCTAAGGATGTCTTTATACCAAAAAATTGCAGAAAAACTACAATATATAAGTCCGGATTTTTATAAAAAAAGATACTTTAAGACCTTAAACCATCTTAATAAAGATAATTTTTCGGAACGCAATGTAGAACCGGAACTGGTATGGATCAAAGAATACCTTCCCAAAAGTGCTGTAATACTGGACATTGGTGCCAACGTAGGAACTTTTCTATATCAGCTGGAAAGCAAATTAAATCATGAGCATATCTATGCTTTCGAACCTAATAAAAAGCTTTATACAAGACTGAAAAGACTATTCCCTACAATGCGGGTACTTCCTTTGGCTCTTTCTGACGAAAATACAATAGCGGAATTCAAAGTTCCCATTATCAACGGAAAAACGATTGCTTCCCGTGGAACCTTAAACACTGCTTACAAAGAAAAAGGCGAAGAGAAAAGCTATACTGAGAAAGTAAAGGTTATCAAACTGGACGAATGGGCAGCCCTTGAGCACTTCAACAGATTAGATTTTATTAAAATAGATGTTGAAGGGAATGAAATAAAAACTCTTTCGGGAGCAAAAGAAACCATCAGACAGTTTATGCCTACCTTAATGGTTGAGATGGAACAAAGGCATCACCAAACACCAATATGGAATGAAATCTCTGAAGTAGCAAGCTGGGGATATGAAGTGAAATACCTGAACAGGAACAGCTTTACCCTTGAGCCACTTACAGAGGAAATTCTATTACAAAATACAAACGACGAAAAAAATAAAACTCAGTACATCAACAATATTATTTTTATACCTAAAAACCCTTAAAACAACTTTATGAGTGTAGTAGCGAGACAAGGCTTCAAATATTCCATTATTGGCTATATTGGTTTTTTGCTGGGCACAGTTTCTGCAATATTCATTTTTCCAAATGATTTTGAATTTTATGGAAAACTCCGCTACAGTATGCAGACTGCAGAAATGCTTGTTCCTTTTGTGGTTTTTGGAATTTCATACGCTAATGTAAAGTTTTTTCATTCTTTACAAAAAGATGGCAAAAATCAGAACATGCTCTCTCTATCGCTTGTTACGATTTTAATTAACTTCCTGATATTTTCTATTGTATTTTTTATTCTTCCTTACTTTTATCCCAAGTTCATGCATTCGGAAGCCTGGAAAATTAAGGGAATTATCCTACCTCTTATTCTGGTTTTATCTCTTTGTGCTATTTTCAATAAATACACGTCTAATTATAAAAGAATTGTTGTTTCTAATATCTTTGACAATCTCTTCCCTAAAATAGCCAATTTGGGAGCTTTCTGTCTTTTCTCTTATTTTGCTCTGTCTCAGAATATAGCATTAGCCTTTTTCTTCGGAATGTTTACTTTAATGCTTTTCGGATATATTTATTACACGAATAAGCTTGAGAAAATTCATTTTGATATCAGCACAGATTATTTTAAAAAGAATAATTTCTGGAAGGAGTTTTTAAACTACAGTTTTTTTGGTTTTCTGGGGACCTTTGGAAATTATCTGGCAATCAATAGTTTTATGATTGGAGAATTTATGGGCATGGAAGAAAATGGTATTTATTCTGTACTGTATGCTCTTATCTCTTTAATTTCCATTCCACAATTGGGGTTATTCAATATTTCGGCCCCTATTATCAGTAAGCATCTTGCCGATGGTGATATGGAAGGCCTTGATAAGTTTCATAAAAAAACATCATTAACCTTATATTTTTTGGGAGCTGTATTGTTTTCCTGTATTATGGTTGGATTTCCTTACCTAACTCAGTTTATGCCTAAAAACGGTGTTATGTTAAGAGAATACGAACCGGTTGTATGGATCTGGGGTTCTGCAGTTTTAATTGATCTGGCAACAGGATTTAACGGAAATATCATCTCTCTTTCAAAGTATTACAGATTCAATATTCTGTTAATGCTTTTATTGGCAGGATTAACGATTGGACTGAATTTTTACTTCATCAAAAACACTGATCTGAAGCTTATCGGAATTGCTTTATCTACAGCTATTTCCCTTACCATTTATAATGTTCTCAAAATTTTATTCAACTACATTGTTTTCAAAGTTTCACCATTAACTATTGAAATGATCTTCGTATCTATCATTTGTACCCTGGCGATTACTGTAGCAATTGTTCTGCCTAATTTTGACAACAACTTCATCAATCTGATCTATAAGCCAGCCGTAGTTCTTGCATTGATTTATATCGGAAACTATTTTACAAAAATTTTCCCGATCGAGGATTACCTGAATGCAAAGTTTATTAAGAGTATTTTTAAGTTTAAATAAAACTTAGAAAGAAAAATAAAGGAACAAAAATGCAGTTTTTTAACCGGCAATAAAACCGTTTAATAACTGTTCTACTTTTGTTTGAACTTCTGCCCTACCGTAACTTTTCTGAAAATCGAAATGAGTTTCGGCAAGCTCTTTCAGTTGTTCGAGAATATTCTCTTTTTCAGGTACAATGAAATTCAGTTTTGAAGGATAATTCTTTGGAAAAACAGCCAATTTCCCATAGGCAATTGAATCACCCAGGTTTCCTGTCATCTTGGTTTGTCCATATGTTTCCTGTATGCTGAAAAATTCCGTCCCCTGCTGAATCGGGCACCAAAGCACATCTGCTTTCTTCATCCACTTCTCAAAATCTTCTGCAGAAATCCTTTCTGAAAAATAGGTTACAGAAATATTCTCCGGCAGGTTTGAAGATAAATGTTCGAGCTTTTTCAATTCTTTATCCTTAGCTTTTCCAAGAAAAATAAATTCACATTTCTGATCTGTTCTAATCTGCTGAATAATAGTGAAAATATGGTTATAATCTCTCCTCTTTTGTGAAACACCACCGGGGATGACAATCATAAGACTTTCATTCTTAGATTTCACAAAGTCTCTGGCATAAAAAAGAGGTAAAAACTGATGTCTGTCAGAGGTCAATGCTTCATCCAGCACCATCAGGGATTTTGATTCCTGATATACTTTAGTGGCATACAGCAACCCTTCTTTTAACCACAACTTCATCCGGTAGATAACATCTCCTTTAAATACACTTTTGATCAAATCAAATTTCGAAGCCCTGGTAAAATTGAGGTTATGGGTAATAACAGCTGTATTGTATTTATTTGTTACAGCAAGAAATGTATTAAAGAAACGGTGAACGGTTCCTACAATAACCAAATCATATTCTTTGGTCTTAAGCTGATCTAAAATCATAGAACTATCAGACAAAAAAACATTTGATTCTGTTTCGCCGATCTGATCTTTAATTTTTTTTGAAAAATAATAATCTACACTGAAATTCTGAGATCCTTCCATAATATTTATGAAAGCCTGTGCTATTTCTGCGTGGGTGTCTATTTCTATGTAGGCTATTTTTTTCACTAACTGATAGCGGTTATTTTTAGGTTTTGGCTAAAGCCGATTTAATTTTTATTTTTCATTACGAATGGGCTAAAGTCCATTCCTATTGATGTTTATTTTGGATTACAGCATTATATTTTCAGCCATTTTTTCTTCAGCATTTTCCAACGCTGATCATTGACTACCTTCTGTTCTTCCTTTGTAATTTTAAGCTCCAGTTTTTTTGACTTACAAGCTTCATAGGATTTCACAATATCAAAAAAGAATGATGGTGATTTGCTTTTCATTGCTTCCTTTGAAGAGGCTATATAAGCCAGAAACCTGTTTAATCCTAAAAAATAGAAATAACGGCCGTAATAATCAGCCGGTTTGATGGTATAATCGGCTCCTTTTACTTTGATAAGTTTTACATGGAGTTCCGGCAGGACCACTTCCTTCCATCCCAAATGTTCCAATACGATAGAATCTATATTATCCCAACCTAATGTTTCTCTTAAACCACCCATCTGAACAAAGCATTCCTTTCGGTAAGCTTTCATAGGTCCTCTTACATGATGTTTATTGGAGTTTCCTTCGTACACCCAGTTCCCTTCCTGTTCCACATAAAGTAAACCTCCTACCAATCCATATTCAGGGTTATTAACAAAAGCTTCTTTTACAGTTTTCAGGTAGTTTTCAGGTAGAATAATATCAGCATCAAATTTACAGATGATATCAAACTCATCTACAGATTGTGTCTGCAAACCATTTTTAAAGGCATGAACAACCTTTGAACCAGGCTGATGTTCTGATTTCTGAAGGTTTATTGTTTCAAAACGGGAATCAGTCTCTGTATATTTCCTGATCACCTCAGGAGTAGCATCTATGGAACCGTCATTAACGATTACTACCTTAAAGTCCTTACTACTTTGTTGTTGCAGGGAATCCAGAGTGAATGAGAGGTTCTGCTCTTCGTTATGGGCAGGAATAATAATTAAAAACCTCACGGATTATTTTATAAATGATGAATAACAAGTGATAAATGATGCTTTCACATCATTTACCACTCATTGTTTTATTTTACTTGTTATGCGGCTTCAGCATGTTTTTCGGATCAAGGATCTCATCAAGTTTTTCCTGAGAAAGAATTCCTCTTTCTAAAACAAGATTGTATACACTTTTCCCGGTTTCCAATGCATCTTTGGCAATCTGTGTGGATTGTTTGTAACCGATATAAGGGTTTAATGCTGTAACAATTCCGATGCTGTGTTTTACCATATTCAGACATACTTCTTTGTTGGCAGTAATTCCTACCACACATTTATCACGAAGGGTATCTAGTGCATTGCAAAGGAAATTGATATTTTCCATAATAGCATGAGAAAGTACCGGCTCCATTACGTTAAGCTGCAATTGTCCTGCTTCTGCAGCAAAGGTTACTGTAAGATCGTTTCCAAATACTTTAAAACAAACCTGGTTTACCACTTCAGGAATAACCGGATTTACTTTACCTGGCATAATAGATGATCCCGGCTGCATTGGCGGAAGGTTGATTTCGAACAGTCCAGCTCTTGGTCCTGATGAAAGCAGTCTTAAATCGTTACAGATCTTTGATAATTTTACTGCAAGACGCTTCGTCGCTGAAGAATAAATCACATAAGATCCTGTATCCGGTGTAGCTTCTACAAGGTTAGGTGCGGAAACAATCGGGAATCCTGTGATCTGAGCTAAATTTTTAGCACAAAGTGTAGCATATCCAACCGGGGCATTCAGTCCTGTTCCTATGGCAGTAGCTCCCATGTTTACTTCTACGAAAAGGCTTGCATTATTATTCAGTTTGGAAATATCTTCTTCCAGTGTAGCAGCATATGCTTCGAACTCCTGTCCTAATGTCATAGGAACAGCATCCTGAAGCTGTGTACGTCCCATTTTGATAACATCATGAAACTCCTGTCCTTTTGCACGGAAAGCTTCAATGATTTTCTCCAGTCTTTCTACCAGACCGATATTCATATGCAGCAATCCCATTTTGATTGCGGTAGGATAAGCATCGTTGGTTGACTGTGAAAGGTTGATATGATCATTAGGTGAACAAAACTCATATTCGCCTTTATTTTTTCCTAATTTTCCCAATACAATGTTAGCAATTACTTCATTCGCATTCATATTGATTGAAGTTCCTGCTCCTCCCTGTATCATATCTACCGGAAATTGCTCATGGTATTTTCCTGCTACGATCTCATCGCATGCTTCTGCAATTTTGAAATATAGGTTTTCATCAAGAAGTCCTAATTCATAGTTAGTTTTTGCGGCTGCTTTCTTTACGAAAGCCAGTCCTTTGATAAAATCCGGATACGCTGACAGAAGTTGTCCGGAAATTTTGAAGTTGTTGATTGCTCTTTGGGTCTGCACTCCATAATAAGCGTCTAAAGGCACGTTCAGTTCGCCTAATAGATCACTTTCTTTTCTGAAATTTTCCATTACAGATATTTTACTGTTTTTGATCGTTTAAAGATAACAAAAACGCATCGATCCGATGCGCTTTAATTTGAATTATTTTACTGAATATTTTACATTTAAAGCTTGCAGTATAGCCCATGTTTCGGCATCCATAATTCCGTCATAATTTTGTGGACGGAAATGATACTGGAAAGCTTCAATCGTCTTCTTGGTGGCATCATCCCATTTTCCGCTAAGCTCTATTCCATAACCGAATTTCTGTAATGCAGTCTGTATAGCAAAAATGAAGACTGTATCATTATATTTTGCCGGAAGCTCTGTCTGTGCAAGATCGAAGTAATTTTGTTTGGCTGCTTCATCATACCACATTCCTATCTGGTATTCATCATATAATTTTTTCCAAGGGAACATTGGCCCGGGATCCTGCTTTCTTGTAGGTGCAATATCTGCATGGCCAATCACATTGGTAGCCGGGATCTGATATCTTGTCACAATATCTTTCGCTAAAGCGGCTACTTTTCTTACCTGTGCATCACTGAAAGGAACGAAAAGTCTTTTACCTGTTGCATCAGTAGTAAAGCCTGGATTTACAATTTCAATTCCTATGGAAGTATCATTAAGATTCTTGTCAGCTCTCCATGAACTTACTCCGGCATGATAAGCACGCTTATTCTCATCTACCAACTGATAGATTTCATTATCTCCGGTATTGTTTACCAGGTAATGAGCACTTACTCCCGGCTGGGTAAGAACAGTGATGGACTTGTCATCAGGAAGTACAGTATAATGCATGATCAGATAACGCTGTCTGAAATTCTGTGCCATGGCAGGAAAATAAGTTTTCACCACTTTATATCCTGCAGGTTTTGCAGATACAATAGAACCATAACTTGCCGTATTATCATTTTTTGCTGGGTCTGCTATATTAGTAGTAAAAAAGTCTACTCCATGATCGCTCACAATTTTTGGTTTTGGAGCTTCTGGTGTTTGAGTTTTAGCTACTGGTTTTGGCTGTACCACTGGATTTTTCGGTTGGTACGTATTTTTTTTTACATTTTTTTGAGAAGCACATGAAAAAACTAAAGTGCTTAATCCGATGATATATAATGTCTTACGCATCAGTTTGGTTTTTTATCAATTTATTACCTCAAAAATACACAAAAAATTCTTGAATTTTATTTGGTAAATAAAGAAATCTATTCTATATTTGCACTCGCAATAACGGAACAAAGATCTTTAAAAAATACAATAATAAAGGAGAGTTGCCTGAGAGGCCGAAAGGACATGTTTGCTAAACATGCGTACTGGAAACGGTACCAAGGGTTCGAATCCCTTACTCTCCGCTTTTATTATTTTCGGGGCGTAGCGTAGTCCGGTCATCGCGCCTGGTTTGGGACCAGGAGGTCGCAGGTTCGAATCCTGCCGCCCCGACTGTTTTAGTAATTTTTTCAAAATTACAAATGGGTGCGTAGCTCAGCTGGATAGAGCATCTGCCTTCTAAGCAGACGGTCAAAGGTTCGAATCCTTTCGCGCTCACAAAAACCTCATCATTTTTATGATGAGGTTTTTTTGTTTTTATTTTTCTTTCAAACCAGCCTTTTTAAGAAAATAGAAAGATCAAACTCAACTCAGAAGGCTTTGCAAATCTGCAAAATAAAGTGATATACGATAATGCAGGAAGGTATCAATACACAATAGTCCAAAGAATAAACCCGTAAATCCTAATGACAATCCCCTATAATAATCCGCTGTAAAAATGAAACAGAGAATTAGTGAAATAATAGTGAGCATAGCCCATACAATTCTAAATACAGTATAAGACTTTTCATCATTTTTTGTTTTCCTATATTCTGCTGCAACTGTTTTCTGAGCATCCTTTTTAAACTTTTGGTTTATTTCTGCTGCATATCTGATTCTGTTCATTACAAGGTATGTACCATAGCAGGTATTCAATACTAATAATAAGAAAATTGGGATCATCATTCCACGCAAAAGTGTATTTTCACTCCTGAGTACCAAAATAAATAACAGAACGAGTAATACTGAAAATGAAAGCATCCATTTTCCCTGCTCAGCATCTCCGTTTGCCCAGGATTGCAGTTGAATAAAATCCATGATTTAGGTTTTAGAATATTGTACTTCTGTGGTTGTTTCACCAAATTTTTGTTTGAAAGAATAGTAGAAATGTGACAGGTTTTCGAAACCGAGGTCTAAGTAAAAATCTATAGGCTTTTTCTGTTTATATTTGATTAAATAATAAGCTTCTTCCAAGCGTTTTTCCTTCAGCCATTGTTGTGGAGGGCGGTTAAAAACTTTGGCAAAATCACGTTTAAACCCTGAAATACTACGTCCCGTTAGCTTGGCAAATGATCCTACACTAATATTGAACATAAAATTATTATTCATAAATTTCTCGAGGTCAACAAGATGTGGTTTTGCAAAATCGAACAAAACATATTTAAGGTCAGGATTACTATCCAGCAAAAGTTCAATCGCTTCCCTGATCTTTAATTCTGCCAGTCTAGGTGTTGCCTCTTTGGTTTTGTTGATATAGGGAGCCAACGAAATAAAATAACTGTGTAAGAACTCATTGGGTTCAAAAAAAAACTTCTGCTTTCCCTCATAACATTCTTTAATCTTAATTTTATTCTCAAAAGCATAATGCTGGAGTGTCTTACTATCTAATGTAATAGCAATAAACTTATAGTTCCCAGATTTTGAAGGATATTTAATCGTTCGGATCAGTTGGTTTCGCTTTACCAGTATTACCGTATTTTCCTTAATAATTGTAGTATCATTATCGTAAAAAGCATGAGTCTCGCCAGCCAGTTGAAATCCTAAAAAATGATCAGGATAATATTCTTCAGTTCCTCTTTGCATCTCAAACATACAAGAGTACACCAGCTTATCAAATATTATTTCGTACACAGGTTCCATCATATGAATTGTAAAAAATTAAATATTTCATTTATCAGCTCCTGCAGCAGCAATTTCTTTGTCCTGCTCTGCTGTTCCGCCTGAGCAACCAACAGCACCTATAATATTACCGTCCTTATTCTTTAAAACTACCCCTCCTGGAATGGTAAGGAGTCCTCCATTGGAATTAATCATTCCATAGGCGTGCATCTCAGCACCAGAGATAATAGCCCCCATGACCTCGCTATCAACGCCAAACATAGCTGCAGTTCTAGCTTTTTTTAGAGCAAAGTCGATAACTCCATATAAACTATCCAATCTTGCGAAAGCAACCAGGTGTCCAC
The DNA here is from genome assembly GCF_024810195.1 of Chryseobacterium sp. BIGb0232. Taxonomy (NCBI): domain Bacteria; kingdom Pseudomonadati; phylum Bacteroidota; class Flavobacteriia; order Flavobacteriales; family Weeksellaceae; genus Chryseobacterium; species Chryseobacterium sp. BIGb0232. The sequence goes on from NZ_JANUEH010000012.1 coordinate 185,409, forward strand.
CTGTATCTATAACTGCTATACTAACTGCTATTCCTAAATGTTTGGCTTTTTCTATAGAGGCATTCAAAATTTGAGTTGCCTCATTATATGTAATGTTCATTTTATATATTTTTAAAGTTTAAATGAAAGAAGCATGAACAAGAATATGTTCATGCTTTCCTAAAATCAATTAGCTTTTTGCAGTCCAGGCTTCTGCCTGCAGCTGCTTAACAAAATCCTCAGTTTCCTTAGGATGTACATTTCTGAAATTGGAATTGTCGTCCAAAGCTACATTTACAATGCAGTCAGCCATTGATTGTGGATCCAGCTGTTGCTTTAAAGACTCAGCAGCTCCGTCAAATGCGGATGATGGGGTAAAATTAGTTTCAGGGTTATACCATCTGAAGATCGAATCTACACCACGATCATTAAAACCTGTACCGAAAACCCCAGGGTTGCAGGTTGCAATTTTGATATTAAAATCTGCCAGTTCTGTTCTCAGCCCCTCAGCAATAGCACCCATAGCATGTTTTGATGAGCAATAAGCTGCAACATATGGAACCGTCCATAATTCTCCCATAGAAGTTGTAAATACAATCTTTGCAGCCTTCTTCTGCCCTACCCATTTCTTAATGAACCCCTGAGCAAGCTCCAGCCCCCCAAAAACATTTACATCAAACATAGAACGGATAAGTTCCAAAGGCTGTTCAGCAATTGGCCCTCCTTCCATAATTCCTGCATTACTGATCAGAATATCAACATCGTACTTATCTACAATATAATTGATATCACGAGAATTGGAGACATCCAACTTATCAGCGATCAATTCAACACCCAGTTCCTTTGCTTCACGAATCAGATCACTCATCTGGGGATATACCTGTGCCGTGGCAATTACTTTATACCCTTTTCGGGCTAGATCAAATGCAGCGATTTTTCCAAAACCACTTGCAGCTCCTGTAATTAAAATTGTTTTGCTCATTTAATGTTTGTTTAAATTCTATAACAAAGTTGCTTAAATTACGCAAAGCCAATATTGCCTCACAGCTCTATTTTATATTGCTCAAAAGTTCAATATTATTTTATGGAGGTATTTATTATTTAAAAAGTATAAAGTTGGGTTAAAAGATATTATTGCTCCACAATGGTAAGTGAGTTATAGGCACCACTATCTGAAATATCGAATTGGCTGATTGTACCATCAAATGCTACGGTAATCCATGTAAATGGTCTTAATTTATCTCCTTTATTCAAATAAACACTTACCGTACACGCTGATCCCACTGGTACTGCATTTGGAGCAGCTCCGGTATCGGAAGCATATCCATTATTTGTTTTGACTCTTTGAGTGATGGTCCCTGCCGGATTTCTGACCTCCCAAATTGCTTCTGTCTGATTATTCCCTCCTGTATTGACCTGGCTCGATTGTAATGCAAAAGTAAAAGTGGCAAAGTATATTCCAGTTCGAGGAGCGATAAACTCACCAGTAGATGGACTAAAGTTACTGGTGGGAACACCAGAGTCAGAATCTAATTTTTCTGTCCAATTGGTTAAATATGATGATCTCCTTTGCACAATACCGGATTTAGGTCCAATCTCTGCAGGTGTACCACTCTCAAACACATACGTATCCTGAGTAGTTTTACTGGCCATTACAATAATTCGTGGTTTACCTTTTGGAAAAAAACTAACCCAATTCGTTCCATCTGAAAACTCTAAATATCCTTTCACTCCAATAGCTGGACTTCCAACATATCTCAATGCACCAGCACCAGCCTGCACAGCCGTTTTATTGGTATTTCCCACTGCTACAGCACCATTATTTCCACTACGCAAATCTATGGCAACTTTTGGACTGGCAACCAATACACCAAGTTTACCGGTATTGTCAACAATAACCTTCCCTGCATCGGTTTTAATTTCAACAGGATTGGTGGGATTTTCTATACCCATCCCTATTTGTGCATTGCTATGCCCTGCCCAGAAAAGCAGCAGTGCGGATACTCTGATTAAATTCTTTATATTATTTTGTTGCATCATTATTTTTTTTACAGTTCGCTAATACTTAGGTTATTTAGCTTCCCATCGTTTAAGGTATTTCTTCCGGAACTTATATTATGCTTTACACTGAATTTAATGGTATTACCAGTTTTAAGATTAAAAATTGCATTACAGTTTCCACTTATATAATTATTTACAGCTCCGGCCTGAAATGCAGGATAAGAATTGACCGTTTTGAATATTTGAATATTTTCCACATTCCGATTACTTTCTATTGCTGTTTCTATGTAAGTGTTTTTTGGAATGTTACCACTAGCTAAAGTAATATTGAAAGATACCAGATAGAACCCATCACGAGGGGCTGTAAAAGTACCCGTAGAAGGATCAAAATCGCCATTCGGAGTGGTTCCCAGATCTACTGTCTCGCTCCAGCCGGATATATAGGTTGTACTATTACCTCCTATACTTTGGGCAGAACTTTTATTGGCATTAACAAGTGCTTTGGTTGGCGGGGCAAGAGGTAGGGCAATCCATTGTTCACCATCAGAATATTCCAAAAAACCACCTGTATTATAGCGTATAGCCCCTGCACCAGCTTCTGCGGGTGTTTGTGTGCCGGTTCCGAGACCAATAAGCCCCTTATTGTCTGTTGAACGAAGATCCACTTTGGTTATGGGATTTAAAACACCAATGCCCAGGTTACCATTGGCATCTACAACCACATCATTGGAAAGCTTTGCAGCATCAGGAGTTGTTCCGTTGTCTTTTGCTGCATCTATTTGTAAGGGCTGTGAAGGGCTAGAGGTAAAAAAACCTACCTGTGCAGCTGTCTTAGACGAGTAAAAAAATAGAATACAGGCAAATGCCTGATATATAATATTGATTTTATTCTTCATAGTAATCTATCTTTTAATGTTCTATAATCGTTAAGTTATTGAATCCGTCATCCGGATTAGTTGGATCAGAAGGATTAGTGGTCACTCGCAACCCTATGGATCCACTTGAGATCAGATTGTGCCAGAGTCTTGTTACAACCTTTGTTCCGGCAGTTAATGTAAGTGTAACTGTACTTGAGCCTCCCGCCTGTGTAGATCGGGTAGAATTGGCGTCATCCGAAGTCCCTGTCATGGATTGTCCGAAGGTTTTGTAAACACTCGCCAGCACTGTGTTGGTTGTCGTATTATAAAATTGGGATTCTACTCTGGTCCCGTCATTAATTACAGCTCCATTGAAATTAAAGGTTAGCAAAAAGGTATAGGTTCCATTACGGGGAGCTGTGAAAACACCCGATGTTCCATCAAAACTGCTGCTCATATCACGTACTACATTCCAATTACTGATATTGGCGGCTGTATTTTGTGTTATTGACTGGCTGCTCACTTTACGGGCAACAATCACCACTTTTTGAGGGGCTATATATGCTTTGTGCCATACAGAACCGTCTGATACTTCAATTTTTGCTCCTACAGGAACATTCACTACATCATACCTTACCGCTCCGGCACCAGCATCAGTTGCAGTCATGGTAGTAGTATTGAGACCTAGAGAATTTTCTGCGCCCTGAGATCTCATATCAAGTTTTACCAGAGGAGTTAAAACCCCTACTCCAATAAAACCTGTTGTTTTGCTTACCACAACATCATTGGATATCTGTACTGCAGATAATGTTTCACTGGTTGAATTGTCTTTAGCTCCATCTACATGTAAAGCTCCTTGAGGATTAGATGTTCCTATCCCAATTTGTGCATACACAAGATCAGTACATGGATAAATTATTCCTAAGACAAGCACTAGAAAACGTATTTTCTTTTTCATTTGTATGTTTTTTATGAATTGAATTTTTTAGAAATGCAGATGGCTAACTGAAGTAATCCAGGAGTCTTTTACCCCAGCACTTTACTTTTCCATTTGGTTATAGTATTCCTGCTTAACTTAAAATGTTTGGCAAGTTGAGAATTATTTAATTGATATTTTTTCTGGTAATCCAATATATGAGATATTGCTGAGACATCATAAGAACGGTGTCTTTGATTGAATTGAGTATTATCACTGGAATTGGTATTAAAAAGAACTTTGTTGATCTGTATAACGTCCAGTACTGATAAATTTTCTTTAGATAAAAAAATTCTACACATCTCTTCTTTTTCAGGATACTTTATATTGATAATATCACTGTATATTTTTTTATAATCAGGAGTGTTTTTCATAATTTTTTTCACATAATTCCGCCGTCAAAAATACTGTATTTACAAGATATAAAGCGACTTATGGTTATAGATATAATTCGATAAACTGGATATATGCTCTGTACAAAAGCTATTTAGTGATATTTTTTGTCTGTTGATATTTGTTTTGCCATTTATACAGTGTAGATTTGGGAATTCTGTACTCTTCTATAATTTGTACTTTTGTTTTACTCCCATTTTCAATCTGTTCCAGAATAAAATCCACCAATTCACGGGTATAAATGTTTTTTCTGTATCGGGGAAGCCTGCTTTTTGTATTTTCATTGCGGGTATAATCAGCATTGGCTGGTGGAGCATAAAGGATTAAATATTGAGAATAGAGTCGAAAGAAATCATACTCCAGCAATATGCTAAACTGCAAGATTATTTCAGTATTTAAATTCTTCTGCAAAAGCATTGAATTCAATTCAGCTTCGGTACATTTTAAAAAATTACAGATTCTAAATACCTCCATTTTACATTCTTCCATACGTAAATTTATCAAAGAGCCAATATGTATATTTTTTAGATCAACATTCATAGATTAGGCTCATTTTACGGTTATTTTTTTTCATCACTTGTGTTTTTTATTATGTTTTTATCAATCGTTTGAACTTAATTTTATTCAATAAAAAGTCTGTATTCGATTCATAAATCACTTTTTCTTTGCATAAAATTTGTTTTTAGTTTACTATCAAAGTCATCTTTTTACTTAAGATGAACATTCCTAAAATTGGAATCATCCCTTACTATTGTATAGAATAAATAATTATTGATGGTATATTTTTATTGATGTTATGAAGAATATAATGCGTGTTTGAATGCAGACATTGCTCCCATGATTACAATTGTTTTACTTATTTTGTTTTTAATTTGTTGGCAAATTTGCTTCAAATACACAAAACCAATATTGCCGTAAGGTTTTATTTTATATTACTGAAAGGTTCATGGGCAATTAAATAACTTTATCTATTAATCCAATAACATTTCTATGCATCTCTTCTTTATTTAGAATCAAGCATAAATAAATTTTGGTTTTGCTTATATTTTCTTTTTCGTACTTTGGTATTGTTTTACTTATCCAGAAAATAATCAATGGAAACCATAGAGGAATTTTACCATCATAAATTTAATACATATCCAGAAAATATATACGAAACGATAGGTCAGTTCAATGCATTCCGTATTGAAGAACGAATGAAAAATAATGAAGAGCTTCCTCCACATATTCGTAGAAATTTCTTTAAAATTATGCTTTTTTCAGGGGAGAACATATTCAAATATGGCCATCAAACAGTCAAAGTAAGTGGTAACACACTATTATTTTTTCACCCAGATATCCCTTATTCCTACTTACCTTTATCTTCTGATACAAAAGGGTATTTTTGTATTTTCAGAAATGAATTTTTCCAGAGCACTCATAAATTACAACTGGATCAGCTCCCTCTTTTTAATACTTCTCTCCCTCCTGTTTTTACATTATCTAACATTCAATACGAGGAGGCAAAGTATCTTTTCATTAAAATATTTCAGGAAGCACAGAGTGATTATATTTACAAATATGATCTGATCCGTAATTATGTCAGTGAATTGTATTATCTGGCTATGAAATGGACACCTCCCGGAAATACTATTTCCCAGTTTGGTAGTGCCGGAAAACGAATTACTACTATTTTCTCCGAACTATTGGAACAACAGTTTCCCATTCAGTATAAAACGGATACTTTAGCGCTGCGCCATCCTAAAAATTACGCAGAAAAACTGTCTGTTCATGTTAATTACCTGAATCGTTGTATTAAAAAAATAACAGGCAAAACAACCGGGGAATATATTTTTGAAAGAATAGGGACTGAAGCAAAAATTCTGCTCCGGGATACCGACTGGACCATTTCGGAAATAAGCGAAGCGCTCGGTTTTGATGATCTTGCTCACTTTAATAAATTTTTCAAAAAACAAACCGGAATCAATCCTACCTCATTTCGATTGGTTTGATTTTTACAAATATTAGTCTTATTCCTACCATCATTTCATCATTTGTACATTTTAATTTTGCATTGATAAAAATAGTACAAAAATGGAAAATTCTAAGATATGGTATATCACCGGTGCATCAAAAGGTATGGGCCAGGCATTGGCAGAGCAACTGCTGCTTCAGGGGCAAAAAGTTGCCGCTACATCAAGACAGACCTCAGCATTCTCAGAAATCATCAGAAAAAATGAAAATTTTCTTCCGTTACAGGTAGATCTTACTGATGAAAAATCGATTGCAGATTCACTTAAACAAACACAAAACAAATTTGGAAGGATTGATGTCATTGTAAATAACGCTGGATATGGAATTGGCGGAGCATTGGAAGAACTGTCCGAGCAGGAGATTCAGGACAACTTCAATGTCAATTTCTTTGCGGTTACCAAAGTTATTCAGCAAGCTCTTCCCTATTTACGAAATCAGCGCTCAGGGCATATTATCAATATTTCATCAATAGCCGGGTTTGCACCAGGAACCGGATGGAGTATTTATGCTGCTTCTAAATTTGCGGTAAATGGCTTATCAGAAGCTCTTGCTAATGATTTAAAGCCTCTGGGTATATATGTAACATCTGTTTTACCGGGTTGGTTTCGCACCAGTTTTGCTCATCCTGAGTCTATTGCGTTTGGCAGCAAGCAGATTGATGATTACCATTTCATGAGAGAGGGTCATCAAAAATTCAGTGCATTAGACGGCAGGCAGCAAGGGAACCCTGATAAGATTGCTGATGCATTGATCACCCTTATTAGCATACCCAATCCCCCTGTGCACCTTTTCTTAGGAAGTGATGCTTATCAAAGAGCCAATGATAAAATCGCCCAACTATCAGAGGAAATAGAGCAATGGAAAAATCTCTCGGAATCAACGGATTTTTAGTCTGTTTTAATTCAAAAAGCTCATCATTTTTATGGTGAGTTTTTTTGTTTATATTATGAATATATTGATTTTCAGAGAACTTATTTACAATCACAATCATCTTAATTATCGAAATTAAAACTAACAAGAAGCCCTGGCAAATAATTGAGAACCCTCCCTTTCATAAGCGCAGCAGAGACTATTATCCAAACTCTATCCTTATAAAGTTTGAATCATAATGTATCATAATGTTTTTTCACTAGTAAAGGATATTTTTTATATATTTGGTTTAATAACATGTAAAAAAACAATTACCGTGAAAACATTCAAAAAACAACACAGTACTCTAAAGAGGAATGAATTGAAAACTATTTTAGGAGGAATCTTACCAAACCAATGTCTTCCACGACTTTGTAGAGAATTATGTAAAGATGATGGTGGTGGAGGCTGTGATTCTAATGGGTTATGCTTATGTGGACCTTTCCCCAATCCAAATGACTTGTAAAATATAAATCTCAATATTAGACAAAAGCCTTACAATTTGAATTGTAAGGCTTTTGTTTATTTCAGCTCATCGATATTCAACAATGCCGTTTGATTATTCTATTTTATTTTCCACTTATGATGTCTGACTTAACCAACATATAATTTCCATTCGTTTCTTTTTTTTCAATGTTATACCCCTCAGTTAATTCAAGAACCCAGCCATCGCCTGATATCTTTTCACCCTCTATCCTGACAGGATTAGATATCGAAATCTTATCCCAGTTTGGGCTCATTAATGCACCATTTTCAACAGTCAGAATTCCCCATTTGCCTGTAACTCTGATAGTAGGATATACGGTTCCTTTATCTTCAATTGGTATTATATTTCTTGGATCGAAAGAAACATTCATCTTTTCGAATTTTATTTCAAAATGAGGATTTTCTATCAATTTGGATTTATATTCAGCAATAAGCTTTTTCTTTTTTTCTTCCCTCTTTGTCTCTTCTTCGGAAATTATTCTTCCGTTGTAATGATCGGATATTTTTGTCACCGTATTATTTGAACGATCCGGAATAGTAATATTGAATGCTTTAATAAAATAATCTGTCAAATCCGTTTTTCCCGTCATCTTTTTATTCCAGTTTTTATCTTTATTATAGAGTAAGTATCCATAAACAGGCACTGTGTAGTAAGCAAATGATCGCACAAATGTTGCATTCTTAAAAAAATCATTAATTCCATCAACTAAAAAAGCTTCGGACTGTGTTTTATTTCTTCCACCTATGATTACTCCTGTAAATTCCGCCATTCCTTCATTGAGTTCCAATAGATTTTCACTGACGTTAGAACCATTATAAAGGTTATGTCTGTATTTCCTGAAAGTAAGTGCGTTCGTAAGATGTCCCTGTAATTCTTTTTCTGAAACAGATTTCAAGGCTTTTTTCAAGGCTTCAAGTTCTAAACGGAGATAAACTCTACCTTCTTTCTGATCCAGGTGATTGTTTTCAGCATTGCTCAATTCAAAACCCAATGATGGCTGTATACGATGAAAAGACTCATGGGCAAGCAAACCAACTCTGTTATATTTATTTTGAGGGAGAGGAAGCATAATCATTGTCCATCGTTTTCCATTCCAGTCTACTGCAGTATTCGCAATATTAATTTTATCAGGTAAAACTCCCGTATAAACATTTCCAGCTGCTTTTAAAATACCATTTTCATCAGCCTCATTGGCAAAAATTGCTCTTGTCTTTGGGTTAATTAAAAGTATTGGGCCATAGAGATCTTTATTCCAAAGTTCTATATTCTTTTTAGACTCGGTTTTAAACTCGTTATAAAAAGTTGAAATACTATCAATAGAAACCGTCTTTACCTGCCCCGCTAAACTTTGTATGCATAAAAAGAACGATAGGATGAAAATAGCAGTCTGTCTCATGGCTTAATTTTTCAATTGTGCAGATCACCGCTCTATTAAGTATTATAAGTATCTGTGTCACAAATATAATAAATTAGTTCCTTGCTCACTCCAGCTATTTCACGGACATAAAAAAGCCTTAGAAATCAATCTAAGGCTCTTCATTATTTTTAAACATCTTTTTTCATTTTCACTTGGATTTTAGATGCTTCCATTTTCTTCTTTTTTGATTGCTCCCGTTTCATCTTTCTGTATTCCCAGGGAGCAATAGCATGAACATCCTGCCAAAGACCCATCTTTTTCTGTTGAGCCTTTTCCTGTATTTTCCCCAGCGAATCATCTTTGGAATAAGAGAAGTACCACCACCCCATTCCTGCTTTTATCAGCTCTTTTGAAAGGTATTTATCATTGTCATAATACACTTTAGCAATAGAACGTCCATAGCGATCTGTACTGGTTTCAGTAAATTTAATTGTTTTTCCAAATACTTTTCCGGATGTGAATTGTTTGGCATTTTTCCCGAAGGCCTGTCCACTTTCCGGACAATCTACATCTGCTAATCTAAGTTTCTTTTGTGTATTGCCTTTTAAAAGGACTGTAATGGTATCTCCATCTGAGATTTTAATTACTTTTCCGCTTGTCTGTGAAAACAGGATTGCAGGGAAAAGCAAGCTCATCAACATTAATCGTTTCATGCGGCAAATATAGGGATTAAGGAGAAATAAAATAAAGGAAGCTGGAGGATGGAAGCAATGAAGATCAAAGCACATGCCAGTGAAAACTACTCTCTTATTTCAATTTTGAATTGAGCTTTTTCTAATAAATAAACAAGCGTTTCAAAATAATATTTACTTGTATTTTTAATGATAATATCAGTATTATCAAAAATTATTGCTGTATTGATCTCATTGTTTTTAACTATATCAATTAAATAATCCTCTAAAGAATCTAAATTACTCCCGAAATAACCTCTCTTACCAATTAATTGCTCTCCTAAATAATAATACAAATCTTCATCACTTTCAATTGATCTACCGTCAATATATACTTCATTGATATTTTTAACTTCAAAAATATTATGGTTCCAAAGATAACAAGCTTTAAGATAAGCTCCTTTTATTTCTAAATTTTTAATCTTAGTCCAATCAATCTCAATACTATTATTCCAATTATAGAAAGTATCAACAATAAATTGATTATAACTATTGCTTAAAGCACTTTTATGATTTGACATAATAACTTCCAAAAATATTTCTTCAATATTATCACCTTCTTCAAGTAAATAAATCCAATTTGTGGTGAATGCTATTTCGTACAAACAAAAGGTAATATTATTTCTACTTTCAACATAAATACTTAATTTACCATCATCTTCAATTTGGTCTAAAATGTCTTGTCTATAAGCTTTATCAATCTTTAAAAGTAATTTATCTTGAATTATATTTTCATTCCTTTTTAAATTGATATAATTGATCCCACAATATTTATTATTTAGCTCTATTGTCATTTATTTTTTATTTATTTCGTAAACTTTCTTACAATCCCTATCTGTAGTTCACCAACATCAATCAATTCATAGAAGAGATGTTTTTTTTAAAAACCGGATGTCCACAATTGCTCATTTAAAGTAAATCGACCCAATATAAAATCATCAGGATAATTTTCAAATCCTCGTTTCTGTTTTAACTCGTCAATAATTTCATCAGCCTTGTCTTCATCTAAAAATACACCAATAACTCTCTCATCATCTAAAAAAGTATGAATAGTATAAATATGACTAACCCGAAAAACATATTGTAAGTTCAACTCTTTTATTGATTTGCTGCCCTCACTAATCACATCTTCTTTCGTTAAATAATCCCGCCCGATTTCTCCCACAACACTATTGAATCCATTTTGCCAATGAATCGTATTTAATTGATATTTCCGGACAACAACTCCGTCAGGATAAGTACTAAATCCAGGGAGAGTTAATACGTTCTCCTTTGCTATTTCGAGCAGTTCTATATCATCAAAATATCCCAAAAATTTACAGGCCGTGTGAGTATCGTCTGTATAGATATGCTCCAGTGCATATACAAAGTAATTCATAGTATTATTTTACTAGCAAGATACCAATTAAAAAATCAATGATTTAAACACAAGAAGAGATGTTTTTTTTAAAAACCGGATGTCCACAATTGCTCATTTAAAGTAAATCGACCCAATATAAAATCATCAGGATAATTTTCAAATCCTTGTTTCTGTTTTAACTCGTCAATAATTTCATCAGCTTTGTCTTCATCTAAAAATACACCAATAACTCTCTCATCATCTAAAAAAGTATGAATAGTATAAATATGACTAACCCGAAAAACATATTGTAAGTTCAACTCTTTTATTGATTTGCTGCCCTCACTAATCACATCTTCTTTCGTTAAATAATCCCGCCCGATTTCTCCCACAACACTATTGAATCCATTTTGCCAATGAATCGTATTTAATTGATATTTCCGGACAATAACTCCGTCAGGATAAGTACTAAATCCAGGGAGAGTTAATACGTTCTCCTTTGCTATTTCGAGCAGTTCTATATCATCAAAATATCCCAAAAATTTCCAGTCCGTGTGAGTATCGTCTGTATAGATATGCTCCAGTGCATATACAAAGTAGTTCATAGTATTTTTTTCTGAAAAAGATATCAATTAAAAACTTAATAATTTAAACAAAACATGGAACAGCTTTATAAATATCTAAGCCATTACAAAAGCAAGGTTTTTATATTCTCTCCTAAAAGCCTTGTCAAGATATTCCCACTCTCTGGAATTGATTGATCGTTTAAGATTTTGATAATTTTTAAGTCTGATAACTGTATCTGCTTCAACCTTATTGATGATTGTCCCCAATCTATCTTCAAAAGTATAGGAATCATACCCAAGATAGCCTTTAGATCCTAATAATACGTCTCCCATTAAATTAAATAAGTCTATATCTGATTTTACCAGATCCAAATCCACTTCATAAAACGTATTATTAAGCTTGTCAGTTCCCGAATTCCAGATTCTGCAAGAAGAACAATATGCATCTTTTTTATCCTGATCTAAGCTTAAAAAATCTATTTCCTGATTTTTTGACCAGGCTGAAAGAATATCTATAACATATTGGTCGTAATTATTTCCATCATACCACATAATAGGTATTCCTCTAGCTGTAATACAATCTTCCGTTGCAGTTGCATCCTCTATTCTAAAATGAAAATCATATAAAACTTCATCATTCCCATATTGATCAGTGACTTCAATAGAAAAGTAAACAATATCCATATAAAAATTGTCCCAATCTATATCTTTGCTTACATACGAAATCTCATTTAAAACAAATATCTTTTCAAAACTATGATTAAAAGATTCCATTTTAATCTGTAAAGCTTTACAGATCATCAAATCATTGTATTTCACACTTACAGTCATCATATCACTTATTATCAATATTTTAATTTTGAAATACAACTTTTAATCTGCTCTTTATAAACCTCTATATCAACGCCCTGGATGGATGGAAAATTATGTGATTTTGCATCAAAATAATAGGCTACTTTTTCCAGAAATTCATCTTCATTTTCTTCTAAGTACCGGGTAGCCTCTTCTATCGATTCCTGGTTTATATAGTCTTCCGGACCTTTAACATAAAAGCCTTCATTCACTTCATCATTTTGAAGTGCTTTTTCAAGAGCGGGAAGATATATTTTATAAAAATCATGGGATCTCATATTTTTAATTTTTAAAGATGGGGATGACAAAATTCGGTAATGAGCTATGGAAAAAATAAAAAAATAAAAAAAAGTCCAGTTATTCTAAATCCATGGTTATTAATCAAGTAAAGTTAACAAAAAAGTTTCTCCAAAATTTAATTAAAAATTATCCTTTAATTTATTTTTTTATTTCAAAAAGTATTGTACCTTTGCAACCGCAAAAACGAAGTAAAATTCGTTATTGATGACCTTTAATCGGGGCGTAGCGTAGTCCGGTCATCGCGCCTGGTTTGGGACCAGGAGGTCGCAGGTTCGAATCCTGCCGCCCCGACTTTTTTCAAGATTTTAAGGGTGCGTAGCTCAGCTGGATAGAGCATCTGCCTTCTAAGCAGACGGTCAAAGGTTCGAATCCTTTCGCGCTCACAAAATAGCTCATATTGTATGTGAGTTTATTTATTTTAATTTTTGAAAGTATTTTACTTTTTTTAAATTAAAACAATGAAGTAAAATTCATTAAAGATGACCTCATCGGGGCGTAGCGTAGTCCGGTCATCGCGCCTGGTTTGGGACCAGGAGGTCGCAGGTTCGAATCCTGCCGCCCCGACTTTTTTCAAGATTTTAA
>NZ_JANUEH010000013.1:0-175693 GCF_024810195.1 Chryseobacterium sp. BIGb0232
GGGAGTACCTACCTTAACTGAGACAATATCTTCAGAAGGAAGAAGCACCAAAGGACTTCCTGTGATGAGCCTGGTAAAGAATATTGAAGATGACAACTGGTCCAAAAACTACACCTATTATGACACCAAAGCAAGAGCTATTGGAACTCATTCTATCAATCATTTAGGGGGTTATACCCAAACAGAATCCAAGCTGGATTTTGCCGGAGTAGCTCAAAATGTTGTTACCAGACATAAAAGACTGGCAACCGATACAGAAACAGTGATCACAGAAAATTTTGAGTACGATCACCAGAACAGGCTGCTTGTCCACAAACATCAGGTGAATTCCAATCCTGTGGAAATCCTTACCCAGAATACATACAATGAACTTTCCCAGCTGGAATCTAAAAAGGTGGGTGGAATTTCTGTAGGAACTCCACTTCAGCAGATTAACTATAAATACAATATCAGAGGCTGGATGACTAAAATTAATGATCCTGCTAACCTGAATGGGAAGCTGTTTGGGTATGAAATAAAATACACTAATCCAGTTAATCCACTCTATGCCACTGCAAAATACAACGGTAATATCGCAGAAATAGACTGGAATACCCCCAACGATAATGTATTGAGAAGGTATACCTATGATTACTATGCAGATAATAAACTGAAGTTTGGGCATTACTCTGAACCCTGGGCAACAGTACCTCAAAACAGTTTTTACAGTGAGTATATTATTTATGACCTTAACGGAAATATCAGTCAGTTATACCGTAATACTAAGAACTCCACTACTGGAGTCGCAATGCAGATTGATGATCTTACTTATAGCTATGCCGGAAACAGGCTTTTGAATGTAAAGGATAATGCTCAAAATAATTTAGGATATGTAGGAGGAGGCAACACCATCTCCTATGATGATAATGGGAATATGACCACTCATCCGGATAAAAAAATATCTTCCATAAGGTATAATTATCTGAATCTGCCCCAGCAGGTTACCCAAGATTCAAAAACAACTTATTATATCTACAGAGCGGATGGAACAAAGGTTAAAAAATCAGGAATTGCTGGCTTAGCTACAGATTATCTGGATGGTTTCCAATATACAGAATCGAATTTGAAATTTGTTCCTACTTCAGAAGGTTATTTTAATTTTGAAAATAATAAGTACATTTACAATTACGCAGACCATTTGGGAAATGTACGATTGAGCTATTTCAAAAATGGTACGGGAATAGAAGTTCTTGAGGAGAATAGTTATTATCCTTTTGGGTTGAAACATGAAGGGTATAATATATTAGGAGGTAATCCAAACTATAATTATAAGTACAACCGAAAGGAGTTGCAAGAGACCGGTGCGTACGACTTTGGAGCTCGCCAATACATGCCAGACATTGGAAGGTGGGTCGTAGCGGATCCGCTGGCGGAAAAAATGAGAAGATTTAGTCCTTATACTTATGCGGGTGATAACCCTATAAGGTATATAGACCCAGATGGTAGAAAATTTATTAATTTTGACGAAAATGGAAACTATACTGGTACTACAAAGGATAATTGGTGGCATAACTTATGGAATGGAAGTAAGGGAAGAGTTGTAAAAAGTGATGGAAGTACACAGCAGAAATTTAGATTTGCTGATCCAAAAAATGATGTTGCTGATATACAATCAGGTAAAATAAATAAACTTGAATTTGTTACAGAAAAACAAGTCCGTACATTAGTTAGATGGTCAGGAGCATTTGATCCTAAAAATAAAGCGAGTAATAGGAGTCTTTCTGAAAGATATGATTATATAAAAAAAGAAGGAATAGGCGGAGGAAAAATGGATTTTGCTTATACACAAGTACCTAAAATGTTTCCAAATGCAAAACCAAGTAACCCTACGACCAATACTTCAAATACAATATTTTTAGTTGAAGGTTTGGCTCATAATCAGAACAATTTTGGGAATTTTTTATTTGGTACATCAGGTCGTGCTATGCAATTCGCAGGATCTGAATTATCGTTAGGAGCACACTATAATAGTGTAGTTAATTCTAACACAAATGGTTATAGTAGTCAGTTAGATTCTTCTGATGATCAACTTTCTATATCTAGTGGAGTACTTTTTTCAGATAAGTATAATTATGGAGATATGCAAACTCAAATAACTGTAGGAACTCCTACACCAGCTAATACACCATAAAACTAAATCAAATTAAAAAATGAAAAAAATTATTTATTATTTATGTCTATTGTTTATAATATCTTGTAAAAATAATTATGAAAAAGAATTTATTAAAAGATATTCGAATTATGATTTTTCAAAATATCAAGGGAGGGAGATTTACGTAAGAGGGTTTTCTTCTAGAAACTCTCCAATAATATTTTTAGAAAGTATGAAGAATAATAATTTTGTAAGACTTACGATAAATTATAATAAACAATCTAAGAGTATTATTGATATAGAAGAAAGTTATCCAAAAGATTCTTTAAAAGAGAATTTAAAAATTAATGCTAATAATCAACTGAAAAAACTAACAACAGACTTTGTTGATATGGATATTTATTATTTAAAAGTAGATAGTTTAGGTAATGTATATGTTAAACCTTCTGCTGAGGAACATTCTCCAGTCATAGGAAAGTTTATTTCAGAAGAATATAGAAAAAAGATATTTGTAAAAAGTATTTCTCTAAAAAATGGATGGTATGAAGAAATTAATGATTAGATAGTTTATCAGAATAAGATTGAATTATTTGTAAAAAACCACTACGATTTCGCAGTGGCTAGTATGATCGAAATACAAATCTCTATTGTATAGATTATTTTATGAAATAGAAAGAGTTGATTTTGCTTATCATTCGGCTAAACTGCTATGTAATATATTGACAAACTGCTACAACCTTCGCTGCCGTATGAATCCTTTCGTGTGATATTTTTATTAACAATTTTTTATCTTTACCAGTATAAAGATCATTTTGAGAAATGTCAGTATAAGTTTTGATAAAGACAACATAAGAGTTCTTGAATCACAGATACCAATGATTACTATCCATTTGGGATGAATCACCTCAATACCGGAAATACATTCTTTGGACAGGGTACTTATAAGAACTACAAGTACAACGGCAAGGAATTGCAGGAGACAGGAATGGATGATTATGGGGCAAGAATGTATATGTCAGATATTGGAAGATGAGGAGTTGTTGAGCCAACTAGCGGAAAAGTCTAGGAGATTTTCACCATTTGCGTATGCAATGGATAATCCATTAAGATTCATTGATCCAGATGGTAGACAAGTCGATGATTGGAGAAACAAGAATGGACAGTTAGTTTATGATACTAAAAATAAAGGGACACCTATTAGATTAATTTCGTGTAGTACTGGAGTTTTTGGTGATGGTGCAGCATATCAATTATCAAGATATTTAAAATCTCCAGTAACAGCTCCTACAAACTTAGTTAGGGTATTAAAAGATGGTAGTTATCAGGTTTTTGGGGGTGGAAGATTTAGAACATTTTATAATACAACAATGAAATATATAGGGTTTATAAAAGAATATGATACAATTCCTGAAGCTTTGGAGTTAGAAGCATACAGAAATGCAGAAATATATAATAGTGTAAATAAAAATAAAATTCTTGATTATTTAAAAAATGGAGAAGTAGCTTTAGCTTGGATGGGTGTTTTTATTAATGTAGAAAGTCAAGACTTTATTGGGCCTCAAATATATTACACTGATGGTAATTGGATATGGCCATCTTATTTAATTTATTACTTAGAAAATGATAAAAACTTTTGTCTAGAAAATAATTTTGAGGAGTATTTACAAGAAAATAATTTTATAAGTCAAAAAATTCCAAAAGATAAACTTACTGAAATTGAAAATGATTTTATTATGAAATTAGAAGATGGAACCACTCTGCAAAGTTTGTAACTTTAAGGATTTAAATAAAAAAAACCGCTAGCGCGAGCGTCATGCTCGTGATAATAATAACAAAAGTCACCCCTCGCTGCCGCACGAATCCTTTCGTATGGGTGAGATAATAATAAACAGCCACTGCTATTTTTGCAGTGGCTGTTTACTTTCTTAATAAAACAAATTTTTATTCTTTAACTTTGTCTTTTTCAGTACCTATGAATATCTTTTAGTATTGAAATTTATATCCAATCAAAAAATAATATAATGTCAATTACCAGCGATGATCAGTTAATCGGAATGCAAAAAGTAAGTGAGGCGGTTGCCTATACTTTAAAAGAAATGACACAATATGCCCAGCCAGGGATGACTACAAAAGAGCTTGATGAATATGGGGCCAAAATACTCGCCGGTTTCGGAGCCAAATCTGCACCTTACCTTACTTATGGATTTCCGGGATGGACCTGTATAAGCGTAGATAATGAATTTTGCCACGGGATTCCTACCGATCAGAGAGTTTTGAAAGAAGGGGATCTTATCAATATTGATGTTTCCGCTGAACTCAACGGATATTGGGCAGATAATGGCGGTTCTTTTGTGATAGGGAAAGATGTCAATCAGCATCAGAAATTGGTAGAAGCTTCCAAAGATATTCTTCAAAAAACCATTGATAACATTAAAGGAGGGGTGAAAATTGCTGATATTGGATTTTTAATGGAGACAGAAGCGAAGAAAAGAGGGTTTAAAGTTATTAAGAACCTCGGTGGACATGGAGTAGGAAGAAGTTTACACGAACAACCTGATGAGTTGCTAAATTATAAAAACCGTTTTGATACCAGACGTTTTAAGAAAAATTCTGTGGTGGCTATTGAAACATTTATTTCCACTTCCTCAAACCTTGCTGTAGAATTAAAAGATGGCTGGACTATGGTAGGGAACAAAGGCGGCTATATGGCACAACATGAACATACTATTTTAATCACTGATGGAAAACCAATCATTCTGACCCAAATGAATGAAATCCTGAACTGATATCTTCCATTCTCCGATTTCCTTTCCTGAACCCCTTTGCTTTAAAATTGTTAATGAGAAAATACTTTGCTATATTTAAAGAACCAAACCATTCATAAACTATTCACTATGAAAAAAGTTCTTTTAACCATTCTTGGAATTCTCGTTATTCTTGCAGCGATAGTATTGATTAAAACATACACCTATCCTTTTAAGAAAAATCTATCAGGAGCCGGAGAAGGATGGAAGCCTGTAAAAAATGATTCCGCAGTATCAAGATTTTCCGGAGGGATAAAGATTCCTACCGTTTCTACAGGTAGCTTGGGCGAATTTAATTATGCCCCTTTTGATCAGTTTAAAGAATATCTGAAAACAACCTATCCATTAGTATATCAAAACACCGAAAACATAGAGGTTAATAAATACGGACTGGTTTTCAGGCTTAAAGGAAGTAATCCAGCATTAGAACCCATATTGTTTCTTTCCCACATGGATGTAGTTCCACCGGGAGATGCTGATATAAAAAATACAGATGAAAATGTTTTCAGACCGGATGATAAACCTTCCGAGTCAGTTTCAAAAGTTGCTGAAGATTGGGAATATGCCCCTTTTTCAGGAGCAGTGGCCAATGGAAGAATCTATGGAAGGGGAGCAATAGACATGAAAGGAATGCTTTTCTCTTTGATGGAGTCTATGAATAATCTGATTAAAAGCAAGCAGATTCCTCAAAGAGATATCTATTTAGCTTTTGGTTTCGATGAAGAGGTAGGTGGAAAGAATGGAGCCATTCAGATTGCAGATTATTTTAAGAAAAAAGGATTGAAGTTCGATGCTGTATATGATGAAGGCGGATTGATCATGAAAAAAGGAAATGTAGCAGGAGTAGATGCGGATGTAGCAGTTGTAGGATGTGCTGAAAAAGGCTTTCTATCTGCAAAAATAAAAGTAAAAGGCCTGGGTGGTCACTCCTCAATGCCGCCTATGGAAAGTGCTATAGGAAAAGCAGCCGTTATTATGCAAAAACTGGAAGATGATCAGATGAAACCTGTTATCACTCCACTGGTAAAAGATTTTTTTGATAATATAGGCGGAGCAATGCCCTTTACAACAAGGCTGGCTTTGGCTAATCAGTGGCTTTTAAAACCGTTGTTGATCTCACAACTAACCAAAAGTAATACAACCAATGCATTGGTACGAACTACAACAGCGTTAACGATGATGAAAGGAAGTGACGGAACCAATGTGCTTTCTCCCGAAGTTGAGTTTGTTGTTAATTTCAGACTACTTCCCGGAAATACAGTGAAAGATGTTCGTGACCATATCGCAAAAGCAACCCAGGGTTTTGATGTTGAAATTGAAGAAATCGACAATACAAGAGAAGCTTCGTCAGTATCTCCATCCAATACAAAAGCGTTCAAACTGATTGAAGCAGGAGTTAAAGAAATTTACCCCGGAGCTATTGTTTCACCCTATCTTACAATGGCTGGAACCGATGCAGGGAAATACGAAATTGTAAGCAAAAACGTCTACAGATTCATGCCGATCAGGATCAATAGTGCCGAACAGCAAAGTATCCACAGTACCAATGAATATCTGAGCATAGAAAACTACCTGAAAATGATCCATTATTTTGAATTCATGATGAAGAATTATGATAAGTAGGACGAGGTGTGTAAGATGCATTTCTAGTTGGATGAATATGTCAATTGGTTGTTAATCAGTTTGTTTTACTTGTTGGTTTTTATAAGAAATGGAATTATAATTGATATTTAATTGCTTAGAATTGTTAATTACTGATTAAAGTTTCTCATCTCAGATTTCTTTTTCTTTTTTCATAAAAAAAATAATACGTCAAGTTTTGTCGCATTACGGTAATAGCTTTGTCCTATCAAAATTACAGAGCTATGGAATTGCCATTTTACTTAAACTTTAACGACTTTGAAAACCATTATTATGATCAGCTTGAAAAATGGTTTGAAGAATATCATAATACCAGTGAGGCAGATTATCTGAAGACCCTTGCAGGCTTATATGCTCCTTATCTCTATTATAATTTTGCTGATGACAGCCTGCAGGCAGATGCCACCATTGAAATTAAAGATTGTTTCTTTCCCTATCATGAAAAGATAGGTATTTCATTCTGTACAGGCTGCGAACATAGTACATCACCCAAAAAAGGAATGAATCATGTTTTTGAATGGAAAACTATTTCCATGATGGAATATGCCCAGCATATCCTGGATAAGATCAACCGCCATTGCTCAAAAAATAAAGAAGCCCTGAGTGGTCATAAAAATATTCTGGATTACATCAATGATTATGATATTGTAACTTCCCGTGAAGGAGCCGGATATTGTGTGAGCTATAACAGACATCAGATGACGATTCCTTTTCTTAAAGCTTATCTTCCGTATTATGGACAGACCGTAGATATAGCGCTGTACAGAGATTTTATTTTCTCCATTGTACAGATCGCAGAATTTATCGATCAGAAATTAAAGATCATTCAGGCTTATGAACATACCATTTATGCCCAGTCAAGGGCAGAAGCTAAATTCAAGGTACAGATGAGCCGCCAGTTTCTGACTCTTTGCAACTAAAATTTTACACCAACATTCATATTTAATTATATTACGGAGAATTTATATTTTCCAGCGAAAATCCCGGTCAGCAATGACTGGGATTTTTAGATTTATTTTAATCAAGATGATCCTGATCGTTGGTCTCTTTCTTTTTATAAGGAATATTCCAGATGAGGTCCGCTGCAATATAGTGAACTCCACCATGGTGAATACTTCTGCTTCCTCTGATCAGATCATCCATATAACCAATATCTACTGTAAAAGGAGAGTTGGGGATATTGAACATATAATAAGCTGCCAGCCGCAGCTCCCGGTATCCGAAAGAATTCCAGTGCTGGTCATGTTCGTTGAAGTGACTGATAGAAAATAATGCTTCAGCACTTATTGCCAGCTTCTGATTATTCTTTGGAGATAAATTATAGGTCAGTTGGCTTTTGACACGCGTTCTGAGTTGGAAATCTTCATCCACTTTATGAAAATCAGCATCAAAAAATTTTCTGAATTCCTGACGAACTGTATTTTTAAGTTTAAATTTTTTACCCAGATCAAAAGTATAGGCATACCGGCCATAAATTCTGAATTCCTGTTCTATATTTTCCCTGTCATAAGGAGCTTCTTTTTCATATTCAGGTTGTCGTCTGTAGCTTAAAGCATAACTGTATTGCTGATGAGGAGCAAAAGAATGATAAAACTCGTGGTTTAATACAAAAATAGCCTGTTTAGCAAACAGATTATCATTGTCAGGGCTGCTTTTACGTCCTATAGCAATATAGCTCATGGTTTGCTTCTTTCCCAAAGAATCAAGATTACGTTTCACTCCAAACGCTGACCAGAATGCAGTGTTGGCATCTCCAAGGCCTGGTGGGCTGATCTGTGCTTTTACAAAGCTTGCTAAAAAACCTGTGATACTTAATAAAATGAAGACTTTTTTTATACCGAACATCATGATAACTGCTTTATTCTTAAAGTTAACATCTGCGAAATCATAAGGTTAGATGAAAATATCTAAGATGCGCAGAGAAAATATTTTGTCATAACAAATTTATAGGGGTTTATGAATATAATGTTTATCCAAAATCCTTAAATACTGTTTAAAAACATGACAAAATAAATAGACGACTTTGGAAAGATTTAGGAATACAATTATTCAATCCCCATTTTTTCCTGAGAACAGTCAATGTAAATTCTTTTATTTAAAAAGATTTTATTCCCCAGCATTCCTGTCATCCCGGAAAATTTCATCAGCATATATTGAGTCTGGGAAAATCCTTCTACATAGGTAACTTCACTGAGTAGAATATCTCTGTTTCCAAGACCAATCAACTCATGACTTCCTGTTGTATGAGTTATTAAAATATGGGGCCTCGACTGAGCTTTTTCCGTTTTAACTTTTGACTGCGGCAGTCTTAAGATTTCCCAGTTTTCCTTATTTGTAAGCAATTCATAAGCACTGGTTCCGGAGTCATAAAGGAATTTTTCATCCTTTCCTTTTAAATTACCGTTAATAATGATTTTCCTCTTTTTGAATTTAAAACCCATAAGATTATTCCGAAACTCATCCGGCTCTTGGGACATATTGAAAACAATATGTTGATCTCTGAAATTGATCATTGTTTTCCTGTTTTCAAGAATATCAGCTCCTAATGTTCCTATAATTTTAACAGGATCATTTTTTTCCAAAGCTTTTCCTGTATTGGATATTTTGATCTTATCAGATGTAATTTTCGACTGACCGATATAAAATGAGGATATCGCCCTTTCATTTCTGAAGGAGATTCCTTTCAGCTTTTGTATTGCTTTACTGTAAAATTCCGTGTCTGCAGCTCCTGTATCAAACTGAAGATAATAAGTTGTGGTGTCTTTAGGAAAATGAATGGGGACCATCAGTGCATTTTTATCATTTCCCATCCATTTGATGGGTACAGCTCCGCTTTCATCTTCAACCCTTAAATAATTCTTTTCAGGAGTGAATTTCTGATCAAAGTAGAGATATCCGCTTAATCCTGCAATAGCAATGATCATTAAAACAGATATCACAATTTTCTTAAATGTTTTCATGCTGATTTTTTAAGCAAGATTCGGAAATCTTACGTGGCTTTTGCACAAAAACAATACGACAGTTTTACGACATTTTTATGTCCTTGATTATAAAAAGTTGGTTTTCAGTTTTATACTTAAATCCTGGTTTTGGTTTAAACTGATTCCATTCTTGATAATGATCAATAATTTTAAAACTAAAAATAGAATTAACGGAATGATAAAAAGTGGAAATTTGAGTGAAAGAAACTTTTGTATAAACGGGCAGATAATCATTAATAAAGAAAAAATAGCTGAGATAATGATCTGTATGCAGATAATACTTTTCCCAAGCTCTCTGCTTTTGAAATCTTTGGTCTGATAGGTTAAAATAGCAGGAAGAATAATACTTCCATATGGAATAATGAGACCGGCAAGAGCAGAAAAATTAATGGTTTTGGCCTGTTGAATGTCAATTTGTTCTTCAGGAATAACAATAAGATTCTCAGGGTGGGTGTTCAAAGCCTGAGCCAGTGTTTTTAAAGTAAACCCTTTAAGAATGCTTCCACCTTCAATCCTTTGAACGGTCCGAAGGGAAAGTCCGGATTTCTCAGCAAGTTCATGCTGAGTCATATTCATTTTCTCCCTCAAAATTTTAACCTGGTTTTTCATGATCTGATAACTGTGGGTTTGTAACTGGCAGCTAATTTAGTAAAAAGGCGTATTCACGTAATAATCTATTGCATTTACACTTCAATAAATTGATGCAAGTTCGATTGTGGATAACTTGTGGATAATTTATTGATAAAATGTGGAAAAGTCCATGTTTTAATTTTAAAAAGACTTTAAACCGGCTTGTATAGGGTAGTGATAAAAATTCTTACCTCAATAATTTAAAGGAATCATTCAAAAGGGAAATGATGATTTTTATCTTTTATTTAGAATAATTCAAATTAGTATGGTGTGAAAACTTGTTTATCCTTTATTTTTGCACTTTTATTTATAATTATTTTAAATAAGACTGAAAAATGATACAATCAAATGAATGTGAGCTTCCGTTGAAGTCAATACCTCCTGTCTTGAAAGTAAAGCGGGAGAACATTTTAACAGGTAAAATAATACAATGGTCTAAACCATTTCTGATTTTTTTCTTTTCCCTGACATGCTTAACCCTAATAGATGCACAGGATCTACAGGGGGATATAACCGGTAAGATCAATATGGTGGATGGGCAGCCTTTAAGAGCGATATCAGTTTCTTTATTGGAGGCAGATCGGCAGACATTGACCGATGATGATGGAAACTATCGCTTTGTAAATGTGAATGCAGGCTCATATACTGTAAAATTGCAGATCTTAGGATCTAAAGAAATACGTATTCCTGTTGAGGTAAAGACAGGGGAAACCACTGCGCTGGATTATCAGTTATCCAAAGAAAATATCCAGGCCATACAGGAGGTGGTCATCATGAAAAATGTGAACAGATTTTCTAAAAAAGAAAGTGGATTCGTTGCAAGGCTTCCTTTAAAAAATCTGGAAAATCCTCAGGTTTACAATACTGTGACCAAAGAACTTTTTCAGGAGCAGGTAGCAGTAGATCTTGGAAGTATTTCTAAAAACGTTCCGGGTGCCGGTGTTCCTATGATTGCCAATCAGGGGAGAGTAACCTTTCGTTCCAGAGGATTTGAAACAGAACCTAACGCTCGGAATGGAGTGGCAGGAGCTGCCTTTTCAGTAATTGATCCTGTCAACTTAGAACGTATTGAAGCCATAAAAGGACCTTCCGCAACATTATTCGGGAAGAGTGTGGCAAGCAGTTATGGTGGAGTTTACAATCGTGTCACGAAAAAACCTTACAATAAATTTGGTGGTGAAGTAGGCTATGTTGGCGGAAGCTGGGATTACAACCGTCTGACAGTAGATGTGAACACTCCGGTGAATAAGGACAGGACAGCTCTTTTCCGTCTTAATGCTGCCGGAACTTTTGAGAAAAGCTTTCAGGATTTAGGATTCACCAATTCATTGGCTATTGCCCCAAGCTTCTCATACCAGATCAATGACCGTATGTCGCTTCTTTTGGATGTAGAGTTTAATCAGGCTAAAGGAACCTCTGTAGTACGTTTTAATCCTTATACAGGAAGTAACAAAACACAGTCTATTGCAGATATGAAGTTTCCTTATTACAAAAACTTCCTGGGTGATGATCTTGCTTATGAAACGCAGATGATGAATATCTTTGCCCAACTGAACTATAAAGTTTCAGAAAACTGGACTTCCCAGACGATTATATCCCGTGCAAGATCTACAATTAATGGTTATATTTCTGCCATTAACGGAAAAACAGATTCTACAGCAAGTGCTCAGGTAATGGTAGGAACTACCTCCTTTATCGCAACAAATATTCAGCAGAACTTTATCGGAGACTTTCATATCGGGCGTTTCAGAAACAGAATGGTGGTGGGCTTGGATTATTATAACAATTCTAATCATTTTGACCGTTATCATACCAATACAAAAGTGTTTAATTTCGTTCATCCTTCAGCAGATTTCAGAGTTAATCAGAATACCATTGATGCCCTTACCGCTACTTCTGTAGCCAGAAGAGAGAATAATAGTGACAATACTTATGCTGCCTATGTTTCGAATGTCTTCAATGTAACAGATCAGTTAATGGTGATGGCCAGTCTGAGAGTAGACCGTTTTCAGTTTAAAGGGGTCTACGATATTGCTACAGGACAAATAAAAGGAGGGTTGAGTAACAGCGGAACCCAGACAGGACCTTATGCACAGACAGCACTTTCTCCTAAACTGGGGCTTGTGTATGAAATCCTGAAGAATAAAGTTTCCCTGTTTGGAAACTATATGAACGGCTTCAATAACGTAAGTGGAGTAGATATTAATGGAAATTCATTCAGACCGGAATATGCCAATCAGCTGGAATTGGGAGTAAAAGGAGATCTTTTCAATCACAGGCTTGTGGGAACGTTAAGTTATTATAACATTCGTGTTGATAATATATTAAGAACCAACCCGGATGATATCAATTATTCTATACAGGACGGAACTCAGCTGAGTAAAGGATTTGAAGCAGAATTAACAGCCAATCCTTTTGATGGGCTTAATATTGTGGCGGGTTATGCTTACAATGACAGTAAATTCACGAACGCCAATCCTTCCGTTAATAGTTTAAGACCTGCATTATCCGGTCCTGCGAATATGTTCAACTTCTGGATCAGCTACAGGGTCCCGCAAGGCAAATTAAAAGGCCTTGGAATAGGAGGAGGTGGAAATATGGGATCTTCTTCCTATCAGACCAATACCCAGACTGCTAAAGTGATTATCCCATCCTATACAATGTTTGACCTGGGGATTTTCTATGACCAGCCAAAATACAGGGTAGGATTGAAATTTGATAATATAACCAATGAAAAAGCCTGGTCGGTACGTTTAACACCACAGGCACCAGCCCGTTTCTTAGGAAGTGTTTCTTTGAAATTCTAAAATAAGATTTTAATAATTGATAACGAAAAGTCCCGGGTTCATAGGATCCGGGACTTTTATTTATAATGATTTTCTGAGTTTTTATTTCATTGATGGATGTTTGTTCAATTTACCGTTTAAGATAACTTCCATCCTCCATCCTCCATCTTCCCGCTTCCGTCCTCCTAATTAATCCAAAGGCAATAATTATTACGGTATCTTATCTTTGCGTAAGAAGTTCCCAAGAATATTCCAGGAGTATTGTCCTGCCAATCCTGCCTGATTATATAAAGTCCGGGCATAGTGGGTTTAAAGAAAGCTTTATTGTTTTCGTTTACCAGAATGTTCTTTTCCCAGTTTTCAGGGTTAAAAATCCTCAGCACTGTTCCTTTCTCTGCCGGTTTCATATCACGGTATGGGAAAATAGTGTAAATTCCATTTTTTTCAAAAAGTCTTATATCCATCAATGGAAGCGGAGGATTGTTACTGGATGGGATTCCCACCTGATAAGCCCCACACATAAAATCAATAGGCCGCACATTTTCCTGTGGATTTTGAGACCGTACCAAGACGGGCTGTTGGTCATTCATTCCTAAAATCCTGTAAGTTCCTTCCTGATTCGGAATAAAGGTTCCTACCCAGTGATCTCCCATAAGTTGCAACTCAATTTTTAATTTTTCTCCCTTTGCATTGTAAAGAAAAAAAATAAAATCTTTGATTCTCTGAAATTCTGGACCGGTAGAGCGGTGTCGCTCACTGAGGTCGTCAATAAAACCATAGCATACCTCAATTTTAACCTGATCTTTTATTTTTCCCGTTCCATGAATTTCCATCCAGTAAGCACTTGCTTTTGTGAGATGGGGGAAAAGAAAAGCGCTTAAACAAAACAGCAAAGAAAGCGCTGTCTTTATTTTATACATATGCATTGAATTATAGTGATCCTGCAAATTTAAGGAAAAGGATGAATCCTATGTTGTAGCTTAAAACCAAAACTGCGATATTTTAAAAAAATACCGCAGTAAACTTGGTTATAATGATTGATTTATGTTATACTCCTGTTCTGCACATAGCATCCCAGGTAGTCCAGAAATGGGCATTAATAGCTCCAATAGGAGGATTGGTGCTGTCTGCCACAATACCTACCATAGAGGCACAGTTGGAGTTACAGCCTATTTCATTGTGACTTCCTGCCTGAGGGGGAATTTGTCTCCATGTACCTGTGGAACCACTTAATAATTCTACTTTAATCTCAAAGATCCCTGATAGATTTGGGGTCTGGATCTGTTTTGTAGGATTATCGCTGGAGATAGAATCGCTCCAGTTTTCCTGTGAGAATGTTACGCGCCATTTGGAAATCATTTTAGCGGTCTCATTTTGAGGGGAAAGATATACCCAGAATTGTGCTCCGCCACCCAGTTGTAACTGGCCGGATGAATTGGCATTTACGCTTGTTGATGTCATCTTAAATTGGTTTTTGTGGTTATTTTATAGACCAAAGTAACGAAGAACAAAACGGATAATGTAGAGTATAAATAACCAATTGTAGAGTTGAGTAGAAATACTTAGATGAATGGAAAATTGATATTCTGAAAAGATTTAAAAAAACTAGTAAAAAAGGGTAAGAGGACCTGAGCATTCATACAGAATGATAATATTTTTTAAACGCAAAGTTTTACTGTTATATTCTGTAGATTTTAGGGAGCAAAGTTGGAATCAATGGAATAAGCTGACACATAAACCAAATCGCTTCATCAGCGACATAGCTACATTTCTTAGCTTCCTTAAAGTATAAAGATTTTTATCATAAAACGTTGTGTCAAATTAATCCACAAATTATTGGCCGTCAAATGTTTAAAAGGGTGTGGAAACAAAAAAGTCTTAAGTGTAAAACCTAAGACTTTTTTTTGCAGAGAGGAAGGGATTCGAACCCTCGATACAGTTACCCGCATACTACCTTTCCAGGGTAGCTCCTTCAACCACTCGGACACCTCTCTATTTGAGATTGCAAAAATAGGATATTTTCTTTAAATACCAAATTTTTTACTGCATTTTTTCAGCCGTAATTTCTCCGCAAAGGCTTTTGGTAAAGTTATCCGCGAAACTTCCGGAGTAATTAGGATTGTCTATCAGGTGCATAGCTTTTGTGATAGCCGTTTCTGCTGTCATATCTCTTCCACTGATCGCTCCGATCCTTGAGAAGATATTACTGTTCTCATACTTGCCAAACGAAATTCCACCAGAGATGCATTGACTTACTACTACGATCTCTGTACCATTATTTCTGATCTCCTGAAGAGTTTCCTGAGTCTTTTCACTGCTGAAAATGGTTCCCGAACCGAAAACCTGTAGGATCAGGACCTTCATTTTAGGAATTTCTCTGAAGTGACTCAGATGCATACCCGGAAAAATTCTCCAGAACAGAACATCCTCAGAGATATATTCGTCAACATGAAATTCAATCTCAGGATCACAACGGAAAAGATTGTCTTTGAGAATATTTAAATGAACTCCGGATTGCCCAAGAATAGGGTAGTTCGGACTTGCATATGCATCAAAATATTCGGCAGAATACTTAAGTGTTCTGTTTCCTCTCAAAAGTTTATATTCGAAATAGATGGCAACCTCCTGAATGACTGCTTCGTCATTTTCATACAGACTTGCATAATACAGACTTGTCAGAAGGTTTTCCTTGGCATCGGTTCTCAGATCACCAATTGGAAGTTGTGAACCAGTCATGATTACAGGCTTTCTTAAACCTTTTAGCATGAAACTTAGAGCAGAAGCGGTATAAGACATCGTATCCGTCCCATGAAGGATCAGGAAACCGTCATAGTCATTATAGTTCTTCAGGATATAATTGGCGATTACTCTCCATTCTTCAGGTCCCATATCTGAAGAATCCAGTGGTTTGGCAAAAGGATGTACGAAAACTTCACATTCCATAAGCTTCATTTCAGGCATCTTTTCGAAGATATTACCAAAATCAAAGGCACGCAGACTGCCGGTTTCATAATCTTTTTCCATACCGATGGTTCCTCCGGTATAGATGAGCAGGACTTTTCGTTTCATGTATTATTTTTAATTAAGAATGATCCCGATTAAGGATCATAGCCCAAAATTACGTTAATTTGCAAAGATTTGAAAATGAATAAAGGCTTATGATTAAATTTTATAAGAATAAGATTGTAATTATAGGCTTTATATAGAGCTATTGAAAAAATAACTAAATGCAGATGAAAGATTTAGCACAAACTTATAAATATTTAAAACAGTTTTTAACAGAAGAAAGATTATCAAAGATTGAACATTTTTCCCAGGAAAGTTCTGATTTTGTACTTCCGGTGGTGGAAGATATCTATCAGTTCCGGAATGCAGCAGCCATTGTACGCTCTGTAGAGGCCTGTGGTTTTCATAAAGTAGTGGCTTTGCAGGAAGAATATAGCTTTGAACCCAATCTTCGGGTTACCAAAGGAGCAGATACCTGGGTTGAGGTTGAAAAAATGCCACGTAATATGGAATCTTTTCAGGAAATTAAAGACCGAGGCTACAAAATTGTAGTGGTTTCACTGGAAAATAATGCTAAAATGTTACCCGAATATGAAATTACGGAACCTATGGCATTGGTATTCGGGACAGAAATGGAAGGAGTTTCTCAGGAGATTCTGGATTTTGCCGATGAAACACTGGCGATTCCGATGTATGGCTTTACAAGAAGCTTTAATGTTTCCGTGGCAGCTTCAATCTGTATGTATGAATTGAAACAGAAGCTGATAAAATCCGGTATTGATTATAAACTAGATGAAGAAAAACTGTTAAGAATGAAAATCCTTTGGACAGTAAACTCTATAAGAAGCGGGCAGCAGATTTTTGAAAAGTATCTGAACGAAAATAACATTGATTGGAAATAATCAGTTAAAATATAAAAAGGAGGTCGCTGAACCTCCTTTATTTTTTATAGATAGATTAAAAATCCATTAGCTATATCATATTATAATAATTCCACGCTGCTACAAATACGCCTGCCGTTTCAGTTCTTAACCTTTGATTTCCTAATGAAACCGCTTTAATTTTCTGTTCAGCCAAAAATGCAATTTCCTTTTCAGAGAAATCACCTTCAGGACCAATTAAAAAAGTAATCTCTTCCATTGTAGGAATACTTTTGAGTTCCATTCTTTCAAGATTTTCATGACAGTGGGCTACAAAAGTATTTTCAGAATTAATATCCTTCAAAAAATCAGTTAGCTTTACCGGATCATTGATCACCGGAAAATGAAATCTCAGACTTTGTTTAGAGGCAGCTACAGCCTGTTTTCTTATCTTATCAATATTAATATTTTTACGTTCCGTTTTTTCTGTAATAATAATGCTGATTTCTGAAATACCCATTTCTACAGCTTTTTCCACAAAAAATTCGATACGGTCAATATTTTTAGTAGGAGCAATGGCAATATGAAGTTTCGGATTGAAATCCTTTAGGTTCTCTTTAATTTCAGATACATCAATAGCAGCTTTCTTTCCTTCTATAACGAGTTTTCCCGAAGCTAACGCTCCATTTCCGTCCGTTACATAAATTTCCTCTCCCTGCTTCATACGAAGAACTTTTACAATATGCTGCTGTTCCTCGTCGTTGATGATTACTTTTTTGCCTTCTATTTCTCCGTAAAATAATTTCATATATCCTGAGTTAAGAATGCAACTCCTGTTTTTATAGTCGTATAAATATCTGTATCACATTCACGGTAAGTACACATGAATATTTCTTCTATCCACTTATTATTAATAAAAATCAGATTTAAATATTCCTGCTTTCTTAAGTTATTTTTTATAGATAAATAATCACCTTCTTTTGGTGTATAGGGAAAGCTGAAAACTTCTTCTGAATTTATTGTTTCAAGAATCTCCTCTTTTACATCCTGAATATATCCTTTTTCAGAGCTTGCCGGAAAATAATCCATAGTGTCTTCCGGATTTTCAATTTTTCCTGTAATGGTTTCTAATACCCAATAATATTTTGAGTTCTTTTTAGAATGCGTTCCCAGTACTTTTTCTTCTAAGAGTATTTTCATAAGTCATATTTTGCGGTCGCAGTAGTTTTCAAATCTGTAAATTCACCTCTTTCGAACTTCAGCTGTGCTACCATAGCAATCATGGCTGCATTATCGGTAGTGTATTCAAATTTTGGAATGTAGATATTCCAGTCTAATTTTTCTTTATTGTCTTCCATTGCCTTTCTTAGTGCAGAATTGGCAGAAACCCCACCTGCAATAGCCACTTCTTTCACCTCAAGATCTTTGGCTGCTTTTTCAAGTTTGTTCATCAGGATCTCAATAATACATTTTTGTACGGAAGCACAAAGATCGTTGAGGTTTTCCTTAATGAACTCAGGATTTTTTCTGACTTCTTTCTGAATGAAATATAAAACGGAAGTTTTTATACCACTGAATGAATAGTCATAATTTTCCAGTTTGGGTTTGTTGAATGTAAAAGCATTGGGATTTCCTTCTTTGGCAAGTCTGTCGATAATAGGACCGGCAGGATAATCCAGATCAAAGATTTTTCCGATTTTGTCAAAGGCTTCTCCGGCGGCATCATCAATGGTTTTTCCGATAATCTCCATGTCAAAATAGTCTTTTACCAGTACGATCATGGTGTGGCCTCCACTTACGGTAAGACATAGAAATGGAAAAGTAGGCGGCACAGGATTTGCATCCTCGATGAAATGGGCCAGAATGTGAGCTTGAAGGTGATTAACTTCAATTAACGGAACATTAAGACTCATAGCCAGAGACTTAGCAAATGATGTTCCTACAAGAAGTGATCCCAAAAGTCCGGGGCCGCGTGTAAATCCTATAGCAGAGATTGCATTTTGTTGTATATTTGCTTTCGTAAAAGATTTTTCAACAACGGGAATAATGTTTTGTTGATGGGCTCGCGAAGCCAATTCAGGAACCACACCTCCATATTCTTGATGGATGGTCTGATTCGCAGCAATGTTTGAAAGAATAGAATTCCCCTTGATGATAGCTGCTGAGGTGTCGTCGCAAGACGATTCAATACCTAAAATTATAGAGTCGCTCATAATAATGGCAAAGTTAGAGAATAATAACGAGAATGAGAATAAAAAATCAGTAACTGAAAACCTAGGGGATCAGGTACAGAAGACTGTTGAAAATGTGGAGGAAAAGGTACGGGAGACTGTGAAAGAAGCATCTGAACTGGCTTCAGACGCTATCAATCATCCTGTAGAAACAGCAGAGGAGTTTGGAAAACAGGCTATGAAAGATGTCACCAGCTACACCTGGTGGGCAAAGCTTTTGCTTATTCTTTTTTGGCTGGGTATCGTTCTTGTTGCAGGAGTTCTTATTACAGTCAATCTTCCGGTAACTAAACAGTGGGCTGCAGATCAGGCTTTAAAATTGGTAAACAATGATTTCAAGTCTGAATTTTCTACTGAAAGTGTAGAGGTGAACTATTTCGGAGATGTTACCATAAAAGGATTAAAAGTAAAAGATTATAAAGGACTCGAGTTTATTAAAGCCCGCGAGTTTTATGCTGATTCAGACTGGATCTCTCTTGCGGTGAATGCTATTTCAGGAAACAGTAATTCTCTAAGCTTTAATTCCCTGAAGCTTGTGAATGCAGATGTAAAAGTGATTACCTATAAAGGAGACAGTATTTCTAATTTTATCAGATTTGTCGACCTTTTTGATGATGGTAAAAAAAGAAATCCAAACAAACCGCCTTTTCAGCTGAATTCCAGAATTCAGATCCTGGATTCCAAAGTTTCTATTGTTAATGAAAATTCTTCCGGAGATCACGGAAAATGGCTTACTGCAACGAACTTTAATTTAAAAGCACCCAATGTTAAGGTGAATGGACCTAATATTTCGGCGCTTATTAATAATATGTCTTTTGTAACTACCAGATGGGGAAAATCCCATACGGTAGACACCTTTTCAACAGAACTGTCTTTAACCAAGCAGTTTTTGTCCTTAAAAGACCTTACTTTAAATACAGATCATACTTTACTTCAGGGAGATATTAAATTTAATCTTCATGATGGTTCATGGGCAGATTTTGAAGATAAGGTTCGCTGGGA
Source organism: Chryseobacterium sp. BIGb0232 (assembly GCF_024810195.1). Taxonomy (NCBI): domain Bacteria; kingdom Pseudomonadati; phylum Bacteroidota; class Flavobacteriia; order Flavobacteriales; family Weeksellaceae; genus Chryseobacterium; species Chryseobacterium sp. BIGb0232. Next base: position 20,073 of record NZ_JANUEH010000013.1, read on the forward strand.
TATGAATATTGCACAGGGAAGCCAGATGAGCGGATATGATATCAGCTATTTTGTTACAAACTGGGATAATATCAAGCCATTCAACCTTTCAGGAAAAATGACTGGTCCTTTAAATAAATTTCATTTAGAGAACTTTCTGATCCGGAATCCTGATGTGAATATTGCCACCAAAACGATGAAGGTTGATAATCTGCTGAAAGGACACTTTTCCATTGAAACAAAAGACCTTTCTACAGACTTTACTTATAAAGATCTGAAGGCTATGATGCCTACTTTTATCTCCAGCAAGATGAAGAATTTTGCAGATGATTTCGGAAAACTGAAATATAACGGAACGGCAAAAGTAAATCCTGATCAGATTTATGTTGATAACGGAAACTTAATGACGGGAATAGGACAGGCAAAAATTTCTAAGCTTTCTTTAACGGGATACAGCACAGCGATGCCAAAGTATTCCGGTCGTCTTGAGGTAAAAGACCTTAATACGTCTGTTATTACAAAAAATAAATCGGTAGGATTGATTTCCGGTAATTTTGATCTTAACGGACAAAGTTTCGATGTCAATACCATGCGTCTTACCACCAAATCTCAGATTTCCAGCATTGAAATAATGGATAAGGTGATCAATAATCTTTATCTGGACGGCTTATTGGATCATAAAAAATACAACGGGCTGATTACGGTAAATGATGAGCAGGCAAAAGCAACCATCAAAGGATTAATAGATTTCAGTACATCAAAAATTATGATGGATGTAAATGCTGATGTTACCCAATTGAATATGAATTATTTTACCAATAAACCCGGAAGTCAGATTGTAAGCGGCCAGGTAGAAGGTAAAATGTCTATGTCATCCATTAATGATCTTACACTTGACGTTAATGCCAATAATCTTCACTTTGCAACTGCTACTCAGAAATACAGTATCCCAGCTGCAAAATTAAAAACTTTTGTTGAAGCAGGAGGACGTGTAATAGATGTAGATGCTCCTGGAGCTGCTACCGGAAAAATCTCGGGTAAATATAATCTTGCAGATCTTGTAGGAATGGTAGAAAATGGAGTGGGAAGAATTCTTGTGGGGCCACCACCAAGAAAATTATACAGAGATCAGAATTTTGCAATGAAATTTGATGTTCAGCAGGGACTGGTTAATTATTTTTTACCTGATCTGAAGCTTCCTCACGGAGCTTTGGTAGAAGGAGAGTATGATGGGAATTCAAATAACCTGATCCTGAACCTTGATGCCACTGCGCTGAAATATATTATGACCAAAGAAGAGGAAATTACCGATGCTGATAAAGCTTTGGCAGCTTCCAATCCTAACTACCAGATCAATGGCAGAAAGAGCCTCAGCAGAGACAGTGCTATGGTAGACAGTGTTAAAGTAAGGATCAATACTGCGAATCTTGCTCAGCAGGTGTATGCAAGGATCAATAGGTTGGAGTACAATAAAAATATTATTAAAGATTTCGAACTTAAAGGGAATAACGAAAACGGAAATACTCTTCATCTGGCTACCCTATTTAAGCATGGAAGCCCGGATGATGAAATTAATGAAAAACTTAAAGAATATGCCATTAATGTAGATCAGTCTACAGATGCAGCCGGTGATTATGTTTTCAGGTTTGAACCTACTGAAGTTAAATTCAATGAAGTTTCCTGGGCTATTGATACCAGTCCGGAGCTGAATCATTCCATTACCTACAGAAAACAGACAGGCGATTTTGATATCAGAAATCTGAGGATCTATTCAGATAAGAGTGCTTTGTTTATAAAAGAAGCCCAATTTAAATCTGCTAAAGACTTCTATGTAGATGCTGATATCAACGATTTTGCAATAGAGAAACTCCTGGAAATGCAGTCGGGTGGAAATGGAATGGATATAAAAGGTCTGGCTAACGGAACTGTAAAGATCAAAATGGATAAGAATACTTTGCAGCCTCTTGTAGACGTTACGGTGGATGATATCAAAATGAATGGTAATGAGATGGGTGATATCTCAATTTCTGCTACCAACGGATTCTCACTCAACGTTTATGATATTGATGTAAAAGTTCATTCTGCAGGTATATTGGGGAATAACAGTTTAAATCTTACGGGTACTGTTAATAATAATACAGCTTCTCCTGATATTGATCTTACTGCTGAAATGCGTGATTTTGACCTTTCATTTACTCAACAGTTTGTTCATACTATTTTTGGAAACCTCAGAGGGAAAGCAACCGGCGATCTTAAGATTAACGGAAAGCTTAATAACCTTGATTACAATGGTGATATTGCCTTGAAAGGTTTTGGATTAAAACTTCTGTTTACAGGGGTAGACTATTCATTTGATGATACCGTGATCCAATTAACCAAAGGGCTTGCAATTCTCAATAATATTGAAGTTCATGACGGGAGATCCAATTCCAAAGGAAATATTTCTGGAGCGATTCAGTTTGAAACCCTGTCTTCAATGGGGGTATCTCTTGTAATGAGGGCTGATAACCTGTTGATGCTGAATAGTTCTCAAAAAGATTTCGATCTTTTTTGGGGAAGGGTTTACGGACAGGGAGATCTTTATGTGGATGGGCCGGTATCAGGACTGAGTATTACGACACCTAATATGAAGGCTCTTAACGGAAGTACTTTTACCTTTAATTCAGGTTCCACTTCAAATGTTGAAGAATTCAAGATGCTGAGATTCCTGAAAGAAGGAAAAGATGGGTTGATAACCTTGGAAGATAAGAAAAAGACTGGTGCCAACATGAATATTGATTTCAATCTGGCTGTAGATAAAGGAACCACTGTAAATGTTCTTATTGGAGATGATGTAGGAAGTATTACTGTAAAAGGAGTTGCAGAACCTTTGAAGTTCCAGATGAACAGACAGGGAAATATTGCGATGAACGGTACTTATAAGGTAGATAACGGAACATTTATTTCAAAAGCGATTCTTAATAAAACTTTTCAGATTCAGAAAAACAGCAGCATCAGATGGGATGGTGACGCTATGAAACCAGGACTGGATATCACGGCTAACTATGTAAGAATGGTTTCCAATGTAGGGGAATATCTGAGCTTAGGAAAACTGCAGCCTATCAGTGTTTTGCTTCAGGCTAATATTACCGAATCATTGATAGATCCTAAAGTAGAGCTGAATGTTACAGCAATGGATGTTTCCAGCCAGGTAAGAGAAACTTTAGCGGCAAAAATGAGCCAGGAAGGGGAAAAAGTACTTCAGTTTGGTTCCGTTCTTCTATTGAGTACCTTTAATGTATCCAATAGTGGTGGAGTAGAAGTGAATATGGGTAACGTTGCAGAATCACAAGGATATAATATGCTTCTGAAACAGCTGGGATCAGTTCTTAATACAATGAGTAATGAATTCCAGATTGACCTGAATTATGTGAAAGGTGATCAGAACTCAAATATCGGAGATAGGGCCAATGCAGGGGTAAGTGTTGCCCTTTCGCCAAGGATGAATATTAAGACAGGACTGGGAATTCCGTTGTCAAAAACAGATGCAAGTACGACCGGAGCACAGAATAATTATCTTTCAGGAGAAGGATCTATAGAATATGATTTGTCTAAAAAGAATGATGGTACTTTGGTGGTAAGAGGGTATTCTAAGCCAACAAACATCGGAATGATCAGTACGAACGGAGCTGCAAATCAAGCCTATGGAGTAGGGGTCATGTGGAGTAAAAGCTTCAATTCTTTGTTTAAAAAGAAGAAAAAAGACAAAAAAGTGACTGAACAGAAAACTGAAATAAAAACAGATTCTATAAAATCAAATGCTAAATAATCGGAATATTTTAATGATTTTTATCATCCGTGTTAATTATTGTTAATGTTTGATATATTTTTTTTAGTTAAATTATTTTTCGTAAATTTGCAAAAAATACATAGATTTTTTAAAGAAATTGTAATTTAACTAATATGAACTATCAACTGGACGAAATAGACAAGAAGATTCTTGATTTCTTAGTAGAAAACACAAGAATGCCTTTTACAGAAATTGCTAAGCAGATGGATGTTTCTGCTGGGACAATTCACGTAAGAGTGAAAAAGATGGAAGATGCAGGTATTATTTTGGGATCATCTCTAAGCATCGATTATGGTAAGCTGGACTATCACTTTACAGCTTTCATCGGGATCCTTTTGACAAAATCAAACCGTACTCAGGAAGTATTGAAAGAATTGTCAACTATTCCTAACGTAATTGAAGCTAGCGTTATTTCTGGAAAATATAATATTTTCTGTAAAGTAAGAGCTAAAAACACGGATGATGCTAAGAGAATTATCTATCAGATTGACGACATTCAGGACGTAATGAGAACTGAAAGTATGATTTCTATGGAAGAATTCTTGAGTGACAAAAATAGACTGATCAACGCGATCTCTATTTAATTCAAATTTTAAACGAATAACTATAAAAGAACTTATGAAATCTCTCATAAGTTCTTTATTTTTGTACCTATGGAAGAATACAGCTATTTTGACGAAGATCCGAAGAAAGGATGGGGATTTGTACTGGCATTTGCAGCCTTGATGTTGTTTACAGTAATGGGATTGGGAATTGATGTTGATGAGTACCTTCAGCATGAATATCTTGATATCCCAAGATGGTACTTTTATATTATCTTTTCAATTGATGCATTGATGATGATAGGATTGGTCCTGATGTTCTTCTACAGAAAAGTCGGAATTATTATGTTCCCGGCGCTTTTGGTCATGCATTTTTTTATGCACAATTATTACCTGTCTACATTTTTGTATACGGATGTGACAAACCTTTTCCTTTTTACAGGTTTTGGTATGCTGGCCATTATTCCGAAATGGAAGTTTTTTAAATAAGAGTTTTTTCTTATTTCTACATAAAAAATAGCTTTTAAACCATGTTTAAAAGCTATTTTGTTTTCCGGATCCCATAATATTGAATGGTTTTCTGTTTCAACGGATTTTTACTCCAGTCTTTCCATTCGTTGGTATAAGGATTGTAACCACATTTTAACGGCTTCGAAATATCCCTGTTTTCCTGTGTATAATGAGACCGTTCTGTATAAGCCCTACAATCTGTGCAGATATACCTGAATTCGCAGTCTTTGCAGCCTTCTATGGCGTCTTTGGTTATATCCCAGTATCTTTTGAAACCAGGTTGAAGTAAAGCATCCTCAAGGCTTATCTTCTGAATGTTTCCAAAGCTTTCAGCCATTAAAGGACAGTTTTTAATGTTTCCTTCCTGATCTATTCCCATTTTTTTATACAGGCAGGAATTATGATTAATGGCTTCCAGAACCTTGGGAAGATTGGTATTGAAGTATTTCATATCCACTTTTCCGCAGGATGATATTTTTAGAGGTTCCTTTACAAAGTTCAGACTGAACCTGAATTCATCTTTTATTTTAAAAGGCTTCTGCGTACACAAATAGAAAATAAGATTGTAAATCCTTTCTGTGCTATGGTTCAGTTTCTGTATGAATAACCGATCTATTGCTGAGTGAAAAGGAGAAATGATTTCTATTCCCTTAAGGGCAGATGAGCTAAATGTACGGTCTATGTTAATAATCTCCTCTAATGTTAATGATCTTGAACTATAAATTACCATATGCCTGATCTCAAGATTTTCTACAGAGTCTTTAAGCCTGTTTAAAAGCCTGATATCTGCCATCTCGATAAAGAGGTTATTAATACTATTAGGCTCGCTATATTGGTGAGATAAGGCCGGAAAATTACCATCCCGGTCATTCTCTGTAATAAAACCGTATTCATTGTTTAAAAGGATCTCTACATATTCCTTAACAATATCTTGAGATTCATCATTATATGTTTCCAGAATTTCTTCAATGGAATTCTTTTTCAATTGTTCAATAAGGTCATAAAATTCCAGAGGATATAATTCTGAAGCATTTCTCTGGAGATCTGAAATCAGTATCCTGTTGGCTCCTTTTGTAATCAGAATATTACTAAATAAGGTAAAATATTTCATAGCAGTCTGGAGAGTGGTTTACAAGGTTTTTCCCTGAGATAATAATCAGTTTGGTATTTTTTACATATTGAATAATAAAATGAATTGCTATCTAGCTTAGCAGAATTCGTGATTTTGAAGATATCCATATACTGGAAGGTGAGTGGCAGTTTATTTTTTTCTTTGTATAAATTTCTCATAAATATTCAGCTATTTTTCTTTCCAATTGATAGTTACAGATATTTGATAATCCCAGGAACTGTCCTATGGGATTTATTTCCAGAAAATAAAATTTGTTTTCTTTTTTGATAAAGTCTATTGAACCACAATTGAGATCTAAGGATTGCATCAACAGATGGATCTTTTCTTCAATGTGTTTTGGAAGCTGATAGGGAACATTTCTATTAGGTTTCTTATCATTATACTTTCGGAAATCTATTTTTGTTTGTTGGTCATTTTGTGAGAAAATTGCCATGGACCAGCACTTTGTATTCAAATAAAAAGTTCTGATCTCGAAATCTTTTTCAATTTTTTCCTGAAAAAAAGTAATGAAAAAATCATTTTTTTCCTCTTTTTCAACAATTGAGGTATACATAAAACCACCGTAGTCCTTTTTGATTTCCTCCAACATAACATTTCCCCCTATAGTTTTTACGATCGTTTTATTAATCTCTACTTCTTCGGTATTTTCAGCGAGAAAATATTCAGGAACATCAAAACCTAAGTCTTTGGCCCTTTCAAGCACAGTAAGCTTGTTAATATGGCATGTGCTTTCTTTGTTGATATGTTTTTTTGATTCAAGAGTCATTCTGACGTAATCTTCAAGCCAGTGCTGTGTTTCGTACATATCAAGGTTAATTGAAGGATTACTATATTTTAAACGGTTAAAATTTAATTTACCTCTTCTATACCATACACTGTTAATTTCATCAAGAAAAAAACGATTGGTAAGGCTTTGTAAGAATATCCTCTTTTTATGTGTTCTGATTTCAAATACCTCATCTTCATGAATACGGATAAATTTTTTCTTCATGATCATCAGATATCTGATAACTTCATTTGTAGTAGCTTCATTATTTTGCGAAATGATAAGTATCATAGGTGCTTTATTCTATTTTGAAACCTTTCGGTTATTGAGCTTTTGAAAGTCTTTTGTAATGTTAGCAGATTGTTTAAGGCTTGGAAAACCTATTGCTTTACGGTTACGGTTTATCCTTGCAGAATCTGATGCATTAAAATCGGGTGTAGAATAATGTATGAATATACCGTATTGAGTTTCCAGATGATTAATATATTGATGTTTGTCAACCATTTCCATGTAATCTCTAGGAGTACATTCAACGGACTTTACATATTCTAATAGCATTGTTTTAAAGTATTCATAATGTTCATAACCTGCCATATGGTTGAATAGTAGTCCCATTGGCATAAAAACACCGTTATTCCCATACAGACCAATTTTCTGAATTGAGGGAAATCTATTTTTTTTTAAAGTCCAAACTAATAGATCTGCATTCTTCCTATCGTTAATACTAACGATTGTGCCAATACGATGATTATATTGATCTCTGTTAAATGCGATACTGAAAGAATCTACTAATTCTTTATTAAGGCTTTTTTTCCATTGTATCACTTCCTGTTCTATCTGAATGCTATCAATTCCATACTTTTTATAAAGTTTGAAAAAATCCGGATCTGCTTTTTTATATTTCCAATAGGGAGCAACCTGTGTTATAAGCCTGTAAAGACTTTTTTTTCCACCAAAGTTTTTATTGAATTTATCAGAAAGCTTAATATAAGTTTCATATTCCTTAAGTCTTTCATTTTGTTGAAACAAAGGATATTTCCTAAATAATTTTTTATACTGTTTAATGGTTGATAGTGTATCTTTATTTACTCTAAAGCTGCTATCAATGGCATATAATTTATGGTAATAGTCTATATAATTTACTTTTCTAGTCTGGCAGGAAAAGAATAGTAAGACAACAATGAGTATAAAAATATTTTTTATATAATTCATTCTCTTATATTTTGACCGGTTTATGTTGATTGCCTGTTAGTTAGTCAAGAATATAGAGGGAGAGTCTCCCTCCATATATTAATTAATCTATTTCTAACGTAGCAACGAGCTCCCCGTCATTATATAATTTGGTATCACCAGTATTGCCAGGATTTCCGTTTGCTCCTGTTTCTGAAGTGGTTCTAGTATTTGTTCCGCCACCAAATATAACCTTTGAGTTATTCAGTTTTCTGTTTTCTAAAGAAGAGAAGTTTCTCTTCATTCCAACTAATTTTTTCATTTTAAGAGTTTTTGTTTGTTAAATAAAATAGTCTGCCATATGATCCCTGGCATTGGGTGATTCATTCTGATGTTTAAATATGTACTGTACATATACAATCCAAATACAGAATGTTTTATCAACGTCGATGGTTCAAAACTAAAAATAATTACATCACTTAATAGTGATTAAATTTGTGTTTATTTTGTAATATTTTATTATGGAAACCCGTAAAATGTACAGTTATTGAAGTAATTGTACATGATTTATTACATTCAATTTGAGTGTGATTTAACAAGGTGATGGAAAATAAAAAAAAGGATAAAGTTTTGTTGTGAGAAAAGAAAATGGAATCAGGATAATGAAGCTGAAAAGCATGAATTATTTTCTATTGTACATAAATTACATATTAGATACAAGTTGTATCTAATTTTTTTAACCGGATAGATATTAAATGGTAGTTTGAGGAGTGTTTTTGAAAAAATGATGTCTTTATGGGGCAATAATGGAGATATATTTTGAATGTGTGAGCTGCTAAATTTTTGTATATAAACAGTGTCAAATAATAAGTCTATTTTCCGCTAAAAAATACACCGATGGTTTTAAGCTGAAAATACGCCTTGAAAGAAAGTATTCAAGGCCATATTTTCATCCAGTCCAAATTTCTTTTTTAAACGGTATTTAGTCATTCTTACACTCTTAGGTTCCACGTTTAGGAGATTGGCAATTTGTTTTGTATCCATTCCAAGGTAGATATAAGCGCAGTATTTCAAATCCAATGGTGTTAACTTCTGTTTAGCCTTTTCATTGATGTTTTTGAAGAAGTCAGGATGTAATTCCTGGATGGTAAACCTGATCTTTTCAAAATCATTATCTACCCGGTTTTGTTCTTTCACTACCTGGTTGATATTGATATCTGTATCTGAAAGCTTGGTCTGAAGCTGGTGAAGCACCTCATTTTTATGCTGAATATGCAACTGACTGGCCAGAACTTCACTTTGAAGTTTTTGTTGTTGTAAGGTAAGAAGTTCCTGCTCAGCTTTTAGTCTGGCTTGTTCCTCTTCCTGAAGTTTTACCCGCATTTCAGCTTCGTATTTTTCAGTATTCAGCTTTTTTTCCCTTACAATAGAGTAGCGTAATTTATAATGATAAGAACGGAACATAAAAAATGTTCCTATAAGCCCTATTATTACAAGTCCTATATACAGGAACTTCTCTTTCTTAAGGCTTGCTGTTTTTTCTGTAAGAGCTTTCAGTTCGGTCTCTTTTTTCTGGGACTGAAACTGGGCTTCCAGTCTTTTTGCGGTCTCTGCCTGTCCTTCGTTATACAGCAGATTACTGTATTCTGTTACTTTAGCCTGGTATTCATAAGCCTTTTGATAATTTTTCTGTTTTACATACAGCTTAGAAAGGTCAGTAACTATATTAATCATGACGTGATAGTATACAGGTTGCTGTGTGAGTAAGATCTGCTCAGATTTTAAAAGATACTGTTCTGATAATGCATCATCCTGATCACGTGCTGCAAGATTGCTCAGAATTCCTAATGCTCCGGCCTGGATACCTTGGTTTAAAGTCGTATGTTGAGTGAGTTTGAGGATTTCAGCTGTATCATCCTGAATTTCCTTACGGATTTCCGGCGTAATGACGGGATAGCTCAGATAATAATTGGCAAGATTTAATAATGCAAGAGCATGAGCATGAGCTGAAACCTGTCCCGGAAATTCATGATAAAGAGCAACAGCTTTTTTACACATATCTGTTACACGTTTTAAATCCTTTAGATCGCCGGTTTTTTCATAGGGAAAATAATAGCAGACTGCCATAGCAGAATAGGCTGAACTCAACATGTTCTTATTCCCTGAATTTTGGGCTAGTTCTACTGCTTTTCGAGCATATAGGGTTGCATTTTTTGCATCATTCCACTCAGAGTGAATACCATATAGGAGATAATTGAGTTTAGCATTCAAAAGAATCTCTGAAGGCTGCTTTTCAACTTCCGGAAGAATTTTCTGAATAAGTTTAATGGTATTTTCAGACTCTCCCAAGGTATTATTATAATAAATATTCAGATAAGCAGCATAGAGAGAGGCCGTTTTATCATTTGATTTTTGGGCAGTTGCATGAGCAGCATCAATGAGATTTGGAACCTTATCATATTCAGATTGATTAAGTTTAATGATTCCATTCTGAACCAGAGCTTTTACTTCTTCAGTATAATTACGCTCACTTTTGGCCAGTTTTAATTGTTCCTGAATGTATTTTTCAGCAGTAGAATACTGATCACTGACTCTGTAATATTCTGTAAGTTCATTGTAGATTTTAAATTTTTCCTCAGCAGAAGTATTGCTCTTCAACTGGTTCTTAAGTCCATCAATGTATGTATTTTGAGCCGGGCAAAAAATACAGATAAAGAATATGAAAAATAAAAAAGTGAACTTCCGTTTCATGAGGTGAAAGTACAAAAATTGCAAAGACTGATCACTGATTAAAAGTAAAAAAAAGAAATTGTAGTCTTTGTTTAAATTACTGTTAAATAGTTTGTTATGGTGTTTTGTAGACGCTTTGTAGGCACTCCTTCTTTGAGTTGAAGTTGTTTTGTAGTAATACAAAAAATTGGAGATATGCTTTCCTGTCGCAATTTTGAGGCAGTAAAAAATCAAAAAAATATTAATTAAAAAACTTTATTATGGACAACAAGACATTATCTATCGTATCATACATCACCATTATAGGATGGCTGATCTCTTTTGTATTAGGAAAAGAAAAACCAGACAGCTTTTTAAAATATCATCTTAAGCAGTCTTTAGGAGCAGCTATTCTTTCTCTTATTCTGCCAGTAATTCTTGGTATTTTAATTTCGGTTACTCATCTCGGTATTTTGGGAGTAATAGGATTATTACCATTAGTACTGATGATTATTGGAGCCATTAATGCAGCCAATGAAGTTGAAAAACCTTTGCCGTTAATCGGAAAAATGGTTGAAGATAAATTTTCGTTTATCGGATAGAATCTGAAAAACTTACATCAATGGAAGGATTCAAGCATCTAAAAAGGGAAGGAGCAGGCTATCAGGTGAAGCAGTACATATCATTACAACATCTGATAGTAGTGATCTGGGTATTGATTTCTATCATTGTGATTGTGAATACCAGCTATCTCAAGACAGGAATCGGAATGCTGGTATTTTCACTTTTACTAACCATTATTTCCTTTATTCCCCCTAAAATTTATTTTGATCCTGCTTCACAGGTTCTAACAGTTATCAATACAGGGTTGGTACGTAGGAAACTTACTTATGATCTTAATGATTTTGAAGGATTTGAACTGCAGACCATCGGTTTGAGTATGATTCCTTTAGGTTGTTATCTATATGGTAATTTCAAAAATATATCCCATTTTAAGCGTCCGGTCATATCTCAATCCTTCAGTAAGAGAACCATGCAGGAAGTAGTGAATGAGCTGGAAGACCTTAATAAAAAATACAACAGAACACTTATTTAATTTTTAATATCAGATTATGAAGAAATCATTGCTCATTGCAGGAATACTCAGTCTCGGGCTTTCGATGACCTCCTGTGATAAACTAGAGAAAATTAAAGAAAAGCTTTCACAAAATGGGAGTAATAATAATCAGACAAACCCTTTTAGTGTCAATTCAGGAGATGAAAACAGGGATATCGTTGCTTTTAATAATAAGGTTGTGAAAATGGATGAAGCCCAGACGGATTTCATCAAAAATTTTCAGGAGTCATTGATGCAGATGGATGAATATGTAAAGAGTGTAACGGCTAATCCTCAACATATCGGGATGTCCCCCATATTTACGCCTACTATTATGATGTGGGTCAACCAGGACATTAAGGCACCGGATGCATTGGGTAAAGATTATCAGGTACTTGTTGATAAGATGAAGGAAACAGCCTCTGAGCTGGAAGTGCTGAAGAAAGAGCTGGAAACTTATAAAACAGCCGAAGACTGGAAAGATGACAAAGGAAAGAAAATCACTGAGATCACTGAAAAATCCCAAAAACTTATTCAGGAAAACCGTAAGGCAGCCAATGATTTGTTTTCCAAACTTTCTCCCAAGGCAGATAAGGCAGAAATAGAGGTTCTTAAAGGGCATCCGTTGAAAGATCACATCATTCAGTCTAAAGAAGTGATGGAACTTGCCCAAAAGATCGTTGATGATTCTTATGATATTAAAGATCTGAACACTTACAAACAGAAATTTACCCAAGAGTATCAGCAGATGGAAAAATTGTATAAACGGAATATTGATGAAAAAATCCCATCATCTGAAAAACACAAAGAAGGAAGTTATATGGCTTTTAATAATTCGGTAAATGATTTCCTGGGTAAAATGAGAATTGTTCAAAGAAGCCTGAACGAAAATAGTGCTGAACTGAACAAAGATCTTGATGACCTTGAAAGCGAAGCAAATACTGTACTTAGCCGTTATAACAATTTTGTAGACTAATTGATAACAATTAATATTTGGATTATGAAAAAAACACTAGGAATTATTATGATTATCATAGGTTTCTGTTTGACTGTTGTTGTGAAAATAGGACCTTCTAAAGAAACATCCTGGCTGTTCAGATATGGAGAACTTCCTCTATTAATCATTGCAGCGGCCATTATAATTCCGGGATTTATCCTGTACAACAAAAACAGATAATCTTCAATAATAAAAAAAGACTAGCCATAATCATGAAACTGGCTGTACTTTTAAAAAATACAAAGCAGGATAAGGGTAATTTTACCGCCCATTTTAAAGAAGATACGAAGCATGGATTTTGAGACGTTGAAGCAACAGATAGAAGAAGCAGCAAAAAAGGCTTTTTTGGAAATGTATGAAAAGCATGGCGCTGAAAACATTTACAGTTTTGCGTTGTATAGTGATGAAGGAGCAATGACAGTCTGCCCTTCTTCCAATACAGTGGAGACCCTTAAAGAGATTGATGAAGATGATGCCGTATATTATAAATACGAACCTGCGGAATGGACGTACGAAATGGAAGGTGCAGATCAGGATTTTAATGAAATTTGTACCCATCTGAGAACAGAGCTTGATCAACATGAAGAAGATGACGAATGGTTTCAGCAATTTCAGGCTAAGCTTTATACTAGTTGTATTGAAGTATTGGAAAAACTTAAAAATGAGAACTTTTTTAAAAATACTATAGGGAAAGATATTTTCCTGATTTTTACGGTGTCAGATTATGAATTTGAGAAGCAGGATCTGAAAGATATCATTATCAGACTGAACGATAATGAGTATAAAAGTGAATATCTGGAGTGGATGGAAACCTGGGGCAATTAGAAGAATGAAGAATAAAAAAACACATTAATTATATTATATGAAGCAAGATAAAATAATTGTCTCAGACACATCTTATAACAGTAACGATCCTTATGATCTGATCCTATCCAATATTTCTGTGGTGAATCTCCTGAACGAAGAAGGATTTGAGCCAGAAAATATGCATGAAGATTCTATCATCAGTTATTATCTTGATTACTATCTCGCCCAATATTCCAACGGGAATTTTTCCCAGTTTGTATGGAATTCAGGATGGTCACCGGAACTCAATCGGGATATTGAAGAAGGGTTGAAAAAAACTGGCGCGCAAAAGAACCTTATCCTTTTTCTTGAACAGTGTACAAAAGTAGAAAACCTGGAAGAAGGAGAACTTGAAAAATATCTGAAAAGCGAATATTTCGGACCTAATAAGACCAGGGATAAGCTAAAAAATAGTTCATTTTATAGCTTGGAAGAAGATTTAATAGTATTACATTCGCAATGGTTGAGAAATCATCCTGATCTACAGGTTTTGCCTGTTGAAGAAATGTTTTCAGCGTTAGAAAAACTTGTTGGGAGAAAAATTGAAAGATCATAATCATTACAACAAAATCAGTCTTATGGAAGATCTTAAAAAGCTCAATATTGAATTTAAAAATTATCTGGAAGCAATCAGTGATAAGCTTACAGAAGATTTGAGTCATCTGCTGAACGGAGACCATATCAGTTATGTTGGGAACAACGGAAGATCTGATATCAGAGCATTCTATTTCGAGTACGAATATGAATATCTGAATATTGTATTCTGGGGCGTAGACGGCAACAATAAAATCGCGACCAATACAATTTCTTTGCCCACTGAAAAGAATGGCAATGCTGAAGAAAATAGTGATTGGGATGCGCTGATCCCGGAAAAAATATGGATGGCAGCTTCAGATTTTCAGGATCATTATGAAGGGGAGGATTTTGATGATATACTGGATGAATATGATGACGAAAAATATAAACTGTTTGAACAATGGTTTTTTGACTGCTGGAAGAAAGCTTCGGAACAGACCAAAGTAAAAATGGATGCCTATTTTTCTATTCATGATACCTATTTCAGAACAGATTTAAATACTCTGAAGACCATTAATGAAGATGAGATTGCCCTACGCTATGAAAATTGATTCAAACCCAATACTAAACAAAATATAAACCCAAATCTATTATGAACTCTTATAAATTTTACAAACAGGAAGGAAACCAATACATTTTTAAAAATCAACCGGTTTTCGTATCTGTTTTATGTCTTTTCTTTTTAATAATAGCAGGATGGATCTTTAAAGATGTAAGAATCCTCAGCCTTATTCTTATTGCATTGGTAGTACTTATCGCTATTAATTTCTTTACCAAGAAGTTTATTATTGATATGGACCGAAAAACCATTACCGGGAAGCATACCATTTTTGTTCCGGCAAAAACTTATGATTTAAAGGATTTTACCAATTTCCATGTATTGGCTACAAAGTATATGGGTTTTATTACCACGAATGTAATATTGTCTATTTATTTTGAAGTAGAAGGGAAAGAAAAACATCTGACCATTGGGCAGGCTTTGTCGCAAAAAGGAATCCAAAAGATGGTGAATGAAACAGAAGACATCATGAAAATTAATGATTCAGGAAATGAACATAACAGACCGTTATAAATTTGAAGAGAATGGCAGTGAAATAAGCCTTATGCCCAATTACAGCTTCCTGCGCACTTTAATCTGGTGGCTGGCCTTTGGAATGATTGCCCTTTTGGTCATTATCTATTATTTTATGGATAAAATGTCTGCAGATCAGTTCAAAATTGCATTGATAATATGGGGGATTTATATGATCTATTTCCTGTTTGATCTGTTTTTCAGGATTCCTGTGAAGTATATTTTTGATAAATCTGAGAAATGTATTTACAAAAAATGGATCCTTTCTAAAAAAATTATGACTTTTGATGAAATGACCTATTTTATCAATGATGAAACAGGTGGATATTACTATTCCATAGGAAAGAAACGCAATCAGTTTGTGAAAAACTACAGGATCAGCAATTACTTTTCAGGATCAAAAGCTTCAGACAGAAGACAGGAAGAGTATATAACAGAAATATTATGCCCAATTCTTCTAGCAGTGGGAATTCCTTTGAATCAACCGGAATAATAAAAAACAAACGATAAGTAGGGTAGAAACTACAACCATGATAACTCTATGTATAACTATTCCCCTCCTGTGGAGGGGTGTCAAAAATTTAAAGAATTTTTGACGGGGTGGTTAACTCCAACATTGAATCACTCATTCAATAAAAGACTGCGGGCTGTTTCGAAGAAACAGCCCGCAGTTATTATGATAAAGCTAATGATTAGTTAGCTAAAATTCTCTTTACAGCTTCTTTCACTGCAGCAGCATCAATCTTATACTTTTTCATCAGTTCAGCAGGTGTTGCAGATTCTCCGAATGTATCGTTTACTGCTACAAATTCCTGTCTTGTAGGTCTTTTTCTTGCAAGCATTCCCGCAACAGACTCCCCTAAACCACCAAGGTAGTTGTGTTCTTCAGCCGTTACAATCTTCCCTGTTTTTTCAACAGATTTTAAGATGATCTCTTCATCAAGAGGCTTAATCGTGTGGATGTTGATTACCTCACAAGAAATGCCTTCTTTCTCAAGTTCATCAGCAGCTACAAGAGATTCCCATACAAGGTGCCCTGTTGCAACAATCGTTACATCAGTACCTTCCTGAAGCATGATTCCTTTTCCAATTTCGAAAGGCATATCTTCAGGGATGAATACAGGAACAGTGGGTCTACCGAATCTTAAATATACAGGACCTTCAAAATCAGCAATCGCAAGAGTAGCCGCTTTTGTCTGGTTGTAGTCACAAGGGTTGATTACCGTCATTCCAGGAAGCATTTTCATCATCCCGATATCTTCCAATACCTGGTGAGTTGCTCCATCTTCTCCTAGCGTAAGACCTGCGTGAGATGCACAGATTTTTACATTTTTTCCAGAGTAAGCAATAGACTGACGAATTTGGTCATATACTCTTGAAGTAGAGAAGTTTGCAAAAGTTCCTGTGAAAGGAATTTTCCCTGTGATACTAAGACCTGCAGCAATACCCATCATGTTTGCTTCTGCAATACCCACCTGGATAAATCTTTCAGGAGCTTTCTCAATGAATTTCTCCATTTTCAAAGATCCGATAAGGTCTGCACAAAGTGCTACTACATTAGGATTTTTATCAGCAAGCTCAGCTAATCCGGCTCCGAATCCTGAACGTGTGTCCTTTTTTTCTGTATATGTATATTTCATTTTTATTTTTATTAATCGAGAGTTTAACTGATGGTTAGAGATTAGTAGTCAGCAGGAGCTTCTAAATACAATTGTTTGAATGCAGTTTCCAATTGCTCATCATTAGGAGCTTTACCATGCCAAGCATGAGATCCCATCATAAAGTCTACTCCGGCACCCATCTCTGTGTGAAGCATGATGGCCACAGGCTTTCCTTTTCCTGTTTCAGCTTTTGCTCTTTCAAGAATACCGATTACAGCTTCAAGATCGTTACCGTTCTTTTCTTCTAAAACAATCCATCCGAAAGCTTCAAGTTTAGCGTGAAGATTTCCAAGGCTTAATACATCATCTGTATCACCATCAATCTGACGTCCGTTATAGTCAATAGTAGAAATAATGTTATCTACTTTTTTAGCAGCAGCAAACATCAGTGCTTCCCAGACCTGACCTTCCTGAAGTTCACCATCTCCGTGAAGAGTGTAAACAAGAGATTGGTCTCCGTCCATTTTTTTACCTAAAGCAGCTCCCAAAGCTACAGAAAGACCTTGTCCTAAAGAACCGGAAGCAATTCTGATCCCTGGAAGACCTTCATGAGTAGTAGGGTGTCCCTGTAATCTTGAATCAAGCTTTCTGAAAGTCTTCAATTCTTCTACCGGGAAGAAGTTGAATCTTGCCAAAGTAGAGTAGTACACAGGAGAAATGTGCCCGTTTGATAGATAAAAATGATCTTCATTCTTGCCTTCCATCGTAAAAGGAAGATGATAGTTCATCACCTTTCCATAAAGTGCTGTAAAGTACTCTGTACAGCCTAAGCTTCCTCCCGGGTGTCCTGAATTTACAGCGTGGACCATTCTTAAAATGTCTCTTCTGATCTGCGTAGTAAGAGATTTTAACTCTTCAATACTTTTACTCATTATATCTGATTTATTTGCACGCGAATTTACAATTTTTTACCGGCTTACGGAAATGCAAAAATCCGGATATAAAAATCCGGATTTTGATTGATTTGAATATTTTCCTGCTTTTAACAGCCTTCGTTGATGTAAACAGTAATTTCTGTAACGATATTATTAATAAATTTAAATGTTAACTGAGTTCCTGCATCATAGTCCTCAATATTAAAGTATCCTGCATCTTTAACACGTTTACCATTGTCATCAACCTCCGGGCGAACACTAAATATAGGATAATTTCTATAAGCATTAATCAATTCATCTCTGGTACTTCCAACACCCATTCCGCTTTTGGTTTTGAATTTTTTACTGGTAGTGGTCATTCCTGCAATGGTAACAGCATCAGGCTTTGCTGCTCCACCATACCCCTGAAAAACTTCAATACTAATAGCCTCTCCATTGTATTTTACAAAACTCTTTTGCTGTCCGTCAGAAATTTTGATTGTAGTCCCTGCAATTTTTTCTGCTTCACTTTTTTCCATAAAGATCTTGTAAGGCCCAATTCTTAAGGTAGAGACTTCAAAATTCTCCTGAGCAGCCACAGAGTTAAATGTTAATACAAAGATGAAAAGTGAAATAATTTTTTTCATAGTTTTAATACTGTTTTTTTATTTTAATTCTTGCTTTCAAAGATATTGAAATAGATCCCTCTATAAAGGATGAACACAGAATATTTGAGGGCCTTCTGATAAAATTCCGAATTTTTTACCATTAGAAGTGAATACAAAGCAGCCTTGTTGATATTTTCCATGATGTTTATTGTTTTTTAAGTATTTATTTTTCAGATTATTAGAATCTGTATTGTTTTATGAATAGATAGAGAATATTTGTTTTTTTGTATAGGTTTATTGTCTAGATTTATAATTATTTTTGGTTAAATAATTTATTTTTAACCCCCTTTGATTATTTATTTAAGAGTTAAAACCACATACACAATGAAAATTAAACAATTACTCTATTTAGGGATATTTATGATATCCATTTCTTTGGGGAAGGCCCAGGACTTTTTTACAAAAATTAGTGAAAGGTCTGTTGAGGCTAAACCAGGTGACAGGTTGATACAACCAGAAAGATTTCTCAGTTACAGGTTAGATGTAGCAGGAATGAAAAGCTACTTCCAATCAGTTCCGGAATTGAGGGATGCTGATTTTAAAGATAAGGCTCCCATTATTATTTTGCCTATGCCTGATGGAACAAAAGCAAAATTCAAAATCTGGAAATCTTCAGTAATGGCTCCTGAATTAGCTGATAAATACCCTCAATTGGTTACTTTTACAGGGCAAGGGGTTGATGATCAATACGCTACTGTGAAATTAGATTTTACAGAATTGGGATTTCATGCTCAGATAAAATCTGTGGTGGCGGGAGATATGTATATTGATCCTTATGCAAAAAATGATCTGAATAATTATATTATCTACAAAAAAGGCGATTTAATTAATAAGAGCCCGATAACTTGCGGTACTAAAGACGGGAAATTTCAAGCAGAAAAAAAAAACGGACAAAAAAGCGTCACTCCGGGCGTAGGAAATCAAATTAGAATTTTCCGGTTTGCAGTAGCCTGTACAGGTGAATATGCAAAAGCTGCAACAGGGCTAGCTTCTCCTACTGTGGCTCAAACACTGTCTGCTATTGTAACAACCGTAAACAGAGTAAATGGTGTTTATGAGCAAGAAGTGGCTGTGAGACTAATATTAGTTCCTGATGAGACGAGTCTTATTTTTACAAATCCTGCTACGGATCCTTTTAATGGTAATAATAATTCAGACCTGTTAGTTGAGGAAAGTCAGACTCAGATTAATGCAATAATTGGAATTAACAGTTATGATATAGGACATACTTTTAGCACAGGTGGTGGTGGTGTAGCTTATTATGGTATATGTGATCCTGAGTATAAAGGAAAAGGAATCACAGGAAGAAGTAACCCGGTTGGTGATCCTTATGATATTGATTACGTTGCTCATGAAGTAGGGCATCAGTTTTGGGGACCCCATACTTTTAATGCTGTAACTGGAAATTGCGGAGGCGGTAACCGGGATGCTGATGCTGCCGTAGAACCGGGAAGCGGGATTACGATTATGGGATATGCCGGAATTTGCGGATCTCTGAATAATTTGGCTAACAACAGTATTCCTATTTTTCATACCAACTCATTTCAGTCGATCACTACAGCAGTAGCATCAGCAGATTGTCCGGTGATCACTCCTGTCAGCAACACTGCCCCTACAGTAAATGCCGGAAATGATTATACAATCCCTAAAGGAACACCATTTAAGCTTACTGGTTCTGCAACAGACTCTGAAAACAATGCGCTTACCTATTGCTGGGAACAAAATGATAACGGTCCTGAAGGAGATTGGAATACTCCAACCGGAAACGCTGCTATATTCAGATCATTTGTACCGGAAACCGCTTCCTACAGATACTTTCCAAAATTGACAAGTATTCTCAACAATACGGTATCAAAAGGAGAAATTTTACCATCTTACGGAAGAACAATGGAGTTCAGACTTACTGTAAGAGATAATAATGCAGGTTGTGGGGGAGTAGCCAATGATGATGCAATTATTACGGTTGCCGGAAACTCTGGTCCGTTTAAAGTAACTGCACCCAATACTGCGGTAACATGGGGTGCTAGCTCTACACAGACTATAACATGGGATGTAGCCAATACTGCCGCTGCTCCGGTAAACTGTGCCAATGTAAGTATTTTACTCTCAACGGATGGAGGTCTTACTTATCCAACTACTCTGGTTGCCTCTACCCCAAATGATGGATCCGAAGCTATAACTATTCCTGACGTAAATACAACAACGGCTAGAATTATGGTAGCAGGGGCAGGAAACGTATTTTTTAATATTAATCCTATTAATTTTACAATCAGTAAAAATGTATTGGCTGTAAATGATGTAACCGGAAATAAAGATGCATTTGTCATATATCCTAACCCAGGTAAAGAATTTCTTAATATTAAATTTTCAAATACAAATGAAGTTTATGATGTTACCATATATGATGTAAGTGGAAAACTAGTATTCAGTAAGTTGAATAATACACCAGATTACAATAATCTGGGTACTTTTAATGTGGCTCAGCTTATAAAAGGAGATTATTTGATTAAAGTTAAAACAAAAACTTTTGAAAGAACCATAAAATGGATTAAAGAATAAAGAATAAACAATTCACAAAAAAGGCTGTTTTCAAAAAAGAAAACAGCCTTTTTACTTTTTATAAAGATCAAAAGGTTGGGCACTAAAGTCTTTTAATCCTAAACAACTCTTAAATGCTGTTTATCCTTCACTAGCCATAAACCGATAAAGGTAAGCAGCCCATTAAGAACAATAAGCTCTACACCAATTTTGTAATCTGTGTAAGAAGTCACAGCAAAGTTGATTAAATAAGTGATGATAGGAGCAAGGATCGTTACTGTAAGAATTGAATACTTCTTGGAAATATGGAACTTGGTGAAAATTCCGAAGGCAAAAAGTCCTAATAACGGCCCATAAGTATATCCGGCAACCTCCATAATCAGGTATACAATAGATTTGTCGTTCAGAGCTTTGAATACCATGATTAAAATAAAAAACATAATGGTGAATGTCAAATGCACTTTCATACGAAGGCTTTTCTTTTCTTTTTCAGTCTTTGTTTTATCTTCGTTAAGGTTTAATAAATCTACACAATACGAACTTGTTACTGCCGTTAATGCCCCATCCGCAGAAGGGAATAATGCTGAGATTAATCCGATAATGAAAATTACAGAAATGGTCATAGGGAAATATCCGTTAAGAGATAAGGCCGGGAAAAGATCATCACCCATAACATTCTTGATGTTTCCTGCAGCATCTTTGAATCCGAAGATATTGCTTACAGGATCGGTTCCTGTTGTTCCATATTCTGCTCCATGTTGCAAAGCAAAAAGGTAAAGTAATCCACCTAAAAATAGGAATGCAAGATTAACTAACAGAAGAGTTCCTGCAAAAGTTAACATGTTTTTCTTTGAGTTTTGGAGATTATCTACAGAGATATTTTTCTGCATCATTTCCTGATCCAGTCCGGTCATTGCAATCGTAATGAAAATTCCACCCAGGATGGTTTTAAGGAAAAACGTCTTGGAATTAGGATCGAAATTGATAAAGTGAGTATAATTTTTCTGTTCTAAAATTGTGTATGCTTCACCAAAAGACAGGTTCAGGTTAGATAGGATGTATACAATACATGCCACCAGGCTGATAATCATGAAAGAAGTCTGTAAAGTATCTGTAATCACAATGGTTTTTACTCCGCCTTCAAAAGTATAAAGAAGAACCATGAGTAAAAGCACCATGGAAGTTACCCAAAATGGAACCCCTAATCCTTCAAGAAGGAAAATCTGTAAGACATTTACTACCAGATATAATCTTGCTGTAGCTCCGATTGCTCTTGAAATAATAAAAAATATCGATCCGATCTTATGCGCTTCCACATTGAATCTTTTTCCCAAATATGTATAAATGGAAGTAAGGTTCATCTTATAATACAGAGGCAGAAGGATGGCAGCAACAATAAAATATCCAATGAAGAAGCCGATCACCATCATATAATATTCAAAACCTCCATAAATATATTCGGAGCCGGTCATTTTTCCAACTGTTCCTGGAACTGAAATAAAGGTAACCCCACTTAAACTGGTCCCAATCATCCCGAATGCAACGAGCCACCATTTGCTTTTTTTATTACCGATAAAGAAAGACTGGTTGTCAGAATTTCGGCTGGTGAAATATGAGATCACCAAAAGGCCGATAAAGTAGATAAAGACAAACAGCAAAAGGACAGTTCCTGGATTCATGCTTAGATTTTAAATTTTAGCAAATATATAAAAAAGAAGCATCGTGAATCATGAATTTAGTTAAGAGGTAATTTTTATATAATTACTTAGGGGGAAGTAACCTAAGCTTGGGATTAAGCTTATGTTTTTCAGAAAGGTTTGAAGCTGGGAGCTGGAAGCAGGAAGCTATGGCACTTATAAAAGCAATTATTCTCTACGTCTTCATCTTTTTTATAGTGATAAAGAGTAATTGTTTCATTAAAATTAGCTTCGCATTTATTAAAGCGGGGCCTGTTTTCTAAGCTAATGATAACAGTTCGTTTTATCAAATCGATTGAAAATCGATTCCCTCTTTGCTCACTTAAAATTTAATATAATCCAAAATAAACCTTTGCGTGAAGAAAGAACCTAGTGAGGGATAAAGAGTTTCTGCTAAGTGAAACGCCTTTGCGAGCTCTTTGCTGTAATTTAAATAAACTCTTTGCAAACTTAGCGTTAAAAAGAAAATTATTTCCCACTTAAAGAAAAAACCTTCCAGATCTGCTCTGAAAGGTTTGTATTGTAAGGGTAGAAACTGTGACTAATTCACCAAAACATCCTGTAATTCCTCACTCTTCTGAAAACTG
Source organism: Chryseobacterium sp. BIGb0232 (assembly GCF_024810195.1). Classification (NCBI taxonomy): domain Bacteria; kingdom Pseudomonadati; phylum Bacteroidota; class Flavobacteriia; order Flavobacteriales; family Weeksellaceae; genus Chryseobacterium; species Chryseobacterium sp. BIGb0232. The sequence goes on from NZ_JANUEH010000013.1 coordinate 43,302, forward strand.
GCTTTCGCAAAAGGACAAAGCGGAATGATTTTTTTTCCGTTTTTTCTTGCAAAATCTACAGCAGCCAAAAGCATTTCCTTACCTACCCCTTTTCCGTTGTAGGCTTCTTCCACCTCGGTGTGGTCAATAATAAATCTTTCTTCTCCTGCCCAGGTGTACGTCATTATTCCTGCGCGTCTTCCATCTATGAAAGCTTCAAAACTTCCGTGTTTCTCGTCGTTGTTTTGTTTTACTTCGATCATGTTTTATGAGAATTTAGTTAGTATTTCTATATCGTTGGTTAATATTTTATGTACCGGACATGCATCAGCAATGGTATGAAGTCTTTTTATTTGCTCATCATCCAAAATTCCTTCAAAGGTAATATCTCTTTTGAAGATTGCTTTTTTTGTCAAGGGATAATTTTCAAGTTCCACTTCTACATTGATGTTTTCCACATCCCATTCCTTTCTTTCAATATACATTCTAAGGGTTGCTGCTGTACAGCTTGCCAAAGAAGTAGCCAGAATTTCCATGGGATTGAAACCTTTGTTCTGTCCGCCTTTATCTATAGGTTCATCGGTAATAATCGTATTTTCTCCCGCTGTTACCTCTGTATAATATTTTGTTTTTCCTAAACTTGCTTTTACCGTTACTGCCATTATTTTTCAGTATTGAATTTATAACTTAATGCTCCAGATGGGCATTGATCTATCTGTATTTTTAGTTCTTCCGGGGTTGCATTGGTTGCTTTTATCCAGGGTCTGTCTTTTGGATTGTAGACTTTGGGAAGCATTTTTACACATACAGCCGAGTGGATACACTTCTGAGGCTGCCAGATGACAGTAATGTCGCCGTTGGGATATTCGTGTGTTTCCATATTAATTGTCTTTTAATGATTTTTCGATTCTTCTGTCGGGAATCATCCATATAAGAGCCACTATATAATAAAAACCTATGGCAATATAAGGATAAAAAAATGAAGTAGCGATGCCCAGAATATAAAATATAATGGATATATTCTCTTTATACTTTGAATGTATAGCCTCCTTCAGCTGTGAATTTTCACCCTCACACCGGATAATAACATTCTCCAAAATACTATAGGCAATAGCGCATAATACGAGAACAATACCATAGGTTGCTACAGGGTTTTCTGCAAAACCGGTAGTGCCGATCCATTCTGTAGCAATAGGCATCATGGAAAGCCAAAATAACAAATGAAGATTGGCCCAAAGAATACCTCCGTTTACTTTTTTTACTGTCTGAAATAAGTGATGATGATTGTTCCAGTAAATTCCTACATAGATAAAGCTGAAAATATAGGCTAAAAATTTAGGAATCAGAGGTTTTAGGCTTATCCAGCTGCTTCCTTCAGGTACTTTCAGTTCAAGAACCATGATGGTGATAATGATGGCTAGAACTCCATCACTAAAAGCTTCCAGTCTTCCCTTAGTCATTGGTAATTGAATTTTTAAAGCTTTCAATCTTCATTTTCAGCTCGCTCAGCATATCAGGATTGATCACTCCACTTTCAAGATCAAAATTCTCATAGAACTTGGGTAGGGAAAAAGTATCCTTGATATCCGCTGCAAATTGAGGGAAAAATGTTTTTGCTGTATCCATAACATTTCCACCACCATACCCTCCGGGAGAAGTACTCATCAGAAGCATTGGTTTATTCTGGAATACTTTCACATTAATCCTTGATGCCCAATCGAAAAGATTTTTAAAAGCAGCGCTGTAAGACCTGTTGTGTTCTGCAAGAGAACAGATGATAACATCACATTCTTCAATGGCTTTTAAAAAATGATGAGCTTCATCCGGAAATCCTTTCTTTTCAAGATCTACGGAAAAAACAGGCATTGTGAAATTGTTGAGATCAATAAGGTTGATCTCTTCATGCTGGAAATCTTTTAAAACAAACTTTACCAGTTCCCTGTTGATGGAAGTGGAAGAACTGCTTCCTGCAAATGCTAATATTTTCATGGTTTATGTCAGCTGAAATTATTTTCTGTTTAAAATCGCTTTTGGCAATGGAACGTATTCCTGCTCATCACCAGGAACCAAAGGAAATGCATCATGATTCTGATCGTTCCAGTTTACTTTAGCCTGATCAATTATTTCCTTGTCAGAGTTTACAAAGTTCCAGAAGATAAAACGCTCCTCATCAAAAGGTTCACCTCCGAAAAGATAGACCGTTCCGTTTTCACTCATATCAAATTCACACAGCTTAGTGTCTTTGGCGATCATCAGCTGTTTTGAACCATAAGAGTTTCCTTCAGTAGTTACCGTACCATCCAGAACATACATAGCAGCTTCCCCATAAAGATCCTTTCCTATGTTGATTTTCTTCGCTTCTTTGGTTTTGATTTCAATGAAAAATAATTTGCTGTGTACGGGAACAGGAGAGGTTTTTCCAAATGCTTCTCCCGCAATTAATTTATACTGAATGCCGTCTTCTTCCCAAACCGGAATCTCATCCGCTTCAATATGATGGAAAGTAGGTTCAGACTGTTCAAGATGTTTTGGAAGCCCCACCCAAATCTGAAATCCGTGAAGTCTTTTATCACTGTGTCTTAAATATTCAGGCGTTCTTTCAGAATGTACCACCCCTTTTCCGGCAGTCATCCAGTTTACTGCACCGGGTTTAATCTCAAGAGCACTTCCGATGCTGTCTCTATGGAAAATAGATCCTTCCAGCAGATAAGTTAATGTAGATAATCCGATATGTGGATGAGGGGGAACATCAAGGTTTTGATAATCTTTTAATTCCGAAGGGCCCATATGGTCAATAAATACAAAAGGTCCAACCGCTCTTTTTTCACGGAACGGAAGAAGTCTTCCTACCAGGAAATTTCCGATATCTGCTGCTTTTTCTTCGATGATAAGTCCAATATTTGACATAATGATGTAATGCTTTTTTAATGTGTTAAATAAATGTTGATAAATAGTTACAGTTTATCGTATCCATCAAATTTTTCATCTACGATACGTTTCCATTCAGGATGCTTTTTGATAAAGGCAAAAACATACGGACAGAACGGAAGAAGTTTTTTACCGCTTTCTTCAATATAATTCAGGGTCTTTTCCACTACAGCAGCGGCTGCACCTGTTCCCGCCAGTTCTGGTTCTGCTTCAGTGTGTATTAAAGCAATCTGATGACTTGTTTCACGATAATTGATAAAAGCATAATGTCCATTAACTTCTATTTCAAATCTTTTTTCGGCTTTTACAAGGGGGATATTTTCAAATTCTGGTTTCATAATTTTTTGTATTAAAAAGTTGGTTAAGGTCTAGGTCTAAAGAGGTTAATGTCTTTTGTGCTTATAAAAGAAAGAAACAAACCTTATAGGTTTTCGAAACCTATAAGGTTTATATCCATCCATTATTTAACATTAATCTTTGACATCTTAAACCCAGTATAATGTTATATAAAGTTAGTAAAAAAGAACTCATTTAAGATTAAGGAAAACTTAAATCTATCCTTTTAATCTTCAAGATATCCGAATTTTCCGGTATTGAAATCCTCAAAAGCCTGCATGATCTCTTCTCTTGTATTCATTACAAAAGGTCCATGAGGAAAGATGGGTTCATTAATAGGCTCTCCACTGATGATTAAAACAATTGAATCTTCTTGGGTTTCAATGGTAAAGCTTTCTCCTTCATTTTTAAATAATGCAAAATGATCTGCTTTCACTTGTTCTTCTCCATTGACAGTAATATTTCCTTCAATAACCAAAGCGGCTGTGTTGAAGTGGGCAGGGAAATTAAATTCTGCTTTACCTCCAGCTTTAAGTTTTGCATTCATCATATGAATAGGAGTGAAGGTAAATGCAGGACCTTTGTTTCCATTATAATTTCCGGCAATTACTTCAATAAAGCCATTTTTACCAAGATCTACTTTTTCCATCTTAGAGTTTTCAATGGACTGGTATTTTGGATGGCTCATCTTATCTTTTGCAGGAAGGTTGACCCAAAGCTGAACCATCTGAAAGATTCCACCTTCTTTAGCCCATTCTGTTTCATGGTATTCTTTGTGTAGAACGCCTTTGGCAGCCGTCATCCACTGTACATCGCCTTCGCCAATAATACCACCGCCTCCGGCGCTGTCGTGATGTTCCACTTTACCGTTATAGGCTATGGTTACTGTTTCAAAACCTCTGTGTGGGTGAACTCCTACACCTCTTGGTCTATCTGAACCGTTAAAATGAAATTTTGAATTATAATCAAGCATAATGAACGGATCCATTCTTTTCATATCTAAGCCATGTACGCCCGGAATAAAATTATGAACTCTAAAACCGTCACCTACAAAGTGTGCAGGTCTTGGAGATACTACCATTTCTACTTTTTTAGTTGCCATAATATTGTTGATTTTATGTAAACAAAATTACCATACTTATAAAGCAAATGCATTGATCTGTGATAAGTTCGTATTGTAGTAAAAGACTGATGTACAATTAACCTTTGCTTATTCCTCTTTTGATTTCATATTCTTTCCGTCTGAAATGTGTAGTCTTCTAAATACAAAACCTGATAATATCGTTAATATTCCTACCGTGAGAAAGGTATATCGGAAAGCATTGTGAGTTTCTCCCTGGATGAGGTCAGAGTTTTCAAATATTTTTAAAACAATCAATCCAAAGGCAATTCCGAAACCGATCGCGAGCTGCTGATTAACGGAGATTAATGAATTGCCACTGCTGGTCTGAAAATTCCGGAGATCTGCAATGGAAATCGTGTTCATAGAAGTGAACTGTATAGAATTGAAAAATCCAAGCACAGCAATAATAGGAACAAACCAATATAATGAAGTGTGAATATCTGGAATAGCCAGCATGCAGATTAAAGTTCCAATGATAAATGTATTTACCATCAACGTTTGCCGATAGCCATATTTATCAAGAATTTTAATAACAGATGATTTCCCGAATATAGCAGTCAGAGCCATTGGAGCAATGATCCATCCTGAAGTTACGGCAGACTGTTTATAAGCAATCTGGATCATAAGCGGAAGCAGTAACGGAACAGAGCTGATCCCGAGTCTTGTCGCTAAGTTCCCTACAATCCCAACGCGGAAAGTCCTTACCTGAAACAGGTTTAAAGGGAAAATAGGATGTCCTTCTTTTTTTGCATGTTTATAGTAATAGTAAAGAAACAGGAATCCCAGGATAAATACAATGAGAACCGGTGTTATATTCTGCATATTTCCAAAAAGTTCTAAGGAAATAGAGAGTAAGAGAGAGGCTGCTGCAAAGATTAAGAATCCTTTAAAATCAAAATCTACATCATCAGATCTATAATCAGGCATAAATTTTAATCCTAAAATAATTCCTAAAAAACCAATAGGAATATTAATAAGAAATATCCAGTGCCATGACAAATAATCCACCATATAGCCACCTACCAAAGGTCCGAGAACAGGCCCGATAAGGGCAGGAATAATAGCGAAGTTCATAGCCTTAAGCAATTCACTCTTATCAAAAGTTTTAATGAGTGCAAGCTTTCCGACAGGTGTCATCAGACTTCCTCCAACACCCTGAATTACCCTTGAAATAACAAGATGGGTAAGGTTTTGAGACAGTGAACAGAATAATGAACCCAAACTAAATAGTATCAATGAGAAAATAAATACTTTTTTCGTTCCGAACCGGTCTGCCAAAAATCCACTTGCAGGCATGAAGACAGCCAAAGTCAATACATAACTGATGATAGCGTTCTGCATATTCAGCGGAGATTCATGAAGGTCCTTGGCAATGGAGGGAAGAGAAGTATTCAGAATGGTTGAATCCAGCATTTGCATAAAAATAGCAGTGGCGAGAATCAAAGGAAGAATTTTCTTTATTGAGGTCTGTTGGGGGCTTGTTTCTGTCATTTTGTATAGGCTGGAATATTCAAAAAATTCCAGACTTATTTTTATTGAAGAGAATGCTTGCTTTAAGCAGTTTGATTCTTAGATAAAGAAATCCATATAAAATTAAAAAAGTCCTGTGAAATATCACAGGACTTTTTGATTTATTTTTTAGGTTTTTCTACTCCTTTCCATTCGTCACCGGCTTTTCTATACTGGCTTAAAGTGAAATTTTTGAAATCCTTTGTTTTGTATTCAATATTATCGGTATTCTGCTCGAAAGGCATGATATAATAATATTCTATATCTGTTTTATCAGACTTGTTTCCTTTTTTTACAGAAGGAACATATTTTGAAAACTTATAGTTAGGAAGGTATTGTCTCAATCTTGTGTAGAATGATTTGTCATCTTTTTCACTAGGAATAATATCGACAATGTTAAGATCATCTTTTTTCTTATCCACCCAAAGATAGTAGGTCTTTTCTTCTCCTAAATTTCTGTTGAAAGAATTAAAGGCAAACAATTCTTTCGGAACCAGTTCTTTGATCTTTTCAGGATCAACCTTTGTATAGAATTGTCCTTTTGACGGGTCAACGTAAGTTTCAAGGTTGTACATTAAAACAGAATTGTTCTCAAAATTCTTGTTCTTGAAGTATTGATTTAAAGACAATTCTGCAGTAGCTCTAAGCTCTTTGTCTCTTTTATCCAGTTTTTTTGTCGGATTCTGAGGGTTTACGTATTTTACAAATTCATACAACACTACTGGCTTTATATCCTTAAGGTGAGGATAAGTCTTAAGTTGCTCAGCTTTTACCAACCAGTAGAACTGTTGATAATAGTCATCCTTATCAGCATCTTTCACGCTTTTATAAGCTAAAGCAAGCTTTTTTGAGTTCAGATATTTGCCATATTTTCCCTGTCCAAAAGCAAAACTGATGGATAATAAGGCAAATAAAACAGTAAGGTTTCTTCTCATTTTTTTATAATTGATATTTTCGTTTTCCAAATATAATTATTTATTAGATATTATTTTTGATTGTCAGTTAAATTATGCCATATTGTTATTGTTAATTCAAAAAATAATCCCGTATTGCTACAGGATTAATAAATTATTGTGGTAGAGTTTAGAAACAAGAGGGAAGATAATCCGGATAAGAGGTAAAGACACGAAAAGATAATAGATAATAGACAAAGTGGATAGAACCTGAAATCTTAGATCTTTTTAATGTCAATCATCCATTTGGCTTCGCAAGCGAATCGTGAATTTAGGATCATACAAACTTTACCCCTCAAGCCCTCAAACTTCTAGTACGATGTCTCATGTACTTTCACTGCTCTTCCACTTGGATCATTCATCTTTTTGAAAGCTTCATCCCATTCCAGAGCGATAGGAGTAGAGCAGGCGACAGATGGAACAGATGGAACAGTTGCTGCTGCTGTCTCACTTGGGAAATGCTCTTCAAAAATAGTTCTGTAACGGTATTCCTCCTTGTTTTGTGGGGTGTTTAACGGGAATCTGAATCTTGCGTTAGCCATCATCTCATCAGTAACTTCTTTTTGAGCAACTTCTTTTAACGTATCAATCCATGAATATCCCACACCATCCGAGAACTGTTCTTTTTGTCTCCATACAATAGATTCCGGAAGAATATCTTCAAAAGCTTTTCTTAGTACCCATTTTTCAATTTTCCCTTCAGAAACATTAATCATTTTATCCTGTGGATTAAGCGTCATGGCAATATCCATAAATTCTTTATCAAGGAAAGGAACCCTGCCTTCTATTCCCCAGCTCATTAAAGCCTTGTTGGCTCTCAGGCAGTCATATAAATGAAGCTTTCCAAGTTTTCTTACCGTTTCATCATGGAATTCTTTAGCGTTAGGAGCCTTATGGAAGTACAGATAGCCACCGAACAGTTCATCAGCACCCTCTCCGGACAATACCATCTTGATTCCCATTGATTTGATCACTCGTGCTAAAAGATACATTGGGGTGGAAGCTCTGATGGTTGTAACATCATAAGTTTCCAGATGATAGATAACATCACGTACTGCATCTAATCCTTCCTGAACGGTAAAGTTAACTTCATGGTGAACAGATCCTATATGCTTGGCTGCTTTTTGAGCGGCTGCCAGGTCTGGAGAGCCTACAAGTCCTACCGCAAAGCTGTGCAGTCTTGGATACCACGCTTCCTGAGTATCTCCGCTTTCAATTCTTTGCCTTGCAAACTTTGCTGTAATCGCTGAGATAACAGACGAGTCAAGTCCACCGGAAAGTAATACACCATAAGGGACATCACTCATCAGCTGTCTGTGAACAGCATCTTCAAGCCCCTTTCTTAGTTTATCAATATCTGTTTCGTTATCCTTTACGTGGTCAAAGCTTTCCCATTCTCTGGTATACCATTGCTGAAGCTCAGCTCCATCTTTGCTGTATACCAAATGTCCAGGTAAGAATGTTTCAATGGTTTTGCATATGCCTTCCAAAGCTTTTAGTTCAGAAGCTACATAATAATTTCCGTTTTTATCCCATCCCTGATACAGTGGGCAGATTCCCATATGATCACGAGCAACGAGATACACGTCGTTTTCTGTATCGTATAATGCAAATGCGAAAATCCCATTCAGCTTTTCAACAAAATCTTTTCCGTATTTTCTGTAAAGTGCCAGAATAACCTCACAGTCAGATTGAGTCTGGAACTCATAATCGGTAAATTCTTCTTTTAATTCTCTATGGTTATAGATCTCACCATTTACGGCTAATACTACTTTTCCGTCTTTAGTAAATAAAGGCTGCTTTCCGGAAGTAGGATCTACAATAGCAAGTCTTTCATGAGAGAAAACTACTTTTTCATCCTGATAAACTCCACTCCAATCCGGTCCTCTATGACGGATCTTTTTTGACATTTCTAAAACCTGAGGCCTTAATGTCTCGGTTTTCTGCTTGGCGTCAAATAAACATACTATTCCACACATATTTTTATTATTTATATGACAAAAGTAAAGGGGATGTTTATAAATAACAATTAAAATTACGTGTAAGTTAAAATTTTCAATTAATTAATTTATTTAAAAGAAAAATATTAACTATTTAAGAGAATTGTAATGTTTTTGATTAATTTTTTTCGTTAGGCTAAAATAGATGTTACCTCTATACAAAATAAAAATGACATATTTCTTAATATATGGTAATTTATTATGTGAATTTTAGCCCTTACTTTGTGGCTCGAAATAATTTTTTTTCATCATTTGTGTTTTTACCTTCTTGCAATTCTCATGCAAGAAGGTTTTGTTTTTATAGACTTTTAATAAGTTCTTTTTAAACTCTATTAGTAAGCTAAAAATCCTGTTTTCTTACTAATCTTTATATTCAGACCTTGAAATGATTTTTCCTGCTTAAAAAAGCAAGACAGCATTGTCAGGTCGTCTTTTAAATGAGTAATCGTTTTGTATTCACTGTTGGTGCTACTCCTGATGAATTTTTCCTGCTCATGGCCAGAATGGGAGTCGGATGTTTTTTATATGATAAGAACTGATATAACGGCTCCCGTATGCCTGTGTAGAAGACAGGTAAGGTAAAAGGGCAGCCGGAAATTTAAGTACAGTTCCTTTATTCATAATATTATTTGGCAATAAAGTAATTTGGTTTACAAATGTACTTTACAGCAACAAAACGGTTAATCTATAGAGTTAGTAGGGAATTGGTATGAAATGTTACATTTTAACTACAAAAAACAAAAAAACTACTCCTTAGAGTAGTTTTTTTGTTTTTTGTATGGAGGAATCGGTTAAGAAACTCTTTCGATCAACGCCATATAGAATCCATCATACCCTTCGCTTGGCATTACTTTCTCATCCTTGATCATTTTGAATCCCGGATTGTTTTGAAGGAATTCTTTTACCTGAAGGTTGTTTTCAGATGGCAGGATAGAACATGTGGCATATACCATCTTTCCTCCTTTTTTAAGTATTTTAGAATAGTCCTGAAGGATCTGCTGTTGCTCTTTCTTGATTCTGTCAATGAAGTCCTGATCAATTTTCCATTTACTGTCCGGATTTCTTTTCAAAACTCCAAGACCTGAACATGGTGCATCAATCAATAACCTGTCTGCTTTATCATGAAGACGCTTGATCACCTTATTGTCGGAGATCATACGGGTTTCAATATTGTGTGCTCCCGCTCTTTTAGCACGACGCTTCAATTCAGTAAGTTTCCACTCGAAAATATCTAAAGCGATAATCTGACCTTTATTTCCCATTAGTGCTGCCAGGTGAAGAGTCTTTCCTCCTGCACCCGCACATGCGTCCACAACTCTCTGTCCTTCCTTTACATCAAGGAAATACCCGATCTTCTGAGAAGAGGCATCCTGAACTTCAAATAATCCTTCTTTGAAAGCTGTAGTAAGAAAAACATTCTTTTTCTCTTCAAGCTGTATAGCGTCAGGATAATTTTTAATAGAAAAGGATACAACACCTTCATCCGAAAGGTCCGAAATAAGTTCCTTTGTAGTTGTTTTTAATGAGTTTGTTCTTAAAACAGTAGGTGCCTGCTCATTCAAAGCAATCATTTCTCTTTCCCAGGTAGCTCCCAATTCTTTTTCCAACGTTTCTGCCAACCAGTCCGGGATAGAATGTTCTATTGCTTTTGTAGGAACCGTATTCTTTTTAAGTTTGGTAAGGATATCCGCAATCTTGATTCCGTCAAACTCTTCAAACTTTTTATAATTAGTCTTGCTCCAAAGAAGATAAGCAATGATAAGTTTATAAATATTGTTGGGCTTTACCCCTTCACCCATATAATATTCAAGGCGTTTTTTCCAACGGATAATATTGTAGAAAATCTCAGAAACAACGGCTCTGTCCTGGCTTCCCCATTTTTTGTTTGCCTTTAAAAGTCTTTCAATAACTTTATCGGCATACTTGTTTTTTTCAAAAAATGTTTCTTGTAAGGCATCGTGAATCCCGATAGCCAAGTTTCTGTGAATAAGTTCCATAAATTTGCTTCGCTGTTTGAATCTGCAAAAATACGAATTAAAGTTGAGAGTTGAAGATTGAGTTGGAGAGTTTGACGGGTAGTGGGTTTTAGAGTTGGATAATAAGAGGGGGGAAGGGGAATGGTGAATGGTTTGTCAATTTTTGTAGCCATCAATGATTTTCTGTTCACTTCCGAAGAAAAATTCACTATTGATATTTAAAAGGACTGAAGTTATCAGCTTTGTCCTTCCTGTCTCTCATCTCTTAGTCTGTTATCTTTCCGTCTTTTTACCTCTCATCCAGATTCCCTCTTGACTTCAACCTCCAAAAAGCTATACCTTTGCAAAAATTAAAAATATGAGTGATACAGTACTTTGTCCGAAATGTAGTTCTGAGTTTACGTACCCAAATGATAACATGATGGTATGTTCTCAGTGTTTCTACGAATGGAATCCTGAAGAAGCAGCTTCTGAAGCAGCAAACGAAGGGAAAATATTGGACTCTAACGGGAATGAGCTTCAGGATGGTGATTCTGTAGTGGTTGTAAAGGATCTTCCTGTAAAAGGAGCACCAAAGCCGGTAAAAGCTGGGACTAAAGTAAAAAATATCCGTCTGAGACCAGGAAGCGATCACAATATCGACTGTAAAATTGATGGTTTCGGAGCAATGGCTTTAAAGTCAGAATTTGTGAAGAAAGCATAATAGCTGTTAGTGAATAGCTTTTTGCTGTTAATACTATACTTTTGATTAAAAGTTTTTAGCTTAAGACCATAAAAAAAAGGAAAAAATTGGACAGTGTAATCTTTCAATAAACTTAATTGCAAAATTGCTAATGTCCGTCTAGAAGGCAGAAAGAGAAATAACCAATAATTTCCTTATGCTGTGGAAATACAAATGTAAGAAAAAGTTTGATAACAGATTCTTATGTTTGTATTTTTTTTATTGATAAGTGTAAGTAAATGTATGAGTTATGTGCTTTTTTGTAAGGCTTAAAAGGTCAAGGGAGCTAATGTGCTTAGGTTTAAATATTAATCATTTACTGTCTCGTTATTCTTCGATTTAAATAAACGAAATACTAACTAAGCCTTCTAATTTTTCATCGGTATAGATCACAAGTTCTTTGTTTCTTGCTTTAATTTTATTCCAGTAATAGTTTCCGGCAAACCTGCTTTCCAGTACTTCAGCTTCAGGGCCAGCTTCGGATATTTTTATTTCTTTTGGGTAGTAAGAAAGTTTTGTAAGCTGGAAATCTGCTGCTTCAGTTTCAGTAAACAGATTGACTTCTCCGAATAATTTAGCAACATAGGCATTGTAAGGTTTTCGGTAGGTTTCTTCCGGACTGTCATTCTGAATGAGTCTTCCATCCTGAAGAATAACAATCTGATCCAGCCATGGCATGATGTCCTGAAGTTCGTGGGTAGAAATGATCAGAGAGATCTGCTGCTCCTTTACGTATCGGAAAAGTCTCTCCCTAAGCTCTATTTTTCTTGGAAAATCCAGATTACTGAAGGGTTCATCCAGAATAAGCAGTTTGGGCAAAACGGAAAGTGCTCTTGCAATAGCAACTCTTTGTTGTTGTCCACCACTTAAATATTTAGGAAGTACATCGGCAAACTCCTGAAGTCCGACAACTTCAAGAAGTTCCATGACGGTTTCTCTTTTCTTTGCTAAATTGATATTTGAAATAAATTTACCTACATTTTCAGCAACAGTAGCATAAGGCATAAGGTCAAAATTCTGGGCTACAAATTTCATTTGAGCTTCTCCGGGAACAAGGTTTCCTTTGGGGCCAAGCAATCTGATTCCATCAAAAATAATCTCTCCGCTTTCCCAATTCAGTAATCCATACACCAGGTTTAAAAGAGTGGATTTTCCACATCCGCTTTCCCCTGCCAGGGCAATGATTTTATTGGCTTCAAATCTTAAATTAAGGTTTTGAAACAAGGGATTATCTTTGGTGTGTGAGAAAAATAAATTGTTTATTTCTAATAGCATATTACAAATGTAAGGTTTTTATGAAAACATAATTTTTTTTATTATATTAGCGGAAGTAATAAAAATAAATCAAAAATGAGAAAAAAACTGTTTTCGTTGGCTATTCCTGCTTTATTCGTTGCTGCTGTAGTGGTTTCTTGTAAAAAAGATAAACCGCTTACCAGCGAAGGTAATGAGGTGACTACAACCAAGGATGGTAACCAGTACACTTTGGATACGCTAAACAGTAAGGTTGAATGGAAAGGATACAAAGTATTTAAATCTGAAAATACGAGCCACTTCGGAACAATTAAGTTTGAAAGTGGAGATGTAACGGTGAAGGATGGAAAACTGGAAAGCGGTAAATTTGTTTCTGATATGAACTCCCTGACTTCTGTAGACTTGAAAGACAGTCCTGAAGATATGGGTAAATTAAACGGTCACCTTAAAAGCGGTGATTTCTTCGAAGTAGAAAAGTTCCCTACGGCTTCTTATGAGATTACAAAGGTTACTCCTTCTACAGAAGGTGATTATAATACTCTTTTGGACGGTAATTTAACGATTAAAGGAATTACAAAACCTGTACAGTTTAAAGCTAATGTTTCTGTGAAAGACGGAGAAGTAAGTGTAGCGACTGAGCCAAAAGATATCAAACGAGAAGAGTTTGGCGTGAAGTTCCAGGCTCCGGCTGAAAATGGAGTGATTAAAGATGAGGTAACTCTTCAGATCAACGTTAAAGCTTTAGAAAAGAAATAATTTTTTTATTTAAGTGAAATAAGTGATTGAAGTCTGCCTCCCGAAAAAGAGGCAGATTTTTTTATGACGGACTTATTATTCAACTTAAAAGTCGTATTTTTGCAAAACATTTTGAAAGGGTAAAATAATGATAGAAAAGATAGAAGAACTACTGATCGAAGTAAACGGCTTCAATGCTACCTCTAAGGAAGATATAGAAAGCTTCCGAATCAAGTACAACGGTAAAAAAGGGGTTCTGAATGATTTTTTTGAAAAATTTAAAGAAGTTCCTAACGACCAGAAGAAAGAATTCGGACAAAAGATCAATACTTTAAAACAGGCAGTTGCTGTAAAACTGGAAGATTTGAAAAATACTTCCGAATCTTCTGTTGTGTTAGAAAAAGAAGATCTTACGAGACCTGCTTTTCCATTGGAATTGGGCTCCAGACACCCGATCAATCTGGTTAAAAACAGAATCATTGAAATCTTCAAATCGATTGGCTTCGCAGTTGCTGACGGTCCTGAAATTGAAGATGACTGGCATAATTTTACTGCATTGAACCTTCCGGAGTATCACCCGGCAAGAGATATGCAGGATACTTTCTTTATTGAGCAGAATCCGGATATTCTCTTGAGAACGCATACTTCTTCTGTACAGACCCGCTATATGGAAGAAAATCAGCCGCCTATCAGAATTTTGTCTCCGGGAAGAGTATTCAGAAATGAAGCTATTTCTTCACGTTCTCACTGTATCTTCCATCAGATTGAAGGATTATATATTGATGAAAATGTAAGCTTTGCAGATCTGAAGCAAACAATCCAGTTCTTTACTACTGAGCTTTTCGGGAAATCTAAAATCAGAATGAGACCTTCATTCTTCCCGTTCACAGAGCCAAGTGCTGAAATTGATGTGTATTGGGGATTAAACTCTGAAACAGATTACAGAATCACAAAAGGAACAGGATGGTTAGAAATCATGGGTTGTGGTATGGTAGATCCTGCAGTATTAAAGAATGTAAATATTGATGCTGAAAAATATTCAGGATATGCATTCGGAATGGGAATTGAAAGAATCACCATGCTTCTTTACCAAATGAGTGATATCAGAATGTTCTTTGAAAATGATATAAGAACCTTGGAGCAATTCAAGACACTATAAAAAATAAACCTCCGGAGCTCCGGAGGTTTTTGTTTTTAATTACTGACCTAAGAAACAAAACGTAATTAAAAACTGATTTTATTGAAAAATTTACACGTGTCTTGTTTCTTTCTATAATACGCTGCATATTCATCCACATTTAGGAACATTGTGCCCTTTATTTCTCTGGTATTATATTTTCGCTCTTATTATTAAGACAACTTAAAACCATACTATATTACACGGTTGACAGAAAAAAAACGAAGATCTGTTTCTTTTTCAATGGGGGGCAGTTATTGTACGTCGGGTGAAGTTCTCATCAATAAAATTCAGTCATTAATTTTTTTTTCTTTTTTAATGTTCCGGAATCTGGCAGCTATCCTCAGTACAGTGAATGGGGATGATTTTTCGCTTTATAGCCAGTTCTTTGTAAATAATTTCCCCAATTCCTGAAATTTTTAATAAAAATAAAATAGGAATAAAAACCCATGCAAGGGGAAGTCTTATCAGTATGAGATAAATAGAAATAAAACCATAATTCCATTTTTCCTGATAAGAAGCCATTTCTTTATAGGCTTTCTGTAAATCCAATCCAGGATATTGATTTGAAAGGGCCGGATTTCTTAAGGGAACCTCGTGAATTCCCTGTAGCCAATCGACTTTCTTTACGGTGTTTATAAATCGTGTACAATTGGGGCACCAGTTATCATAAAAAACAATGACTTGCTTACTCATACTGTAGATTTTAGGGTTAATAATTAATCTTTACTATGGGCTTCCAGGTGTTATTGGGAACTTTTATCCATCACACTGATCATTGATTTGGTCAGCTCAGCTTTCTGCTCCAAAAAGATGTTTTCCTTGATAAGAAATTTCTTTTTGTTGGTATTGAAATCCTGTTGTAAGGAAGTGTAGAGTTCATCAAATTTTGAACTGAAATTATTCAGGTACTCAATTTTAGTCATCTGGGTGGTTCTGAAAAAATCTTCAGACCAGATAACCAATCCGGGTAAGCCAAAGAAATTCACAGGGCCGCTGGATACAGGAATGTCATCGGTATACCATGTTGTTATTAAATATTCTTCTTTTTTGGAAACGGCTTTTCGGGCTTTAAATCCTAAAAGTTCTTTTTCTTCGGCAGTTATTTTCCATTCGATATCAGATAACTTTCCTTCTGAGTAGAACTTCTGGTTGAATATGGATTCATTGAGGAAATAGGAGTCCTGATTTTGTCTTACACAATATTTAAATTCGTCATTGATCATCAGTTGTACGTCTTTTTGGTTTTCAGGTTTATTGATCTTTGTGCTGTCCATTTTGTAAATAGAACGGTTGGTTTTGGGGTCAATCAATAAGGTGTAATAAAACTTGTGAGAACTTTGTAATGCAATGTCATTATCCCGGCTCTCCTGAGATACTCCTGCATTATTACTCACCTGATGGGAGCTTAGAGGCATGTTCATATAAGATACTTTAATTATTCTCTGATCAGCGGCCTCTTGTGCGGTTAGCTTTTGAGTACTTAGTATCAGTAATAAAAAGCAAACGTTGATTTTTAAAATAGTTTTCATTGTGTTAAAATTTATATTCTACTCCTGCCATCAGATATTTCATTCTGTATGGATTGATTGTTTCTGTAATGATATTACCATCTGAATACACATTGAGATCTTTAGTCTTGTTATTGCTGGATAATAAATCGAATAAAGCTTTTCCTCTCAGGAAAAAACTTATTTTATCCGAATATTTGTAGGATGATAAAAGGTCAAGATTAGGAGTGTTGTAATTGATTCCTTCAGCAGGGCTGTAAGAGTAGCTTGCTGAGAGAAGGTTCTCGAATTTCCCGATGACACTTTTTACATCTAAAAAAAATGAATTCACAGTAAAGCTGTTTACATTGTTTCGGTTGATATTGATATCCTGAATGTTTTTATGATAGGCAATACTGATATCATTAAATATCCTGGATTTTAAGTTTAAAGAAGTCTGCAAGCTGATGGTATAAGTATTACTATTATACTTGTCGCTGGTATTGTTAATAGGAAAATCACTTCTGTTATAGCTGAATTTTGTAGTGAAGTCAACCTTCCTGTTTTCTGCGGAAAAATAATATCCTTTTCTCCAGGATACATTGAAGTTGTTTTTATATACATGATCAATGATGATATTCCTGTAATAGGTAGTGATGCCATCAAAATTGGTAAAAACAGGCTGTATGATATTTCTGCTTTCCACAAAAGAATAATCTATATTAAAAGATTTAGATCGTGCAATATTAGAAAGATAATAGCCCAGCTTTATCTTGAAATTCTTTGAAATATTATATTGAGAATCTATATTTCCTGTATTTACAGTTGCTAAAGAGGTATATAATGTATCAACTCCTTTTACAAGATCCTCAACTCTGTTGCTTTTGTCAATATCAAGAATAAGATTTGCACCTCCGGAAAGACGGAAGGTCATATTTCCACTGATCATAAGGTCTGTATTGTTTTTGTCCGACTGGTTACGGAAAGAGAAGTTTCTCTGGCCCACTGCAAGAGAATACTCCCATTTTTTATCTTTTCCACGGATACCCGGATAAATATCTGATACAGTATATTCTCTTTGATATTTTTTATCATCTGAAAATAATGCATTATCTACTGACTTTACTTCAGAGAAAAGGTAGAATGTCAATAGATTAGAATGTTTGTAATTGATATTTGCATCAAAATCGAAGACATGATTGAACTGTCTCAGCGACTGATTATTTCTGATCCCTGTATTTAAATAAGATGAAAAATTACTGCTGGATTTCTCATAGAAGTAAGAAGTGCTGCCACTTACCAGAATCTTATCGCTGATTAATCCTCCATAGGAAATCTTATTGTTGATAGCGAATGTATTAGGAATTATCCTTGCTTCATCTCTGTATAAGACAGAATTGGTCGTCAGATCTCCTGAAAGGAAATTTTTCATATGATTATTGATGATTGAATTCTCAATACTCAGGATACTTTTTTCACTCAGTTTAATATCATACATAATTTTACTGTTCAGGTAATTCCCCTGATTGGTAGTAGAATTATCAAGATCTCTTATTGGTTCTTTGTTTTCTGCATAGTAAGATCTTTGAAGAGTGCTTTTTTCCCAGTTTAAATAATTGTATTCAGCAGAAAAATTAAGTCTGCTGTATTTCCATTGTTTTCTCAGTATAAGATTATTGTTGGAATTTTCATCCTTTTTTACAAGATTATCCGAGATGTAATATTGGTTAATACTCTCTCCAAGAATATTTCCTGATAAGCTAAAGATACCGTCAAGTTTATCCGTATTAATGTCCTTTTCCCCTACATTATTGGTGTTGGTAGTAAAAAATGCATTGATGTTATCAGAAAAATACATAGCACTTCCCTTTATAAGATAGGCATTTTTTGCTCCGTATAATCCCTGAAGGCTTTTCTTCAGAATTCCTTTGTAATTGGATTTGGTATTGATATTAAGAACTGATGCGGTGAAATTATCAAAATCTACTTTAAAACCATCCCTGTAATTATTGACCATCTGTATTTTTTCGATGGCTTCCATATTGATATTATCCAGAGCAATCTTATTCTGATTGACGAAAACTTCTCTTTTGTTGACCAGTATTTTTGTAATAGGGACTCCATTGTAGCTGATTCCTCCTTCTTTGGTAACAATAAAGCCTTCAGCCTTATTGAGAGCATCCCTCAAAGAAGATTTCTCAGTGATGCTTGGATGATCTGTTTTTACAGCTACTGTATCTTTATATTTGGTGTTCTTTATTATAATCTCATTAATCTGATTGGTTTTTTCGGATAGAAGTATGCTGATTTTTTGTTCCGCTTTAAGGTTTTTTTCTACATGTTTTTCATATCCCAACTTAGAAACCGAGATATTGAGGTTTTTACCTTCCTTATTGTGAAAATCTATTTTTCCGTTTGCATCGGTTTCTTTATAAAACAGGATATTGTTTTCATTATCCGATAAAGTTACGATAGCACCCGGGATTCCGTTATTCTGACTGTTATGAACGGAAATGTTTATTTTTTCCTGTGAAAAAAAAAATTGAAGACAAAACAATAAAGAAAATGTAAAAATCTTAGAATTCATTTACCACCTGAGTTTTATATTCCTTGGATATTGAAAACCAAGCCAACATATTCCACAAAATCAATATAAACGCAAAAGAATACAGCTTTAAAATGAAGGCGATCCCCAAATGCATAATGATGCACATAATAACAGTGATATACCTCGTTTTTTTGATGGAAACAAGCAGGGGATAAAGAGTTTCCAACAAGACAGTTCCAATCCCGAATATAAGAAAGAAGAAAGGTGGAAGTTTAAAATTATTATCGTAAATAGATGAAAAAGATCTCCATAAAGAAATCCCGTTCCACCATTCTATATCCAATGCTTTTGCAATCCCGGCAAAGAAATAGACAATACACAGGTGAATCTGTATTACCCTTGCATAGTTGAAATCCGAAAGCTGTTTCTGTTTGAACAATATGGAATCTATAGAATACTTCCTGTTGGTAGGGAAAATAAGACAATAGAATAAAGAAATGGTTGCAAACTGATCATATCCATAGCCTACCTCCGCGAATGAGCGATAGATGATAAGCTGTGCCACCAGTGCAATCAATACAGAAAACCGGGTAAAGAGTCCTGCTAATACAAATACTAATGCAGCGATATAAATAATTAAAATATATTTATAATAAATACCTGATAAATTGTTGATGTCGAGGTAATTATACAGCCCGTTCAGATAATCGAAATATTCAGAATATAAGAACAGAAAATCTCTCGGAATGAAAGTTTCATTTGCAGAAAAAAGCAGCCTGATATCCTTATACATAGATAAAATATCCACCAGAGCAATGAATACAACCCCAATTCTGAAGAATGGGAGAAACATCTCTGTTGTCTGATTTTGTGGAATTCTCCAGAAAGTATCAGCTTTATTTAATATAGTATTTATACTCTTTTTCAACATATACTTTGTTTTTTGTTATTTGTCCCTGCCAGATATCATGCGGAATGATAGTGCAAAGCCTGATAATATAGTATTGGGTATTAGTGTCGTTTCCTACAGCTCTTTTTCCTAAATGTTTAAATAATTTATAAGCATAGTCTTCCCTAAGTTTGATATCTTTTGATTTTTTTTGTGTGCTGTCTTTGGCTGCCATTTCCTCCGTTTCTGATATAAAGTTGGAAATATGAGTAGGAAATCCTTCGTATCGTATTCTTCCGGTAACAGTGGTAAATCCAAAATTATCACTGCTTTCAAGCAGTTTGTTATTGATGTCATAACGTTCCATTTCAATGAATTTCTGCGTAGAAACACTGGTTCCAAAAAAACCATAACCGGTATTGATTCCTGTAAAAACAAAATACGGATGCAGATTTCTGTTGCTGAACTTTACAATATCTTTTAAAACCCAAACGTCTACATCCTTAGATTCCTTTACTTTATAATAGGATGAGATACACAAATAAAAAGACATGCTTAAGACTAAAAAGAAATGCAGGGTAAAGTAAAAATATAATTTCCTCATGATCAGTCGTTATATTAAAAGCAAAGCTGTTGAATTCAACAGCTTTGCATAGGTTATTGAATGGAAATAGTTCTAGTACTTGTTAAGAACATTAGAAACCTTTTGTACAGTTTCAATTTCCTGTACAGCAGTCCAGTCTTTGTGGTACTTAGACCAAACTACCTGCTTGTCAGAATGGTTGTCATATGAACTTGTAAATGATTTTGCAGTCCCTGCGTTGAAGATGATATTTCCTGATACAGGATCGTAAACTCCTTTTTGAGACTCTAGTGGCTTAAATGAAAATGCTACTAAGCAAACAGCAGTAGCGCCTGCTGCGAATAATAATCTTTTGTTCATGGTTGTAAATTTTAAGATTTAATAAATTAATTAATTTCACTTTTATCTATAATCCTTCCTGGTCTGTATTGGCCACTACAAACTTAAATGGATGAAAGATCGGATTTTGATATTAGGATATCAATGATGATTGTATCCTGTAAGGAGTATAATATTGAATGGGTAAAGACCTCAGTATGTCATAAACCGGTAGATCCTGGTCTTTGTGAGAGAAGGTATATTGAAATTTAACCTTGCAGAAGAATTAAGCTTGTAACACATATTTTAAAATAATAATGTTACTGTATCTAAAAAGCCGGAAATAAATTCTTCTTGCTCCTTAAATTCCTCATGATAGTTCTCAGAGTTTCAATATTATTAAATTCATAATAATTTTGTTTAATCTTTGTTATTAGTTTTGTTTCGTGGTTCTTTTGCTAAAGTATTCAAAAAAAATAAGAATCCAAATTTTTTTTCACTTTTATTGGAGATAATTATTTAATAAATTGATATTCAGTTTTTTAAATTTATTTACTCTCCTTTAAATTGCCAGGAAATCTATATTTTTCAAATATTGATTTCAGAAATTGATGTTTTTTTTTCTCGTTTAAGAGAATTAATAAAGCTTTTAAATATTGTTTGCAGCTTCTCTTATTATTAAGACAACTTGAATTTAAAATTTATAACACACACTCATTAAAAGTGTAATTAATTCTAACTCTTTGGGTAATTTTGAATAAAATGGTTGTTTTTTTTCATTAAAGTTATATTTTGTTGCAATTAATTTAGTTAGATTTTTATTTTTGATCTAGTTAAATTATAAACATTATGAAAAAATTGTTATTTCCGCTTTTAATTGGGGGAGCATGTCTTAATGCTCAAAAAATTGAAATTTCAGCCAGTTATGGAGCTCCTTCTGTGTATGGGGTTGCGTACGAACTAGCTCCTACCATTGTTCTAGCTTTCGTTCCTGGAACTTCCACAATAAGTCCTTCAAGCAAAGGTGTTGCTGCTTTTGGAGTAATGATGTACAGTGAAAATATGAAGTGGCGCTATGGGATAGATGTTACCAATGAATTCTTTGGAAAAACAGAGTCTGTTTCGAAACAAAACATAACCTCAATACTTCCAAAAATAGATTATTTCTGGCTTAGAAAGAATAAGCTAGGACTATATTCAGGAGGTAGCATTGGCGTTAATTTTGCCAGTACAACTTATGTGAATAAGGATACTAAAAAGGAGAATAAAGATAGCAGTACTGGATTTGGATTTAATGTTGTTCCCATTGGGCTGAGATATGGAGGAGATCTAAGTGTTTTTGTGGAAACTAATATTGGAATGAAAGGAATTGCTCAAGCAGGTGTTTCTTACAGATTTTAAAATATGGAATGTCTTAAGGGATAAAATAAAACAGAGAGTCTGGCTATAGATTCTCTGTTTTGTTTTTATTGTACTCTGAAACTATTTGGTAAACTTTAAAGGATATTTTACGTTTTTATAATCATCAATACTTGCTTTCAGTGAACCCACAGCTAATTCAGCTTTCAAGAGCATCGGTAAGTGATTGGCATCATTGGAAACCCACATGGTAACCCCTTCTTTTTCCTTGAATACTCTTCCGCTTTTTACAGAAGGAATTATTTTTAAGCAATTGATCGTACCGAATTTTGTCTTTAAATTCTCAGTTCCTGTAACTTTAAGCTGAAAAGGAAACATTTCATCATCAATCCATACATTCATATTGATAACAGTTCCTACTTTTAATTCATCCGGGTTTTTGCTTCGAAGATAATAGAAGCAGGAAAGCATATCCTGAACGCCTTTCACGGATTTGATGACCTTTGAACCATTAGCTGGTGTTTTTTTATCAGTTAAAATTAAAGTATTGTTATCGTGATTAAAGGCAGTTTCAAAATGCTGACGATAACCTCCCTCACGTACATTTCTTACGTAGTAGCTTGGTAAACCGGTTGCTGTATCAATGAAACTTTCATATAAGTCTTCTACTTTGAAGAATGCTTTTACCGCACCGGTAGTTTGCCCGGTCCCTTTTACATAAAGGTGAGGAGCGCCTTTATAAGTAGTCTTTTTAGTAGTAAGATTGGCGGTTCCTGCATTTAAGAAGCCATAGTGGATTCTAAGGGTGATGGATTCGCCGTCTGCGATGTTATCAATCTGGGCAGAGCCTAAAAAGAATATAAATACTGCAAAAAGGTTTAAAATTTTCTTCATGATAAGACGTTTACAAAAACATTGCCAAATTTAATATCTTAAATAATAGATATTTGACAAATCTCAGGTTTTTATTTAGAATCAATTAAATATGCTTCGCATTAAAATTAGTAAATTTGCAGTTACATGTATAATTAAATTATCTTAAATTATGATAACCACTGATATATTGATCATAGGGGCAGGGCCTACAGGGCTTTTTGCCGTTTTTGAAGCAGGTCTTTTAAAAATGAAGTGCCATATTATTGACGCACTTCCACAACCGGGAGGGCAATTGGCTGAACTTTATCCGAAGAAACCTATTTTTGATATTCCGGGGTATCCTTCAGTAAACGCTGGAGAATTAGTGGATAATTTGATGGAACAGATCAAGCAGTTTCAACCTGGATTTACATTGGGAGAAACAGCTGTTTCTTACACAAAAGTAGATGATGAGTGGTTTGAAGTGGTTACTAACAAAGGAACTGTTCACAGATGTAAGGCGATTGCTATTGCAGGTGGATTGGGAACTTTCGAACCTAGAAAACCTACTTTTGAAAATGTAGCTGATTATGAAGAAAAAGGACTTGAATATTTCGTTAAAGAACCTGAGCACTTCAGAAATAAGAAAGTGGTGATTGCCGGAGGTGGAGATTCTGCCCTTGACTGGAGTATTTTCCTTTCTAACGTAGCAAGTGAAGTTACTTTGATTCACAGAAGAAATGAGTTCAGAGGAGCTTTGGATTCTGTAGAAAAAGTTCAGGATCTGAAAAACGCAGGAAAAATCAAGTTGATCACTCCAGCTGAAGTAACTGGAATAAGAGGTGATGGTAAAGTAGAAGCAATCACTATACAGAAAGATGGTGAAGATGCTTTTGAAATTGAAACAGATTATTTCATTCCATTATTCGGGTTGACTCCAAAATTGGGGGAGATCGGAAACTGGGGACTGAACATCGAGAAAAATGCAATTGTTGTAAACAATGCCCTTGATTATCAGACTAATATTGACGGTATTTATGCTATCGGAGATATTAATACATATCCTGGAAAACTGAAGTTGATTCTTTGTGGTTTCCATGAAGCAACTTTAATGTGTCAAAGTGTTTATAACAGATTGAATCCTGGTAAGAAATTCGTATTGAAATATACTACAGTAAGTGGAGTAGACGGATTTGACGGAAGCCGTAAAGAAGCAGAGAAGGCTGTTGTGAAAAAAATTGACTAATTTTGCAGAATTATGTCAGATGTTAATATTAAAATCACCGACAGAGAAGGTGTAACCCACGATGTTATTGCTCCAACGGATATGTCCATGAACCTAATGGAAATCATCCGTTCTTATGAATTGGCTGAAGAAGGTACTATTGGTGTATGTGGTGGAATGGCGATGTGTGCTTCATGCCAGGTTTATGTAATCAACGATCCTGGTCTGGAACCGATGGGAGATGAAGAAGATGCGATGCTTGCTGAAGCTTTCCATGTGAAAGACAACAGCCGATTAGGTTGTCAGTTGCATATTGCAGATGCCATGGAAGGACTTGAAGTGGAAATTGCTCCTTATCCTTAAAAATATTTTTTAATCTTAATAAGAGACCCGTTTGGAAAATCCGAACGGGTTTTTTATATTTTTTTGATTGAGAACTTATATTTCCTCTTTAGAAATCCACTTTCCAACCGTAGGAGCCTGATAATTTCTCATTTTTTCCAGCAATTCATCTATATTGTCACTGATCAGAAGCATATCTCTGTTTACCTGCTTCAAAAAGCCCTTATCTACCATATTCTGAACTAAGTTTATCAGGTCATTGTAGAATCCGTCAATATTCAAAATGGCGATCGGTTTTTTGTGAAGACCAAGCTGTGCCCAGGTAATCATCTCAAAGAATTCTTCCAAGGTTCCGTAGCCGCCGGGAAGGACGATAACCCCATCACAAAGCTCATTCATTTTGGTTTTTCTTTCGTGCATCGTTTCTACAAGAACCAGTTCAGTAAGGTTTTTATGGGCAATTTCCTTGGCCTGTAAAAAGTTAGGGAGAACGCCAGTCACTTTTCCGTTTTCACTTAATGCTCCGTTTGCAATCGTTCCCATTAAACCGGTTTGAGAGCCACCGTAAATGAGTTGTATATTTTGTTTTGCTAAAGTCTGACCAAGTAAAAATGCCTGTTCTTCATAGGTTTTATCTGTACCGAAACTTGAGCCGCAAAATACTGTAATACTTTTCATATTTAAATGTCTTTATGATTAAAGCTAAATAAGGTAAGAAATTATTTATTGATATTTATGTTTACCCCACTTGTTCTTAATTTCTTAATATAGTTTAATGATTTGATAAAATTAAAAATATCCAAAGTCAAGAGACTTTGGATATTCAATATAGTTATTTTACTATTCTATTTCTGAGGAATATTCGCTAAAATATCTTTCAAGAAGCTCCAGAATTTCTGAGCAGATGGAATGTTTGCTTTCTCATCAGGAGAGTGTGCTCCTCTGATCGTAGGTCCGAAACTTACCATTTCCATTTCAGGATAATTAGCTCCAATGATACCGCATTCTAAACCTGCATGGCAAGCTACAACATGAGGCTTCTCATTGAACTTCTCTGTATAGATCTTTTCCATGATCTGTACGATTTCAGATCCTGGTCTTGGTTTCCATCCTGGATATGAGCCGCTGAATACAACATTCATTCCAGCTAATTCTGCTACAGATTTCAATTGTTCTGCTGTAGAATATTTAGAAGAGTCCACTGAAGATCTGGTAAGGTTAAGAATCTTTAATTCTCCACCTTTCAATTCAACTCTTGCTACGTTATTGGAAGCTTCTACAAGATCAGCTACATCCGGGCTCATTCTGTATACTCCGTTATGAAGAGCTTTTAAAGTAAGAATCACTTTTTTAGAATCACCTTCTGAAATCGCTTTGTCTGAAGAAGTAGAATTTTCAATATTGATCTGAAGAGCTGGTTCTACAGACGCAAATTCCTCTAAAATTTCTGTTTTAAGAACTGTAACTTCCTGGATGAACTCCTGAGCATTTCTTACGGAGATCATAGCAACTCCTTCTCTTGGAATGGCATTTCTTAATCCACCACCATCAATAGAGATCAGTTCAATATTTTGATTTTCTATTCCTTTGTAAAGAAGTCTTCCAAGGATAATGTTTGCGTTTCCGAAACCTTTATGGATATCCATTCCTGAGTGACCTCCCTGTAATCCTTTTACTTCAATTCTTACAGTCTGTCCTTTCGGAGCTTCTGTTGCATAGTTTTGAGTTATAGTAACATCAACACCTCCGGCACAGCCGATGTCAATTTCATCGTCTTCTTCCGTATCAAGGTTTAATAGGATCTCTCCGGTAAGCTGTCCTGGTTTTAAACCGATAGCACCTGTCATTCCTGTTTCCTCATCAATAGTGAATAAAGCTTCCAATGCAGGGTGAGGAATATCTGAACTTTCAAGGATAGACATAATGGTAGCCACTCCTAAACCGTTATCAGCTCCTAAAGTGGTTCCTTTTGCCTTTACCCAATCTCCGTCAATTTCCATTTTGATTCCTTCTGTTTCAAAATCGAAATTAACATCATTGTTTTTCTGGCAAACCATATCCAAATGTGACTGAAGTACAATAGATTTACGGTCTTCCATTCCTGCAGTAGCAGGTTTTTTAATAATTACATTCCCTACTTCATCTACAGTAGTTTCCAATCCTAAGTTTTCACCAAATCCCTTGATAAAAGCAATTACTTTTTCTTCTTTTTTTGATGGTCTTGGAACAGCATTTAATTTGGAGAAGTTTTTCCAGATTATCTGCGGTTCTATATTAGATAATTCCATTGAAATTTATTTTTCTCAAATTTACAAAATAAAAAATGCTTCCGTAGAATACAGAAGCATTTTTATGAGTTATAAAAGAATGAATAAGCAAATTTGAGAATGAACTTATTCACTTTTTGCTATTAACAGCCACATTCTCCGTAGATCGGTGTTGTAATAACACTGCCGTCTGGTTTTTCAATGGTTAGGGTACCTTCAAAGAGTAAGGCTTCTTCACCTTTTATCTTTTTACCTTTTACAGAGATTTTGTAATCATTATTTTCTATTTCTTTGGTCAATTCCTCATCCACTTCCATATCACTTGAAGAGATAAGGTTCATGGCGAGTCTTTTACCATCAAGGTTCATATAAGCAGTTTTTCCGGCATCATCAGCGTAAATATATTTTTCAGCTTCAAAATCAGCCTTGTTTCTTGCAAAATAGCATGAGCATTCTTTGATTTCTTCAGGAAATGAGATATTTTCAATCTGAATTTTCCCGGAAGGAATACTTGCTGTGGCAGAATCTTTAACCATGTTTGAAGAATCGGCTGTAGTACTTGCAGAAACTGTTTCTTTGTCCTTTTTACAGGCAACTAAAAGAAATGCAGAAAGTAAAATGATTAGGTATTTCATGTGTTTGTGGTTTTAAAATGTTAGCCTCTTGCTCTTTCAAGAAGGGTCATCATTAATAATGAAAGAATCACCAAACTTTCTTCCTCATCATCAATATCGATTAATCTGTCTAATTGGAATCTTCTTCCAAAGAATGAAGGCATTTTTTTAAGTTTGAAGTATGCTTTTCCGTCAATACCGGTAACAGTATAAGATGGGTTAAGGAAGTATCCTGTAAACATTCCAATGATAGGAAGTTCTCCTACAAAGCTGTCCCAGAATCTTACCCATGCGTTGTCTTCCTGTACTTTGAATTTGGGCTGGTCGTTAGCATCCAGGATATCATAGCTTGATTTCCAAAGAGAACGCATCCCTTTTCTTGCTAATCTACCGTAGTTTTTGTTGTCAACAATATCATTTAACGAATAAGACGCGTTGAAGTCAATCCATTTATTGGCTCTGATTCTGAAAAGTTCTTTTGATTTGCTTTCATCATTGAAAACAATAACGTCTTCTTTCAGTTTGAACATTTTCTGACGTACGTAAGCTACGTAATTCCCATTTTTGTCAGTAATGTTGAAGTCACTGGCTAGTGTCGAAATTTTAAACTTGAAATCCAGTGGATAATTTAGGTTGTTAAGTACCATGTGTTAGTTTATTTTTTTCATATTTAATTAAGCCGCAAATATAACTGTTTTTTTAGAGTTATGGAGTATGGGGATAGAATAGGGAATTAAAATATCGAAATGAGACATTGTGGAAATTGGGAAGAGGAGATGTAAAAATGATGATAATAGATGATAGACGAATAGAATAGATGGAAACCGTAAAAACAACAGGAATTATCTTGGGTTTTACATATCAATAGATAATTTTGCCTTGCGGGTGAATAGTGGGTGATCATGGGTTACTAAGATTGACAAGCGTAGCGAATTGATATTGAACACTCCTTTTCAATACATCAAAAACTCCTCTTTAGGATAGATAATTTTCCTCAAATAATCCTTATTTTTGTAGCTATGGATTACCCAAGTAAAGTATTGGCAAAGGCAGTTGATGAAATTTCAGGTTTGCCTGGAATCGGAAGAAAAACGGCTTTAAGATTAGCATTACATTTATTAAAGCAGCCCAGCTCCAGAGCGGTGAGCCTTGGGAATTCCCTGATTAATCTTGTCAATGAAATAAAATACTGTAAAGAATGTCATAATTTTTCTGATTTTGACATCTGTGAGATCTGCAGTAATGAAAAAAGAAGCGGTGAGCTAATTTGTATTGTTGAAGATGTACGGGATGTTATTGCTATTGAAAATACAGGTAAATATGGAGGGAAATACCTTATTTTGGGTGGGAAAATCTCCCCGATGGAAGGAGTAGGCCCAAGCCAGCTGAATATTCCAAGTATTGAAAGAAAGCTGAATGAGGGGAATGTAAAGGAATTTATCTTTGCGCTGAGTGCTACCATGGAAGGGGATACTACTGCCTATTATATTTATAAAAAGTTTAAAAATTTCAATGTGAACTTTTCAAGTATTGCCAGAGGGATTTCAGTAGGAGATGAACTGGAATATGCAGATGAAATTTCACTTGGAAGATCTATTATCAACCGATTACCTTATAACGAAAAGGATTAATATGAAGCTGTCTATTATTATTGTTAATTACAATGTTACCCAATTACTCAGAAACTGCCTTTTATCTATTCAGAAATATGTAAAAGAGGTAGAGTATGAGATAATGGTAATAGACAATGCTTCCACAGACAGGTCCTGGCAGGATCTTATTCCTGAATTTCCTGAAGTGCACTTTATCTCTTCAGAAATTAACGGTGGTTTTTCAAAGGCAAACAATGAGGCAATACAGGCGGCAAAAGGAGAATATCTACTGCTTTTAAATCCTGATACTGAGCTGGAAGGTTTTTATATGAAGGATCTTTTAGATTTTTCAGATGCGCAGCAGGCTTTCGGATGTCTTGGAATCCGGATGCATGATGCCGAAGGAAATTTCCTGCCGGAGAGCAAACGATCAGTACCGGATATGTTCAATTCCTTTGAAAAATTATTTACCAGTTTTAAGAAGAATAATTCCAAATCCTATTACAGGAATGATATAGCAGAAACGGCTGTGGCTGAAGTGGAAGTTATTACAGGAGCCTTTTTATTGGTAAAAAGAGAGGTTTACGAAAAGGTAGGCGGATTGGATGAAGCTTATTTTATGTATGGTGAAGATATTGATCTCTGCTACACTTTATTGAACAAAGGCTATAGGAATTATTATTATGGAAAAGCGTCCCTTCTTCATCACAAGGGAGAAAGTACAGTAAAGGATGATGTTTATCTGAACCGGTTCTATGGGGCCATGCAGATCTTTATTGACAAATATTATAAAGAATCGAAGCCGATGCAGTACTCTTTTCTGAAAGCTGGTCTAAAGCTGCGTCATAAGATTGAGAAGATTAAGCTGAAGTAGGTAGGAGAGGAGTTGGAAGCTGTAGGTCTTTGGTGAAAAAATATCTATAATTTACTTTATAACTTCTATGAAAATAAGATAAGTATATACGATTTATACAGTTTGGGTTATCTGAATGTAACGAAGTAAATGAAGAATCTAAGAATAACCATCCCCAAAAATTAAATTTTGAAAAAGTATAAAAATAAAAAAGCAACTCAATCTGAGTTGCTTTTGTTCTATGTAGAAAATAATCTTCTTATTTAGCCGGTGCAACTGGTGCTGATGCCGGAGTAGTGGTTGTAGAAGAAGCCGGAGCAGATTGTTTTGCCGGAGCTTCTTTCTTAGCAGGTTGCTGAGCTGGGGCCACTTGTGACGGTTTACCAGTAATAACAACGCTTAAAAGGATAAGAACGATGATAGTTCCGCCTAGAGTCCATGTTGCTTTTTCCATGAAATCATTGGTTCTCTGTACTCCAAACTGAGCAGATGATGCCCCTCCGAAAGTACTGGAAAGACCTCCTCCTTTTGGGTTTTGAGCCATAACAACAATCACTAATAAAATACTAGCAATCATAATAAGAACCATCAATAGTGTAAATATAGTATCCATTAATTCTGATATCTTTTTGAATGGGCAAATTTAATCTTTTTTTACTGAATGACAAAAAAAGATATCGGTAAATATGGCACAACAACAAAAAAATTAAAAATCAAACAATGATTTTATGCTTAGAATAGAGGAAGAAACAAATGAGAAGGTAAGAATCGCCATATTCAAATGTATGAGTTGTTAATTTTTCTCACAGCTTTAATGTCCAGTGAAAGCAACTACAAAAAAAGCTGTCCCAATATTGAGACAGCCTTTTTCTATAAATTCTTTGTATATTATTTAAAGTCAGAATCTTTAGCCTGGTTAAGCTGATAAGACTGTACAGCCAGGTTGATTTCCATTCCACCCATATTCTGGATAATAGTGAATGGAAGCTTTACTCCTGAAACTTCTTTATAATCAGCAAAGTTTGTAGGCATAGAACCTCCTTCTCCAACTTTTATCTCACCCGTTTTTAAACCGGTTTTTACGCTGTAGTAATAAGTCTGTTTTGGACCTTTTATCACATAAGAATCTTCATTGTTATATTTTTCAATTCCTGCTAACTTTAATTCCGTTGATTTTGTAAAAGTAAGTTCCGGGAAAATTTCCGGTTCTGCCATAGAAGCTTTTTGTTTGTCATTCAGAGGCATTTTTTTACCCTGTACTTCAGCATATCCGTCTTTGCCGTCAAAAGCGATCTTCTGAAGGGTGTTGCCCATCATTTTCATTTCCATCATCATCTTTCCTCCTTTCCCCTGGATCAGTTTCATATTCATATCCATTCCCTGAACTTTGGTTGTGGCATCCAGAGTAACGGAAGAAATTTTTTGAACAGCAGCTAGACCTCCGATTGCACTGATGTATTTATCTGCTACAGAACCAATAGTTACGTTGGCATCAATTTTCTGTGCTGTAGGTTTGGTTACCGGATTAGCTTCTTTATCGAAATATTTTACAGGATATCCTAATTTTTCAAGTCCTTCAGAAATATCAGAGGCTTTACCTGCGATGAAGATTCTACTCTGGTTTGGAAGAATTGTTGCTTTTACAGCATTAGATACATCAGCAGAAGTAACCTTATCAATTGATTTCAAATAATTGGTATAGAAGTCAGCAGGAAGATCCTGAACTTTTTGATTCAGAGCAAACTTGGCAATAGTTTCAGGTTTTTCCAAAGACATAATGAATGAACCTTTCAGTTTTGCTTTTGCATTTTCTAATTCTTCAGGTTTAACGGTAGAAATGGCGTTTAGTTCGTTCATCATTTCCTTAACAGCCTTATCCGTAACCTCATTTCTGACACTTGTTTCTGCTGAAAAATCAGGTGAATACTTGCTTGCATTCATACTGGAATAAGCTCCATAGGTAAACCCGTTCTTTTCTCTAAGGTTCATGAAAAGTCTTGCTTCACCGCCACCGCCAAGAATATAGTTGGCCATAGTAGCAGGAAAGTAGTTAGGATCTTTCATTTTAAGATTGTTCAGGTTGTTTACAGACAGTACAGATTGCACAGCAGACGGAACATCAACCACATTGATCTCTGTCTTGGTAACATTCGAGGCTGGTTCTAAAGCTGCAAACTTAGTATTTGACTTTTTCCAGTTTCCGAATGCTTTTTCAACCAAAGGTTTGATCTGGTCAAATTTTACATCTCCAACAATGACTAAGTAAGCATTATCCGGAGCGTAGTATTTATTGTAAATATTTTGAATATCTGCTAGTTGAACCTTGTTGATAGATTCAATAGTTGCAAACTCTCCTCTTGAAGTATTTTTTCCATACATCAAAGCATTAGATACTTTTTCAGCAATAGAGGAAGCATTTTTTTCATCTGCTTTTAATCCTTCAGTAATTCTTTCTTTTGCATTTTTAAGCTCTTCTGCAGAGAATTTTGGATTTACAATAGCATCAGCCATCAATCCCAATACTTCAGGGAAGTACTTTGAAAGAGAATTAGAAGAAGCTCCATTGGAAGAGAAGTTGATATTAGCTCCTAAGAAGTCAACTTTTTTATTGTATTCATCCTTGCTAAGGTTAGTTGTTCCGTTATCAAGCTGTTCCGCCATAATCATGCTTACTCCCGTAATATTTCCCTCGTTATAAGGAGGTCTGTCCATCGAAAGTGTAGTATTTACTCTTGGCAGTTTGTTGTTTTCAACGACCATTACAGTTAATCCGTTGCTAAGCTGAAACGTTTTTGGTTTGGCAATGTTGATCGCAGGAGTAGGTCCTGGCTTTGGCATTGCATTAAGATCAATTTTTTGGGCAGAAAGCATTCCTGCAAATAAAAATGCCGCTGCTATATAAGTGAATTGCTTTTTCATGGGTAAATTATTTTTTCTCAGGAACGTAATTGATAATGATTCTTTGGTTGGGATTCAGATACTTTTTAGCTGCATTCTGAATATCTTGTTTGGTGATGGATCTGTAGATATCAATCTCTTTATTAATGAGATTGGTATTCCCCATTAACACATGGTTTGTTGCTAAAGAAGCAGCAATTCCCTGAATGCTTGAGTTCTGATTGACAAACTGGTTTTCAAACTGATTTTGAATTTTTTGATAATCTTCATCAGAAATTAAAGTAGTCTGAAGTTTTTTAATCTCTGCATCAATATCAGTCTGCAATGTCTGTTTAGACGTTTGCCCCATTGGGATAGCAAAGAAGGCAAAAATACTGTAATCTTCAAGCCCCTGGTTGAAAGCAGCTACCTGAAGCGCTTTTTTATCCTGATCTACTAATTTTTTATATAAAACAGAAGATTTACCATTGCTTAAATAAGAAGAAAGCATGTCTAAAACATAAGCGTCTTTTTCTTTATTGGCAGGTGTTCTGTAAGCAAAAACATAAGCAGGAAGCTGGATGTTCGGGTCTGTTGCAGTAACTTCTTTTTCCTGAGTGATCGGAGCATCTTTAGGGAAATCTTTTGGATACAATGTTCCTTTTGCAATGCCCCCATAATATTCTTCAATCCATTTTTTAGTCTGCTCAGGCTTAATATCTCCTGCAACGACTAAAGTAGCATTGTTCGGGATATAGAATTTCTTATAAAAAGCTTGGAATTCTTCAAGCTTAGCAGCGTTAAGATCTTCCATAGAGCCAATCGTTGGCCAGTTGTATGGGTGATTGGTAAACAGGTTCTTTTGAATTGTAGAGAAAAGATTTCCATAAGGCTGATTATCCATTCTTAATCTCTTTTCTTCCTTTACCACTTCTCTCTGGGTATCTACTCCCACCTGATTGATAACGGCATGGCGCATTCTTTCAGCTTCCATCCAAAGTCCGAGTTGTTCGTTATTGGAAGGGAAAGTTTCGTAGTAATAGGTTCTGTCGTTAGTTGTATTTGCATTGTTCTGTCCTCCGTTTGAAGAGACGATCTTAAACCAGTCTCCTCTCTTAATATTTGGAGTTCCTTCAAATAAAAGATGTTCAAAGAAGTGGGCAAAACCGGTTCTTCCCTTTACTTCATCTTTTGCTCCTACATGATACATCACACCTGTAGTGACTACCGGAGCCGAATTATCCTGATGAAGAATTACATGAAGGCCATTGGGAAGGTCATACTCTTCGAATTTAATTTGCTGTGCATTCAGCATGAACCCGAAGAAAGCTACGGCAGCAGCCGAAAGAAGTCGCTTTTTCATAAAGTTAGAAATTGTTTATCAATGAGTAGGAAAAGTGAATTAAATGTTACACTTTTGATTGGTTGTGAATGGTGAATCGTCAATTTGCCCCACGTGTCAATTTCTATATTCAGGTATCATTTACTATTCATTTTCAAAGCAAAACAGACTATTGACATTTCATAATTTGAATTCTCCTCTGAATACATTAATTTTGTGGTTCCAAAATTTTTTTGCAGTATGGACTATTTGAAAGGACTCAATGAATCACAATATGAAGCCGTTACTTCTCTACAGGGCCCCCTGATGGTACTTGCCGGAGCAGGTTCGGGTAAAACACGTGTGCTTACGATGCGTATTGCCCACCTTATCCATAACGGAATAGACCCTTTCAATATTCTCGCGCTTACCTTTACCAATAAAGCAGCCCGTGAAATGAAAGAACGTATCGCAAAGGTTGTAGGAGACAGCAATGCAAGAAGTCTTTGGATGGGAACTTTTCACTCTGTTTTTGCCAGGATTCTAAGAATTGAAGGGCATAATCTTGGATATCCTTCCAATTTTACCATTTATGATCAGCAGGATGCATTGAATGTGATTAGAAAAGTACTGAAGGATATGAATATCGATGCTGACCTTTATAAACCCAAAAAAGTTCAGGCAAGAATTTCAACCTATAAAAACAATCTGATTACCGTTAAAGCTTATTTCAACAA
Source organism: Chryseobacterium sp. BIGb0232 (assembly GCF_024810195.1). Classification (NCBI taxonomy): domain Bacteria; kingdom Pseudomonadati; phylum Bacteroidota; class Flavobacteriia; order Flavobacteriales; family Weeksellaceae; genus Chryseobacterium; species Chryseobacterium sp. BIGb0232. Next base: position 77,863 of record NZ_JANUEH010000013.1, read on the forward strand.
TCCGGAATTGATGGAAGCTGATGAAAAAGCAAATATGAAATTTATCGGTCAGATTTATCAAAAATATGTAGAGGCATGTTTCAGAAACGGTTCTATGGATTTTGATGACCTTTTGTTGAAAACTAATGAACTTTTAACCCGTTTTCCGGAAGTATTAGCTAAATATCAGGACAGATTCAGATATATCATGGTAGATGAGTACCAGGATACCAACCATTCCCAGTATCTTATCGTAAAAGCGCTGGCTTCAAAGTTTGAAAATATCTGTGTGGTAGGAGATGATGCCCAGTCTATTTACTCTTTCCGTGGAGCGAATATCTATAATATCCTGAATTTTAAAAAAGATTATCCGGATGCCATCACAGTATCTCTGGAACAGAATTACCGCTCTACACAAAACATTGTGAATGCAGCGAATGTTGTTATTGCTAAAAACTTACAGCAGTTTAAGAAAAATGTTTTCAGTGATAACGAAGAAGGAGATAAAATTAAAATATACCGTTCCCTTTCTGATGCTGATGAAGCTAATTTTGTAGCCGGAAATATCTGGGAACTACGTAACCGTGATCAGAGGAAGTATAGCGATTTTGCTATTTTATACAGAACCAATTCTCAGACAAGAGCATTTGAAGATGCCCTGAGACGTAAAAATATTCCGTACAAGGTATATGGCGGGCTTTCTTTCTATCAGAGAAAAGAAGTTAAAGATTTAATCGGTTATCTGCGTCTTTTAATCAATGAAAATGATTCAGAAGCATTGATGAGAATCATAAACTATCCGACCAGAGGAATTGGAGACACTACACAGAATAAACTGGTCGTTTTTGCAGATGCTCAAAATATTGCTGTATCAAAAGTTCTGGATAATTTACCAATGTATGCTCCTCAACTAGGATTAAATAACGGTGTTTTAAACAAACTGAATGATTTCTGGTCGATGATTAAAGCATTTCAGGTATTATTAAAAACAGAAACGGCTTATAGTGTAGCGATGGAAGTGGCTAAGCGAAGCGGTTTGATCAAATTCTTGAAAGATGACCAGACGCCTGAAGGTATTTCCAGAGTAGAAAACGTTCAGGAATTAATGAACTCCATGCAAGGGTTTATTGAAGAACAGATGCAGCTGGAAGACGGTGACCCAAGTCTTTCCAACTTCCTTGAAAATATTGCACTTTCTGCAGATACACAGGATAAAGAACTGGAAGATGATATGGTTTCATTAATGACGATTCACCTATCCAAAGGTCTTGAATTTCCGGTTGTTCATTTGGTAGGTCTTGAAGAAAACCTTTTCCCGAGTTTCATGAGTTCGGCTACCAGAGAAGATCTTGAAGAAGAAAGACGTCTGTTTTATGTGGCGTTAACCAGAGCAGAGAAGCAGGTGTTCTTCTCATATGCTGTTTCCCGTTTCCAATGGGGGAAAATCACTGATGCGGAACCCTCAAGATTCCTGAGCGAAATTGATGATGAATATATAGAATTCCTTAATCCTGCGCTGGAAAAGAGGTTTATCAATAATTCAGGAGTAAAATCCAATATTTTTGATGAACATCCTTCTGAAGTGAAAGCTTTTAAAAAGGTAGAGAAAAAGTCGATTAATAAGGGAGACGATTCCAAACCTGCTCCGGAAGTAAGAAAACTGAAACCGGTAAGTACTGCCAAGATCATTAATCCAAGCGGTGCCTCTTCTCAGGATATTGAAGTGGGTGATAAAGTAAGACACGACCGTTTTGGTATCGGGGAAGTTGCTTTCCTTGATGGAACAGATCCTCAGAATATCAAAGCAAAAGTAGTATTCATACATGAAGGAGAGAAAAACCTGATCCTGAAATATGCTAAGCTTACAAAGATCTCTTAAAGTAGAGTTTCTCAGACAGAGATATATTTTATAAAATTTAAAAACGGATTCAAAAAACATGAATCCGTTTTTTTATGGAGAATTTCCGCCATGTATTTAAAAAAACAGTAATTTTAAATAAGGGATAGAAAGAAACGATGATCATTTTTTACAAAAACAAAGTCTATTGACTTTGTAGACTAATAAATATGCTTTACATTTGCACCTGCAAAAAACATAAATATCTAATCAAATTGACGAAATGATATGAGAAATAAAAAAACTATTCTTTCCGCTTCTGTTCTCTTTTTTCTGGGAGTTTTTACCTACGGACAGGAGAAAGACAGTAATACAAAAAAAGACAGTACTCAAACCAATAAAGTAGAAGAAGTGGTGATCCTGGGATCCAGAGCTGGTGCACGATCAAAAGCAGACAGTCCGGTTCCTGTAGATGTATTTAACCTGAAGGAAGCTTCGGTGGTGCTTCCACAGTCTAGTATCGGACAAATTTTGAATGCCATTGCCCCCTCTTTTACTTCTACGGTTCAAACCAATTCTGACGGAACGGATCATTTGGATCCTGCCCAGCTGAGAGGATTAGGACCTGATCAGGTATTAGTTTTGGTTAACGGAAAAAGAAGACACACTTCTGCGTTGGTCAATGTGAACGGAACACCGGGAAGAGGAACGGTAGGAACCGATTTAAATGCCATTCCTTCCTTTGCCCTGAACAGAATTGAAGTCTTAAGAGATGGAGCTGCTGCACAATATGGTTCTGATGCCATTGCAGGGGTAATGAATCTTGAATTAAAAAGAGATACCGGAAAATTAACCGGCCAGATCAGCTATGGTGGAAATTTAACGCCTGCAGCCAATGACCATACCGGAAATTTTGACGGACAGAATATACAGCTAGACCTGAATTATGGAAATAAAATAGGAACGAAAGGCGGTTTTTTCAATATTACCTGGTCTTCACAGTTCAGAAATCCTACCTATAGAGCAGGGACTGAATCAGGAGCAATCTATAATGCTTACAACGCTATTGAACAACGTGCATTGAAAGATGGGGTGAACCTTTCTTCTCTGTTTAGTAATATCAATAATACTCCCAATTCGCAGCAGATCATCGATTATGTTCATCAGTATGCTCAAGGGGTCAATTATTTTACTCCTGGTCAATTGTCCGGTATACAAGGAGCAACGACTATTCAGGATATAAAAGATGGAGCAGGAAATGTTATTCAGAAAGGGCTTCAGTCTTTATTAAATTTTGATGTTACTGATCAGGAACTGGCGTACAGAGGTCTTACCAGAAAAGACTTCAATATGCAGGTAGGTCAGTCTAAACTAAATAATCACCAGCTTTTTATTAATGCTGAGGTTCCTGTAAGTGATAACTGGAAAGTGTATACTTTTGGTGGATATAGTTTAAGACATGGTGTTTCCGGAGGATTTTACAGAAGACCGAGAGAAAGCAGAACTTTTACAGGTTTATACCCTAATGGTTATCTGCCACAGATCGGAACTGACATTCAGGATATCTCACTAGCAGCAGGTATTAAAGGAAAATGGGAAGGTTGGAATATTGATTTCAGTAATACTTTCGGACAGAACTCTTTTACCTACAATATCAGAAATACGGGGAATACTTCTTTAAGATTTGCTTCTCCTAATGAATTTGATGCTGGGGGATTAAGATTTACCCAAAACACGATCAATTTAGATTTCTCTAAAAAGTATGATGTCCTGGAAGGATTGAATGTGGCATTTGGAGGGGAGCACCGCTTTGAAAACTTTAAAATGACGGCTGGTGAAGAAGCGTCTTATACCACTTATGATGTGTTGGGAAATCCTTGGAACAATGCTACCCAACGACCTACAGATTTCTTTGGAGCTTCTCTTCCGGGAGGTTCACAGGTATTCAGTGGATTCAGACCTGAAAATGCAGTAAACAAAAACAGACAATCACTGGCAGCCTATGCCGATGTAGAATTGAACTTTACAAACTGGTTATTGGTGGATGCAGCGGCGAGGTATGAAAACTATTCAGATTTTGGATCTACATTTAACTATAAATTAGCATCAAGAATCAAGGTTGCTCCTAATTTTAATGTGAGGTTTGCAGGATCTACAGGATTCAGAGCACCATCTATTCACCAGATTTATTATAATGTTACTTCTACATTGTTTACAGGAGGTCAGCTTCTTGAAGTGGGAACATACAGCAATGATTCTCAATTGGCAGCACAGCTGAATATCCCAAAATTGAAGCAGGAAACTTCAAAATCTGCCAGTTTAGGATTTACATATAAAATTCCATCTGTGAATTTGACCTTCACAGCAGACGGATATTTTACTAAAATTGATAACAGAATCATTCTTACCGATCAGTTCTTAAGAAAAGATGTTCCTAACGATGCCCAAAAAGAGTTTGATAAATTAAACGTTAATGCAGCTCAGTTTTTTACCAATGCTATTGATACGGAAACAAAAGGGCTGGATATCGTTATTTCACATAATGCACGATTCTCAGGTATAAAACTGGATAATAGTTTTGGGATCAATTTAAATCAGACTAAACAGGTAGGAGAGATTCATTCAGCAGGGCTGTTGAAATCTCCAGCTCTTGAAAAAGTTTATTTCTCTGAAAAATCTAGAATTTATCTTGAAGAGGCTGTTCCTAGAGTGAAAGCAAGTCTTTCTCATACGCTTACATGGAAGGGTGCAAGTTTCTATCTTAGAAATACGTATTTTGGAAAAGTGACAGGAGCAGATGTTCTTGATGCTAACGGAGATGGAATTATTGGATTTAATGAACACCAGACGATAGGAGATAAAATCATTACTGATATTTCTGCGGCCTATCAGTTTACTAAAAATATTGGATTGACTGTAGGGGTTAATAACCTGTTTGATATTTATCCTACCAAAAACCTGCCGGCTTCAAGTAACAACGATCAGTTTATTTACTCACGTTCCACTTCACAGTTTGGGCAGAATGGACGGTATGTATTCACAAGACTTAATTTCAATTTTTAATTAAATTTTATACATATAAAAAAACGGAATCAACTTTTGGTTCCGTTTTTTGTTGTTATGGGTGATAAGATAATAGATAGTTGAGGTATTTTATCCCTTCTTTACTCCCATCTTCTCAGTTCATAAGCAGCCTCCCAGAAATGGAATTCCATTCTGGATGCCATGATAAAAGCTTCTGTCATTCTTTTTCTGGTTTCTTCGGTACTGTTTTCAGCAATTTTATCGCAGATGGCAATAGCTTCATCCACTGCTGCTGAAAATTCTTCTCCGGCATACGTAGCAATCCATTTTTCATACGGGTTGTTCACCGTATTCTGAATCTCATAAATATAATTTCCAACTTCACGATAGATCCAGAAGCAGGGGAGAACTGCGGCAACTGCAATTTCCACAGACTCCAGAGCGGCAGTACTTCTCAGAAAGTGAATATAATGGTGACAAGCAGGTTCTAAAACTCCTTTATCACTCAAACCAAAATCTTTGAAGTAAGATTCATGCAGGGCATTTTCTACTACAATGGCATTTTCAGCGAAACGCATAAAAGTGAGTACATCCTGAAGATCAGGAATCTTTGCTGCTATAAGGGAAAGCGTTCTTCCAAAATGTTCCAGATATAAAGAATCCTGAGCCATATAAAAACGGAATTTATCCTGTGGTAAACTACCATCCGATAATTCTTTGATAAAAGGCATATCAAGGATAGATTGATAATGTTTTTCTATTGCGTTCCAAGTTTGTTCAGACCATTTCATTTTTGATAAGTTTTTGAGGATTAAAAAAGTGATTCAACGGTCCGTTTCCATGACCTGTTTGTGCATCTATTCCGTTTTCTATGGCTTGGTAGATATATTGCTGTCCTAGAGAAACAGCCTCGTAAAGGGACTTGCCCTGAGCAATATAGGCGGCAATAGCAGATGACAGTGTACAGCCTGAACCGTGGGTATTATTGGTGTTAAATTTTATTGTTTCAAAAGAATGAAAATTCTCGTGTTCATCATAGAAGAGGGAAGTAATGGTTGAGGTTTCCTGATGACCACCTTTAAGGAGAATTGTTTTACATCCCAGTTTTTTGATCTTTTTTCCGGCCGTGTATAAATCTTCCAATGTTTCTACTTTCATATCTGCTAAAATGGAAGCCTCATCCATATTGGGAGTGATCACATCAGCAATGGGGAAAAGTAATGTTGTGAGTGAGGTGATGGTTTCTTCTTCAATTAAACGATGCCCGCTGGTGGCAACCATTACAGGGTCAAAGACAATAGGTATTTTAGGGTATGCTGCCAATGTGGAAACAATGGTCTCTACGAGTTGAGGCGTATGAACCATTCCAATTTTTATAGCATTAGGAACAATGTCGTCCAGAATTGCTTTTATTTGATCAGCAACTGCTTCTACAGGAATAGGGTATATTTTTCGTACTCCTTGTGTGTTTTGTACAGGCAAGGCCGTTAATACTGATGTTGAAAAGCAGCCTAGAGCAGAAGCTGTTTTAATATCAGCCTGGATACCGGCACCGCCGCTTCCATCGAAACCTGCAATAGTTAATACTGAAGGGTATTTGTATTTTTTCATTTTACAATTTCATTTTTTAATTCATACGCTGCTTTTTGGGGATCAGCAGCACTGCATATTGCAGAAACTACGGCAAGACAATCTGCTCCGGCGCTGATGACAGCTCTAGCGTTTTCAAGATGAATATTTCCTATTGCGACCAAAGGTTTTTTCGTAATCTGCCTGATTTGAGTAATGCCTTCCAGTCCCCATTCTATAACAGTATCTGTTTTGGTTTTTGTTTTAAAAACAGGACTTATTCCCAGATAGTCGGCTGCAGCAGTTTGTTCATTGTCAAGCTGAGCCAGATGTTCTATAGAATATCCAATTATTTTATTGTTGATCAAAGGTCGTTGTCTTAGATCCTGAGGAGTTGCATCACTGTTGCCAACATGTATTCCAGCTGAATTTACTTTTTCAGTAACGGTGATATTATCGTTGATGATAAGAGGAACACCATATTTATCTGTAATTTCAATAAGCTGCAGAGCTTTTTGAAGGAAGACTTCGGTGCTGTCATTTTTTTCACGAAGCTGTATCATATCCACACCCCCTAAGATTGACTGTTCTGCGACTTTCAGAAAATTTTTCCCCATACAATCTGTTTCAGAAATCACAAGGTATAATGAGTAAGGAAAAATATTGATACTCATGATATTTCAATTTCTAAATGGTTGGTAAATTCCTCTTCGGTAATGTTGTATAGCTTATCTATCAAGTTGACTTGAAGACTGCCCGGACCTTTGCTTTCACGAACAGTCAGTTCGCCTGCTATTCCCAATAATGACATTGCAGCGGCGGTACCTGATACTTTATCTTCTGCAATACCTATGAATGCGCCGATTAAAGCTGTTGCAGAACATCCCAGACCCGTTACTTTGGTCATGAGAGCATGTCCGTTTTTGATCTGTATAGATTGATCTCGGCTCAGGATAATATCCGTTTCACCCGAAATGCATACAATAGTGTTATATTGATTAACCAGGATTTGTGCGGCTTCAACAGCATCATTACTTGCTGCGGTGCTGTCTACTCCTTTGGTTACTGTTGTATTCGTTTTAGCGAGTGCAATAATCTCAGAAGCATTGCCTCTGATCACTGTAGGATGGAATTGTAATAGCTGATGCAATATCTGATCGCGAAAAGAGGTCGCTCCTGCACCTACCGGATCCAATATCCATGGTTTATGGAGTATATCAGCAGTTTCAGCAGCCATAAGCATAGATTCAGCCCAGTATTCATCGAGGGTACCAATATTAATAACCACCGAATGGGATATATTGACCATTTCTTTGATTTCAGAGTGGGCGTGTGCCATAATCGGAGAAGCTCCTGCAGCCAAAAGAGCATTGGCCGTATTGTTCATCACTACATAGTTGGTAATATTATGAACAAGAGGAGACTTTTGTCGTACAAGTTGAACTTGTTCCCAAAGATTTTTTTCCATTGTTATGATTAAAAATAAAAATAGCTTTAGGAAAAAATCCGGAACAAAAGACATCAAGAAATCATGTCATTTTGCTTTTCCCTACGTCGGTGTAAGCCGTATCAGGTTCAAAGGGACTCTCTCAATTCTTTTCAGAATACCCCCTAAAGCAAAACAAATGTATAAAAATTATCAGAGGAAGCAAAAACCTTTAATGGATTTTGTAGAAAGCCTATTATCTCTCTACCAGTTCTTTCACCGGTTCTCCATAATGATCAATCTCTGTTTTGTTAATTTGCAGTAACTGATACCATTTTCTGAAAGCTCCTATAAATACAATAAGCATAAGGATCATTGCTGTTGCTGCCAATGCGGCAAGTAAATACTGCCCTTTGGGAATATAAATAGAGGTTACCTGAATATAACCGGCCCAGAATGTAATGATGGCCATAAACACGCCGGGAATAGCTGAACACAATGCATACTTTCCCCTGTTCATTCTTATCAGCATCGTTGTACAGACAATAAGTCCACAGGCCGCCAATAGCTGATTACTGATTCCGAATAACGGCCAGATACTGTTTACATTCCCTGTATACACCAGATATCCCCAGGCAAAAGTGAAAAGAAGACTGCTGATGATGATTCCGGGAATCCAGTTTTTATCATTAAATTTTGGAACTACAGATCCCAGCATTTCCTGCAAAAAGAAACGGCCCACCCTTGTTCCTGCATCAATAGCAGTAAGGATAAAAACAGCCTCAAACATAATCGCAAAATTATACCAATAAGCAGTCAGCTGATCCATATATGGGATTTTATTGAAGATATGAGCCATCCCAACGGCAAGGGATACGGCACCTCCTGTTCTGCCATAGAGGTCAATTCCAATTTTCTGTGAATAGTAATCAATATCTACACCGTGTAGAGAAGGATGAGTGGCAAGGAATGAATCATAAGCCTCTTTCGGGGTATTGATGGCAAAATAATCCCCTGGCATTAATGTACAGGCGGCAATAAGGGCCATTAATGCTACAAAACCTTCTACAAGCATAGCCCCGTAGCCTACAAAAAGAATTTCTCTTTCTTTATTCAGCATTTTGGGCGTGGTACCCGTAGCAATTACAGCATGGAATCCGGAAATTGCTCCACAGGCAATAACAATAAAAATAAAAGGAAGTACCGGGCCTCCTATAATGGGGCCTCCACCGTTTACAAAAGCTGTGATAGCAGGCATCTGCACCGTAGGATGTATAACAATTACCCCGATAGCCAGCATAATAATAGTTCCTATTTTTAAATAAGTGGAAAGGTAATCCCTTGGAACTAAAAGGAGCCATACCGGTAATACGGAAGCAATAAAACCATACAACGGAATGGCAATGGAAATTGTTTTAATATTCCATGAAAATAAATTATTCATGGTTGGATTCTGCATCAGCCCATGACCTCCGATAATTCCGGCAATCAATAGAATACCTCCTAAGATACTTGCAAACAGAACACTATTTTTTTTATAGCGCATAATCAATCCCATAATGATGGCAATAGGCATGGTAATCACTACGGTAAAAAGAGACCACGAAGCTTCATGCATTGCATTGATGCATGCCAGAGATAAGCCCGCCAGTGTAAGAACCAGGATAAAGAGGATCGCAAAACCTGCTACTGTTCCTGTTGCTTTCCCTATTTCTTTTGAGGCAATAGTCGCAAGGCTTTGACCTTTATGTCTCACGGAAGCAAAAAGGACAACCATATCATGAACACCACCTCCCAGTACACAGCCTATTAAGATCCATAGTGCACCGGGAAGATATCCGAACTGTGCAGCGAGAACAGGTCCTACTAGTGGTCCGGCTGCTGCGATAGCAGCAAAATGATGCCCAAAGAGTACATTTTTATTCGTTGCTACATAATCTTTACCATCTGCAAATTCTACAGCGGGAGTCATATTTTCATCATTAAGTTTAAGAACTTTATTGGCAATAAAAATACCATAGAAGCGGTAAGCTATCGCGAAAATAAGAACAGAAACAAATATGAGGGTAAGCGCGTTGATATTGTTTAAAGAATCCATGTTTCTTATTTTTTTTAATGAATAAATAATTAAAATATTGTTTTATTGTAAATAATGTAAACAATGGCCAAGGTAATTATTTTTCAGGTAAAAAATATGAATATGTATATCAATCTAGCATATTTGTTGTTTTGTGTTTATTTAAATATTTTATTTACAGTTGTTTGTGTTTTCTTGATCTTAGAGGATGTATATTATTTCTTTTGGGAGATAATAAAATCAACCATCTGATCGGTCATTTTATCCAGAGTCTCTTTATCTGTGGTTGAAAAGCTATGAACCCCGTTCTCAATAATAAGTAAAGAAGTCTGTATTTTTTCTCTTTTTAATTTCCTGTGTAGTTTTTTGGCCTGGCTTAAAGGAACCACTTTATCTTTATTTCCCTGTACAATTAAAGTAGGAACACCTTCTGAAGCATAATTAACAGGAGAAACTGTTTTTAAATAGTCTATAGCTCTTTGCTGGTCTTTATTCAGATCATAGCCGGAAATTCCTTTTACGAGTCCCTGCTGCAGACTAACAATCTTTTTGGACATCATTTTTATCATAGAAACAGGAATTGTACCCAGCCCGGTATGGAAAAGCTTATTCAGATCTGCGGGACCATAATGATCAATCACATAATTTACTTTTGCAGAATAAGAAGAAAGTTCCTGACTTCCAATAAAAGTATTGTCGGGCGTATAGGCTGCCAACAGTGAAAGCTGCGCTCCGGCAGAAGCTCCGAAAAGACCAATATTATTAGTGTCAAAATTATACTTCTCCGCATTTTTTCTAACCCATCTTACGGCATCTTTAGTGTCTTCCAAAGGTAATGGGAAATGGGTATTGTCGTTAAGAAGTGTGTAATTGATGCTGATAATGGCATATTGCTTTGGGGTGAGTTTTTTTATGGTTGTTTCTACATAATCATCTGCATGAATCACTTTATCACCTTCTATCCAGCCACCACCATGTACATAGATTAATACGGGGATTTTTTCAGCAGAAATATTTTTCGGCATATAAAGATCCAATGCAATGGGATCTCCTTTTTTATTGGTTTTGTATACAATATTTTCGGTAAGCGCTGTGATTTCCGGAAGTAGGATACTTTTTACACGAGGAGTTTTAGGAGGCGGTCCTTGTGAAAAAGATTGTGAAAAAAATAAACTGGAAAAGATTAAAAATAAAACAAAAAACAGGTTTGTAAAAAACCTGTTGATTGATATGTTGTTTATAGATGATTTCATAAGAACTTTTTTAAGAAGTATGTTATTTTACTAACTCCTCAAAAAGTTTACCAAAAGTAGTATTTAAGTCTTTAGATTTCCCCGGATGAGGTCTTGAAGTTTGTACAACAGCACTTCTTACAGCAGTCAGCCATCGGAAACGTTCAGGAATATCAAACAGAGCAATAGGTCCGCCCTCTTTATCGCCATTAGCTATTTTCTGAAAACTTTCAAGGTTTTGGATGACATCATCATAATCCAGTTTGCTGTGCATTAGCTTGAATTTATCAGGACATAAATAGAATTCCACCCGTATGAATTTTTCCTTTTTAGAAAACATCACAAGTCCTATATTGAAAAACTCTTCTCTTTCAACCTTTGGTACCAAGCGTATTACCGCGTATTCATATATTTTATCCTCTTGCATTTTTAGCTTCGTTTAAAAAGATTTGAGAATTTTCCAGTCGGGTTTTCATGAACTGAAAATAAATTTCACGGATCTCATCAGGAGTTTCATCGGCATCATTCCAATGTAACCAGTCCTCAGGAATAGCATTGACAATATCCCTGAAAAGTATTTCATTCAGTACCTCATGTGCAAACTGATCCGCTTCATCCAGCATTTTGGCTTTGGTAAGAAGAACATGGTCTTTCACATATTTGAACGGAGTCTTTGCTGCCGCATCAAAATTCTGCCATGAATGGTGGAAATAGAACGAAGCTCCGTTATCAATGATCCAGAGTTCCTTATGCCACATCAGCATATTTGCGTTCTTATAGGTACGGTCGATATTGGTAATAAATGCATCCAGCCAAACGATCTTTGAGGCCAGAAGCGGGTCAACACTTACTCCGGGATCATAGGTGATAGAGCCGGAGAGATAATGTAAACCGAGATTAAGCCCCTCAGAAAACTTGAGCAGATCCTGTATCTCTTCATCAGCTTCCGTTCTGCCGAAGTCTGCATCAAGATTCACAAAAACCAGCTCAGGAATCTTTAATCCTAAAGCCTCTGTAATCCTTCCTCCTATAAATTCGGAGATGAGCATTTTAACTCCATGACCGGCGCCACGGAATTTTAAGACATATTTAAAATCATCATCAGCTTCTGCCAGAGCAGGAAGTGAACCTCCCTCTCTTAATGGCAGAATGTAACGCATTACAGTTACTGTTCTTAAATTCTGCATGAAGCAAAAATAAGCTTATTTTTTAATAATTTTTTTAGTGAATTCTTTTTCTCCCGTTTTATACTTTAAAAAATAAACTCCGGCAGATAAATGATGGAGCTGTACAGTATATCCTGAATCTGTTGTATTCAGAAGATAAGATACCATTCTTCCACTGGCATCAGTAAGAGAAAGGATCTCTGCTTTCTTTCTGGTGATAATAGTAATAAAGTTTTGTGTTGGATTAGGATAAATCTGAGCAGGATCTTCTATGTCTGTTTCTTTTGTACTAAGGCTGCCGAGGGGTAATAGTTTGGTTTTGGTACTATTGCCTCCACAGGCATTGGTTGTAAGCTGTACATTGTAATTTCCTTGAGCAGAATATGTGTGCTCAGGATTCTCCAGGGTAGAAGTTGTTCCGTCTCCAAAATCCCATAAATAGGTTGTTGCATTTTTAGATTTGTTGGTAAACTTTACTGTAAAGCCTCCCGTGAATTCATATTTGAATCTGCTGTATACATCATTGGAAAGGATATTCCAGGGGTCCATTGAATCATAAACAACATCCTTTACCGTATTTTTGATGAACTGTGCTTCTGCTGCAGTAAGGTTTCCGTTATAAGGAGCAAGGGTAGGATCTTTTTTAAATATAACTGCATAAAATGTATATGCTGCTGCCATTGAGCCTATATAGCTGGGATGTGATTTGTCCTGATCATAAAGCTCCATTGCCGGATCCAGCTGTCTGATTGTCCGCCAAACTTTACCTACGGGAGACAATAAGGCTTCATTCATTTTTGCCATTTCAATATAATGTTGAGAAATCAAATCATCCATTCCCTCATAAGTACAAACTGAAGGCTGTACATTACAACGGGAATCATCTCCGTTTTTACGTCCCCATGTCATATAGAAAATAACATTGCCACACCCGTTTGTACTTTTAATAAGGTCTGAAAGCTGGGCTGCATAAGGATACACTAAGTTTTGCACCTGCTGATCTGTAAAAGAAGGAAGCTGGCTTTGTTCCTGTAATACCACATAGTCCCAATTTCCCTGCATGAGAGTTGTTACTGTAGTACTGTTAACATGCTGTTGAAGAGTTGAACCTCCGGGAGTCTGGCTTTGGTGTTCCAGAATATCCCCTGTAGATTGGGCAATATCTTGGATTAAAGCGGGTAAGTCGTTAAAATAGGTATAACTATTCCCAATAAAGAAGACTTTTTTGCTGGTCTGACTAAAGATGGCAGAAAACGCAATTAAAAATAAAAAGAGTAGAGTTTTTTTCATAAATTTCAATTAAAATTAGTATTCTAAATATAAAGAATATTGAATAAAAGCCAATTATTTTATGAATTTGATTAGTGAAAAGAATATTTATTTAGAAAATAAAGAAACAAAAGGTTTTCTTGCTGATGCTTTTTATAATGACACTCAAAAAAAACTGCCTTTAGTCGTTTTTGTGCATGGGTATAAAGGCTATAAAGACTGGGGAGCATGGGGGTTAATGGCTGAAATGTTTGCCCAGGCCGGTTTTTTCTTTGTGAAGTTTAATTTTTCCCATAACGGAACAACGGTAGATTCTCCTCATGATTTTGCTGATCTTGAGGCTTTTGGAAATAATAATTATACAAAAGAACTGTCTGATTTGGGGGTTGTTATCGACCATTTTATCCAGGACCCGCATGTAGATTATGAAAAAGTAATCCTGATAGGACACAGCAGGGGAGGAGGCATCTCTATTATCAAAACTTTTGAAGACGAAAGGATCAACGGATTGATTACGCTGGCTAGTGTAGATACGCTAGACCGCTTTCCAACAGGTGATTCTTTTGAAAACTGGAAAAAGGAAGGCGTTTATTATGCCCTGAATGGCCGTACAAATCAGGAAATGCCCCATTACTATCAGTTTTATGAAGATTATGAACAGAATATACACCGTTTTGATGTAGAACGGGCTGCGGAAATGGCTAAGGCTTATATGCTGATTATCCATGGAACAGAAGACGAAGCTGTAAATGCAAAGCATGCAGAACATCTTCATATTCTTAATCCGAATTCAGAGCTTTTTCTTATTGAAAACGGAAATCATACCTTTGGAGCAAAAGAACCCTGGACAGATCCCGATTTGCCAAAGGATCTGGATACAGTAACAGAAAAGTGCATTGATTTTTTAAATAAAAACATAAAATAGAGATCTGATGAAAAGATTGATATTTTTTGGCACAGTTCTTTGTTCTGATTGAAGATGGAAAGATCAATGAGTTTATAGAAAAAGGAAAATTACCGTTTTGGAAGCACTGAATACAAGAAAGAATATAAAATAAAACGGCTGAAATTACGTTGTATTATATTAACCACCATACTAAATATTATTATGAAAAAAGTTATTACAGGCAGTATTGCATTGCTATTATTGGGAGCTGTTGTTTCCTGTAAAAAAGAAACTCCAATCCAGTCTTCTGTAAGTACAGACACACTGGCTACAGTAATGACAAAAGATTCTACTGTGGCTCCAAAGACAGATTCAGTAACTGCTGCAGCCCCTTCTACAGCTGCTACCATTGAAGCAATTACCAAAAATGAAGGAAAGTACCCCCATGATATTAAATTATTTGAAGATAAAAGCTTTGCCGAAAGAGTGAAAAAGCTCGTTGGAAAAGAATATGATGAAATGGTAAAAAACTTCGATGTAGAAGGACCTATCGTATCTGATAACGGGATTTATAAACTTCACGGATGTAAACAACACGATTGTCCGGGATATGCTACCTACATGTATTATGATTCTAAAAATGATAACCTGAATGTTTCCATTGATAAAAACAGTAAAGTAACAGACTTTGCAGAAAAGGGGAAAATCACAGTAACAGATGCTTTAAAATCAAAATAAAAATTAAGGCTATCAACCTATTAAAAATACAAAATAGGCTGTCTCAAAAGTGAGGCAGCCTATTTTATATTTCATTATTTTCTTACTAATTTTAAAAGGCTTCTGAAGTTTTTTATTGTTATCATTTCACTTGTTGGAGTGAGAATGGTAGCCTTTTTATCTTTGTCTAGCAGGCATTCAGAATACGCTGCATTCAGATTATCTGATTAAAATCTTCCAGGCTTCTTCAATTTTACTTTCCAGTAATAATTTTTGAGCATCCTGATGAACATTCTCATCCGAATGATATTCTCCTAAAGGCAATACCTCAACATTAGCAAGCATTCCCAGATCGTTTCCTGTAAATACTTTGCTGTATTTGATATCATCCGGCAAAAGATCAAATCCAATTCCTTTTGTTACCAATGGTTTTGGAACTTCAAAAAGACTGTTTTCATTACTTCTGGAATACCAGTTGCTTCCTAAACGGGCTACCATATCAAGCTTTTGCTGATCTAGATTTCCCGCTTCATTCAGGTATTCTTCTCTGATATGAATTTTCTGAACCTCACAGATTACAAGATTTCCTGCTCCACCTTGGTCTCCTAAAGATTTCACCTCTAAAACTTTACATTCAAAGTTTACAGGACATTCCTCAATCAGTTTGGGTTTCACCAGATCAGCATCTTTCATAGTAAGTCCAGACTTTACAAACTCATTAATTCCTGTTTCATATTCTGTAGAAGCTAAAGATATCTGCTGTACAATCGGGAAATTGACTGTTCCGATCACTACTTCCGGTACTTCCAATACATTTTCAAGAGTATGTTTTGTTGTATTGTCACGCACCCTCCTCGATGGTGAAAAGATCAGAATCGGAGGAACCGTACTGAACATATTGAAAAAACTGAATGGAGATAAATTATTGTTTCCGTCTTTATCCACCGTAGAAGCCAATGCAATAGGACGCGGTGAAACGGCGGTCTGCATAATGGTTTGAAGCTGTACGGAGGTGATTTCAGAAGGGATTACTGTTTTCATGTTTTTGTTTAATAGTTATTTATTTGTAATCCTAAATTGCAATATAATGCTGCTCCATACAAATCCGGGAATAATGTATTATGATTGATATTCATTTTATTTAAAGAGATTAAGCATTTTTCTCTTTGGTCATTTTTGATCTTAATTTTATACATTTTAATTTTCCCGTCCTTATTTAGAGCATATTTTTTTGTAACTAGAGTTTCAATATCATCTTTCGATTTAAAATTGACAAAAAGACCACTTTGATTAATTAATCTGTTATTATAATCTGTTGTAGGTTTAAAAACTTCCAAAGAATCATCATGATTCTCAATAATATTTTTTTGAGAAATAGCATATATTATTCTATATTCACCATCATATTCTTTCTCATAGAAAGCAAAATATGCAGCAACATATGGAGATAGTGTAAAATCTAAAAGTGGAGTATGTAGAAAATTGTGTTGACCAATAGCCCATAATTCATTTTCATCATTTATTACATCTTTATAGTAATTAGTTTTACCTCTTAAGGAGATTTTAAATGCCTCTAACAGTTTGGTTTTTTGTATGATAAATTTGTCCTCTGATAAAGATTTTAGATTCCTATGTAATGTTGGCTCTAATTTCCATTTTTCATCTTTTTGTCCACGATAAACATAATTTTTTCTTGTAATATCTGATATTATAAGATCATGAAAATCATTCCAATCGTCTAATATGAATTCTTTTATACCATTTTTTAAGCTAAGAGGCTTCTTCATATATTTGAAAAATAAAATTTAGAGGGATTTAATATTTAATAATAAAAACAATTAGTTTTAAAGTGTTGGAATAATTTTACCGGTAACTTCACCGAAACCTACTCTCACACCCTCTTTTTCAGCCCATGCCTTCATGGTAACCGTATCATTATCTTCAATGAATTTTCTTTCTTCACCATTGCTTAATGATAAAGGATTCTGCCCTCTCCAGGTTAATTCCATCATAGAACCGAAAGATTTTGGATCACTTCCTGAGATGGTTCCACTTGCATACATATCACCTACTTCTACATTACAACCGTTTACGGTGTGGTGAGCCAGTTGCTGGGCCATATTCCAGTACATGTGCTTATAGTTGCTTTCACAGATTAAGTTTTCTTCCCCATTTTCAGGTTGGATATACACCTCAAGGTTGATATCATAGTTTTTATCACCTTCAAATTTTAAATATTCTAAAACTTCAGGATCCTGTGTAGGAGAACCAGTTCTGAATGGTTCTAAAGCTTCAAGGGTAACGACCCATGGAGAAATAGATGAACCGAAGTTTTTCGCAAGGAATGGCCCTAGAGGAACGTATTCCCATGCTTGGATATCTCTTGCAGACCAGTCATTGAAGATCACCATTCCGAAGATTGCATCTTCAGCATCCTGAGTAGAAATACTTTCTCCCATCTCCGTATTTCTGTTGATGATGAAAGCCATTTCCAGTTCAAAATCCAATTGCTTGCAAGGTCCGAAAACAGGTTTGTCTGCATCAGCAGGTTTCGTCTGACCTTTCGGACGGTTGATTTCCGTTTCGGAAACAACGATTGAGGATGCTCTTCCATGGTAACCTACCGGTAAGTGTTTCCAGTTAGGGAATAATGCATTCGCAGGATCACGGAGCATTTTTCCTACATTGGTAGCATGTTCAATGCTACTGTAGAAATCTGTATAGTTTGGAATGTGAACCGGCATCATCATTTTTACCTTATCAAGGTCATAGAAAGCCTCTTCAATTGTTTTCTGGTCTTTTGACAATGCAGAACCTTCCTGTAATAAAGATTGAATTTTGATACGAACCGCATTGGTAACTGGTTTACCTAATTCAATAAATTCATTGATGGTGTAGGCTTCAAAAACATTGTCATTTAAGCCTTCAATATCTTCAAAATAGCCAAGGTCGTAAAGGGTCGCAAGATCAATAACCTGATCTCCGATTCTTGTGCAGCATCCGATGTATTCCTTGTTGAATACTGCCACTCCGAAAGGAATATTATGTATAGAAAAATCCGAATTTGAGGAATAGTCTACAAATGATTTCATAAGTTTAGATTTTAGTTAGATTAAAATATCATCCTGAGAAACGTTCCCCAAGATGTTTATTTTGCCTTTTTTGAGTAAGAGGCTTCATCAATCCATCGGTCTCTGGTATTGATATCGATAAGATAGAGGATATTGTCCTGTTGAGTAAGCAATAACGTTTTTGTAACTGGCATCGGGATTTTTTTACCTTCAAGTACATCTGCCCGCAAAGAAACGATGTTCTTTTTTCTGACAATATCGCCGGTAAAGACATTAGAACTGCTTTCACCAGTGGCTTTATCATCAAAAACCTCTACATAGGTTGCACTGTTTCCTTTAATAACAATAAAATCTCTTTCTGTGTGGTCTGCTTCATCTTTAATGAAAACAAACTTTTTGTTGTTGATATCTACCTTTTCAAGATTCTGATTGATACCTCTTCTTGCTTCAAGTCTGTCCAGAATTGCATTCAGTGATCCGTATTGTGCTTTTACGCCTAAGGTTCCAAAGAATAAAATTCCAATTAAAAGTTTTCTCATTATGCTGTGTTTTATAAAAAAGTTTTGTCAGAACCTTGCATCCTGACAAAACTTACTATTTCTGATTGTAAAATTAAAGATTTCCTCTTCTTTCCTGCTCTCTTTCTAATGCTTCGAACAATGCTTTGAAGTTTCCGGCACCAAAACTCTGTGCACCGTGTCTTTCAATGATTTCGAAGAATAGAGTAGGACGGTCTTCTACAGGCTTGGTAAAGATCTGTAATAGATATCCTTCTTCATCATGATCAATAAGTATACCTAAGTCCTGAAGTTTTTTAAGATCTTCATCAATATGGCCAACTCTTTGAGGAACCATGTCGTAATAAGCTTCTGGTGGAGCAGAGAGGAATTCTACACCACGCTTCTTAAGCTCGGTTACAGTATGGATAATGTCTTTTGTTGCTACAGCAATGTGCTGTACTCCTTCACCTTCATAGAAATCAAGATATTCTTCTACCTGAGATTTCTTTTTGCCTTCTGCAGGTTCGTTGATAGGGAATTTTGCATATCCGTTTCCGTTTGACATTACTTTAGACATCAATGCAGAATATTCTGTGTTGATCTGTTTGTCGTCAAAAGAAAGGATGTTCACAAATCCCATTACTTTTTCATACCATTCTACAGTAGGGACCATTCTGTTCCAGTCTACATTTCCTACGCAGTGATCTACATACAGTAAACCAGCTTCTTCAGGTTGGTAGGCACTTTCCCATTTCTCATACCCTGGCATGAAAGCACCATTGTAATTCTTTCTTTCTATAAACATGTGAACAGTTTCTCCGTACGTATAGATACCGGACATTCTTACCTCACCATGCTCATCAGTTAAAGTTACAGGCTCTAAATAAGGCTTACCACCTCTTTTGGTTGTTTCTTCGAATGCTGCATACGCGTCATCTACCCAAAGTGCCAAAATTTTTACTCCGTCACCATGTTTTTTTACGTGTTCGCTGATAGAAGAGTCAGATTTAAGCCCTGTGGTAAGTACCAATCTGATTTTTCCCTGTTGAAGCACATAAGATGCGCGGTCTCTTACTCCTGTTTCAGGACCCGCATATGCTACAGACTGAAAACCGAAAGCGGTTTTGTAATAGTGGGCCGCCTGTTTTGCATTTCCTACATAAAACTCAATGTAATCTGTACCGTTGATCGGTAAGAAATTCTCTGCTTGAGCAATCTTCTCGGCAAATGTAAGTGTTGACATATTTTCTCTTTTACTTTTATTTTATTGGTATGCAAATTACAAAATTCTTGGATATAGCGAAAATATTACCGTTGATTCATTGAATATATTTAACATAAAGTTCAAGAAGTGTTCACTTAAGTATATTTAAGTTTCTTATGTTTGAAATAAGCTGCTTACATTTGTAGAACAAAAAACAAGTGAGAAAAAAATATTTCGAACATGAAAGCCGCAGATCATCTCTGCGGCTTTCTTATTATGATACGGTTTCTATCTTTCGGTTGAGCATTCCTGCATCCGGATTGTAATTGTCCCAGATTTTCCAGGTGTTGTCTATTTTTTTGAAAAAATAGATTTGTGTACTGAGTTGGTTCACAAAATGCTCCTCTCCGGTTCCACCTGTTTTAAATAAAAGATTCCAGAATTCCTGGGATTCCAGTATTTTTTTATCCGGTTCATCTGTCACTACATGAATGTCAAAAACTTCATAGTTGGAACGGTTATTTTTTGTTACCAACTGAAAATCTTTGTCACAAAGTTCTTTACTGAATTGTGAAACCCTTTCCAGAAAAGGAGAATCATTAAATACCAGATCTTTAAAAACTTCGGTATTATGATTGGGAAACTGCTTATAGAATTCAAAAGCTCTCGCACAATAATCATATACCAACCTGGTCAATAATGACAAATCACCTGTTTCCAGCTGGTTTGGTTTCTTATGCCTTACAGAAAGGATATAGTCATTAAGATCTTTGTGCCCCAGAAAAATGCATATTTTATCCAGTGTTTTTAAGAATCTTAAATCACTGTGGGTTTTATCCTGATAGTCATTTTCAAAAAAACGCTGTAGGGTAACATGAGAAATAGTGTTCCCGATCTCAAATTTTTTACCTCCTTTAAGTTCTTCTGCATCAGAAAGTTCATCTTTAATAATTTCGGAAAGAATAATATAATGGCTTCTCTTCCATTCATTCACATTCCCCAAAACTGAATTCCTTACTTTTGAATGCTTTACCACTTCTTCTCTTATCGAATTATATATAGTCTTCAATTTCCTTGTTTTAGAAAGATTTTTATCAAAAACATTGCCAAAATATTAAGGCTTTTTTATGTTTTGCTGGTATAAGTTAAATATATATTTTTAAATTCTAAACAAAAATTAAAGTTAAAAAGTATTAATGTTTGATTATCAGTGTTTAAACCTTTCAAAAGCAGCTCTTTCAAGCATTTCTCTGTCATCAGGGTGGGCAATACTAATGAGCTCCTGCGCTCTCTGACGAAGATTCTTTCCATACAGATAAGCGGTACCGTATTCTGTAACCACATAATGGATATGCCCTCTTGTGGTAACTACACCTGCCCCCTGTTTCAGGAAAGGAACAATCCTTGAAATTCCTTTTTTAGTTCTTGCTGTGATGGCAATAATAGGTTTTCCATCTTCACTTAAAGCAGCCCCACGCATGAAGTCCATTTGCCCGCCAATGCCACTATATTGTAAAGTTCCGATAGAATCGGCACATACCTGTCCGGTAAGGTCAATTTCAATGGCAGAGTTGATGGCTACCAGTTTTTTGTTCTTCATGATATTGATCGGGAAGTTCACTTCACTTACATCTCTGAATGCAAAGACGGTGTTATCATCCACATAATCATAGAGCTTTCTGGTTCCGAAGCAGAAGCTGGTAATGGTTTTATTATCGTTGTAGCCTTTATATTTATTATTGATTACATCATCCTGAATAAGGTCTATCACTCCGTCACTCAGCATTTCGGTATGAATGCCAAGGTCCTTATGGTTATGTAAACATTGTAAAACAGCATCAGGAATAGTCCCGATACCCATTTGAAGGGTAGATCGGTCTTCAATAAGTTCCGCTACATTTTTTCCAACCAGCATTTCTTCAGGGCCTACTTTAGAACTGTAATCTACAGTATGAAGCTCTTCTTCATGCCAAACCAGCTTATGGATTCTGCTGATGTGGATCATTCCATCCCCATGAGTTCTTGGCATTCTTGGGTTTACCATTGCCACAATAGTTTTCGCTGTATCTACGGCAGCCCTTGCAATATCTACTGAGGTTCCCAATGTACAGAACCCATGTTTGTCAGGTGGAGAAACAGTGATCAGAGCAACATCAAGCGGAAGGATATTCTTTCTGAATAAGATTGGGATTTCACTTAAAAATACAGGAACAAAGTCTCCTCTGTCTGAATTTACAGCATCGCGCACCGGCGTAGATACGAATAGGGAATTGACAAAGAATTTGTCTTTATACTCCGGTTTTGCAATTTCTATATTTCCCTGTTGGGTAATAGAAACCATTTCTACTTTATCCAGTCTGTGAGCCTGTCTTGCCAGTTCGTCAATCAGATAATTGGGAGTACATGCACTGCCGTGGAAAAATACACGGTTACCGCTTTTTATCGTATATATCGCTTCTTCTGCGCTGATGTAATTATTCATATTTTATCTTTTTATTATAAAATTCCTGACTAATTTCTATTTCATAAAATGCCTAACCTCTCTCTCAAAGATAACCTTTATATCCTTATTTATTTTAAATATTTTCAATGATTTTAGAAGATTTTTATCATATTAATTCATATAATTCTAATAAAAAAGTAAAGGACCAAATGATTAACATCTGATCCTTTTATAGATTTTAGTAAGCTTGTGAAAGTTTCTAATTGGAAACTTCGGTTGCCATGGTTTGCTTCATGCTTCCTGTTTCAGAGAAACGTAAATGCCAGCTGAACGCTTCTTCCAGTAAGTGAGGAGTATGCCCTCCACGTTCACAGGCTCTGTCAAAATAAGACTGTAATTCTTCCCTGTAATCAGGATGAACACAATTGTCAATAATTTTCTGAGCTCTTTCTCTGGGTGCAAGGCCTCTTAAATCAGCCAATCCGACATCTGTTACCAAGATATCAACATCATGTTCAGTATGATCTGTATGAGAAACCATTGGAAGGACGTGTGAAATATTATTCCCTTTGGAAGCTGCCTGCGTTACAAAAATACTTAAGTAAGCATTTCTTGCAAAGTCTCCCGAGCCTCCGATTCCGTTCATAATTTTTGTTCCGCCAATATGCGTTGAGTTTACATTTCCGTAGATATCAAATTCAATCGCTGTATTGATTGCGATTACTCCAAGTCTTCTTATTAATCCTGGTGTATTGGAAATATTCTGGGGTCTTAGAACAAACTTGTCTTTATATTTTGAAAGGTTTCCAAGTACGCGCTCATAGCATTCTTTAGAAACGGTAATAGATGATGCAGATGCAAAACTTAATTTACCGGAATCTATCAGATCAAAGGTACTGTCCTGAAGTACTTCGGAAAACATCGTTAAGTCATAAAAATTACTGTCTTTAAAACCTGTAAGTACAGCATTAGCTACTTTTCCGATTCCTGCCTGAAGAGGGAGCAGTCTGTCTGTAAGACGTCCTAGCTGTACTTCATTCTCAAAGAATCCGAGAAGGTGTTTGGCGATAGCTGTTGTTTTCTCGTCAGGTTCTGCAATATCTGCGGGACTGTCTTTAAGATTGGTGAAAACAATGGCTTCAATTTTATTGGGATCAACAGGAATACTTTTTCTTCCGATTTTATTCCATGGAGCAACGATAGGAATTACATTTCTGTAAGGATAATCTTCAGCCTGGTAAATATCGTGGATACCATATACTTCTTCAGGAACTTCCGTATTGATTTCAATGATGATTTTTTTAGCCAAAGCAGCAAAGGTCACTGAATTTCCTACTGAAGTGGTGGGTACAATACTTCCATCTCTTTCGATATAAGCAGCTTCTATAACGGCTACGTCAATGCTCTGAAGATTTTTGGTGTGAAGAAGTTCGGCACTTTCACTTAAATGCTGATCGATAAAGAGAATTTCACCTTTATTGATTTTGTTTCTTAAAGTAGGATCTACCTGAAAGGGCATTCTCTTTTTTAAGACATTGGCTTCCGCCAGTTTCCCGTCTGTGCCGTGTCCCAATGAAGCTCCGGTCATTAAAGTGACTTTAAGATCTTCTGTTTTTCCTCTTTCTGCAAGTGCCGGCAAAATGGCTTTGCTGTCACCTGCTTTGGTAAAGCCGCTGGACCCTATGGTCATACCGTCTTTAATCATTTTTACAGCGTTTTCAGCTGTTGTTACCTTTTCGTGTAAACTTTCTAATCTGATTCTTTCTAACATGTAATATTGATTTTTATTAAACCACCATTACTTAGGATGCGTTATGAAAAATAATGATGGTAATATATGTGAACCATACCTTACAAATTTACGAAAAAAGCTGCTTTAAATAAAGGATTTAAAGCAGCTTTTATATGTATTCAGTAATAGTTTTTTCTTATTTTATGAAAACACTTTTACAATTTTATTCCAACCATGAAGTTTTGTAAGACGGATCTTCCACTTTTAAAGCTTCTTCCGTAATTTTTAAGGGACGGAAAGGGTCTACCATTACGGCATATTCTTCCGTGAATTTTTTTCCGATACTTCTTTCCATAGCTCCTGGATGAGGTCCGTGAACAATTCCTCCCGGGTGAAGAGTGAAATCCATTAAATCGATGTGATTACGGCTCATAAAATCACCTTCTGTGTAGAATAATACCTCATCAGAATCAATATTGGAGTGATTGTATGGGGCAGGAACAGCAAGCGGGTGGTAGTCATACATTCTTGCACAGAATGAGCACACTACAAAGTTATGGGCTTCAAAATTCTGGTGAACCGGTGGCGGTTGGTGAATTCTTCCCGTAATGGGTTCAAAGTTTTTGATATTAAATTTATAAGGGTAGAAATATCCGTCCCAGCCTACAACATCAAAAGGATGTGTTGCATAGATGAAGTCTGTGATCTGGTTTTCTTTCTTTACTTTAATTAAGAATTCTCCTTTTTCATCTTTAGGTTCTTTGAAAACAGGAGCAATAATGTCTCTTTCGCAGAAAGGAGAATGTTCCAAAAGCTGTCCGAATTCATTTCTGTATCTTTTCGGAGTGTAAATAGGAGAGTGGCTTTCCAGTACAAAGAATACTGTATTTTCAGATTGTAATTCCACTTGGTAAATGGTTCCTCTCGGAATAATAAGATAATCGCCGGTTACAAATTCAAGATCTCCTACAAACGTTTTCAAAATTCCGGTGCCTTCATGTACAAATAAAAGTTCGTCGCATTCTGCATTTTTGTAGAAATAATCCATCGATTTCCTTGGCTTGGCCAATCCCATTTTCAGGTCATTGTTCATCAAAAGGATCTTACGGCTGTCCATGAAATCATCCTCAGGAGTTACATTCATTCCTTTGAACATTCTTGGCGTAATATTTTTATCCACTGCAATTTTCGGCGTTACATCTTTCGGTTCCCCGATTGATTTGATCTGCGTAGGACGGTGAATATGATACAATAGAGAAGAGATTCCATGAAAACCCTCGGTTCCGAAAAGCTGTTCATAGTAAAATTTATCTTCCGGAGATTTAAAGACTGTATGCCTTTTTTGTGGGATGTTTCCCGATAGATGATATCTCATTTTACTTTGATATGTAGTTTCTCAAATTTAATCATTTTTCATGAATTGGCTCAATCAAATATTTATGAACAAGTTTTGTATTTCAAAAATAATTGTTAGATTTGTCTAACAATTTTAATTTCATGAAACGAATATTATTTTCTATTACTTTTTTATCCTCTTATTGTTTTGCCCAGGAGACAGACAGTTTAAGTTTAAATCAACATAAAAAAATGGATTCTGTAAAGGTTTCCAAGAAGGAGTTCAAGACAAGTAATATTGATGATGTAGTGGTTACCGGAACCATAAAACCGATGAGCAGATCTAAAAGCCCGGTGGCGGTAGAGATCTACAGTCAGAAATTTTTCCAGAAAAATCCTACTCCAAGTATTTTTGAAGCCATCAGTATGGTCAATGGGGTAAAGCCGCAGCTGAACTGTTCCGTCTGTAACACCGGAGATATTCACATCAATGGTCTTGAAGGGCCATACACAATGATTTTGATTGATGGAATGCCTATTGTAAGCTCTCTTTCCACAGTATATGGATTGAGTGGAATTCCAAACAGTCTGGTGGATAGAATAGAAGTGGTAAAAGGTCCGGCATCTTCTATTTATGGTTCTGAGGCAATGGGGGGAGTGATTAATACTATCACTAAAAATGCTTTAACAGCTCCAAAGCTGAGTATAGATATGATGACCAGCTCATGGGCTGAGAATAACCTGGATCTTTCCACAAAGTTTAATATTGGAAAGAATGCAGCTTCATTATTAAGTTTAAATTATTTCAGCTTTCAGGAGAAGATAGATCAGAACAAGGATAATTTTACAGATACTACTCTGCAAAGCCGAATTTCAGTGTTTAATAAATGGAATTTTAAAAGAAAGGAAAACAGACAGGCGAGTTTTGCTATGAGATATTTATATGAAGACCGTTTTGGAGGTGAAATGCAGTGGAATAAATCTTTCCGCGGAAGTGATGAGGTGTATGGAGAAAGTATTTATACCAACAGAGCGGAAGTTTTCGGGTTGTATGAATGGCCAATGAAAGAACATATTGTCACTCAGTTTTCTTATAATTACCATGATCAGAATTCTTTTTATGGAGCTAATCCTTTCAATGCGCTTCAGAAGGTAGCTTTTGTGCAAACCTATTGGGACAGAAGTTTTGGAAAGCATGATATTACAGCAGGGGTAACTTTTAAAAGAACTTTTTACGATGACAATACTCCGGGAACGCTGGCTTCTGATGGCGTAACCAATGCTCCAATGAAATCTCCTATCTGGGGTATGTTTGTGCAGGATCAATGGGAGATTAATGATAAGAACACTTTGTTATTAGGCTACCGTTATGATTATGATAAGGTGCATCATTCTGTGCATTCTCCAAGATTTGCCTGGAAGTTTTCTCCGAACCCATATCATACACTAAGATTTAATTTCGGAACAGGATTCAGAGTGGTCAACCTTTTTACAGAAGATCATGCAGCATTAACAGGTTCCAGAGAAGTGTTGGTGAAATCAGACCTGAAGCCTGAGCGATCTGTCAACGGAAATGTAAACTATATCTGGAAAATTCCGGTAGGAACAAGAATGGTGAATCTTGATGCATCTGCATTCTATACCTATTTCAGTAATAAAATTGTAGGTGATTTTGATTCCGACCCGAATAAAATTATTTATGATAATCTCAACGGATACGGAATTTCCAGAGGAGCTTCATTGAATGTGGATTTCAGTTTTTCTTTTCCCTTAAGTGTTAACCTAGGTGTAACGTATCTTGACGTCTATCAGAAGTTTGATAATGAAGATCAGAAAACCCAGCAGCTTCATGCTCCAAAGTGGAGTGGAACCTATAATTTAACCTATAAATTTCCTAGTAATCTGACGATAGATTTTACAGGCCAGTTTTATGGGCCAATGAGACTTCCGGTTTTACCGAATGACTTCCGTCCTGAATACTCACCATTTTATTCGTTGGCTAATATTCAGGTTTCAAAGAGCTTTAAGTCCGGATTTGAAGTTTATTGTGGTATTAAAAATTTATTCAATTTTACTCCTAAAGATCCTCTGATGAGGCCTTTTGACCCGTTTGATAAACATGCTGATGATCCCATCAGCAATCCAAATCATTATACTTTCGATACCGCATATGGCTACGCTCCCATGCAGCGTATCAGAGGATTCCTGGGGGTAAAATATACACTAAAATGAGACCTTTTGCTTTATTTTTAATGTTTGTGCCCTGTCTTTATTTGTCTCAGATGAAGACAGGGACTTTTTCTGAGCTGGAGTATCTGCAAAAAGAATCTCCCAAGCCCGTTGTGATCCATCTTTATACAGATTGGTGCTCAGTTTGTAAAATAGAATCTTATCGTTTGAATAAAGATAAAGATCTGGTGGAAATAATGAACGATCATTTTTACCTGATTCATTTTGAGGCTGAAAAGACCAGGGAAAAAATCAGTTTTCAAGGAAAAGAATTTGAATATTTATCCAATGGAAATTCGGGAATTCATGAATTAGCCTTGGCTTTGTCTAAAAATAAAGAACAGCCTGTGTATCCGTTGTGGATTTTTCTGGATAAGAATCAGAATTTAGTATACTACCAGGAGGGATTGCTTACTCCGGAAAAAATGAAACAGAAATTGTTGGAGATTTCTGCTTTGTAATATGTTGGAATACGCTAAGGCGCGAAGTTTTTTCTTTTTTAATATGTTTTTAAGGCGCTAGGATTTTATCTCCGATAAAATTGAACGCTGCTTATTTTAATGCCACGAATGCACGAATAATTTATATACAGTTCAGAAACTATGTGCCTATTTGGTAAAGATTATTAAACTACATAGACATTATTCATAAGGTTCTGCAAGTATCATTTTATTCGTGCATTCGTGGCAAAATATTAGCAAATTTATCTTCGCTGAAAAATCTTAGATTTTCTTGCGTCTTTGAGATTTCTGACAAAAATTAAATTTCCACAGGGTTTACCAATCTTTTTCATCTGTGTAATTTGTGAAATCTGTGGGAAAGCTTTTTATTCTTGAATTTCTGCGTCTATTAAAACGGCTAATTGTATACAGGGCTGATCAGATCTGTTGCTCCATGCGTGGTTGGTGCCTCGTTGGATTACGATGTCTCCAGGTTTGAGAAGAGTTTCTCCTTCTTCCATAATAAGATGAAGTTCACCCGAAAGAATGATGATATAATCCAATGTTGGGGTCTGGTGCATCATTGGGTGAGGTTCTCCTTTTTTGAATTCAACGCCTAAATCTTTATCCGGTGGGACAACTACATACCGGAAATAGGTTCCGTTTTTAGGTGTTTGCGGAAATCCTGTGTTGGGAATTCGGTTTTCAAAGTCTAAACTAGCCGGCATTGTTTGAGTATTCCAGATGTCTGATATAATTAATCCCGGAAAATGTTCTATTGCGTTTTCAACCGGCTGATCTTCTACAATGATAGATTTTCCATCTTTAATTCCTGTTACGATACGTCTTGGTATTTTGTTCATTAGTTATGAATTTTGCATGATGAGTTTGTGACCTTGAGTCTGGTTGTTTTTAAGCATGGAGTGGGCTTTAAGAACAGTTTCCAAAGAAAGAGTACCTATTATTTTATGTTGAGATGGAACGATGGAGCCATTTTCAATAAGTTCCGTAATTTCTTCCAGACTGTTTCTGTAATAATCATACTGCTTCACCATGCCGTAGGTGTAATTGGAGATATTCATAATCAAGGTTCCTTTGTTGAAAAGAAGTTCATGAGCTTCGTGGGTAACCAGGGCGGTGACATCTACATAAGTTCCATTGATTTTTAAAACTTCAGCCGTAACTTCAGACATGTAATTTCCAACCAGATCAATTCCGACATCAAAAAGTTGCAGCTGATTAGCTTTTAAAATATTGTTTACAAGATTTTCTTCTTTGTAATTGACAATTTGATGGTCTTTTACCCCCAGGTTGAGAAGCATTTGTTTATTTTCCTCACTACCAACAGTTGCAATGAAGTTGTTTATATGATGAGCCAATAAGATTTTAATTAAAAAAGAACCTACTCCTCCGGCAGCACCGGTGATAAGAATAGTTTGCTCCGGCTGTAATTTCAGTCTTTTAAAAATTTGTAAAGAAGTCAATCCTGCTGATGGAATAGAAGCTGCCTGTTCAAAGGAAATATTTTTAGGTTTGAGTGAAACAATGGCTTCCGGAACTGAAATGTATTCTGCATAAGTACCATTGCTTCCCATAGAACCGCTGCCACAGAATACTTCATCTCCAATGTTGAACTGAGTGACATTATTACCTTTTTCTACAACAATTCCGGATAATTCCCTCCCTAATATAGGAGAGCTGATTAATTTTCTTTCCAGTTCGTTCTCCAGCATCTGATAGTCAATAGGATTGAAGCCACTGGCTTTGATCTGAATTAATACTTCATGAGCTTTAGGCTGAGGTTTTTCAGCAAAACCATCTTCAAGCTTAAAATCTTGATTTAAAATAACTGCTTTCATATTGTTAATTTGATGTACAAATGTAAAACGGGAATAGTTTATATTTGCTACTAGTTAACAAATGGTTACTAGTTACCTTGATGAAACTATTATGGCAAAAATTATTGAAAACGGAACCGAAAGAGAAGCAACTTGTACAGAAGAATTATTCGCCATGCGTGATAGTCTGGATGTTCTGGGTGGAAAATGGAAATTGATGATCCTTCGTTATCTGACTAACAGAACGGATCAGCAGATTCATTTTAAAAAGCTGGAGCGTGGTATTGACGGAATTTCTGCTAAAATGTTGAGTAAGGAACTGAAGGAATTAGAAACCAACCTTCTGATTACAAGAACAATTCAGGATACAAAACCTATTACAGTCACTTATGCTGTTACAGAGTATGGGAAATCTGTATTTCCGGTGACGGAAACCTTGGTGAACTGGGGGATAATCCACAGAGAGAAAATTAAGGAGTCGATGAACTCTTCTGAATCTTAAAAAGAGCAATAAAAAATCCCCAGACTCGTTAGAGTTGAGGATTTTTAATCATCATAAATGATTGGTTGAATTACTTTTTATCTAACCATGTATTGACCAGTTCAGCATGTTCTTCCACCCATTTTTGTGCAGTGGCTTCTTTATTTCTACTGTGTTCCATTTGGATTAGTAAATCAGACATTGTTTCATCATCAAAATGGAGTTTAGAAAAGAATGTTGTCAGTTCCGGATGATCTGTACTAAAGCTTTTTCTTGCATAGGTTTTGATCTGTTCTGCTTCACCATATATTTTTTTTGGATCATCAAGAAACTTAAGTTTCATTTTACCAAACATCCAGTGGGGCTGCCATCCCGTTACTACAATCCATTGTTTACGCTGTATAGCGTTCTGTAATTCAGTGATCATGGCAATGGTAGAGGAATTGATCTGTTTGTAATCCAATTTATAATCAATAATGGCTTTATCTGTTCCTGTTGTTAATCCTGCCCCTTTTTCAATCCCAATGATTCTGTGACTAAACTGTTCCTGATGCTGGTTAAGGTCTTCAATAGATTTAATGGGAACATATTCCGGAACTACCAGTCCTATACGGCCATTGTCATAATTGGTTCCAATATGCATTAATCCGGGAAATTTGGCCAGCTTTTTAGCATGAGTATAAGGAAGCCAGACTCCCATGAAAAGGTCGGTATCTTCATTGTTCATTGATGCCAGAATCATATCGGTAGAGGCCTTTTGAATAATGACATGATAGCCCTGCTGGTCCAGAATGGCTTTGGCAACATGAGTCATAGCTACATCTTCAGCCCAGCCATCTACCATTCCTATGGTAATATATTTAGAGTTTTTTATGTTTCCACATGAATTTAATGCAGCCAATGCGATCATTAAAATGGGAAAAAATAGATATTTTAATTGTTTCATCTTATTGTTTTTTCTTTACAAATCCCTGGGTAATCCTATCGAGGATAATAGCTAAAATAACAACGGATAATCCACTTTCAAATCCCAATCCGATATCCAGATTATTAATTCCTTCCAATACTTTTTCACCCAGACCACCTGCAGCAATCATTCCTGCAATCACAACCATAGATAAGGATAAAAGGATGGTTTGATTGATCCCTGTTAAAATAGTTTTCATTGCTAAAGGAAGTTCCACCTTAAACAGGATCTGACGGCTGGTTGCTCCAAAAGCACGGGCAGCTTCTACAATATCTTTAGGAACAGATTCAATTCCCAGTGTTGTTAAACGTACCGCTGGTGGCATTGCAAAAATGATTGTTGCAAAAGCCCCGGGTACTTTTCCGATACTGAAAAATAGTACAGCAGGAATCAGGTAAACAAAGGCAGGCATGGTTTGCATTAAATCCAGTAAAGGGCGGATAATTTTTGCAGCGATTTTGTTTTTAGCAGCTAAAATTCCCAGAGGGATAGAAAGAACAAGTGCGGTAATGGTTGCTACGAAAATAAGCGCCAGGGTTTCCATGGTTTCTTTCCATAATCCCATCAAAAATATCAAACTCAATCCTGCTGCTGTAACAATGGCAATGCCTTTTCCAGCTTTCCATAATGCTAAGAGGGTAATGAAGAGGATAATGACATAAAAAGGAGTATTGATCAATACCCATTCAATACCCATGATAGAGGCATTTCCTATATGCTTTATAACATCAAATACTGGTTTCCCATTTTCTGTGAGCCAATTGATTGCAGTTTCTACATATTGACCTATATCTATAATTTTATTCATCTTATTGGTTGTTTGCGATTTCTTTTAATTCAATGATTTCTTCTTCGTTAAATTTGGTAGCTTCTATGACAAGAGATAATTGGGTAACAAGACCTAAAAATTTATTGTTTTCATCTACAACAGCAATGGCAGATTTACTTCCTGAAATTAATGGTAACATTTCTTCTACTGTCACTTCAGGATATACTGAAGGGACATTGCTATTGATAATGGATTCCACCGTAGGTTCTTTCTTTTTGGCAATTCTGACAACATCATTAAGCGTTACAAAACCAAGGAAATTATTTTGGAAATCTACAACAGGTAAGTTTTCCAATCCTGTTGCTTTCATTTTTCTTAAAGCTCCTTCAGGACCGTCTTTTTTAAAGCGAACTACTGTAGCTTTATCGAACATCAAAGATCTGGCGGTGATAATTGTTTTACGGTCTACTTTCTCTACGAAAGCTTTTACATAATCACTTGCTGGGTTGGTCAAAATATCCTCAGCAGTTCCTATCTGTTCTATAACCCCATCTTTCATAATGACGATACGGTCACCGATTTTAATGGCTTCGTCCAAATCGTGGGTAATGAAAACAATAGTTTTTTGTAATGTGTTTTGCAGTTCCAGCATCTGATCCTGCATTTCAGATTTTATTAAAGGATCCAGTGCAGAGAAAGCTTCATCCATAAGTAATACTTCCGGATCATTGGCCAAGGCCCTTGCTAATCCAACTCTTTGCTGCATTCCCCCCGAAAGTTGGGAGGGATATTGGTTTTCGAAACCATTCAATCCTACAATATCCAGGGCTTTCTGTGCTTTTTCATCACGGGAGGCTTTGCTTTCGCCTCTGATTTCAAGCCCAAAGCCTGCATTGTCCAAGATGTTGTGATGAGGCAGTAATCCAAATTTTTGAAATACCATGCTCATCTCTGTTCTTCTTACTTCCAGAAGTTCTTTATTGTTTTTACTGGTAATATCATCGTCATTGATATATACTTTTCCCGAAGTAGGCTCATTCAGCCTGTTAAGACAGCGGAGTAAGGTAGATTTTCCACTTCCGGATAATCCCATAATCACAAAGAATTCTCCTTCATAGATTTCAAAACTTGCTTTGTTGATTCCTACCGTGCAGCCTGTTTTTTCAAGAATTTCCTTTTTGGAAAAACCTTTGTCTAAAAGTTCCTGTGCTTTTTCTTTGTTTTTACCAAAAATAATAGTCAGATCTTCAACTTTAAGTTTTACTTTTCTACTGTTTTCATTTTTTTCCATATTCAGAATTTTTAATTAATAATTGATATACAATGTGGGGTATATCATTACATGATTAAACATTTAATCTTTTTGGTGTTGTTCTTTTGGTGACGAGTATAAAAAATAATTTGCCAAGCTTATAATGATAAAAGCTTATAACAAAAAAATAAAAGCATAAAGCACTTTGCCTTATGTTTATTTTAAATATTTCAATAGATTTTACTCTAGAAAAAAGAGTGTCTTATGTAAAAAGAAATTAATCTTTTACATGAATTCTACAATTAAATTACTGATGAGGTAATAAAAGATATGTGTACAGAACAACTTGAATTCCTACATTTCATCATAATGAAGGCTTTGTAAAAAACCTGTATATCAGATTTTTACGACGGTGCAAATTTACGGATTTTATTTTAAATGGATTTTTTGGGACCTAAGAAGCTGGTTTTAAGTCAGGTTATGAAGTGATATACTCATGGTAAATTTCCCCTTATCATTAAAGATAAAAGTGGTTCGATAATCCTGAATTTTTGGAAAAGATTCCTACGAAATAATCAATGAAATTACTTCAATAAAACAGCAATGATTGCCAATATTGCAGGGAGTGCCTGAACAAAAAAGATCTTCTTAGTAGCAGAAACAGCACCATAAATACCCGCTACCGCCACGCATCCTAAAAAGAATAAAGCTATATTATCCTGCCATTGCGGATCTTTAATCAGAAAAGACCAGATCAGCCCGGCAGCCAGAAAACCATTATACAATCCCTGATTGGCAGCCAGTCCCTTCGTTGGTTTGAACATTTCTGCAGGCAGGGCAGCTTTGAAAACTTCTTTTCCTTTGGTTTCCCATGCAAACATTTCCATCCAAAGAATATAGAGATGTTCCAGTGCAACAATTGCGATAAGGATTTTAGCAACGACTTCCATGATTTCATATTTTGTCATTGTAAAACTAAAAAAATAAAGTTAAGTTTGAGTATTCAATTCTAAAGATGGATAATTTCAAGGCACATTTAAATAAATTTATTACTGTAACAGACGAAGAGTATATTTCAATTTTTTCATTCTTTGAAGTATTAAAGGTGAAGAAAAAGCAAAGTCTGATGCTGGAAGGTGAGATTTGCAGAAATATGTATTTTGTGGTGGAAGGCTGCCTTAGAAAATATTTTATTAATGAAAAAGGAGTAGAACATACCACTCAGTTTGCTATTGAAAACTGGTGGATTACTGATACTTTTGCTTATGAAAGACAATTGCAGACGGATTTCAACATTCAGTCTGTGGAAAAGTCTACGATTCTTGTCATTGATTTTAAAAATCAGGAATTATTATTGGAGAAGCATCCGGTGATGGAAAAATATTTCAGAATTATTTACCAAAGGGCTTATGCTGCCTCTGAAAGAAAACTCCGTTATCTGGCTGAATATTCGAGGGAAGAATTGTATGTGCATTTCAGTACACTGTATCCTTGGTTTATTCAAAGAATTCCTCAATATCTTATTGCTTCATTTCTTGGTTTTACTCCCGAATATTTAAGTGAAATTAAAGCAAAATTACGTTCTTAAACCAGTTTAAGTTTTTTACGGATCAGATATCGGAAATTTGTCATGTGATTAAAAGCTAATGCAATGACAAATACACAAAATCAATTTCCTCAACTATTTTTAAGACTGGCTCTTTCGGTAACCATGCTTTCTGCAATCGCCGACCGATTCGGACTATGGAGTGCTGAAAACTCATCATGGGGAAACATGACGAAGTTTGAAGAGTATACACGATCGCTGACCTTTTTTCTTCCGGAAGTGTTGAGTGCTTTTTCAGCGTATGCCGCCACATGTTTAGAAATTCTATTTCCATTGATGCTGATTATAGGTTTTAAAACCAGGATTGCAGCCTATGGAAGCAGTATCTTATTATTGATTTTTGCAGTATCAATGGCTATAGCACTAGGTCCTAAGGCACCTTTCGATTATTCAGTCTGGGTGGGAAGTGCAGCTGCTCTTTTATTGGCTGTTCAGCAACAATATTCTTTTAGTATAGATCAATTAACCAAAAAATAAATATAATGAGCGCAAGATTAAACATTGCAACAGTAGATTCAGCAGCTTATAAAGCAATGCTAGGATTAGAGGGGTATTTACAGACAACTTCTTTAACTCATATTCAAAAGGAATTAATTAAAATCAGAGCATCACAGATTAATAAATGTGCTTTCTGCCTTGATATGCATACAAAAGATGCCATCAAATATGGTGAAACGCCTCAAAGAATTTTTATTCTGAACGGATGGACAGAAGCAAAAGAATTCTTTACAGAGGAAGAGCAGGTACTTTTGTCTATGACAGAGGAAATCACCCTGATCAGCCATAAAGGATTAACCGAGGAGACCTACCAAAAAGCGAAGGCATTCTTTGATGAAGCTCAGATTGCACAGATTATTATGGCCATTGTGACCATCAATGCATGGAACAGAATTGCAGTGAGTACGCATCTTCCAGTTGCAAAATAATAGCAAAGTAAGGATGTTGGAAGTTAGGAGTGGGATATTAATGAAGCCTGCATCATTTACAGACATTTACTTTATTTAACAAAATGGCCTTTCAAAACTGAAAGGCCATTTTAATGCAAGAAGCAGAGTGACAATGTAACACTGTTTTAAATATTAATTCTAAAAATAAATTCTAAAGGTTAGTTTTATTTTTTTCAAAACCGGAATTACTTTGTCTCTCTTTTCTTTTATAGTAGGTTATAGGTTTTAAATGAGACCTCCATGTCTAGTAAATAGCGACAGGATTTACATTCACCTGAGTAGATCCTACATACAGAGGCTGTCCCAGTACGAATAAAAATTCCCAAACTTTTTGTTTAACCAAAGGGCGGCTGTCAATCAGCTCCAGATTATAGATTCCTTTTTTAGCCAGCATAAATTGATTGATGGGGAATTCTTCTTTACTTTTTGGATTTGGATATACTTCAGAAGCCCAGGTATCACCGCCAAAAGCAACAATCCCCTGATCAGCTAACCACTTGGCTGCATCCATTCCAATCCCCGGTTCCGTTTCTAAGAACTGTTTATTGTCTTTGCCGATCAGTTCAAGCCATCCTGTATTGAAAAGAATAACATCTCCTTTTCTTAATGTAAGGCCCTGTTTCTTTAAAACAGCTTTGATATCCTCAACGGTAAATTCTGTTCCGCCTGGTACAATTGCTTTTCCATAATGGGCGACCATATCAAGAACTACACCTCTGGTAACAAAAGGGGGGACTTTTTCGACACCTAGTTTTTTTACACCTTCTACAGTTACAAAATCAGTTGCTTTATTTCCGTTATAGTAAATATTGTCAATACCAATATGCCCGATCCCGTTAAGCTGAGTTCCTACACCAGTCCATCCATTCACCAATTCGTCATTGAATGTAAACTTATTGGGGCCTATACTTTTTCCACCCTGTTCTCCAGGTTGAATGTTGTATAGATTGAAACTTCTGTGTCTGAAAGCGGGTAAGTTTTTATCAATAGGAACAGCAAGTGCTAATGTTTTACCTTGTTTTACCAATCCAAGTGCCTGTTTTACTACTTCAGGAGTTAATAAATTAGCAGCTCCTATTTCATCCTGAGATCCGTAAGCAGAAGGATACCATGATTGATCTTCAGGATTAACAAGAGTTTGAGCCTTTAATGAAATACTGTTTATAGTCAACAGGGTGACCAGTCCGAACATTTTGATCAGATTCTTTTTCATTTTTAATGATGTATAGGGTGAATTAAGAAGGGAAGTTGGAAGCTGGAAGAGGGGAGTTATTGAAGCCTATGAATAACTGATATTCCGTGTATTGAAATGATGCTTCCGGTTTTACTTTCCTTTAAAGAGAAAGGGAGCTGGAGGAGGAGAGAGTACGTTTTTGAAGCCGGTCAACAGCTGATATTGTATTGATCAGGTTGTTGTAATGATTTAAATTGACAGACTGTAAGTTAACAATACACGCTAGTGTTTTCAATTTCATCTTTCCATATTTCCATCTTACAGTCTGATAATAATTGGGTTCAAAGGACTGAAAGTTATCAATAACCTGACAGCACTTCCAACCTCCCTCTTCCAGCTCCCAGCTTATATATTAAATCTCGCTTAAAGCAGAATTGATGAAGTTTAATTCTTCCTGAGAAAGAGTGATATCCATCGCTTTAGCATTTTCAACAGCTTGCTGGGCATTTCTGGCTCCTGCCAATACTACTGTAATTGCTGGCTGCAGGGTAGTCCATCTTAATACCAATTGAGAAAGACTGGCTCCTTTTTCCTGAGCGATCGGTTCAATTTTTTCTAAGAAAGTTTTTACTTTATTTAAATCAAACTGAGAGAAATATCCGTTTCTGTGGTCGTTGTCTTTTAATTTGTTATCCTTGAAATATTTACCTGTCAAAAGACCTCTTTCCATTGGGCTGTATACGATGATTCCTGAGTTATTTTCTAAAGAATAAGGAACAAGGTCACTCTCGATAGCCCGGTTTAGCATACTGTAAGAAACCTGGTTGCTGGCTAATTTCAACGTTCTGTTAGCTTCCTCCATTTGAGCAACACTATAGTTACTTACTCCGGCAGCACGAACTTTTCCCTGTTGAACTAATAATTCCATAGCTTCCATCGTTTCACTGATTGCTGTTGTGCTATCTGGCCAGTGAAGTTGTAAAAGGTCAATATAATCTGTTCCCAGTCTTTTTAAACTTTCTTCAACTTCTTTGATGATATTTTCTTTAGAAGCGAATTTATAAACAGGAATTGTTTTTCCTTCCTCTTCAGCATCAAAGAAAAATTCTCCTTTTCCGTTGTTGCTTCCGTCCCAAACTAAACCGAATTTAGTTAACAGCTGGATCTTTGAGCGGTCTTTCCCTTTGATGGCTTCACCAATCATTTCTTCACTTAATCCGAAACCGTAAAACGGTGCCGTGTCAATAGAAGTAACTCCATGATCCAGGGATGCATGAATAGAGTTAATAGAATCCTGTTTTTCATTACCACCCCACATATTTCCACCGATGGCAAAAGCTCCGTGCGTAATTGCAGATAGCTCAAGATCAGTGTTTCCTAATTTTCTGTATTCCATTTTTTTGTTTTATTTATTATTGAGTTCTTTTAAAATTGCTTCTCCAACACTCTTGGCAGACTGTGGATTTTGTCCTGTAATTACTCTTTGATCCGTTACCACATGGTTTTGCCAAAGTCCTGACTTTTCAAATTTTGCGCCTCTTTCTTTTAATTTGTTTTCCAGCAAGAAAGGAACTACATCTGTTAATTGTACTGCTGATTCCTCTTCATTGGTAAAAGCATTGATCTTTTTTCCATCTACCAGGTATTTTCCATTATTCAGTTTGATATTAACCAAACCTGCCGGACCGTGGCATACGCCTGCTACAATACCTCCGTTTTCATAAATGGTTGAAGCCATGTTTGCCAGTTCTTTATTATCTGCGAAGTCCCACATCGCTCCATGTCCCCCTGCATAAAAGATGACCGAATAATCTTTTGGATTGACCTGTGATGGCGTTAAAGAATGATCTATTTTGCTTTTATATTCTTTATTTTCCCAAAACTCTTTATTTACAGGGTCTTTTAAATCGAATCCGTCTACTGGTGGAGTTCCGCCTTTCGGACTTACAAAATCAATTTCATAGCCCGCTTTGTGAAGAACTTCCCAAGGATGGGAAACTTCTCCTAAGTAATATCCTGTGTTTTCTCCGGTACTGCCTTTTTTGTCATGGCTGGTGACAACAAACAATATTTTCTTTTTCATAGATTTTTGGTGTTGTGCCTGGATATATCCTATTGTAAAAAGGGTAAGGAATAATAGTGTTAATTTTTTCATTATTAAATAAGATATGTGGTATAAATCTCAGGTTTTTCCTGAAGTTTTTCATCTATCAAAGCTCCGAAAGCTTTAATATAAGGCTGTTCATTATGCTTTGCTAATCCTTCCTCACTTTTCCAGATTTCGTAGAATACAAAATGATTTTTGTCTTCAATCCCCTGATGAAGATTGTACAATTCACAAGCTTCTTCTTTTCTTGTTTCTTTTACCATATTCTGAAGAACTGCCAATACTTCTGCCTGGTGTTCTTCTTTGGCTTTTATAATTGCCGTAAGATGAATTTTCATAACTAAATAAAATTTTCAATTGAGTTGTAGATAGGTTTCCATTGCAGTTCTGTTCTGGCTTTGTCTGCACTACAAATACTATTGGATGCAAAACCGAAATAACCGCCAGCTGGTCCAAAATGATCAACAGCATCCTGTACATTTAAAGATCTGGCGGGCTCCAGGTTATATTTTTTACTGATCACTTCCGCAATATTCCTTAAAGATGATGCTCCGTTTTCAGCATAATAAATGGAACCTCCTTTTGCTTTTTCCAGAGCCAGTACATATAGGTCTGCCAAATCTTCAATGTGTAAGTTGGACCATACATTTTCACCCTCTCCAAAATAAATACCTGCTCCTTTTTCTTTGGAATAATTGATTAAAGCCGGGAGCTGAATACTGTCTTTTTTTAATCCCAGACCTTCCCCGTAAACCATTGTAGGGACAATAACTATACTTCTAATATCTTTTTGAGCAGACTGAAGAACATAATTATTGATAAGTACCCTTGATGCCATTTCCAGTCTTGGTGTTAAAGGAAAATCTTCCTTATAAACGAAATCACTTCTTTTACCGTTTTCTTTACCTCCGAAAATAGCAGATCCTGAAGTAAATATAAATGTTTTATGGCTGCCTTCCAGTGCTTTAATAAAATTATCTACGGCATAGGCATCATCTGCGGAGTCAGCGTTATGAATGACAGCATCGGCATTGTCAACGGCTGTTTTGATAAGATCTTCGTTATGGATATTTCCAATAATAGTCTTTATTCCTAATGATTCCAGTTCCTGTACATGGGCTTCGTTACGGACCAGTCCTGTCACTTCATAATTCCTGTCGAGCAGCTTTTTAGCGACAGTCCCGCCTATATAGCCGGTAATACCTGTTATGAGTACTTTTTTCATGATACTAATTCTGGTTTTAATTCTTTTTCAAAAACGTTTTTCACATGGTCTCTGTAAAGTTTCATATCGCGCTCTATATTGGCGTTTTTTTCCACATCATGGAAGTGGAAGCTATCCATTTTTTCTAAGGATACAAAGGCATTCATTCTATGGAACCCAAATAAAGGACCTTCATCTACACTTTTCTCATCAAAGAATTCTCCTGGAAGTGTAAAAGCTGTTTTAGGGGCATTCCAGCTTGTAGTCAGTATGTATTTTCTTCCGCCTAGCATTCCGCCAGTACCATAATTGATCTCAGGATTGGCAGCATTTCTGCCATCACTCATATAAATCCCTTTGGCATGGCCAGCGGTGAATACTTCATCAATATATTTTTTGAATCCGTTCGGAAGCTGGAACCACCAGATTGGAGTATGGTAAATGATATAATCTGCCCAAACGAATTTTTCTACCTCTTCATGCTTGTCATAACCTTCACTTACGTTGGTAATTTTTACTTCTATATTATCAAATTCTTTAAGAACTGATACCGTATTTTCTGCGATAGTCTGATTATATTTTCCTCCGGAATGTCCGAAATTTTGTCCTCCGTTAATGATTAGTACTTTTTTCATTTTTTTATGATTGTTTAAATTTTACTCTGCAAAGTTAGGAGGGTTGTTTGTATAATAAAAATAATATAAATTATAGTAAAGTATCAGAATATTTATAATTGAATTTATAGGGTGATCAATAGTGAATTCGCTTTGCTTATCAATTTTGATGGCAAACCTCTATTCATTATTCATTTGAAAACAAAAATTGATTGTCAACAAACACTGTTTTATGGTAAAAAGTCATGTCATATCTGAACAGGATTTCCTTTTCGTCTTGTAAATTTGATTAACAAATTGATAGACAATGATACAGATAGCAGTTTTCAGTGATGTACATGGGAATCTTCCGGCATTGGAAGTGGTGTTGAAGGATATTGAACAGAGAGGAATTCATCAGAAGTTTTGCCTGGGAGATCTGGTGGACTTTGCGCCTTGGAGCAATGAAGTTATAGAAAGAATTAAGAGTTTAAATATTCCCTGTCTGCTTGGAAATCATGATGAAAGAATTGCTTTTGATTTACCTGTTTTTCCTTTGCCTAAACATTCTGAAGAAGAAACGGCTGCAAGATTCATTGCGATAGATCATTCTAAAAAATATATTACAGAAGAAAATAAAAAGTTTCTTTCTGAGCTCCCTTTTCATTTAAAACTAAATTATAAAACAGGAAAAACACATTGGAATATTCAGTTGGTACATTCCAGCCTGGAAAGTAATGATACTTATTTGTATGAATCTGAGAACGATGAGGTCTTTATGGATATACTGGAAGATTCAAATGCTGATATGGTCATTATGGGACACACTCATTTATCATTTACAAAACAGTTTGAAAATAAGAAATGGGCAGTTAATTGCGGTTCAGTAGGCCGTTCCAAAGAAAAAAACAGACTGGCTTCTTATCTTGTGCTGACTTTAGATGAAGAAAAGATCATTCCTGAAATTGTACAATTGAACTATCCTCTTGAAGAAACAGCCCGTCAGATCGAGGAAAGCGGGATTCCGGATTATTATGCCTCATTTTTAAGAAATGAAAACATATTAATATTATAATTATTATGTAATTTTGTATCAGAATATTAATAATTAAGTCATGGTCAATTTAGAATGGTATCGTACTTTTAAGGCGATCTATAAAACCGGAACATTGACGGGTGCAGCTGATTCTTTATTCATTTCGCAGCCTGGTGTGAGCTTACATTTAAGTTCATTGGAAGCTTATGTGGGATATAAATTGTTTGACAGAACCGGAAGGAAAATGATTCCAACGGAGAGAGGAAAAGTATTATTCAATGCCGTAGCAGAACCGCTTACCAAGCTGGAAGATGTAGAGAAAAATTTTCAAAAATCTACGGAAAAACATACCCCGACTATCAGTGTGGGAATGTGCTTTGAAACATTTCAGACCACTTTGGAGCAATATGTTTCTTCATTACCCTTCAATCTGATTATCAGCTTTGGAGAATATCCGGAAATGCTGGATCAGCTTGATAAAGGTATTTTGGACCTCATCATTACTCCCAAAAAAGGGTCTTCACCTAATATACACCATGAAGCATTTTCTTCTGAGCAGATCATTTTGGTTGGCGGAAAAGAAGTAGATACAGAAGCGTTCAAAAAAGTTTTAAAAACAAAAGATGGAGAGCAAATCGAGGCGTGGCTGAAGAATGAAAAATGGTATGGAACCACCGGAGATATGGAACACCTTTTCCAATTCTGGACTTTGAATTTTGGTCACAAACCGAATTTTCGACCGAATTATATTGTTCCTAATTTAAATTCAATTATCCGCTGCCTGAAAGGAGGTACAGGATTAGCAGTTGTTCCTGATTTCTTATGCAAGAATGCAATTGAAAACGGAGAGGTGAAGCTGATCTGGGAAGGGAAGAAAAAACTGGAAAATACATTATATTTTGGATGTAGAAAAAAGACCAATTATCAAACAGAGATAGAACATATTAAAGGGTTATTTCGTAAGGTGATGGGCAAAAATTAAATTATTATAATGAAGATAATATTGGAAACCGACCGGCTCTTGTTAAGAGAGTTAACCATAGAAGATGCTTATCATTTTTATGAACTTAATGTAAACCCTAATGTAATACAATATACTGGTGATTCACCTTTTGAGAATGCGGAGGAAGCACTTGTTTTTCTGCAAAACTACAAAGATTATCGTGAGAACGGATATGGAAGATGGGCTGTTATAGATAAATCAAACACTGAGTTTCTGGGATGGTGTGGATTAAAATATGATATATCTAAGGATGAAACAGATATCGGGTTCAGGTTTTTTGAAAGGAACTGGAACAGAGGATTGGCAACAGAAAGTGCCGCAGCCTGTCTGAAATACGGATTTGATCAGCTACATCTTAAAAAGATTGTTGGAAGAGCAATGTCAGAAAATATAGCTTCTATAAAAGTATTACAGAAGCTAGGCCTTAGCTTCGATAAAGAATTTGATTTTGACGGACATAAAGGAGTAATTTATAGCATTGAAAAATCAAAACAAAGTATATACTAAAATAATCATATCCCTCATCTGTAAACCATTTTCATAAATTGGAGATGGGTAATTTTTAATAAAAAAATCTTTACGTATCCCTGTTTTTATGAAACCGTTTCTCTCATAAAACCTGATCTGTTGAAATCCCGTATCTGAAGTTCCGACACTCAGAATTTCATAATGATTGTCAATAGCAATTTCTTTGGCTTTGTTTATTAAAATACTTCCGATTCCTTTGCTTCTGTAACTTTCAATTACTGCAATATTTTTAATCTCAAGTTCAGTATCACTGTTTTGATATAAAGCCATAACAGCAATATTTTGAGTTCCATCATGCAAAAGATAAACATCACATTTGAAAATGTATTGATC
Source organism: Chryseobacterium sp. BIGb0232 (assembly GCF_024810195.1). Lineage (NCBI taxonomy): Bacteria > Pseudomonadati > Bacteroidota > Flavobacteriia > Flavobacteriales > Weeksellaceae > Chryseobacterium > Chryseobacterium sp. BIGb0232. The sequence goes on from NZ_JANUEH010000013.1 coordinate 121,837, forward strand.
GATGGCTTCAGTGGTTTCATCGGCCAGCAATAACAATTCATAAGGGATCTCTGGTTCTTCGGTTATTTTGTTAAAAGTGTACTGTTCCATCTTCAGGTTCATGTAAATGATTTGGTAACCATTATTTTCACAAAAATAAGGAAAATAGAGACTTGAATCCAGTCATAGATAGAATTGTAAATGGGTTTGAGATTGGAAATAGCAAGGACTCAAAGAATTTTAAATAATATGTTGTTTTCAAGGAGCAAGAAAACCGAAGATTTCCAGCAAGGATAAAGCTTCTAATATTTTGCCACGAATGCACGAATTTCTTTTACATTTCCACAAGATCCTTGTGTATATGATTATAATTTTTGAACCACATACATATAGACTTTAACGTGAAGCTATGTACAATTTTATTCGTGCATCCGAGGCCATTATTCAACAGCATTCAATTTTATCGAAGATAAAATCCTGGCTCTTAAAAGCATGTTGAAAAGAAAAAACGTCTTCGCGCCTTAGTGTTTTCTAACCTGTCATAAACACTCGTTAAATAACATTTTTTTAACAAAAACAGTAAAATTGGTAGGCAAAATTTCCGTTTTTTTGTCGCAAATTTGTTTAATCACTTAATTTTAATGATTAAAATAAAAATTTATGCAAAAGAAAACCTACACAGGACAACCTGTAGTAACTTTAAATAACGGAGTAGATATTCCTGCTTTAGGCTTTGGAGTATGGCAAATGGAAGACCTGAAAGAATGTGAAAATGCTGTCATCAAAGCTATTCAGACAGGATACAGAATGATTGATACTGCTGCCATTTATCAGAACGAAACTGCTGTAGGAACAGCGGTGAAAAATAGTGGAGTAGATAGGGATGATTTATTTATCACTTCTAAAGTCTGGGTACAGGATCATGGGTATGAAAAAGCAAAACTTGCATTTCAGAGAACCTTAGACAGATTACAAATGGATTATTTGGATATGTATCTTATCCACTGGCCATACGGTGATTTTATCGGAACGTGGAAGGCTTTGGAGGAGCTGTGTCAGGAAGGGAAAATCAAAGCGATCGGTGTTTGTAATTTTACTGTTGAAAAACTTGAGGAATTAAAAGCGAACTCAACTGGTCTTCCGGTCATCAACCAGATTGAGCTGCATCCGGTTTTCCAGCAAAAGGAATTACAGGTGTATGACAGAGAAAATAATATTATTACCCAGCCTTGGAGCCCGCTTGGAAATGGAAATGCAAATCTTCTGAGCAATACTGATCTGAAATCAATTGCTGAAAAATATAGGAAAACAGTGGCTCAGATCATTCTGAGATGGCATTTACAGGAAGGTTTTGTGGTAATTCCGAAGTCTGTAACTCCATCAAGAATTGAAGAGAATTTTAATGTTTTTGATTTTGAGCTTACAGAAGATGAAATGAATGTTGTACGTTCTTTAGATACAGGAAAGAGACTATTCTTTGATCCTAAAGACCCGGAATGGGAGCAGAAAATGCTGAATTCTGTAGCGGATATTTAAAAATAAAAGATTAAAATATTCCCACAGATCCCACAAATTTCACGGATTTAGAATCTGCGTTATCTGTGAGATCTGTGGGAACTTTATTTTCTGTTCAGGAGTGAGGAATGTCATATCTTATTGAGATTGAAGCATTTTTATTTTTTGTACCTTTTTAATTAAAATAAATTCTTATGGTTTGGCCGGATACAATCAGTAAAAGATTAGGAGTGAAATATCCTATTGTTCAGGCTCCGATGTTTGGGGTGAGTACCATACAGATGGTTGCGGCAGCAGCTCGTGCAGATTGTCTGGGATCTTTGGCATTAGCTGATCTTTCAGCGGATGAATCCATTCAACTGATTAGAGAGACAAGAAAATTAACAGATAAACCTTTTGCCGCTAATATTTTTGTACATCATATTCCTGAAGTAACTGATGCTTTAAAAGATGAATTTATCAGAACCAGGCAGTTTTTGGAACAGCTGGCAAAAGAAAATAATATTGATGTAAGGCTTCCTGATCTGGAAGACCTTAAAGTGAGATCTTACCATGAACTGGTGGATGCCGTTATTGAGGAAAACTGTAAGATCTTAAGTTTGACTTTTGGCAATCTGGATGATCATAGTATTCAGAAATTGAAGGAAAATGGAGTAACGCTGATTGGTACCTGTACTTCTGTAAGTGAAGCATTGCTTTTAGAAAAGTCGGGAATCGATATGATTTGTGTGCAAGGCACAGAAGCGGGAGGACATAGAGGAACTTTTGATACAGAGCATGTTCCTCAGATTGGAGGTTTATCTTTATTGTCGCAGGTATATGATCATGTAAAAATTCCGTTGATCTATGCGGGAGGAATTTATAATGGAAAAACTTTACAGGCAGTAAAAGAGCTGGGAGCGCAGGGATTTCAGGTCGGCAATCTTTTATTGGCTTCTCAGGAAAGTGCTTTAGAGCCTTTTGAAAAAGAAAAACTTAAAAAGGTACAGGAGGATGAGATTATGTTAACGAAAAGTTTTTCAGGAAGATATGCACGAGGAGTTAAAAATAAATTCATCGAAGCCGTTGAAAATACTGAGTATATTTTACCATATCCTTATCAGAATAAACTGACAAACGGACTGCGTAAAGCTGCGAAATCTAAGCAAAATGTTGACTTTGTGGGGATTTGGGTAGGGCAGTCAATCCATAATTACAGTGAACTGTCAACAGAACAGATTCTGAGAAATCTCATATTTCAAATAGATGAGAATTAAATGAGATTGTAGTATCTTAGGGCTTTAAATGCAATTTAAACTTTAATCATGAAAAAAATATTTCTAGCATTGGCTGTATTTTCAGCAATGGTATCATGCAGCAGTGATGATGACAGTCCTAAAAAAGAAGAAGTTTCTTTAATCGGAACCTGGAATCAGTATAAAGGTGATTTTTATACTACTTATGATAACAAAACACAAACTCTTTATCCTAAGGGCTGTGAATCCCAGAACACTGTTGAGTATAATGAAACTGAAGTGAATGTTGTGAACTATGACAGCAATAATGAAGGCACATGTGTACCGGCTGTACATAAAAATGGAAAATACACTTATGATAAGGAGACTAAAAAGCTAACGCACGGTAAAGTTTATATTGTAACTAAAATAACTCCTACTGAGCTGGTTACAGAAGATCATAATACTGACTGGGATGGAGACGGAAAGTATGATGTGACAATAAGGTATTTCAGAAAAATCAAATAAGAATCAAAAATTCCTTTCAGCTTTTGAAAGGAATTTTATTTTGTAGCAAATATTTATTCATTGAACTCTATGATCAGTTGATTCATTGCTGAGCCGGTGAAAGTAGTTGTTGTTCCATTTAAATCATTCCACCTTCTTTCTGTGTTTCCGGCAGTGTTATATATGTGAGTAGATCCTTCAGTTCCTCCGGAATTATTAGGTTCTCCTGTTGCAAACCAATTTTCAGTGGTTGCGGGGTTGGTAGACCAATTCATTCTGAACTCTTCTCCGGTAATCCACTGAAGTCTGTCTGGGTTACCAGGTCTTTGAATTTTATTAAAACCAATCCATATATTATTGGCTAAATTATAGCCTGTTCCTGAAGCTACTATATTAGTTGCAACCCATATTCTTTCCGCATCATTAGGCATGGTAACCAGATACCCTCCCATTTGCTTTCCAAAACTGTATGCATTGAACCAGTTGACTCCTTGTGACAACTGATAAGCACAATAGATATGGTTGTTTCCTGTCCATTTCTTGCAACCGATTTCTGTAGCAGTTCCTCCACCCGGAACAGATCCCGGTGGTTGTGGTCTTGTGGCTAAGGGTTTGGGATCATATCCCAATATAGAATTATTGAATCCTGATGATGTTCCGCCACCAAGGTCACTTCTGGAAATCTTTCTTACATTTCCATTGGTATCAGTAGAGAGTATATCATCCGTTGCTGCACCCTGGGGCAAAGTACGGATTCTTAATTCCCCATTGATATCTAGTGTTTTTGTAGGATTAGCTGTGCTAATTCCGACTTGGGCGCTTAAGAAATAAGGTAAGATAATGAATAGTAAAATTGATTTTTTCATAAGTGGTTTTTATTATTCATTAAATTCAATAATAAGCTGGTTCATGGAAATGCTTGAATTTGTGGTTAATGTACCGTTTAAATCATTCCATTTTCTTTCAGCATTTGCGCTGCCTGCAAATATGTGTGTGGCTCCTTCCACGCCTCCTGAATTGTTAGGCTCTCCGGGATTAAACCAGTTTTCTGTAGTGGCAGGGTTGGTAGACCAATTGATTCTGAATTCTTCTCCTGTAATCCACTGAAGCTGATCCGGATTTCCCGGTCTCTGAATTTTATTAAAGCCAATCCATACATTGTTGGCTAAGTTATAACCTGTTCCTGAAGCGACTATATTAGTATTAACCCATATCCTCTCAGCATCATTAGGTAGGGTAACCAGATATCCTCCCAATTGTTTTCCAAAACTGAATGCATTGAACCAGTTGATTGCTTGTGAAAGCTGATAGGCACAGTAGGTATGATTATTACCTGACCATTTTTTGCAGCCCAATTCTGTAGCAGTACCCCCTCCAGGTACAGACCCTGGTGGTTGTGGCCTTGTAGCGACCGGTTTAGGATCATATCCAAGGATAGAGTTATTAAATCCTGATGAAGATCCTCCGTTTAGATCACTTCGGGAAACTTTTCTCACATTTCCGTTGGCATCAGCGGAAAGAATATCATCGGTTGAGGCGCCGGGATTTAAAGTCCGGATTCTTAATTCTCCGTTGATGTCAAGTGATTTTGTAGGTGCTGAAGTATTTATACCTACCTGTGCATATACAGAATATGGCAAGATAATTAAAAAGAAGAGTGCTTTTTTCATTAATTGTGTTTTTTGTTTTGTCAAATCTATAATTTTTTTTTTAAAATATCGCTTATTTAAATGTTTGATTTTTATTATGTTATGGGTTTTGGTTAAATGTTTTTTATGAATAAATTATAAATTTAATTAAATATTGACTAAATATTTAATTTTTAATAGAATAAATTATTAATAAATTATTTTTTATTAGAATATATTACGTTGTGATATGTTGAAAATATTTTATACTCCAGTATGTATTTTGTGTTAATAAATGTTTTATAGATAACAGATGAAAATTAAAAACCCTTTCAGTTCAAACTGAAAGGGTTTTTAATTTTTTATTGAGAATAGATCATAAAAGTGATCTTATTATCAATTACTTATTAGTATAGTGAAATTATTTCGTCAGATCCAGTCCGCCGAAGTTTCCTGAACTCATCATCAGGTACACCCCGTTTGTTTTATCCAGTGTATTCCAATAAGTATGAAGTTCTTCAGCATTGGTAAAAACTCTCAGGTTTTCATTTCTGAATTTTTCTTTAATAAATTCCGGAGAGATTGGCTCCATTCTTTTGATCTTTAATGCATCTTCAGAATAGAAGACCACAGCCTCATCCAATCCGTCCATAGCATGGTCATATTGCTCTAAAAAGGCAGGATTTAGGCTGGAATAGGTGTGAAGTTCAAGAAAACCATATTTCTTTTCGTTTTTGAACTGCTCATTGAATGCTTTTATAGCAGCTTTTACCTTACTTGGAGCATGGGCAAAGTCTTTATATAATGTACCTTTATCTTCTCTTTCTACTTTTTCAAGACGTTTGGAAGCCCCTTTAAAACTCATGATCGCTTCATAGAAATCTTCATCCATAATGCCCAGTTGTCGGCAGATATGCCTTGCACCTTCCATGTTCAGCAGGTTGTGGGCTCCGAAAACAGATAAAGGAACATCTCCCATTTCGGTTTTTAGATATACTTTCCCGTTGTTGATTTCATATTCAGGCGTTTTGTATGGGATTTTTCTGAAATAATTTTCAGCATTCTCCACTACTTTTACTACTTCCGGATCTTCTTCATTATAGACTAAAACTCCACCTGGAGTAATGCTTGTGACAAATTTTCTGAACTGATCGATATAATCATCAAAAGTTTTGAAAACATTGATATGGTCCCATGCGATACCGCTCATTAAAGCAATATTCGGTTGGTATAACAAGAATTTGGAACGCAGGTCGATAGGAGAAGAAAGATATTCATCACCTTCCAGGACCATGAAATCATTATCCTGAGTCAGTTTTACCATACAGTCGAAGCCTTCCAACTGGGCACCTACCATAAAGTCTACATCTTTCTGGTGGAAATTCAGAACGTGAAGAATCATTGATGTGATGGTTGTTTTCCCATGCGATCCGGCAATGACAACTCTGGTTTTATTCTTAGACTGTTCGTATAAAAATTCCGGGTAAGAATATATTTTTAACCCTAATTCTTTTGCTTTTGCCAGTTCAGGATTATCCTGATGAGCATGCATACCAAGGATGACAGCATCAATATCTGAAGTGATTTTTTCAGGGAACCAACCCATTTCCTGAGGTAATATTCCCTTTTTCTCCAATCTGGATTTTGACGGTTCAAAAATAGCATCATCCGAACCGGTAACCTGATATCCTTTATCTTTTAGTGCGATGGCAAGATTGTGCATGGCGCTTCCGCCAATAGCAATGAAGTGGGTTTTCAATTGTATTTACTGTTTTTTAATATTAGTATTAATGATCTGCTGGAAGGCCTCCAGGATGTTGTTCCAATTGGTCTGATAATTGGGAATAATCATACTCGCATCCGTTTTACTGCCTTCGTTAGGTCCTTTTTTAATATTGATCGAAGTAGAAATATTATCGTATAATTTTTTACGGTCTTCCTGTATTCTTCTGAAATTATTCTGGGAAAGAACCTGATCCAGTTTTTTCAGATCTTCTGTTGAAATTTTAAAATCCTGCTTGTATTTTTTTCCTTGCCCTTCAAATGAGTAATGTACATTATTACCTTTAATCAGCAGGTTTTCATATACAGGAGCATAGCCACCACTTTTCGAATAGCTGATATCGAAATCAGAATATACTTTCTGGCTGTTGCACGAAACAAATACTATGATGGCGAATAAGATTCCAATTATTCTATTCATAATTTTAATTTACTTTAATTATCTGAGTCCTTTTGTTCTAATTTTTTAGCTTTAAGTTCTTCATCATAATTGTGTAATATATTGAAGTCCTCAGTCTGCTCAATGGCTGTCATGATCTTCAATAGGATTTCCGGTGCTTTTTCATTATCATAATCTATATCCAGGGGAGCTTTGAATTCCATAGTAGGTTTTACACCGGTAACCTTTACACGAAGTCCTTTTTTATCAAATGCTCTTCTGAATCCGTTGATTTTAATCGGAATAACAATAGGACGCTGGTTCTTTACCAATTTGGCAGTTCCTCTTCGTCCCTGGGCAAAGGCAGATGTAGTTCCTTGAGGGAAGGTTGCTACCCAACCGTTGTCCAGTGCTTTCATGATATTGTCTACCTCACTCATGTCTACCATTCTGTTGACATTTTTCCCTTCTGCTCTCCATGTTCTTTTTACCGTTACAGCCCCTGCAATTTTGAATATTTTAGGGAGAATCCCTTTATTCATGGTTTCTTCTGCTGCTACATAGTAAAAATCGATCTTTGGATTCAGCAGGTAGATCGGATTTTTAATCGTATTTAAATATCCATTATTTACGGCGCAGAAAGCGTGATACATTGCAGCTACATCAGCAAAATAAGTCTGGTGGTTAGATACAAACAATACATTGGAATCCGGAAGATCTACAAGGTGCTCTGTTCCGGTTATTTTTAACTTATTAAAGCCGTTGAACCTTCTGTAGGATACAACTCCTAAAATAAAAATAATAAACCTTTTTAAAAAATAAGGTGTTCCGAATGCATCGGTGAAAATATTTTTCTTCGCCATTTTTTAATTAAACACGGTAGTGCAAAGTTACATTTTTTTCAGCAACTGGCTGAATTCGCTTAATATCATTGCTGTAGCTCCCCAGATAATATATCCGTTGAAGTTGATAACAGGAACTTCCTGTCCACCGGCACTTGGAAGCGCCATAAGTTCAGGGGTGTCCGACAGATTTAAGAAAGAAGTGATTGGAAATTCTATAGTTTCAACCGCTTCAGTCTGCTGAAGAACGAAAAGTGGATTCTTTTTAGTATACGAAATATAGGGATATACGTAAAAATTACTTGGTGGAATATAGATAGGAGACATTTCCCGGATAACTCTCACATAATGTTTGTCTATCCCAATTTCCTCGGAAGTTTCCCGAACTGCAGTTTCAGCAAAATCCTGATCCATTTCTTCACGTTTTCCGCCAGGTAATGAGATCTGTCCGCTGTGTCTGTCATGTTCATTAATGGTTCTTTGGATCAATGGAAAATACCATTCATTATCCTTCAGATACAATACAATATTCACTGCTGCAAATTTGGGATTTTTTGCCAGTACATCATCATATGTAAAAACGGGACGATAGGGAGGCGAGAATACTCCGTGAGCGGGTTCGCCGGGAAGCTCTACACTTTTTATTTTCCTTAATAAATCTTTTCCAAAATTTTCCATAGCTCAAATTTAACAATATATTCCTGAAGAAATAAAGGCCTTAACATTAATTAACCAATGGGAGAGATCAATAGTCAATTTTGCTTCACAAGTGAATCGTGCATGACTGCTGACTATTATCCCGGTACTCTTAAACCTTAAACTCAATATTGAATAACTATTTCCTATCAAAATCTACAAGCGAAGCGAATTAGTTATTCACAATTGATATTCTATATACCGTGTTTCTACGTAACTGAAATCCATGACCTCATCAATACCATAAATGGTGAGTTTATCAACGGTAAGTAGTGACTTTTAGAATTTACACTTTGATGGTGGTTTTTCACTTGAGTATAGCATATACCTTTGTCTCACTATTAACCAATTAATTTTTACTAAGATGAAAAATTTACTTACAGGTGTATTTACACTAATCGCCATGAGTTTCAGTTTTGCACAATCTAATATTGATGTGACTACCCAAACAGGAAACTTGAACGTAGCTACTGTAGACCAGACAGGTCTTTTGAACATGAATTCTTTAACACAGAATGGGAACCGTAATACTGCAGATATTGATCAGGTAGGTATCATCAATATGAATACAGCCGTGAGTAATGGAAACAGAAACTCGATAGACGTAGATCAGATCGGTATCGGAAACTCAAATAATGTGAGCCAGACAGGAAACAGAAATGATGCTTCAACCTGGCAGCTTGGTCTTTTTAATTCAACTCAACAAATTCAGCTCGGAAGAAGAAATGATGTTTCTTCAGTACAAATAGGTCTTGGTAACGGTGTATTTCAATATCAGGACGGAAGAAGAAATGATGCTTCAGCCGTTCAGGTAGGTAGCGGTAATATGGCTTACCAAATCCAGACAGGAAGAAGAAATGAAGCTGACGCCCTTCAGTTAGGTGCTAATAATATACTTGTTCAATATCAGGCAGGTGATGATAACAGTGCAAACCATACTCAAGTGGGAAGCAGTAATATCGCAATTGCTGCTCAGATTGGTGATGATAATACTGCTGTAGGAGTACAGGTTGGTAATGCTAATCAGCTATACCAAGTGCAATTAGGAAACTCTAATACAGCAATTGATCTTCAGGCAGGTAATGGTAACTTTACTTGGGTAACTCAAACTGGTGATTCCCATTTTCATCTTGGAACTCAGGTAGGAAATGGAAACTCAATGATCGTGAATCAGTCGAATTAAGCCCTTTCAGATACTGTAATCTTTAAAGTTGAGGAGAAGCTACAGGTTGGTTTCTCCTTTTTTTCTAAAGATTGAATATGCCGGGAAATCATGATTTGTCAAATTGATTATAACCGGGTCTCTATGAATGTTCTTTAATTTAAATATCAATGCCATGTTTAATTTGAAATGGAGTGTTTTAGCTCTTTGTATGGTATTGCCATTGCAGGCTCAGGAAATCGACTGGGATAAGGTGAACAGTAATACAATCTTTACTCTTATAGCCAGACAGAATATTGAGATGAATGCCAGTTACTCCAATAGTATTCAGCTGGGTGACTATAACAAAGCGGAACTTTCTCTTAATAACAAAACAATTATTACTGTAAAGCAACTTGGGGACTATAACGCTCTTTATTTTATCAATTCATTCTCAGAAAAGGAAACCAAGGCAGCTATTATTACACAGGGAAGTAATAATATCATTGACATTACGGGAAGCAACAGCATTTCTGACGGAATTCAGATCAATGTAAAAGGAGATAACAGGACCATTTTTATGAGAAATTATTAAAACACAAATGATGAAATCTCTATCTATCCTGAGTTTTAATACTTTTTTATTCTTTCTGTCTGTATTGGGTTATGGGCAGGAAGATAAAAAAGTAACCGCAAGAATTGAGAACAGCACTCTGGAAAACCAGATAAAAATAAAAGCTGTGGTTATTAATAATACAGCGGTCTATAAAGAACTGAATTACCTTTTAATAACCATAAAAAAAGGAAATGGAGGGAATCTTTCCAATAACCAGCAGAGTGGTAAGTTTTCTGTGAATCCGAATGAAGTAAAAGTGTTATCTGAAATCAGTGTGAATCTTGAATCCAAAGATGCCCTGAAAGCCTTCCTCTATATAAGAGATGAAGAGTCCAAAGCTTTAGTGGCGAAGGATAGCCTTGAACTGAACAGTGATCTTTTTAAAAAGAAAACAGCCAGAATTGAAGATGATGCTGTTTATGAACTGAAAGGACTTACGATTGACGAAACCAAAACCAAGGTTGGAAAAGACTTTTATGATATGTTTTATATCCAGTATAGTCAGCTTCCGGATAAAAGTGTAAGTGCCATTACGATTTCCGAGCTTCCTCTTCGGGGGACAAGCGGCCAGATCAATATCCAGATTGATGATAAGATTATTTACAGCTTTATGACCAATCCTGGAGAAGATTATTTGAAAGAACAATTAGCTTTCAGCTTAAAGTATATCAAAGAATTTACAGCAAAGAAAAATCTTATAAAAAATGAATTTATCTATTAAAATCGTCCGCCATGAAAACTTTTATTATTCTTTTAATTTTTGTTGCGGGTATTTTCTCAGGGAAATCTCAACAACTTGTTTATAAGCCTATAAATCCTGCATTTGGAGGAGATACTTTTAATTATCAATGGCTTTTAAGCTCAGCCAATGCACAGAATCAGTTTGATGAAAAAAACGATTACAGCAATCTGCTTGATAAAGTAAATTCCCTTGACAGTTTTACTCAGAGTCTCAACAGACAGATCCTCAGTGAACTTTCAAGAAAGCTTTTTGATGAGCAGTTTGGTGATGGAAACATCCAGCCGGGTAACTACCTTTTCGGGTCGCTTTACCTGCAGATTACCAATACCAATCAGGGACTTTTGATCAATATTTTGGATACCAGTACAGGCGATCAGTCCGAGGTCGTAATTCCAAAATAAAATAAAAACTTAAAACCAGACTTATCATGAGAACTTACACTTACACCAGAATTTTTTTCTGTAGTTTTCTGCTATGTGCTTTACAGGCTTGCAGTTCGATCTTTGGATTACCCTCAGATCCGGAAAAGCCAACAATGGGAGAGGTGACTTCTTCTACGGAAGAGCTGAAAAAACTACCTCTGCCCAAAGAAAAAATAGTCATAGGAGTTTATAAATTCAGAGACCAGACCGGTCAGTATAAACCTTCTGAAAATGGGAATAACTGGAGCACAGCAGTGCCTCAGGGAACAACAACTATTCTTATCAAAGCACTTGAAGACAGCCGTTGGTTTATTCCTATTGAAAGAGAAAATATAGCCAATCTGCTCAATGAAAGACAAATCATCCGATCCACCCGTCAGGAATACATTAAAGATGCAGATAAAAACACTCAGTCACTTCCTCCGCTTCTATACGCTGGGATTCTTCTGGAAGGAGGAGTCATTTCCTATGACAGTAATATCCTGACCGGAGGCCTTGGTGCCCGTTATTTTGGCATTGGAGCTTCCACTCAATACCGTCAGGACAGGATTACCATTTATCTGCGTGCTGTTTCCACTCTTAACGGAGAAATTCTTAAAACAGTTTATACTTCCAAAACCATTCTTTCCACAAGTGTTAACGGTAGCTTTTTCAGGTATGTAGATACAGAAAGGCTGCTGGAAGGCGAGGTGGGATTTACTCAAAACGAACCCATTCAGTTAGCTGTAACCGAAGCTATTGAAAAATCAGTAAAGTCTCTTATTGTAGAGGGGATTCAGGATAAAATATGGGGAAAAGCTATTGATGATACCACAAGCTATCAGGCGTTAATCAATGAGTACAACAAAGAACAGGAACATAATAACGGAAGAGTAATCGGAAACAGATATCCCGACAATTACAGACAGAAAGTTTCTGTATTTGCCCATGTAGAAGCACAGAAGGTCAGAGATGATTATGTAAATCCTAAAATGAATATCGGTGGAAAAATCGGATTCAAATACTTTCTCACTCCTAATTTTAATGTTGAGGTGAATGGAAATTACTTCACTCTGGAGAATGAAAATATAGTGAAAAGAAACTATTACGGGCCGGAAGTGAATCTTGAATATCTGCTTTTTCCAAAATACAAATTCAGTCCCTACATTTATGGTGGGGCCGGAGTCATGTATTCCAAATATAAACCTCAGTACAAAGGACAATTTGGAGGCGGTCTTGAATATATGATTGATCATAATTTTTCACTGAGGGCTTCTGCTCAATATGATCTTGGCTTTAAAGACAATTGGGAAGGGCTGATCAACGGAAAAAGAAAAGATCAGGCTCTCCGCTTTGCATTGGGAATCAATTTTTACCTGGGAAACAAATAAAAACACGAATTATGAAAACTTTAATTAAAATACTCAGCATATTCATTCTCACTTTTTGTCTGTTTTCATGTAATGAAGACCTTGTAGAACAGGCTCAGACAGGAATTTTGAAAGGAAAAGTAGTAAAAAGAGGCAGTAATGTACCGCTTGCGAACGTGAAAATTTTTACAAACCCTACAACGCAAACCGTTTTTAGCGGTACGGATGGTTCCTTTGAAATTGCGGCAATGCCTATAGGGAACTATTCTGTAAAGGCAGAACTTTCAGGATATATTACAAGTTTCCAGTCTGTCAACATGCAGAATCAAAATCAGCTGGTAACAGTGGTATTTGAAATGGACGATGATACTTCACTGAATTCTCCGCCTACAGCACCGCAGCTTCTAAGTCCGATAGATAATGCGGTCAATCAGCCATTAAGTGTTGAACTGACCTGGAGTGCAACAGATCCGGATACCGCAGACGTTTTAAAATATAGTTTAACAATTAAAAATAATCTTGACACTAATGTGATTCAGGTTAATGATTTGAAGGCTAATCATTATACACTTTCAAATCTGAAGTTTGGTGTAAGTTACTTCTGGCAGGTGTCTGTTTCGGACGGCATTCACCAGCCAGTTTTAAGCTTAATCGGAAAATTTACCACTAATACGGTTCCTGCCAACAGATATCATTATGTGAGAAAACTGAACGGTAACTTTGTCATCATGTCAAGTGATGAGCAGGGAAACAGCTTTCAGTTCACAGACTCTTCTTATAACAGTTGGCGACCGCGGAAAAATAATAATGCAGGGCTCATTGCATTTCTCCGAACAGAAGGTGGAAGTACCCATATTTACACAGCAAATCCTGATGGATCCAATCCATTTAAAGTAACAACCGTTCCTGTGGCTGGGTTTAATACCTACGAAATGGATTTTGCCTGGAGTACCAACGGTAAAGAAATTATTTATTCAAATTTCAATAAGCTGTATAGGATCAATAAAGATGGCAGTGGCCTGGCGTTGGTTTATACAACTCCGGATGGCAGCCTGATCTCAGAATGTGACTGGAGTTATGACGGAAGTAAAATTGCCATAAAAACCAACGACTACAACGGTTATAATGCGAATATTTATGTCATTGATATGATGGGAAATACTCTTAAAACAGTATTGTCTGGATCTGTGGGAGCCAGCGGAGGACTGAATTTCTCTGTAGACGGACAGCTTCTTCTGTTTACCCGCGATATATCCGGCTATCAGGATGGAAGCGGAAATTATCGCCAGCTGGATTCTCATATCTTCATTTATAATCTTACCAATGACAGTGTTAGTGATATTTCTGTAGAAAGCGAAAAGACTATGGGAACCAATGATCTTGATCCGCGATTTTCACCTAATAATGCACAGGTTATCTTTATGAATACCTCCAACGATAACATTTCGCAAAGAAATGTTATGACGATAGATCTTAACAGCAATCTGACAGACCTTTCACGAGCTGCCCTTTTCAATAATGGGGAAATGCCGGATTATGAATAGGAGAAAGAAGGTTTGAGGTTTTTAAAGTTGATATATACTAGAAGTCAATAGTGAACTTTCACTGTCTAAGAAAAATTGACAAGCGAAGCGAATTGACCCTTCACTATTGACTTCTACTCAGAAACATTACATTAATAATCACTTCTTTGCCAGGTTTTTATTAATGGGAATTTTGGGATAGGCAAAAAAAACCGGATCATATGATCCGGTTTTTTTCATCATTTGATGTTTTCTCATTCAGTCGATGATATGGTTCTCAATCGCATATTTTACGACTCCTGCTGTGTTTTTTACATTGAGTTTCAAAAGAATTCTTTTTCTGTGTGTTTCTACCGTATTGATGCTGATAAAGAGTTTTTCGGATATATCTTTGCTGCTGAAGCCGTCACATATAAGTTTAAGAATTTCCATTTCGCGACGGGTAAGCGGATCTCTGATGTGTAAATTCCGTGTTCCTTGTTCATTACTGATGAAGCTTATCATCCTTTCTTTTGCATGGTCACAAATATAAATTTCATTCAGTAGCAATGCATTAATGGATTTTATAAACTCATTATATCTGCAGGTTTTATCGAGGTAACTTTTGATACCTTTATTGAAAAGCTTTCGGATGTCAATCACATCATAGCAGTTTCCAATGATGATAATTTTGATATTGTTATGTTCCGAGATGATGGTCTCTACAGACTTGAACAGCTCGGTAAGCATGAACATATTGGAGCTTATGACAAGAATTTCGGGTGGCTCATCTTTCAAATGTTTGGAGAGTGTCTCCAGTGAATTACAGATATCTATCGTGTTGAAAATTTTGCTTTGTGTCAGTAATTTCGAGAGTCCCTCTGTGTATAACATTGGCTCATCAAAAATAGTTAATCTTGGTTTCATCATGGTCAGTTTTGTTTATATAAAAATATAAAAAAAATCTAACATTTTGAATAAAATTGATAAATAATTTAACTTTTTTATAAATATTTCATCAGTAAAATATTATTTTTATTGATTATTATCTAAATAAATCTCTTTTTATTGAATTTTGATTGTTAATTGTAGAGTTATTTTTGATGGATTACTAGTTTTATTGGTGTTTTTAATGGTCCTTTTGAAAATAATTTTGTTATTTAACTAACACTATAGGGATATGTTTCACTGGAAAGTTAACAGAATTGGCAATAAAGCAATATTCATTTGCCTGATGATGAAATTTTTCTGCTTTTTCAATCATAGACTCTTCGGAAACAGTAACAGTTGGGTGTAGGGTAACTTCTGTAAAATGACCGCTTCCATTGGATGTTTCTTCCATGATTCCGGTGGCTTCATCTGTATAATCTATAACGATAATACCTGCTTCAGAACAAAAATGAAGATACCAAAGCATGTGACAGGAAGAAAGAGAAGACAGAAACATTTCTTCAGGGTTGTGTTTTGTTTTATCTCCGCGGAAGGAAGGGTCAGATGAACCATCAATGATAGCCTTATTTTCTACGGAAATGGTATGGTTTCTATCATAGTCCCTATAACCGCTGGTTCCGGTTCCCTTATTTCCTGTCCATTGGATGATAGCTTTGTAGTGGTGAGTTTTCATAATTAAAAAAAATGTCATTAAAATTCAATAAGAGTAGGCTTTAACCTTCTCTCAAAAATAGATAAATAAATCCAATAGCTTTAGCCAAAACCTGAAAATATGAAATCCCTATGATTGTTAACCAGATAAAAAAAACCTCCGGTAAAAACCAGAGGTAATATTTTAATTCTTAATAAGCTTCTTACTAATACTGCTTCCGCTTTCAAAAGTTACTTTAGTGATATAAATTCCTTTGGGTAATTCCGAAACCTGAGTGCCGGAATTCTTTATGGTTTTTATTGCTTTACCATCCAGAGAATAAATTTCAATCTTATTTACTTTTTCTTTCGATTGGTAAACCAGATTTTGCTTCACAGGATTTTCAAAAGAAATAGTATGAGCAGCCTTTGTAATATCCGCTGTTGATAAAGTTCCACTATTAAGCAGATATTTTACAATGTTGTTGTTTCCCTTTACAATAATATTATTGTTATTGATAATCATTTCAGTAACTGAGAAAAATTTGGAAATTAAACCTGTCTCGTCATAATTGGTTTCTATATGATACCCAAATGTAGAATTGAGTGAACCGTTCGGATTAAGTTTTGAAATGAAATAATTATTGTTATACATAGAATCTCCGGCAGCTCCACCAATATAGTAATATCCGTCTTTTTCAGTGATGTTTAAGATTCTGGGACCTGAAGGAAGACCAAGACTGGTCTGGAGATCATAATTAAATGTATTATCAAGGCTTCCATC
This sequence comes from Chryseobacterium sp. BIGb0232, assembly GCF_024810195.1. Lineage (NCBI taxonomy): Bacteria > Pseudomonadati > Bacteroidota > Flavobacteriia > Flavobacteriales > Weeksellaceae > Chryseobacterium > Chryseobacterium sp. BIGb0232. The sequence continues at coordinate 138,516 of NZ_JANUEH010000013.1, forward strand.
TTGATTAAGCCTGAACATATTGTTATTCTGAAAAGTAGAAAAAACAATCTTATTATTACTGTCCAGGAATACATCGCCAACATCACCCACCGACGTACCGTTAATACTTATTTGTGCCGTTCCGTTATTTCCAAAGTTTGCTATAGGATGTCCATCAGGATCAAATTTTTCAATAACGCTGATATTATCACTGAAACTGATAATATTGGATTGATTATCAATAAAGACAAATGTTCTGCCTGTAAGATTTCCCTTTGTGGTCACAGATCCGTTGTTGCCAAAACTGTTATCTAAATTTCCATCAGCATTGAGCCTGTAAATAGTATGATGCGGATCTTGGCCTCTACGGATGCCATGTACCAGTATTTTTCCATTCTGAAGAATAAATTCATACGAATTGAAGTAGTCATCATGATCTGCATCTATTTCCTGTGAAATACCATTTGTTCCGAAAGTAGGATCTATCTGACCATTAGGAAGCAGTCTTAATATTTGAGCATTGGCCAATAAACTAAAAATTAATAGTTTCCCGTCTGCCTGTAACTTTATCTGAGTCATAGAAGGTTCAGAAGGTAGTTTCACTGTTCCATTATTTCCAAAAGCTGGATCTGGAGTCCCGTTGGGAGTAAGCTTGGTTACAAATCCATGAGTAATTCCTATGGCAACATCCATATTATAAGTGAAATAGATTTCTCCATTAGAATTCTGAACCATTTGATAAGAATTGGTTATAGAATTGCTTGGAATTTCAGCAACTCCGTTCGAAGCAAAGTTGGAATCTTTCGAAATAATCTGTGCGAAAGTAATCTGTACTGTAAGAAGCAGTACTAGAAATAAATTTTTTGTCATTGTATTTTGAGTTTTAAATTGATAATAAAAAATATCTGCTCAGAGTAGGCAAATACTTTTGATCATCCATATATTGTTATTGTCAATTTTTAATAATTTTTTTGGTACTGATGCTTCCATCTTCAAAAGTAACTTTAGCTACATAAATACCTTTAGGCAAATCTGAAACAGGAGTATGGGATTCTTTTGTTGTTCTCATACGTTCACCAAGAGCAGAAAAGATCTCAATTTTAGCTACTTTATCTTTAGTGATGTATATCAGGTTCTGGCTTACATGATTTTCAAAAGCAATATTGTTGTTACTTTTTGTAATTTCTTTAGTAGCAAGCGTTGTGTTGTTTACGATGTATTTGACAACATGAAGACCTCCGATTGTAATAATATTATTGTTGTTTACAATCATATCACCAATGCCTCCTAAATTAGAATCCGATTCTGAATAATAATTAAAGCTGGGATCTATATTTCCGTTTTGGGTAAGTCTGGAAATAAATGCAGTATGGGCAAAATCACCTTCACCATTTCCGCCAATATAATAATAGCCGTCTTTTTCAGTAATGTTTAATATCCAGGCACCACCATTTATCCCTGAGTGATCAGGTAGATTATAATTAAAAGTAGGATCAGAAGTACCGTCCGGATTGATTCTAAACACTTCATCATTAAGAGTTGAATATACAATCCTGTTATTACTATCCATCATTACTGTACCCGCAAAGCCTAATCCTGAAGCCATCTGTAACACGCCATTATTACCAAAACTGGTGTTGGGATTGCCATTGGAGTTAAATTTCTCCATAATACCATTATTAGTAACTGCTGTTATATTGTTTTGATTATCAAGTAATACAAATGATCCGGGTGACCAGCCTCCCTGCGTAAAGACAGATCCGTTGGCTCCAAAAGTGGTGTCAATAGTTCCATTATTGTTGAGTCTGTATATTCTGTGTTTGAAATTCAGTCCGTCCGGGCTATCAACTCCATGAACAATAATTTTATCGTTTTGAAACACAATTCCGTAAGAACGATCATTGCCATCTGGGTAAAGTTCAGGAATTATTACAGTTCCATTGTTGCCGAAAGTGATGTCTGATGTTCCGTTGGGAAGGAGCCTTGTTACAGCTGCTCCTGTATTAGAAAACCCCATAACCAATAGTTTTCCGTCAGATTGCTTTTTGAGTTGGCTATTATATGCATAATAAGGAAGCTGAAGGGTTCCGTTGGTTCCAAAAGAATAATCTACAGTTCCATTTACGGTAAGTTTAGATAAAAAAGAATCTCTAAGCCCGGATGTGGTATTCTCTTTAGCATAAGTAAAAAAAATGCTGCTGTCAGAATTTTGTACCATTGCGGACCAAACTGTATTTTCCACCATGGAATAAATGCCACTTGTTGCAAAAGCTTGATCTTTAGAAATAATTTGAGCGGAAAGACTTTGAACAATCAGAGTAGCTAATAATAAATTTTTTTTCATATTGTTTGAGTTTTTTGTTATGATAGAAATTTAGCCTCTTATCGTTATAATATTATTTACCTGTTTTTTAAACAAGGCATACTTAAAGATAAGAGGCTGTTCTATTAGTTTTTTATCAGTTTTTTAGTTGCTTCTTTCCCGTTGGCGAATCTGATTTTTACCAGATAAACTCCACTCGGAAGATCAGAAAGGTCTGAATGGTTGCTTCTTACTGTTTTGATAATCTTGCCTCCGGAATAGATGTCTATAGAGTGTACAGTTTCCTTTGTGTCATAAATTAAGTTCTGCTTAACCGGATTTTCGAAGGAAATCGTTGGCTGGCTGATAATAGGCTGGGCGGCTGTGGCTAATGTCGCGTTATTGATTAAAAACTTCAGAATATGAGACCCTTTCCCTGCAACGATGTGACCGTTGTCTATGATCATATCTGTAATGCCGTCTGAATCTGCAGTTGTTTCTGAGTAATAATTGAAAGAAGAATCTACAGATCCTGTAGGGTTGAGTTTGGAAATGAAGAATGTTTCCCCGGTTGTACCGGTCTGGCCGGCTATAAAATACTGACCATTTTTTTCAACTACAGAAGTTATCGTAATGATTGTAAAAGGATAGGAGTTAATAGGATCAAATGTGAATGAGCTATCATAAGTTCCATTGGGGGTGATTCTGAATATTTCATTATTCATATTGGTACAGACAATATTGTTACTGCTGTCCATAGAAGCTGTTCCTACCAATCCGGGGCTGGTAGTGAAGACTAGAGATCCGTTGTTTCCAAAGCTTGTCAGCGGTTGTCCGTTACTGTCATATTTTTCCATTCCTCCGTTAGGATAGGTCACATTGGCGTTTGTATTGCTGTAATTAGTGACAAGGCTTACGATATTTGACTGATTGTCTAAAAATACAAAGTTCCCCATAGTCTTTATAGATCCATTGGTTCCGAATGTATTGTCGATACTTCCATCGTTATTAAGCCTGTAGATACTTTTATAATAATTATACGGTCCTTCAATCGTCAGGCCATGAATGATGATTTTATCATTTTGCAGATACAAACCAAAACCAACACTATTAAAATCATTAAATACATTTGAAATCTTCGAAACTCCGTTAATCCCAAATGTAGTATCAGGCTGCCCGTTGGAAGTCATTCTGATGATAGCTGCACCATCATCATAGAAACTAAACAGGAGAATTTTACCATCCGGTTGTCGAGTGATTTGGCTATAGGCAGCGGTGTAATAATCAGGGATAATAGTTTCTCCATTATTTCCGAAAGAAGAATCTATGGTTCCATTAGCGTTAAGCTTTGAAACAATATATTCAGGGCCGGCTGGAGAAGAACTACTTCTGGTGTAAGTAAAATAAATGCTCTTGTCGGGATTTTGAATGATTCCGGTTCTGTAGATGTTATTGTTGTTTGTGATAGCATATCGCCCGCTTGAAGCAAAGCTGTTATCATAGGAAACAATCTGAGCAGATACACTTTGAATCATCAAAATGCATGGCAGTAATAATTTTTTAATCATCGTATCTAATTTTAAATGTTTTTCATGGTATTACTGTTTTTCAGAGCAGACCTCTGTAAACTCTACAGGTCTGGGGAATATTTGAAAAACATAAGTTTCTTTGGGAAATAGTTTATATTACCCTCTTTCTGATTATTGAATGAAAAGGATTGTTTTGAAATAATTGGGGTATGGGGTAGAGGTATTCCGAACACCCGGAATGATCAGGGGTAATTTTTTTTTCATTTGTTTGAGTTTTATGTTGTTACAAATATAATAAAAAAAACCTTCAGTAAAAACTGAAGGTTTTAAATTTTGTCTTAATTAGAAAATTCTATCAATTCTTCTTTTTTCGAATTGTAGATTTTATATTCTAAATATTTAAAAGAATCCCTTGGAACAATGGTTACCCATTTTTTATACTTGATAAACCATTTCATCTGGATACTTTTGATGCCTTTTGTTAGATAGGCTTCTACAAACGGGTGCACATGCAGGTAGATTTTTCCTTTCTCTTTCTGCAGGATGTTTCTAAGTGTTTCTCCCATTTTTTCCACGATCACAATAGGAGCTACAATTTCTCCGTCTTTGTTCGGGTTTTCTTCTTTGGTTTCGATCTGTTTTTCCGGACGGTTTCTTTGTCTGGTGATCTGGATCAGACCGAATTTACTTGGAGGAAGTATTTTGTGGCGAGCTTTGTCTCGCTTCATTTCCTCTTTAAGGTGTTCATAGAGCTCTCTTCGGTGCTCTGAGTTGGTCATGTCGATGAAATCGATCACAATGATACCTCCCATATCGCGGAGGCGGAGCTGTCTGGCAATCTCTGTGGCTGCCATTTTGTTCACTTTAAGAGCGTGTTCTTTATTGACAGCGGCTCCGGTAGTAATATTGTTTCCGGAGTTAACGTCTACGACGTGAAGTGCCTCGGTGTGTTCAATAACAAGATAAGCGCCTTTGGAGCTTGGTATGTTTACATGTTTTCCGAAGCTCTGTTTAAGCTGTTTTTCAACATTGTAATATTCCAGGAGTGGAATATGAGAATCATAAAACTGGACAATATTTTTCTTTTCAGGGGCAATTACTTCAACGTAATTTGTCATTTCGTTCACCATTTGCTCATCATCGCAGATGATATTCACGAAATCCTGATTAAAATTGTCTCTTAAAATAGCTGAAGCTTTGTCTTCTTCGCTTAAAACCTTAGACGGAACTTTATTTCTCTGGATATTTTTAAAGGTGGTCTCCCATTTCTGAATCAGCTGATTCATGTCATTATGAAGATCCGCTACCTTTTTTCCTTCGGCTACTGTTCTGATGATCACTCCAAAACCTTCAGGTTTGATGCTGTCGATTAGAGTTCTCAGTCTTTCCTTTTCCTCAGAACTTCTGATCTTTTTGGAAATGGAAACCTTGTTATCGAATGGAATTAAAACCAAAAAACGTCCTGTGAGTGAAACCTGAGTAGAAATTCTGGGACCTTTTGTAGAAATAGGTTCCTTGGTGATTTGTAAAAGAACAAGATCGTCTTTTGCAATCACTTTTTCTACCGTTCCGTTTTTATCTATTTCGGGCTGTATCTCGAAATTTTTTAAGCTTGAAGTATTTTGTTTTTTAGAGATCGTATCTTTTAAAAACTTTCTGTATGTAAGATACTGTGGGCCCAGATCCTGATAATGCAGGAATGCATCCTTGTCATATCCTATATTGACGAATGCTGCATTCAGGTTTGGTGCCAGTTTTTTTACTCTACCTATAAACAGATCTCCAACTATAAAATCGCTTTTGTCCTCTTGCTCATGAAGTTCACATAGTCTTCCGTCTTCCAGCAGTGCAATCTTTGTAAGATCATCTTCATGCGAAACTATTAGTTCTTTCTTCATTTTGTTATCAGATAAAAATTGTTAAGATTTTAGGAAATTGGTGTTGTTCTCGATTAATTCATCTACTAAATATAAGGATTTAGAATGAAAATCATTATATTTTTGTTAAAATAATATTTGAAACCATCCGTTTTCCGCGGAATCTTATAGTTGCAAACAAAAATATAGTCGGTGAACTTTAAAAATTTAAAACCACCAACTATATTATTATATTGTAAATCTCGAGAAAAAGAGATTATTTTTTCTTATGTCTGTTTGCTCTTCTTCTTTTCTTTCTTTTGTGAGTTGCAACCTTGTGTCTTTTTCTTTTCTTTCCGCTTGGCATAATTTTAATTTTTTAGTAACTAGTTAATATTCAGTTAATGTTCTTATTTTACTGCAACTTTCGTTTTTACTTTCTCAACAAAAGATTTTGAAGGTTTGAAAGCAGGAATGTTATGAGCAGGAATCTCAATCGCAGTGTTTTTAGAAATATTTCTTCCTGTTTTAGCAGCTCTTGTTTTAATGATAAAAGATCCAAAACCTCTCAGATAAACGTTATCCCCATTATACATAGAAGTTCTGATCTCCTGCATAAAAGCTTCTACAACTTTCTGTGTTTCATTCTTTTCTGTTCCCAACTTATTTGAGATGGTGTTTACCAATTCTGCCTTTGTCATTTCCTTATTTTAATTTTAAATTTTAGGTGTGCAAATTTAGTTAAAAAAATTGAATACTAGCAAATTAGTGGCGAAATATTTTTGTTCAATAAGTTGAGATATTAATGTATATGCTATGTTAACGCTGCTTGAAGATAATTTAATAATAAAATAATATTGCAATATAATGATAAAAAAACACTGATAATTCGAAAAAAACGGAACAGGCAACACTAGCCATACCAGTGTTTTCTGTCTCTCATTTTGTATCCTGTAATCACTACATACTGGAGTTGTAGTACCCATTTTCCACACAGAAACGGATGAGGTGAAGTTTGGTCTTCAGTCCCAGTTTTTCCGTAAGGCGGTTAATGTAAGTGTCAATAGTTCTTGTACTCAGATTCAGTTTTTCTGCAATTTCCTTATTACTGAAGCCTTCGTAGCAGAATCTCATCAATTGTATTTCAGCCGGGGAAAGTTCTTCCTGTCCCTTTTTCTGTCTGTCCATATATTCCTGTACAGCCAGTGGCTGCTGCTCCCATTCTTTTGAATAGGCTTCGAAATCAAACTCGTCAGAGGCTATACTTCCTTTAATGATGTCTTTAATAATAGTACTGTTCTTCTGACAATAATAGATATTAGGTATCTTCGACAGAATTTCAGCCATATCTTCCTGGTAAGTCCCGGAATAAGTGATAATAGGTGTTTCTGTGTTATTTTTCCTTATATATTTAATAGCTTCAATCCCGCTTAATACCGGCATAAACAGCTCTATGATAAATACATCTTCCTGCCTCCTGTAGATTCTGTTCACAAGCTCATGGCCATTGTTACAGTCGTTCAAAAGCATATAGAAAGGGTTTTCCATCAGGGTTTTGATCATTATTTTTTTAAAATAAAAATCACTGTCAGCTATGGAGAAACGCACGGTATTAGATAATATTTTACTCATTCTTAATATCGATTTGGCGAATGATATTTGAAATTCAGAGGCCTAATTTATGAAAAACTTATGAAAGTTTAAATTAATATTAATTTAAACCGGGATTTTACGAAACCAGAGCAGGGAAAATACGTATTGTGCATAAAAAAAAATTTTTATACTTTCACAGGCCAAACAAATCGCAAATATATGTCTTCGAACAGGGAAAAAAAATTGAACAAATCTGACGTCAGAACGGGCATTTGGAAGTTTATCCTTTCATTTGTTGTTTTGTCTATGGTATCCTTTAGCTGCCTGTACCTCTTCTTTAAGAGCTATGATATACAGCGCGAAGGGATAAGTCGTGAAGCAGAAGCTTACAAAGAATTAATGCGCCGAAGTGATATGCTGAAAGATAATGTGGATGATATTTACGAAAAAATGACCCAGCTTGACATGAACAAGGTGGAAAATGATGTTTTTCTTAGAACGAATATCATGGATAACGTAAGAAATGTTAAAAGTATTATGGGAAAAGACAGTACCGAAAGCTTTAAACATTATGCCACACTGATGAAGCAGATAGGACCTATGCTTACGTTAAAGACCAAAATTATTGGAGTAGAATACAAAAAGAAAACAGTTCTCAGAGATCTGGATGAATGTATGGGAAAAGTAAACAGAGCCAATACTGAGCTTAGAAAAGACCCTACAAGAAATTTCACCGGAGGTAGAAGACGATAAAAAAATAAAGATATGCAAGGACAAATTACACTATCTAAAAAAGAAAGGCATTATCAGTTTTTTTATTTGATACTGATGCTTGTGACTGCTATGATATTTCTGGGAATTCTCTTTTTGAAAGGTTTTGAATCCCCGTTTTCTGATGAAGATGTAAGAGGAATTCAGAATCTCGAACAAAAGGCCGAATTTGAGCAACACCAAAAAATCATTATTCCGATCATGGACAGTACTTATACCATGATTACCAAACTTACCGATGAAGCTCCACAGCCTTTTGTGGAAAATAATATCTTTGTAGGAGTGAATGATCTTAATGGCTATTTTAAAGGGCATGATATCGTTGATACCAGAAAAGATGCCTATCCGCAAATTGCCCGCTTCTACAAGATGTATTACGAAGATAAAAAGGTAATTTCAACCACTTCAGAAGATATCAAGAGATTTGAAAAGCAGGTAGAGGAGTGCAGAATTGGGTTTAAAGATAAGCAGGATAAGATTTATCAGCGTCAGAATGAGTTGAAAGCTCGCACCCAATAAACTAATAATGAATTTAGGAACTTTAAATAAAACACATCACAATTATTAACTATGAATTATTTTCAAAAAAACAAAAAGAACATTATTATCGGTGTTATTGCAACATTGCTCATCGCTGCTCTTGTTGCACTTTGGCTGCAGAAAAAAGTGATCCATTCTGCTGATGATATTGTTGGAGTAGTCTATCCATCTACATTGTCGGTAGGAGATACACTTTTATTTGAAGATAAAACCCAGTTTGCAAAAACCAAAAGATGGAATTTTGGAGACGGAACAACTTCTGATAAAAACAGTGGGATCCACTTCTATAATAAGCCTGGATATTACCAGGTAAGTTTGATCGTTGACAGTAAATACACTAAATCATTTCCTGTAATGGTGTCTGCAAGAAGCGTAAAGCAGGCTAAAGACACTACAAAGTCTAAGACCACTATTGAAGCTCAGACACAGGCCATGCAGAATGAGAATGTACAGTTCCGTGCCGTTTCCAATGCTACACAGTTTGCATGGAAATTTGGAGAAACAGGAAATACGGATGCTAAAGAAAAATTAGCCATCTATGCCTATAAAAAACCGGGAGACTATGTGGTTACCCTTTATACCGAAGAAAGCCAGGAACCTATCTACCACCGTATCAAAATTCTTCCTGCTTACAACTCTTTAGAACAGGAGGAAGTATCTGTAGAAGACTCTTATGCAAAAGTTGATAACGATTTCAAATATCATTTACAGCAGATTGCAAATGGAAACAGTTTCAATATGCACTACAATTACCTGTTGAAAACATACCTGTGTAACAATGAAAACACAGTGGTAAAAGTAAATGACAGTAAAGTAAATAACTTCTATATGTACTGTGCAGGTCTTCAGTTTGACAAAAATACTGTGATCCAGACCGTAAAGGTGAATTTAGATGATACACAGAATTGCGTAACGAAAGTAGATATAAACCAAAGCAAATAATACCGTCCGGTTCTTCGGATGTGCCAATCATAAAAAGATAAATAGGATGAAAAATAAATTTCCTCTAGCAGCATATTATATAGGGTTATCAGTATTGTTGACGAGTTGTCAGGTAAAACTGCCATCAAAGAAAACTCCTGAGCCTTCCCAATACGGAAAAGTAGATAATTCAACGGTTGTTAACGGCTATCCAAAAAAATCCGTTCCGTGGATCGTGATTTCGGACCGATCAAGAAATACGGCCTATCTGGATAAAGATGATGAAAAATCATATAAAGAAGTAAAATTTCTGGAGCCTTTAATGGTTCTGAAACATAGAGACGGAATGGTAAAAGTAGCGGAATACGTTCCGGATGCTTTAATGAAAAAAGTCTCATCAAAATCTATTAAAACATATGGCTGGATCCCTGAATCTGACCTGCTTTTATGGAACCACTCCCTGAAAAGCGAGAGAACCGGGTATCCTATAAGAGTGGCTGTAGTGCCTAATAACAGCGAGGTGATCAAGAGTGCTGAAAGATACTATAAAAATGACTCGATCATGGTGTTCAATTCACCGAGCCTTATTGAAACAGCTAATGTTAAGATCCCTAACGGACAGGTGGTGTATGTTTACAAGCAGGCTGAAAATAATAAAAGATTTCTGGTAGGTAAAAAACCATCTATAGATATAGACAGTATTGGAAAAGGCCTTTATGGATGGGTGAGCTCCAATGTGATTTCCACATGGGGTGAGCGTTCAGCAATTAAGCTTAAAAACCCGACAGGAATTAACGATACAGAACTGGGAGTACATGAAGGGTATCCCGGAGCATCAGGATCAGATGCGGAAAACAGAACCGCGATTCTTCTTACGGATGTAAACAAAAGAAAACCTTTAGAAAATATCTTCCCGGTGACTCTGCCTTTAAATGAAGCTCCAACCCCGGATTCCAAAACGAAATATTTTACAAATATCCTCGATTATAGTAAAAACTATGTCTTTAATGTTTTAGGGGAGCCTATTTATTTCGACCGTTACAGAGAAATTACAGACAGAGATAAAAATATCAATATTGTTTTTGCATTGGATATAAGTGCCGGAAATGCCCCTTATGCCCCTATTGTAAAATCATTATTGCAGGATCTTCAGCTTAGATTTGAAAAACCATCCTATTTCAATAACGTAAAATACGGTGTAGTTTTATATAAAAATAACCCTTGTGGGACCAATACTGCCGTTTCTAACCTAAGTCCTGATTACAGTAAGATTACAACGTTTATCGATCAGAAAACAAATGAGATGAACTGTGCAAGTAATAATGGCTATCAGCCGGTAGGAGAGGCCCTTTCTGCAGCAGGAAACCTTCTTTCCAACGTTCCTGATGAAACCAATATTGTAGTGACTGTAGGTACATCTGCTAACCAAAGCGGAAATATGTACAGTGTTATCGGTTCTCTTACTCAGGCTCAGGCAAGACTGATTATGTTCCAGACCAGTGCAAGATCTTCAGATACCTATAATGATTTTGTATTGATGGCAGAGAACATAGTGACCAATACCGCTAAAAATATTGCTGAGCTTAAAAAACAAAAGATCATTAACCAATCTGACGTTCTTACCAAGAACAACTTCAGCCTTGTAGAAGGTGATGAAGGATTCTTCTCCTTAGCTTATCCTAAACAGAGTATGTCTCAGGGATTTGTAATCTTCCCTAAAAAAGGAGATATTGCGACTCCTGGATTCCTGAAAAAATCAGTGGATAGTCTTATCGCGCAGGTAACTTTAGATAATCAGAATGTAGATAAGTCTCTGAATGATTACTTCCACTCTTCCGTAGGAGCAGGAAAAACAGATGTGGATTTGAAATATAAATATCTGTATCCGGGACTTACCAATCCTGTTTCTGCAGGAATTGCAGCACAGTTGATCAATTATGGAAATCCGTTCCTTGTGAAAGGATATCTGCCAAAAGAGTTGAAAGAGATTACTCCGAGTATAGAAAAAGGAATTCTTATTTCTGAATCGGAATATGATAATTTAAAAGCTTTCTATTCTGAAGTATACAGAAATACAGCTCCTGATAAACCGGATTTCAATCAGTCAAAAGCGATCAAGGAATATGTAAGATTGTTAAAGAAATACAATCCAACGATCAAATTCCTGGATAAAGGAGATCTTTATGAGTTACCAATGTCTTATGCAATTGGAATGAGCACAGGATTCGACCTTTCTGAGGAAGAGATCATGGCGAAGTACAAACTTAAAGGATGGAGAAAATCAAAAATTGTTCGTAATGAGACAGTAAGAAACTATTTCCATCACTATAAGGATCTGGCAGAAAGAATGCTGAACCACAGAAATAATCCTGCAGTAAAGATTCAGCAGAATGGACAAACGTTCTATTGGCTTAACGAGTTCTTTACTCCAACTATGGTTCCGACAGAAGCTCCGGAATACACTAAACATTAATTGTTAGTTTTAACATATAAAAAGCAGAAGTCATTTTACTTCTGCTTTTTTATTTGTGCCCCCAAAAAAAACTCTTTCTTAAGATTTTTTTTCTCCTGATTTAGGATCTTAAATCTCGAGAAAAATCCCCGAATTTTAAATTCATAATGCTGTTTATTTCTCACTTAAGTGTAAAAATATTTTTTTTCATGATTTGGAGATAAAATACAAAGTGCTTTATTATTGCTAGTTATGAGAGTGCTTGTAAATCCAAAGTCGTAGAATTACTACAAAAAGTCGTAGAACTACTACAATTTTTCAAATTTATGGTGAAAAGTTTTTTTTAGCGAAAAAGACCCTCTATATTTGCTAAACAATCACTGAATCACAAAATATTACTAACGATTAAAATTTACAAATCATGGCAGAAAGAAATTCAAGAGGGATTTTAAAATTCAACAACGGAGAAGGTCAGAAATTATTAAAAATGAACTACAGCGTATCAAGATCAACTGATGTATCAGGACGTGTAGCTTCAGACCCTTCTAACGCATTAATCAAAGTTACAGTAGAGGCTACTGAAAAATCAGACATCCTTGAAAGCTTACTGAACGGAAAGTATAAACCTACAGTGGGAGAAATTGTTTTCAACAAATCTCACGAAGAAGGAACATTAATCACTTTGAACTGGCAGAACGGATATGTGATCCAGCATCAGGTGGAATTTGATGCAATCGACAGCAACAGTATGTTTATCAGCTTTGTAATCAGTGCTGAAACTATTGACTATGGTACTTCTCAGTACGCTGGACTTTGGCCAACAAGCTAAAATTGTTACACATTATCAACATTCATACAAAGAAAGACTGTCCCTTATAAAGACGGTCTTTTTTGCCCTGTTATGAAAAATTATATTGATCAATTGTTGTCTATCTCACTGTTATGTTGATTATTTCGTAAAATACTACTATCTTTAATACTAAACTAAACACAAAGCATATGAAAACCGAAACAAAGACAAAGGGGTCTTCCTTCCGCCCTTCACAAAATGCTGATGGAATTTCTGAAAACCATCACGCAGGGATCAACCGGTTGGTAAAACTTTCCCTGGTTGTTGAGGGAAAAATTATAAAATATTACAAACATTTTACTCTTAAACAGAACTCTGGTAAGCATCACGAATTCAGTCTTGTCCTTGCACATGATGCATTGGGAGACCGTCAGAGCCATACCCTTGAAGAAGCGAATAAATTTTTAGGGAAACGCCTTACGGCAATCATTTCCTATAAAGATATTGATAACAGTCCCGAAAGAAATTTTGTAGGATTGATCACCAAAGTAGGCTTTAGCCAGGAAAAGATGAGCCTTGGCAATATTGTACTTTCCGGATACAGTCCAACGATTCTGTTGGACGGAGCTCCACATATTCAAAGCTTTGGCGGCGGACAGCCCGTTAATATGGGAATCATCGCCGAAGAAGTAATCAAACAGGGAATTGATAAAAGTCGTTTTGATATCAGAGTGGATACCAACGATTATTCTCAGATTATCTACAGCAGCCAGTACAACGAAACGCATTACAATTATCTGGCAAGAATGGCTGAAGCCTATGGCGAGCAATTTTACTATGATGGTGAAGTGCTTCACTTTGGTAAGCTTCCGCCTCAGAATAAACCTATAAAACTTATTTATGGCAGTAATGCTGATGACATTAGGGTAGAACTGAAAGCAGTTCATACCAAACCCCAATACTACGGTTATAACAGCAGTAAAAATGAAAAACTGACATCAGGTGAAACCCCTGTAAACCATTTAGGAGATCTTGCTAAAACCGCATACAGCCATAATGATAAAATCTATAAAACCCCGGCTCTTCAGGTAGCCCCTATCAAGGCATCTACCCATTTGGATGTAGAAAACTCTCAGAAAAGTACTTCTGGAAGTGAAGCCGTGAGTGTATTTTCAGTATCCGGTTCTACAACTGTACCCTTCCTTCATCCGGGATGTGTGGTAGATATCCACATGAGAAAGCCGGACAGCAATGAGACTTCTTACTTTACCAAAGTAATGGTTACAGAAGCTGTACACGAAATCGATACCATCGGTCACTATAAAGGAACCTTCGAATCTATTGCCGCAGATACGGGATTTTTACCCAAGCCTGAATTTATGGTTCCAGTAGCCCAGCCTCAGATTGCCACAGTAATCGCGAATGCAGATCCTGAAGGCCAGGGAAGAGTACAGGTAAGGTTCGACTGGCAAATGAATGATACTACTCATTTTGTAAGAGTCATGACGCCTGATGCGGGAGGAACTGATCAAATCACTCAAAACCGTGGGTATGTAGCGATTCCAGAAATAGGCGACCAGGTAATGGTCAACTTTGTCCACAGTCATCCTGACCGTCCATTCGTGATGGGAGGAATGTTCCATGGAGGAATTGGTTTGGGAGGCGGAATGGATAACCGTGTAAAATCCATCCAAACCAGAAGCGGACACCGAATTGTTTTCACAGAAGATGAAAGCATCATCATCACCGATAAAAGTGGTAATGAGATCCATCTGGATACTACGGGAAGCAATATCAATATTACCGCGCCGGAAACCATGACCCTGAATTGTAAGAATATGAACATCAACGTTGGGGAAAATATGACAACCACGGTGGGAATGAATAAATCTGCCAGTATCGGCTTAAACAATACAGAAAGTGTGGGCGCTATGAAGCTTACCTCAGTCATTGGAAATGCGAGTACGTTTATTACCGGAAAATTGACAGAGATTATAGAAGGTGATGTACATAGTGAAACGAAGAAAGGAAAAACCGTGGTAAATAGTGAAGGAGGAATAGAGACAAGTTCAAGTGGCTCTATTAATAGGCATGCACAAAATGAAGTTCAGAATAATAGTGGTGAAAGAAGTAAAAATTATTAATACCTTTAATTATGAGCAGAACAAGAATTGTAAAAGGTAAAATAACGGAAATTGTCGAGAACGATTATAATATTTTTTCTGAAAGCAATATTGTAGATAATGCCGCTGAAATGGTTACTGACAAAGGGGAGCGGAATGGTGTAATTTATGGAAAGACTAAAACATTTGAAGGTTTAGGAACTAAATCATGTGATTATATTCCACCATCTGTAGGAAAAGGAAGTTGTAATTATTATGTGGATCGTTTCAAAAATTTTATGAAGCGACATACTGATTGTCTGCATACCCCACCTGTATATTATTATGGTCCTTTAAGAGATATAAAGGAAAAAGGTAAATTGTCTGAATATGAAAAAGCAGTCATACGTCTGAAAGTATTGGCACAGATGAAACTCAGTATATTTGGAAATGTAGATGGGCATGTAGAAATAGACGCAGCCGAGAAGAAAAGATTGCAGGAAGACAACGCATTGCCTCAGTATACTAAAGGGAATAAAAACGTAATCCCAACACCAAATGGAAGCTACGGCTATAAATATTGTACATCTTTTACCAATGAACTGATGCCGAGACTAACTAAAGCCGGACAGGCTTGGTTAAATCAAGCAAAAATGGATTTACAAACCTATATGGAACAAGGGGTGGTTGATAAGTATTATATTTCTAAATATAATACTACATATAATATTAAAAATAATTTAACTAAATCAAATGGAGTAACTCCATTTGAGCCAAAAACAAAAATAAACTTATTTTATAACAATATAGAATTGAATAATACAAAATTTCAAAGCTTTGCCTTTGCTACTCATCCAGATGCATACAATCCAAAAAAAATGTCAATTTTGCCTGTACAAGATTTATTTAGAATATTATTGACTCCTGATATGAAGGAGTGGATGGGGAAAGAGACTTGGGAGCAAGCTTGGACCATGGCAAAAAATATGGACTACGGAAGTGTAACTAAAGCTTCTTGGGAAGAATTAAAAAAAGACACAAAAGAGTCGCTAGAAAGTGCAGGAAATAAATTAAAAAGTTATTGGGATGAAATTTTTAAATAGAATAATTGCAATATGCATCTTGATAGTATCCATAAGTATGAACTCATGCCAAAATAATAACGGACCAAAAATGGATTGGAAAATAATAGATTTTAATAAAATACCAAGAGAGACTAAAGTTGACACTTATTTTGATGCACTCACTCGGTATGAATTCAATCAAATAATTAATTACAATAAAAATATTTTCTTTCTACTGGGAGACGATAGCGGAGAAAATAAGAAAGATAAAAATTCTGTAATTTATAGTAGCTTAGATTATGGAACCACCTTTCATAAAACTTCTTTAGGAAAAGGTACAATAAGAGAAGGTTTCTTTGTAGAAAAAAAAATGTTTGTTGTATTGGATGATACCATAAATATTGATGGTATAAATAAGCCAAATAGTACTTTATTTACCTCTAAAGATTTTGGCAAAACTTGGGTGAAAATTAAAACGTTTGAAGGTGAAGATTTGTATAATGTGAATTTTTATACTGAAAAAGTAGGAATAGTTTGTCTTTCAAAGGAGAAATCAAGATATTTATTTACAACAGATGGAGGGGAAAATTGGAAGGATTTTGAGCCTGATTCTGACCAATTTGATTTAGGTTATATTTTTAAAACAGAAAATAAAATCATATTCGTAGAAAATAATAGTATTGTAGAATATGATTTAATTTCAAAAGAAAAGAAACAGATAAAACAGATGAAAATTCCTGAAGGAATGAAAATAGAAGACCTTAAAAAAGATATAAAAACGGGAGAAATATTTGTTACTCTAGTAAGTAATGATTATACTGAAAAAAAGATATCATTATACTATGTAAATAATGATGAATTGGTTAATCTTCCTAATGGCTATTATGTTAATACTTATGGCAATTATTATTTTACAGAATTATATAATACTCCTTATTCATACTATGTATGGAGCGAAGATAGAGGGAAAACCTGGCACAAAGAAAAATTGGAAGACTTTTTTATTGACCCCCGTCCAATAGGTTATGCAGAAGATGGCTATATCTATATGATAGCAGCCATGTTTAAAGGTAATCAAGACGAAAGAGGAGCGAGATTAGTTATTGGGCATCCCAAGAAGTAATTATCATGATATTGAATAAAATTTTATTATACGTTTCCATGTTTATTTTGGTAATAAACACTAGTTCTTGTCAAACCAAAAACGAACCAAAAATGGATTGGAAAATAATAGATTTTAATAAAATACCGGGAGAAAAACCTTTTAATACTTACTTTGATGCATTAAGTAGGTATAAATTTAACCAAATAATTACCTATAATAAAGATATTTTTTTCTTATTAGGAAGCGATGGGGCAGAAAATCCTGATAATGAAAACTCTATAATATACAGAAGTTTAGATTTTGGTAAGACTTTTCATAAAACAACTTTAGGTAAAGGAAAAATATCTGAAGGATATTTTACTGGGAAAAACTTATTTGTGGTTTTGGAAGACCGAAATTATGTTGATGGGTTAAGTCAAATATCTTCCTCTCTTTTTATTTCCAAAGATTTTGGAGAAACATGGCTAGAAATTGGAGGTTTTGATGAAAGTGTAAGTAGAATTAATTTTTACTCAGAAAAAATAGGAATAGCTTCTTTTTTTAAGGAAGTTAAATATGGTGAAGGAAAAGAAGAATATCGTTATACCATAGATGGAGGAAAAACATGGATTACATTTGAAATTAATAACGAAGATTTTGATCCCAGTACAAATTGCATGTTCAGAACAAACAGTGTTATTTGGTTTATTAGTGATAATAGTCTGATTTCATATAATTTGATTACGAAAGAATTAAAAACAGAAAGAAAACTTCCTGTTCCTCAAGGAATGAAAGCTGATGTTATAGACAAAGATGGAAAAACAGGAAATCCTATTAGCTTTTTCGGATATGATGATAATGATGAAAAAGGAGAAATGTACTATATTCTTGAAGATAAACATGTGGCAATAAATAATGGTTTTGGATATGTTTATGGTAATTTTATGTACAAGTTTATTGAAGGAAAACCTTATTCAAGTTATATGTGGAGTGAAAATCTTGGGAAAACATGGCAAATAGAAAACATGGAAGATTTCTTTCCAGATCCCATACCTATTGGCTATTCTCAAGACGGTTATATTTATATGATTGTAGCAATGTTTAAAGGAAGCGAGGAAGAAAGAGGTACAAGATTAGTTATTGGGCACCCCAAGAAGTAATTATAATGATATTGAATAAAATTTTATTATGTATTTCCATGTTTATTTTGACAATAAATACAAACTCATGTCAAACCAAAACAGAAAAAATGGATTGGGAAAATAATAGATTTTAATAAAATACCTAGAGAAAAACCTTTTATTACTTACTTTGATACATTAAGTAGGTATAAATTTAACCAAATAATTATCTATAATAAAGATGTTTTTTTCTTACTAGGAAAGAACAAGTTTCTATAAAAAAGAATTCACAAAATTATGTACAAATAAAAGATATTCTATATAAAGATAATAAAGGAAATTTTTATTTTAAAACAGTTTCTCATGGTGATATATCTGAAGGTATTAAACCTGAAGATATTTATATAGATGAAATAACTTTTGATACTGGTAAAATAGAAGAACTAAAAAATAGTATTGATACTATTTCATTTAGAAGGCTTAATTATATCTACTATAAGGATAATAATCATGTTTTTGTAGAAAATCCTATGGCTTATGGTTCAACTTTTATGATTGTCAGTGATGCCGATAGTAAAACTTTTAAGAGCTTAGATGATAGTTACTACGCAATAGATAATAAAAATTGTTATTACAGAGGAAATATTATAAAAAAAGTTCTACAATGAATGTTATATCATATGAGAATCAGGTGGACAATGAAACTATGAAAGCCTACAAAGAGAAGCTTATTGGAAAAGGGAAAAGCTATGAAGGTGGAATTATTATTTTATGTGATTTTGAAGCTGATGATGAGAATACTGGGGCGTATAGTAGAACTTCACCTTTGGATCATTATATGTTAATGGTGTATTCTACCAATATTGATTCTAAAGATACTTATGCACATGAAATTGGTCACATGCTTGGGCTACCTCACTTATTTTTTGGTGTAAAAGAAAAAGATGCATATAAAAACGCAAGAGAGGATATTTTGGGAAATGAGCAATTAGAGAAAAATACTGATGGATCAAAAAATGATAATTATAAAGCTGGAATAAATAAAGATATATTAGTTGCTAAAAGTAAAGATACTTACTATATTATGAGTAAATTTTATTCTAATAAAAAATCCTTAACAACATATTTGAATAACTTTATTGCATCTTATCAAGAGAAACTAAAAACGGTAAACTACACAGAGGCAGCAAAAAAAAATATTAATAAAGAAATTTCAGAAAACGAAAGAGCTTTAAGAAAGCTATTAAGTGTTAGTGATTGTAGTTATAAAGAATATGAATTAGATTGTTATTTTTTTAAAAATGATTATGTTAAATTTCTGGAAGAAAAAAAACAATATTTGAACGAGGTTTTGGAACAAATGGAATTGAGCATTTTATTATACAAACAGAATACTACCCATAATATTATGGATTATTATAATTCTAGATTACGATTCAATCATAACCAAATTAAAATAATGCGAGATGATTCCAAAAATTTTCTGGAAGAATTTTGTAAATGTAAAGCACCTGTTAAAAAGAAATAAATGAAATATACTTTTGTTTTTTTAGTTTTATTAACTTCTTGTAGTTTATTCAAGAAAAAATATGTTGATCATGAACCGCCAACGATGATTAGAAGTAGTATTATGAACCCAAATACTTTCTTTAAATATAATTTGGATTTTCCTGAGAAAAAGATAAAAGAAGATAAAGATGTTAATGTTGAGGATAAATTTGCAGAAGGGGGAGAACGTTTTGGGAGAATTATAAAAGGGAAAAAAGAAGGTAAATGGTTAAGCGGCGATGCTGATTTTGATCAAAACGGAAATGTCTATGCCAAAGGCAAAATCTGGAGAGAGGAAAATTTTAAAGACGGATTAAGAGATGGTGTCTATAAGCGCTTTGATAATAATGGTAAAGTCATTTACGAAACCACTTTCAAAAAAGGAACAGGTCTTTGGAAAGAATTCCACAGCAATGGAAAATTGTATTTTGAAATGTATACCAAAGAAGGATACTTCACTGATACTTTGAGATTGCACGATGACAACGGAAAGATTGTAGGTAAAAGATTATATAAGAAAGATTCCTTGGTATACAGTGAAGGATTACCTTGTTTTCCTTATCGACCGGAGAGTGTTCCAAGCGATTAATGAATTTTTATTCAACTATGGGAAAAGACTATGAGAATTATTAATTATATTTCTATTCTTGTTAATTTCATGTAGAACTAAGAAGAATATAGTATCAATGGATCCCTTTCCTTGTGTCAAAATGGTATACCCTTTTGATAAAAAACAATATATTTTTTATAATTGGTATAAGATGAAATATTCTATCTGTGAAGTAAGTCGTTTTAAAATAAGGGTATATCAAAGTTTTAGCCTATCTTAATTTTCAACATTTATGAATATTTCCAAATCAAAAAATATACGTTTAATCGGGCTTGTATTAATATGTTGTGCTCCTGGTATTGCCTGTCATTCCAACAATCCTAAAATAGAGGAAAATAATAAGGTGGCAGAAGTATTTAACAATACAGAGCTTTATCCGGACCAAAAAACAGCCTATATTAAAAAAGAAAATGCGATTCTGTTTTATTCTCCAACTTCAGACCATAAGCTGTATCTGGAAACCAACCTGAAGACGCACACTCTTACCATACACGAACCTGACTTACTGAATCTTACCGGATTATTAAAAATTAATAATTTCAGATACATTTTTCCAAAGAAATATACAGACCATTACCTGTTTCCTTTAGGAACTGTAGGGACGGGTGGCGGAGACTTTGCAACCTTGATAGAAGTCAATGAATTAGGTCTGATTAAAACCATAGAAAGAAATTTTCCGGAAGGCAAAGACAAATACCTTTATCAGTACAACAAATACGGGCAGCTCTTGAAACTGATTGAAGATAAGCTGCTCGATAAAGTAGTGTTGGAGAACAGATATGATGAAAAGGCGAGGCTTATCTTTCAGAAAAAAAATGATGAGAGCTATGAATCGGAAAGAAACCTGGTTTACAGTAAAAACAATCAGATACAGAAAGAAACAATCTGGCAAAAAGAAGTAGCACCCAATGGAAACGTAATTAAGGATGACATAAAAACATTTCTCTATGCGTATAATAATCAGGGACAACTGATAAAAAAATATACCCCAGACCGGAATGATGTTATTGAATATACTTATAACAGTGAGCATCAACTGACCGGTATCCTTGAATATTCAGGAACCATAAGCACAGATGATCCTCAAAAAATAGTCAATCATTTTGTTAAAAAAACATATGCTTATCTTAAAGATGAAGTTATTGAAGAAGTCACGAATGAATACAATATTGTAAATTCCTCTGTTTTAATGAACGGAAAATGGAAAACAATATCCATTGAAGAACAAAAGAAGCAGGCATGGGGAAACCTGAAAAACCAATCCGCAATTCCTTTACAGAGTACTGAAATAAAATATTCTTATCAGCCTGCCGAAATCAATATAATAATCAATAAATACCACATTTATACAAACTATAACGGAAAAAAAGGTCCAACCAGACAACTTGTTGATTCAGATTCCATAAAATACAGACCAGATCATACAGGCAGGATCATTAAAAAAGAAACCTATAATCACGATACAAAAGAAATGGAGGTACAGAAACTTTTCTATTGAAAATATGGGATTATTACGGATTCCTTTAAGATAAAAATATTGATTATATTGTACCACTTATTAAGGAAACCCCTTAATTCTCATAAAACTAATACCATGTTATTAAATTAAACGTTAATGAATAAGATCACAGATCATCTGAAATATTTTTCAAAACTATCGGCTGTATTTATCTTCAGTTTATTTAAAATTTATGCCATAGGAATTCTTTCAACCGTCATTACTTTCTGTTTGGGAATCTATATTATGGCTGAAAGTTTAGGTTCATCATTAGGACATAGTGGAGCTCTTGCATTTCTGATAGCAACAGTGATGGCAAAACCGGTTTCTGCAGGTCTTTTCTACCTGTTAATGATTGCAGCACCATTTTGTATTGGTATTTTTTCTACAAAATATGGGATGGCGAGGATCATCAGCAGGCTTGTACAGGATCATTCCAAAACGATTTTGGTTCCCTTTATCGATAAGATTATTAATAAGATTAAAAACAACGAGCCGGTGGTAGTCCGTAACAGTACAGATTATGCCTTGGCAAAAGTCAGGCTCTTGAATGAATTTAAAAACAGTTCAGAAAATAAAATACTTAAACGTGTGATAGGATACGCACTGAATAAAGTGAAATTTGATGAGCTGAACCTGGGAGACGAAAATCTCGACTTTTATGATATCATCAAAACCACACTGATCGAAAAATTGCACGAACTGGCAGAACCTTCAGCTATGTTGTTTTATATCTATATCGGACTTCAGTGGGTAAGTCTTATCCTGTTATATTTTTTAAAGATATAAGGAAAATAGAACTTTGATAACAAAAATCCGGGATTTTAGAACAGGACTGAGAAAGGGTTAAAGATAAAAAAAACCGGTTATTACTTCTCTAATTGAAGAATTAACTATCTTTATCACATTTAGAATAAAATATTTAATTTTAGCAAAATAAAGAACCGCTTTGATTCCTGAACCATCAGTGATGAAAAGTAAAGGTTCAAAAATAGAAAAAACATCAAATCATCTCGTAAAAATAGAAAACAGAACGCAAATATTAATATAAGAAAAATTATAAATGGGAGTACTAGTAACCAACGAAACAGTAAAGCAGCTATTTCATATTGCTCAGTCGATAGCGAGGGAAAATTATAATGGCACTTATGGAGGTCCGCATATTTTGCAGGCTCTGATGCATAAAGATATTGGTCTTAATGAATTTTTAAAAAGCATAGACAAAGATCCCGGCTATTTCTACGAATGGGCAGATGTACGTATTGAGGAATATCCTAAAACCAGCCATCTACCTGATGAGGTAGGTCAGGATGAAGCCATGGATACACTTATAGAAGAAGCTGATGATATCCGTTTAAAACTGGGACTGGATGAGATCACTCCGATCTGTATCCTTACCGCTATTGTAAAACCTCAGGTAGTATTTTCACTTCAGCAATTGAAGTCTTTGCCATTGAGAGAACATGATATCTTTAATTTATATAGAAAAGATACTCCGTTTACAGTTTCTGAAGACGGTGACTTTTCATCATTATTTTCCAACGGATCAGACTTTGCAGATGCGTCTCTTCCATCCATTAAAAGCTATTGCGTAGACAGAACAGCACAGGCCAGAAAAGGTGACCTTGAAAACATTATCGGTAGAGATAAAGAGCTGAGAATGTTAGTAGAGATTCTTTGCCGAAGAAGTAAACCCAATGTAATAATCATCGGAGAACCTGGAGTTGGGAAAACAGCCTTGGTAGAAGGATTCGCTATAGAAATTACTAAAGGGAACGTTCCGGAAATGCTTAAAAACGGAACCCTTTTAGAACTGGACACCGGAGCATTATTAGCAGGAACATCTTATAAAGGTGAAATAGAAGACCGTCTGAAAAAAGTCATCACCGAGTGTAAGAAAATTGAAAAAGCGATTCTTTTCATTGATGAAATTCATACCCTTTTAGATCCGAAAGGAAGCATCGGAAATGTGGCTAATCTTCTGAAACCTGAATTGGCAAGAGGAGAAATTACCGTAATCGGAGCAACTACTCAGGAAGAATACAGAAAAATTATTGAACCGGAACAGGCTTTCAACCGTCGTTTTGAGGTTCTGACTGTAAACGAACCGGATGAGCAGACTTGTGTAAAAATGATTGACGTTCTTCTTGAAGGCTACAAAAAGCACCACGGCATTGAAGTTGAAAAAACAGCCATTCCGGAATGTGTACGTTTAGCGAAAAGATATGCAAAAGGTAAAAAATTACCGGATGCTGCCATCGATTTGTTAGACAGAACCATGGCAGCGATCAAAATGCTGGACGAACTTTCTGAAAAAGAACTGGACAGCTGGAAAGAAAGCTATGATGCTGTTTTAAAAGAAGAATACCTTGACAATAAAGATAAGGCAGATGAGCTAATCTGGACTTATAATCTATTGAGAGATAAAATAAGCCCTATTTTATGGGGATCATTGAATGAGCAGCCTGCTCTTGATAATTCAATGCCGGTAGATCAGATCCAGAAGATCATAGAAGATACCTATGCAGAGCTTTTACAGCATGCTGCTAAAAAAAGAGAAAAAGTAGACCGTTTGGAACTTGCTGCTGTAATGGCTGCTAAAACTAATATTCCGATCGGGAAAATCCAGGCTCAGGAAAAAGAAAAGCTTCTGAATATGGAATCCCTTCTATTGAATAGGGTAGTAGGGCAGGATCATGCATTAAAGATCCTTTCCGATGCTATTGTTGAAAACCGAAGCGGATTAAACAAACCGGGACAGCCAATTGGATCTTTCTTCCTGTTAGGACCTACTGGAACCGGAAAAACAGAACTTGCCAAATCAATGGCAGAACTATTGTTCAACGATGAAAAGGCAATGGTTCGTTTCGATATGTCGGAATTTAAAGAAGAACATTCAGCTGCATTATTATACGGAGCGCCTCCAGGATATGTAGGATACGAAGAAGGAGGGATGTTGGTTAATAAAATCAGACAGCAGCCGTATACCGTTGTTTTATTTGACGAAATTGAAAAAGCCCACCACTCTGTATTTGATGTATTCCTTCAGATCATGGACGAAGGAAAAGTACATGATAAACTTGGAAAAGAAGGAGACTTCAGCAATGCTTTGATTCTATTCACCTCCAATATCGGAAGCGAAGAAATCGTAAAGCAGTTTGAAGAAGGAAAAATTCCTGAATCATCTTCACTGATGCAGATCATGTCAAGTTCAGGAAGATTCAGACCTGAATTTTTAGCCAGAATTACAGAGATTATTCCTTTTGCACCGATTACGGAATCTATCGCAGAAAGAATTTTCAATATTCAGCTGAAATCACTTCATACCTCATTAACGAGACTGGGAATTGCTCTAAAGATCACTGATGAGGCCGTGAAAAATCTTGCTCTTGGGGGATTCAGCAGTAAATATGGAGCCAGACAGATTTCCGGAGTTATTCGTTCGCAGCTGGCGAGACCTATTTCCAAAATGATCGTAAGGGAAGAAGTGAAAACCGGACAAACCATTCATGTAGACTGGAATAAAGAAGAAGAAAAACTAAGCTGGAAAGTAGATTAATAAGAAAGTAAATAGCAAAAAGGCAATTGATAAATTCGCCTTTTTGCTTTATAAATAACATTAAGATGAAAACAATTGTCAGAAATATATTTACAGGGGTAATGCTTTTCGGAACTGTTGCTTTGGCAAACGGACAGTTTCTTGCGGCATCAGATACCTCGGAAAGCAGTGTGAGAAAATACCAGGGAATCATTAATTCAAACAAAGATCTTGTTGAATTTATTGAACAGTTGCTTCTTCAGAAGGGGCTTCCCAAGCATTTAAGAAACCTTGCTTTGATTGAATCTCATTTTGACAAAAATATTACCTCCGGAGCCGGAGCTGTAGGAGTATGGCAGCTGATGACAGCACATGCCAACCAGTATGGTCTTGCAGAACATCAACGTACAGATGTGTATAAAAGTACAAAAACAGCCGTTATTTCACTGGCAAATCTGTACAAAAAATATAATAATTGGGTAACAGTAGTAGCTGCTTATAACTGTGGTGAAGGAAATGTTGCAAAAGCTATGCAGGCGGCGGGCTCCAGTCAGTATCATGAATTCTATAAATACCTTCCCGGAGAAACCGTTAATCACGTTAAGAAATACTTGAATGCATGCTATGCAACAGGAGAACTTCAGAGTGTATTAAACAATTATAATTCAGCAAGAATTAACAAAGTTTTCTTTGAAGACGGAAACAGAAAGGCAACCGGCGATGCTCTATCAGAAACAGAGATTAATGCAGGGTTCAGCCTGAGTGTAATTGCTGATGAACTTGATGTGAAAGTAGATGAAATTCTTGCCTGGAACCCGGGAATCACAGAAGAACTTCAGAGAAAAGGAGAAAGTTCTTTCTACCTTCCCACAGACCTGATGCCTGATTTTCTTCTGAGAAAAAATAAGATCCTTACCAGATCAATAAAAGAAAATGCCGGAGCTGGCATACAGCCATAAAATTAAATCATACCAGCCAAACCTTATTAAAGGTTTGGTTATTTTTTATTCAATAACCGTTTTTCAATAAAATATATCAGAATCTTTGTGGCGGTTTTGGAAAATTACTTTTGAAAATTGCAGACATTGAGCTTTATAAGCTCTTGTACAGTACATTTAGAAAATATCCTTAATAATACTTCTTTGGCAATGAAAAAGATACTTGTTTGTATTCTTGGATTTATTATGGTTTCCTGTAATAAGGGAAAAACAGAATTTGTACAGTCTCAGGTGTATAGAAATCTTTATCTGGTAAAAAATATGCCTGATAATCTTATTTCAAGACAGAAAGTTATTCAGGAATTCATCATCGGAAATTCATTGAATAATGATACTGAATTCTATAAATACTCGGGGGATACTAAATATTTCCTGGATCATGAAGAGGATCCCGGGGGATTTTCCAGTGAAGAACTTCAGAACTATCGGGAAAATGATGGTATTGCTTCCTTGTTTTTCATGAAGTGTAAAAAAGATTCTATGAAAAAAGAAGGAATTTTAAGATATTATCAGGATGAATATACAAGATTTTATGCTCCTGATACTATTATTTTTGAGTGCAGATGATAAATGTTAATATATGTTAATTTTTACTTAAAGAGTATTAATATTTCTCGTTGATGTGGAAAATGTTCCTTTTAGTCAGTGTTTTATGAGGTTTTTAAAGCCTTTATTATAGCGCTATTGAGTAGAGTTATTAAATCCAAAGTCGTAGAATTACTACAAAAAGTCGTAGAACTACTACAATTTTTCAGATTTATAGTTAAAAGTTTTTTTTCCGAAAAAAGACCCTCTATATTTGCTAAACAATCACTGAATCACAAAATATTATTAACGATTAAAATTTACAAATCATGGCAGAAAGAAATTCAAGAGGAATCTTAAAATTCAACAACGGAGAAGGTCAGAAATTATTAAAAATGAACTATAGCGTATCAAGATCAACTGACGTATCAGGACGTGTAGCTTCAGATCCTTCTAACGCACTTATCAAAGTTACAGTAGAAGCTACTGAAAAATCAGACATCCTTGAAAGCTTACTGAACGGAAAATATAAGCCTACAGTAGGAGAAATCGTTTTCAACAAATCTCACGAAGAAGGAACATTAATCAACCTTAAGTGGGAGAATGGATACGTTATCCAGCACGAAGTAGATTTCGATGCAATCGACAGCAACAGTATGTTGATCAGCTTCGTAATCAGTGCTGAAACTATCGACTACGGTACTTCTCAATACGCTGGACTGTGGCCTTCGGCAGGTAAATAAGCCTATTCATCATCTTAGTAAAAATAAAATTGGTACAGGACAGTGCGCTCGGAAGAGTATGCTGTCCTGTTTTTATATATAAGGACATCATAGATTTTAGGAATCCATTTTTTTCATAAACAGATTTTGTAGATCTAACCTTATATTTTTTGATTCTGTTGCTGTATAATCAGCAGTTTATTTAATTTTTAATTTAAACACAAGCACTATGTTTCAGGATGACAAAACAATTAAAGTAGATAGCCCAAAGGCTGATATCAAAAGCAGCAAAGAGCAGTTGAAAAATGCAGCCGAAAATGTTGCAGGAAAAGCAGAAGAAAAGATAAATAAAACGGGCAGTAAAGTGAAGAAAGCTGTAAAAGCTGGACAACAGGGCATGAGCACTGTACAGGGAGCCAATATGTTTATGAATCAAACATTTGTTCCGAATAATCCTTCTATCATTGAAAATAAGGTGTGGGCCAAGCAGCCTACCTCAAAAATACATAATGCCGAAGCCATTCCTCAAAGTATTATTGCCGGAATCAACCGTGTGGTAAAACTGGATGTGGTGATTGAAGGGCAGATTATCAAGCATTTTAAACATTTTAAATTGGTGCAGAGCGCTGCCAAGCATCATGAATTCAGCCTTACTCTGGCTCATGACACGCTGGGGAGTGTAGAAAACCATAATCTTCAGGAAGCTCAGAATTTCCTTGGAAAAAGGATAACGGTGGTTTTCAAATATAAAGATATCATACAGGGTGCCGAACGTAACTTTGTAGGCGTAGTAACAGAAGTAGGGTTCAGCCAGGAAAAAGGAAGCCTTGGAAATATCGTTCTTAAAGGATACAGCCCTACCGTACTTTTGGATGCGGCCCCTCACATTCAGAGTTTTGGAGGAAGCCAACCCATGAGTTTGAATAGTATTGCATATCATGTCATCAGTGAAGGACTGGGACATAATAAATTTGATTTCAGAGTAGATGCGCAGCATGGAAACGTTTCCTACAGCTCCCAATACGAAGAAACGCATTACAATTATCTGGCAAGAATGGCAGAAGCTTATGGTGAGCAGTTTTACTATGATGGAGAAGTGTTGCATTTTGGAAAACTTCCGCCTCAGGAAAAACCGGTGAAACTTACTTATGGAAGCAGTGTAAGTGATATTGCGATCAAAATGAAAGCTCAGCATGTAAGCCCTTCTTTCTATGGTTACAACAGTAGTAAAAATGAGAAGATGACGGGTGGAAGTGCAAAAATTAGTCATACCTCAGATATTGCAAGACGTGCTTATGAAATATCAGAAAAGACGTTTACCACCCCTTCATTAAGAGTGGCTCCTATAAAAGCTTCATCTTTTATGGATATTGATGCTTCTCAAAAAGGAACTGCCGGAAGTAAGGCCTCTGAGGTGTTCATCACTTCAGGAACTACCACTGTGCCTTTCCTATATCCGGGATGTACTGCAGATATTGAAATGCGTAAATCCGATAGCAATGAAACTTCTTATTTCACAAAACTGATGATCATCGAAGTTACCCATGAGGTAGATGCCAGAGGATATTATGATGGTAAATTTGAAGCCATTGCTGCAGATACAGGTTATATTCCACGTCCGGAGTTTGAAACACCGAGAGCGGAAGCGCAGTTTGCCAAAGTGGTTTCCAATACAGATCCTCAAAATCAGGGAAGAGTTCAGATACAGTTTGACTGGCAGAACGGGCCGGATATTACCGAGTTTATCCGCGTAATGTCTCCTGATGCCGGAAGCAGTGATAAAGTAAATAAAAACCGAGGATTTATGTCTATTCCTGAAGTAGGAGACCAGGTGATCGTCAATTTTGTACACCAACACCCGGATCGCCCGTTTGTAATGGGAGGAATGTTTCATGGTGGTATTGGTGCCGGAGGTGGTGCCGGGAATAATGTGATGAGCTTTAGCGGAAGAAGTGGAGCAGAGCTGAAATATGACAATGGAGCAGGATCTATGAACCTTAAAGATCAAGGAGGTGCTCATATGTTCTTTGATGGATCAGGAAATGTGGTACACAATGCTAATAATGACAGTAATAAAACCGTTGGAAACGATAAAACAGATAAAATCGGTAATAATAAAAAATTAGAAGTTGGCTGTGATCATATTGCAGATGTTGGAAATACTCATAAAGTTGCTGTAGGAGGTAAGAATAGCGTGTTTACAATGGACAATAAGGGAGTAATTGATTTGACAGGAATAGATAAAATAACTCTTAAAGTAGGGAGTAGTGAGATTGTAGTGACAGGAACTAAAATTTCAATAATAAGTAGTGAGATAGATATCAAGGCAGGAAAAGCTACAGCCAATTTTAAAGGTAATACAAAGATAACGGGAGGGCAGGTTGATATTAATTGATTGAAAGATTAATAGGAATTTATAGGATGGTTTTTTATTTATAATATAATAAAGAAGTTACTCTTAAAACTTTAGTTTTTTCATTTTTTAATAAAGCTTTTGAATTTTAAGACATGTGAGATGCTAATGGTCAAGATTCTTCTTAGAATACTTAGATCAATCAATTCATAATCAGATATTATCTATAATTTACTATAAAATAAATATCAACTAAGATATAATGATTGAAAAAAAGACAGTAGAATTATTGAAATTAAACATAAGGAATGAAGTATATTGAATATCAAATAAAACAAGGAGATACGTTAGATTCTATAGCAGAAGAGAATAATATAGATATTGATGAGCTTATAAGCTTTCATAATGAACATTGTGGAATAACTCAAAAGATTTATACTAATGATATACCTACTACTCTCAGATTTATTTATATAAGCTATTCTTTAAATGATAGTAATTACAAACCAATAAAAACACTTAATATAAAATTTAATGATTTCAGTAAATTAAATTATCAAAGTAATCACTTCACTGAAATGTATATTAATGGCGGAGAATTATCTAAATATAGTCAGTCGCAGAAATTTTATCTAGATTTTAATTCTAGTCGGAGAGTTTATAAATTGGATATTTATGATAACAATATTGGTGATAGTTTAGAGCTATACGAGAAATTTGATGGATTAATAGAAAAAATTGTTAAATTAAAAGATAATCTGGATATTTTAGTAGACGAAGTTGGTGAAATTAAAGATGTTCTGAACAAAGAAGAATTAAAGGAGAACTGGGATTTATTTAAAAAAGATTTAAAAGAAAATATAATATTAAAAGAAATTCCACAAGATAATTTTGATGCTATGTTGGAAAAGGGTGATACTGAATTTTCAAAAGAATATCCTTTAGCTGATGAATTAAAGAAGTCAATTTTTCATTCACATTTGTTTTTTCCACTCTACAATCAAGAATTTAAAGCAGATTTTACTAATAAATTAAGTAATAGTAGTATACCTTCTTCATTATTTCCAAATACTATTATACCTCTCACATCTGTTTTGTTGTTGATTGATAATGAATATGATAATGAATACATATTTAAAATTGAATCTCAAATAGATAAATCAAAATTAAATTATTCCAAGTTAGAAAAACTATATCATAATAATTATCCCTTTCTAAAAGATAAATTTGTTAAATATACTTTAGATATTAATCGTTTTTATGCAATAAATAAAAAGACTCTGCAGATAGAATTTGTTGATGTAGAAATTGAAGAGGTTGTTAATAATAATCTTGAAGCTTATCAAAAATTAGAAATTGAAAAATTAAATACATATGAGTCATAAAGGATATGTTCATAATGAAGTAACTTTAACTTGTACCAATGGGTTTAAAACCTCAAAAATGCTTGTTAAAGATAGAGGAGTGCGAATTGCGAATGGAAAGTTAATTGCTACAGAAGAAGATAAACCTTGTAATTTTGCATGTAAGTGGGCTGGAGTTTTAGCAGCAATTGTAGCAGCAGCTTGTATTGCTGCCCCGTTTATTGTGGCTGTGTTATTAGCTTTTGTAGTAGGTATGGTCGCAGCACTAACGTTAGGTCAATTATTATGCTGGGTTGCACTTAGAGGAAGTAAATGGACGGATTTTCATCCAAAAGTTGAAATTCAAGGTAAAAAAGCTTTGGTAGAAACTTCCCAATTAAATTGTTTATTATTTAGTGGAACTATTAAGATATTTTATGATTTTGGAACAGCTCAACAAGAATTAAGAAACAATCAATTTCGTAATACTATTGAAATATTTGGTGCCGCTTTTATAGGTAGAGCCTTTTTTTCTTCAGCAATGAGTATGGGATGGTCTGGAGCAATTAAGGGTTTTTTAATGAGTATGCCCAAAAATTTAATAATTGGCTATGGTATTGTTGAAGGTGCAAATATAATAACTAATATTGCTACAGGAAGGGAAGTAAGTGAAAATGTCGGAAATAGCATTCCTATAATAGGTAAAAATGATAATGTTGGAGATATTCTTCAAAGTGATTATGCAAAAACAGCAACGATACCATTAGATGTTGATTCTGAAACCAAAATAATTGTGGATGAAAAAGTGAGTAGCGGAAATGGAAGATTTAATGATTTTGAGCAAAAGAAAATAGATCAGTATAAAAGAGAAAATCCAATTCATAAATATAAAAACGGGAAGAAAAGCCCACATTATGGAAGGCAACAACGAAACAGACAAAAACTGAATACCCGGGCAAAGACTTATGGTGCCGGACAACGTTCAAGATTAAGTCAAAGATATCAAAATCAAGTACAATCAACTACTAATAAGAATTATACTAGAGCAAATTATGGTTTATTAGGCTTTTTTGCCTTATCCGAAATACTTGCTCAGTACTCAGAGAAAACATTAGATAATTCATTGCAAAACGAAAATCATCCAGAAAACAATGCCAGAAAATCAGTTAAAGTATTCGCAGCTAATTTATAGATCACTAATCTTTTTGCTTGTAGCATTGGTACTGTTGTTTATTTTAGCGAACAGTAATAATGAAATAAGTGGTAAGTATTACTTTTCTAAAATAAGAATCACAAAAACTTTTATTTTTCATACCCTGATAATTTTTAGTATTTGGCTTTTGTATTTAGTATTTGTGACAAAAGATAATAGTATTAATAAAATAATTAATGTTGTCAAATTAAGAGGAACATTTAGTACACCAAAGGAAATATTGATTAGGTGGTATGTACTTTTTATTCTATTAGTGGTTCCTTTAATTTTTTCTCAAAATATTATTATTTATCTTAATTCGTTAAATAGTAGCCTTCTATATCAAGGAAGTATAGAAGCACAATCATCTATAACAAAAAATGAGTTTGATAAAAGATTTAGTAGGATAAAAATTAATTACCAAAATAAGGAAATAGAATTATTCGGAAATAAAAATGATGTAAATAATGTTATTGGTAAAAAAGTAATTGGTTCTATATACCAAGGGCTATTTTATGAGTATGCTGTAATTGATGAAAAAGAAAATATTAAAAAATAATTTTATCTTGAAAGTAAATGTTAGTCCAAGAGTTATCAAGTTCTGTTTCTGTTACTTCAGATAAAATTGTCTCATCAAATTATTAATATAGTGAAAGGCTTAAATGTGTTAAAAATTGTTGTTATTTCTATTGTAACTCTTTTAATCATGTATTTGTTGTATGGATTTATTAAGGGATTTTTTGTAAATATTGATACTTATATAAGCAATTCTAAAAAAATAGAACTTAATAACGTACATTTAATTTCAAAGCAAAGATTGGGTTATGGGCTAGGAACCGGAAGCGGAACCGGAAAGCAAGAGGTTAAGATTTTTGATGGAAAAAAATATTATAATTTATGTTATTACGAAAAAAATAAAGCTGATAATCAATTTCTGAAATTTGAATATAACAATATTCCCAGTCACATTTTTGTTATCGTTAATTCGGATGAAATGAAAGACAATAAAGGTACCTTAGAAAATCCTATTCCTGTATTCAATTTCTCTGTAAATTCAAAGGAGATGATTTGGGATGATCAATCTTATCAAGAAAATATCAGGAAATATTTGACTTATGAAAAGTAAAAGACTAAATAATAACAAAATAATAAGACTTTCATCCTTCAAGTCAATGAACTAGGCAATATGATTATTTAAGATAAAATATTTACTATTTGTTATATCCATTTTTTATCTCTAAAGGTTCAGGAAGGTAAGCAAACTGCTGTTATAATAAAAAGAGCAAGTCTTAATGACGATTTTTATTTTACTGATAACAGGGATTTGTTTACCTAATGTTTGTTTGAATTTAAAGAAGAAAAAGTATAGAACTTGAAACACTGAAACAAATTCTATATTCATTCAACAGTATCTATCCCGTTTTATATCTAAGGAAGAGTATAAGGTAATGTTTAATAAGTAAATGAAGAAATTATCAGATGGTTATATCATTGGATTATCAGTTCTACTAACCTACCATGAAAAAAATAGCATCCATCATCATAGGAATTATTGCTGCTTTAGGAATAGTAGCTATTGCAAAGAATAATTACGTCTTCTCGTTTGGGGACAGTGAACGGCTGGATAAAGGCTGGAAAGCATATGAACGTAAAGAATATAATTTTGCAATTACTCAATTTGTAACAGTAGATTTAAAGGAACATCCTGAAATTGTATTGCCATTAGCTGATTCATATCTGGAAGTAGGGGAACCCTATAATGCGATCCGGTATTTGGAACCTGCGTATAAAAATAAAAGCTACAGTACAGATGATCATACCAAGATTATCAATCTATTAGGAATTGCCTATATCGAAGATAAAGATTACAAAAAAGCCAGACTTTTCATAGAAGAATCCCGTACATTGGGTAATCCATACAGTGAAAGGAATTTAAAAATCCTGGATTCTTTGGAACGAAATCAAAATAAGTAAAGCATTCCTAAGCAGAAATTAAAAATAGTGATAACAGAAACCAATGAAAGACAGAGAATTTAGTTTCCAGGGGTTAGATTTTAAAACAGAATTGAAATTGGCGCTGGTATTAATTATTCCTGGCCTGTGTACCATGTTGGGTGTCTTATTTGGTGGAGAACTTCTTTTTCCGAAAATTCATTTTCTAAAATCAGTTGCCTTTGCCAGTGTTATGACGATAGGAATATGTATGATTACTTTGAAGCAACTGAGCCAACTTGTAAAAGAAAAAACCTGGACTATCAATATAAAGGATGACCATTTCCATATTACATTTAGAAATCTGAACTATCAGTTCCAGGCATCTGAAATCAAGATGATCAAAAATATAGGCAATGTAGGATTACGCTACCTGACAATTAAAACAGCAGATTATACCATAAAAATAAGAGTAGGGGACACAGGACTAGCCCCATTTTCATCACAAAAAGATATTGATGAACTGGACGCCTTTGTTCAGCATGTCAAACCCTATATCACTAAAAACTTCAATAAGAAAGAACTCAGAAATATGATCAATCCTACCATCATTCCTAACTTTGGAGTGTATGTTGTAAAAGGAGAAAAAATAAAATATTCAATCATCAATAAAATGCAGCGATGGCAGGTTATTTTATTTATTTTAGGGATTGCAGCAGTGGTAATGACCCTTTTAATGACAGGTTTTTTTTATTATATTGATCATAAGTAATACTAAATTTATAGGCGGATTTCCTGTGTATTATGGAATATGTTTTGGTACTTAATTCAGAGAAATGAAAGGAAAGAGAGAATTCATATTAAAAAATGTTTTGCCGTTTCATACAGGCTGGACCATTCTGGTAATTATACCTTCTATGGCTTTATATGGAACTCTTTATTATGTTTTATTTGATTTCAGTGTTTCTTTGATGGTATTTTTTACCCTGTTCTATTGGGGAACTTGCTATTTGATTCTGAAAGCTATTTCTGTAAAAATCACCATCTGGTTTGATCATAATTATCTTTATCTGAAAAAGAATAACAACAGGTATATAAAATATGCCAAAGCTGATATCATCGGATTCTATTCGTATGACTATGAAACCAAGACACCACAATTACGGAATTCAAAAATATATTTTAAGATTTTCCTGAGAGATAAATCCAATATTTACCTGCATGATGTAGAGTACAGAATTCGCTATGATGAAGAGAAAGGAGCGGAATTGAACCGACTTCTAAAGGAAGTTCAAAAAGAGCTGCGCTTTACAAAAATTAAAAAGAAAAATAACTTCCAAAACATATATTGGTATTCCAGTCATTAAATGTCGCCTAAACGAAACCCATTAAAAAGGTACAGAAAAATATGAGGTTCGGATGATTTTTAAATTGCCATAAAGATGATTTTTTAATATAATATTTCTCTTTAAGGTGTAATAATTAATGTTTTTCTGTTGATTTTTAATTATGGTTAAAATATTTATTAATAATAAGTTGTGTTTATCTTTAACTCCATTGTCGTAGAATTACGACATAAAATCGTAGAACTACTACAATTTTTCAGATTTCCATCCAAAAGCTTTTTTTTCAACTTTAAGGCCTTTATCTTTGTCTTACAATTATTGAATAACAAAATTATTACTAACGATTAAAATTTACAATCATGGCAGAAAGAAATTCAAGAGGAATCTTAAAATTCAACAACGGAGAAGGTCAGAAATTATTAAAAATGAACTACAGCGTATCAAGATCAACTGACGTATCAGGACGTGTAGCTTCAGATCCTTCTAACGCACTTATCAAAGTTACAGTAGAAGCTACTGAAAAATCAGACATCCTTGAAAGCTTATTGAACGGAAAATATAAGCCGACAGTAGGAGAAATCGTTTTCAACAAATCTCACGAAGAAGGAACATTAATCAACCTTAAGTGGGAGAATGGATACGTTATCCAGCACGAAGTAGATTTCGATGCAATCGACAGCAACAGTATGTTGATCAGCTTCGTAATCAGTGCTGAAACTATTGACTACGGTACTTCTCAGTACGCTGGACTTTGGCCATCTGCTGGTAAATAAGCCAGAACAACAAAACTTAAAAAAACTAATGGAACAGTATGCTTATAAAGTGTACTGTTCTGTTTTTTTATTCAAGACATGACTAAAAACTATATAAAAATGTTCAGACAAATTCTATTAACTCTCACTTTTACAATCTCATTCATTACTTTACAGGCACAGAATACTTCCTCTCTATATAAAGGCACAGTGAACGGAAAAATGCCGGTAACCTTATTTTTACAATCCGTGGAAAACGGATGTGGTGGAGATCCTTATTATAATGCCATGTACCGTTACGAAAAAGTAAGCAATTGGTTGGAACTTAACGTTACAGAAGGCGCTAAGGGACAATTTGCTATGGTAGAAGAAGGATTTACAGGGCTGATGATTCTAAAGAAGGAAGGAGAAATCATGAAAGGGACCTGGATTAGTCCCGATGGAAAGAAACAGATTCCGGTAGAACTGAAAAAAATAAACATAGGCAAAAAAGACATGGAAAGCTATGAGAAAAAAATGGAACAATTGAACTACGAAAACCACGATTGTTAGTAATAGGTAATAGGGATACCTTATTCTAATCTTATCATTGTCAATGAGGAATAACTGCCATCATTCCCCTCCTCAGGAGCTCATCTTGTAGGGGTTTTATAATTCTGCACCTTTTTTCAGGTAATAAAAACGCTGCATTGTTTGTGCTATTTTTTTAATCCCTGG
>NZ_JANUEH010000014.1:0-155149 GCF_024810195.1 Chryseobacterium sp. BIGb0232
AAATTATTTATTTTCTGAGGACGTAGGCCCTTGATATTTTCAAAATCTTTCACAGTACAAATTTAATCTTATTTCAAAACCACTACAAGATGAGCTTCGGAGGAGGGGAATATCACGTCTTCAACTGAGGTTTTTGTAAAGAGGGGAATTTTGAGGGTTTTTAGTTTCTAAATGCTTTATAAAAAGCGGTTTCAATTTCCTGTTGGTCGTTTTCAGTATATCTTCTTGAAAAGTGGATAGGAATAGCTTCTTTCACATTGCATTCCTTCATAATCTTTCCTGATGCAGAGGCAAAACTGTGGTGATTCATCTTGGCAAATTCCTGATCTTCGTCTTTGTAAAATGTTTCAATGTACACCATATCTGTATTATTGAAAACTTCTTTTATCTTTTTATAATTGTCTTCATCTGCTGCATGATCCATGATGACTCCTAATTTATAGCCTTTATTTCTGGTCAGCAAATGAAACAGACCTAATGCTTTATACAGCGTTCCTTCTATTTCAATTTCTTTATCCGGATCATTATTTTCAAAGGCTGTTTTCAATTCGCTGATCCATTTTCCTTTCTTAAAATCAGAGACATTTTCGTGGAACGTTACCGAATCTTTTTCTTTAAACAGGTATGCAATGGAATCTGTTTTGTGATCCAGAATGGCAAAATCTACATGTACATATTCATCTTCAAAAAGAAAGTTCTGAGTCTTTATATACTCAAGATTCCAATAAGGAGGACGAATGGTATAGATCTTAATTTCTTCTTTGGAAACAATCTCATGGATTTGATATTCAATTGCATTTTCATCTATTAAATTCCAGGTGTACGATTTTAATCTGGCTCCAATCTGTTCATGAATATTTTGCGGCCCACAGATAATCACTTTTTCTCCACTTCCAATCTGATGTCTGAAAATACCATCAAAATTGGCAAAGTGATCGATATGGGTATGACTGATGAAAATTGCTGATGTTGTCTGTGCTTCTTTCACCGTAAGCAAACTCGCTTCACCGCAATCACATAAATAATATTTTCCTGAGTTAGGAACTTTTACTAATATACTGATGTCTTCTTTTAAAAGACTTTTTATTTCTGCTTGTAACATTTCTTTTCTTTATTTTAAAACCACCCCGTCAAAAATTTTTAGTTTTTGCCACTCCTCCAAGGGAGGGAATTTTTACGTCTCCAATTGAGGTACTCGTAAAAATATCTGTTTCTCTCTACTTCTCTGTTATGTCTGAATGCTTTCAATCTATATGCATAATGACATGCTTGGCTTTTTAAGTTGTGGTTGTATTTATACATAAAAAAGTTCCGGTAAAATAAATTACCGAAACTTCATCTTTATTTAAACAATAAGTTCTTTTATCGCTTTTCTACGTATACCAAAATCAGATTTCCTGATCTTACACATACGGTTATCTGCTGTATGATGGAAAACAATACCTTCCATATTATTCTCAGGATTGCTCAGAAAGTTTTTGATACATTCAAAATCCAAACTTTCTAAACTCAGAATATTATTTCCGTGCTTTACTAATAAATGACCTTTAATATTTTCTGGGTTTCCCTGTACTTTCTCACCAATAAGTTCGTAAGTACCATCTTCTACCTTGCCCAATTCGGCCAACGCATTGAAACCTTCCCAGAAGTACTGATCATCTTTTTTCTCCATGCTACACTCTACCCAATGCGGATGATGGCCTGTGGTAAGATCTGCTTCCTGACATGGAATTGCACCTTCAGGAGCTGTTTTACCTTTTTTGGCATCGTATCTTTTGTATAATTTACCATTGATCACTGCACATGCAGAACCATCAAACTTTTGCGTAGCAATAGCTTTTCCATCAAAAACCCAATTGTTTTCAGGATTAATTTCGTTAATAACTCGTCCTAAATTATTTATATCTTTTTTGAATAATGTACTTATCTTTTTCATCTTTAATTGTTTTAGCGGCAAAAGCTCTTATTCATTGGCATTAATCCCAAACTATGCTTTTGCTGAATTTAATTCTTCTTTCACAATATCAATCACTAAAGAATTCAACTTTTTGTTGATCCTTTTCTGCTCATCTTTTTCAATGGTTGTAAAAACTGCCGGAAAATCTTTTTCAAAATCTTCTAAAATATCCTGTGCAAAAAGGCCTATGACTTTCCCTATCATTTTGGGTTCAAATTCACCAATTTTGCTCACCACATTATTCAAACGGTTCACTGTCACATATCTCTGGATTTCTTCCCAGATATTTTGAGCTGTTTCACTGAAATAAAGCTGTTTCTGAACAATTTTATTTTCTTTTTTGACCATTTTAGATTTTTCGATCCATTTTTCATTCTTATTTTTCAGAATGACTCTGGCTCCGTTACCGAAATATCTGGTTTTTAAGGTCTTGATAATGGTTCCTTCACACATATTGTTCATTTCCGGAAATCCTAACCAGGTTGGGATTTTAGAATTGAAAACATTCG
The DNA here is from genome assembly GCF_024810195.1 of Chryseobacterium sp. BIGb0232. Lineage (NCBI taxonomy): Bacteria > Pseudomonadati > Bacteroidota > Flavobacteriia > Flavobacteriales > Weeksellaceae > Chryseobacterium > Chryseobacterium sp. BIGb0232. The sequence goes on from NZ_JANUEH010000014.1 coordinate 2,467, forward strand.
GGAACCTCAATGCTTCTTCTAAAGTTCCTTCAAACAAGGTTTTAGCATAGAAAAATCCCGCCTCCTCAAAAATTGAGTTGATAATATCTGTATCCAAATAAGTTACCCCATTCAACTTAATGTCGAATGCATAAAAATCGTTGTAAGGTGCATATTCAATTCCTGCCTGCACTCTTATCGCATCTTTCACGGGTTCTACTTCTTTATGTTTGTAACTGCCACCGAACAATTCACCGTAAATGACTACTGTTTCAACGTCCGGGTATATTGTTTTCACTTTTTGAAACAAATTAATTACATTTTTTCTGTACTGTTCCAAAATTTGATGTGCATTGTAAAATTTTTCATCTTTTTCAATAAAAGCTGTTCTTTTTGCGATCTTAATCTCCTTTCCATCGGTAAAGAAAGAGAAATTAGCGCCATGAACTTTTTCCTGTACGATGAAAACCTCATCCCCAAAGCCCTGCAATCTGATCTGATCGATCATACGGGTTTGGTAAGCATTTTCTATAGAGTTATATGTTTTGAAAATCATTTTTTTAGCTTTTTGTCATTTCTGACTGGTTATTTTCCATTTGGGTAATGTGTCTTTGTGCATTAAAGCTGAGGCTGAGATGATTTTTAATATCCTGAATAGGTCTGAAAATGTCCATTACAATTTTTTAAAGTTTTTTAAAAGTCTTTCAATATTTTCTTTTCCTACAGGGTTCATGGAGTGGCAATAGAATTTAGGTAAGTCTAAATAATTATCCATACAGTATTCTATCAGCCATTTTGCACAGTCATAGCCAGTTTTTTCCACAAATTCACCAGTATCTGTTTTCAGATAATGCTCATCTGCAAGATCATGGTCAAAAGAAATCATTTCCGGCAGTCCTTTTTCCTGAATCCTGCTGACAAACTGATCGTAATTCCGAACAATATGCCAGTCTCTTCTGAGAAAAATGTCCTGTTTGGTATAGCGATACGCCTCAATAGGATATCGGATATCATCCAGAAACAATAGTCTTTTGGTCATTTCTATGGTTTTAGTTTTAACTTAGTCTTCACCAATCCAATCTACAACGGTCTTCAAAAAGTGCATTCTTACTTCTTCGAACCTTGTAATATTAGGAATATGATTAATTTCTAATAAATGTTTGTTTCCGTTTTTCTGAATGATATAATCATTCGCGATAACATCCATTCCTATTTTATCTTTCAACATTAAGGTATCCTGTAAAAGTTCCGCATCCATTTCCATGAATTGGGCATCGTCCGGATGTATGGATTTTAACCACGTATCTCCTTCTAGCTTAATCTGCCAGGATTTTTCGCCTATGTTTAAAATTCTTACAGCATCTCCCTCAAAATAAGGCTCCAATATGCTGTTTTCTGTACTTTCCCAACTTCCTGTAAACTTATGCTTGTTTTCTCCACAATGCCAGTTTCCCCACTTTGCAACCATCTCTCTATCGGTATTCACATAAGCTCCTGCAGAAATAAATCCTCTTTGGGAATTGAATTTTGAATACTTCATCGCTTTGGCAAGACAAGGAATTTTCAATCGGCATTCCAGCATTCCGTATGCATTTGGAAAGCATGGGCCATTCCAAATTGTCAACCCGGCGATAAGATCAAGATCTTCTTCAAAAATCCCGTGATACACCACTTTATCTACAGGAAGCATTCCTACTCCCTGAGCTTTTTCGACATATAATGTTCCGTCCACTACTTTTATCATTGGAATGGATTGATGCCAGATCATAAGACCATCATAATGTTGTCGTATATATTCGTATTCCTGTTCGTGTAAACCGATAACGGCTATTCTATTATGAGTCATGTTTTTAGTTTTTTGCTGTGTTATTTTCTTAACACGTGATATAATAGTTTTGCGGTATTATAAGCATCGTCTGCTCCGCTGTGGTTATTTCCTTCAAATTCAAGGTTCCTGATCTGGAGTTCTTTTAAAAGACCTTTGGGCTTCTCTCCTTTCATTAAACTTATGAGTATTTTCAAATCAATATAAGTATCACTGAAAGGGAATCTTGTTCCCAATTCTCTACATTGATTTTCAATAATTTCCTTATCAAACCCTCCGTATCCTGAATAGGTTCTGACCAGAGAATTGTACCTGTTCTTTATTCTTGAACAGGCTTCCTGAAAAGAGATTCCTTCTTTTTCCAGTTTTTCTGCTGTAATTCCGGTAAGTTTTGTACAATACTCACTTACTTCGGATTTGTAAGGTTTTACGAAATAACTTCTTTTATCTTCGATGCTTCCATCTGACAGATTCAGCTTGCAGATTCCGATTTCAATGATTTCCCTTTCCTGATTTTCAGGGGGCTTTTCGTCTTCCCAGCATGTAGCTTCTATGTCTATTACTGTAATTTTATCATACAAAAGCATGTCTTTGTTTTTTTAATTTGAAAAGTAGAGATTCAATGCTTTGATCACACTTTTCACGTTGGTATTGGGGTAGAATCCGGAACTGTTGATACAGTTTATTTCAACGATTTTCCAGCCTTCATCCGTTAAACAAATGTCCATTACAAAAGCTTCTTCGAGAGTAAACAGTTGAATCATTTTTTTCGCAAAATCTAATCCGTCCTGTGATACGTTTTCTTCGAAAGGAGCATTATCATTAAATCTGTAATAGCCGCCATCGACGATTTGCCCACCAACGATCCAAAGTCTTGCTTCTTTTATGGTTCGTTTTGCTTCAGAGCTCTGAATTAAAGAATCCGTTGTAATTCTGTTGTTTTGATTTTGCAGTCCTTCAAACACAAAATCCTTCCATTCGGTTTCTGTAAAAACTTTTCCTGTAAAAATTTTCGCTTCACTGTATGGTTTGATGAATTTTTCTTCACCTTTTTTCCACGATAATTCTTCCGAAATTGGATGAATAGAAACTTTATGATTCAAAAGGTTCTCACCATAATGCTGAGAATAGACCTCATATAAATGGTTACCTCCGTAAAAAGAACCTGGAACCCAATCTGAATTCTGTTTCGCCAATCTTGCAATCGTCACCGAGCCATATACAAAAACATCTTTTCTATCTGTTTCAAAGTCTATTTTATCTGCCGTTGGCGGAATATTGATAACATCATAATCAATATTCAATTCTTCCAACGCGTTAAAAATTTTGTAATGATCCGGATCTAAATACACATTAGACTGAATTAAAAAATACATGGTTATTAGTTTTTATTATTTAATTTTTAGGATGGAAGATGGAAGTTCATATTATAACGTTAAAACTTCCAGCTTCCAGCCTCATATTATACCATCATATCGGCACAATTGGAGCTTGCAAAGGCAAAAGGTTTTGCTTTAAACACATAGCCCATTCCCAGAATATATCCCATGGCGTCTTTTAATGCGACATTGGATTTAAAATCAGGATCGGTATTAATGTCTGCGTGTACCTCCATTTCCACTCCATAAATGTCCAATACAGAACAGATTGCATAAGCAATTTCAACAGATTTGTTGACTTCATTCAGCATTCTCTCTTTGATACTGATGGTCTGTATTTCTCTTTCTTTTCTGATAAAGGTAAACGCTCCTTTTCCTTCACGAATAAATACTACTGCCGTAGCATAATTAATAGCTTCTCCATATACGTGAGAGTCTGATCCCACACATACTTTCAGACGATGTCCGTTTGCCTGTTCGCGAATAATGGCTTCTTCTACCAGCTGTGCGATAGAGTGTTGGAAAATTTTTCCGGTCATATTCTGCCATGTTTGTTGTTGCGTTTCCATTTTTTTTACATATTTAAGTTCTATACTTTTTATAATTCATAAATGATAATTGATTGATAAGTAATGACAAGAACCTCTTTCTAGCATTCATTACTTATTGTTCATTATTAAAAAAGTAAAAGGCTGTCTATATTTTTTGTTTGATCTTCTGCGCTTGACAAACCTTTTCTCTTTTCTTTATTTGTGTGAATGGTAACTGGCCATTTTTTTATCTGAACTTTCATGGTATTAAAATCAATTTAATATTGACCAGTTATTCACATCCAGTACTCTATAAGGGAATCGAACCCTTATTTTCTGCTCGAAAGGCAGGCGTCCTTACCGTTAGACGAATAGAGCATTTTATAAGCAATGAGTAATTGGTGATGAGTCATGATAATAACTACTTTATATCGTTAATTACTTATTGTTCATTATTAAAAAAGAACAAGCTTGTCTTAAATTTGCTTAACAAAAAGAACTTCTACGCTTGACAAGCCTTTCTTTCGAAAATTATATTGAGCATTTAATATTTTCTTCTCTTTGACCAACTGACTAGGAATCGAACCTAAACAACAAGAGTATAGTTCCTGCATGCTGCCATTACATTATCAGCGGTTGGGTGGAAGTAGTAGGATTCGAACCTACTCAGCAATGAAGCAACAGATTTACAGTCTGCCCCGACTCTCCAACTTCGGCGTACTTCCAGATTTTTTATAAGTAATGAGTAATGATGAAAATTACTTTTCTATCATTCTTTACTTATTGCTCATTATTGATAAAAAGAAAAAGCCTGTCTGTATTTTGTGTTTTGGCTTAAAGATCTTCTGCTCTTGACAGACATTTTTCTTTTCTAATAAAGGATATTCTTTATTCTTATAAGTGATGAATACTTTGTTCTATTCACTTACAATTTTACTTTGAGATGGTTATGGGATTCAAACCCACTCAGCTCACGCAACGGTTTTGCAGACCGCCCCGACTCTTCCACTTCGGCGAACCATCAGATTTTAATATGAGTAATTTTTAATGCCCATTATTCAAAAAAACAAAGCCTGTTCTATTTTTGTGTTTGAACTTCTGCGCTTGACAGACTTTATTTTTACCTAAAATTGTATTAATTATATTTTTTTAGCTTCTAACTGTTATGATTGAGAAAGAAAAAGTTTGTCTATATTTTTATGTTTTGGTGTAAAGATCTTCTGCTCTCGACAAACTTTTATTTTTCTCCTGAAACAATTAACATTCAGTCACTGCGATTTTGGAAAGATTCGAACTTTCAACTTCTGGTTTAACAGACCAGCGCTCTACCATTGAGCTACAAAATCATTTGTACGGGAAGAGGGATTCGAACCCTCAGCGCCTTGATCCTAAATCAAGTGTGTCTACCGTTCCACCATTCCCGCGGCGGTTTTATAGTAATTAGTGATGATTAATAGCAAAAACTACTTTCTATTTATTACTGATTATTTATTACTAATCATTTTGTCTGGAAAGCAAGATTCGAACTTGCGACCTCCCGCGTCCAAGGCGGGTAAACAACCACCGTTATCTTTCCAGTTTTGCAGATTCATTTCCATTCTTTTCCGGGAGACAGCCGGAGCGGAGATTTTCTACGAATCTTTGCGGTCTATGCGAGAATCGAACTCGCAGTGCCCAAGAGACAGTCGGGCAGGTTACCATTACCTCAATAGACCTTTTTTGCGGAGAGCAAAGGAATCGAACCTTCACTACTGTCATAGAACTTATTAGCAGTAAGCCGCAACAAACCAATATTTGCCTACTCTCCTTTTGTGACCTCAACAGGATTCGAACCTGTAACCCTGGGTTTAGAAAACCCATGCTCTATCCAGTTGAGCTATGAAGCCATTTTGCTATCTCAGAAGGACTTGAACCCTAAACAACCTTCGGGTCAATTCCGATATTCTGTCTTAAGCCATGAGATTAATTGGGTATCTCCGGGGATCGAACCCTGTTCTCCGGTTCCACAGACCGGCGCTTTACCAAAGAAACCATAAAAAAAGCGCCTCTTTTTGGGAGGCGCTCGTTTATATTCTGACGTGAAAGATCATTAGCTGATCCACGTATATAAGCACCTTTTATCCACAATTTCACTATCATAACTGCACACTCTCCCTGCCGGTTCCTGTCCGAATAGTTCTGAATACTGATTGAGTATGTTATGCAATTGTTTCATTTTATTTTTGTTTTGCTTTTAAATTATTTTTTGTTGAATCCTGAAAACCTGTTGCTTTCAATTTTCGGTTGCAAAGTAAATATGAATTTTTGGAATCCGCAAATAAATTTTCAAATTAAATAATTGAAAATCAAATACTTACATCCAATTTTAAGAATGAGCGATTTCTGTCCGCAATATTTTGCAGATATATCAATTACCTAAATGACTGTCTCTCATTGGGTTACTTATCACTCTATTTTATTGTATTAAAGTTGCATTGTTAATTAAAAATTTTTCATGTTTATGGTTATTTTTTTTCATTCTAAATAATTTCTGACCTAAAAAACAAAAAACGTCTCGATTTTTCGAGACGTTTCTGTTGTATTTTGATTAATTTTTTACGGGTTTACAGTAAATAATTTCCAAAGTCAGCACATTTCGCCTCATTCCATATCATCCAATCATATCCTAATAATCCTTTATTAGAAGGACTTTTGAATAGTTCTGCATTGATATGTGCTCTTTGTATTGTCATAATTTTCTGGCGCAAAGATATGAAAAATTGTTTTTCAAAACGGAAAACTATACTTTTGTTCACCAATACGGGGGATAGTTTAACTGGAAAAACACTACACTGCTAACGTTGAAATTGGAGGTTCGAACCCTCCTCCCCCACAAAATTCTATTATGGCCTCATATCCATTCAGCAACGAAGAATGGGAAACCTGTCTGAAGGTTCTGGAAGTACTTCAGGAAAACCCATTGCATAATCCGGATAATCAGCGTTTCAAAACCCTGATCTCATCGATTCGTAAAAAGGCTCAGAAGAACATCAGTAAAAATCCTGAGGAATACAGAGATCATCAGGAATTACATGCTAAGAGCTCTGATCTGGAAATTCTTAAACAATCAGTTATTGTAAAGAAAGCTCTGGACAATGAAACTTTGTATGTTCACACTGAAGAGCCGATTCAGTCTTTTTCATTACTGCAAAAGCCTCAATTATGCTATTGCTGTCATCAGTCTTATTATCAGGTTCATTTTTTCTATCACAAGCTTTGTCCTTCCTGTGCTGATGAGAATTATAAAAACAGGAATTTAACTTATGATTTCACTGGCCAGACTGTAATTATTACCGGAGGAAGGGTAAAAATAGGATATGCTGCAGCTTTAAAGTTCTTAAGAAGCGGAGCAAAAGTGATTGCAACTTCAAGATTTCCGGCACTGGCTTCCGAACAGTTTCAGAGAGAGAATGATTATGATGTCTGGAAGGACCGTCTGTTTCTTTATGGTTTGGATTTACGAAGTCTGAGATCAGTGCAGGAGTTCTCTGATTACTGTTACGGAAATTTTGGAAGTATTGAGGTTCTCATCAACAATGCGGCTCAAACTATCAAATATACTTCGGAATATTATCAGCCTTTGATAGTAAAGGAAAAGCTTCTTTTATCTCATATTCCTCAAAATCTGGTTGAGAATAAAACTCCCGTTCATGAGAGGGAACATGATTTTTTAACTTTATCTCACGAGGATCTGCCTGAAATACCTGTCACCCGGTTTGGGCAACCTAAAGATTCCAGAGACAAAAACAGCTGGAACTCCCTCATGGATGAAATCGGGACTGAGGAGCTTCTGGAAGTGAATCTCATCAATCATATTTCACCTTATCTGCTGATCTCTGCATTGAAACCTCTGATGAAAAAAAGTGATGCCGAGCACAAACATATCATCAATGTTACCTCCACCGAAGGCCAGTTCAGCTATAAGAGTAAAAATGAATTTCATCCACATACCAATATGACCAAAGCAGCGTTGAATATGCTCACAAAAACCTCTGCTTCTGATTTTGTAAAAAATGGTATTTTCATGAATGCCGTGGATGTGGGCTGGATTTCCACCGGAGCTATAGAATCCAAAAGGGAAAGACTCTTCGAAAAAACGAAAATACCACCTTTAGATCCTGTGGATGGTGCTATGAGAATCTTTCATCCTATTGTAAAGATCAATCAGGGGGATCTGGAACTTTATGGAAAGCTTTTGAAGAACTATCGGGAAACGGGATGGTGAGGAAGATGGGGGATGGAAGTTATTGAAGTGACTACTACCAATATCCAACATTTTTAATAAGTTTTCTGTTAAAAATAAATGAGGTCAGATGTTCTTGAAAAACTACTGAAAAACAGGATGGCGAGGAAGCGGGGAGATGGAAGAGAGAGGATGGAAGTTATTGAGGTAATTATAACTAAAGTTCAGAGCTTTTACAATTAAGCCTTTTTAGATTTACTGTAAAGTTATTATTCTATTTTTTCAAGTTGACTGAGCAGTCCTCCCTGATAATCGTAAAGACTTTTATGTTCTGAGGTAGCTATGCCAACTACTTCTTTAGCCTCCATTAATGAGAATGCAGGAAATTTTTCCAGAATATCTTTTACTGCAAATAATGGAAGCTTTCCCTGTGATATTGTTTCCTGTACAATTTCAAAGGGATTTTTATTGTCATATTTAAAATCAAGGTATTTTACGGCATTGTCCATTTTTTTTATTCTTTAGTTTCTAAACATTTTGTTTCTTCCGGTCTTGAATCTTGAAATGTCTTTAAGTATTACCTCATCACCAGGATTAAAGTGTTTAAGCTCATTTATTATTTCTGAGCGGTTTTCTACTTTTTCAGCAATGATCTCATATGCTATTTTTCTTGTGACAGCCTGTAGTTTAGGGTCTTTCTTAAATTCATATTTCATGGCTTCCAGATAAGTGGCCTTTTTGTAAGCCAGAGTTTTCCTGTATATCTCTTCTATTTCCACTTCCAGTTTGTTAACGTCAAAAATATTGGCAAAGTAGTTATTCAGGCAGTTAAAGGCATCTTTATCTTCTTCCCAGCCTTTGAGCAATATGAATTGAGCTTCTTCCGGCTTTTCCATTTTCTTCCGGTATATGAGTGAAGCTTTTACCATCTGGTTATTGGTTGTATAATCCTCCGCCACCATCTGATAATAGATATGAGCATTTTTCAGATCATTAATCTCTTTATAAAGATCTCCTACTTTTTCTTTCTGCTCCATTTCTTTGTACAGATCAATGGCTTTCTTGTACTGTTTTGCTTTTTCGTAGCAATTGGCTGCATCAGATTTGCTATTTAATTTTTTAAGATATACTGCTGCTGCTTCGTTATAGAATCCACCTTCTTCCAACATTTTTGCTCCTCTGTAATAGTCCTGTAACAGGTTCATATACACTTTTGCTGCTTTTTTATAATCTTTTTCGTCGATGTATTTCTGAGCCAGCTCTTCATATTTGCTTCGGATTCTGTCAAACAGTGAATTTTCTAAATAGAAGTTTCCTCCTCCGGCTCCTCCTTTTCCTGAGTTGCGCTCATTCTGTTCTTTATCTTTCAAAGCAGTAATGACCATCAGAATAATGAATGCTACAATTAAAAAGATCACCAGAGTTCCGACTACACTCCAGAAGCTTTCATGGAACAGCTGGGCTACAATTCCGATGACTTTAAACATGGCCAGCAGTACAAAAGCAGCCATGAACTTGTCTATAAATTTTTGTTTATTCATCATCATCAGAGTTTAAAATGGTTTTATCATCTCTGAACAGTCGGTAAAGCAGTACCATTACCCCAATAGCAAGTATCCATACAAACCAGTTGTAACCAAACATCTTGACCAACGGATAAAACAGGTATACTAACATGGCAATCAGGATTACAATCAGAAAGAATTTCACCCATGCCGGAACATTATCTCCACCCAGATTCAATGATTTATTTTTAAACAGGAAGGAATACAATCCAACAGCAGCAATCATAAGAATTACCATGTACAGAATATCTGAAACCGGAGTATTCTCTTTCAGCGAATTGCCACCTGATTCCATCCCTTTTACTTTTGAATCTTTGATGGGTGACGGAGGTGACATATCGGCTAGATCAATGGTTCCGTACAATTTACCCAAAGAGTCCTGCATCAGAACCTGCTTTTTCTTTAAAAGGTATTTGACAACATCTCCATTCACAGGTTTCCCTCTGGTATACTGCTTTAAAGAGTCTGAAATTTTACGTTTCAGTACTTCACTTCTTTCTTTAATCTGTTTTGTTATTTTTTTGGTATAAATGGTTTTAAGGGAATCGCGGCTTTGCTGTTCCTTACTGCTAAGCTTTTGAATATCATGACCAATGGCGTTTACCTCTCTACCTCCTTTCTTTTTATATTCTTCTTTTTCGTTTTTCGTTTTACTTTCCTGCAGGCCTGCATTCAATAGTTCATTGGAAAGACCTTTCCTTTGATCAAAATACATCGAGTCTATCTTCTGATCTATTTCAGATACACCGGAATGAAACGCAATCATGTCTGAAGGAGCTTTTACAGCATCTGTTACAATGTTTCCGGAAGAAACCACATTTCCATCCTCTCCTGCATTATCTTTATCTGACGGCAAAGCTATTTTTAGCACAATAGCAATTACTATAACCATCCAAAATATTCTGCGGAAATTTTTAGTACCTGCACTTTCCTGCCTGCCATTGGAACTACCGAACAGCCCTTCAAGCCAGGTGAATTTACTAAAACCGTCGCCTCTGGAAGTCCCCATGATATCTAAAGGAATTCCGAGTTCTATAGCTCTTTCAGGATATTGTTCAATGTATTTTAAATATTTTTCAATTTCTTTTTTGTTTCCGGCCATTACTTTCTTCAGGTCAAATGGCAGGCTGTTCATCCATTCTTCTTCGGTTTGAGGCTTCTGTAATGCTTCGAGCATTTTTTCATCATCCATCTCCACCGTATAGCTTTCTATAGTCTGTGGAATTTTAACTCCGTTCAAAGGTTTTCTGATTGTTTCTTCTATCTTTTCCGGTTCCTGAATCAATTCGATCCAATTGATCTGTTCTGATAGTTTTACCAATCCAAATTCAGGATGCATGATGAGGAAGTCTGAGTCTACCCATTCCCATTCCTCTGGATTAACCTTTGGATAAAACGTAGTATTTTCGGGGATAAAAAGTTTGTTATCCACCCGTTGAAAATAAAAATTCTTTCCAATCTCCTGTGGGGTTTGGTCATAAAACACAAGAAAACATCCATACAATACATTGGGATTATTGGCTGGAATAGCATAACATTTTACCTGATCTAAGTTTATTCCCAGATCTTCCATTTCCTGAAGCCATATCAATAGTGAGGAACCTTTTATTAAAAGTCCTCTTTTAGGATATATATTTTTCGGAAAAGGTTTTATTCTAAGCTCCATAATCTGATCTATGCTATAACCTGGTCTATAAACGGCTTTAAATACTGATAATACATTTCTTCCATCGTTTTCACTTTCAACAAGTTCTGTTCCGGAAGATAATATTCTGATCCGCCAAATTCTGTCTGAGTTGCCAGCGCAAGAAATCCATAGGTTGTAGTCGGAATGTAAAACTCCTCTATTCCTTTATTACTGCTTCTGAATGTCAGCATCCCACGGGAATCTGTGATGACCTCACTTCCGTCAGGGAAGGTATATTTATTTTTATTCTGTTCTGCAAAAACCCTGATCTCGTATCTGTTTTTGTAAAGGTTCAGGGTATTCTCATATACACTGCTTATTTCACATCCTGAAAAAACAAAGTTATCATGCATGTTAATCCCGATCTTATTAAAGTTACCGATAATTTTCAATCCGCTTCGGTTCAGTTTGGCTACTTCAGTTTCTACTTTTGCTGTATTTTTGTCTATATCCCTGTATTTGTTATCCAAAGGTTCTACAGAAGTATTTCCTTCTATATTTATCTTATATAGCTGAGGATTAGCTGCCTGATGAAGATAAAAGCTTTGATCAAAATAAATCAGTTCATAAGCATCGGAGATATTCAGTCCCGTGATATTCTGATCGGAATACTCTCCTGTATTCAGATTAAGCTTGGATATTAATTTTTTAGCAGGCTGATACTGACAGATAATAAAGTGGTGCTGCTTATTTTTTGCCAGTGCAAACTGTCCGGTTGGCTTTATAGAAATGTCTTCAAACATCACTTCGCAACCATGGTAAGTCTTATAGTAATCATAAGAGTTCCTGTCATAATAATTATCCGAAAGATAGGTTTTCAGTAATTGCTTTTTTGAACTTAGGATAAAAAACTCTCCTTCATATAAAAACTGTGCAATCTTACTAACAGGTGTTGGGAAAAGGATTGGATAATTCAACGGAAGATCGGTTTTCTTTCCGCTCGAATTATTTACTGCCATTTTCTGCTGTGGCGGATTGGCCCACAGTTCATGGAGGGGAAGTTTTATTTTCTGGATATGTTTCCTTGTCCCTTTATGGTGTTTGTAAAAATTAATTTCTCCATCTGACGTGGTGGTCACCAAAAACTTAAGCCTGTCTCTGTTCTGATGAACTACTCTCAGAATATTTTCATCTTCAAGATTCTCCTGATGAGTGATGAAAAATACTTCAATATCTTTTTGAGAATATTCTTCATTAAAAAACTTTTCCAATGCTTCTGAAACTTCCAGCACCGGACTTACCTGATTAAGGTTTTCAATCACCATTTCCACTTTATTCAAGGAAATAGGAATGGCTGCCTGTCCCAAAGCCATCACTGTACATTCTGAATGGGCTTTCGGATGTTTAATGATGGCAATGGCTGATGCAAATGCCAGCACTTTTGGAGTTCCCCAGTTTCTCAGGGAAGTATCAATGAGAATAATTCTTTCAAAAATATTTTCTTCAGGTGGAATTTCTCTTTGAATATATAAAGCTTCATTATTGGCTACACGGCTCATAAATACATCGTCTTCATTGGCAAACTCTGACAGAAGCATTCTATGAAAATCTCCTTTATTGGTCATATCAGAAATTCCTCCGATAGGTTGTTCTCCAGGGGAAAGATGACGCATCGGAATTTTCAGTCCACTCCAGATTCTTTTGATAAGGCTTCCTACCTGGAATGTTTTGGGTTCTTCTATCAGTTCTCTGATAAAGTCTTTATCTGTATCTGCAGTAGCTTCTTCCTCTACAACCTCATCATCCAGTTCCGGTTCTTCAATGAGCCCTTTCATAGCATCAATGATGGATTGTACAGTTGGAAATTTTTTGTTGAGATCTATTGCCACCAGATCTTTATTTAAGACAGAAGGGCCTGCATGTTGTTTTTCTGCACTTACAGACAGATCCTGTGGCATTCTAGCATAAATCCTCAAATACGTTTTAGCCTGTGAAGAAGATATTCTGTTGTGACTATCTTTAAACAAAGTCTGCAACAGGATAATCTTATTTTGCTTCTGTTTATAAACTTTCGGAAGTGCTTTTATCTTTTCAAGAAATTCGATTTCTCTTTCTGCATTGAATTCAAAATTTCCACTACTGTAAAAATCCGTAGTATATCTTAAAGGGCCTGCAAAATCTGTATAACCATCCTGCATTGCATATAAAACCATCAGTAAAGCACCAAACGGCGGCCATCCCTGCTCACAAAGCTCTTTCAGTATCTCCATGATATAAGGTCTATAAGCAATAGCTCCTACTCCCGGTATGGAGAGGAGGTTATTGTCGTTATATCCGGAATCTCCGGGAACATCTTCATCGGTTTTCCATTCCCAGAAGTAATTTTCATAGGATTGGAAATAAGCCTTTAATTCCATTCTCTTGATTTTTCGGTAAGACGGAATGAGCTTACAGATAATGACCGGAAATCTGTATTTTTTATTACAAGATAATTTCCGTTCTCATCCCATAAAAGCCATCCATCTGACGTTTTATTATATTTCTGCTGTAAGAATGTACTCAGATTTTTAAACTCAAAATCATAACCGGAAGGCAAAAGATGCCTGTCTTTAGCCCAATATGTTTTTCCCGGAAGACTTAATAATGGAATTCCTAAAAAAAGAGCTTTCTCTCCCATCACAGTCCATTCTATTTTTTCCAGTCTGAATTTTGGCAATGCTGCAATACTATCTTTTATATCCTCTATATCACTCAACAAACCTATTACGGAATGTTCTTCATCACTTTCCTTTAATCTGATCTGAACTTTTTCACTGATTCCGAAATAGTTTTGATTGGATGCAGGAAAAGTAAGCCGTAATGCCTTATCAATAGACATCCAAAGCAATGCTGTTCTCATTTTTTTACTGGGAACCAATGCTTCTTTTTTAAATAGCAGGCCATCGCGGAGTTCGTACAGCAAAAGGTTAGGCAACTGATGAAGCTCTGAGGCTACTACCTGTTCTTCAGTAAAATCTTTGAGCCATATGGTTTCATCCTCCGTTGCGATCTGAACATTCTTCCAGTCTCTGATAGAGCCCAGATAGTCCTGATCGGCACGGGGAAGTTCTGCCCAAAATTCTTTTATAGGGTCTGAAGAATTTTCTGCCATAAGCTTTCAATTTCCTGCTGAATATATTGTTTTTGTTCCGGGTTTCTGATCCAGTCGCAGCGGGTCTGCAGGTATCTCAGTTTATCTTTGATCACGTTTTGCTCTTCAAAGCTTAGCTGACCCTGATTCCATTTATCCACAAGGATTTTCACATCTTTCATCACCTCTTCCGGATTGGGAGTTTTGTTATGCATAGCTTGTGGATGAGAATCCGGATGATCGTCTTTCTCAATAGTTCGGTTGACGATCCCTTCCAGTGTTTCAATCTGCTCCTCTGTATCCCAGATATGCTTTAACACCCAAAGGTCTGAACGAACGGCTTCGTTTCTTCCACAAATTAATGCACTTGCAGCAATGAGGTTCTGAAGTTTCACAGCTCTACGGTCCGAAATAGCAATTCCTGTGTTTCGCAGACTCATGATCGTATTCAGATATACTTCATAAATAGGTTTTAAATCTACCGTTCTGCACAGGTTCTGCAATTCTCTGATCTCATTGGCATGAATTTCAGGTACTTCTGTTTCTTCTTCATTTTCCAGCTTTCTTCCAGCTAAAAGTACCTGTTGCAGAAGCTCAGGATTTACATAATCTACATTGATTCTTACCAGAAAACGATCGAATAACGCATTCAGAGCTTCATCTTCCGGAAGAACATTACTTGCTCCTACAAACATCAAAGCGGGTAAATGTTTGGTTTCTTTTCCTCTTTTGAATACTTTTTCGTTAAGTGCCATCAAAAGTGAATTCAAAATCGCGGAATTGGCATTGAAGATCTCATCCAGGAAAACCATGGAAGCTTCAGGCATCATTCCTTCGGTATTGGTAAGAAGTTCTCCTTCTTTTAATTTTCTGATATCAAAAGGACCGAATATCTCATTGGGTTCTGTAAAACGGGTCAATAGATATTCAAAATTCTTTCCGTCCTTTACGGTCTTTGCCAGTGTTCTTACAATGGCTGACTTCGCTGTTCCCGGGGGACCATATAAAAAGGCATTTTCTCTGGCCAAAAGACAGATTCCCAGAAGGTCTACAACGTCATTTTTACCTACAAAAGTATCTTTTACGTAGTTCAGGACCGTATTAAGTTTATTAATATTCTGCGTCATTGATTTTCTTCAGTTATTATTTTTAATTCTCTCCAGAATGCATCTTTGTACATTCCAAATTCTGAAATAAGCAATTTATTGATGAACGGAATTTCCGCCAGTCTGTAATCTTTTTTTTCAACAATTCTCTCCAGATATAATTTCCGGTAGGTTTTATCTTTCAGTTCTTCTTCCCAGTTCATCCCTTTCAGATCAAGTTCATACCCGACTCCTGAATAATGGAACTCTGTAAGGATATCTTCAAGCATTTTAAGGAGTGTATCTTCCGGATCTACTGAATTCAGGGCCATCATCACATCAGGTAGGAACCTTAATGATAAATCGGCAGACAGCATAGAGGAAATGTCTTTTGTCCCTTTAAATGTTGGAATAAAATTTTCCAGATTGTCAGCCGTATTTTCCCTTATCAAATACAGTTGTGCACTATGATAGAGTATTTTTGCGGCCCAGACAGCTGTTGAGGTATTACAGATAAGTTGATCAGACAGAAATTCAAGCCTTTCTTTTTCAAACTCTGCTTCAAAATATACCTCTGCCTCCGCCTCTTCTTTTGGGGAGATGTTCCGGATGTTCGAAAAAAGAGTAATACATTCATTCTTCCTTAGCAGAAAGAGAGTGTCTAAGAATGGTGATTTGGTTTCCATCATATAACAAAAATATAATTATTTCGTTGAGAATAAAATTTTTAAAGAAAGGATTGATATTAAATTATGCTGATGATGAAAAAACGCCGTTTTTATGTCTGATAATGCAGAGATTTCACTTTTAAAACCGGGTTATGTTGGAAAACGCAAGGGCGCGAGTTTTTCCATTTTGATATGTTTTTAAGGCACCAGGATTTTTTCTGTGATAAAACTTGTGAGTGTATAGTTTATTGCCACGAATTCACGAATGATTTTATTCGTGAATTCGTTGCATAAAACAGTCTACTTGCTGAAAATTTTGGATTTTCCTGTATCTTAAAAGCAATATATTATTTAAAATCTTTGTACCCTTGCATTTATAACAATAGAGATTTTATAAAAAGAGATAGCTTCGTCGCCAGCGCTCCTTGTAATGACGGATTAGGCTACTATTTCAATAATATTGTTTTCCGGATCCAGGATGACGCTTTCATAATATCCGTCACCTGTTGTCCTGGGTTCACTAGCGATCGTATACCCATCTTTTCTTAAAGTCTCTGTAAGCTCGTTTACTTTTTCTTTGCTTCCTGCAGAGAATGCAAGATGGATGATTCCAAACTGTTGAAATTCATAGGAATTTTTATTTTCTATGAGGTCTGGCCTGGTCATGATTTCGAGACGGCTCCCGTTATCAAAACTTAGAAAGTAGGATTGAAAATTTTTGACAGGATTATTATATTTTCCATTGGAAACGGCTCCAAAATATTTTTCATAAAATACTCTGGATCTTTCAAGGTCTTTTACCCAGACTGCAACATGTTCTATTTTCATTTTTAAAATTTTAAGAATATTAATAATTGCAAAAGTAACTGCCGGAACTATGGCATGTCCGCTCTCTGTTATTCTATCTTTGTTCTGTATTTACTGATTTTATTTTTTTACCCTAAAGAAATAAAGTTTCAAAATCTCACCTTCAAAGTCCGTAAACAAAGTATTTATTTACAACAAATTATACATTATTTTCTGATAAACCAGCTTTATCATTTCACTTTCCACAATGGTAAGGTCAATATAAAAGTTATTATATTTGTGCCATTCAAAATAAAGTTATGAGTATTCACATCAGTGCTAAAAAAGGAGAAATTGCTAAAGTAGTATTGCAGCCGGGGGATCCGCTTCGTGCACAGTATATTGCTGAAAATTATTTAGAAAATGCAAAACTGGTAAGCAAAACCAGAGGTATCTTTTATTATACAGGTCTTTACAAAGGTAAGGAGCTTACTGTAGGAGCCAGCGGAATGGGATTCCCTAGTATCGGGATCTATTCTTTTGAGTTATATACAGAATATGAAGTAGATACGATCATCAGAATCGGAACATGTGGGGCTTACAATACAGACCTTAAGCTTTTTGATATTTTAAATATTGAAAATGCTGCCAGCGAAAGTACCTATGCTAAATTTGCATGGGGAATTGAAGAAGACCTCCTTCCCCACCAGGGAAATATCTTCAATACGATCAATGAAACGTCTAAAGAACTATCTCTAGATGCTAAAGCAATCAATATCCACAGTAGTGATATTTTCTACAGAAAAGATCCTAACACTCCAGAGATTGCTACAAGATACAACTGTCCTGCGGTAGAAATGGAAGCTTTCGGATTGTTTGCAAATGCTCAGCACTTAGGTAAAAATGCAGCGACTATTCTTACAGTAACTGACATTATCCCAACTCATGAGAAAATTTCTGCTGACGAAAGAGAAACAGCTTTGAAACCAATGATGGAATTGGCATTAGAGGCTGCAATCAAAAGTTTATAAGAAAAGGCTGCCTTTTCAACAATATAAAAAAGAGCTTTACTGTATCAGTAGAGCTCTTTTTCATAGTTTGAAAAAATTTCTGGCGGTTTCTGTGGTTTCGTCTGCAACTTCAGAAATGCTTATCTTCTTCAGTTGGGCAATGGTCTGTGCCACATAAGGGAGAAAGGAGGGTTCATTTCGTCTGTTCTGCATTCTCGGCATATTCTTCGGAAGCATGAATGGTGCATCTGTTTCAATCATCATTCTGTCCAGAGGAACATATCGGATCACTTCTTCTAAATGTTTAAATCTTTTCTCATCGCTGATGGCTCCGGTAAATCCGAGATAAAATCCCTTGTCCAGATATGTTTTTGCTTCATCCAGGGTTCCTGTAAAGCAGTGTACGACGGCTTTCGGTAACTTCGAAAGATAATCATCCGTTATTTCATTAAACCTTTTAAAAGCAGATCTTTCATGAAGGAAAAGAGGTTTATCAACTTCTATTGCCAGTTCCAGCTGAGCCTTATAGCATTTCTCCTGAACAGGTCTTGGTGAGAAATCACGATCGAAATCCAATCCGCACTCACCTACTGAAATGACATGCTCCTGCTTCAACAGCTTTCTAAGCTCGTTAATACTTTCATGATTAAAAGATTTTGCATCATGCGGATGAATTCCCGCTGTTGAAAATAAGACATCAGGATAATCTTCTGCTATTTCCGCTGATTCTTTACTTCCACGGATGCTTGTTCCAGTGAGGATCATATAGTCTACTCCATTATCTAAAGCACGGTTAATGATTTCTTCGTGTTCATTGTAGAACTGTTTATTGGTTAAATTGATACCAATATCAATGTATGTATTCATTTGTTTTAAAATTTTTGTGTTATTATTAGGCTGGAAGATAGGAGTTGTAAGATGGAGGTTATGAAGGTCATAAAAAATGGCTATTATTTTTTTTATTGCTATTAATATTTCTTTTACCGTGGATCTCAGTAATCATATGATTACAAACAACTTTCAGCTTCACTCTTCCATCTTCCAGCCTCTTATTTGAAACTAGTTATTATTTTGTCCGGGTTACAATTTCCCAGTTTTCGTTTTGGTTAGGATTAGATTCTTTTGTCATGACCAGTCTGAAATTGAGTTCGCCTTTATTTTTATTGCTGAAGATATTAAAGGACAGGTTTCCTACGTTGATGTTATCTTCAGACATCTTATGATTCAGATAATAGTTCTGAATAACGGAAAGGTCTTTCTGAAGAATGGGACTTGTATTTTTAGCTAAAAAATTCAGGAACTGATTGGCTTTTTCGCCAATGGATTTTGAACTTGTGTCTGCTATTTTATAGGTACCATCAAAAATAATCTCCAGATTATCACATCCGGACAGTTCTGCTGAAGCTTTAAAACCATCAGAAGCATATTTTTCCTCTATTGTTTCCGTATAATTATGCCTGTCGATACTTCTGTGGTGTTCCGAATCTGGATTAAAGATTTTTTTATCTTTCCATTTAGCCAACGTACAGCTGGTGAGATAAGATTCTTCGAAAACATTTCCGTCTTTGTAAACAAAAGAAAGATCTGTAGATTCAAGGCTGTCTGTCGGTTTATTGTAGGAACGGTAGTTCTGCTGTGCTGTTGCTTTCAGTTTTCCGCCTTCATAGGAGATTCCATCCAGAATATTGTATGAAAAGGGAGCTGATTCCTGTATTTCATGTCTTTCACTGATCTTATGGTCTTTCCCCATAATGATATATAAAATCTCGGAATTGGTGTTGGCATTTCCACCCAGCATTCCTTCGGAATTTCTTTCTATGATATAGTCTGTAATTCCATCATTATTAAAATCATCGGAAGCTATTTTATGAAAGGTCACTGTATATGGATCGTCATCATTGCGGAAGGAAACAGTATAATTTTTATAATCTATTTCTTCAGGTTTTTCATCACCCACTTCTTCATCCAGTAATACTTTCAGAATGTCAAAGTTTTTTTGTGATTCTGAAACAGGAACAGGTTTTATGGTCGCTAATGAATCTTTCTTCCCAACAGGTTTTCCGTTTTCTTTTCCTTTGCAGGAGAACAATGCCAATGTGACTATTGAAAGTAAAATATATTTCATAGAATATTATAATTTGCAGATGGAAAATTAAATCATTTTCAACTTATATTAGGAATGAATAATCTCTTTAAACAGCGAGCTCAGTTTTGGAAGCGCTGAAGAACTGCTCTCCTGCATTGAATTTAATGTTTTATATCCTTTGAGAACAGCATGAAAATAAGTATCGTTTTCAGGATTGATGATAACAATATGTTTGGCCCGTATTTTTACAGTTTCTACAATGTTTACAGGTAAAGACGTAGAACCGGAAGTACCAATCACAAATAATATATCAGTATGATCTGCAATGTCATATGCGGTATCAAAATAGTAATATTTCTCATTGTAACATTCATCAAACCATAAAGTGTGGGGTCGCAGCCAACTGCCACATTCTGTACATTTCAATCCATCAATATCTTCCTGAGTAAGATCTTCTACATATTCTTTCTGTTTCACTTGTGCTGGAAAATCAATAGGTCCGTTACATTCTTTTGAACAGCGTACTTTTTGTTTATTTCCATGAATTTCATATACTTTCTTTACTCCTGCTCTCTGATGAAGTCCATCGATATTCTGAGTAATCAATCTAAATCTATCTCCTAAAAGTTCTTCAATTTCAGTAAGAGCAAAGTGTCCCGTATTGGGTTTGGCCTCTTGGATCAGTTTTTTCCAAAACAGATTATATTGCCACACTTCTTCAGGCTCTTGTTTAAAATATTTCAACGTTCCGAATTCTTCCGGACGGTGATATTTCGTTCCTTTGATCCAAGTCCCGTCTATTGAGCGGTAAGTAGGAAGTCCACTTTCCGCAGAAATTCCAGCTCCGGTAAGAAATGTAATATAACCTTGTTTTTCTTTGATTATTGTATTTAATATGGATTGTAATGATTCCATGTTTTTAGTTTTAAAAATAATTGGATACGAATTTATCTTCCTCAGTTTTCTTTGTCTGCAAAATTACTCATCAGAAACGCAATCTTTTTGCGCAGTAGAAAAATATTGTTTGAATAGATTAGAAGATGGGAGCTATGAAAGTTTCAAAAGCAACACTATTTCTTTTTCATATCCTTAAGATCTATAAAAAGATGGTTAGAAATTTCACGGCAAAGAGTAACTTCCAGCCTCCTTCTTCCAGCTTCCAGACTTTATTCATTGATAAATTTTTCAAGAAATCCAATCAGCTTTGTACCGCCGTGACTCCAGCGGATTCCATGTCCTTCTTTTTCTCTTACTTCAAAGACAAGTTCGTGCTTATAATGAAAGAAGACATTCCACCAGGTTTTATTTTCAAGGATATAATGAATTTTCTGCATTACTTTTTCCTGCTTCTGCTGGTTATTTCCTTTCACTTCACCCCAAAAATCATCATCCATTCGTCCGGTATGCTTTTCCCAAGCGCGCTGTGCGATGGTAATTTCTTCATTAAAAGGTTTCTGGCAAGCTTCAATCAACACAGAAGTCAGTGGAGGAACAGTCCTTTCGTCACGGATGCTGGCTGAGGTCAACCTTTGTCCTAAAACAATCAGCCAATCTTCAAAAGATATTTCTTCCAAATGCTTTGCTTTCCCCTCATCAGTATCGTTACTGATCAAAACATGAACAAACTGATTAAAGATTTTTTCCCGGTCAATGTTTATTTCTTCATTAAAATAAGGGAGATCCCAATCCAGTGTATTCTCCTGGAACCTTTGAATATTTTTATTTAAATCCTGTAAATGTTCTTCCGCTAAAACAGCCTGATATTTTTCCTTCCAGTCTTTTGAAAGTAAAGGAGTGTATTTTTCAAACTTATTCATCATAACATTGTATC
This sequence comes from Chryseobacterium sp. BIGb0232, assembly GCF_024810195.1. NCBI lineage: Bacteria > Pseudomonadati > Bacteroidota > Flavobacteriia > Flavobacteriales > Weeksellaceae > Chryseobacterium > Chryseobacterium sp. BIGb0232. Next base: position 24,190 of record NZ_JANUEH010000014.1, read on the forward strand.
AGATTAGCAGACAGGTTTTCTTCTTTGATAAGATAATCAATAAGATTAAACCATTCTTTACAGTGATCCAGAATCCAGGCATCCGAGGAAATAATAATCCCGGAACTTTCAGCCAGAAATTTATCCGGATTATATTGTAATTCACCTTCCCAGTTGAACTGATTTTCAACGGCAAAATCAAGGACTATTTGTTTAATTCTTCCACTGTTGGAAACCGGTTGGTCGAAAATCCAAACTAATTTCTGAATCTGAGCCTTTTGAAAAAAAACAGCAACAAGCTCTACTGCCCTCTGCGTTTGATTCACCCGTTTATAAGTTCCATGAACCCCGGAAAGATCCCGGAAACAGCCATCGATGCCTTCAAAAATATACGCTTCGGATAGCAGGCTTTCTAATAAGATCAATACATTGAAACCGTCAAGATAAACTGTTTTATCTTTCAGATCTGAAATTTCCAACTGCTTTTCTTTCCTGTTCTGAATCTGCCCGTCAGATGCTGAAGCTCCGCGCAATGCCTGTATCTGTCTCGTCTTTAGTCTATACCTGTTTCCGACAAGATCAGATCCAGCTTTTTCTGCATAACCTCTTGTCAGCAGGTACTGCATATCCTGAACTGCCAGTCTCAGCTTGTTGATCTGTTTTTCTGAACCAAACAGGGTGTCATCACCTGTATTTTTCCCTCGGTTTCTGTTATTCATACTCAAAAATAGAGTTTTTAGAGATAAAATTCTCGCAGATTTTGCACAATCATCTGAGAGAAATAAGATTTAAAATTAATAGATTTCTTAATACTTTACCTTTAAAATTCGGGAAATCATTGTTTCGTGCCAGCAGTTTATTGTACTTTTAAGGAAAATACACAAAATCATGAAAATACCCAGATCCTTTTTCTTTGTTTTATTATTCTTTTTTTTCTGCTTGTGTTTTCAAAGCTGTGAAAATAAAGTAAAAGAAAAGATAACCAACCTCGCTGGTTTTACTAAAGCTCAGGAACCCCTGAAGAATGTTGATACTTTTGACAAGAATACTAAAACGATCCATGTTCTGGTTGCTTTATGTGACAATAAATATCAGGGAATTGTTCCGGTTCCTGAGAAAATAGGAAATGGTCAGGATCCTGACCAGAACTTGTATTGGGGGGCAGGCTATGGCGTCCGAACTTACTTCAAAAAGAGTAAGGAATGGAAGCTTTTAAAGACCGAAAAAAAGGATTCTATAAGAATGGAAAGGCTTATTTTTCAGCATACTTCAAAGAAAAATCATTATCTGGTTGCTGATGCCTATGATGGACAGTATATCAAAAACTGTACAAAGGACTTTCTCTACAGCAGTTCGGGACAGATGAAGGATATACTTTCCATTAATAATACTAAAATCGGGCTTTACGGAAATGCTAAACTTGTTTCTTACATAGGCCATGACGGATTAATGGACTTCCAGTTATCAGAGTCTTTTAAAAATACAGATAAACAGACCAGGGACTGTATCATTTTAGCCTGTTACAGCAAAAGATTTTTCTCACCACTGTTACAGGAAACCAAAGCTAATCCTTTGGTGTGGACCAGCCATCTGATGGCTCCTGAAGCCTATATCCTGCATGATGCTTTAACAGGGTACCTCAATAATGAATCGGGTGAACAGATCAGAAGCAGGGCGGCACTAGCCTATTCAAAATATCAGAAATGCAGTGTAAAAGCAGCAAGAAACCTTTTGATAACAGGTTGGTAATACTGTTATCTTCAGCTCAATCTACCATCGGTTATATTTTTTACAAAAAAAGAGATATTTCATACAACACTTTTGATGTTTATTAGGAATAAGTTTGCAAATACTTAAAAATACTCTTATGAATACACTGAAAAAACTTTGTTATCTATCTGCGGCGATACTTTTATCAGCCTCTTTCATTTCGTGTTCAAGCGATGATAATGAAATTATTATTGAACAACAGACCCCTTCACAGGTTCTGGCTTCTACTCCATGGGAAACTACCGGAGCAAAGGATAAAAATGGAGCTAACGTAGCTTTAACCGATGCCAGCGTAGCAGGTTATGTAGGATTTGCCTACTTCAAAGCAGACGGAAATTTTGCCATTTACAATTTAAATGATGTATTGAGATCACGAGGAACATGGTCTGTAGATGCTCAGGGAAAAACGAGAACTATTGCTGCTTTAAATCCGGATGGAACTGCAATTTTTACCCGAGATGTTGATATTCTTGTTTTAAACAAAAATGAATTCACTTACAGAATCCGTCCTAACGCTGCTGATCCATCAGTTTATTATGACATTATCCATATGAGAACTCCTCATGCGGAACCCAAAAACGGACAGCTTACCTTAGCTTCTACTCCATGGAAAACTACAGGTGCAAAAGATAATGCCGGAGCTGCTGTAGCTTTGGATAATGCCAGTGTAGCAGGTTATGTTGGATATTCTTACTTCAAAGCTAACGGAACTTTTAAAATCTTTGGATTAAATGATGTTCTACGATCCCAAGGAACATGGACTATTTCTCCTGATGGAAAAACAAGAACTCTTGTTGCTTTAGATGCTAACGGAAATGTACTTTTTACCCGTACTGTAGATATTCTTGTACTGAACGAAACTACGTTTACTTACAGAATTACTCCTGATGCAACTAACCCAACCGTATTTTACGACATCATTCATACTAAGGATTCTCACAAAGAACCTCAGTAATGATTATTTTTTTTGATAATAAGAAAAACCTGCTCAGTAATGGGCAGGTTTTAATTTTATTGGTTAAGTGAATTACTTATTTTTATTCTGAATAGAATGAACAGAAACTGTCCACTGAGTTCTAAGCTATTTATACATGCTATTCTTACCAATATTCTTCCCACCATTTTTTCCAGGTTACATTTCCTAACTGATCCAGATCTACTTTTTCACCTATCAAAGGTAAAGTAATAGGCTGATTATTATCTTCTGCATTTTTAGCAGCTAATTCCACCGGTTCAAACCATGGATGCTGGGCAAGTTTGAATTTTGAATGATGAACAGGAATAAAATTTTTCGCTTTTAGCTCTTTAATTTCACCAATCAATTGATCCGGTAATGTATGAATGTAGGGCCATTTTTCGTTGTATTGCCCACACTCCATGACAGCGAGATCAAACGGGCCGTACTTTTCTCCAATTTCCGTAAAATGATTTCCATAGCCGCTGTCACCGCCTAAAAACAGGTTTTTGGCAGGTGTTTTCAGGACAAAAGAGGTCCAGAGGGAAATATTCCGGTTCAGTAACCTTCCGGAAAAATGTCTTGCGGGAGTCAGGGTAATTCTGAAACCATCTGCAATATCTACACTCTCCCACCAGTTTTTTTCAATGATATATTTCGGTTCCCAGCCCCAGTATTCAAAATGCTGTCCTGTTCCTAATCCACAAATTACGGTTTCCACTTTATCTTTTAATTCTTCTACGGTTTTGTAGTCCAAGTGATCCCAATGATCGTGGGAAATCAAAAGAAAGTCTATATACGGCATATGTTCCGGTTTGTAATAATCTGCTCCCGGAAATGCTTTAATAGATCCTGGCATAGGTGAAGCGTTTCCGCTGAAAACAGGATCTATCAGGAATTTTTTACCATCCACCTGTATAAAGTATGAGCTATGCCCGAACCATACCAGAACATTTTCTTCCGGGTCAAGGGTTTTCAGGTCTGTTATGACAAATGGAAGAGCCGATTTGGGGGAGGTGTTTTCCACTTTACACAAGCTGTTAAGAAGAGCTTTGGTCATACTTTCGCCTTCCAATAAAGGCGGAGTGATGAGTATATTATGAAATCTCCCATTGGCATAATTGGGTAAGGTGCTGAAGTATTCCTTTCTTTTTTCATCAGGAAACTGCCCGAGCTGTTTTACTAAATTCATTTCCTTATTTTTTTACATTCTGAGCCTTTCTTCTTCAAGATCCAGCCTCGTTAAATAATGTCTTATATATTCTTCGTCAATATTAGGATTGCGTCTGTTTTCTTCCCGAAGCCAGATGCGTTGCTGCTCAAGGGTTTCGAAATAAATTTCTTTGGCGTCTTCTGATAGTTTATGGATAGAATCTTCTTTATCTTCCTGCTCCCAACGGTCCATTAGTTTATTAAAATATTCGTTTTCATTTCTTCGTTCCTTATAGTTTTCATCAAGAAACCTGAAAGCTACTCCTCGCATTTCTTTTCTTAAATAATGTTCGGATTCTTCTTCAGAAAGATACCCACTTCCGGTATCGGACAGATTAAGTTTTTTGATCATTGAAGGTAACGTAAGCCCCTGGATAATCAGGGTTGCCAGAATTACAATAAAGGTAATGAAAAGAATCAGGTCGCGATGTGGAAAAGGCTGACCGTTTTCCATTACTACAGGAATAGATAGAGCTGCTGCCAGTGAAACTACTCCACGCATTCCTGTCCAGCTCATCAGTATAGGAGCTTTCATCCCAGGATCTCTATCTGCTACATTAATGAAGTTTCGCATAATCAGGGTAACGAATACAGCTCCAAAAGAGGATAAAAAGCGTACAACAATCAGTACTGCTGTGATCAATAATCCGTAACCAACTGCGTTGAAAAGGCTTATTCCCTCTTTCTCAAGCCCTACCATAATTTCCGGAAGATCTAAGCCAATTAATAGAAATACAATTCCATTAATCAGGAAAACAAAACTTTCCCATACATTGGAACCTTTCAGCCTTGATTCTGAGGTCCGGAAAATTTCATGTCTTCTGATGGACAGAAACAATCCTCCACTCACCACAGCCAATACTCCGGATGAATGTACTTCTTCAGCAGCAATATACATTACATAAGGAGCCACTAAACTGAGAATGGCATCCATATTGACATCGGTGGGAAATATTTTTTCAATTTTGAGAAAGATATAGGCCAATACAAGACCTATTCCCAGTCCGCCAAATACCATCCATCCAAAGCTCACCACGGCATCCTGCCAGATAAACTGTCCGGTTGCTACAGCTACCATTGCAAATCTGAAAATGATAAGAGAGGAAGCATCATTGAAGAGACTTTCACCTTCTAAAACGGTAGACAGATTTTTAGGTACTTTTACAAATTTTAAAATAGCTCCTGCGCTCACCGCATCCGGTGGAGAAACTATCCCTCCCAGTACAAAACCTAATGCTAATGAAAACCCGGGAATATAAGAATTAGCCACAAAAGCTACTGATATGGCTGTAAGGAATACTACAATAAAGGCAAAACTGGTGATGATCCGCCTCATTTTCCAGATTTCCTTCCATGAAACAGCAAAGGCTGCTTCGTATAATAATGGCGGTAAAAAAATGATAAATATAAGTTCAGGATCAATTTTAATGGGTGGTAATCCGGGGATAAAACTGATAAGCAGTCCTGCAATAACCAATATAATGGGATATGCTACTCTTAAACGATTCGCCAGCATAATGGCTCCAATGATCACCAAAACCAACCCGAGATAATAAATAAAATTTTCTACCATTTGTTCTTCAATTAATTGTGTACCTCTAATGTATATATTTTTTTGAGAAATATGGTTTGTTTTTATCTGAAATTTGCTTCTTTTTATTTAATAAAATACTGGTTTATCACCATATATTCCAGGCTTATTGACTCCAACACTTGCTTTATTATCTTTTTCAGGGTGTTCAATGATATTCGCGATATATGCAGCAACCGCTTTTCTTGAAACTTCTGTTCCTAGAAAAGATTCTCCTTTTTGGGTAGTTTCATATTCCACCTCATCTTTATCAGTAAGCCATGATGGACGAACTATGGTATAGTTAAGAGAAGATCTTTCTATAATATCAGCGGCCTGTATGTAAGGAATGAGGTCTTTTCCGATCATTCTTTCATTCCACGCTCCGAATTTTCCGGGAATCTCGTGGTAAATGCCTAATGAGGTAACAAAAATGAGCCTTTTAACTCCATTCTTATCCATAGCTTTTACGATTTCTCCTGCTAATTTATCCATCGGTCCTGAAAGGTTTGCATATACAACATCCTGATCTTTTATGGCATTGTTGAGATCGTTGGGATTGAGCACATCTCCTTTTACAATATTTGCAGAGGACTGATATTGATTTAAATGTTCTGTATTCCTTGCAAACAAGGTAAGTTCAATATTTTTATTTTCTTTAAGAAATTCTGTGACATGTTGTGCAATGGCACCTCGGGCTCCTAACACTAATACTTTTGTTGACATTTTAATTGGTTTTAATATTAAATAAATGCTGCCATATCCAAAATACAACAGCATTTACTGGGTTCTGTTAAGCTAATTTTTCCTGAAAGAACGGAACTAACTGGTCTATGGCTTCATTAACATAGTTTTCCCTGTCATATAAAGACATGTGGTTTGCTCCTTCAATAATATATTTTCTCTTATCTACAGAGGCTGCACGCGCTATAAGATCATCACTCATCCATGCACTTCCTGCTATACTTCCCACTATGGCTAACAGTGGCTGCGTAAAGAAGGCTTCTGCTTTATTATAAGCATCATAAGAAATGATCTGTGAAAGGCTTCGGGCTGTAGCAAAACCTGGTGCTGTAGGGTATTGACAACGGTCTGTATGGTAATATTCCCAGGCTTCTCTCAATTCTTCATTAGGTGCATCTTCTTCCCTCATTGGGGCTAACGGAATGGTCTGAATTTCTGTACTCCCTGCATCTGCTGTTCTGGAATTGGAACCTGCTACTAAATAAGGTAATGCATCGGCATCTTTCACATTGTTTTCCCAACCATTCCTGAACATAGATCCAATGTTTACAGCACTTACCATTCCCACTGCTTGAATTCTATGATCGTTGATGGCCGCATTAGCTGTATATCCTGCTCCCGCACAAATTCCCATAGCACCGATCTTATCAGTATCTACATAAGATAAGGTCGTAAGGTAATCAATTACTGCACTTACATCTTCTGTTCTGATGTAAGGATTTTCCAATTGGCGCGGTTCTCCTGTACTTTCTCCCTGATAAGAGGCATCATAGGCAATGGTAATAAATCCGTGGTTTGCCAATTTTCCTGCATATAGACCTGCCGCCTGTTCTTTTACTCCGCCTCCCGGATGAGATACAACTACTGCCGGATATTTTTTGTTTTGATCAAACCCTTCTGGGAAATTGATGATTGCTGATAAAGTAATTTCCTGAGCGTTTGTGTTTTTAATACTGATTTTTTCCTGTGACATGATTTTGTATTTTATTTGTTATTATTTATTCGAATGAAATCTTGCAGAACGAAGTGGAAAGCTCTTTTGTATTTTTGATTGCTTTTCTCCGGTCTATTTTCTTTCTTTTTAACAGATCAAAGGTAGGAAGAGATATATGCTGTAAACGGAGACTCATTACCTGAAAACAGATACATTTTACTTTTTTGTATTTTTAGGCGGCTAGAGCCCACCTCTATTGATGTTACTCGTTCAGTGTTTAAGGTTTCTCGCAGATCGTACAGATTTTGCAGATGATTGCCGATAAGCAAATCAGAAATTTTCAAAAAACTTATGTGTACTTCTTATGCAGAAAGCCTGTAACTTTAAATCTCTTAAGTATTTAAGTCTTTTGTAACTTTTGTGGTTAGTCATAATCCTTATTAGATTTTAGAATTTTGTTTCCCACAGATTGCTCAGATTTACACAGATGCTTGTGGATAGTATTGGAGGCAAGGCTTCAGTTTAGGTTTAACATTACTATCATTCATTACTCATAAATTAGCCCGGATAGTAACGGTTACCCCGCAGCATAGGCTGGAAAACAGAAGGACTTAGCCTTGGCGTGTATTGGCGTGAGGAGTATAAGTGGATAGCCGGAAAAAGCTCCTGAAAATAAAAAGACAACTCATTGAGCTGCCTTTTATAATGGTATGTATAATTATTTATTGATTTCTGAAGACCTTTGGGGAAAGTCCTGTTTTTTTCCGGAAGAACCTGGCAAAATAGTTGGGATAATCGAAACCGAGACTGTAAGATATTTCACTTATGGAAAGACTGGTATTTTTGAGTTTATCTTTGGCCTGTTTTATAACATAGTCGTGAATATGATCCAGCGGTGATTTGCCTGTAAAATGTTTGATGAGGTCACCGAAATAATTAGGTGAAAGGTTACTTTTCTGAGCAAAATAAGCTACAGATGGCAGTCCTGCAAGATTTTCATTTTCTCTGAAGTAATAGTCCAGATTTTTATAAAACTCATCAATAACCCTGTGGTAAATTTCACTTCTGGTATCGAACTGGCGATCATAAAAGTCTTTAACATAGGTAAGAATGAGGTTGACATAAGAAATGATCACTGTTCTTGAATAGTATTCTTTCTGAAATTCATGATTGGCTTTTCTGAACAGATCCCAAACAATATTCTCTTCTTCCTTGGTGAGGAAAAGAGCTTCGTGATTGTTATAATGTACAAAGCTGTAGTCCTTGGCATATTTTTCAAGGTATTTGGCGCCCACCATAATGCATAATCCTGAAAATGGCGCTGTAATCTCCCATTCCAGCGTATTTTGTGGACAATCTACGTACATATAGGATGAATCAGACTGATCTTCCAGCAGCTGGTAAGAAGTAAATTTTACTTCCATGGGGGGCTTGATGGCCAAAAGATAAAAATCAATGGTTACCGGTTCGGATTTTAACTTGATATCATTCTCTGTCTCAAAATCTACGATGTGAAGATCATCACTTTTCAGAGGGCCAACATTCAGGTAACAGCAGAATTCGGGGATATTTAATATTTTGATGCTCATAGTACAGGCTTTCAACAATGGGTAAAATTACATCTTTTGAGTGGCGTCCTTATGATACATATTCAGGAAAAACAGATACATTTTACGGTTTATGCTCTATAATTTTACAACCAGAAACATTATTCCAAAACTTATCAGTAATATAATGCCTATTATTATTGCACCTTCTAAAACATGTTTCATATATCTTTTCCCGTCGAACGTAAACTTTTCGGGATGAATACTGAATTCCTTAAATACAAACGGGTCTATTTTCAAATCTGGTCTGAAACGAACAATTCCTTCTATAAACCTTGCCCGTAAAGCTCTTGCATTTTTGATGTAATATATACTTCCAAGGTGTGTTCCATCAAAAACCACTTTAGTTTCATTACGATCTATTCCTACAGCGAGCATCCATGTTTTGTGTTCTTTTGATATATACACCTCATAATCATCTGAAAGATAAGATGGTCCCAACTGACTGTAAAGCACATCATCTATACTTCCATCCCTTTTATAGAAATGAATACCTGTATCATCTACTCTTATCTTTTTTATGGCTATAGCCATATTTTTCCTGATATGACGGAAAAAATGATACATAGCTATAGCCCAAACAGGATAATATAATACGCCTACCACAACCAATATCCGTATACTCCCGGAAACCAAAAGTGGAAATACAGCAAGCACTATAAACATAACCAGTAACAATGCTCCACCAAAAATATTAATCAGCCAGGTGATTATCCAGTTAGGTTTTGAAACTAATGGTAAAAACTCTTTTCTAAAATCCTCTTGCATCTGTTCAATATACGGAAAAAATAAGAACAAAAAAAGCCCCAGTATTCCCTGGAGCTATGTACAAAATTGAAAATAAGATATGTTCTTTAAAACTATGAGATTGTGTATTTTTTTTCTGTAGTCACAGTATAAATATCGGAAACCACATTATCTACAAACCTCCATTCCGCATCAGAATTTCCGGCAGTAAATTTTACATGAAGGTAGCCTCTTTTGTAAAGGTTAGCATATTCCAGATCGTCAATTAATGATGAAAATGCCTGGGCCAAAGCAATTGCTTGAGTGGGATCTGATGTAATTCCAAGATAACCTTCAAGCCCTGGTGACGAAACAGAGCTACAGGCTAACTCAGTTCCAATAATCTTACCTTGTGCATTGGTCAATTTCCCCAGCCATGCATTGTGGGTATCACCTGCCAATACCACAACATTTTTATTGGTAAGTATAGAATATAGCTGTTCTCTTTCCATAAAATATCCGTCCCACGCATCCAGATTATAAGGTAAAGTGGTGGTAACTCTTGCTATTTCCTGTGGGGTAAGTGTAGGATCCTGTTGTTTGTATCTTTCTTTAATAACAATCAGCTGCCCAATTGTAGTCTGTAAAGCCTGCATGGTAGCCGGTTGTGCACTTCCGAGTTTTTTTATTTCCGCTAAAATCTGATTGAGTAACATTAATAGTTCTGCAGGAACCATCATTTTGGTCATCAGGATCTGCTGTCCCAATACCTTCCATTTTGCAGAATCAGCGTTGATCTGAGAACCTAGCCATGCCATCTGCTCGCTTCCGATCAGTTTTCTGTTGGGATCTAAAAAATCTGTTTTAAACTTCAGCTGATCGAAATTCCCGGCATTGTCCAGATAATCTGAATATTCTAATTGCTTATCTCTTGCAATTACTCTGGTATCCATCATATACAGGGAAACAATATTTCCGAAGTTGAAACTTCTGTAAATTCTAAGATCTTTCCCTGTTTTAAGAGGAATATATTCACTGTATGCCTGGAAAGCAGCTTTTTTTCTTGCTTCAAAATCACCTTCGTCAGGCTGATGGTTTTCTGCACCTGATTTATAGGTATCATTGGCAAATTCATGATCATCCCATACACAGATAAAAGGTTTTTTCTGATGAGCCAGCTGAAGGTTCTTATCACCTCTGTATTGTCTGTATCTTTCTCTGTAATCATTCAGATTCAGGATTTCTTTAGCTGGCTTATGAGCTCTTCCAAGTTGGTTTGTGTACGGATTGGTTCCGTATTGTCCCGGTGCATATTCATAGATATAATCTCCAAGATGTACCACTACATCTGCTTCGGATTTGGCAACGGCTCCATATACATTGAAAAGTCCTGCAGGAAAGTTGGAACATGATACCACCGCCATTTTCACGTCATTTACCGAGTCTGTTTTAGATGGTAATGTAATAGTTTCTCCTGTTACACTGGATTCTTTCGTTTTAAGGTTATAGAATCTGTAGTAATATTTGGTATTTGACGGTATACTCTGTACATCCACCGCCACAGTAAAGTCATTGATTGCTGAGGCATTAGCATTTCCTCTTCTTAAAATCTCAGAGAAATTGCTGTTTTTGCTTATTTCCCAGGTTATTTCTGCATCTGCTCCTGCAGAATATCTTGTCCATATAATAATTCCGGTAGCTGTAGGATCAAAGCTGGCCACTCCGGTATCAAAACCTGAGTTTTTCAGATCATCAGGAGCTATTCCACCTTCAGTAAAATCTTCATCACTGCAACTTATAATCAGAGGAGCAATAAAGAGTCCTCCGGCTGCTAAGAGAGAATTCTTAAGAAACCTTCTTCTGTTAAGCAGATTGTTATTTTCCATCATTCCTTTTTTCTGCAAAGCAACGGTATCTGCCGAAGAAGGCTGTTAACTGAGTTTTAATTATTCTTTATGCTTTTTTCAAACATATGTTTAACATAATATTTTCTGAAATATTTGAACTTTGGAAATATTAATTGTAAGGATCAACATTTACTTAAGTCTTTCTCTCTACTTCAGGTAATCAAAAACATTTACAGACTGGTATTTAGGACTTCGTTTTAAAAACTCACTGAAAAATGCAGCATGGGTTGCCCCAGAAATAATAAGGACTCTGTCATTTTCCGAAAGTGGAATTTGATTAAGGTTAGAATACATTCTCAGATTTCTTCTGTAATATTTAGCTGCTTCATCTGCTCCTTCAAAATGACCGGCAGTGCTTACGTAAGTCAAAATATCAGCATTAGCAATAATCAGATCCTGTAAAGTAGATTCTTTATTATAGTCGATAAGTTTTTCTTTCAAAGAAAGATTTTCCTGTTTTTTGAATCCTTCAATAAAAGTAGTTATAAAACCTTTATAGGTGATATTATCTACCTGATTTTTCAACTGATCTCCAATTCTATAATTGTACTGCCCTGTTTCCTGCTCATCAATTCCATATATTTTTTTCACATTAGCAAGTTTTCCAATCTGATATGCCAATAATGAAACTTCGCCTTCATAGGCTACTTTATGGTTTTTATTCTTTAAAAAACTGTGGTAGTCATTCTGGATTTTCTCATTCTCAGCAGGAACCAGCTCAACACAGATAACTGTTGGTTTAAATTCAGCAAGCAATTTTGCAATCTCAAAAACCTCTTTCTGGCTTTTCTCACTTTGCGGATCAAAACTTACTTTTACAGCATCTGGCGTTTTTCCCATATGAAAGGTGGCAAAATTAAGTACCTCTATCTTTTGCGCTGATAAACACATGCTCATCAAAAATCCACAAATAACACTTATTCTTTTCATGATTTTAATTTATGGTTCAAAAATAGAAAGTGAGCAGTAAGCATACAAGTCTATATCGACGAAGAGGTGCTTTTATCCGATGAAACGTTAAAAGCACTCAAAGTTGCCCTGGAATTGATTCCAAAAAGAAGTACAGCTAAAATTTAATTCTTTTTATTGATGAAATAATATTAAGAAAATAAGGGTGAATTCTGCAAAAGGTAACTGCAAAATTGTTATTATTAGTTACCCAATAAGACAAAAAAAGCACCTACATTTCTGTAAGTGCTTGATTTTCTGTGGTCCCACCTGGGCTCGAACCAGGGACCACCTGATTATGAGTCAGGTGCTCTAACCAACTGAGCTATAGGACCTCAAAACTTGGTTAAATTTTGTGTTTGCAAAAATAGTAAAATTTCTTTCACCACAAAATTTTTTATTGCTTTTCTTGACAAAGTTCTACCAGTACACCATTTGTTGACTTTGGATGAAGGAATACAACTAATTTGTTATCAGCACCTTCTTTCGGTTCTTCGGAGATAAATTGAAACCCTTCTTTTTTTAATCTTTTTACTTCCTCCAGAATATTTTCAACCCCAAATGCCAAATGATGGATACCTTCACCTTTCTTTTCAATAAATTTTGAGATTGGACTTTCGGGATTGCTGGCTTCTAAAAGCTCTATTTTGCTCTCTCCTGTTTCATAAAAAGAAGTCACCACTCCTTCCCTTTCTACTGTTTCTCGCTTGTAAGATTCTTTTCCTAACAATTTAGCAAAAAGTTCATCAGAAACCCCCAAAGACTTTACTGCAATACCAATATGTTCTAGTTTCATATACTACTAATAAATATAATTAATCCGTAAATTTGATACTGTAGCTGAATTTCAAAGTATCAATTCAAACAAAAGTAGTAAATTTGCATAAATTATGGAAAGTAACAGACAAAGAAAAGTAGCACAGATTATCCAGGAGGATTTCGCTGAACTTTTCCGCAAACAGGCTTCAGAGAGCAAACAAAGTATATTGATATCCGTTTCAGATGTAAAAGTAACGGCAGATTTGGGTATTGCAAAAATTTATTTAAGCATTTTCCCTCAGGAATACCGTACAGCGGTAATGAAAGAGATTGAAGAAAACAAACCTCAGTACAGAAACTTTATCGGCCAGAAAATGGCAAAACAGGTACGTATCATTCCGCAACTTAACTTTTACTTAGATACGACTCCTGATGACGTTGAAAAACTGGAAAGAGAATTAAGAGGCGAAGGTGACAATCCTGTTTTGTAGATCTTGAAGAATATTGCATTTTACATAGCATCCAGATACCTTTTGGCAAAAAAAGGCAGTACTGCTGTTACATTTATTACGTGGCTGGCAGTAGGGGCTATGACGGTTGCTGTGGTTGCAATGTTCGTCATCATTTCAGTTTTCTCAGGACTTGAAAACCTAAACAAAGACTTAATTTCCAATCTTCATGCTGACCTGACTTTAAAAAGTGCATCAGGTAAAACCATTAAAAACCTGGATCAGGTTAGCAAGGTCTTAAGCAGCAATAAAGAGATCAGCAGTTATTCCCGTGTTATTGAGGAAAAAGTATATATCAGTTTTAATGGAAAAGGAGATATTGCTTACTTACGGGGGGTGGATTCTGCCTATATAAAGGTAAACCCTATCAATAAAGATGTATTCTACGGAACTTATCCGAGTTTCAGATATTCCAACGAAGTTTTGATGGAAAACAGCCTTGATAATCGATTATCCATTCCTGTAGATTCTTCCAATCACTACGCAACAGTCTTTATGCCAAAGCCCGGAACCGGAATCATCAGTAAAGAAGAAGATATTTACAATAAAAGAGACATTTCAGTAACAGGAGTTTTCCCAGGAAAAGATCAACTTGACAACTATATTGTCTCTCCTATTGAGCTTACTGAAGAATTATTAAGTCTTCCAAAAAATTCAGCTTATCAGATCGTTATTAAATTAAAAAATACTGAAAATGCTGATGCTGTAAAACAAAGTCTTCTTTCTTCTCTTGGCAAAAATATTGAAATAAAAACCAAGGAAGAAGAAAATGCAGCTTTCTGGAAGATGATCAACACAGAAAAGATGTTCATCTACCTGATTTTTGCACTGGTTATTTTCATTACTACTTTTAATCTTGCCGGTGCCATTATTATCTTACAACTTGATAAAAAAGAACAGGCTAAATCTCTTATTTCTCTAGGCTTCCCTTTAAGCCATCTGAGAATGGCCTATTTCTATACCGGAATTCTTATTGTCATCTCCGGAGTTATTACCGGATTGATATTCGGAACAGCATTATGTTATTTCCAACTTTACACGGAATTCTTCAGAGCCAATGAGGTATTGCCATTTCCTGTAAAAATAGTTGGAAAAAATTATATTATCGTTGCTCTTACAGCATCCGTCTTTGGAATTGCAATCTCATGGTTCTTTTCAAAAATAAGCAAAGAGTATATTACTAAAAATTAATATATTAAGTTTACACATTTAACAGTTAAAACCTTTTTGGGTTTCATTTTTTCGTACCTTTACGCCCCAATTTTAAAAAAAATGAAACGAATTTTATCCTTTTTTCTATTAAGTTTTGCATTCATCAATGCAATGGCACAAGCCCCGGCTGGTTATTATAATGCAGCAAACGGTTTAACAGGTGCTCCTCTTAAAACAGCCCTTAAAGGTATCATTACCAACGGACACATAGACAAAGGCTATGGAGGCTTATGGACAGCTTATCACACGACTGATCGTGACACAAACACAAATTTTGAAAACGATGGTACAATACTAGATATTTATTCTGAAAACCCTTCCGGACAAGATCCTTACAATTTCAATGTAGGAACCAGTCAATGTGGCAGCTATAATGATGAAGGACAATGCTACAACAGAGAACATATTATTCCTCAAAGTTTATTCAGTAAAGCATCACCTATGGTTGCAGACATTCACTTTATCCGTCCTACAGATGGAAAAGTAAATGGTATGAGATCCAATTACCCTTTCGGTAAAGTAGGAAATGCATCTTACACTTCTCAAAACCAATCTAAATTAGGAAATTCAGCATCACCAGGATATGGCGGAACTGTATTTGAACCTATCGATGCTTTCAAAGGAGATGTAGCCAGAATGATCTTTTATTTTGTAACAAGATATGAAGATAAACTTTCAGGGTTCAGTTCTGGTGATATGCTTGGAAGCTCTTCCTTTCCAGGGTTAACACAATGGGCATTAACTCAGTATTTACAATGGAATGCTATGGACCCTGTATCTCCGGAAGAAATAAACAGAAATAATGCAGCATTTACATTTCAGGGGAATAGAAATCCATTCATTGATAATCCAGCTTACGCAGATCAAATCTGGGGAACTCCTGTAATTGACAACCAAGCTCCAACAGCACCTACCAACCTGATCGCTAACAACCCTACTTCAAATACAATGGGCTTAAGCTGGACTGCATCAACAGATAATGTTGGAGTAACAGGTTATGATATTTATGTTGGGAATACATTAAAAACCAGCGTTTCAGGAACATCAACAACAGCCACAGTAGCAGGGTTAGCTCCACTTACTCCATATACATTCTATGTAATTGCTAAAGATGCATTTGGAAATGCTTCACCGCAAAGTAATATTGCAGCAGGAACTACTCTTGATGGACCAGTTAATGTAGGAAACTGTGGTGATGAAAATTTCAGCAATATTCCTGCGAATGCAAGTGATTATAAAACCAGAACATGGACAAATAATAATGTAAGCTGGACTGCAACATTAGCAAGAACTGACCAAACTATTAATGGTAAAGCAATAACGCTTCAAGGAGGTGATCTAACTAGTTCTAATGTGCCTGGCGGAGTTCAGACATTAACGTTAACTACTCAACGTAAATTTAACGGAGGAGATGGTAACCTGAATGTTTTTGTAAATAATAATTTAGCAGGAACAATTCCTTACAGCGCATCAGTAGCAACTAACTTCATCAATGTAAACGTTACAGGAAATGCTGTTATTAAAATTGTAAATCCTAACAACAATGATAGAGTTGCTATCGATGACCTTAAATGGACATGTTACAACGGATCATTAGCAACTTCTGAAACTAAAAAAGATAAAGTAGAGTTCACCATCTATCCTAACCCGGTAAGAAACAATGAACTGTTTGTGAAAGGAGAAAACCTTAACAAAATTTCAAAAGCTCAGATCTATGACCTTTCAGGAAAAGCAATTGAAACACTTTCCAATCCTTTCAAAAACTCAAATAAAATTAATCTTAAAGGGTTAGTAAAAGGAACTTACATCTTAAAAACAGATAATTTCTCTACTAAATTTATCGTAGAATAATTATTACAAAATATTTCAAACTAAAGGCCGGATTTATCCGGTCTTTTTTTATAATTTTGATCATATGGATTCCAACAAAAAATTAGGATTGATAGGACGAAATATTTCCTATTCCTTTTCTAAAAAATTCTTCGAAAATAAGTTCCAAAAGCTTATGCTTAAAGGTTTTTCCTATGACATTTTTGATCTGAATGAAATCAATGAAGTAGAGAACCTTTTTTCTTCACCAGAATTGTTAGGTTTTAATGTTACCATTCCTTATAAAGAACAAATCATCAGTTATCTTGATGAATTAAGTGATGAAGCTGAAAAAATAGGTGCGGTGAACTGTGTTTTAATTCAAGATGGCAAAAAAACCGGATACAATACAGATGCTTTCGGTTTTGAAAAAACTCTTTTCCTTCATAAAAAGCCAACGCAGGACAAAGCATTGATTCTAGGCAACGGAGGAGCTGCAAAAGCTGTAAAATATATTTTGGACAAACATAACATCCCATCCAAAACTATTTCAAGAAGTACAGAAATCAATTTTGAAAACCTGAATCAGGAAACCGTACACGAACATAAGATTATTATCCAATGTACACCGGTAGGTACATTTCCGAATATTGAAGACTGTCTGACTTTTCCTTTTGATGCACTTTCTCCGGAGCATTTAGTTATCGATTTAATTTACAACCCCAGCTATACTCAATTTATCATCAATGCTTCCGAAAAAGGAGCCAAAACGGTAAACGGTTATTATATGCTTGAACAGCAAGCAGAAAAAGCTTGGGAAATTTGGAATTTTCAAAAAAAATAACATAAATTAGTACTTTAATTGCCCTTACAACTATATTTAAAGGATATTAACGCCACTCACATAAAAGATTTGCTATGACTACAGAAAACAATCTTTCTGAAAACGAAGAAAAGAAAAATCCTAACGAAGTATCTCAGGAGACATCGGAAAACACTGTTTCTCATGATGCCCATTCTCATGAAGATGATACTGAACACCTGGAAGAACATGAAGATGTCGAGATCTCTCTGGCTGATGCCCTGAAAGAAATGGAAAAACTCATCAATGCACCCGATGCCGGTGAGAATTCTAAAAAATTCAATCAGTTGAAAGAAAAAGCAAGTCACCACATCCATGATGAAGTGGAAGATAAAAAGCACGAGTATGCAGAAACTGGAAATACCTCTGAAAATTTCAGTTATGAACATCCTTCACAAGCTAAATTCTCTGCTTTAGTTAATATTTTCAGAGAGAAACATGACGAGTTTCAGAAGGGACAGGAAGAAGAACAAAAGAAAAATCTGGATCACCGTCAGAACATTATTGAAAGATTAAAAAATCTATATACCAATTCTGAACCGGGAGTCAATCTTTTTAAATCTATTCGTGAGATTAAAGAAGAATGGTCAAAAGCCGGACAGGTTGCCAAATCTGAATTCAAGATCCTTAACAATAATTACTTTCATCACCTGAACCAGTTTTATCAGATGCTGGATCTGAATAAGGAATTTTTAGAACAGGAATACAGCCATAACCTTGAAAAAAGACAGCACATCATTGCCCGTGCCCAGGAACTGGAGAATGAACCAGTAATTCAAAAAGCACTTAATGAGCTTCAGTATCTTCATAAGCTTTGGAAAGAAGAAGCTGAGCCTGTAGCAGAAGAATTCCGCGAAAAAACATGGGAAGAGTTCAAAGAAATTTCCAATAAAATTCACGAAAGAAAATCTGAACTTTCAGCATCTATCGAAAAAGAACAGACCGCCAATCTTGAAAAGAAAAATCAGATTATCGCTGAAATCAAGAAACTTTCAGAACCTTCTGAAACTCCTAATCATAATTACTGGCAGAACTCCATCAAAAGAGTTGAAGAACTTCGTTCTGATTTCCTGAAAACGGGAAGTGTTCCAAGAAAACTGTCTAATCAGAACTGGAATGATTTCAAAACAACCCTTAGAGGCTTTAATACAACAAAAAATAACTATTATAAATCTTTAAAAGGTTCTCAACAGGCTAATCTGGAAGAAAAATTAAAATTAATCCAGACTGCCCAGGATAATCAGAGTAATGAAGAATGGGATATCGCTGTTCCATTATTCAAAAAGCTTCAGGAAGACTGGAAAAAAATCGGACACGTTCCAAAGAGCATGACCAATAAAATCTGGGATGAATTCCGTGACGCTTGTAATGCATTCTTTAACAATTACAGAGAAAAAAGCAACACTTCTACCGATAACTGGAAAGAAAACTACAAGAACAAAAAAAACCTTCTCGATGAATTAAAATTGGTTTCCAACGAAGAAGGAAGTATCGAGAAAATTGAAGCGATCAAAACAGCATGGAATAATATTGGAAAAGTTCCGAGAGATAAAATTTCTATCAACACTGAATTCAATAAGACTCTCAGAGAAAAACTGAAGATCAATAAGATCAATGAACTTGAATTGAAAGAAGAAGGATTATCAGAAAACCAGCTTACTGACAAAGCAAGAAAGATCAAAAATCAGATTTCTGATCTTGAAGCTGAAATTGTTAAGCTTGAAAACAACCTTGCATTCTTCAATAAACCATCAAGGGAAAATCCTCTTCTAAGAGACACTTACAATACTATTGATGAAAAGAAAGCTCATCTGGAAACTTTAAGACAAAATCTCCACAACATTATTGCCGGAGAATAAATTTTAATACAATAAATAAGGGCGGAGCAAAGCAATTTGTCTTCGCTTTTTCTTTTTATACAATATGAATAACGACGAACTATATATTAAAAGATGTATTGAGCTGGCTCAAAAGGCCCTTGGTAACACCTACCCTAATCCCCTTGTAGGAAGTGTAATTGTTTACAATGGAGAAATCATTGGAGAAGGATACCATCATAAAGCAGGTGAAAACCATGCAGAAATCAATGCGATCAATTCAGTGAAAGATAAAAATCTCATTCCTGAATCAACGATTTATGTTTCGCTGGAGCCCTGTGCCCATTATGGAAAAACACCCCCATGTGCTTTAAAAATTAAAGAATTAGGATTTAAAAAAGTAGTCATTGGTGCTATGGACTCTCATGATAAAGTCAATGGAAAAGGAAAAAAGATCATTCAGGATGCAGGAATAGAAGCTATTTCAGGTATTCTTGAAAAAGAATGCATTGAGCTGAACAAAAGATTTTTCACTTACCATGAAAAGAAAAGACCTTATATCGCCCTGAAATGGGCAGAATCCGGTGATGGATTTTTAGATAAAGATTTTAAACCAACTGCTGTATCCAATGCTTTAGCCAATCAGTTCGTCCATCAGCTAAGAGCAGACGAACATGCTATTTTAGTAGGAACACAAACTGCTTTAAGTGACAACCCAAGCCTGACTGTAAGAAACGTTGAAGGAATTAATCCTGTCAGAATTTTAATCGATTTTGATTTAAAGGTTCCTAAAGACTTCAAAATTTACAACAACGAAGCCAGAACATTAGTTTTAAATGCTGTAAAAGAAGGAACAGAAGATCATGTAGAATTCATTAAAATCAAAAAAGAGAACTTTCTGTCTGATTTGATGGAATCCTTATACAGGGAACAAATCCAGTCTGTTATTATTGAAGGAGGCCGTTTCACCTTACAGCAATTCATTGATGCTGATCTTTGGGACGAAGCTATCATCATTAAAAATGAAAACCTGAAATTAGGAAATGGCACAAAAGCTCCGGAATTCAATCATATTCCTTCTAAAACAGAAAACTATAGGGATAATACCATTTCCTTTTTTAATTAAAATAAAAGCATGTTTATCACCCTGAAATGAAATAATTTCTTTACCTTAGTAATATCCAAAAAAATTATCATGAAAAATTTAAAGAAAGTTTTAAGGGAAGACCTGAAAAAAGTAAGCGGAGGTATCGCTCCAAAATGTTGTTCATATTATCCAGCTCAGTGGCAACATTGCTGCCCGACACCATCAAGCATGAGCTGCCCACCACCTTGGGAAGTAGGAAGTTTCCCATGCTAATATTATTAATCCATACAAATTAACCAAACTATTACTATGAAAAATCTAAAGCAAATTAAAAGAGAGAATCTTAAAACCATCAATGGTGGATTAATAAAAATGGAGAACTGTGTGGTCATTTACGGATGTCCACCCAACACAAAACAATGCTACTGGAGAAACTCAGGTGGAGGCGGTGGAGATGTTTATTGTGTATAACAATTGAATAAACACCTATAAAGTATAAACAAGTGTCGTCATTATTTGACGACATTTTTATTATTATTTCTCCAGTTGTAAAGCATTTAATATTTTTGCAAATACAAAGCCGGAATACAGAATGACGTTTGAATACAAAACCATAGAAAAACCTATAGAAAACACCTTATTAAAAGAAAAAGGAAGCAAGTTTATCGGATTTGCTTTCCCGGTTACTAATGAAAAAGAACTGAAAGCTGCATTGGAAAAGATCAGGGAAGAACACCCCAAAGCGACCCATCACTGTTATGCTTTCCGAATGGGATTAAATGGTGAGAATTACCGAGCCAATGATGATGGTGAACCTTCAGGAAGTGCAGGATTACCTATTTACAATCAATTATTAGCCCATGAGATCACTAATGTCTTAGTTATTTCAGTCCGTTATTATGGCGGAACCAAACTAGGCGTTTCAGGTTTAGTGAAAGCTTACAAAGAATCTGCAAAGATCACATTAGAAGAAGCCAATATTATCACAAGAGAACTAGAAACAGAAATTGAGATCCAGTTCAACTTCAATCAGCAGAATACCATCTTTACCCTGCTTTCAAAATTTGAGGCTAAGGTGGTAAACTTTGATGCCAATGAAAACTGCATCCTTACCGCCTCATTAAAACTGGCCCAAAAAGAAAGCATCTCAGAAAAATTATCCGAGATGCAATATGTTTCATTTGAATTTAATGATTAATCCCTTCTTCCGCTGAGAAGCAAAGATCCCCAGTAAAGTAGCTGAGCTAAAGATCCTAAAGCTGCTACAACATATGTTCTCGCTGCCCATCTTAAACTATCCTGAACGCCTACAAATTCTTCAGCAGTTACAGTACCTGTATCTTTAAGCCACTTCATCGCTCTGTTACTTGCATCATACTCCACTGGCAATGTTACAAAAGCAAACAGAGTGGTTACTGCAAACATAGCTACACCAATAGCCAGAATGGCTGTATTTCCGTTAGGATTATCCACTGTTCTGGTAGCCGCCATTATCGCAATACCTGCAATAAGAACAAACTGCATCAGGTTGGAACTTATATTTACAACCGGAACCAATTTGGAACGTAAATTCAACATTGAGTATCCTACTGCGTGCTGTACGGCATGCCCACATTCGTGAGCCGCTACAGCTGCAGCTGCTGCATTTCTCTGCATATAAACCCCTTCTGAAAGGTTTACTGTTTTATCTGCCGGATTATAGTGGTCCGTCAACTGCCCGGGAACTGATATTACCTGAACATCATTAATCCCGTTATCTCTCAACATTTTTTCCGCTACCTCTTTCCCCGAAAGGCCATTTTGGAGATGTACTTTGGAATAATATTCAAATTTTGATTTCAGCCTGGACGAAACCCACCAGCTCACCAGCATTGAAATCCCAATAATGATATAATAACCCGTCATTTTTATTTAGATTTTGTGATCAATTTTTAACCATAATGATATAAAAACTGTGCCAAAGTATCCGATATTATTATTTATATTTGTCCTTAAATTACCTCAAAAAACATGTCTACAATTTCTATTATTGAAGTAAAAACAGCTGGTCAGCTCAAGCAATTCGTAAGATTTCCAATGGATTTATACAAAAATAATCCATACTATGTTCCATCCTTTATTAAAGATGAAATGAAAATTTGGGATGCAAAGGAAAATCCGGCCTTAGATTATTCAGAGTCTAAACAATATCTGGCCATAAAAGACAATAAGGTAGTTGGAAGAATAGCTGTAATTATCAATCATAAGGAAGAAAAGGAATTAGGCATCAAAAAGGTACGATTTGGCTGGATAGATTTCATTGATGATTCTGAAGTTTCCAAAGCTTTAATTCAAATTGCAATTGATTACGCTAAAGAACACAAGATTGACAAGATTGAAGGCCCAATGGGTTTTACGAATCTTGACAAAGCAGGGATGCTGACAATGGGATTTGATAAACTGGCAACAATGATTGGAATTTACAATCATGCATACTACCCAAAACATCTTGAGAATCTTGGATTAACCAAGGAAAAGGAATGGGTAGAATATGAAATGAATTTCCCGAAGGTGCTTCCTGAAAAAGTAGAAAAATTCAGTGGATTAATTGCTCAAAAATATAAGCTCAGTGTTCTCAAATTTAAATCAAAGGAAGAAATTCTCCCTTATGTAGAACCTATGTTCAAATTATTGGACGAAACCTATAAGCATCTTTCTACTTACACGCCAATCTCAGAAGAACAGATCAAAACCTACAAGGAAAAATACTTCCCATTTATTGATAAAAACTATGTAATTTGTGTAGTGGATGAAAACCTGCAATTGGTTTCTTTTGCCATTACGATGCCCTCTTATTCGAAGGCTTTACAGAAGTCAAAAGGAAAGCTATTTCCTTTCGGGTGGTGGCATTTTTTACAGGCCAGCAAGAAAAATGACCGTGCCAATTTTTACCTGATCGGGATTCATCCTGAATACCAAAGACGTGGTGTAACTGCTATTATCTTTAAAGAAATCTTTGTCCGGTTTACAAGCATGGGAATCGATTTTGCTGAAACCAATCCGGAACTGGAGGAAAACAAAAGTGTTCAGCTCCTGTGGCAGGACTATAATCCTGTGAACCACAAGAGAAGAAGAACATATTCGATGATGATAAATAACGGGTGAGATAAAATTACAGCCTCACTCTAAAAACTCTTCCACTCTTAACCCTTTTCACCTCATGAAACCACAACTTATCATTTTCGCTGTTTTAATCGCAGGATTTATTGCTTACAATTTCTTTTTTCAGTCTCAGGATGGAAGGACAAATACAGTAATTAATATTGTTTTCGCAAGTGTTCTTTTTGGATATATTGCATTTATGGCCTACTCTCTTCTTAAAAAAATGAAGAAATAGTTTTTAATTTAAAAGCTACACCTGGTTTATGAAATAATTATTTATTTTTACGAAAGCTATAACCATCACATGAACAAAATATTAAAAAGCTTCTTCGTAGGAATTTTACTTATTTCAACGAGATTATATTCTCAGGAATTTTATGGAAATGCTATTAATATTAATTTGGCAATACCTCCATCCAATAGTGTATTTAAATTCGATGTCTCAACTCCGGCAGAAATTCCTGAAGCTTTTTGCCTACCAACAGTAGATCCAACTGAAGGATATACCGATATGGCATTAGATAAATTCGGGGAGTTTTATTATGTTACCAGCTCCGGATTACTTTACAGGAAAAGCAAAACAGAATCTGGATGCGAATTTTTGGGAGATTTTTCCGATGGTCCGATAAATTCTTTAACCGCTGATTCCGAAAATTATTTATACGCTATAGGAGCTTTTAATAAATTATATCGATACGATACAAGTTCAGGGGTTTTTAGCGAGATCGGTGAAATACCTGCAGACATAATTCCCGGCGGAGATCTTTTCTTTTATGAAAACCGACTTTTTTTAACAACTTCTGGCGGGATAATCGAAATCAATATGGTAAATCCTTTACAAAGCTGCCCGTTTATTAGCCTAGACATACAATATCCTAATCTGTACGCAGGTTTTTCTGTAAATTATGGAACTTATTCTAAAGCGTACGTAATCAGTAATATTTCTCAAAACTCAATCCTGTATGAAGTTGATATGGTGAATAAGCAAATTGGCCCCCCCATAAGAACTTATAATCATCGTATTTATGGTGCCGCTACTGCCTATAACTTAACTTCAAATAATTCTACTTGCTCGCAAACACCTTTAAGCACTCATGAAAATAATGTCAATAATCTTTATTTTAATGTCATTAATCCTACAAAAAACAACATCGTCTGTAAAACTAATATTGACAGAAAACAAATAACTCAAATTCGTTTATTTGATAATACAGGAAGGCTTGTTAAAGATTTTTCAAATCAAAACAGTTTAGAAAATCTAGATATTTCAGGCATAACTCCCGGAAACTATTTACTAACAGTCGCTACGAAAAAAGGTGAAACTTACACAAAAAAAATAATCTCCAAAGGCTAATTTTTATTGATTCTAAATTACCGGTTTTACGCATTTTCATTCCACTTTTAAGCTTATTAATTTCATGCTTTATTGTTTATTCGTTAAATTTGCAAATTGAGATAATAATGCAAAAATGAATTTACCTGAAAGTTATATTCCAATCCTTATCCAGGCTGGTGTAGCAGTAGGATTTGTCGCTGTTTCTTTACTTGGAGCACATTTCTTAGGTCCTAAGCAGAAAAAAGGAGACTCTGTAAAAAACCAAAGCTGGGAATGTGGAGTTCCTAGTGAAGGAAATGCAAGAACGCCATTTTCTATCAAGTACTTCCTGACTGCGGTATTGTTTGTACTATTCGATATTGAAATCGTATTCTTTTATCCTTATGCGGTAAATTTCAGAGAATTCGGTATGGAAGGGTTCCTGGCTGTACTTACGTTCGTTGCGATCTTCTTCGTGGCGTTTTTCTATGTTTGGAAACGTGGAGCACTAGATTGGGACAAGTAGGATAATTAAAAATTAAAAATTATAAATTTTAGATAAGAGACAGTAATAAACATCTTATTCTAAAGTTTAAAATCTAAAATCTAAGAAATGTCAGATAAAAAACCAGTAATAAGAACAGATGCACCTGCTCCCGAAGGATATGAAGGAGAAGGGTTTTTCGCAACAAAACTGAGCAGTGTAATCGGGATGGCAAGAAAGTTTTCACTTTGGCCATTGCCATTTGCAACCTCTTGTTGTGGTATTGAGTTTATGGCTACCCTAAACCCTACTTATGATGCATCAAGATTTGGAATGGAAAGAAACTCTTTCTCTCCAAGACAAGCGGATATGCTGATGGTTTGCGGAACTATATCAAAGAAATTAGGACCAGTTCTTAAAGAAGTATATACTCAGATGGCAGAGCCGAAATGGGTAGTGGCTGTTGGCGCTTGTGCTTCCAGCGGAGGTATTTTTGATACCTACTCTGTACTTCAGGGAATTGATAAAATTATTCCGGTAGACGTTTATGTTCCTGGATGTCCTCCAAGACCAGAACAGATCATTGAAGGAGTAATGCAGGTACAGGCTCTTGCAGAAAGCGAAAGCATCAGAAGAAGAGATATGCCTGAATATCAGAAATTATTAGATTCTTACAACATAAGCAACTAAACGGAAATGACAAACGAATTTGTATTAGAAGCAATCACCAGAGAATTTCCGGAATCTGTTATTTCAAGCTCAGAGCCTTATGGAATGCTGACCATTGAAGTGAAGAAAGAAGATATCAAGAAGATCATTCACTATCTTAAAGATTCAACACTGGAATTTAATTTCCTTACAGATATCTGTGGTATTCATTACCCTGAATTCCCGGATAAGGAAATAGGTGTTGTATACCATTTACATAATATGATGGCCAACTTCAGATTACGTCTGAAGATCTTTATGTCCAGAGAAAATATCGAAGTGGATTCTCTTACTGATCTATATGCCGGTGCTAACTGGATGGAAAGAGAAACGTTTGACTTTTATGGGATTAAATTTAAAGGACACCCGGATCTTAGACCTATTCTGAATATGGAAGATCTTGGATACCACCCAATGTTGAAGGAATATCGACTTGAAGACGGTACAAGAACCGATAAGGACGATAATATGTTCGGAAGATAAATAATTTGAAATTGGATATTTGATATTTGAAATTAAAATTTCAAGTTTCAGATCTCAAATCTACATATATTATGAAAGATAACTCATTATCTAATATACTAAACCAGTACGAAAGTAAGGAACAGATTGACGGACAATTATATACCCTCAATTTAGGACCTACCCACCCTGCTACTCACGGGATTTTTCAGAACATCTTAACGATGGATGGAGAAAGAATCCTTCATGCTGAGCAAACCGTAGGATATATCCACAGAGCATTTGAGAAAATTTCTGAAAGAAGAAACTATTCTCAGATCACTACCCTTACAGACCGTATGAATTACTGTTCTGCACCGATCAATAACTTAGGTTGGCATATGACAGTAGAAAAACTGATTGGCGTTGAAGTTCCAAAGCGTGTAGATTATATGCGTGTTATCCTAATGGAACTGGCAAGAATCGGTGACCACCTGATCTGTAACGGGGTAACCGGAATGGACTCAGGAGCGATTACAGGTCTTACCTACATGTTCATCGAAAGAGAACGTATTTATGATATGTATGAGCAGATCTGCGGAGCAAGAATGACAACGAACATGGGAAGAATCGGAGGATTTGAAAGAGATTTCACCCCTAAATTCCATGAGTTGTTACAGGACTTCTTAAAAACTTTCCCTGCAAGATTTAAAGAATTCGGTACTTTATTAGAAAGAAACAGAATTTTCATGGACAGAACCATCGGTACAGGAGCAATTTCTGCGGAAAGAGCATTAAGCTACGGTTTCACAGGTCCAAACTTACGTGCAGCAGGTGTAGATTACGATGTGAGAGTTGCACAGCCTTATTCTTCATACGAGGATTTCGATTTCATTATTCCTGTAGGAACTTCAGGAGATACTTACGACCGTTTCATGGTTCGTCAACAGGAAATCTGGGAATCCCTAAAAATTATCAAACAAGCATACGAAAACCTTCCTGAAGGACCATTCCACGCGGATGTTCCTGATTTCTATCTTCCTGAAAAAGCAGATGTATATCAGAAAATGGAAGCTTTGATCTACCACTTCAAAATTGTAATGGGAGAAACTGATGTACCGAAAGGAGAAGTTTATCATGCAGTAGAAGGCGGAAACGGAGAATTAGGTTTCTATCTTGTGAGTGACGGAGGAAGAAGCCCTTACAGACTTCACTTCAGAAGACCATGTTTCATCTACTATCAGGCATATCCTGAAATGATTACAGGTTCTGTAATTTCAGATGCCATTGTAACGATGTGTAGTATGAATATTATTGCGGGAGAATTAGACGCATAAAAAGAAGAGGTCAGACATCAGATTTCAGATGTTAGACTCTTCGCTTTACATATAAATTTAAAATCTGATGTCTGAAATCTGGCATCTGAAATCTTAGATAAAAAATGAGCGAAACAATAGCTTTTAAACCGGAAAGTTTAGCACAGGTACACAAAATTATCGCAAGATATCCTGAAGGAAGACAGAAATCTGCTCTTCTTCCTGTACTTCACTTGGCACAGAAAGAATTCGGAGGATGGTTAGATGTTCCTGTGATGGATTATGTTGCCGGACTATTAAGTATCAAACCGATCGAAGTATATGAAGTGGCTACTTTCTATACCATGTTCAACATGAAGCCGGTAGGTAAATATGTTTTAGAGGTTTGCAGAACAGGACCTTGTATGGTTTGTGGAAGCGAAAAGATTCTTGATCATATCAGAACGAAACTGAACATTAAAGACGGGGAAACTACTGAAGACGGTATGTTTACCTTAAAGCCTGCTGAATGTCTTGGAGCATGCGGATATGCACCAATGCTACAGCTTGGAAAGTTCTTTCATGAAAATTTAACGATAGAAAAAGTAGACGAAATCCTTGATCTTTGCAGACAGGGACAACTTGCTTTAGACTAATAATGATTTTAAATCCTGGGTTTAAAATCAGTTAATTTTTAAAATAATTATAAAAAGCTAGAAGCCCAAAGCCAATAGCTAAAAGCATAATAAACAATGAGTAAAAAACTTTTACTTAAAGACGCACATATAGAAGGTATTCGCTACTTTGAAACATACCGTAAACAGGGAGGTTACACAGCGGCAGAGAAAGCCTTGAAAATGACTCCTGATGAAATTCTTGAAGAAGTAAAAGCTTCAGGACTAAGAGGACGTGGTGGAGCTGGATTCCCAACAGGGATGAAATGGAGCTTTTTGGCAAAACCGGAAGGCGTTCCAAGACACCTTGTTGTCAATGCAGATGAATCTGAACCTGGAACATTCAAGGATAGATATTTAATGGAGTTCCTTCCTCACCTATTGATCGAAGGAATGCTGATTTCATCTTTCTGTTTAGGTTCAAATGTTTCTTATATCTACATCCGTGGAGAATATTCATGGATTCCTGATATTTTAGAAGAAGCAATTGAAGAAGCTAAAGCAGCAGGATTTTTAGGTAAAAATATTTTAGGAACCGGTTTCGATTGTGAAATTTATGTTCAGAGAGGTGGTGGAGCATATATCTGCGGTGAAGAAACGGCATTGCTTGAATCCCTTGAAGGAAAAAGAGGTAATCCAAGATTAAAACCACCATTCCCGGCTGTAAAAGGTCTTTGGGAAAGACCAACGGTAGTAAACAACGTTGAATCTATTGCAGCAATTGTTCCAATCATTGATATTACAGGTGCTGAGTATGCTAAAATTGGTGTAGGTAGATCTACGGGTACGAAATTAATTTCTGCTTGTGGAAACATCAACAAACCAGGAGTATACGAAATTGACATGACCATTACTGTAGAAGAATTCATCTACTCTGATGAATACTGTGGTGGTATTAAAGACGGAAAAAGATTAAAGGCTTGTATTCCTGGAGGAAGTTCTGTTCCGATTGTTCCTGCTAATCTATTGCTGAGAACAGTGAACGGAGAACCGAGATATATGAACTATGAATCATTAGCTGATGGTGGTTTTGCTACCGGAACAATGATGGGTTCAGGAGGTTTCATCGTTTTAGATGAAGACCAGTGTATTGTGGATCACACAATGACTTTAGCAAGATTTTATCACCATGAAAGTTGTGGACAATGTACACCTTGCCGTGAAGGAACAGGATGGATGCATAAAATCTTAAAGAAGATTGAAAAAGGAGAAGGAAAAATGGAAGATATCGATCTACTTTGGGATATTCAGAGAAAAATCGAAGGAAACACGATCTGTCCATTGGGAGATGCAGCGGCTTGGCCTGTTGCAGCAGCAATCCGTCACTTCAGAGATGAATTTGAGTGGCACGTGAAAAACCCTGAGTTATCTCAGACTCAAAACTATGGATTAGCACATTATGCAGATCCTATCCCTGCTGTTGAAAAGAATGCATAGGTAAAATGAAAAAGTTATTGGTTGTCGGCTTAATGATGTCGAGTTTTGTTTTCGGACAGAAAAAAGATTCTTTACTAGTAGAAAATAATGCAGACCTGTTTAAAACTCCTGTTTCCAAGAAACCGGAACCTTTAAGCAAAAAAGGTCAGATGTTCGCTTTTTATGGGTGGAACAGAGCAGCGTTCAGTAATTCGGATATCCGTTTTAAAGGAAATGGATATGATTTCCAGCTGAATAATGTAACGGCTCAGGATAGACCTACCAAATTCGGAATTGTCTATTTTGATCCAAGTTGGTTTACTGTAACGCAGTATAATTTCAGAATAGGATATTTTATTAAAGATAATTTAGCACTTGTTTTAGGAATTGACCACATGAAATATGTGATGGACCAGGATCAAACCGTTAACTTTAAAGGACATATTTCAGATCCTGAATATGCAGCCATGGTACAGAACGGGCAAGTGAACCTTGCAGATGAGAAGTTCCTTACTTTTGAACATACAGACGGACTTAACTATGAAAACTTAGGTCTTGAAAAGTATAAAAGCCTTATCAATAAGAAAAATGTTGATTTGGTTTGGTCTTATGGTGCCGGTATCGGATTTATGTTCCCAAAGAGTAATGTAAAGCTTTTCGGAAACGAAAGAAGTGACCGTTTCCACGTTGCAGGTATGGGAACCGATGTAAGAGCCAGTCTTAACTTAGTACTTTGGAACCATGTAATGGTAAGATTAGAAGGAAAGGCAGGTTACATCAATATGTGGGATATCAAAACCACATTGAATAACAAACCAGACAAAGCTCAACAGGATTTTGTTTTCGGACAAATCATGGGGGGAATTGGATATACATTTAATACAAAGAAATATAAATAACAAAGCCTATTGCTTAACGCATAAAGCTTAAAGCATACGATATGAGCGAAGAAGTTAAAAAATTCAAAATAACGATAGACGGACAGACTGCTGAAGTTTTGCCTGGTACTTCTATTTTGGAAGCTGCAAGACAAATCGGTGGTAAATCTGTACCTCCTGCTATGTGTTACTACAGCAAATTAGAAACCAGTGGAGGAAGATGTAGAACCTGTCTTGTAGAAGTTTCTAAAGGATCTGAAGCAGATCCGCGTCCTATGCCGAAGTTGGTAGCAAGCTGCAGAACAAATGTAATGGACGGTATGGAAGTTAAAAACCTTACTTCTGAGAAAGCTCAGGAAGGAAGAAAAGCGGTTACCGAATTCTTATTGGTCAATCACCCGCTGGACTGCCCTGTTTGTGATCAGGCTGGTGAATGTCATCTTCAGGATCTTGGATATGAACACGGAAACCTTGAGACTAGAACAGAATTCGAAAGAAATACTTACGAAGCTGATGATCTTGGCCCGAACATCAAATTGAACATGAACCGTTGTATTCTTTGTGCAAGATGTGTATTAGCTGCCAACCAACTAACAGGTGAAAGAGAGCACGGTATCCTTTTCAGAGGAGATCACGCTGAAATTTCTACCTATTTAAATAAAGCTTTAGATAATGACTTCATCGGAAACGTTATCGACGTTTGTCCTGTAGGAGCATTAACAGACAGAACTTCACGTTTTGCCAGCAGAGTATGGTTTACAAAACCAATGAACGCTTCTTGTAAATGTGATAAATGTTCAGGAAAAACTGTAGTTTGGATGAAAGGTGACGAAATCGTAAGAGTTACTGCAAGAAAAGACCAGTGGGGTGAAGTTGAAGAATTCATCTGCGATACATGCCGTTTCGAAAGAAAAGCATTATCAGACTGGAATATCGAAGGTCCTAGACATATCGACAGACACTCTGTAATTTCATTGAATCATTACCAGAAGCCAAAAGACGAATTGATAATGATTGATAATCCTGGTGCTAAGGAAATCAGTGAAAAAGACGAAAAATAATTTTAATAAAGACAATTAGATTTCAGACACAAGACATCAGACTTAACCTCATATCTAGTATCTGACATCTCACATCTAAAAATCTTTAAAACAAAAATGGATTTACTTACATTTAAACTTATACTTGTACTAGCGCTTTTCCTGCTATCGTTGACGATTGCAGCCTACTCCACTTGGGCAGAAAGAAAAGTTGCCTCTATCATGCAGGATAGAATTGGTCCTAACAGAGCTGGACCTTTCGGACTACTGCAACCTCTTGCTGACGGTGGAAAATTCTTCTTCAAGGAAGACTTTACACCTGCCAATGCTGAAAAATTCCTTTTCGTATTGGGACCGGCTTTAGTAATGTTTATTTCATTAATCACAGGAGCAGTAATTCCTTGGGGTAAAAGTTTAAATATTGCAGGTACTTCTTTTGACCTTCAGGTAGCTAATATTGATGTTGGTGTACTTTTCATCATCGGAATGGCTTCCATCGGGGTTTACGGAATTATGATCGGAGGTTGGGCTTCGAACAACAAATATTCATTACTAGGTGCTATCCGTGCTTCTTCTCAGATGATTTCTTATGAATTAGCAATGGGATTAGCGCTTCTTTCTATTATTATGATGGCAGGAAGCTTAGACTTAAAAGAAATCACAGAAAGCCAAACTACTGGAAAATTATGGGGAGTTATTCCTTGGGTTTCCGGTATGAACTGGAACATTTTCTACCAGCCAATTGCTTTCCTTGTATTCTTTGTCGCGGCTTTAGCTGAAACCAACAGACACCCATTCGATTTACCTGAGTGTGAATCTGAGCTGGTAACAGGATACTCTACAGAATACTCTTCCATGAAGTTAGGTTTATATATGTTCGGGGAATACGTGAACATGTTTATCTCTAATGCTTTCATGGTTGTTCTTTTCTTCGGAGGTTACAACTATCCTGGTATTGAATGGGTAACTCAGAACTGGGGAGAAAACGTTGCAGGAATCTTAAGTATCGTAGCATTCTTAACGAAAACAGTAATCGGAATTCTGATCTTCATGTGGATCAGATGGACACTTCCAAGATTCAGATATGACCAGTTAATGCACTTAGGATGGAAAACATTAATCCCAATGGCATTGGTAAACCTATTAATTACAGGAGCTGTAATTTTAGCATTTGCAAACTAAGAAAATTTGAAAATGAGCTGATTTGAAAATTTGATAATGAAATCAAAGTTTTATCTTTAGCGTATCATATTCAATCATCAATATTAAATAATTAAGATAGCAGACAAGATTAGTCTAAAATCTGGTGTCTAACATCTAATATCTATAATTAAATGAAACTTACAAACAGATCAAAAGTTGTTTCCAATAAAGAAATGACCCTTGCTGAAAAAATCTACCTGCCTGCGATCTTCACAGGGATGGGGATTACATTTAAGCATGCTGTAAGAACCGTGATAAAGGGTGCTCCCGCAGTATATTCGTATCCGGAAGTACAGAAGCCAAGAACTACCATCTGGAGGGGTCAGCACGTTTTGAAAAGAGACGAGGAAGGCAGAGAAAGATGTACAGCTTGCGGACTTTGTGCGGTAGCTTGTCCTGCAGAAGCCATTACGATGACTGCTGCTGAAAGAACTAAAGAGGAAAAAGGCCTTTACAGAGAAGAAAAATATGCTTCAGTATATGAAATCAATATGCTAAGATGTATTTTCTGTGGTATGTGTGAAGAGGCTTGTCCTAAATCTGCAATCTATCTTACAGACAGATTAGTAGATGTGGAAACCAACAGAGGTTCTTTCATTTATGGAAAAGATAAATTAGTTGAAAAAATAAACGAAAGGATTGACATCACGACAAGACAATCCGAGAAACAAAAAAATGCGGTAAAATAATGGATCAGTTTTTATTTTTCTTGGTGGCGTTTTTAGCAGTGTCAAGTGCAGTATACTTCGTGTTTGCGAAGAATCCTTTATATGCTATTTTGTCATTAATTGTTACGATGTTTTCAATTGCCGGAATGTACATTCTTTTGAATGCTCAGTTCCTTGCAATTATCCAGATTATAGTGTACGCAGGTGCCATCATGGTACTTTTCCTTTACATCTTAATGATGCTTAACCTTAATAAAGCAGACGAAAGTAAGAAGGGTAATACTTTAAAATTTATTGGAGTTTTTACTGCAGGTCTTCTTTTAGTTGGAGTTTTAGGAGTATTCAGAGGAGTTCAGCAAAACCAAATTGTAGTAGAAAATGTAGACAGAGGTGTTGGTCTTACTAAAAATCTGGGTAGACTTTTATTTAATGAATATGTTTTACCGTTTGAGCTTGCTTCTATCCTGATTTTAGCAGGTATTGTAGGCGCGGTATTAATCGGTAAAAAAGATTTATAAAATTATGGGAGAAGTAAATACATTTATACAAAGCATCCCTTTGGATTACTTCATTATCCTTTGTTCAGTATTGTTCTGCTTAGGAGTAATGGGAGTTTTGCTGAGAAAAAATGCTATTGTGATTCTAGGCTGTGTAGAGCTTATGCTTAACTCTGTAAACCTTTTATTAGCTGCTTTTTCAGCATACAAAGGGAATGGAGACGGACAGCTTTTAGTGTTCTTCATTATGGTGGTTGCTGCTGCTGAAGTAGCGGTAGGTCTGGCAATTATTGCTATGCTGTATAGAAATACCCGTTCTGTAGATGTTAGTATATTTAATAAATTAAGAGGATAAGAATGGAGAATTTAGTATATGCAATAGTACTTTTACCACTTTTAGGGTTTCTTATAAACGGTTTATTCGGAAAAAATCTTCCAAAAATAGTGGTTGGTTCTTTGGCTACGGCAATGGTTTTCGGATCATTCTGTATCGCTGTAAGTCTTTTCATGAATTTCAATTCTGAAAGCCAGCCTGTAATCGTAAAAGCTTTTGAATGGTTTAGAGTTAATGGGATTCAAATCAATTTTGGATTTCAGATTGATCAGCTTTCTTTAATGATGGTGATGATCATCACGGGTATCGGTTCACTGATCCACTTATACTCTATCGGATATATGAGTCATGATAAAGGATTCTATAAGTTTTTTACTTATCTGAACCTTTTCATCTTCTCAATGTTACTTTTAGTAATGGGAAGCAACTATCTTATCCTATTCATCGGATGGGAAGGTGTAGGTCTTTGTTCTTACCTGTTGATCGGTTTCTGGTATACCAACGAGGAATATGGTAAAGCGGCAAGAAAAGCTTTCATCATGAACAGAATTGGTGACCTTGCGTTATTGATTGGTATCTTTATGATTGCTGCTCAGACCAACGCTGTAGATTACCTTTCAGTAGCTGAAAATGCTTCAAAATTTGAATTAGACGGAACAGTGATCATCTTTATCACAGCGAGTTTATTCATCGGTGCTACCGGTAAATCTGCTCAGGTTCCATTATATACATGGTTACCGGACGCAATGGCCGGACCTACTCCTGTTTCTGCGTTAATTCACGCGGCAACGATGGTAACAGCGGGGATCTATTTAGTAGTAAGATCAAATTTCTTATTTACTTTAGCTCCAACAGTACAAGGAGGAATTTTATTAATTGGATTCTTAACTGCAGCTTTAGCAGGATTCTATGCACTACGTCAGAACGACATCAAAAAAGTATTGGCATACTCTACCGTTTCACAACTTGGATTTATGTTCATCGCTTTAGGTCTTGGTGCTTATACAACTGCAATGTTCCATGTAATGACACACGCTTTCTTTAAAGCTTTATTATTCTTAGGAGCAGGTTCTGTAATCCACGCAATGAGCAACGAGCAGGATATGCGTTTCATGGGAGGTCTTAAAAAATATATTCCTCTTACCCACGCTACCTTCCTGATCGGAACATTAGCCATCTCAGGTTTCCCTCTATTATCAGGGATGATCTCTAAAGACGAAATTTTAGTAGCAGCTTTCGCTAAAAATCCGGTTTACTGGGTAATCTTATTTGTTTTAGCGGCAATGACTGCAACGTATATGTTCAGACTATACTATCTGACTTTCCACGGAGAGTTCAGAGGTACTGAGGAACAAAAGCACCACTTACATGAAAGCCCGTCTAATATGACATTACCATTGATCGTATTGGCTATTCTTTCTGTAGTTGGAGGTTTTATCAACCTGCCACACTTCATTGGTCACGGACACTATGCTAAACTGATGGAATGGTTAAAGCCTGTTCTTACGGAACAAAGCTACAGCCAGATGGAAGCTACTCTTTCAGGAGTAGATTTCAATACTGAAATGATCTTATTAGCAGCTACAGTGATTATGTTCTTTACGGTATGGTTTATCGTTAGAAATACTTATGTAAGTAAGAAGAAAATGGCTGTTGCAGAAGAAAACTATACCGGATGGGAAAAGCTTTCTGCTAAGAAATTATACGTTGACGAACTTTACAACGCATTGATTGTAAAAACTGTTGAAGGATTAGGACGCGGAGGAAAGATGTTTGATAAGGGTATCTTAGACCGTTTTGTAAACTTTGTAGGTGATGGTGCTGAAGACAGCGGAAAAGCTATGAAGCGTGTTCAAAACGGAAATGTAGAGACGTATATTCTTATCATGTCTTTAGCTGTGGGAATTATATTAATTGTTAACTTTTTATTACAATAATAATGTCTTGTTTATTATTAACATTATTACTTTTACCTCTAGTAGGTTCGGGATTAGTTTTTGCATGGAAGAGTAATTCCAGCAAATATTTGGCACTGGGAATTGCATTGATTCAAATGCTTCTTACGTTTTATATACTTTCGGATTTTGATTTTACTCCGACAGTAGACAGCGTATTGCAGCATGAGATCAATTATCCGTGGTCACAATTTATGAAGAGCTCTCTTCACTTCGGTATCGATGGGATGAGTATGCTTCTTTTATTGCTGACTAACATATTAGCGCCAATCATCATTTTATCTTCTTTCAATGAAAGTGTAAACTACAGAAATACATTCTACGGATTGATTCTGTTGATGCAATTCGGTCTTGTAGGAGTATTTACTTCTTTAGACGGATTATTGTTCTACATTTTCTGGGAAGTAACTTTGATTCCAATTTGGTTTATTGCCGGACTTTGGGGACAAGAGAATAAAAGGTTTGAATTCACTACGAAATTCTTCGTATATACATTCGTTGGATCTTTATTTATGTTAGCCGGATTGATCTATGTGTACAACCACTCTGCATCATTCGCTTTAACAGATCTATACAATGCGCAACTGAACGAAGTACAGCAGACTGTGGTATTCTGGTTCATTTTCTTTGCTTTTGCAGTGAAATTACCGGTATTCCCTTTCCATACCTGGCAGCCTGATACGTATACCTACTCTCCTACTCAGGGATCGATGTTGTTATCCGGTATCATGCTTAAAATGGCAGTGTATAGCCTAATGCGTTATTTACTTCCAATCACTCCACTTCCTATTGCAGGAATTTCCGGACAGATCGTAATTATCCTTGCCATCGTGGGAATTGTTCACGGAGCATTGATCGCGATCATCCAGACGGATATGAAGAGAATCATTGCTTATTCATCTTTCTCTCACGTAGGTTTGATGGTAGCTGGTATCTTCGCTTCAGCAGTAGTTACTTTAAGAGGAACTTTCAATGTTGAAGGTGCTGAAGGTGCATTGGTACAGACTTTTGCTCACGGTATTAACGTAGTGGGATTATTCTACTGTTGTGATATTTTATACAAGAGATTTAAATCAAGAGATATCAGACAAATGGGTGGTTTAGCTAAAGTAGCGCCTAAGTTTGCTGTTTTATTCCTGATTATTATATTAGGTTCAATGGGAGTTCCATTGACGAATGGATTCATCGGTGAATTTATCCTGTTAAAAGCAGTATATGATTTCAACGGAACAGCAGCAGTAATTGCTGGTCTTACGGTAATTCTTTGCGCAGTATACTTATTGAGATTCTACGGAAAAGCAATGTTTGGAGAAGGAAATGCAGAAGTGTTAAGCACAGCAAAAGATTTATCTGGTGTAGAATTCTCTGTATTGGCGAGTTTAGCGGTTTTTGTGATCTTACTTGGTATTTTCCCACAACCGGTAATAGAAATGGTGAGTAGTTCAGTGAAGTTTATCTACACGGCAATGGCTAACTAAAAAATTAAAAGATTTAAAAATTAAAAAAATAAGAGATTAGAGAGCATAAAGATAAAAGACGAAGAGATAAGAGATGGGAAATTTTGAACCCCGGAACTTTTTACTCTAAACCTTGAACTTTAAACTTTAAATCTCAAATCTCAAATCTATATTATGAGTGTTTTAATTATTGTTTTCCTAACGGCAGTTATTGCGTTATTTTCAGGAGTTTTCGAACAGGGAAAATTCGCAAGATACATTGGGATTTTAGGTTTAATCATCGCATTGTATGTAAGCTTTATGCCTGAATGTTCGTTCTTCGATCACTATAAGCATATGTATGAATACAGTGCCAATACAGCATTATTCACTAAATTATCCATTGTAACAACCTTATTGTTATTCTTCTTGGGAGGTTTTGCATTCAGCAATCACAGAAGCCACCAATCAGAATTATATGCATTGATGCTATTTGCATTGGTTGGAGGAATTGTTCTTTTCGGATACCAGAACCTGGTAACCATGTTCTTAGGTGTTGAGATCCTTTCTATCCCATTATATGTAATGGCTGGTGCCAACAAAACTGATTTAAGATCAAATGAAGCTTCAATCAAATATTTCTTAATGGGTGCATTCGCGACAGGTTTCTTACTTTTCGGAATCGCGTTCATCTACGGAAGTGCAGGAAGTTTTGATTTATATAAGATCCACGACTTTGGAGTAGCTAATGCTTCAAACGTAATGTTCATTTTAGGAGTATTGCTTATTCTTTGTGCATTGGCATTTAAAGTAGCTTTAGCTCCTTTCCATATGTGGAGCCCTGATGTATATGCAGGATCACCTTCATTAATTACAGCATTCATGGCAAGTGTGGTAAAGATTTCAGGTTTCTTCGCGTTGTTCAGATTAATGACAATCGGATTTGCCGGAGTGACTCACGAATGGATCAATGTTTTGGGAGTATTCTTAATCATCACTTTATTACTGGCAAACGTTATGGGTCTTGCCCAGACGAATGCAAAAAGAATGTTGGCTTACTCTTCAGTATCTCACGCAGGATATATCGGATTGGTATTCTTCGGAATGACAAGCCTTTCTACTTATAACTTAGCGTTCTATTTATTCGCTTATGCTTTATCTACAGTAGGAGTTTTCATGTGTCTGATCTGGGTAGAGAAATTAAAAAGAGAAACTTCTTTCGGAGCTTTCAAAGGATTGGCAAAAACAGAACCTTTATTGGCAACAGCAGCAGCGATCTCTATGCTTTCAATGGCAGGAGTTCCGTTAACAGCTGGTTTCATGGGGAAATTTGCTTTATTCTCTCAGGCAATGAATGGTGCAGCATTCTTAGTATTGGTAGCAGTTTTAGGGTCTGCCCTATCTATCGCTTACTATTTAAGATTAATCATCGCGATGTTCTTCTTTAAAGAATCTACATTCAAGTCATCAGAGAAAGTAACACTTACTTACAATGTTGTTGCAGTATTTGTAATCGTAGCGATTATCGTTCTGGGTATCTTCCCGGATCTGTTTGCAAAAATGTTCGGATTATAAAAAGTTATCCACACAATATCAAAAACCTTTCAGATAATCTGAAAGGTTTTTTTGTGAATCTATCACAATTTTAGTCTATTGTCATGCCCCATTCTTCAGGAATGGGGCATTTTGTACATTCCCCTATCCAATAATGTTTTATTTATTACATTAAAGATTTATTAACCAATGAGGTTAATGCGTAATGAAACTTCAATTTAAACAAATCACAATCATAGGAATTAGTAAAAAATCATTATCCTATGCATGGAAAAAATATCAACCCACAAAATCAAAAATTAAAAATTATAAACTACGCAATCTTAATTGATTAAAATTTAAAATAAAATAAACAAATATCAATTTTAATAAAAATAACATCTTAAAAAAAGTTAAAAACAAACACATAAACAAAATAACATTCAATATATTTGTCTTCTATTTCAAAAAACACACAATAAAAAACAACACAATGATGAAGACAAACAGCAATGCCGCTGCGGCATTTTTATTATGCACCATAGGCTTAGTACAGGCGCAGGAAAAAGACTCAGCAACCTCAAAGAAACTTGACGAGGTCGTGATGGTAGGAACCAGAGCCGCTCCAAGATCAAGTGTTTCTACTCCCCTACCCATAGATAATATAGACGCCGCTATTATCCAGTCATCCGGGCATAGTTCCGTAGGACAAGCCTTACAGTACAGAATCCCGTCTTTCAACTCCACCAGTGCCGCCGTGCAGGATGCTACCTCTTTACTGGATCCTTTTGAAATCAGAAATATGGGATCATCAAGAACCTTGGTTTTAATCAATGGGAAAAGAAAAAATCAATCATCCCTTATATTTACACAGAACACCATTGGTAAAGGAGAAACAGGAGCAGACCTCTCATCTATTCCTTCTATTGCAATCAAAAAAATAGAAATTCTGAGAGATGGTGCTTCTGCACAATATGGTTCGGATGCTATTGCCGGGGTTATCAACATTCTATTGAAAGATAAAATCAACTTTACGGAAGCTAATGCCAATCTGGGATTATATTCCAAAGGAGATGGCTTTTCACAAAATTTTAACCTGATTACAGGATCTACGTTTAAAAACGGAGGCTTTCTTACTTTCTCTACCAACTTTCAAAACAATGATTATGCTTATAGAAATGGAAAGGTAAATTCATATTGGGAAACTCAAACCTTTGGAGCCAATCAAAATGAAGTGGAAGCTTATTTAGCTCAATATCCGGATGCCCAAAATAAAAATGCTTATCCTAAAAAGAACAGCATAAGTTTTTTGGTGAATACCTCAATACCGGTTTCTGAGCGGTCAAGTCTTTATGCCAATGCCTCGCTTGCTGTTAAAAAAGTAAGCAGTTTTGCCAATCACAGAACACCTTATTGGGTGAGTCCTAAAAATGCACTTAACTCTCCAGACGGCTTTACACCAACCTTTATTGGAGACCTCACAGATTATGGAGCAACCCTGGGATATAAAACAAAAACAGAAAGCGACTGGAATATTGATCTGAGTACCACTTTTGGAGGAAATAAAATTCTATATACTGTCGGAAATACTTTCAATGCCGCATTGGGAGCATCGAGTCCTATTAACTTTAAACCCGGAGGTTTCAGATTCAATAATATTATTGGAAATATTGATGTTTCCAAAAGATTATCAGACCATGTTGCCCTTGCATTTGGTTCTGAAGCGAGAAGAGACGAATATGAAATCTATGCAGGTGATCCGGCTTCGTATAATCAGACGGGTTCCATTTCGTTTCCGGGGCTATCACAGGAAAATTCAGGTGTTTTCTCCAGATATAACATCGGAGTATATGCCGATGCAGCTTTTGACATTTCTGAAGCAACCACATTCAATGCCACAGCACGTTTTGAGAATTTCAGCGATTTTGGGAATGCCTTAGTTTGGAAAGTGAGCGCCAGACAAAATATTATAGGAAAAAAGCTGGTAGCGAGAGGATCTGTATCTACAGGTTTCCGTGCACCAAGTCTTCAGCAGGTTTATCTTTCGACGATTCAGAATGTTTTTAATAATGGAAAGATCGTATCAGAAGGACTATTCAACAATGTAGGCAAAGAAGCTAAGGCTATTGGTATCCCAAAGTTAGATGCAGAAAAATCACTTAATTTCACTTTGGGACTAGGTATTCAACCTAATAAAAACTTCTCAATAACACTCGATGGGTATCTGATCAAGGTATATGACAGGATTTTGTTAAGTTCCAGAATGAGCGATAAAGCTACTATTTTGGATCCTTTAAGCAGTATAGGAGTAACAACAGTTAATGCAGCCAGCTTCTTTACCAATGGCGTAGACACCAGAACTATAGGTCTTGATCTTGTGGCTAACTACAGAAATATTGATCTGGCTACGGGAAAGCTTGCATTAAATCTTGCCATGAATATGAATCAGTCTAAAATAACGAAAAACTCGGATAAACTGAATGGTCTTAATCTTGTGGCTCCATTTAACAGAACTGAAGAAGCTCTAGCCACTACTTCAAGGCCTTCATTAAAAGCCGTGCTCGGAATAGATTACGCCATTAAAAAATGGAATATATCGCTTAATAATACACTATTTGGCAAGGCTACTTATGCCAACAGCGGTATGCCGGGCGCTAACCTTGCCTGGAATGATCCTGCTGCTGATTCACAATCCTATTTAAGATTTAAGCCCAGAATTACAACAGATCTTACCATCAATTACAACATCAATAGTAAAAACACGATTAATATCGGGGTGTTGAACATCTTTAATATTTTACCAAAATGGGAATTACGAAATCTGCCTGCAGATAAGGCATATGACGAAGTTTACAATACTGTTACTTTCAATGGACGGTATCAGCAATCCAGTTATGATGCCCAGCATTTCAGTATTTTCGGAACACAGTTTATATTGGGATATAATATCAAATTTTAGTCTTCATAGATTTTTATGATATGAAAATTGCCTCAGTTCTTCGGAGGCAATTTTTTGTTCAAAATATCATCAAAAGAAAAGCGTATAGAAAATCTTCAAAAAGAAAAAGAAGAATCATTTAATGTAATATCCTTTTCAACACTTC
The DNA here is from genome assembly GCF_024810195.1 of Chryseobacterium sp. BIGb0232. NCBI lineage: Bacteria > Pseudomonadati > Bacteroidota > Flavobacteriia > Flavobacteriales > Weeksellaceae > Chryseobacterium > Chryseobacterium sp. BIGb0232. The sequence goes on from NZ_JANUEH010000014.1 coordinate 66,719, forward strand.
TTTCAGAAAAACAAAATAAAACAACAGCAAAAGATCATTTTTACCAATCCTAAACAGAGTTGGAAATAGTCTTTTTTTCATAACTTTACTTTAAATTTCAGTAGTTGGCCAATCTTTACAAAAAAGACTCTCCCTTCCAGGTTTATATCTCATTCAAAAAATATTTGGATGTACTGGAACATATCCGGTATAATGACCGTTTGGAATACAGGGTCAACTATGCTGAATCCCTGATTGAGAGAACACGGAATTTTAAAGAACTGAAAGAAGGTTTTCAGGATATAAGCATTCTGGAAAAGAATGAAGACCTCATCCGATCACTGCTCGCCGATCTTTTTCCTACCGGACTTACCCGAAATGAAATAAAAGCAGCAAGTATTCCTCTATCTAATATCACTTTCAACTATACAGAGAGGTTTAAAGATATTCTTAAAGATGCAGGAAAAGATTTTGAAATTGAGCTGAGAAATATTAGTGACAACGAATTTTATGTATTTTGCTGTTGCCTGATTCTTCAGAGCTATTTTAAAAAAGATATCAAAAGCACTATTCCGTTTTATTATGATATCCCGAATAAACTGGGAATCATGAAACACTATAAGATAACGGTAAATTCAGATTTTACAGAGATTTTTCCCACTGAAGAGGCAAAAATTCCATCTGATGAGATCATGGATATGCTTTTGGAAAATCTGGATGATTTTAAATTATGGCAAAAATATTTTCCATCACAATCCTGGATATTAAAAGGCTTTACCATTATCTCGCTTGTAGACTGTACCTCTGAGGTAGCCCTTTCTGATCTTAAATCAAGCATGATCGAAATTGATCCTGAAAATTTAAATCCGAATGAGAACCTGACAGAGATTTTCAAATCATATTTTGACGTTCCGGAGCTCAGTTTCGGACTGATGACCTTTAATAAAAAAGAGCAAAAGCTTGATAAACTCCCGATTTATGAAAGCTTGCTTACCAATCATATTCTGGATTTCTGGATCAATACATTTGACGAAGAAACCCGTAAAACGACTTTTAATAATTTAAACCATAATTCGAAATCAATTGTAGTGTCCAATGTGGATAATCTTGATGAGAATATTAGACAGCTTCCGTCCTTCAATATTTTAAAGGATAATAATATCAACAGCTTCATGGTAATTCCTATCATGAAAGATAATGAGCTTCTTGCTATTATGGAGTTTACGTCTCCCATCGCAGGCAGTTTCAATGGTTTAAAACTCAAAAAACTTGAGTTTTTTACCGATATGGTCCTATTCTCTCTCAGTAGATTTTATTTTGAGAAAAATTATCAGATAGAAGCCATAATACAGCGGGAATATACTACCATTCATGACAGTGTGGTATGGAAATTCCGAAATGAAGCGGAAAAATATTTTACGGCATCTCTTGGTAAGAAAATATATACCTTAAAGCAGATTTCATTTAAAAACCTTACCCCGTTATTTGGTGTTTCAGACATACGTTCTTCTTCTGAGAAACGCTTTAACCTGATGCTTAATGACCTCAACCAACAAATTGAGTGGCTTAAGGATATTCTGACTTTAACCAATTCTGATTCAGAGAAGTTTTTGCTGGCTCTTGATATTTTTGAAAACGAACTGAATCATGAAATCAAAGCAGATACGGAACAGCGCCTTCAAAGATTACTGAGAGAAGAAATACATCCTTTCTTACAGGGAAAACTGGAAATCAGAACACCACAGGAAATAAAATCAAAGATCCAAAACTACTTTGCACTGGTATTGGCACAAACAGATCTGTTTTATAACCACAGAAAGGATCTGGATGACTCTATTACTCTGGTTAACAGAAAGCTCGCAGATATGCTGGATGAAAGCCAGGTCAAGGCTCAACAGATCTTCCCGCATTATTATGAAAGATTTAAATCTGATGGTGTGGAACATAATCTGTATATTGGGCATACCATTGCTCCGGATCTGCATTACACCTCAAAAGTTGTTCATAAATTAAGGTACCTGCAATTAAAGACTGTCTGCAAAATGGAACTTGAATTCCAGTCTTTTAAAAAGGAACTCCCTATTCCATTGGATATAGCTTCCCTGATCTTTGTATATAATGAAAAAATAGACATCCGCTTCAGAATGGATGAAAAGCGTTTTGATGTAGACGGGGCCTATAATTCCTACTACGAGATTATTAAAAAACGTCTGGATAAAGCCCACGTAAAAGATTCTTCAGAGCGGATTACGGCTCCCGGAAAGATTACCATCGTGTACTTTGGTATGGAAAATCAGAAAGAATATCTGGAATACGTAACCAAGCTTCAGAAAAAAGGTATTCTGGAATATGATATAGAGTTTTTAAAAGTAGAAGACCTCCAGGGAATTACGGGATTGCTTGCACTGAGAGTTTCAATCAGCCAGAACGTTCTGTAAAATAAGGTCTGTTTTTCAGGTCCCCGAAAATATTTTTTGAAATAAAAACATTTTCAGCCAATATACAGATTGACTGAAAATCATTATTTATTTTTAATTAAAGACTAAAGAAAGCAAATCCAAAAGACAGCACGGAAATAATAATTCCGGCCATAAAGATCTTGTAGGTAATGGATAAAAGCTTATACTTTCTGTCAAGAACTTTTCCCAGATAATACAGATCTTTTACCATAGAATCATAAATATAATCTCTGTCTTTGATCAGATCTCTCATTGCATTATGATAATCATCAAACATCATCTGCTGGAAGTTTCCGAAAAACAGGAGATTGACCTTTCTGTTTACAATATCCTCAGAGGTAAATGTTGTTTTCGTCACATTCGGTTTTGTAGACAGAATAGCAAATACAATAGTCAGCACACTGGATAACAGCAGCACAAAACTCGGAATAATCAGGTGTGAATTTTTAGGAGCATCCAGCTTCGGAACCAATACAGAAAGACAAACTGAAATGATAACCGCATTTACCGATAGAAGAATATTGGCTTTACTGTCTGCAATATCGCTTAATCTTGTATGGTTATTAAGCGTTACTCTGAACAAAGTATCTACGCTTCTGTCTGATTTTTCTTTATCTTTTTTGTTGTCCGGCTTACTCTCAGAGCTCTCCTTTTTTTCCTCTTCTTTCTCCAGCTTCTTTTCGATCTTCTTGATATTTTTCTTTTTTAAAGGTTCCCAGTTTTCTTTTGCATAATCGGTATAAAAAGTATGCTTGTTTTTAAGCATATCCAGATTCCCTGCATTCCATTCTTCGTTAGAGAAACATTTTACATTGGTAAGTTCCCATTCCTTTCTTAAAGCATCAGAAATATCATTATAATCATGGCCTGCAAAATGACTGAAATCAGCGTCCTTTACAATTTTCTCCAGTATATTCTGAGGAACATAAGTAATTTTAGTAGCCAGAATCAGCTTTTCTATCTCAGAGATATAGCTTTCCGGATAATTTTCCTGATGAAGAAAACCCTTCATGATCTCTACCCCTCTCTCTTCGTGGTTCATAGCACATTCTATATATCCTGTATCATGGAACCATAGAGCCACAAGTACTTTTTCCTGATCTTCTTCAGAAACAGGGGTATGCTTCATAATCTCCTCAGCCTTATTGACCGTATAGGCAGTATGAATAAAATTATGATAAAAATATACTGAAGATAACTTATCTTTGAATAAGATTTCAACATAATTTTTAGCTTTGTCTAGAATGCTCATTCCTGAATTTTTGTTAATGTAAATTTATGAATTTATCCTTTAAAACTCATCTAAAAAATACTTCTATTGTTCTGAGAACAGTAATGTCCGCCGGAGTCATGTATTCCTGCGCAACATATAACGTACAAAAAGGCAAAAACTTATTTGAAGTTAAAGATTCTGAGATAAAATCTGAAAATGATTTTAAACTCTTCCTGATCGGAGATGCCGGAAACGCAGATGAACCTCAGGCACAGAAAACACTGGATTTACTTAAAGGCAAGCTGGACTCCGCAGACAACAACTCTATGCTGATCTTCCTTGGAGATAACATCTATCCCAACGGAATGCCTAAAGAATCAGATAAGGAGTACGCTTTAGCTAAACAAAAACTGGAGGATCAGCTTTCTATTACCAAAAATTTCAAAGGAAAAACGTTGGTAATCCCCGGAAATCATGACTGGTACAGCGGCTTAAGTGGTTTAAATGCTCAGGAATCACTGGTGAAAAAATATTTTGATGATAAAAAAGCATTCCTTCCTAAAAACGGATGCCCTATTGACGATATCAACATTACCAAAGATATTAAACTGATCGCCATTGATACGGAATGGGTCATTACAAACTGGGACAACTATCCTGGTATTAATAAAGGCTGTACCATCAAAACCCGTGAAGATTTTTACACAGAATTTAAAGATCTTATCATTAAAAATCAGGGTAAAAGAATCATCATCGCCCTACACCATCCTGTTATCAGCAGCGGAACCCATGCAGGATTTCACTCTGCGAAATCACACCTTTTTCCGCTTAATAGTAAAATTCCTGTACCTGGAGTTGCAAGTGCTATAAACATTCTCAGAAGTTCCTCGGGCATAAGCCCTGCAGATATTAATAATCAACATTATGCAGAGCTTGCCAACAGATTGAAAAGTATTGTTCAGGATAAAGAAAATGTGATATTCGTTTCTGGACACGATCACAACCTGCAATATCATGAAGAGGGAAACATGAGACAGATCATCAGTGGTGCAGGCTCTAAAACAAATCCGGCTACCATTATTGAAAAGACAGATTTTTCCTACGGTGGAAGCGGTTTTGCAGTTCTTAATATCAGAAAAGACCAGAGCACCGATGTAGAGTTTTTTTCCACAAAGGAGGCTAAACTGCAGAAATTGTCACAGATTTCTGTGATATCCAAACCTGATGTATTTGTAAATAACTTCCCAAACACATTCCCAGCTACAATACCATCTACCATCTATCCGGTACAGCTTACCCAGAAAGGAGGCGTCTACCGATGGCTTTGGGGAGAACATTACAGAAAATACTATGGAATGTCTATTGAAGCTCCTACAGCTAATCTTTCAGAGCTGAACGGCGGTTATACTCCTTTCAGAGAAGGAGGCGGAAATCAGTCCAACAGTTTGAGATTAAAAACAAATGACGGACAGGAATTCGTGATGCGTGGGGTGAAAAAAAGTGCGATCCGTTTTCTCAATAATATGGCCTTCACAAGGAGTACATTTGGAGAAGAGCTTACCAATAGCTTTCCAGAGAAATTCCTTTTGGATTTTTATACTACCAACCACCCTTTTACACCGTTTACTATAGGAAATATGTCAGAAAAACTGAATATTTTCCATAGCAATCCAAAATTATATTATATTCCCAAACAACAGGCTTTAGGGAAGTATAACCAAAACTATGGGGATGAAATGTATATGATCGAAGAACGTTTTTCTTCCGATCCAAAAACGCTGGCTTACCTTAATAACGCTAAAGATATTGTTTCTACGGATGATGTCCTGAAAAACCTGACCAAAAACTACAAGTACTCTGTAGACAAGGAATCTTACATCCGGGCAAGGTTATTTGATATGCTGATTGGAGACTGGGACAGGCATTCTGATCAATGGAAATGGGCAGAATATGAAGTGGGTAATAAAATTATTTATAAACCGATTCCAAAGGATAGAGATCAGGCCTTCAGTAAGTATGATGGAGCTGCTTTTAAGCTTATTATGAATGTTCCGGCCATCCGTCATATGAAAACCTTCACAGAGGATATCAGCAGTGTGAAATGGCTGGCCATGGAGCCTTATCCAATGGATCTTGTGTTTTTAAAAGGTTCTACCCAGGAAGAATGGGAAGCTCAGGCTAAATACATTCAGGAACATTTAGCAGACGCTGATATTGATGATGCATTCCATAATCTTCCCAAAGAAGTTCAGGATGAGACCATCGCTGACATCCAGAGAAAACTGAAATCAAGAAAAAACAAATTACAGCAATACGCATCCGATTATTACAATGTACTGCAGGAAAAAGTTCCTTTGGCCGGAACCGTAGAACCTGATAAATTTGTGATTACCAAAAACGGACATTCCGTGCTTGTGCAGCAATATAAATTAGGCAAAAACAAGGATAAAAATGAATTGGTTTTTGAAAAGACTTATCATGATTCAAAAACAAAAGAGCTTTGGATTTACGGGCTAGAGGATGATGATATATATGAAGTAGTAGGTACCGGACGTCCTAAAATGAATATCAGACTTATTGGCGGTTACAACCATGATGTATATAATGTGGCAGATGGAAGAAAAGTAAAGATCTACGATTTCGAATCCCAAAAGAATACCTACAACGCAGGGAATGCTACTAAAAATATTGCAGATGATTATGATTTAAACACCTACAATTACAAGCATCCGAAGTACAATGCATTCGCGGGATATCCTAATGCTGATTACAACCCTGATGACGGGGTTATCATAGGCGTTTTGGCTAATTATACTGTGAATAATTTCATTCGCGATCCTTTTACCCAAAAGCATAGTTTAAAGGCTAATTTTTATACTGCTACTGCCGGATTCAGCCTTATTTATAAAGGAATTTTCAAGAAAGCAATTTCCGGATGGGATTTTAATATTGATGCAGCTTATACTACTCCTAGATTTTCCCAGAATTTCTTTGGACTTTCCAATGACAGTCCTTATGATAAAGAAAATACGGAAAGAGAATATAACAGAGCCAGAATTTCCAAATTTAATGTTGCTCCTTCCATCTCAAAGAAAGGCTGGATGAACTTTAATCATCAGATTCAGCTTACTTTTGAAGATAATAAAGTGCAGAGAAAAGACGGGCGTTTTATCAATACTTCCCCGGATGTAAGATCGGAAGTGTTTGACAGCCAGCAATTCTTAGGAGCTAATTATACGTTCAGCTATAAAAATGCAGACAACCCTGCTTTTCCAACCTTGGGAATGGAATTGATGCTGAATGCCGACTGGAAAGCTACTTTTTCTAATTTCAACAGAAATTTCCTGACAGTAAAAGGAAGGTTCGCTATTGACCACAGGATCGATAAGAAAGGAGTTTTTGTATTTGCCAATGCGAGCAATGCGATGTGGATCAACAATGATAATTTTGAGTTCTATCAGGCAGCAACTATCGGGGGCAACAATGGAATGAGAGCATTCAGGAATGAAAGGTTCTCAGGAAGATCTTATTTTACTAACAACTCTGAGATCCGTTGGGATTTCGGAAGAATAAGAAACAATATTGTTCCTGCCAATCTGGGAATCCTCGTTGGATATGATATCGGCCGTGTATGGAATGATGGAGAATACTCCAGAAAATGGCATCAGTCTGTAGGAGCCGGAGTTTGGCTGAGCATTGTAGAAATGATGTCTGCCAGACTGAATTATTTCTATGGTGCAGATGGCGGACGTATCTCAGCAGGAATAGGAATGAAATTCTAAATAAAAATACTCGTTAATAAAAGACTCAGGAAACCTTGAGTCTTTTATTTTCCTGATATAATAGTTTTGTATTCAATACGTTTTTATATTTTAGCTAATCAACAATCACAAAAAGACACACAATGAAAACACTAATCACTTCAATTAATATCATTTTAGTTTTATCAAGTATTCATTGCCAGCATCAAAGCAAAAATGGAAACATCGACAAAAATTTAACCATAAACACACAACAGGCAAAAATTGAAAAAATAGAATTAACAGAACGAACCAGAGGATTCCATACAATAATCACCCTCACTCCCCAATCTAAAACCACTTCTTTTAATGGTGAGGAAAATAAATCTTCTCTATCTTCTTCTGAATGGGAAAGTATTTCACAGCAGGCTGCCACTATTGATTTATCTAAAATATCAACTCTTCAGGCTCCTACCACAGGTCGATATTCTGATCAGGCTATGATCGCTAATCTGATGATCACAAGTAATGGCACCACCTATACTTCTTCAGATTTTGATTCCGGTAATCCTCCAAAGGAGCTGGAAGCACTGTATCAAAAAATACAGCCGCCTAAAAAAGAATAGAAGCTTTACTACTAAATATAAAAACCACAGAATCATCTGTGGTTTTTAGTATTTATTATTGATAATAGTTATGGCTTAAGAGAAAACTGATATACATTTCCGCCTTCATCCTTCCCTTTTTCATCTGCAATCATTAATGTTTGATCATCAGTAAAAACAATAGCCTCTTTCTGTGAGTTATGGTTTAAAGGAATCTTATTAATCTTAGCTGCACTGAAATCATCAGCATTAAATCCGGTAAGAACATGCACATTTTTGTGAGTCAGCAGCACAATCTTATCTTTTTTACTGTTGATGGTCGCTGAAGTAATAGCAGCATCATTATATCCGCCCTGAAGCTTTAATTTCCCAACCAGTTTAGCTTCAAAGTCTCCTTCTTTATTAGGGACTTTAAATACCAGAAAGGTTCCGTCAAAACCTTTGCTTCTGTTCTTGGTGAAAAGATAAAAGTTACCATCCATCTCTACAAATGCTTCACAATCGTACAGCAGATTTGATTTTTTTGGTGGAAATTCTGTCTGCCCTTCATAATGAAACTTAGTAGTCTGAACTACTTTTGTAGTGGTTTGGGTAATGTCTTTCAGGTCTGTTTTTAGAATAGCCAGATCCTGACGGTTATTATCATTATTTCCAAAATCTCCGATATAAATATTTCCCTGAGTATCTGATATTATATCTTCCCAGTCTGTATTTTCAGCATTTTCTACCGGAACTTTAGCCATCATCTGGCCATCATTATTAAGACCGTAAACGGCATTTTTATTTCCTCTGTCTTCTATTACCCAGATTATTTTCTTATCTTTTGATACCGTGATCCCTGAAACTTCTTTTAACTTTTTAGGCAACGAAAATTGTGGCTTCAGATCATCTCCCTGAGCAGGTGAATTCTGAGCTTTTGGATTACAACTCAACAAAAACATAGCGGGTAATATAAGAAAGCGTAACATATTTATTTTTTATTTTTTTACTGAACATAAGTAGCATGAATTATTCCAATCTTACCTTTAAAACAATTGTTTTGCTTTTTCCCAAAGAACATCCATTTCTTCCAAAGACATATCCGCAAGATTTACATCCTGTTCTTCAGCAAGACCTTCCATTTTCTGAAATCTTGAAATAAACTTCAGATTGGTTCTTTCTAACGCAGAATCCGGGTTGATTCCTGAAATTCTCGCATAGTTGATGAGCGAGAAGAATACATCTCCCAATTCCTGCTCCTTTTTATCAAGATCAGTTTCTGCATGAAATTCCTGAATCTCCTCATCTACTTTCTTCCAGGCATCTTCTGCATCATGAAATTCAAAACCAATCCCTTTTACCTTATCCTGAATTCTATAGGCTTTTACTAAACTTGGAAGACTTTTTGGAACTCCGCCCAGAATAGATTTGTTACCTTCTTTTAATTTTAATTTTTCCCAGTTCTGTTTTACTTCTTCTTCGTCCTTTACTTCGGTATCACCGTAAATATGAGGATGACGGAAAATCAGTTTTTCATTAAGGGAATTGATCACATCAGCGATATCAAAACTCTCTTTTTCTGAACCGATTTTAGAATAAAAAACCAAATGAAGCAGCACATCTCCCAATTCTTTTTTTACCTCCTGCAAATCTTCCTGCAAAATAGCGTCAGAAAGCTCATATGTTTCTTCAAGAGTAAGATGGCGAAGAGACTGTAACGTCTGCTTCTGATCCCATGGGCATTTCTCACGCAAATCATCCATAATATCCAGTAATCTCCCGAAAGCTTCTAGTTTTTCCTGTTTTGTATTCATAAGTAATTGGAAATTCAATATTATACAAATGTAAGGGTTATTCAGACACCTTTACAAACGTTGAGAATGAAAATTACGGGATACCAACTATAGGTTTTAAAAACCCGTTAGTTTTTGGGAAATAAAAAAGCCTTGTCAGGAAAATTCCTGACAAGGCTTTGTATTTTTAATTCAGAACTGAATTATCCTTGTTTTCTGTGCGTACTTTTAGGAGCTGATTTTGCTGCTGAAGTGGCTTTTACTTTTGGAGCTGCCGCCTTTTCTGCCTTTGGAGCAGCTTTTTTAGCGTCAATATCTAAGCTTACTTCTTCTGCAGGCTCACCGTCTAAAGTTTCAGGCTCAGCCTTTACGAAGCTTTCCGGAGTGATATATCCTGCTTTGTGAAGAATGTTATACCACTGAGCTAATTTCTTGATATCAGAAGCATACACTCTTTCAGTATCATAATTAGGAAGAGAAGCTAACATAAAGTCCTGCAGATCTGCATCTGAAGATTTATGAGAGATTGTCTCTTTATAATCGTTATTTTTAGCTACATTTTCAAAAACTTCAAACAAAGGAACTTCCTTATCAAATGTAAACATTGCAATATTATCCAGTAAGCTTACTTGGCTAGAGTTTCCAATGCTTACTTTTTTCTTGTTGGTAACATCTTCAATGATGAATCCGTTTCTTAATTGAGAAACTAATTTGTAAAGTCCTGGTTTTCCAGAAATTGAAATTATTTTTTCTAACAGCATAATTTTATTTTTTGTAAATTCTGCAATCAGCGCTAAGCTTTTTGCTTTTTATTATTTCTTTTAATCCTTGTTTAATTTATTTTGGAAATCTCATTTTGTAACCAATACTTACATCTCCCTGAGAAATCTTTGAAAGTTTTCCTTTTACCAGTTTTTTCTTAAGTGAGCTTAAGTGATCGGTAAACAGAATCCCTTCAATGTGGTCGTATTCATGTTGAATTACGCGGGCTCTAATATCGGAAAAAGTTTCTGTATGTTTCACAAAATTTTCGTCATAATATTCAATAACGATTGTGCCCTTTCTTTTCACGTCTTCTCTTACATCCGGAATAGACAGACAACCCTCATTGAACTTCCATTCTTCACCAGATTCTTCAAGAATTCTGGCATTGATGAACACTTTTCTAAATTCTGCCAACTCATCCTTAATATCTTCATAATCCTCATCTTCCGCAAGAGGAGTAACATCTATTACAAACATACGGATATCCAGCCCGATCTGAGGCGCTGCAAGACCAATTCCGTTTGCACTGTACATCGTTTCGAACATATTATCTATCAGTTCCTGTAATCCGGGGTAATCTTTATCTATATCTTTTCCCACTTTTCTCAAAACAGGATCCCCAAAAGCTCTTATCGGTAGTATCATCTTAATCTTTGTTCTAAAAAATTCTGCAATATAATAGTTGCACTTACTTTATCTATTAATCCTTTTTCCTGTCTTTTCTTCTTACTTTTTCCGCTTTGGGAAATAAAGAATGAAGCCATTTTGGAAGTAAACCTTTCATCAAAACGATGGACTGCAATATCCGAAAATTCTTTTTTAAACTCTTCAATGAATTTTAAAATATCGGTTTCCACCTCTGAAAGATTGCCTTTCAAATCTATGGGAAGTCCAATCACTACTTCATCTACCTTATTTTCATTGAAATATTTTTTCAAAAATTCCATTAAATTACGGTTCTCTACAGTCTCCAAGCCACTGGCTATAATCTGCATATCATCCGTTGCAGCAATACCACAACGAGCTTTTCCATAGTCTATTGCAAGGATTTGTCCCATAAGTCTGCAAATTTAGTAAAATTTACTGATTTTATTCATCACGCAGTTTTTTTATATAAATCATGTTTTATTCCATATTTTTTTTTATAATTTTAATCTTCCAAAAAACAGATATATGAAGAGACTCATCCTCGTAAGACATGCAAAAAGCGACTGGCCGGAAGAAACGGATGATTTTGACAGACCTTTGGCAGACAAAGGGCTGGAAGATGCTATGAACATGTCCAGATTCCTTAAAAACAATAATATTTCTATTGATTATTTTGTATCCAGTCCGGCAGTCCGTGCTCTGAATACGTGTAAAATTTTTAATCAGGCATATCAGCTGAACTGTTCTACGAATGAAAAATTATACAATCCTTCGGAAAGAAACTTTGAATCTGTAATCTATGATCTGGATGACAATCTGAGTTCGGTTGCCCTTTTCTCCCATAATAATGGAATTTCCAATTTTGCCAATTCCATTTCGGAAGATATTTTTCATTTTCCAACCTGTGGAGTTGCCGGTTTTGAAGTAGATTGCGAATCCTGGTCAGAATTTGATGGTGCCAGAAAGAAACTTTTGTTCTTTTATGAGCCAGGGAAAATATAACTTCACCTCTAAAGTATTTTATGCAATAATTTTTATTTTCTTTTTTTCATGTCAGAAAAAGAAAATATCCTATTTTGAAACAATTGCTTTCAATGATGTAAAACTGTCTGCCACTCCCAAACCTGGAAGCTGGAGGTATAACCATGATGAACAGTTTCAGCAATTTGAAGATTTTCAAAAATCAAAAAAAATAAAGCCGGAACCCGGGAAAAACACTATTTACCTGCAACCTATTGGTGATTTTAATGAACTACAGAAAAAAGAGATTGAACTTACTAAAGAGTATTTAAAAATATATTTTCAACTGGAAACGAAAATATTGCCAGCATTACCCAACAGTATTTTTCCTAAAACTGTAAAAAGAATTTTCAAAGATGGGCAGGAACAGATATTGGCGGGTTATATATTAGATAGTTTTTTAATCAAAAGAAAACCAAAAGATGCTGTAGTATTGATGGGAATCACCGAAAGAGATCTTTTCCCAAGACCTGAATGGAACTATGTTTTTGGAATGGCATCTTATGAAAACGGCATGGGCGTCACTTCCATCTACCGATTTGCAAACGGCCATCTTACAGATTCTAATTTTAACGAAAGTCTTACAAGATTACTAAAGATCAGTTCTCACGAAATCGGGCATATGTTTGGAATCAGCCATTGCCTGAATGCCAATTGTGTGATGAACGGGACCAATACTCTTTCTGAAACAGATTTTCATTATGCAAGAGCCTGCTCACTCTGCCAGAGAAAACTCAATTCCAGCATTGCTTATGATAACAAAAAACGATTACTTGAATTAAAGAGTTTTTTTGAAAAACAACATCTCAATTCGGAGCTTGCGCGCACTGAACAGGACTTAAACCTTCTCCAATAATCTTTTTTTTAGTATACCTCCTATTCCCTTCCTGTGTAGGGTTGACTTTTGCGGCATAGATAAATTTCGGCTGAAGCCCTTATCCTTGTATACAAAAAAGACGGGCTAAAGCCCGTCCCTATTGAATATCTTTTGCCACTCTATTTTACTTGTAGCTATTTATTTCTCTTCAGATCCAGATCATCAAAATCAAAACTAAAATCTGTAACATCAGAAATTGCTTTTAATTTTGCAGTCTGCGCTTTTCCACTTTCATCATAATCGAATATAATATAGGCATCAGCATCATAGCTTCTGTCATCCCATTTAATGATGAATGAATTATTGGAATAAGGAAGCAGTTCTCCTTTCAATCTTGGTGAGTTTTTACATGAAATTCTGTAAACACTTCCCTGCTGGGCAATATCTACATCACCGAACCAAACATCACTATAAGTTCCAGTAAACTGTTCTGCTTTTGGCTGAAGTGCTTTCTCTTTCTTAAAAGTTTCTGATTTTGCGAACGCTTCTTTCTTTTGTTTATTAAATTCTGCATCCATTTTTGATACTCTGTCTCCATATGTTTTCAACCAGTTTCTGTCTGCCACTCCAAGGTAAGAATCTTTCACCGTATTGGTAATGGTATTGAATGCTGCTCCGGACTGCTGATTCGTCAATACCACTATTCCTAATTTAAGATCAGGAATTAAAGTAAACTGTGTTACGGTTCCAATCAGTCCTCCTGTATGCTGTACTTGTTTGTGACCTTTTACATCACTTAGGAACCAACCTAAACCATATCCGTAGAAACTTGTGTCATATGGATTTTTAGCAGCGACTCTATCTGGAATCTGTAAGCTCCAAAGTTGTTGAATATTTTTATCAGACACTAATTTCTTCCCGTCTTTGGTAGTGAAATTATTCAGCAAGCATTCCGCCCAGGTAGTCATATCTTTTATATTACTCAGGATTCCTCCGGCAGCATTTCCTGTTTCATTCCAATCGTGAGGAACCGCAATCGCTTTTCCGTCTACCGGAGCGTGAGCGTCAATTTTATTGGCAACAGCCTTCGCTCTGTTGTAGCTTCCAAAGCTGGAAGTCATTCCTACAGGTTTCATAATTCTCTGTTCGATAAACTCAGCCCAGCTTAATCCTGAGATTCTGTGGATAACTTCACCGGCAACAATGAACATAATGTTATTGTAATCTAACGTTGTTCTGAAAGGGTTTTCAGGTTTCAGATATCTTACATTGTGAACGATGTCATTAACGCTTAAATTCCCTCCTTCCGGAAAAAACATCAGGTCTCCCTGTCCTAACCCTAATCCAGCCCTGTGAGTAATCAGATCTTTGATGGTTACATTTTGAGAAACGTATGGATCATACATCTGAAATTCAGGAATATATTTTGAAACTTTATCGTCCCAGTTCAGTTTTCCTTCATCCGCAAGAATCGCCAGTGCCACACACGTGAAACCTTTGGAGTTGGAAGCAATTCCTACTAAGGTATTATCATCCATTGGCTGTTTTGAGATAAGGGAGCGTACACCAAATCCTTTGGAATAGGTAACTTTTCCGTCTTTTATGATACCTACTGACATTCCCGGAACATCAAAGGTTTTCAGAGTATTTTGGATCAGATCATCCAGTTTTTTTTCTTCAACCTGTGCATTTGCTAATCCTACGGTTAAAAGAAAAATGAAAAAAGAAAATTTCTGCTTCATTATTTTTTTAATTTTCCCAAATTTAGTAAATAACCTGAGTCCGGGATAAGAAAATTATAATTTATATGGAGAGAAGCCAGAAGATGGATGCAGAAAGTACTCTTAGACTATAAACAAAAGGGAGTTTTTATAAACCTAATCTGTAGCTCAAGCTGAACTTTAATAATCATGATTACGATAACTTCCAGCCTATTTACCTATCTCCCACAAAAAAGCCGGAAGTGAAATCTTCCGGCCGTCGTTAAATCAAATGATCCTAATGTACTAACAAAAAAGAAATTATTTTTTGGAAATGACATTCACTCCCATTAATCTTCCGCTTCCTTTAAGTTTAAATTCAACTTTTGTATTTTTAGATACAGGGTCATAAGAACTTAAACCTGAGAAATTATCTGCCTTATTATTAGACATGAAATAGATTCTGTTTTTATACAAGAATGGGTTTTGATAGTTGTAGAAGTTATCCACAGGAATATCAAGTTTTACTGCCTTCTTGGTCTGAACATCAATTTCGTTCCAGAACCAGATATCGTTTCTATAGCTTACCCCATGTCCTCCTGCATAATATGATGCACCTGTGGAAGGAATGGTAGTATAAATTTTATTATTATGAGCGAAGATTCTGTTAAACTCTGCTGGTTGCACAAAATTCTTCATATCAATTTCAAAACCAGCATCAAAGGTAGTCTGCCCATTCTTTATTCTAAGAATCTTTGATGAATAGGCTGCTTCCTGAGCTTTCATATCTGATGTAGCTACCATATAGATATCTTTGGTTACCTCATCAATACTCCATAAAACATGGTCAGTGAAAAGCCCAAGGTTTGTAGCATTAGGATATTTGGTAACATTTTCCACTTTTTTGGTAGTCAGGTTATATACTGCAACTGCTACTTCTTTTACTACAGGTTTTATCTGCCAGTTCGTTCCTTTTTTACCGATTTGTAAATCAAGATACAGCTTATCATCTCTCTTGATTAAAATTAGCTGTCCTGCAGCCTGATAAGATGTTTCTCCCGGTTCAAGTACAGCAGGGTCAGTCGTTTGAGCCAATGAAGAAAGATCTATTTCTCCTGTACGCTGCATGGTTCCCGGATTAAAGGTCTGGATCTTAAGCATTCCTCTTGAGCCGTCCCAATAGTAACCTTCTGTATCACTGATCACGAGATAATTAGGTTCAAAGCCATTATTCTGAGTAGCAATAAAGCCTTTTGATGTAATATTTCCGGCATTATCAGAGGTAAGTTTAGAGAAACCTTCTTCTGAAGAGGCTGCCCCACCAAGTCTGTAAATATTCTCTCCGAATGCTTTTCCTCCGGCTGAATATGCAATCTGGTAGAATGGTTTTTTGTCAGCTAATGAAAGTTCTCCCTGAGGCAACTCTGAGAATGAGTAAATATTCCCACCCCATCCTGCTGTACTGTTATAAATGACCCAGCTGTCTTTAGCTGTTGCCGTTGGTGGTTTCTGTTCTTCAATAGTGTCATCGTTGCTACTGCAATGAGTAAACAACAATAAACTTAACGCTGATAAAATTATCGAAAACGGTTTTGATTTTCTCATGATCATAATATTAAAAAATTGTATAAGTTAGTTTCAGATGATAAGATCTTGTAGGTTTCTGTGCATTATAATTATCGTAAAGTCTTTCATTCAGAAGATTATTAACACTAAAATTAATAGCCAGTTTAGGATCTGCCAGGAAATAGGTAACTCCTACTCCTGCATCTACCATTCCTGTTCTGCCATCATTAGGAACCAAAAGGTTACTGGAAGCTATCGTTTCTTTAGAAAATAATCCTGGTTCAAGATTTTTTGGTACCGGATATAGCATGAAACGATGAACGTAATTAATGTTATAATACAGTTCCACTTTATCTTTCATTTTTAAGATATCTGAAAAATTTACTCTCAGATAGTGATTCCCGAACAAGTAAGGAATATTCGGTTGTCTGGCATCCTCCCAAATACTTTCAGTACCAGAAAGGTTTTTAAGCCTTATATCCTGATAGGTAATATTGAATCCTGTCTGAATATTTTTGATTGGCTGATAATTGATCTCATACTCCAGTCCAAGGATTCTGTTGTCATAATAATTCTGATACCTTCCATAAGGATTATCAGGTATCATGAATATGGTGTTTTTGACGTTTCTGTAGAAGAGATTTAAACTGGTATTCAGCTTATAATTCGATGAAGTATAATCCAGAACAACGTTTACATTATCGCTTTTTTCCGGCTCCAGATCAAGATTTTCTTTGATTAAAATTCCATCTCCGAAAATTTCTGTTTCATCAGGAAGACGAACTGCTTTTTCATAGGATAATTTCAGGATAAAGTTTTTAGGTTTATAACTGATTCCTGCCATATAACCGGATGCATTTTTATGTCTGTCTGAATCCCATGTGAAATTATATTTATCCGTAGTATATCCTTTAGAACTGAAAAAATAATTCTTCACCCCAAGTACTGTTTCCACTTTGCGGTCGAGCCAATGAGATACCAATCCCAAAGCAGCAATATTTTTATTGTAGATCGCTGGCGTTTTAAGAACATCATCTCCGTATACATTGACAGCTCCATAAGGATCACTTCCTTTTCTTCTCTGGTAGAAATAGACATTTCCAAATTCCAGGCTATGATTATTATTAATCCGGAAAGCGGCATTGAGCCTTGTATGAAACATATTGTAGTTCATCTTCAGATCATTTCCTTTATTGATCTCACCAACGCTGTTTTCATTACTGAAAGTATATTCTCCCAGCCAGTTGTATCTGCGCCTGCTGATATCCACAAAGGAATTGTTGTATCTGGCAAAGGCAGTCATCAGGTTCAGTTTAAGACGGTTGTCAAAGAACATTTTTTTATACTGAAGGTAACCCGTCACATTATTTTCTTTGGCGAAAGCTTCCCCATAAGGTTTTCTCATTTCAAGATCATTTTGAATCTCTTTATAGAAATGAGAATAGATAAACCCGACTCTAAAATCATTGGCCCAGCTTTTATTTCTTACACCGGTGTATACTTCCATATAAGAAGCTTCGGTATCATCATGAAACCTTTTAGCTTCCACTTTTTTAAGATTAGCTGTTTCAGGATCTATAACTTCGCCGAGAATTTTATAATTGTTCTTTGAAAACACATAGCTTGCCTGTGTTCCTATATAGAATAAACTGTCTTTTTTTCCTATAAATACTGCATTAAGATGAGATTTATAGGTACTGAATGATGCTATTTCATTTGAAATTTCCAGATTGTCCTTTTGTATAGGTTTGGAGATAAAATTAATCCCACCTCCCAAAGCATCCGATGCCAATGATATAGGCATCACCCCCTTGTAAATATCCACCCGGTCCAGCATATTTGGAGATAAAACATTAGGATTAAAACTGTGACCGTAAAATTCAATCGGCACTCCATCCCTGAAGATTCTGACTGCTTTTCCCTGAAGCCCGCCAAGATTCACTTGAAATCCGGAACCGACCCCGCCTTCTGTACGAAGCTTAACTCCGGTTGCCATATTCAGAATCTCTCCAATATTGTTGGCCTGGCTTTTTACAGCCTGCATGTCAACAATTTTGACACTCAATGGGGTTTCTTTCAGTTTCTCCAGTTTCTTTTTACCTCTGATATAGACCTCATCAATCCGGTTTGCATCTGAAATCTCTATTTCATAATTCTGGCGTGACCGGCAGTTGATATTTAATGTATCATTATAAACAGTCTTATTATGATAAAAGACAGATACCTTCACAGGACCATCCGCTACCTCAGCAAAATCAACAGTTCCCTGTTTTGAAACCTTTTTCTTTTCACCGTTAATGACTACATATACTTCATCAGGATTATAGTTTTTGATGTTTTTAACAGCTATGGTGATCGGGCAGGCAGCCAATGCTAAGGAAGAAAGTAAGGAAATCAGAAAAAATATACGCTTCATCTATCAGTTTATATGGTTTCTAATGCTCCGAAATGCTGGAAAGCAATATTCTTCTCTAATGGATAATATTCGTGACCTAATACTTTGTTGATAATGGTAGCATTACGGTAAGGCCCCATGCCAAGATCTGATGTAATAATTCCCTGAGAGTCTACACAACCGTTCTGCATAAATATTTCATTATCATTTACATCAACTGTATAGTCTTCTGAGGATAATAATGTGCCATCGTTCTGACTTTTGTTCAGACGACCTTCAATAGGCTGTAAAAAATGGGGAACTTCATATCTGTAACCTGTAGCCAGAATAAGGTAATCGGTATCTACAGAAAAGTTTTTTTCTTCCTCCAGATGCTTCATATTCAGTGTATAGCTTTTATCATACGACATCTCTTCGAGCAAACTGTTGGTCAGTATTTTTACAGGAAGTGGCTGTTCTTCTTTCATCTGCTGATGATAAAGCTCATCATAAATTGTGCTTATCAGCTCATCATTAATCCCTTTATAAAGAATATCCTGCTTATTGATTACTTCTCTTCTTTTATTTAAAGGAAGCCTGTTGAAGTAGGAAATATAATCCATAGAAGTAAATTCATAAGTGAATTTTGAATTTTCCATTGGAAAGAATCTGTCTGCTGCGGTTACCCAATTCAGCTTTAAGTCTAATTCCGGTCTGGCTGAAAGAAGATCAAAGAATACTTCTCCCCCACTTTGTCCTGATCCCAATACCGTAATGGTACTTCCTTTCTTTATATATTGTTTTCTGTGTAAGTATTCGGAAGAGTGGAAAATATGTTCTTTAGAAAAATCTTCTGTTATTTTAGGAACATTAGGAATAGAGCCTACTCCTAATACTATTTTATCCGTGAGATACACTTTCTTTTCACAATTGATAAGATCAATTACTGAAACTTCATAGCATTCATGAGTGTCATTATAATCTATTTCTGTAACGGTGTGGCTGAAATTAAGACTTTCAATTTGTGAAGCCACCCATTTACAGTAAAGGTTATATTCCATTCTGGTTACATAAAAACTCTCCTTAAAACAGAAACGGAAAATTTTTCCTTGCTCTCTTAAATAATTGATATATGTAAAAGGACTTTTAGGATTTACAATTGTTACCAGATCCGCCAGGAAAGGAACCTGAAGCGTTGTTCTCTCGATCATCAGACCACTGTGCCATTCAAATCTGGGAGCTTTGTCAAAAAATATGGTTTTCAGATCATGTTCTTCAAGCAGAGCAGCAAGGCTTAGATTGAAAGGGCCTATTCCTATACCAATGATATCATATTTCATAAATTATCTTTTTCAGTATTCAAGTATTATGTTGTAATATTTATTTTCAGGACGGAGTTCTTAAAAATATCTTCTGTTGTTTCATAGAATTTTTCACGGTCCAGGAAAGTCAGATTGGATGTTTTGTAAGGAAGGGCCAGTGATCTGTTGAATTCGCATCCTACTTTGGTGATCAGATTATGAGTTCCTTTATGAGACGCAGACGCCTCACCTATCATTCTTGTCAGCTGTGGGAAAGAGAAGAAATATTCCATGCACATAGCTAATGCATACGTTGAAAAATGTGGAATTTTTTCTTTTGCCGGAGCGATGAGCATATGGAATCCATAATCTCCCGGATTGAAACGGTAGTACTTTCCTACCTCATCTTTTACTGCCCAATACAGTTCCAGGGTAAAAATAGGAGTTCCATTCAGAAGGCCAATGTAAGGATGAGAATAATCAACACCCATATGTTTGATGTAAGCTTCCTCAAATTCCCACTTATCCACATCCATCTCCCAGTATTTTTTAGCATAATCCATATTAGACCATTCATGAAGAAACTCCATATCGGTTTCGGGATTAAAAGCACGAAGGGTAATTTCTAATGTCCCGTTATTGAAGTATCTTTTATGCAGTATTTCCCCATAATCAGGCTTTATAAGCTTTTTGGAATAACTTTTAGGATTGATAAGAAAATTATGTTGTCTGATGTATTCTTTCCAGATGTCTTTATTTACGCTGTAAGCCTGTTTAAGAAAAAGTCTGGCTTCAATCATTTCGTAAATAAAGTCCATAGCCTCACCATATATTTCCTTCAGAGAATCAATTTCAGCATCTATAATCTGATAAAGGACTTCCTCTTCAATGGATCCTAAATAAGCAAGATGTCTGAGAACCGGATATAGGTTATAGTATACTACATGAGTTCTGATAAAGTTTTCTGCTTTTTGATTTCTGATGGCAGTTCCGCCTGGAATATACTCATCAAAACTAACTTTTACCTTATCTGTATTCTGCTGAATAAACGTATGCTCGATATTGCTGTTATAGATGACCCCTTCTTCAATATACTTCCCTACCGCCATCTTTAATAATGAATGGGTATATTCTGAAAACCAACGGATAATAGCTGCCTTTTTATCGTAAGCTGTCTCCAAAGGAATATTCTTCGAAATAAATTCCATTAGATTATTATTGTACCCAAAAAATGTAAAGACCGTCCCTGCTTTAACAGAATCTTTATTCTCTACAGTTGTATGCCCCTGGTCAAAATGCTCGTTAAATTCTTCAGAAAAGTATTTGATATAAGCATCCTCAGGATTTTCTACGGTAGTATTTCCTTCATAAACTGTAAATATCAGAAACCGGTAAGCTTCTTCAGCGCTGATCTTTGTGATTTCGCCCATTTTCTTTTCTCTATATCCTACTTCATCCCCTAAAAGATGAATTCCGGTAGTAGAAAAATGCTTTACAGGAACTATCAGATAAGAATCTTTACCTGTAATATTAATTCGGATGAATTTACTTTCAGAACAACTGTTCATGAACGTTGACAACTCTTCATCAAACTTTGGTATAAGGTCAAAATAATACCAGTTTTTGCTTTCCAATAAGTATAAACCGACACTCATCATTATCTTTGTTTAGATTAAATAAAAATTAAGACAAATATATACATATTTTTCACCCAGCAAAAGAATTATTTAAAATACCGAAAATGAACAATTCAAAACATTGATTATCAATAACATGAAATAAATAACTCAAATTAATTAATACACCAAAAAGTGAATACATTCATTTTATCAATCCCTTTTTTAATAACAAAGATCAATTTTAATATCCTTAAAAAAAATAAATTTAAGAATTAAACAAAAAAACAATAGAAAAACAGAAAATGTCTCAATAAGAGACTTTATGAAAAATTTAAGTGCCTGTGACAAGGTTATATTCAATAGAAAACTTTCAGTCTTCTATTGAAAAGCGTAATTTTGCCAATAGTAAAGTGTAATTATTTTAAAGTATGAAAAAGTCAATCTCCATTCTTCTCTTGTTATTTTTTGCAGTTGGTTTTATGAAAAGCCAGGATAAAACAGCTGACCCTTTTCTTTTGCAGACCTGGAAGCTGAATACACTGGACAACTATATTTACACTTACGAAAAACAGTCTATTTTTAATGCTAAAATTCCTGGTTTAAAATTTAGTAAAAACGGAAAAATCATTGGAAACCTAAGTAAATCAGCCAATGGATATGATACTAAGCAAGACTTTCCGGGCAAAGCTTCGAAACTGGAACGTTATACGGGAAACTGGAAAAAAGTCTCAGATACTACCATTGCCATTATGTTTTCTTCGAATAACAGTATGAATGGAACTTTTGTGATCTCAAGACTTACCGAAACCGGATTGAAACTAAGAAAACTCTTCAGTGCAGACATTGAAAAGAAACTTGATTCTATACGAAGAACCAAAAATATTTCTTACTAATACTTAATTGGCTTTGTTACATCGTAAAATTCAATCAGAATCTTTTTATCAAAGCTTCTTTATATTTGCAATTTAAAATAGTAAAAATGACAATAAACAGATTATTCGCCTTCTTCTTATTGCTGATGGGCTGTAATTTATATTTTTCTCAGGAAGTCTCAATCAAAGATGATAAAGTACTTTTGGATGGGAAACAGATTCTAAAAGCAGAAAAGATCAATATTACACAATACTCATTCTTTTCTATGAAAGATGACGAAGAGGTATTGATGTACAAATACATGGATAATGAAACACCAAAATACGTAAGTGACGATTACTTTATCCTGAACTTTTTAACAGAAAAAACCAAGGTAGAATCTACTGATTTAGCAAAAATTGCCAATTTTATGAACTCCAAAAAAGGAATGGAAAAACTTATAAAATGGCTACTCAAAGAAAGAGTGATCAATCAGAATGGGGAATTGAACCCTGACCGTGTTGCAGTATTTAAAGAAAAATACGACGAAAATATTACTCAAAGAACCCTTAGATAATGACAAAAATCCTTCTCCTCTCTGATTCTCATTCTTATATAGACGACCGGATCCTGGAATATGCATCTCAGGCTGATGAGGTATGGCACTGCGGAGATTTTGGAAGTATGGATGTTATTGAACAGCTGGAAAAAATAAAACCTTTAAAAGGAGTCTATGGAAATATTGATAACGCCAAAATACAGTCTGAGTTTCCGGAAGTCAACCGTTTTTTCTGTGAAAAACTGGAAGTTTTAATGATTCACATTGGTGGGTATCCCGGAAAATATACTCCATTAACGAAAAAGGAAATGACTGAAAAAACTCCCAGACTATTTATATCCGGACATTCCCACATTTTAAAAGCGATGTATGATCAGAAGAATAATCTTTTGCATCTGAATCCCGGTGCCTGCGGAAAACAGGGTTGGCACAAAGTGAGAACTATGATGCGGTTTGTGGTGGATGGTGAGGAAATAAAGGATTTAGAGGTTATTGAATTAGGGCCAAGAGTATAAAAAATTGGAGTAAACCTAACAGGTTTTTGAAACCTATTAGATTTAGAGCCTGAAAACGAAGCATCATTAACAAAATGAAAATAGGAGATACAGTTTCTGTCGTGGATGAAGATTTAAGCGGAGTGGTAACTTCCGTGAAGGAAAATATTGTGGTTTTTAAAGATCAATACGGCTTTACTCATCAGTATCCTAAAGAAAAACTGGTTCCCAAGAATGCTGATCTTTATGAAAACATCCGCATAGTAAGGAAAGCAGAACCTAAAAAAACTATTTCTAAAAAACATCAGAGAAATCATTTGGTTATAGACCTGCATTTTCATAATTTGGTAAAGAATCCTGATGATTATGATAGCTTTGAAAGATTGTTTATTCAAAAGGAAAAACTAATTGAAGTGATAGAGTTTTGCAGAAAAAACAACCTGAAACGCTTGGAGATCGTCCACGGAATCGGAGATGGCATTTTACAGAGAATGGTTCGGGATGTTTTGGAAAGCCTGGTTAATGTTGATTTTTATAATAAGGAAATACTTCACCATCAATCGGGTGCGGTAATGGTAGAATTTCACTAAATTTGCAGGAATTGAAATATGAACGTACTTAATTTACTTTTTACCAAAGACGGATTGATCTATCAGATTGTTAAAAACAAAAGCATTCTGGAAGAAAAATCTTATTTCGTTACAGAAGAAACGCTGGCGAACCTTATTGAGGATAAACTGGATGAAGTTCTTATCCAACAGCGTTATGAAGAAATCCAGGTGATTTCTGCACTGAATCATTTTACACTGATGCCGGAAGGTTTTTCGGATCATGATGCAGGGTTTGATCTGATCTCATTCAATGCACCTGCTGACAGAGAGAAAGAAGAGCTGATGCTTTCTATCAACAAAAAATTCAATATTCAGTTTTACTATACTTTTCCAAAGAATTACTACAAGAAAATAAAGGAACTGGCAATACCAGTACATTTTAATTTTTCCGGGGAAAAGTTTTTAAGTTCTATCAACAATAAAAATAATAAAGAGATTCATATCAATCTTTACCATAATCAGTGTGAGTTTTTTGCCATTGATAATAAGAAGATCATCCTGTATAACAATCTGGATGTAAATTCTGAGGTTGATTTCCTTTATTTCATCATGTTTACGTTAAGCAAAATAGGTTTCGGAATCAATGAAACCAGTTTTTACGCTTATGGTGAAACTACGGAAAATGAAACATTTATATCCGAGCTTCAGAAGTTTGTGAGAAACCTGAAAATCGTTTATGACAATATTCCTAATAAGAATTTTATACTTAATTAGGTTATAATTTGCAGGAAATAAGGATAAAGCCCAAGCATAATCACCTGCCATCTATAATCTATTACCTAAACCCTAATACAACATGTTCAGAATAATATCAGGCAAGTGGAAAGCCAAAAAAATTGCCGCTCCCAAGAACTTTGAAGTAAGACCAACCACGGATTTTGCGAAGGAAGCCTTATTCAGTATTTTGGAAAACAAATACGATATGCAGTCGATTTCCGTACTGGATCTTTTTGCAGGAATCGGTTCTATTTCCTTCGAACTTGCTTCCAGAGGATGCCAGGATATCACCTCAGTTGAGATGAATCCAAAACATACAGCATTTATAAACACTACCGCTTCAGAGCTTGATATGTCTCTTCAGATCAATGTACAGAGGGGTGATGTATTTGACTGGCTGAAAAAGTTCAGAAATAAGAAATCCTTTGAAATTGTTTTTTCTGATGCTCCATTTGAAATGGAAGAGAAAAAATACTACGAATTAATTTCTTTAGTTCTGAATAATAAGTTCCTGAAAGAAAACGGAGTTCTGATTGTAGAACATCAAAGTCGTATGAAACTGGAGCATCCTAATCTAATAGATACCAGAAAATACGGAAACGTAAGTTTTAGTTTTTTTGGCCCAAATAAAGAAGATAATCAGGAACTTTAGTTCTTGATTATTTTTTTTGAATTACCCGGAGCTGCTATTCCCCATTGGGTAATTGCTTCCAGGACAGGCAGCAGCGTTCTTCCAAAGTCAGTTAAAGTATACTCTACCATCAAAGGTGGTTTTTCTGTATATACTTTTCTGTCGATGATGTTATCTTCCTCCAGTTGTTTAAGCTGAAGACTCAATGTTCTTTCTGTAATTGTCGGAATATCTTTTCGCAGTTCGTTATATCTTTTCGCACCACTAATAAGATGATGTAAAATTACAGCCTTCCATTTCCCCCCTATAAACCGCATGGTTACACTTGTACAGCAAGGGTAGGATTTGTTATCTATTATATACATTTTTATACTATCATTTTTAACCGTTATTGCAAAGTTAAGAAACTTAAATTAATTTTGTAACTATAAAAATGATAGTATAAAATTATGAACTTTTTAGACAAAATGAAAACAAGATATACTGTAAAAAAGTATAACCCAAACGGCAATATCAGTGAAGAGCAAATTTCTCAATTGAAAGAAATTCTAAACTTAAGCCCATCTTCCATCAACAGTCAGCCATGGAATTTTATCTTTATTAACCGTAGTGAGTTGAAATCAAAACTGGCAGAAGTTTCTTACATCAACAAAGAAAAAGTAATTGACTGCAGTCACCTGATTATTTTTCAGGTTCTTAAAAATCCTGAAGATTTTGAAAAACAGATTGAGGAAAACTTACCTGAAGGTGCTGTAAATTATTACAGAAACAGAGTAAAGCCTAAAGGTGAAGCATTTGTAAAATCATGGCTGGGACATCAAGTCTATCTGTCATTGGGCATACTACTTTCAGCCTGTGCAGCTATGGGAATTGATTCCACTCCAATGGAAGGGATAGAGCCTGAACTGTATGATGAGATCCTGAAGAATGATCAATATGAAACGCTTTTCGCTGTTGCTATTGGAGAAAAAATGGACACGGATGCCAATCAACCGAAATTTAATCCAAAATCAAGATTGAAAGCTGAAAAAGTAATTATCGAAGCATAAAATTCAGCCAAATCCACATATTAGGACTCCGGAATATCATATGCTTCAATGCATATGGTATTCCAAATTTTCTTTTGTTATAATATGTATTGGTGACATATAAACTGTATTCAAATCCTCACCATGAACAAGGTGTTCAAACATAAGCCTAACACTTTTATACCCTTGTTGAAAAGGTTCCTGACCAATCAGAAAAGTAATAATATCTTTATTTAGAAATTTTTTATTTTCGTTGGTTACATCATATCCTACCATCAGGTCCAATTTTATATTATTTGCCTCAAGATACTGCGCTGCTTTATCAATGATATTAGATGGAAAAAACATTCCGCCAATATCATTATAGACTTCTAAACTCTTGCCCAGTGATTCATGAAACTGCGGTATACTTTTATTGGGTATTCTGACTTTTTCAACTTTAACGTGAGAAGGATTTTCTGAAAAAAAATTCATAAAACCTTGCACACGCTGATCCAACCCATAGTAATTATTAAAGTCTTCTAAAACTTCTATGATTAAGACACGCGGTTTTTCAATATTCTGAGCAATATGAAAAAGCTGTGCTGCAACTCTTCCACTTCCAAATGAGTCTTGTCCCACAAAAGAGATATTATTAAATCCTTTCAGAGGAACATTTAGAAACAAATAAGGAATATCAAGTTTATTCAATATATCACTTCTTTCTTGTGTCTCTTTTACAAAATGAGGTGCGATAATAATTCCATCAAGGCTTTTATTCTTGAGAATCTTGTCCAATTCTTTACTATAAGAATCTACATTAAATTCATCAAAATATGAAATAGAGACCTTCATTCCGTAACTGGAAACTTCTTCAATAGCTTTAAGAACTCCTTTTTTAGGATATTCCCAAAATGGGCTGGCAGCATTAAATAATGGCATCAAAACCGCTACATGATATATTTTATTAAGTGCCAAATTACGTGCAATAACATTAGGTTTAAATCCTCCAACCTGTTCTATTATTTCTATCACTCTTTTTTGGGTACTTTCTGCTACCCCTCCTCTATTATGCAGTATACGATCTACCGTCCCAGGGGAAACATCAGCCAATCGGGCAATCTCCTTAATTGTCAAAATATATGATTTAATATAAGTAACAAATATAGCAACATTTTTCATTTTTTCCTCTTCTCAAAGCACCTTAAAAACAATAAAAAAGCAAAAATTAAAATGAACTTTTAATAAATATTTGGCTATTTACAAATAAATATATAAATTCGTGTTCGAACACATTAATAAATTATTAAACAAAATTGTTAAATAATTAACTATAATATAATTAGAAACACAACTTAATTAACAATGATGAAAATTAATTCAGCAACCCTCTTAAAAGAAGCTTACGGGAAGTTTTGTATTCCGGCAATCAACGTTTCTATGCCCGAGCAGGTATATGCTTTGTTCAGTACAGCACAGAGAATGAATGCACCTTTTATTATTCAGACAACTCCTGCAGCCAGAGAATACATGCATCCCGTAATACTTCTTAATTATGTAAAAGCTGCTTCCAAACTATATCCGAATGTTCTTTTTGCTCTACACCTGGATCATGGCAATGAGTCTCATATTCATGATGCAATAGTATCAGGAGAGTATACTTCTGTAATGATTGATGCTTCTCATGATCCTTTGGAAAAAAATATTGAGCGGACAAAATTAATTACAACTCAGGCTCATCTTAAAAATATTTCTGTGGAAGCAGAGCTTGGAGTGTTAAGCGGTGTAGAAGATCATTTGAATATAGATGAAGAGAATGCGCTTTACACCAACCCTGCTGATGTAGAATATTTTGTAAAAGAAGCAGGATGTGACAGCCTTGCTGTTGCAGTAGGTACAAGTCATGGAGCTTATAAATTTTCCGGAGGTAAAGGTCTTCGTTTCGATCTGCTAAAAGAAATTCAGCAAAGAGTACCTGGATTTCCAATTGTTTTACACGGTGCATCTTCTATAGATAATGAAGAAGTAAAACGAATTAATGCTACGGGAGGAAAAATAAAAGAAGATGCAAAAGGAATAACTGAAGAAGAAATAAGAAGAGCTATTCCCTATGGCATATGCAAACTCAATATCGCTACGGATCTCAGAATATTATGGATAAGAGTATTCAGAGAATATTTTCAGAACTACCCTGATCAATTGGATCCGTTAAAACCAGGTATTCAATATGTCGAAGAATTAAAAAAACTATTCGAAAAAAAATTTGAAATATTAGGCAATAACAATAAAACACAACTATATATAAAAAACTTATGATACAATTAGGAATTGCTCCAATTGGCTGGACTAATGACGACATGCCAGAACTAGGAAAAGACATTACTTTTGAGCAGTGTGTTAGCGAAATGGCACTGGCAGGTTATAAAGGCTGTGAGGTAGGAAATAAATATCCCAAAGATCCCTCTGTCTTAAAAAGGCATCTCGATATCAGAGGACTTACAATCTGTAACCAATGGTTTAGTTATGAATTCACATCCAAACCTTACGAAGAAGTAAAAAAAGGATTTGTTGAACTACTAAATTTTCTAAAACATTTTGATACAAAAGTAGTAGGTGGTGCAGAATGTGGAAATACCATTCAGGGAGAATACAACACTCCTGTCACTCAGCGAAAAAAAGTAACCAATGAGGATTGGAAAAAACTAACCACTGGTCTAAATGAACTTGGAAAAATAGCATTGAATGATTTCGGTATACAACTATCTTACCATCATCATATGGGGACAATGGTCCAAACCATCGAAGAAACAGAACGTCTTCTGAACGAAACACAAGAGGAATATGTAAGCCTTAATTATGATTGTGGTCACTTCGATTTTTCCAACGAAGATCCAATAGAAGCTCTGAAAAAATTTATTGGGAGAACCAAACACATCCACTTTAAAGATGTAAGACAGAACATTAAAGAACAGGTTTATAAAGAGAATATTAGTTTCTTAAAGGCTGTAAAAATGGGTATCTACACAGTTCCGGGAGATGGTAACCTTAACATGAAGCCTCTAGCTGACATCATCCATAACAGCAGCTATGAAGGATGGATCGTAGTAGAGGCAGAACAAGATCCTGCCAATGCTAATCCTTTTGAATATGCTCAAAAAGGGTATCAATTTATGACCGAAATTTTAAAATTCTAAAAAAAGAAAAGCACTGTATGAAAAAACTGAATACCGGAATTGTCGGACTTGGTAGACTAGGTAAGGAATATGTCAAAAACCTCACCTATTTGGTTCCCAATGCTCATGTGATTGCAGCATGTAGTATCAAAAAAGAAGAACTGGATCATGTAAGAGAGACCTTTCAAGTTCCTAATCTATATACTTCTTACGAACAAATGCTTGAGCAGCAAACAGATATGGATGCTGTAATAATAGTAACATCTACAGATCAGCATGCAGACCAAATCATAAAAGCAGTACAAGCCGGGTATCATGTTTTTTGTGAAAAGCCTCTTGCTCTCAATATAGAAGACTGTATACGTGTCGAAAAGATCGTCGCCCAATACCCTGACCGGATTACCATGCTGGGATTTGTCCGAAGGTTTGACTCCAGCTATGCTGAAGCCAAACTCAAAATCAATGAAGGATTGGTAGGAACTCCTTATCTTTTGCGTTCCCAGACAATAGACAAAGATACTTTTGCTCCGTTTCAAATTGAATTTTGCACCACTGGTGGAGGAATCTTTCATGATTATAATGTACATGATATTGACCTTGCACATTGGTATCTGGGCTCCAGAATTGAAAAAGTATGGGCCCTGGGAGGAGCTTATAGATTCCCCGAATTTGGCTTGGCAGGAGATGCAGACAATACAGCTGCAATGTGTGAGCTGCAAAACGGAACCATAGCTATATT
This sequence comes from Chryseobacterium sp. BIGb0232, assembly GCF_024810195.1. Classification (NCBI taxonomy): domain Bacteria; kingdom Pseudomonadati; phylum Bacteroidota; class Flavobacteriia; order Flavobacteriales; family Weeksellaceae; genus Chryseobacterium; species Chryseobacterium sp. BIGb0232. The sequence goes on from NZ_JANUEH010000014.1 coordinate 97,080, forward strand.
ACTGGCATCCAGAATTTCCTCTTTCGGACACAACACCAGTACAGAAATTTTTGCAACAGAAGGCAATTTGAAAATAGGTGACCCTCCGGTAAAAAACATGCTTCAAATAGCAGATAAATATGGTATCCGAAGAGAAGGAATGGAAACATTCTTTGACAGATTTCAAGATGCATTTCTAACACAGATCCAATCTTTTGTTGATCATGTCTTAGAAAACAAACAACCCGAGCTTACGATGAACAATGCAACGAACGCTACTCTGGTGGCTACCGCATTAACAAAATCCTTCAAGGAGAAAAAACCGATCATTATTGCTGACTTAGTCTCTTAGATCAAAAACCTTTAATAAGAACACAAATGAACATTTTAATAAAACCTCAAAAACAAAAAATTTATCAAACAATTTCTGCTGAAAACGCAGGTTGGACATGGCTAAATTTTGAAACCCGTCTTATGGGCCCAAACGAAACCTGGGCCTATGATACGGGAGGGAACGAGATGGTTATTGTATTATTATCTGGCAATTACAAAGTAGAAAGCAACAGAGGAAATTGGGAAATCAAAAACGGAAGAAAAAACGTCTTTGAGGGGGTAGCACACACCCTTTATCTTCCAAGAAAAACACAATTTACGCTGATATCAACTTCTGAAGTCTTAGATATCGCTTATTGCTGGTGCAAGGCTGATAGTGATTTTGAACCCCAACTAATCATTCCTGAAGAAACGCCTACCGTAATTTTTGGTGGAAGCAATGCCACCAGACAATTCAATGACCTCATCCCACCAGGATTTGGATGCTCCCGAATTGTATGCCGAGAAGTATATACCCCATCCGGAAACTGGAGCTCATTCCCAGCCCATAAACATGACGAAAGAATTGTAAACAACGAGGGACAATTGCTGGAAGCACAGCTGGAAGAAATCTACTTTTATAAATTTCAAAAGCCTGAAGCTTATGCCATTCAACAGATTTATACAAAAGATGAGAAGGATTCCTTAGATGAGATAGTACGGGCTAGAAATAATGATGCAGTGTTAGTTCCAAAAGGATATCATCCTGTGGCAGCTGCACATGGCTACCATTGTTATTATTTAAATTTTCTCGCAGGTTCAGATCAGTCTCTGGCCAATACAACCGACAGTGACTATCAATGGATTTTTGATTCATGGAAGGAAAAGGATCCTCGTCTTCCTTTAGTAACTCCCGCCATGAATAATCAATAAACGATTAATAAAAAGTAAAAAATGAAATTTGACCTATTAACATTCGGAAGAGCCAGCATAGATTTATATTCCAAAAATATCGGCGCTGAGTTTAATGATATCCAATTACTAAGTACAGCTATTGGCGGTTCCCCTGTCAATATCTCTGTGGGTGCACAGAGATTAGGGCTTAAAACCAGCATTGTTACAGCAATTGGGAATGACCCTGTAGGTGGTTTTATTATTAATACGCTGCAACAGGAAAAAGTAGATGTTTCTCTTATTAATACAATTGAAGGTACTACAAGTACCGCCGTAGTTTGTGGTATTGTACCTCCTGATAAATTTCCATTGGTATTTTATCGGGACAAAGCTCCTGATAATTACATCACAATTGATATGGTAAATACAATAGATTTTGCACAACACAGATCCTTTTTAATGACTGGTACTGCATTGTCTGTAGAACCTACCCGAAGTGCGGCTATTTATGCTACTGAAAAAGCCAGAGCTAAAGGAACAACAATATTTTTAGATATTGATTTCAGAGCCAACCTATGGCATGATGTAAGAGCATTTGGAGTAACCCTTCGCCAATATCTTCCGCTTTGTGATATTGTTATCGGAACAGAAGAAGAACTTTTAGCCATGGGACTTACAGATTCTGATCAGGTAAAAATTAAAGACAGTGCTATTTCTTCCCCTACCATAGAAGGAGATATCAATGTCGTAATAAAACAAATACTATCCTCAGGAGTTAAGCTTTTATTAGTAAAAACAGGAGCTAAAGGAGTTATAGCTTATTATCCTGATGGCAAAGAAGAAAGCATCCCCGGATTTCCTGTAGAAGTTGTCAATGTATTGGGAGCCGGAGATTCATTTGCTTCAGGGTTCATCTATGGATATCTGCAAAATTGGGACACTTATAAATCTGCCCGCCTTGCCAATGCTTGCGGTGCATGGATTGTAACTAAGCAGGGATGCAGTAATTATGCTCCCACATATGACGAAATTATCCAATTTATTGAGGACAAAGGAGGCTTTTAAATCTATCAACCCCCTAAAATTATGAAAACGAAAAAATTAACTGTAGCCCAGGCTACCATTGAATTTTTAAAAAATCAATACACAAAAAGAGATGATAGGGAGCAACAGTTTTTTGCAGGATGCTTCGGAATTTTTGGTCACGGAAATGTTGCAGGATTGGGAGAAGCGTTGAAACAAAATCCAGACTTTACATACTATCAGACCCGACATGAACAAGCCATGGTGCATACTGCTGCAGCTTATGCAAAGATGAAAAACAGGTTGCAAACTTTTGTATGCACAACATCCATAGGACCGGGAGCTCTCAATATGATCACTGCTGCTGCCGGAGCTACTATTAACAGGCTCCCTGTATTATTGCTTCCCGGAGATTTTTTTGCAACCCGCTCAGCATCTCCATTATTACAGCAATTAGAATCCTGTCAGAGTCAGGATATTTCTGTCAATGACTGCTTCAAACCCATTTCAAAATATTGGGATCGTATCCAACGTCCGGAACAGCTTACTTCATCCTTACTTGAAGCTATGAGGGTTCTCACATCACCAGCAGAAACCGGAGCTGTTACCTTGGCTCTTCCTCACGATGTACAAACAGAAGCTTATGATTTCCCTATATCACTTTTTGAAAAAAGAGTTTGGTACATTCCGAGGCCTTTACCTGACTTCCAATTATTACAATACGCTGCAAACCTTATCAGAAAATCAAAAAGACCAATGCTTATTGCAGGAGGTGGAGTCATCTACTCTGAAGCAGAAGAAGAATTAAAATCATTTGCAGAACGATTCGGGATTCCAGTTGTTGAAACTTATGCGGGGAAAGGTTCATTACATTATGAGCACCCTCTTAATCTTGGAGCAATAGGAGGAACAGGAACCAAAGGTGCTAATAAAATTGCAGAAGAGGCAGATCTGGTCATTGGAATAGGTACTCGTTATGGAGATTTTATGTCCGCTTCAAAATCAGCCTGGAAAAATCCAGATGTCACTTTCATCAATATCAACATTACAGAAGTTGACGTTTTCAAGCATAGTGCTGTTCCTTTACAAGGAGATGCAAGAGAAACTCTCAAGACCTTAAAGGATGTAATTGGAGATTATTGTACAGAAAAAAATTATGTAGAACAGGTATATAATTATCACAAAGAATGGGATGAAATAGTAACAAAAATATATGAGTGTGAAAATCCAGATCATCCGGTACAGGCAGAATATATAGGGGCTCTTAATGATTTTATAGATGATAAAGATGTTGTTCTATGCGCAGCAGGTTCTCTGCCAGGAGATCTACATAAACTTTGGAGAACCAAAAGCTCAAAAGGTTTTCATCTTGAATATGGAAATTCTTGCATGGGGTATGAAATACCCGGAGGGCTTGGGGCTAAAATGGCAGATCCAGACAGGGAAATATATGTAATGTGCGGTGATGCTACCTATCTTATGATGCCTTCTGACTTGATTACTACATTACAGGAAGGTTATAAAATTACCATAATACTCATCAATAATGGTGGATACGCTTCTATAGGAGGACTTTCAAAAGCTGTTGGTGAAGAAGGGTTTGGAACTTACTTTAATTATAGAAATGAAAAAACAGGTCAGTTAGACGGAGATCCAATTATGACGGATCTGGCCAAAAATGCAGAAAGTCTAGGAGCTACAGTTTTCCGACCACAAAATATAGATGAGTTTAAGGAAAGCCTTATAAAAGCTAAAAATAATAAGGAATCAACTGTTATTTATGTAGAAACCATCAGGGATAGAAAGCTTCAGGGCTATGCTTACTCATGGTGGGAGGTACCTGTTCCTGAAATATCGGTTTTTCCTGAGGTCATTGAGGCCAGAAAACAGTATGAGCTAGATAAGCAGAAACAAAAACAATATATAAAACCTAATCAATATTAATTATTCAAATAAAATCAATGATGAAAACATTAGAAAATTACATCAACGGGCAATGGGAAAGGAGTAATTCAACTCAGCAAATCCCAATATACAACCCAGCAAATCAGGAAATAACAGCACAAGTACCTTATGGTCCAGATACAGTAAAAGATGTTCATAAAGCAATAGAACACGCCCATAAAGCTTATTTAGAGTGGAAAGATGTTCCTGCAATGAGAAGAGTACAGCCATTATTTAAAATGAAAACTTTATTGGAAGATCATAAGGAGGAAATTGCTAAACTCATTACTAATGAATGTGGAAAAACCTATGCTGAGTCTTTAGGGGAGCTACAAAGAGCAATTGAAAATATTGAAGTAGCATGTGGAACCTATGTTCTTAATCAGTCTGAGTTTTCAGAAAATATAGCTCCGGGAATTGATGAATTTATGATCAGACAACCATTAGGAGTTTGTGCTTGTATTACTCCTTTTAACTTTCCTGGAATGATCCCTTTTTGGTTTCTCCCTTATGCTATTGCTACCGGAAATGCCTTTATCCTAAAACCATCAGAAAAAGTTCCTACTGCCATGCAGTATATATTTGAACTCATTGACAAAAATTTAGACCTGCCAAAAGGTTTACTAAGTCTTGTCCACGGAGGAAAAGATTCTGTAGATGCATTGCTACAACACCCAGATGTAAAAGCTATTAGTTTTGTAGGTTCTACTCAGGTTGCCAGATATATTTATTCTGAAGGAGCTAAATACGGGAAACGAGTACAAGCACAAGGAGGAGCAAAAAATCCAATCGTTATTATGCCTGATGCTGACATTGATATGACTACAAAAATCATAACTGATTCAGTATACGGATGTGCAGGACAACGATGTCTGGCCGCTTCAATCATTATTACAGTAGGTGACAATAAAAATATAAAAGACTCACTAGTAGAAGCCGCAAAATCAAGAAAAGTAGGCTACGGACTAGAAAAAGATATAGAAATGGGACCTGTAATTTCTAAAGAAAGCAAAAGCAGAATTGAATCCCTTATTCAAAAAGGAGTCGCCGAAGGAGCAAATATTTTAGTGGATGGAACTAACAAAAATGTTTCAGGATTTGAAAATGGAAATTTCCTTTATCCAACCATTTTAGAAAACGTGCCTTTAAATAAGGAAATTATCTCTACTGAAATCTTCGGTCCGGTAATGACTTTACTTAACTTTAAATCTATGGAGGATTCCATTCAATTTATCAATAGTGGACGCTATGGAAATATGGCCTGTATTTTTACACAAGACGGTCTTTCTGCACGTCAATTCCGTAGTCAAGCTATGGCTGGAAATATAGGAGTAAATGTAGGAGTTGCCGCTCCTGTAGCACAGTTTCCATTTTCAGGATGGAAAGACTCCTTCTTTGGAGATCTTCATGCACAAGGTAGACACGGAATTGAATTTTACACTCAAACAAAAGTTGTTATTGAGCGCTGGCCAAAAACCTGGTCAAGAACATTCTAATTTTCTCATATACATTTTAACGCAAAAATAAATATCCCGTAAAACTATGGGATACAGTAATCAACAATATAAATGAAACAATAAATAAAGTGAACAATAAATTAAAAATAGGCATAATAGGGCTTGGAAGAATAGGACAAGTGCATCTTGCTGCGCTAAAAACATTAAAGGATGTGGATGTTGTGGCTGTATCTGACATTTCACCAGATCTTATAAAAAAGACAGTAGAAGAATATCAAATTCCTAATTTTTATACCGACTACCGCCTGCTATTGCATCAAAAAGATATTGATGCGGTATGGATATGCTCTCCTACTACTTATCATTTTACTCAAGTGAAGGAAGCACTGGATAACAATAAATTTGTATTCTGTGAAAAACCCCTGGATGCTGAGCTTAGTAAGATAGAAACTCTCATTAATTCTTACTCTGATCTTTCATTACGGCTTATGGTAGGTTTTAATCGTCGGTTTGATCCAGATTTTGCTACTGTAAAGAATAGACTTCAAGAAATTGGTAAACCAGTCATTATTAAAATAACAAGTAGAGATCCTTTCCCTCCTTCTGCTGAATACAGCAGACAGTCTGGTGGCATTTATAACGACATGAGCATTCATGACCTGGATATGGCACGTTTTATAAGTGGAAGTGAGGTAGAAGAAGTTATTGCCATAGGCTCAAAAAACTATACAGAAGATATAGATACAACGCTTATTACTCTGAAGTTTAAAAATGGGATCATTTGTAATATAGACAATAGCCGGAAAGCATCCTACGGTTACGATCAACGTCTGGAAGTACTGGGACATGATGGAATGATTTCCGCAGAAAACAAAAAAATCACCAATGTTCAATTTTTCTCTGACAGTAATATTCAAAGTAGTGTCTTAGAGCCTTTTTTTCTTGAAAGATATAAACAGTCATATATAGAGGAAGCCAAAGAATTTATCACAGCAATAAAGGAAAAAAAAGAATTCCCTTCTACTGCAAATGATGCTCTTCAGGCTTCAATACTAGCCCATGCCTGTGGCCAATCATTAGAAAAAAAGCAAATGATTTTTCTATAAAAAATTAACAATTAAATCTTAATATCATGTTTACCATACTAATCCCTTTTCTGTTATTTACCGCCGGAGTAGCTTTCATTTCATGGTGGTATACCCGAAAAACCGAATTGACACATTCTTCCATTGGATATTTTTTGGGAGGACGAAATCTTAGTGCGATTTTAATTACAGCCTCATTGTTGCTTACAAACTTATCTACGGAGCACCTAGTCGGACTTAACGGAAGTGCATACGCCTTTGGAATGGAAGTAATGGCATGGGAAACTTTAGCTGCTTTAGCTTTAGTACTTATGGCAGTTTACTTTCTTCCGAGATACCTTAAAATGGGATTGGTTACTATCACAGAGTTTTTAGAACTTCGTTATGATAAACAGACTAGGGTAATCTGTTCCGGATTATTCCTTCTGCTCTATGTAACAACTCTTCTTCCTATTGTACTTTACACAGGAGCTATTTCTTTAGAAAGTATTTTCAATGTTTCAGAAAATCTAAATATTGATAAATTTACAGCTATGATCATTATGGTAGTAGGAATTGGTATTTTAGGATCATTATATGCTATTCTAGGAGGTTTAAAAGCTGTTGCCATTTCAGACCTTATTAACGGAATAGGCCTTATCATTGGAGGATCGTTGATCCCTATACTCGCTTTTTACAAAATAGGAGACGGAAGCTTTACAACTGGGGTACATACAGTATTTGAGGCTGTTCCCGATCGTTTCAACGCTGTAGGAGAATCAACCTCAGATGTCCCATTTTCCGTAATTTTTACAGGAATGTTTATTCCCCAGATATTTTATTGGACCATGAACCAGTCTATTATCCAGAGAGCATTTGCTGCAAAAAACTTGGCTGAAGGACAAAAAGGAGTATTATTGACTGCTTTTTTTAAAATTTTCATTCCTTTCATTGTTGTTGTACCAGGTATTATTGCATTTTATTACTTTAAAAATAGTCTTAATGATCCAGACTACGCCTATCCCGAATTGGTAAAGGCAGTACTCCCGGCTGGTGCTATCGGCATTTTTGCTGCAATAGTTGTAGGGGCTATATTAAGCACCTTTAACGGTGCATTAAACAGTGCTAGTACTTTATTTTCTATTGATATTTACAAAGGCTATATCAACCAGGACGCCAGTGAAACTGAAATTGTAAAATTTGGAAAAAAAAGTGGAACTGTTATGGCAATAGTATCTATGATTATCGCTCCATTTATCAGCATGGCAGGTAAAGGACTGTATATCATACTTCAAGAGTTCAGTTCAATCTTCAATATGCCTATTTTCGCCATTATAATAGCCGGCTTACTATTGCCTAAAGTTTCTGCAAAAGCAGCTAAAATAGGATTGATATTCGGCACCATACTCTATTTATTTTCAAAATTCGGACTGGATGCAATGGGAATACATATTCATTTTTTACATCGTTTAGCCGTTGCATTCTTTGTAACTATCATTACATTGGTTATTGCAAGTAAATATTATCCTAGAAAAAATAATTTTATCATTCAGGATACAGGGGCTGTCAATGTAGAAAATTGGAAATATTTAAAACCTGCCTGCATTTTTATTGCAATCCTTACTATTCTGGTATTCGTTCTTTTAAGCCCATTAGGAATCATACCTAAACAATAAGAGTTTATATATTTTCAGATTTGAACTTCACAGCCACTTAATATATTTTTAGAAGCGGACTGCCGGTAATATACATTTTACCGGCAGTCTCTTTATTTTTCAGCTATTTTTCTGGTCTTTATCTTCTTAAGAGAAACCATAGCTATATATACTATAATACTTTTAATTCTAAATCAATTGTTTTCCCAAAGAACTTCTTCGAAATCTTCTCGAAGTTTTTTGTCAAATCCGAAAGATAGAAATGGTAATTGGGATTGGGATTATTATCATTGAGTAGATTATATTTATCCAAAATGATTTTCAGGTGATTGGCTACAATATTGGGAGAATCTATAACACGAACTCTGTTTCCATAATACTGCTTAATTTCATCAATTAAAAGTGGATAGTGGGTACATCCTAAAATCAGCGTTTCAATATTTTTAAGTTTACTATTACTTAGATAGTTGTAAATAATAGCATGGGTGATCGGGTGATTTTTAAATCCTTCTTCGATGGCAGGAACCAGTAAAGGAGTGGCCAGTTCATCTACTTTGATCCATTTATTATGCTTTCTGATGCTTTTTTTATACAGCCCTGAGTTCACAGTAGCCTTGGTAGCAATCACGCCCACATTATTATGAATTTCGTAAGATACTTTTTCAGCAACAGGATTAATAACGTCTATAACAGGAACTTTTCCGGCCACCGACTGCATCACTTCATTTAGAGCATTGGCTGTAGCCGTATTACATGCTATTACAATCGCTTTGCAATTTTGCTTCAGCAGAAAATTGGTAATCTTTGTAGAATATTCTATAATTGCTTCTTTAGACTTTTCACCATAAGGAAGGTGTTTGGTATCTCCAAAATAGATAAGATCTTCATTAGGCAAAAGCCTTTTGATTTCCTTAGCAACAGTAAGACCTCCTACTCCACTATCAAAAATACCGATAGGCTGGCTGGATGAAAGATGCGAATAATCTTGTTTTTTAGTTTTCAAATGAACTGAAATTTTATACAAAATTAATGAATTTACGTTGTATTTACATTGTATTATCTTGGATTTAATACAATATTCTTAAGGTACAGCAAATTACTTACACTGAATTTTGCCCGTCATTAAACCATAAATAAATCCGAAGCAATTCCATCTGCCATAAACCAATGTTTTTCCGGAATTTTCAGATGATCATTTTCTATGGTTAAAATACCTTCTTCCATTTTCTGTCTGATCTCATGTTGAAAATGCTCCATGAACCGGTTATCAAACTTTTCTTTTAAGCTTTTCAGGTCTACCCCCCAAATGGTACGTAAACCGATCATTATCATTTCATTAAACTGATCTTCCTTAGACAGAATTTCTTCTTCTTTGGCTAAAATTTTTGTACTGAGTTTTTTAATGTATTGTTGATTGTTAGCTACATTCCAGCTTCTTACATCAAATCCGTTATAAGAATGTGCAGAAGGGCCAATTCCTAAATATTCCTGATACTTCCAATAGGCTGAATTATGTCTGGAATAGAAGCCAGGTTTTGCAAAGTTTGAAACTTCATAGTGTTCAAAACCATTATCTTTTAAAAAGTCTGATAAATAATAGAACTCTCTGTTCTGTTCTTCTTCTTTCGGACTTTTTACTTTACCTTTTGAAATCCAGTTTTCAAGAGCTGTTTTAGGCTCAACTGTTAAGGCATAAGAGGAAATATGGGGAACTTCCAAAGCCATGGTTTTATTCAAATTCTCTTTCCAGATCTCCAGATTAGAGGTAGGTGAACCGTAAATAAGATCTATACTCAGGTTTTCAAATCCAAAATCCTGGGCACGTTTAATGGATCCTTCTGCTTCTGAAGCAGTATGGGCACGGTTCATCAGTTTAAGATCCTCTTCAAAGAAACTTTGTGTTCCTATAGACAACCGGTTAACAGGGGTTCCCGCAAGCTGTTTTAAGAAATTTTTATCCAGATCATCCGGATTGGCTTCCAGAGTAATCTCAATATCTTTTTCAAAGCTGAAATAATGTAAAACCTCATCAATTAAAGAATTAATCTCATCCACTGAAAGGATGGAAGGAGTTCCACCACCAAAATACAGGGATTTCAGGCTCCGGTTCTGCAATTCGTCCTTTCTAAGCTGTATTTCGGTTTTCATGGCAAGAAGCATTTCATCCTTAAAGTTCAGGGATGTTGAAAAATGGAAATTACAATAGCTGCATTTCTGCTTACAGAAGGGAATGTGAATATATATCATAAAAAAAGCCCTGAAAAAATTCAGAGCTCAAATTTATTTAAATTAAATTGATTAATATCTATATCCTCGAACATTAATAAAGTTATCAAAATTATAACCCAGCCCGATCATGAAGCTGTTTCCTCCGTACTGCTGAATATCAGATAATCCAAGGTTATAAGTAGCTCCAATCATAAATTTATTGAACCTTACTTTAACAACCGGAGCAATTTCCAATTGCTGACTGTCAAATCTGTTCTGAGCAGATCTATAACTTACCCCAACAGAGAATGCATTCACTTCATTAGAGAATGTAGCCATCAGGTTATAATCCATTACTCTTGTTGAATTGGTATTCAGGTTAATCATTGCTGCAGGTGTCAACATGATGTTATCAGCAATATGCCAGTTATATCCTAAGTTTAAGAAGAATTTAATTGGAGAAGGCTCAAATCCGTTTACAATAGGCTTATCGTTACCTAATGCAATATCATTTACGGAAACACCCCCGAAAAGGTTTCTATAGGTAGCTGCCAAACCGAAATTAGCATACGCCATGAAAATACTCTGTTCACTGCCATTTACTAATGGATCTCCCTGCTCTTCAACGTTGACTTTAGTAAAATCAAAATTTCTATTATACAAACTAATACTTGTACCGAAAGAGAACTGATCTTTTCTGTCTCCCTCACTACTCAAAGGAATGAAGTATGAAGCACCTGCTGTAATTCCTCCAGCAGATTCTGCACCGTTACTGTCTCTGAATATGGTAAGACCGGCACCTACTCTATCGAATATGTTAGCATTGATTCCCACAGATTGTACATTTGGGGATTCGCTGAATTTGGAAAATTGTTTTTGATAAATGGCATTGAGCTGTACGTAGTCTGTTTTACCGTACTGAGCTGGGTTGAACAGGAAGTCACCATCCAAAAGATACTGTTGATAATATGGTAGTGATTCTTGTGCTTTGTATGCATTTGACAAAAGAGCTAAACATACGATAGCATATAGTTTTCTCATAACAAATCTTGATTTCAATTCAACAAATATAAAAAAATTCTCAATATATTTTTAGTTTTCTAAATAATTTCTCCATTTTTTTACAGCATCCGCCATATCTTTGGGCATTGGGCTTTCAAAATATAATTCCTTTTTTGTTGTAGGATGTATAAATCCGAGGGTATGTGCGTGCAGGGCATGTCTTGGCAGAATTTCAAAGACATTTTTAATAAATTGCTTATATTTTGGAATATTCACACCTCTTAAAGGGGTATGCCCTTCATAACGCTCATCATTAAATAAAGTATGCCCAATATGCTTGAAGTGTGCCCTGATCTGATGGGTTCTTCCTGTTTCAAGCTTACATTCCACCCATGTCATATACTTAAACCTTTCCAATACTTTATAATGGGTAACCGCGTGTTTCCCCTGGCTTCCGTCTTCGTATACAGACATCTGCATTCTGTTTTTAGGATGCCTTCCGATATGTCCTCTGATGGTTCCTTCATCTTCCTGAGGATTTCCCCATACAAAAGCCCAGTACAGCCTCTTTGTGGTTCTGTTGAAAAACTGCTTGGCCAGAAAACTTAATGCATATTCATTTTTAGCGACTACCAGAAGTCCGGAAGTATCCTTATCAATCCTATGAACAAGCCCTACCCTGTCAAGATCAGATTTTGCCCCATTTTTCTCAAAATGAAATGCCAGAGCATTCACCAAAGTTCCATCCCAATTTCCATGTCCTGGATGTACCACCATTCCTGGTTCTTTATCTACAACTACCAGATCATCATCTTCATATACTATATTAATAGGAATATCCTGTGGGATAATCACGTTTTCCCTCGGTGGACGGGTTAACAGCACAGAAATCTGATCTCCCGGTTTTACACGGTAATTCTGCTTTACTGCAGCACCATTCACTATAACGTTTCCAGCTCTGCAGGTCTGAGAAATTTTATTCCTTGAAGAATTTTGACGGTGTATTAAAAGAAACTTATCTATTCTTAATGGCTCCTGTCCGGGATCCGCAGTGATATTAAGATGTTCATATAAACCTTTATTTTCCTCATCAATATCGATAGTATCAATACTGTTGGAATCCAATAATCCTTCATCTAAAAAATCTTCGTTATCTTCTGACATTGTATTTATTTTTTTACACAAAAGGCTTCAACATTTTGCAGTTGAAGCCTATATTTTTATTATTAATTTGTAGTTATTCTACAACTACTTTCTTAGCTTTCGGCTTTTGGGCTGGTTGCTGAGTAGTAGTGGAGGCGGCAGGTTTTGCTGCCGTTCCTGTAGCCGGAGTACTGGTAGAAGCCTTAGGTTTCTCTGTCCCTGTACTTGTTGGCTTAGGGGTGGTAGACTGAGGTTTAGAAGTCTCTGTTTTCGGAGCTTCGGTCTTTGGAGTTTCTCTTCTAGGAGCCGGAGGAGGCACTACCGGTGCTTCATAACTTGGTTCATTATGAACTTCCTCATATCGTACCGGCGGCAGAGAAGTATCTACTTTCATTCGGTAAATAGAATTCAACTGCTCCACTTTTGCTCTAAGCTCTGCCGGAGTTTTCTTACTTGCCCAAAGGTCAATCTGCATCCCCTGGTCACGGACATCCCCTGGAGCTGGATCCTGATAATAGATAATATCAGATTCATCCTTTCCACCATCTTCATATTCTACCAATCCTACTTCAAACATACTCTTCGTAATCACAGCTCTTGCTTCTTTTACGGAAAGTCCCACTACATTAGGAATAGAAATATTTCTCATTGGACCTGATCCTACCACAACGTCAATTACAGAGAACCTAGGAAGACGGGCACCCGGATTTACGGCATTTCCTTTATATAAAATTCTTAAAAGAGCATCTTTCTGAATACTCGGTTCATAAATAGTATCCCCGATTTTCAGACCAACCTGATCCAATCTCTGGAATGCCAGTCCTGAATATTTGTTGATAACATCCGGAACAGCAATCTGAGCCCATGTTCTAGGATTCACTTTAAGACGCACTGTTCTTCCATCCTTTACACGGGAACCCGGAGCAGGATAGATTTGTAAAACCTGAAATGGTCTGTATTTAGGGTCATAATTGGCACTGTCTACTTCATATTCCAAACCTGTATCATCTAATATTTTAACAGCATCATGTACAGATTTATTAACAACATTGGGAACAGGAATTTCCTGACCGTGATTAGTATGGTACTCTAACCAGCGGAACGTAAGCCATACAAGACCCACGAAAACACAGATTGCCACAACCAAATTCACTAAAACTTTCCAATTGAAAAGTGATTTAAGCATACTTAAAAATACTTTAATTATAACCGCAAATATAGCTAATAATTTTAGAATGGACTTTTTATTTAACACAATTCATTTTTGATTTGAAAATTTCCTGATTTCCCATATTGCATTGCATAAAATGTTTAAATTTGCCTCAATTGATACTATATGGTTATGAATAAAAAAAGTGTTGCCGTAGTAATGGGAGGCTATTCTGATGAATATGTTGTATCCTTAAAAAGCGGACAATTGATCTATGATTCTTTGGACAGAAATCTATATGATGTATATAAAGTAGTAGTCCTTAAAGATGAATGGTATTTTTTAGGAGAAAATGATAAAAAATATCCAATCAACAGAGGAGATTTTTCTGTTACCTCAGATAATGGAGAAATATTGAAGTTTGATGTATGCTTCAATATCATCCACGGAACACCGGGTGAGAACGGTATTCTTCAAGCATATTGGGATGCCATAGGTCAAAAATACACAGGTTGTGATTTTTACCAGAGCGCCCTTACTTTTAATAAAAAAGATACTCTTGCAGTATTGTCAAAGTACGGAATTCCTTCAGCTAAAAGCATCTATCTAAGAAAAGGAGAAGAGATCAATGTGGATAAAATTGTAGAAGAATTAAGTCTTCCGCTTTTTGTAAAACCTAACCAATCCGGATCTTCACTGGGAATTTCTAAAGTAAAAGACAAATCTGAAGTGATTGCTGCCACAGAAACAGCATTCAAAGAAGATGACGAGATCCTTATCGAAAGTTTCTTAAACGGAATGGAAGTTTCTGTAGGGGTTATCGATTTTAAAGGTGAAACCATCGTTTTAGGAATTACGGAAATTGTTCCTACTAATGAGTTCTTCGACTATGAAGCCAAATATGAAGGCGCTTCTGAAGAGATTACTCCAGCAAGAATTGATGAAGAAACGACAAAAAGAGTGGAAGAAATTGCTAAAAGAGCATACAATTCTCTTGGTATGAGCGGATTCTCAAGAAGTGAATTTATTTTAATGGACGGCATTCCTTATATGCTTGAAATGAATACCAACCCAGGATTCTCTCCTGCCAGTATTCTTCCTCAACAGGCAAAACATTATGGAATCTCTATTATGGATCTTTGTGGAAATGAAGTTGAAAAGGCTTTAAATAAAAGAAAATAGATAGTAGAAGTTAAAAAGCAAAGGTTAGCGTTTGACTAAAATATAACTCTATCCTTCATTGACAACTCAAAATCATAACTCATACAAAATGAAAATTGCTGTTTTCCCAGGGTCTTTTGACCCTATCACTTTAGGACATTACGATATTATAGAAAGAGCGGCACCGCTATTTGATAAATTAATTATTGCCATCGGGCAGAATTCCCAGAAGAAATATATGTTTCCTCTTGAAAAAAGAAAGGAATTTATTCAGAATTCCGTAGCAGAATTCCCCAATGTGGAAGTAGATTCATTTGAGGGCTTAACTGTAGATTACTGTTTTGAAAAGAATGCTCAATATATCATCCGAGGCCTGAGAAACCCTGCCGATTTTGAATTCGAAAAGGCAATCGCTCATACGAACAGGACATTAGCTCACAAAAAATTAGAAACTGTATTCTTATTAACCTCTTCCGGAAAATCATTCATCAGCAGCAGCATCGTAAGGGAAATCATTACCCACGGCGGCGAATATGAACTGATGGTTCCGGACTCTGTAAGAGTTGAAAAATAAACAAAATTATAACTGATAAGCGATAGATGATAATTGATACAATGGCCAAGAATTTGCTTAAGCAGAAAATCACTTATCAACGATTATTTATAATTATATGCACGAACAGTTCAATTTTGCTATAGAAGTACTTGGAACCATTGCGTTTTCCATGTCGGGAAGTTTTGCAGCCATGCAGAAACGACTTGACCCTTTTGGCGTTCTGATTATCGCCTTTGTCACTTCTGTAGGGGGAGGAACTGTAAGAGATCTTCTACTGGATATTCCTGTATTCTGGATGCATGATCTTCTGATGTGTGCCCTGATTATTATTACCAGTGTTATTTCTATGGTATTCAAGTCCCTTGAAAAAAACTTTAAGGTAACTTTATTCATCTTTGACAGCTTTGGATTAGGACTGTTTACCATTATCGGAATTCAGAAAGGGCTCAATGTTGGTATCCATCCTTTAATTTGCATTGGATTAGGAACCATTACTGGCTGTTTTGGTGGAATTATCCGCGATATATTGCTTAACCGGATTCCCCTGATCTTCAGGAAAGAGATCTATGCCACAGCATGTATTGTAGGCGGAGCTGCATTTTTATTAATGACAAAGTATACTCCACTTTCCTATACTTTTATACAGATCTTTACAATTTTACTGATTGTTGCCATCCGAACCTTTGCTGTAAAATATCATTGGCAGATGCCTAAATTTTATGGCTATGATCAGACTTCAGAAATGTAACTCCTTATTAATAAACATAAAAAAGCACCTGATTCAGGTGCTTTTTGTTTTATCTGTGGTTTCTTATTAGAACTTACCTCTCTGTCTCATGTTAGGATTATGCATATGCTTTTGCATTGTTGGCATTTTCAGCTGATCTTTCATCATTTTGATCTGATCGGTCATCATTCCAGCACTATCCAGCCTTTTAGCTTCTTCTAACAGTTTTTGTCCTTCCTGCTTTCTTCCTTTAGAGATCGCAGATGCTGCAAGATTCAAAGTTGCCATTGCTCTGTCGTGTTTCATATTCAAACCGTATTCCAAAGCTTTTTTCATTAAAGGTTCCACTTTTGTCGGGTGATCCTGAGCTTGCGTCAATCCTAATAAATAATGGAAATATCCGTATTGGGTTTTATGAAGCTGAGTCTGGTAATCGGTAATTTTGGTTAACCATTCAGCCGCCTTTTCCATATTTTGCTTTCTCAGCTGCCAGAATGCTAAAAGAATATACTCGTTTTTAAAGAAAAGCGCAATCGGAATTGCCGCCAAAAGAAATACAACAATTCCCCAGCCAAGATTTCTTGTGAAAATCATCATATAAAGACCTAGTAGGATAAGAATTGCTGCTACTGCAATTTTTATGTATTTATTCATTTTTAAATTTTAGAAGTGCAAAGATAATAAATTTAAAGGTTAAAGTTCAAAAAGTCAATGGTGAATGGTCAATCCATTATCCTTGTCAATTTTTACATCTGCCGGCAATTGTCTATTCCCTTTACAAAGCAAAAATTAACTATTGACAATTAAGCTTTTTTATTAATTCTTTCGAATGTCTGAAAACAGAAATCATATCCATTTTTCTCATCTTTTTCATGGCAGATTTCATTTGTTTTTTTCCAGATTTTCTCATCGATTTTCGGGAAAAATGTATCAGCTTCAAGATCAGCTTTTACGAGAGTAACTTCAAGTTTATCCACAATATCTATGGTTTGTTCATAGATATTTCCGCCACCGATGATGAAAACTTCCTCGTCGATCTTTTTAGCAAACTTAATCGCTTCTTTAATACTTCCTACAATAAGAATTCCCTCTTCAAACCAGTCTTTTTTTCTCGAAACAACAATATTGGTACGGTTAGGAAGTGGTTTTCCGATACTCTCATATGTTTTTCTACCCATAATTATAGGATGTTCTGAAGTAATCTCTTTAAAATGTTTTAAATCTTTTGGAAGATGCCAAAGCAACTGGTTTTCAAAACCAATTTCATTCTTCTCTCCCATAGCTACCACTATTGTTGTCATTCAAATATAATTTTCTACAAAATTAGCACATAATTTGTATATTTGATTAGCACAAAAAATTAAAAAAAATAAACTATGAAAAATAAAGGATGTCTGGGCGCCGGAACCATTGGTATCGCCCTCCTTATTATTGTTGCTGTCCTATTCTTCTGGGGAAAAAGCGGGTATAACAGCTTTGTAGCCAAAGAACAGACCGTAAACACAAAATGGTCTAATATAGAGACTGTATACCAGAAAAGAGCGAATCTTATTCCTAATCTGGAAAGAACTGTAAAATCGTATTCAAAATTTGAGCAGGAAACATTAACACAAGTTGTGGAAGCACGTTCTAAAGCAACTTCCATCAATGTAGATCCTACCAATATGACAGAAGCGGATATTGCAAAGTTCCAGGCAGCACAGGGAGAATTATCAGGAGCTTTAAGCCGATTGATGGCTGTAGTGGAATCTTATCCTAACTTAAAAGCAGACCAGCAGTATATTAACTTCCAAAGAGAATATACCGCAATAGAAAACAGTATCAGAACAGAAACGGTTTACTATAACGAAGCTGCTCAGGATTATAACACTTCTATCAAGACATTCCCGAATAATATTCTGGCGAATTTCACGAACTTTAAAGAAAAACCTTATTTCAAAGCTGAAGCAGGAGCTCAGAAAGCCCCTGAAGTATTCAAATAATAATGAGCAATTTCCTAACAAATCAACAGATCGCTTCCCTTGTGGAAGCGATTCAGTCAGCAGAAGACCATTCTACAGGGGAGATCAGAGTACATATTGACTCTAATACAGAAAACCGTGATGCCAAAACAGCATTTGAAGTTTTCAAGGAACTGTGTATGGATAAAACTACTGATAGGAATGCGGTGCTTTTTCATGTTAATTTTGAACAGAAATACCTCACCATTATCGGAGATGTAGGTATTCATGAAAAAGTAAACCAATCTTATTGGGACCATCTGCATGACTATATCACTACTGAATTTGCCAAGGGAAATTATTATAAGGCATTGAAAAGTGCTATTCTGGAAACAGGCCTTGAACTTAAAAAATATTTTCCTGTAGAAGGAGAAAACCCAAACCAACTTCCAAATGAAATTACATTCTCCTAAAATAGTATTTTCATTTTTACTGATCTGCTTTTACACCTTTGTATCAGCACAATATATCATTCCTCAAAAACCTGCAGTTTTATACCCGGTTTTTGATGAAGCCGGAATTCTTTCCCAACAGGAAAAAGATGAGCTTAACAATAAACTGATCAAATTTGCAGACTCCACTTCCACAGAAATTGAAGTGGTAATCATCAAGTCTACCAAAGGCGAGGATGTCAATTTTTTAGCCACCAAGTTTGGCCAGCAATGGAAGATCGGAAAGAAAGGAGTGGATAACGGGGTTGTTTTCCTGATCGCGACTGAAGATCATACCATGTCTATCCAACAAGGGCGAGCTGTGGAACAATATCTTACGGCTTCTGTTGCAGGACAGATCCTGGATTACATCGTTACTCCCAATTTCAAAAAAGGACTTTGGTATGAAGGTATCAACCGTGGTACCTCAGCTATTATGGAAGCTGTTCAGGGTAAATTTAAACCAGCTCTTACAACGGCACCTTCCGGTGATGGCAGTGCACTTAAGGTCCTTATTATCGCCTTTGTTATTTTTATCATCATTGCTATTCTCTTCGGTAACCGAGGTGGTGGCCGTGGCGGAGGTGGAAATTCCGATAATGATGATGTTATCATCACCCGAAGAGGACGCAGAAATTATCCTGGTGGGTTCTTCCCATTCCCTGGTGGTTTTGGTGGCGGTGGCTTTGGTGGCGGAAGTTCCGGAGGTAGCGGCGGTGGCTTTGGAGGCTTCGGCGGTGGCGGAAGTTTTGGAGGTGGTGGTGCATCCGGAGGATGGTAATCTTACAAGAATTATAATCATTTATAAACAGATCAGGTCTTAAGGACCTGATTTTTTATTTAAAAACTTAAAATAACAGTATTTCTTTGATTTTAATTAACATTAAATTGACTTTCACATATTAAAAAATTAATAAATCATCATAAAACCTGCCTTTTATTCAATATTTTTTTACTATATTTACTGAAAACAGGATTATGAAGAAGACGCTGGTAGTATTTGCACACCCCTATCTGGAGCACTCCAATTCGAATGTAGAGCTCATCAATTTCTACGTTCGTCACCAGCATTATACCTTACGTGATCTTTATGAAGAATATCCTGACTTCCATATTGCTGCCTTCAGGGAAAGAAAACGGTTAGCCCACTATGACCGCTTTGTTTTTCAGTTTCCTCTCATTTGGTTCGGAATGCCTCCTCTGTTAAGATTATGGATTGATGAAGTTTTCGATCGTGACTGGTTATTGCCCGGGAAAGAAAATCCTCTTGAAAATAAAGAAGTTTATATCCTGATCACCACTGGCGGAAAGGAAAGATCTTTCAGTAAATCCGGAACCTATCAATATACCATTGATGAACTGATCAGCGGACTGATTGTTTCCTTAAAGGTCTTCAAGGCTGACATCAAACACATCAAGATTGTTTACGAAGCCAACAAGTTGTCTAAAAAAGAAATTATTCTACATAAAAAAGAGTTTACAGAACTGCTCAATCAATAATATATGGAGTCCAGCTTAGCGATGAACACATTACTTTTTCTGGGTGTAGCCATTATCATGGTTCCACTGGCCAGAAAATTGGGATTGAGTTCAGTAATTGGTTATATTTTGGGAGGGATCATCATTGGTCCTTATGTCCTCAGGCTTACCGGAAATAATGTCAATGACATTATGCATGCCAGTGAGTTTGGAGTTATTATGCTTTTATTTATCGTTGGTCTGGAGTTGGAACCGCGAAAGTTCTGGGAAATGAGGAAGAAAATCATGGGCCTTGGGCTCACTCAGATGCTTCTGACCATTTTATTATTATTTCTTGTATTCATCAGTGTAGGCTGGAGAATAGATAAGGCTATTGCAGTTGCAATGTGTTTTGCGTTGTCTTCTACAGCTATTGTATTGCAGACATTACAGGAAAAGAATAATTTTAAAACAACGGCTGGTGAAGCTTCATTCTCTACCCTTTTATTTCAGGATATTTCGGTCATTCCCATTTTGGCTATACTTCCGATTATTGCCAATTATAAAGCAAAACATCATGATAATGAGATCCAGATCCTGATACAGAAACTTCCGGAATGGCTTCAGGCCAGTACTGTCATTTTCGGGGTTGCATTATTGATCTTATTGGGACGATATGTATTCGTACCCTTTTTACGTTATGTTTCAAAATCCGGGATGGCAGAGCTATTGACAGCCTCTTCCCTATTCCTTGTTATCGGGGTATCTGAACTGATGATTGTGATCGGGCTTTCACCTGCATTAGGAGCCTTTCTTGCCGGAGTCATGTTGGCCAACAGCGAATTTCGACATGAACTTGAAGCACAGATCAATCCTTTTAAAGGGCTATTGTTGGCTGTATTTTTTGTTAGTGTGGGATCAACGATCAATTTTAATATCATTCAAAAAGATCCGTTATTTATTTTCAGTACTGTATTTGCCGTATTGGCAGTGAAGTTTTTGGTATTGTATACGATTGGAAAGTTTTACAGAATAGATACTCCACAAAGTCTTTTTTATGCCTTCGCACTTTCGCAGGTGGGGGAATTTGCTTTTGTATTGATTAATTATGCCTCGGATCTTTATCTTCTGGGCCCGGAACTGAATGCTCAACTAATGGCTGTCACAGCGATTACCATGTGCATCACTCCTATTCTCCTGATCATCAATGATAAATTTATTACACCCAAGTTTATTAAGGAAATTCCCGAAGAAGAACATGACTTCAATATCCTGGATAGTGATGTGATTCAGAAAAAGATCATTATTGTAGGGTTTGGGCATTTTGGAAGTACTGTGGGACGCCTTTTAAAAGCTAATAAAATATCTGCAACTGTTCTGGATAGAGATTCAGACCGTGTAAAACTTCTGAGAAGCTATGGCTTTAAAGTATATTATGGTGATGCCACAAGAATTCCCATTTTAAGGGCGGCAGGTATTGAAGATGCTGAAATTCTGGTATTATGTCTGGATGATGCAGATGACAATATGTTCATTGCTGAACTTGTTCGTGAGCATTATCCCACAGTAAAAATATTTGTAAGAGCAAAAAACAGAATTGATGCTTATGAATATCTGAATAATGGAGTGAATCACATTTACCGGGAAACTTTGGGAACAGCTGTGGATATGGCCGTTGATGTACTCCATGAAACCGGAATGAGAAAATATGCAGCCAGACGTCTTGGGCAGCGTTTTATGGCTATTGACAAAGCCTCGATCAGAAAGTTGGCAAAGGCAAAAGGAGATGATGATATTGCCTTATTCAGCACAAAAGAAATCCTCCAGCGTGAGGAGGAATTGTTAGCTTATGATAATCTTAATTTTGACACTAAAAACTGGGAAGGCTCCTCATCCGCTGAGGAAGAAGATGAGGAAGAGTCCCAGGATTAATTTTATTCGATGTTTACACTTCCGCCACTGCTTTCATTCTTAGTAACGTTTTTAAGATCCCCTTTTCTCGCAACGTCCACACTTCCGCCTGAAGAGGCTTCTGCCTTCACAGAAGAGACTGCACTGATCTGAATACTGGCCCCACTGGATGCATCAGCTTCTACATTATCTGCAATAACGCCTTTGGCCGAAATACTGCTGCCGGAAGAAGAACTGATATCTGCATTCTTTGTTTTCCCTGAAATATCGATACTTGATCCCGATGAAGATTCTATATCAAGATTTACTGCCCAGATTTTCCCGCTGAAATTACTGCTGCTGTCTGCATTAATATTGAAGTCATTGGCCTCCAGATTTCCGGAAATACTTCCTGCACTGGATATTTCAACACTGGTTTTCTCCTGAGTGAACTTATCTTTTACATTAATACTTGCAGCTGATTCTGCAGTGAGTTTTGTAAAGTCCTTTGTATAAATTTTTGCGGTAACTTTATTGATATTCATCACTCTGATTCCTGACTTATAGTGAATGTGCAGTTTTCCACCACTATTTTCTACCAGAATTTCATCAATAATACTTTGAGGCGCTGAAATGATAACCTTTTCTGTATCGGATTTTATAATCTCGGCATCTATAGCCTGAGAAACCTGGATCTCATCAAAATCCCCATTGAATTCTCTCTGCTGAATAGGCCCTGTTTCTTTATTGATTACTTTCTCAACCCAGCCGTTATTTTCTTTGTTTTTTTTCTCATGTCTTTCATTACATGAGACTAATACCACTAAGACTGAAAAAATAAAAAGAGTTCTTTTTTTCATGTTTATTCCTTTTTTTGATTATTTTTTTGATATATAATTTAATAACAACTAAATTATGAAAAATATTACATCTTCATTCAAGATCATTTTAGTAACTGTAATTCAATAATCAGATTTCTTAGGGGATAACAGTCTTTAATCATGTTGATATAAAAATATTCAAATACTTACTGTATTAAATACATCCCTCAATATATCTGCTGTAAAGCAAGTTTTTAATATCTTTATGCTTTAATAACAACTATATTTATGAAGAATATTTCATCGGTATTATTAATTTCTGCCTTGGCGTTCAATCAATCTTGTACTACAATGAAACAGACCGATACACAACAGGAACTTCCAGCTCCTGATCCATCTTTATCTTCAAACCCTTTTATGAAGAAGAGTAAGCTTCAGTATGAAGCTCCGGAGTTTGACAAAATTAAAAATGAACATTTCAAACCGGCTTTTGAGTTTGGATTAAAGCAACATTCAGCCGAAATTGAAAAGATTGCCAACAATCCTGCAGCTCCAACGTTTGAAAACACCATCGTTGCATTGGAAAAAAGTGGCGAGGTATTAAGAAGAGCACAAATTGTATTTTCTAACCTGACAAGTGCGAATACAAACCCTACTTTACAGGCTTTGGATGAAGAATATGCTCCAATTTTCGCAGCCCATTCTGATAAAATGTACCTTAATGAAAATCTTTACAAAAGAATCAAATCTATCAAAGAAGATGGCCTAGATCCTGAAAGCAAGAGATTAGTTCAATATTATAAGCAAAACTTTGAGATTGCTGGTGCGAACCTTTCTGCTGCTGACAAAGAAAAACTAAAGCAGATCAACCAGGAACTAGCTTCTCTTTCTACTCAATATGCCAATAAATTATTGGAAGCAAGAAAACAAGGTGGCGTATTCTTTTCTGATGCAAAAGAACTTGACGGACTTTCGGCTGATGAAATTGCAGCAGCAGCAACCGATGCTAAAACAGCAGGACAACCGGGTAAATACCTTCTTGCTTTACAAAATACAACCCAGCAGCCTCTTTTACAGAATCTGAAAAACAGAACCAGCAGAGAAAAGCTATTCAAAGCTTCATGGACTAGAGCTGAGAAAGGTGATGCTAACGATACAAGAGAAACTATTGAAAAGCTGGCTAAAATCAGACTGAAGAAAGCTCAGATTCTTGGTAAAAAGAATTTCGCAGAATGGAAACTTCAGGATCAGATGGCGAAAACCCCTGAAGCAGCTACTAAGCTAATGAATCAGGTAGCTACACCCGCTGTAGAAACTGCAAGACGTGAAGCTAAAGATATTCAGGATCTTATTGATCAACAAAAAGGCGGTTTCAAAGTAGAGCCATGGGACTGGAATTTCTATGCTGAACAGGTAAGAAAGGCAAAATTTGATCTTGATGAGAGTGAAATAAAGCCCTATTTTGAAATTACAACCGTTTTAGAAAAAGGAGTATTCTTCGCAGCTGAAAAATTCTACGGACTGACATTCAAAAAGAGAACTGACCTTCCGGTGTATCACCCTGATGTAGTAACATATGAAGTTTTTGATCATGACGGAAAATCTATTGCCATTTATTATCTGGATTTCTATACAAGAGATTCTAAAAATGGAGGTGCATGGATGAGCAACTTCGTAGAACAGTCTTATCTTATGGGAACAAAACCTGTGATCGTAAACTGCTACAACTATCAGAAACCTGCTCCCGGAAAACCATCATTGATCAGCTTTGATGATGTTTCAACAATATTCCATGAGTTTGGACACTCTATTCACGGGATGTTTGCAAGCCAGAAATACCCATCTCTTTCAGGAACGAATGTACCTAGAGATTTTGTAGAATTCCCTTCTCAAATCAACGAGCACTGGGCATTGGATCCAATGGTTATCAAGAACTACGCAGTTCATTATGAAACAAAGCAGCCTATTCCTCAAACTTTAGTAGACAAAATTAAAAAAGCGGCTACTTTCAATCAGGGATACATGACTACAGAATTGATTTCTGCAGCAGCTTTGGATATGGATTGGCACTCTGTAACCAACGAAAGTCAATTGATCCCTGTTCTGGATTTTGAAAAGCAATCTTTAATGAACCACGGATTCACTTTGGCAACAGTTCCGCCAAGATACCATACTCCTTATTTTGCTCACATCTGGGGAGGTGGATATTCAGCAGGATATTATGCTTATTTGTGGTCTGAAACATTGGATAATGATGCATGGGAATGGATCAGCAACAATGGTGGATTAACCCGAGAAAACGGAGACCGTTTCAGAAAATATATTCTTTCTGTAGGAAATTCTGTAGACCTTAATCAGGCATTCAGAGATTTCACAGGACACGATCCGGATATCAAACCTTTATTAAGAAACAGAGGTTTCATTAAATAATACAACGGAAGCATTCTTTTTAAGAGTGCTTCTTTTTTGCTTGAAACTCAGGAATATTCCCGCAGATTAAACCGATCATGCAGATCGATCATAAGTTTTGGCTAAAATCAATGGATTGTTTGATTATTTATAACGGGCTAAAAAGCCTGTTACTATTGAATATATCCAGCCAAACATTCAATTTAAAATAAGAAAATAAACATCATGTTTGTAATGAAGAATTCCTACTATTTCAAAATTACAACTCGATTTTTATAGAATGACAAAGGTTTCGACAAATGACTTCAGAAGTCTTTATTACAAGTTTCAGTCAGAGATAATAGCCTTGTACATTATTTAGAGCAAGCTAATCCTTTAATTATGTTCAGAATTATACTGTGTTATTGATATTCCTTATTTTTGCAGCGTAAAATTTTAAATAAAAAAGATGAATTGTCCCTGCTGTTCAGGAAAATCTTATGAAGAGTGCTGCAAGCCTTATCATACGGGCGAAAAACACGCTCCCACTGCGGAAGCATTAATGCGTTCCCGATTTTCTGCCTTTGCTATTCCCAACGGTGAATATCTCATGGAAACCACACTTCCGGGAAAACGAAAGTACCATAACAAACAGGACCTACAGGAATGGGGAGAGATTAATGAATGGACAAAACTGGAAATTATTCAGACTCCTACTCTAAACCATGTAGAATTTAAAGCTTATTATACAGACCAGGATGGTCATCCACAGATCCATCATGAATTTTCTGTTTTCCAGAAAATGCATGAACGTTGGTATTATGTTTCAGGTGAATTTTTAGACTAATTATATGAAGAAGAATTTTATTTGCACCCTGCTATTTTTATTTTGCAGCTTTGGTATTTCCAATGCACAAACAGCTGAGGATAAAAAAGAGATTTCAACGGCTGTTACCGATATCTTAAAAGGTTTCCAAACCAAAAACGGTGATCTCATGAATAAATATGTGAACAAATCCTATGGTGTTGGCATCCTTTTTAAAAGTAGTGGAGATCTTGGATTTGTTTTAAATGAAGATATAGATTTCAGTATGCCATTAGGGTATATCAAAAAGGCATGGAATATCAGAAATCAGTTTCCAATACAGTTCGATCAGAGTTGTGGATATGATTTAAAAAATAAGAAATGGTCAAAAGAAGGATTATCTGTTCAGTTTAATTCTAACGCAGTTAATGATTATGCTGACAAGTTTTCAGAGCTATATGCAGTAAAGGATCAGACGATTTTTAAGATCAATTCCAATCCTAAAAATGTTGTTTTTGTAACACTTGCTGAGAACAGTAAAGAAAAGGCTCCTGTTAACGGATTTAGATTTGTCATGACAAAAATTGAAGGACAATGGTTTCTAACATTTATTGATGTAACGGAGTATGATGCGGAATAAGAGAGGGATGAACACCCCGTCAAATCTTGGATTTGACACCCAATGCCAAGCATTATACTTATCTTAGTATATAAAACAAAATCACCAACAGAAGTTTCTGTTGGTGATTTTTATATTGTCTTACAATGAATGTAATTATATAAAAAATGTCCGAATCATCGGACATTTATATTATTTTTTAGTGAGCGTCAGTTCCGTCAATTCCGTGAGCATGACCGTGTGACAATTCCTCTTCCGTTGCAGGACGAGTATTTAAAATTTCCACCTGGAAATCTAAAACTTTCCCAGCCATTGGGTGGTTAAGGTCTGCCACTACAGCTTCAGGAGTAACTTCTACTACAAAAGCCTGGAAATTGTTTCCTTCATTGTCTGATAAAGGTAAAATTGCTCCAATTGGAGGAGTTCCTGATTCCTTGAACATTTCAAGTGGCAATTGAGCAATAGCATCAGGCTGTCTTTCACCATAAGCTTCTTCAGGCTGAATTACAAAAGCAGCTTTATCACCAGCTTTTAAACCAAGGATATTTTCTTCAAATTTTGGAATCATCATTCCTACACCGTACAAAAATGTAAGCGGATTTTCTGCTGTTGTTTCTTCTGCAAGAACTTTACTTCCATCTGCTTCAATGGTATGAAGGATATACTTTACAGCTACAACGTGATTGTTTTCAATTGTCATATTTTTCTTTTTTTGTCGTAATTTTTTACGATTAATGATAATACAAATATACTATTTTTGAAATGATTTAAGAAGTGGGAAGCTTGGAGACGGAAGAAGGAAGTTATGAAAGACATAAAGAACAACCATATCTTTTTCTTACTTTTTAAAAACATTATTATTAACTTCAAAATAACTATCTGAAGTAATATAGGACTAACAGTAGCTCCCAGCGTCATTCTTCCAGCTTCCAGCCTTTATTTTCTATTTTTGGCTTCGTCTCTTTTCTTCTGTCTTAAAACATACAAATATAAACTTTCAACTTTCGCCCTTGCCCAATCTGTTTTTCGTAAAAACTTCAATGATGAACTGATACTTGGGTTATCTGTAAAACATTTTATATTGATCTGCTCGCCCAGTTTCTCAAATCCTTCGTAGTATTCTACCAATTCTTCAAGGATGGCATCGAGTCTTTTTCCGTGTAGAGGATCTTTGGACTGTTGTTCCATGATTAATCTTTATTTATTTGAATCTTGTGTATTCTTATTTTCTGCTTTCTTATTTTTCTCCAATTGATAATTTGTTATCTTCTTAAAGTTTTCCGTTTTCATTATAAATGCCCTGTTAGATTTATTGTTCCATATACTCGCATATTTTTTAGAAATCGTAGTATATGTTTCCCATCCTGTAAGTTCTTGATATAACATGAGTGTACAAATATCAGTTGGTGTAATTTGCTGCCAATTATCCAAAACATGAGAATGTACTCCACTTGCATCTGCTCCTTTACCGCTATCACCAATATTATGTACAATTATTCCCTTATGTAATTTCTCAACATTTTCTACCTCATTTTTATTATTAAAAGTCAATAGATAGTCATTACCAAAAATTACTACATTATTTACAGATGCTCCGGTTAAAACGTATACCTTTTTAGAGTTCTTCTTAATGATAGGCACCAAATTAAAGTTTGTATTATCATATCGATTAAAAATAGTATCGTTGCTTATCCTAGTAAGAGCCTTCTGCCTGATTGTAAAATAATCCATCTCAACATGAGTGAAATCTCTTTCTGACAAATCTACTTTTGCATTTGCAGGATTATAATTAGTAGGAAAAGAAATTGTAGCAACCACTTTGTTCTGTTTGGAGAAGAAAATACACTTAGGAACATCATCTAAATATGAAAAGTATCCTCCTATATTTTCCATATTTTTATAATTTTCCTTTACTACATCTGTTCCGTACCAGCTTGCCATTTCACTACGATACAATGCAATACCTTCTTCGGTTACTTCCTTTGATAATTTTTCAAGATCCTGAGCATTAATACAAACACTAAACAACACAAGTAAAAATGTTAAAAAAAATTTCATGAATATTAATTTTCATCAAAAATACTAATAAAATATCTCTATCTTAAAAAGATTGTTCTTGTTGTAAATTGAATGATCAATATATTTTTAATCTTGCGTTTTTGTTTCTTATTTTTGATGAAGCAATTTTTATCCATAAAAATTATTCGTTACCAACCCATATGAGCAAAAACAACGACGCCAACAGGAAAAAAAATAAAAAGCAAATTGATCAGAAAAAGCGTAAAATACAAAATGCAGAAGCAGAAAGGAAAGCTCGTTTAAAACAGATTCAGGCAGATTTCAAAGCAAAAGAAAACGATAATAAACTATAAAACCCGTTCATTATCAAGTCCATTAATGTTCTGATTAAATATACTTCTTGATAAATTGAGGTAAACCATATTTTTAAAAATACAGCTTCATTTATCTTTGAGTATTTCCTTTAAACTAGATAAACTTTTTATGAAAATTCTACACACCGCCGACTGGCATTTAGGTAAACGACTGGACCGTTTTTCCCGATTGGAAGAGCAGGCTTCAGTAATGGAAGAGATCATCGAGATCGCTGATGAAGAGCAGGTAGACCTCATCCTTGTTGCCGGTGATCTTTTTGATAATTTTAATCCTGCTGTAGAAGCCGTTGAACTTTTTTATAAAACACTGAAGCGTTTATCACAAAACGGAAAACGCCCTGTAATTGCCATTGCCGGAAATCACGACTCCCCTAACCTCATCAATGCTCCGGATCCGCTGGCCAGAGGATGCGGAATTATTTTAATAGGCCACCCCAAAGCGGAAATTGCTCCATTCGGAACTGAACATTTCAACATTCTCAACTCAAAAGAAGGTTTTATAGAAATGAAGATCAACAGTCTTGATTTTCCCATAAGGCTATTGCATACTCCTTATGCCAATGAAATCCGTTTGAAGGAATATTTGGGAGAAAATAAGGAGGAAGAGATCAATAATGTACTTTCCAGAACGTGGAAGGAGCTTGCCGATCAATTTTGTGATGAAAATGGGATCAACCTGTTGACTGCTCATCTGTATATGAATAAAAGAGGGAGCGAAATTTTGGAAGAACCTGAAGGAGAGAGACCCATCAAAATCGGGAACGCTGATCTTATCTATTCGGATAGTATTCCGGAACAGATTCAATATACGGCTTTAGGCCACCTGCATGGATTTCAGAATATCGGAACGAAAGAGAAACCTGTAATTTATTCATCTTCTCCTTTATGCTACAGCTTTAGTGAAGCAGGACAAACCAAATATGTTTCGATTCTTGATGCAGAACCGGGAAAACCTGTTTCTTATGAAAAAAAGGCACTGAAAAGTGGGAGAAATTTGGTGAGAAAAGCCTTTACATCTGTTGATGAAACGGTTCAGTGGCTACAGGAAAATCCAAATACGTTTATCGAACTGACCTTAGAAAGCGAAACCTTTTTAACCGCAGATGAACGCAGATTAATCTATCAATCACACAATGGAATTGTGCATCTGATTCCTAAGGTTAAAAACAGAGAAACTGGTGAAGAAACAAGCCAGGAAATTAATTTAAATCAGGATATAGAAATCCTATTCAAAGATTATTTTAAATCAAAAAACGGCGGCCAGGAAGCCAATGAAGAACTTATGAAATTGTTTAACGAAATTTTAAATTCCTAAGCTATGATTCCTATTCGATTGACCGTTGAAGGACTGTATTCTTACCAGGAACGCCAGACTATTGATTTCAAAAATCTTACGGAAGCCGGTTTATTCGGTATTTTCGGGGCTGTGGGTTCCGGAAAGTCATCCATACTTGAGGCTATTTCGTTTGCTTTATATGGCGAAACGGAACGTCTGAATATGCGTGACAAAAGAGCATATAATATGATGAATTTAAAATCAAGCAGTTCTTATATTGAGTTTGATTTTATTAATTATGAAAATAAACTTTTCCGTGCAACCAGGGATTTCAGACGAAATTCTAAAAAGTTTGATGATGTAAAACCTAATTCTGTAGCATTCTATGAAAATATTGATGGGAAGTGGATTCCTTTGGAGCATTCCAATGCAGAAACAATCATTGGTTTAAGTTATTCCAATTTTAAAAGAACGATCATTATTCCTCAGGGACAGTTCAAAGAGTTTCTTGAATTGGGTGCCGCAGACAGAACCAATATGATGAAGGAAATTTTCAGCCTTCAGCGATATGATCTGCAGAATAACGTTTCAGCTTTAAATACCAGAAACAGATCGGAATTGGATCAACTTGAAGGTCAGCTGAAAGGTTTTGAAGAGATCAGTGAGGAAAAAATTCAGCTTCAGAAAGACCTTTTGGGAGAGGAACAGAAAAAGCTTCTTCAGACTAATGAAATGTTTGAAAAGGCTTCCCAGACTTATCAGCAACTGAAAAATCTAAAAACAGATTTTGAAAGTTTACAACAAAACCAGAGAAATTTCAATACCCTCTCTGAGCAAAAGCCTCAGATGGATGCACTAGAAGCTCAATCGGAATTGTATGACCGTACTTTCAGAGTTTTTAATCCGTTGATTACCGAAAAAAACAGACTTTCAAAAAGTATCGTTGAAAAAAGAAATGAGAAAGAAATTCAGATCAAAACTTTACAGGAAACAGAAGTTACTTTTAATGCTGTAAAGGAACAACTCGCTGCATTGGAACCAAAGTTCAAGGCTTTAGAACAGTCCAGAATCCAGGAAAATGATCTGAATCTTATTGTTCAGATTCTAAAGTTTTATAAAGAGATCGAAACGCTTAATGAGAGAACTCGCAAAGGTTCAGAAAAAGTAGCTGAAGTAGAGATTCAAAGAGATACTATTCAGAAAAAGATTATTGAACTTTCTAAAAATATTGATGCTTTAAAAGGGCAAAAGCTTGATACATCCTTACTTTCCAGTGTTGGAAACTGGTTTATTCAACAGAAAAATTTCAAAAAAACACAACAGGAACAGATTGAGAAGATTGAAAAACATCAGAAGCAAGTTGAACTGATTTCTGAGGAATTAAAACCTTTTGCTCTCGAAGAAAATTTCAAAACGGCTTTTACTCATAAGAAAGAAGCCCTGGAAATCCAAAAAAAGGAACTTTCTCTAAAACTGGATCATCTGAAGATTCAAAAAGAACTTTCCCGCTTTGCCAGTGAACTTCATGATGGAGAATCCTGCCCGCTTTGTGGTTCACCGGAACATCCACATATTGTAGAATTTCATGATGTAAATACTGAATTACAGGATATTCAGAAAAAAACTGAGACTACTGAACAGGAAGTTCACCAACTTCAACAGCAGGAAACTGCCATTGAAAAAATTCTGGATCGGAAAAAAATATTTGAAGAACAACTCGTTGCTGAACAGAAAGTTCTTCAACAGATCCAAAAGAATATGGAAATCCATCTTCAGCTGTTTACCTGGAAACAGTTCAGCCCGGATCATGAGAATGATTTTGAGAAAAAAAGATCGGATTCTTTCGCTCTGGAAAAGAAGATTGAAGAAACAGAAAAAACCATTACGCTGGAACGTGAAACCCTGGAAAAGGAAAGTAAAGTTCTGGAAAAATATAAAAATGCTTTGGAAACTTTCAAACTGGAAGAAGCTACCAAACAGAAAGAAATCAATATCAGCCGTTCCCATCTTAAAATTCTGGAATGGGAATCTTATGAACAAAAAGCTGTAACTGAAGTTGAGGAAGCTCATCAGAAATTAGCACAATCTAATACTGAAACTGAACAACAGTATCAAAAAGCCTCACAACAGGAAAAAGACCTTGCTCCTAAACTTGCAGAGCAGAAAGCTATTGTCAGCCAAACGGAGAAACAGATTGCAGATCTTGAAAAAGAGATTTCGGAGAATCAACAAACTATTGATAAGGCTTTAAATGAGCATAATTTCACAGCATTTAATGAGGTTGAAAATATTCTGAAGCAGGAAATCAATATCCAGGAGGCAAGAGCTAAAATCCAACAGTTCAAAATTGATTTTGAAACCCTGAAGAAAATAATCGAAGCTCTGGAATTGAAATTGAAAGGACTTTCTTTTGATGACGAACAGTTTTCATTGGCTGAAAAACAGTTTGGTGAGGCTCAGACAGAATTGAAACAGATCAATGATACTGTGGTGACTATGATTGCCGAAAAAGACAGATTAGAAAAAGAGTTTCAGAAAAAAGAAGAACTCCTGAAAGAACTGACAACACTTCAAAAACGTTCTGAAAACCTGAAACTGATGATGAATCTGTTCAAAGGTGCCGGATTTGTACAATATGTTTCCTCAATTTATCTGAGACAGCTATGTGACCATGCCAATACCCGCTTTCACAGGATGACAAGAAATCAACTGAGCCTGCAGCTTAATGAAAACAATGATTTTGAAATCATCGATTATCTCAACGAAGGTAGGAGCAGAAGTGTAAAAACACTTTCCGGGGGACAAGCGTTTCAGGTATCTTTAAGTCTTGCTCTGGCACTGGCAGAAAGTGTACAATCCAATGCTCAGGCTGATAAAAACTTCTTCTTTATTGATGAAGGTTTCGGAACTCAGGATACAGAATCCGTGAATATTGTATTTGAAACCCTGACCAATCTGATGAAGGAGAATAGAATCGTGGGAATTATTTCTCACGTGGAAGAGCTTAAAGAAAAGATTCCTACGGCTCTGAATATTATCAAAGACGAGGAAAGAGGAAGCCTTATTGAGATTATATAATTAAACTAAAACAGGTTTAAAAAGTTACGCATGAAGAATCAATACAGCCTTTACTGATTTATTCAGGATCTCATCTACTGTACTCCCGGAAAACAATCGGTAAATAATATTATGATTATGCTTTACAAGACATAAAATATCTGTTTTATTGGTTTCTATGAAATCAATAATTCCGCTAGATGGTTTATCATCCTCAACGTAGTGAAAGGTAATATCCACAGAAGAAAGTTGATCTTTTAATTTCTTTTCCCCATTTTCTATGGTTCTTGCAGCTGTATCTTTATCTGAAATATGGAGGACTTCCAGCTTCTTAGGATCGGAAACTTTTAGGATCTGGTTCAATGCTTTTATATCCCTTACGGATAGTTTTGTGGTTTTGTAATCAGCAGCCAAAGTGATAACAGGTGTTTGATGGAGTATACTTTCCGCAGGAACTATTAATGTAGGAATCCGCATTTTACTAATGGCTAAACTGGCATTGCTTCCTATAATTCCTTTAATTCCCGTAGCTCCCGTCATTCCCATTACTAAAAACGATACATCATTATATTCTATGTATTTGGTAATGACATTTCTTAAAAAGCCAACATCACACACAGTTTTAATCTGAATGTCTTTATATTCGTCATTATTACAGAAAGTTTCAGCCCATTCTTTCAACGCTGATCTTTTTCTGGCATAATAATCTTCAATAAAAATGGCATTGTATGTACTATTGTTAATACCTTCCGTAGGATGAATGGCATTCAGTACCGTTACTTTCATATTGATAGTTTTAGCAAGAGACAGAGCATATAACAGAGCATTACCTGCGTTATTGGAAAAGTCTGAGGCAACTAATATTTGTTTCATTTTTTTGGTTTTAATAAAGATCATCGAATTAAAAATCTGTCACTAAATAAACAGATGGAAACATATGAATAACAGTAAAGATAATACAATAGAAACCGGTAAGGTAAGTACCCAGGCAAGGCCAATACTTTTTAATGTTCCCGAATTAAGGTTATTTTTCCCCCCTGAAGCTACCATGGAACCGGCAATCCCACTTGACAAAACGTGGGTGGTACTTACCGGCAATCCCAGAAATGTACTTATACCGATAGTAGATGCTGCAACAATTTCACTGGATGCACCCTGGGCATAATTCAAATGTTCGTTTCCTATTTTCTCACCAATGGTTACTGCAATTCTCTTCCAACCTATAGTAGTTCCCAGCCCCAGCGATACAGAGATAATAATAATTACCCATAGAGGAGCAAATTCGGTTAGCTTTTTAAGTTCCTTAATCTGGCTGGTAAGTATCGCTCTGTTGGATTCGTCAATAACTATAGCCTTGTTTTCATTCAGCTTTTTTAGAGAATCAATAAGATTGTCAACCTGCTTTCTGAATTTGTAAGTGGCTGCTTTGTCTCTTTCATTCTTATGTATTAGATTTTCTTTTACATTTTCAATGGTAAGATTCAACGTTTTAAATTCAGCTGTATTTTGAATATTGTGGCTGGCTGTTGCCTGTAATGTATGTTCCGTTGTATTCAGGATAGAAACAATCTTATCGTTAGGAATGTCATGATTAATTGCAAATTGAGCAGGCATAAAAGCAATCAGGATCAGCATAAAAAGACCTACTCCTTTTTGCCCGTCATTACTCCCGTGAAAAAAGCTTACTAAAGTACATGTTATTATTAGAATAGCTCTGATAGCCAAAGGAGGTTTATCGTTTTCAGCTGTCGGAATATGAAAGAGTGATTTATAACGTATTACATATTTAAAAAACCACATCAGCAGAACCGCTAAGCAAAATCCTACTATCGGGGATAAAATGAGTGACATCCCGATTTCTTCAGCTTTATGCCAGTTTACTCCTCCTCCATAATACCAGGTAAACCCTAAACCGGCACCAATCAAGGCACCAATCAGAGTATGAGAACTGGAACATGGGATCCCTAAATACCAGGTTCCCAGATTCCAAATGATGGAAGCAAGTAAAACAGCAAGTACCAAAGAGGCTCCTACCGAAACCGGCAGCGTTATGAGTGTATCCATAGGAACCAGTTTTAAGATTCCCATAGCAACAGCTATTCCTCCTGTAAAAACGCCAAGAAAATTCCAAAATCCTGACCAAGGAATTGCAATAACCGGCTTAAGAGCTTTAGTATAAATTACAGTTGCCACAGCATTGGCTGTGTCGTGAAAACCATTTACAAACTCAAAAGCTACAACAGCTACCAGACACAGGATGAAAATAATAACAAGTCCTGTACTGAGATCCGGATCCACCGAAAAAAATAGAATATTATTTAAAAACATGGTTTTTTGTTTAGATTTTGGAGTGTCTGGATTAACAGAACATCCAGAATGTTGAGACATGAAGCAATTGAAAAAGCAGAATAACGAAGATATATTGAACATTCATAGACTTTGGAACATTCAAACAACCTGCTTAGTGAAATGGAAGCAGGTGAAAACTGCTTGTTACCAATATAATACAGGCTTTGGATCATATGGTGGATCAGAGACAGGTCAATCATTAATAGCTATCGCTTTGTTTCATTGCCGTAAAGAAATGAAGTTTAAAAGATTACGGTGTTAATAAATAATTAACTGTTTATTATATTTAAAAGATATCCTGTGATATAAAACAGAATAAAAAAAGGAGACCTTTTCGGGTCTCCTCAATCATTTCTATAAAATATTCTTATTATAATCCCTGTATAGCAGGTTTTACTTCTTTTCCGAAGAGTTCAATAGACTTCATCATGATATCATGAGTAGGATCACCAATATCCATATGCCCGATAAATCTTGTAATTCCGAAAATCTCTTTCATATAAGCAATTTTATCTGCTACTTCAGCCGGGCTTCCGATGAATAAAGCACCATCTTTACTTCTTCCGCCATCATACTGCATTTTCGTGTAAGGAGCCCAACCTCTGGAAGATCCTATTCTATCCATCTGAGACTTATAATTGTGGAAATATCCATCTATTACATTCTGATCATCACTTACAAAGGTATGTGAGTGAATTGCAATCTGCATTTTAGACATATCATGTCCTGCTTTCTCATATTCCTGTTTGTAGAATTCAATCAGATTTTTAAACTGAATCGGCATTCCGCCAATAATCGCTACTACTAATGGCATTCCTAATTGGGCAGCACTTAAAACAGATTGTGGTGTTCCTCCTACGGCTCTCCAGATCGAAATTTCACCCTCATTTTTTGCTCTTGGATACACTGTCTGGTTATTCATTGGAGCACGAAGTTTTCCAGACCAGGTTACATTTTCCTCAGTGTTGATCTTTAATAATAAGTCGAGTTTCTCATCAAAAAGTTCCTCGTAATCATTCAGGGAATAGCCATACAGTGGAAATGACTCAATGAAGCTTCCACGTCCTACGAATATTTCGGCTCTTCCGTTTGAAATTAAATCCAATGTTGAAAAATCTTCATACACTTTTACCGGTTCTGAAGAACTTAAAACAGTAACTCCACTCGCCAGTTTTATATTTTTTGTAATGCTTGCCGCTGCCGCCAATACTATTTCCGGTGAAGAAACAGCATAATCAGGACGATGATGCTCTCCCATAGCAAATACATCTATTCCTACCTCATCCATGAATTTCACCTGCTCCAGGATTTCATGAAGCTTGGTTCCTGCATCTCTATATTTTCCAGTTGACTGATCGAAAGCTAAATCTCCGAACATTCCAATTCCTAATTCCATATTGTTGTTTTTAATTATACAAAAATACAGCTATAAAATGTGAGATGCATTGATCTTTGATAAGATCGATAATATGCTTTAAACGCTGATAATTTTTTATGATATTGGACAAGGCAAGGGCACAAAGTGATTAAAGATTATGCTGTTTTTAAGGCGCAAGAAAATTCTTGCGCCTTATAACAGTATCATAACAAATATTCTTTGCATCATTGCGCTTTCCAACTAATACTCCAACAAAAAAGTCCAGCCATTCCGGCTGGACTTTGATATTATTTTTTCAGATACAAATCAAAGTAATTTGTGATTTTCTGCATTAAGTGAACTCTGTCTTTTCCAATCACATTATGTGGATGTCCCGGATAAGCAAAGTAATCTAACTGAACTCCATTATCCACTGCTGACTTAACGAATTTAATAGAATGCTGCCATACCACTACATCATCCTGTGCACCATGGATCATCAATAGTTTTCCTTTCAGGTTCTGAACTTTATCTAAAAGGTTAGCTTTTGCATATCCTTCCGGGTTTTCCTGTGGTGTATCCATATATCTTTCTCCATACATGATTTCATACATATTCCATTCAATTACCGGTCCACCAGCTACTCCTACTTTGAATACATCCGGTTTACGAAGCATAAAGCTTGTAGTCATAAATCCTCCGAAACTCCATCCGTGAATTCCCATTCTTTCTCCATCTACATAAGGAAGAGATTTCAGGTAGTCTACTCCTTTCATCTGATCATCCATCTCAGTGGTTCCTAGATTTCTGAAAACAGCCTGTTCAAACTTCATTCCACGGTTGGCAGAACCTCTTCCGTCCATGGTGAAAATAATGTATCCGTTCTGAGCCATATATTCATACCAAAGATTTCCGGATGACGGAAAACTGTTTGTAATCAGCTGTAAATGTGGCCCGTTATACAGGTACACGATGGTTGGATATTTTTTATTCGGATCAAAATTCGTTGGCAGGATGATCTTTCCATATAAAGGAGTTCCGTCATCTGCTTTCAATTCTACATTTTTAATTTCCGGTCTCTGATAATTCTTTAATGTATTTTCAGAGGTAAGAATATTGGTAGATTTTAAGTTTGATGTATTGATAATGTTTCCTACTCTTGGAGTATTGGCGTTGCTGTAAGTGTCATATAAGTAATTCCCATCGTTACTCAAAACTCCGGAGTGCATTCCTTCAGTGGTATCTAATCTTTCCATTTTGAAGTTTGCCCAATTGATCTTATATAAATGTCTTTCTAAAGGAGTCTCTTTTGTAGAGGTAAAGAATATTTCTTTTTTCTTTTCATTAAATCCTAAGATATCGGTTACCAGCCAGTCTCCTTTTGTGATCTGAGCTACCAATCCTTTTTCAAGGTTATAGTGGAATAAATGATTATAACCCGTTCTCTGACTCTGCCAGATGAAATCTGTATTTGAATTCGGGAAGAAGGTAAGCGGATGCTGCGGTTCAACATATTTGCTGTCTGTTTCTTCAAATAAGGTTTTCACCAATGTTCCTGTGACAGCATCATACTGGTTCATCTTCATGTGATTCTGTCCCCTGTTCAAGACGGCAACAAAAATATATTTTGAATCAGGACTCCAGGTGACAGCTGTCAGATATTGATCTTTTTCGCCATCCACTTTCAGGAAAGTTGTTTCCTGAGTTTTAATATTGAAAACTCCTAATGTTACCTGGTGGGACGTTTGCCCAGCCATTGGATATTTGATGTTGTGGTTTACCGCTGGTGTTACTGACCAGTCAATAACCGGATAGTCTGCAACCATCGACTGATCCATTTTGTAGAATGCTACACTTTCAGAATTCGGTGCCGGAAAAATTCCTGTATCAATTCCAAATTCATTTCTGTGAACAGATTGTCCACTGATGATATTTTCATTGGCTTCATTGGTTACTGCTATAGTCTTCCCATTTTTATTCACAAATAAATTATTCTTTGCAGTAAAAGCAAAAGTCTGTCTGTCCCCAAACATTTTTACATTCGCAGCATCAAGATCTATCTTTGCTGAATTCTTTACTTTCCAATCGTTTCCTGATTTTTCAATCCAGAACATTTTACCTCCTGTGTTGAAATATCCATTAGCTGTTCCCGTAAATTTAATAGGAGGAACAGATTTCAGTTTATTATCCGCAAACTGTCTGTTCAACTGTGTAAGAGATATCAGAGTATCCTGTTTATTGGTTTTTAAATCTGTAGTAAGATACCCACCTTTTACAGCCTGTATATACGATTTTCCGTCTGCAGACCATGAAAACTGTGAAATATTTTTCACCGCCAGGTTGGTCCGTATTCCATTGACAGCCTCAGCCATCGTAAACTTCTGTGTCTGGGCAAATGCTGAGCTCCCCAAAACAAGCATCAATAAAGAATATGTATGTAATTTCATTGTATAAAATTGAATTCGTCAAAAATAAGAAATAAAAATCATCCGTTAAGAAACGTTAAAATAAAACATTCATAAAATGTAATTAATGAATTGATAAAAATTATTTCTTACCTTAATAGTAGAATTTTGTGAGGTTTATTGGGTAAGCACAAAAGCGCAAGATTTATCTGTGCTAAAATTGTTGAAAATATTAAAATTGAATAGATATAAGAAAGAATAAATGTAATAAAAATCATTTCTTATCCTATATCAATGACTTGTATATGTTCCCTGTTCTAAATTTGCATCATTAATAATAACAAAAAATACAAAATTACAATGGCAACAAAATGGACCTTAGACCCAACACATAGTGAAATTACTTTCAAAGTAAAACACATGATGATTTCTAACGTAAAAGGAAGCTTCAGAACTTTCACTGCTGAAATTGAATCTGAAGATGAATTCTTCGCAAACGCAAAAACTACAGCTACCATCCAGACTGACTCAGTATTTACGAACAATACTGACAGAGATAATCACTTAAAGTCTGCTGAGTTCTTCAATGCTGAAGCTCACCCGACTATCACTTTTGAATCTCAGAACCTGAACAATGAAGTGGTTGGAAATATTACCATCAACGGAATTACAAAACCGGTAACATTAGATGTAGACTTTGGAGGAATCAATGTTGATCCATGGGGAAATACAAAAGCAGGTTTCTCTTTTGAAGGAAAAATCAGCAGAAAAGATTTCGGATTGAACTGGAATGCAGCTCTTGAAGCAGGAGGGGTAATGGTAAGTGATGATGTAAAAATCGCTGGTGAATTACAGTTTGTAAAACAAGCTTAATTTATAACATAATTTTTAAAGGGTTCAGGGATTTTACTAAAAAACCTTGAACCTTTTTATTTTTTATTAATATTCAATACTTATGAACCTCAACGATCTTCAAAATATAAGTGACAGTTTCAACAATACGCAAAGAATGCCGGTTTTATTTCTTGGACACGGCTCACCAATGAATGCTATTGAAGAAAATCAGTTTGTACAGGGATTCAGAAAAACAGCAAGTGAAATTCCAAAGCCTAATGCTATTTTATGTATTTCTGCCCATTGGTATACTCCCGGAACATTTGTAACTGCAATGGAAATGCCTAAAACGATTCATGACTTTTACGGATTCCCAAAAGAATTGTTTGAAGTACAGTATCCCGCTCCCGGAAGTCCGGAGCTTGCCAGAGAAACTGCTGAACTTTTGCTTCCTGCAGAGGTAGAAGAAGATCATAACTGGGGATTGGATCACGGTGCATGGTCTGTTATCAGACATTTATATCCTGACGCAGATATTCCGGTGATTCAATTAAGCATTGATTACACCAAACCTCCGCAATATCACTACGACCTTGCCAAAAGACTGAATAAACTTCGTGAAAAGGGAATTCTGATTATAGGAAGTGGAAATATTGTTCATAATCTACGTATGATCGACTGGAAGAATATCAATACTGTAGGTGCTGGCTGGGACTGGGCCATAGAAGCTCGGGAGAAAACCAATAACTGGCTTCTGGATGGGAACTTCCAGAATATTATTGATTATCAGAAACAGGGAACTTCTTTACAGTATGCAGTGCCTACTCCTGATCATTATCTTCCGCTGGTCTATACTTTAGGATTGAAAAATCAGGCTGAAGAACTGTCTTTATTTAATGATGAACTTATAGGAGGTTCTCTGAGTATGACGAGCCTAAGGATTGGATAACGTAATATTACAATAAAAAAGGAAGCACCTCAGCCGAGATGCTTCCTTTTCTTTGTTACATGATTATTATTTATTGTACTGCCTTTAAAACATTGATGTTTCCATAGCCATAACTTGAATTAACAGTTGGATAATAGGTTGCAGACTGTCTCATTTTATTAAGCACCTGATCTCTTGTCCATGATGGATTTTTAGCCCAAACCAAAGCTGCAATTCCTGCTGTTGCAGCTGTAGCCACAGAAGATCCGCCCACATAATCAGCCTGTCCGTTGTAATAACTTAAAACAGGAACGGTATTTCCTGATGCCCTTTCCATCTGGAAGGTAAAATCAATCTGGCTTCCGGAGTGGCAAACATCACATTTTTGATTGGACGTTCCCTCTTTGACTCCTGTTATAGCCTGTGTCTCTGACATTGAAGCCGGAAAAATAACTCCGACAAAATTCGTAAAGCTCGTAGAAGTTCCTCCTGCACAGAAAATAAGTTTTCCTCTGGCATAAGCATATTTTACCCCATCCTCAATTTTTCCTACTGAAAAAATATGTCCCATTGACATAGAGATGATCTTTACATTGGTATTATTTCCTAATTCTGTAAACGCAGTTTTCACCCCGTTTTGTTCACTGGAAGTTTCCAATACAACATTTTCTGCCGCTCGGTAAGCGATAAGATTAGCATTATAGGCTACTCCTACAGGAAGTCCTGCATTGTTTCTTGGGGCGGTCATTACAGAAGCCATTTTGGTTCCGTGTCCACACTGATCTGATGAACCATCACTATTATATACCCCATACTTACTGATTGTTCTCCCGGATGAAGCACCATTATTAAAACTGGATCCAAGTAAGGACTGATCTGGAGAAACTCCCGTATCAATAAGACCAATGGTAACTCCTGCTCCTGTACTGTAGTTCCAGGCATCAGGGATATTATGTTTGGCAAATGCCCATGGAATTTTTGCACTTGGTGTCGTAGAAGTATAATCTACAGCACTTAAAGTTGCCGTCGAAAAGCCACATCCTGAAGATCCGCTGCCAGAAGATTTTGCACTAGTGTTGTACTTAACTTCGTTTTCAAAATAATGATAGTCTGCAGGCTCTACATATCGAATGGTTTTCATCTGACGAAGAGCTGTTATCGTTTCTTCTTTTTCGATGGTGACATCTATTTGGTTAAGATACTTGTCGGAATTCAAAAGAAATCTTGCGGATCCTATTCCCTCAGATTTTGCAATCATATTTAAAATCTCTTCCTCCATATTTTTGTTATCTGAGGATTTACTTCTGTCAAAATCATCTTTGGATGAACCAAATCCAATAGATACCATTCTGTTACCACGGAAAACAGCACTCCAAAGGAAGTGATCGGATTCATTTCTCCAATTGAAAGTACCTTCATTTTTAATGGCCTGGTTGATCCTTTCATTGATTTGCTTTCCCGTTAATGGAGTTTTCTGAGAGATTTCAATATTGGGATTTTCATTCCGCAATTCTTCCTGTGTACAGGAGTTTAAGGCAAAAAATAATGCCAGGAAAAATACACTTTTTTTCATATGTTATAATTTTGATTGGAATCACAATATAACACTTTCATGAGAATTAAAAGTTTTTAAAAAATGAATTTAGCATTATATGAATATTAATTACCTTATAATAAATGGGTATATTTTAATTAATACAGGTAAGGAAAGCGATGCAGGTCTTACCATCCCATAAAATCTTAAAATCTTTGATTTGCCATCCTGAATCAAAACTTCAGATTTTCTTATCTCAGCTTTTTTTCATAGCAAACACTGCTATCCACACCAATATACTGTCCATAATTTGGAATCTGCTGGAATCCGCTTTTTTCATAAACGGAAATAGCATTCATTAAGTCCCGGGAAGTTTCAAGGACAGCCTTTTTATAACCTATTTCTTTAGCCCAGCTTTCAAGTTCTTTCACGATGGTGGAACCTAATCCTCTTTTCCTGAATTCTGGACTTGTAAACATTCTTTTGATCTCAACAGTGTCATCGGAAAGTTCCTTGAAAGCACCGCATGCTGCCGGAACTTCATCAATGT
The DNA here is from genome assembly GCF_024810195.1 of Chryseobacterium sp. BIGb0232. Classification (NCBI taxonomy): domain Bacteria; kingdom Pseudomonadati; phylum Bacteroidota; class Flavobacteriia; order Flavobacteriales; family Weeksellaceae; genus Chryseobacterium; species Chryseobacterium sp. BIGb0232. Next base: position 140,450 of record NZ_JANUEH010000014.1, read on the forward strand.
AAACAACAATACAGTTTTTAATCCCATCAATCGTATTAAACTGAGCAAAAAATGCCTCATTATCTCCATTATGCTCTGCAAGATTGGCGTCAAGATATTTTACAAGGGTTTGAAAATCTAAAGAAGTAGAATCTGTTCTGTGTATGATCATGTTTATATTGGTTAAAAATTAAATGATTCTGAAAACAAAAAAGCTCCCATTCGGGAGCCTTTCATTTGTATGTTAATTAGTTGACAACAAACTTTCTTTCTTTGATAAGCTCTGCAATGGCCAGCATATCCTGACCAATCAGTCTGTCATCTTCAAGTTTTGCCACTTTTGAACGAAGAATGGTGTAGTTTTCTTCTATGATCTTAGAACATTTCGATGGCCTTCTGAATTCTAGTCCCTGAGCAGCAAACATTAATTCAACAGACAGAATATTCACCAGATTTCCAAGAACCTGATTGAATTTTCTTCCTGAAATACTCCCCATGGAAACGTGGTCTTCCTGTCCTAAACTTGTAGGAATAGAGTCTGCAGATGCCGGGAAACATAATGTTTTATTCTCTGTTACCAAAGCTGCAGAAGTATATTGAGGAATCATAAATCCTGAATTCAATCCTGAGCTTTCCGTTAATAATCTTGGAAGTCCATATTTACCTTCAAGCAATAAATAACTTCTTCTGTCTGAAATATTTCCTAATTCTGCTACGGCAAGGGTTGCGTAATCTAAAGGTAAAGCCATTAGCTGACCATGGAAGTTACCTCCTGAGATAGATTCCTCAGCACTTAATACAATTGGATTATCTGTCACAGAGTTTAATTCTGTTTCTGCCATGCTTCTAAGGTGTTCAAAAGCATTTCTGCTCGCTCCGTGAACCTGTGGCACACATCTCATGGAATATGGATCCTGAACTCTTTCGCAGTCTTCGTGAGCTTTCATGTTCTCTGAACCTTTCAGGAACTTAAGCATTCTTGCTGCCACTTTCTTGCTTCCTTCGAACGGTCTGATTTCGTGAAGCTCTTTTTTGAAAGGACTTTCAGAACCTCTGTAGGCTTCAATACTCATTGCAGCCGTCATATCGGCAAGGTCTAACAGATATTCAAACTTCTCAAGTCCCTTGATAGAATGCGCTAAAATAAACTGTGTACCGTTGATTAATCCTAGCCCTTCTTTTGGTCCTAAAACCAATGGATCAAGATCATGTTTTTCCAGTACTTCCATTGTTTCAGAAACTGTATCACCTTCCCAAACCTGTCCAAGCCCTAATAAAGGCAATACCAAATGGGCCAGAGGAGCCAGATCTCCTGACGCTCCTACAGATCCCTGTTCAGGAACTACCGGAATAATGTCTTTTTCAAGCATCAGGATCAATCTCTCGATAACTTCAAGAGAAACTCCTGAAAATCCTTTTGATAATGCATGAACTTTTGCGATGATCATGATTTTTGAAAGCTCTTTTTCAATGGGTTTCCCTACCCCTACTGCATGAGAAATAATCAGGTTATACTGTAACTGTGCTGTTTCATCAGCTGATATTTTAGTATCACACAACGGCCCGAAACCTGTATTGATCCCGTATACACATCTATCTGATTCTACTATTTGCTGTACGTTTCTCTGAGATTTTAAAATTTGTTCTTTAGCTGCTTTGTTCAGCTTGGCTTTATTAGGTTTTTTACATATTTCCAGAACATCATGGAAAGTAAAAGCATCTACTCCGTATATCATTTCTAAAAAATTTTCTTAAAATTACGCATTTAGCAATAATTGAAGAAACTAAATTTCACTGTTCTATATTTTTATTTAAAGTAGTGAATTAATTTGTTATTTTTACTCCCGAAATTAAAAACTATAATACATGAGACTGAAAACTTTACTGCTTGCATTATGCGTTGCAGGAACCACTTCCTTCGCCCAGAAAATAAAATATTCGAAGGAAGACATCAAAAAAATGGAGACTTACCTTTTCAATGAAGGATTTAATGCTCCTTCTCCTAAGAAAACATCCACCATTATTCTCAAAGACGGTAGTTCACACAAAGGATTCTGTAATAAAATTGAAACAAAAAAGGGACAGATTTACGAAGTAGCTATTAAAGATAGTATTACAAAGAAAACAGCCAATTTCAATGCAGACCAGATTGGTGAAATGTATGTGTATCCAAGCAATGCAGAAAAAATAATGAAAGTTTCACGGTATATGGGCAATATCAGAAATTATAGCACAAAGAAACTTACCAAGAGAACCAACAATGACAGGATATATTTTGTCAACCAAACCGTTTCTTTGAAAAATAAAAAGGATGACAAAGAATTCCTGATGCAGGTAATTAATCCTGATTTCGATAATATCATTTCTGTATATCATGATCCGAGAGCCAAAGAAACAGGCGGATTTTCTGTAATGGGAAGCCCTCAACTAGGCGGTGGCGTTATCAAATCTTATTATGTAAAGAAAGGAGATAAAGTAATGTGGCTTCATAAGGATGATTTTGAAGATAATTATGATTTTCTTTTCGGGGATAATAAAGAATTCATGAAACTTTATCCTAAAAATTCGGTTGAATGGGATTATTTCAGCTTTCTGGTAAATGCTTATACTGATATGAGTAACGGATAAATAGTATTCAATATAAAATTTAAAAACCTGTAGTGTATTCTGCAGGTTTTCTTCTTTTTAAACAGAAAGAATCCTTAATTTTGTTACATGAATCCTTCTTTAGAACTACAGCTCAAAACTTTACCCTCCGAACCTGGCGTTTATCGTTATTATGATAAAAACGAACAGCTATTGTATGTAGGAAAAGCTAAAAACTTAAAGAAGAGAGTTCTTTCTTACTTCAATAAAAACCTTTCAGGATATAGGATCAAAATTATGGTCAGTAAGATCCAGCGACTGGAAACCACCATTGTAAACAGTGAATATGATGCTCTTTTACTGGAAAACAATCTGATCAAAGAACATCAGCCGTTTTATAATGTAATGCTGAAGGATGATAAAACCTATCCATGGATCTGTATTAAGAATGAGGATTTTCCCAGAATTTTTCTAACCAGAAATAAGATTAAAGATGGTTCCGAATATTATGGCCCTTATGCTAAGGTACGCCCTGCAAAAATATTACTGGACACAATCAAACATATCTATAAACTCAGAACCTGTAACCTGAATCTTTCTCCTGCTAAAATTGCAGATGGCAAGTATAAAGTCTGCCTGGAGTATCATATTAAAAACTGTGAAGGACCTTGTGAAGACCTTGAAAGCAAGGAAGAATATGATGAAAAGATAGATGCCATCCGCGGAATTGTAAAAGGAGATTTCCGGAAAGCAAAAGAATATCTGGTGAACCAGATGATGAAACTGGCCTCCGACCTTCAGTTTGAAGATGCTCAGATCATTAAAGAAAGACTGGATATTCTGGAAGATTATCAGGCTAAAAACACTGTAGTAAATCCAAACATTGATGATGTGGATGTCTTTGGTATGACCAGTGATGAAACGGCTGCTTATGTTAATTTCTTTAAAATCAGAAACGGAAATATCATTCAGAGTTTTACAACGGAGATCAAAAAGATCCTTGAAGAGTCTGATGAGGATATTATGGAAGAAGCTTTAATCGAAATCCGCCAGAAATTCGGATCTGATTCAAAAGAAGTTCTTCTCCCTTTCCACTTGTCTGTAGAAATTCCTAATGTGAAGCTGATTGTTCCTAAAGTTGGAGATAAAAAAAGAATTGTAGAGCTTTCTGAAAAAAATGCAAAGGAATATCGTCTGGAAAAATTAAAACAGGTTCAGATTATTGATCCGGAAAGGCATACTAACAGAATTATGGCTGAAATGCAGAAACTTCTCAGAATGCCTGTAGAGCCACGCCATATTGAAGGGTTTGATAATTCGAATATCCAGGGAACCAATCCTGTTTCTGCCTGTGTAGTTTTTAAAGATGGTAAACCCAGCAAAGCAGATTATAGAATTTTTCACCCTAAAACTGTAGAAGGGCCCAACGATTTTGCTACAATGGAGGAAGTAATCTACCGCCGGTACAAAAGAATGCTGGATGAAGGTGAAAGTCTTCCGCAACTGATCCTTATTGATGGTGGGAAGGGACAATTATCCTCTGCAGTTAAAAGTCTTAGATTATTGGGATTATACGGAAAAATTACCATAGTAGGAATTGCTAAAAGGCTTGAAGAGATTTTCTTCCCGGAAGATCCTATTCCATTATATCTTGATAAAAAGTCTGAAACGTTAAAAATCCTGCAAAGAGTGCGGGATGAAGCCCACCGTTTTGGAGTAAAACATCACAGAACAAGAAGAAAAAACTCCACTATAAAATCTGAATTGGAGGAGATTCCGGGAGTTGGTGAAAAAACGATTGAACTTCTGTTATCAAAATTGAAATCTGTTAAAAGAATAAAAGAATCTAATCTGGAAACTTTGGAAGAAATTCTGGGAAAAAGTAAAGCTAGGGTCATCTGGGAATTTTTCAATTCAATTTAATATTTTCCAAACATCAATCACTTATTACTAAAAATCAACCCATTAATTGGCTCATTTTTGTTCTAAACAAGCAAAAAGATTAGAAAATAAAATCCAAGATAAATTAGAATATTAAAAAAAACTGTTAACAAAATTAGATTTTTTTAACAAATAGTTCGTGTAAAATGATAAATGCAATTCAATAAATTCACATAATAGTGATTTAATATCTTTTTTCTTACATTTGGTATTAATTAAAAAATCACAATTATGAAAACACACTTATTCTCTGCAATTCTATTTGCATACCTTTTATCGGGCTTCAGTTTTGTCAATGGACAAACATATTGCAATCCAACTTATACTAGTGGATGTGGAGACTGGAAAGTAACTAAAGTAACAATCCCACAAGCTAATTTCAATGACTCGTCTTTTACAGGAGATTGTAATACTTTAAGAAATAAGACTTCTACTATTATTAACATGAATCCAAACACTACTTACGGTATAAATGTTAGTACGACGGGTTGGGTTTCTTGTGGAATGGCAATAGACTTCAATCAAAATGGCAATTTTGATGACGCTGGCGAAGTATTATTTATGCCAGACTATATTGCAATACCACAGCCTACTTATAGTGGTACCTTTTCAATCCCGTCATTAAGCCCGGGAAATTACAGAATGAGGATATGGAATCGTTTAGCCAATTCCGGAGATGGAAACCCTGCTCAATCACCTTGTGGTACTTATGGTTTTGGAAATTGGGTCGATTACACTGTAACTATTACACAGACTCTTTCTACAAAGGAAATATCTTTATCAGAAACCAAAATTTACCCTAATCCGGTTTCCGATGTGCTGACTATTGAAGACACTCAGACTATACAATCAGTTGAAATTTATGATTTCAGCGGTAAACTTATAAAAAATGATTTTTTATTGAATAAAAAAAATGTCTCCATTAAACTTTCAAATCTAATTCCAGGTACTTACACAGCTAAAATAAAGAACACCAAAGGATCGCAGGTTTTTAAATTCATAAAAAAATAAAAGTATCCAATTTCTAATAAGGGAAGACCGTTTCACTAGTTGAAATGGTCTTTTTAGATTATTAGTAGTATTGATTAAGATGGTTTACTATATGTTGAATATTATTATCTCAAAATAAGACAACATAACACTAAAGCACCATAAACACAGGAAATAATAAAGTCGTAAACGTAAATTAATAAAATATCACATATAAATTAACATTATTTATAATATTTTTCATAAATTAGTACAAGTTAACAAAAACTATACACAAGAATTTGCTTACTAACTCATTTAAAGAAAACACATCATCATATATGAACATAAAAGAGGCTGTCTCAAAAGAGATAGCCTTTTTTAAATAAATGTATTATATTATATTTATTTTCTCGTGAAAACTTCTTTAGCGTATCTTCCGTCAGCCTTAGGTATATCAATTACAATATTTCCATTTTCAAAATATCCAATTGTTACTGTAGTCGTATTATCAGAAAGCTTTACGATAAATACATCTTTTTTTGATGTAGTTTTAAAAATAGCAAATGGTAAAGCGCTGCCTGATTTAGCCAGAATAAACTGATTTTCATCAATCTGTATCTTCTGTACTTCTACTTTTCCATTAGAATAATTATCCGCAGCTGAAGCAACTGAAGGGGTTGATTCTTGAGCTGCAATCTGAACAGGATTAGATGGGCCAACGCTTATTAAAGCCTGCTTTAGAGCATCTGCCAATCCCTCTTGAAACTCTTTTATATCTGAACTTCCTTTGGACTCAAAAAGCACCTTATTGTTGCAATCTTTAAACTCAATCTTTAATTTATTTGTAAAAAAACTTTTAATAGCCTGCACGTCTGCATTCAGTACATTACAGGAATTGTCCTTAGCTTCCCATGGCCATTGCTCTTTACTGGTAGATAAAATTGTATACTTTTTACTTTTTAATGCTTTTGCTAAAGCAGCTTCCAAACCATAACTATCTCCTTTGAAACTTGTAAATTTGTCAGGAATAGATACATATTTATAATCTGAAACATTCTGTCCGAAAACAGCCGTTGAGCAAATTGCCAACATCAATATCGATAATTTTTTCATACCTTCATTTTAATCATTTCTGAATGCTCCCATATCCAGTTTAAGCGAGAAGAAATTGGAATAGAAATTAGATCCGCCAATACCTGAATTTGTAATCGCATAATCCAGGGTTAGACCTCTATATTTGATCCCGATCCCCGCACTTGGCTGGAAAGAAACTTTTCTTTTTAAATCTTCTATATCTGTAATAGATTGGAACCTATTGATCCCCAATCTCACAAAAATCATTTTCTGATAGCCTAATTCAGCTCCGGCATAAGGGCTGATACTTGCAAAATCACTTGAAATAAGAGAAGCTGTCTTAGCAAAATCCACATTAAGCCCAGCTTCCGGCAATACATAAAGACTGCTGTTGATTTCAAATAATTTACTTGCTCCTACATTAAGTTTAGGCATCGTAAGTTCCATCTTATCTTTAGGTGCAGGGTTGAATTCCTCTCCATTCACAACGGTTGATAATTCTTTCTGGTTAATACTCCAAAAGTTAACTGTAGTTGTGATATCTCTTACCATTCCTCCAAACTTCCAGCCGTTTTCACCTTTATAAATTGCTCCCACGTCAAACCCAAAACCATATCCACTGGCAAATTTCCCTACATTTCTATAGACAATTTTAGCATTCACCCCTACATCAAGATTTGGATTTCCTCCAGGGTGGAATGCATATGAAAGTATCGCTGCATAATCAGACTGGGAGAATTTTGTGATTTTATCATAATCAATATTCCCTTCCGCATCAATCATCTGGGTTGTATTCAAAATATTATCTACCCCAAGCCTCACTACTGAAACTCCAAAAACGCCTTCTTCCATGACTCTTGCGTAAGCTAAATAATCGTATTTGGCTATAGACTCAAAGTATTCGGCGTGCATTGCAGCTCCCTGCCAGTCTTTATCTATAGACATCAAACCTGCCGGGTTCCACATAGGAGAATACACATCATCCTGGTTGGATATTACAGCTCCACCCATTGCCAGTCCTCGGGCACCCGCTCCGATATTTAAGAATTCATTGGAATACTTCCTGATAATCTGAGATTGAGACAGCCCATAGAGCAGTGAAAATGCAAGTAAAAAATATTTTTTCATCATTTAATATTGATGCTAGTTAAAGTTTTTAGTTTTTCTGGACTTTATTAATCCATTTGCAATGATTGCCAGTATCATAACTCCTGAGGCAATATAAAATATCGGGCTCATATGTTCTGATTCCCCAAAGATAAAAAAAGCTAGTATAATTCCGTAAACCGGTTCTAAATTAACTGTTAAAATTAGAGTAAAAGGTGAAATGTATTTCATTAAATTCACTGATTCCAGCATCGGAAATGCAGTAAAAACACTGGCCAACAAACATATTAACGCCATATCACGATAGTTTATTTCATTCATTTGAAAAATTTGTCCTGAAAACAAATAAAATAACATTAAAATAAACCAACCACAGAATATTTCATAAAATATAATATTCCCGGAACTTGTTTTCCCAAACATTTTGCCATTAAAAACAGAAAATATTGTCCCAAAAATAGCGCAGAAAACACCATAGATAATCCCTTCCTTATATTGGAATTCTGTTTTAAAGATCAATAGAATGCAAGACACAATAACCACTCCCATCACCACTTCTGAAATATCAATCTTCCTTTTAAAAATAACAGGCTCCAAAATAGAAGCAAAAAGCGTAGATAATGAAAGACAGCTTAAAGCAATAGAAACATTGGAAACCTTGATAGAATAAAAGAAACAATACCAATGGAGCGCCATAGCAAACCCAATCGCCGCCAGTTGAAAGAATATTTTTTTGGAAACCTTAATACTTTCTTTTTTATATATCCTGATGAATACGAAAAGAAAGATAGCAGCAAACAACATTCTGTAAAATACAAGGATCTGAGCATTGGCATGAATCAGTTTTCCTAAAATTGCAGTGAAGCCCCATAAAAATACGATTAAGTGCAATCTGAAAAGCGCTAATTTATGCATGTCCTATCTTCTTTAAAATTTTAACAGGCAAATTTACAAATAGGCTTTTATAAATCTCATAAAAAATATAAATTTAAAGTAATAAAAAAATGATAAATAAAGTTTTTAATAGTTTTTCTGCCTACTACATAATGTATTCTATTAATTTTCCAGAAAAACAGATGAAAAAACAATACAGTTTCTTTTAACCTTACAATATGATATTAAATCCAGATATTAAAATCAAAACAAAGCATTTAACATTACAGCCTGTTGATGACTCATATATTGATGACATTTCAGAACATTTTACCACAGAGGTGACCAGATATATGCCCTTCAATCCGCAAGGTGACAGGGGAGAAATAATCAACTTTGTGAATGAATCAAAAAGAACCTTATTACAAAATACAGATCTGGTAATGGTTGCTCTGGATTCAAATGGAGATTTTACCGGATGTTGTGGTATCCATAATATTACAGAGGAATCTATTGAGCTGGGATTATGGTTAAAAAAGAGTTCTCAGGGAAAAGGACTGGGAACCGAAATCATCATAAGCCTCATTGAATTTCTTGAACAGAATTTTACGTTTAAATATATTTTGTATCCTGTAGATGAAGAAAATACAGCCAGCAGAAAAATTCCGGAAAAACTGGGATTTATTCCGGCTAAAAAATACAGGAAATATAAAAATCCATCCACCGACCTTACTATTGTAGAATATAGAAAATATTATTAGCAATTATTGATCTGTAATAAAAAAACCCTGAAAATTTGTTAAACTTTCAGGGCCTTCAAATAATAAACTATTAAAAAAATAAACTAGGAACTGAGTATTTTTCAGAGGTTATCACCCTCTGTTACTCTTATGTAAAGTTAGAAAAAATATAAACTATTTAAAAATATTTTTCTGTTAAAAATTTCACAATTTACTAATAACCAAAGTATTAAACATGTGTTTTACTTCCTGTTCGTATTCCTCATAAAAATAGTATCTTTAAGCGTAAAAAATTGAAAATTCTATGGACATCGAATTCAACAAACGAGAAGATCAGAACAGATTAAAATTATCAGAGATAAATCGCTTGCTTGCCGAGATCAAAAAAGGAGGCGGTGAAAAGAGGCTTCAGAAGCTTCGTGAGGAAGGAAAAATGACCGCAAGAGAAAGAGTAGACTATCTTCTTGATAAAGATTCTGATTCCATAGAAATTGGGGCATTTGCAGGCTATGAAATGTATGAAGAGCATGGCGGCTGTCCTAGTGGAGGTGTTGTAATCGTTATGGGTTATGTTTCCGGAAGACAATGTATGGTAGTAGCCAATGATGCCTCTGTAAAAGCAGGTGCCTGGTTTCCTATCACAGGAAAGAAAAACCTGAGAGCTCAGGAAATTGCCATGGAAAATAAACTTCCGATCATCTATCTGGTAGACTCTGCAGGAGTTTATCTTCCGATGCAGGACGAAATTTTTCCTGATAAAGAACATTTTGGACGAATTTTCAGAAATAATGCTAAAATGAGCGCTATGGGAATCATCCAGATTTCGGCGGTAATGGGCAGTTGTGTAGCAGGAGGAGCTTATTTGCCTATTATGAGTGATGAAGCCATGATTGTGGATAAAACAGGTTCTATTTTCCTTGCAGGAAGCTATCTTGTAAAAGCTGCTATTGGAGAAAGCATTGATAATGAAACATTGGGCGGAGCTACTACCCACTGCTCTATTTCGGGTGTCACCGATTATAAAGCTAAAGATGATAAAGATGCTCTGGACAGAATCAAAAATATCATGAAATCTATCGGAAGTACTGAAAAAGCAGGCTTCGACAGAATAGAAAGTTTTCCGCCAAAGGAAAACCCTGATAATATCTTCGGAATTATGCCGGTTTCCAGAGCAGAGCAGTATGATACGTATGAAATCATCAAATGCATTGTAGATAATTCTGAATATGAAGAATATAAACCAGATTATGGCAAAAGTATCATTTGTGCTACTGCAAGAGTAGATGGCTGGTCTGTAGGAATTGTAGCCAATCAGAGAAAACTGGTAAAGAGTGGGAAAGGAGAAATGCAGTTTGGAGGAGTAATCTATTCTGATTCTGCAGATAAAGCAACCCGGTTTATTGCTAACTGCAATCAAAGAAAGATTCCTTTAATCTTCTTACAGGATGTTACCGGTTTCATGGTGGGGTCCAAGTCGGAACATGGCGGAATTATCAAAGATGGAGCAAAAATGGTGAATGCTGTTGCCAATTCTGTAGTTCCTAAGTTCACGATCATTACTGGAAATTCTTACGGAGCAGGAAACTATGCAATGTGTGGAAAAGCGTATGATCCCAGACTGATTGTAGCATGGCCCTGGGCTGATCTGGCAGTAATGGGTGGAACACAGGCTGCTAAAGTACTGGCCCAGATTCAGGAATCTACCTTAAAAAAACAAGGGAAAGAAATTTCTGAAGAAGAACATAATAATATATTGGATACCATTTCAAAAAAATATCAGAAACAAACTGAATCTACCTATGCAGCAGCGAGATTATGGACTGATGCTATTATCAACCCAACAGACACCAGAAAATGGATTTCTATGGGAATAGAAGCAGCTAATCACTCTCCTATTACAGAAAAATTTAATCTGGGAGTTATTCAGGTTTGATAATTAATTTGATTAAAAATATAAAAAGATGTGGAAGTAATTTCCACATCTTTTTGTTTGTATGCTCTTTAAGTTTTAGAAATTTTAAGAAAAGAAAACTCCCGTTCTGAATCTTTCTCTATTCAGCCTTTTGTTTACTGCCAATCCCCAAAGAATAAACTCTTTTAAGAATAAAACATCTTCCGGCTGAGTATCTGGCTGATATTTTTCAATAATCTGATCAAGAGGATAAATTCTGTTAAGAGATTTTGCATAGGCTTCATCCGAAGATTCATCTGTAATTTCCAAAAATCCATCGTCCTCCAAAAACCACTCTGTAATTTGGCTAAATGGCCCATCAATATTCTTTTTCTCTAGTTTCTCCACTTTCGGGAAATAAGAGGTGAATAAAGTTCTGATTGCATTATCAATTAATAACTGAGCCACCGCTTCCGATCCTTCCTGCTCACCTTCATAAACCAATTCCACTTTTCCAGTAATCGCAGGAATTATTCCCACAAAATCACTTAATCTTACCGAAGTTGTTTCGTCATCTGTCAGTAAAGACCTGCGTTCCGCTGTACTCAATAAATTCTCGAAAGCTGTAATACTCATACGGGCACTTACTCCACTTTTTGAATCTACATATTCGCTCTCGCGAGCTTCAAAACCAATCTGCTCCAAAAGATCCTTCGCTAAAGAAGGAACATATACTCCATTTTTCTGACGACTGTCTAAACTGGATTCATAATTGGTAATTTCTCTTGCAATATTGATATTTTCAGGATAATGCGTCAAAATCTGCGATCCTATACGATCTTTCAGTGGAGTAACAATACTTCCTCTGTTGGTATAATCTTCAGGATTCGCGGTGAAAACAAATTGTATATCCAAAGGCATTCTCACCTTAAATCCACGAATCTGCACATCGCCTTCCTGCAAAATATTAAACAGAGAAACCTGAATTCTCGCCTGAAGATCCGGCAATTCATTAATTACAAAAATACAACGGTTTGCGCGTGGGATCATCCCAAAGTGAATCACACGGTCATCTGCATAAGAAAGTTTAAGATTGGCAGCTTTAATAGGATCCACATCTCCGATCAGATCGGCAACAGTCACATCCGGAGTAGCCAGTTTTTCGAAAAATCTTTCATCACGGTGAAGCCATTCTATTGGAGTATTGTCCCCTTCCTTTTCAATTAATTCTTTAGCATAACGGGAAATCGGATTCATTGGATCATCATTAATCTCACTTCCTTCAATAAAAGGAATCCATTCATCCAGTAAAGAGGTCATCATTCTTGCCAGCCTGGTTTTCGCCTGCCCCCTCAATCCTAATAAATTAATATTATGCCGGCTTAGAATAGCGTGTTCCAATTGAGGAATAACTGTATTTTCATATCCGAAAATTCCCTCAAATACAGATTCTTTATTACGAATTTTAGTTTTTAAATTATCTCTTAATTCGTCTTTTATATTTTTTGATATATATCCTGATGCTCTTAATGAACCCAGTGTTTTTATGTTTGGCTTTTCAGTCATTTTATTTAAAATCTGATTTATAAACTTTGAAATATATTTTTAATGAATAATTATTTTCTAGCGGATTCTTTTCTTACGATTCGTCTCATAATCCTCAAAAATCATATGTCCTAATCCATTGAGTCCTGTATAAAAAGCCTTCCCTTGATTGGCTTCTGTAAATTCACTCACGAAACGCTGTAAATAAGGATCCTGCGCAATCATAAAAGTAGTGATAGGAATATGGAGCCTTCTTGCCTGGGATGCCATATTATAACATTTCTGAACAACATATTCATCCAAACCATAAGAATTCATGTAATAAGTACCATCCGCCTGACGAATACAACTTGGTTTTCCGTCGGTAATCATGAAAATCTGTTTGTTGGTATTTCTTTTTCTACGCAAAATATCCATTGCCAATTGAAGTCCTGCCACTGTATTTGTATGATAAGGGCCAACCTGCAGATAAGGCAGATCCTGAATTTTAACAGGCCATGCATCGTCTCCAAAAACAATGATATCGAGAGTATCTTTCGGATAGCGTGTGGTAATAAGTTCGGCAAGTGCCATTGCCACTTTTTTAGCAGGAGTGATACGGTCTTCTCCATACAATATCATACTGTGGCTGATGTCAATCATCAAAACGGTGCTCATCTGTGATTGATGAATACTATCATCTACAATTAAATCATTTTCAGTAAGATGAAAATCTCCGATTCCGTTATTGATTTGAGCATTCTTAAGACTTTCCGTAATAGAAATTTTCTCTACCGGATCACCAAAATTATAATTACGAAATTCCCCCGTTGTATCTTCTCCCGTTCCGCTCTTATTGGTTTTATGATTGCCGTTACTACTTTTACCAATGTTTCCGAATATTTGATTAAGTGCTTGTTTACGGATATTCTGTTCCATTTTCGCGCTCAGGCGAATTCCATTCCCACCATTAGGATCAACTTCATCACGGATATATCCTTTCTTTTTAAGATCCTCAATAAAATTGTCAATAGTGTATTCCGGAGTAGTAAGCTGATATTCTTCATCCAGCATTCGAAGCCAGTCAATGGCTTCATCAAAATCTCCTGAAGTATGGGTTAGTAAATCTGTAAAAATTTCCAGTAACCTATCAAATACAGACAGTTCCGGTGCTTTGTAAGTTTCAAATCTGAACCCTCTCACAATATGCTCTTTCATATAATAAAGTTACAACATAAATAAAAAGGCTTTAAGAGATTTAGTCTATTGCAATTTTTGTGAATAGAAATAATCTTGACTTAATTTCAAATATATTCCAGGAGCTTAATCCTGCTATCCACTCATACTCCTCGCGCCTTTCTATCCCAACGCTTAAGCCTTGCTCTCCCACTCCTGCTGTGGGGTAACCGTTACTATCAGGGCTAGGAAGAGGAAGAGCAATAGATAATATATGCCTATGAAGCTGATTGTAAGATTATTTATTGATAATGGGTAGTAATCATTAATATTTGTATGATGCTTTAGATTCTCAGTACTACTCACTATTTGCTATTCCGTAGGGATCCAGTCAACATTATCCATTCAATTTTACCATTAAAAATAAGAAGCTATTTTTCTTCTTTCAACCGTTGGGATCCTTCAGGATGACAGAATACGGTAATACAGACGAGTCCAATGATATCAGGAAATAACTTGATAAAATAAAGGATAAAAGGATAAAAATAAAGACAATGTAAAGAGAAAATAAGCAGCTGGGATTCTACAGGCTCAGCATTCAATAGAAACGGGCTTTAGCCAAAACATAGATAATAGATAATATTCAATACTTATTGCTTATCACCATTGTATTGGGGTATTTGAATAATTGGAGAGTTGGAGTTGTAGCTTAGATTTTGGGTTGGGGTTGTATTTTGATCCTTGAGTATAGAGCAAAAAAAAATCCTTTATCTTTCGATAAAGGATTTTTAAAAATAAAATAAAAACTGGCGGCGGCCTACTCTCCCGCGTTAGCAG
>NZ_JANUEH010000015.1:0-139703 GCF_024810195.1 Chryseobacterium sp. BIGb0232
GCAGGAGTGGGAGAGCAAGGCTTAAGCGTTGGGATAGAAAGGCGCGAGGAGTATGAGTGGATAGCAGGATTAAGCTCCTGGAATATATTTGAAATAAGGAAAAATTTATTATTTCGCTTTATATATTGTGAAACTATAATTAACATATTTTTATTATTTTGATGAATTTATTATAAATTTTTTCTAAAACATAACCTTTTTTTGTTTTTCTAATTTGTAAATTGTGTAACTTAGTCATACTAAAATGATTACGAATCTAAAATATACATTCTATGAAAAAACATTTATTCCCTCTATTTTTACTGTTCCTAGGCATTAATGCACAGGCTCAGCAGGATTTTTTTGCTATTGCAGGAAAGGATACTTCAAGTATTAATTTCAGTGATTTCCGAGCGATGGATGTAATGAACGGGACTTCCGGTGAAAAAATTTTTACTGCAGAATCATCTTCAAAGGTTATTTCCCAGACAAGAAGAGGAGTGGTAACAGAAGATAAAAATTCTTTCAATAACTCCCAGGCAGTAACTATGGCAGCATTGGCTTATGATTCTTCCAGCAATAACCTGGTATATATGCCTATGTTTTCTTCTAATATTTATGTTTTAAATCCTCAGACTAAAGAAATTATTTTAATAGAGAATAATGCCGTGAGAGTAACGTCTTGTGATATTAATTCTCATATTACAAGAATGGCTACAGGATATGATGGTAATATCTATGCTGCCAATAACTCCGGGACACAGTTTTTGCAGATCAGTAAAAAAGGTGGACAGTACGTGGTTAACGATCTTGGAATTATAAATGATGATGCTTCTAACGGTAAAAACTCATTTACTACGTTAGAAACTGGGTTTGGAGGTGATATGATTGCAGATGCAGATAATAATTTCTATGTTTTTGCAGCTTCAGGGAATGTTTTTAAAGTATCTGTTAAGGAATTAAAAGCAAAATTTGTAGGTAAAATTGCCGGGATTCCGGATAACTATTCTGTGAACGGTTCTGCAGTAAATGCACAGGGAAAAGTCGTAATAGCAAGTGCTAAAGGAGCTCCTTTATATGAAGTAGATTTAGCGACTTTACAGGCAAAGCAACTTCCGGGAGAACAGAATCTGCATATTTATGATCTGGCAAGTAAGTACTTTGTAAACGACAGAACTTCTTCGAATAGCCTTTCATTAACTGATCTTGATATTTATCCTACAAGGGTTGATGAGCAGTTTGTGAATGTTCATGTTAATAATAAGAGTGTAAAAGGAAATATTAAGCTTAATGTCTTCGATATGTCCGGTAAAAATGTTATGACTCAAAACCTGTCTGTTAAGGATGGATCTTTGGATCAGAAGGTTTATTTTAAAGGATTAATTAGTGGAGCTTATATTGTAAGTATAGCTGATGAATCAGGAAAAGTAATAATAAATAAGAAAATTCTTGTTACCCAATAATGGGTCATTAAAATTTATCAGTAAAATTAGACTTATCATAGAACCTTTTCAATTGTATTGAGAAGGTTTTTTAATGATTATTTGATACTCAACAAGTTTTATTTTTCGATATTAAAATGTACTTTTATAAAAAAATATAGATGAAACTATACTTTAATGTAGGATATATTGTAAAGGCCGGAGAGAATCTGGAGCTTGTGATTAAGGAAACAGGAGCTTCAGCTCATGTTTATACGATGTTTTGCGCAGAGAATGGTTTGTGGAAATGTGAAGTGGATTATTTTTCAAAATCCATTTATTATCAGTACAGAGTGGTTAATGAAAAAGGAAACGTTTTAAGAGAGGAATTTGTTCAGCATTATCTTAATTTTCCGCACAATTATAAAGAGTTTGTAATTTTTGATGAGTGGAATAATAAAAACTTCCCGGAGAATTATTTAAATAATAAAATTCTTTACAACAAGTTACACGATTTTAGCCTTGAGAAATCTGCAATTTTAAAAAAGCATACTCATCTATTCAGAATAGAAGCTCCTATCTATAATCCGGATTGGAGAATCGTCTTGTTTGGTAGTACAGCCTCATTAGGAAGCTGGGATTATCATAAGGCAGTTCCTTTATTCCAGACAGATTTTGGGGTTTGGGAAGTCTCTGTTGAGATTCCTGAAAATGAAAGTATTCAGTTTAAATACTGTATTTACGATACGAAGCAGAATAGAGTAATAGATGTAGAAACAGGAGAAAACAGATTTACAATAGCGAACCCATTACCGGATGTACTACAGATTGTTTCCAACCATTATTTCAGATTCAAAGGGTACCAGATGTATCATGATGCCGGAGTTGCTGTTCCTGTATTCTCATTGAGAAGTGAAGAAGGATTTGGAGTAGGAGAATTTTCTGATATTAAAAAATTAGCAGATTGGACAAGGGAAACAAATCTTGGAATCATTCAGATCCTTCCGATTAATGATACAACAGCCAATTATTCCTGGACGGATTCCTATCCTTATGCTGCAGTATCTGTATATGCTTTACATCCCCAATATATTTCACTGGAAAAACTTGATTTTTCTTTACCGAAAGAATTAGTTAAAGATTATGAAGCTGAGAAAGAGACTTTAAATGCTCTTGATCTTATTGATTATGAAAAAATGATCGAAGGGAAATGGAAGTATTTGACAGCCGTTTTTCAGGCAGAAAAAGATAAAATTTATAAAGACAGAAACTTTAAGAAATTCATTAAGGACAATGAATATTGGCTGGTTCCTTATTCTGCATTCTGTGTATTGAGAGATAAATACAAAACGCCTAATTTCAATGAGTGGAAAACTCATAAAAAATATATTGCCGGAAAGATCACACAGTTTTTTACGACAAAAAGTAAAGACTATGATCTTTCAATGCTTCATGCATGGGTACAGTATCAGCTTCATGTTCAATTGAAGGATGCTGTAGATTATACCCATAGTCTTGGAGTTTCTTTAAAAGGAGATCTTCCAATCGGAATCTATAGATATTCTGTTGAAGCATGGACTGAACCTGAACTGTTCGGAATGGATTTCCAAGCAGGAGCACCACCGGATCAGTTTACAGAGCTAGGACAAAATTGGGAATTCCCTACCTATAACTGGGAAGCTATGAAAGCAGATGACTACAGATGGTGGAAAAACAGATTCAAAGCACTGGAACAGTATTTTGATGCTATGAGGATCGACCATATTTTAGGTTTCTTTAGAATATGGAGGATGCCTGTTTCTGCTGTACAAGGTATTTTAGGATATTTTTATCCTGCGGTTCCTATTGTTGCAGATGAATTTAAAGCCTGGCAGATTCCGTTTACCTTTGACAGGTATTGCAAGCCGTTTATCAACAATGAGATTTTATGGAAAAATTTTGCAGGAGATAGTGGAAAAGCTCTTGTATTTATGGATCGTAAAGAAGATGGAACCTATTCCTTTAAAGAAGAATTTGATACCCAGCGAAAACTTGTAGATTTCTTTAAGAAAAAACCACATGGTCCACTTGAGGAAAAGTTGATTTCCCTTTGTGCCAATGTCCTGTTCTTACCGGAAGAAAAAAATGGAGAAACCGTTTATCATCCGAGGTTTAATGTTTATAATACAGAGTCTTATCAAAATCTTCCGGGATCTGAACAGAAAAGTATTTATGATCTGTACCACGATTATTTTTTCAGAAGACAAGATCATTTGTGGTACGAAAAAGCAATGGAGAAGCTGCCGGTTATCCTGAATGCAACAAAAATGCTGATCTGTGGTGAAGATCTTGGGATGGTTCCTGCCTGTGTACCTGTTGTAATGGATGAGCTGGCGATTATAGCCCTGAAAGTTCAGCGTATGCCTGCAGAGAATATCCCATTCTATGATCCAAGGAATGCTAATTATATGAATGTAGTTACAGCCTCTTCTCATGACAGCTCAACACTGAGACAATGGTGGAAAGAGGAGCCGGCTTTAACTCAGAGATATTTTAACCAGCAACTGATTCAGTATGGAAAAGCTCCGGAAGAATTAACTCCTGAACTAGCCGAGATCATTATGAAGCAGCATTTATACAACGAATCTATGCTGGCAATCTTCCCAATCCAGGAATTTCTGGCTACGGACGCGGATCTTACCAATCCTAAAATAGATAATGAAAGGATTAATAATCCTGCCGTTTTCCCTCATTATTGGCGCTATAGAATGCATATAAATCTGGATGAGCTTAAAAACCAGAAAGTTTTCAATGAAAAAATTGGAGATTGGATAAAAGACAGTGGTAGGATGTAAATTTAACAATTGATTTTCAGATTGTTACATATATATTGAAAGAAGTTTAATCTAAGGATTTAACTTCTTTTTTTTATTTGAATCAAAAAGATAGAATTAAGATATTCTGTTATATATTAACCAATTAACGACTATAGAGATGAAAAAAATATTTTTGGGATTAGCTTTTGGGCTTGGCGTTTTGACGTCTGCTCAGCAGTATCCGAATAATGGTTGGGGTGATGATGGTTATTATCAGAATGGAAATGGCTATTACGGCGATGAAGATGACAGAAATTATTTCCCTGATGATTATTATTATAACTATCCTCAGGATTATTATCCAAGTGATTATTATCAAAGCTATTATAACGACTACAGAACCAGTATTGTCAATATCGACTGGAATGGATTCTTTATACAGAACAGATTGACCCGTTGGCAGGTAGATCAGATCATGAGACTTAATAATCTGTATGCAAGTTTTTCTACTTGGGATAACTTTTACAGATATAATCCGGACAGATGGTACTATGACAGATTCTACGCTTTGGAAAGAATTATGGGACCAAGAGTCTTTGTAGTTTTTCAGAATAATTATTATAGAGGAGCGAATCCTGTTATTTACTTCCAAAATTATAGAAGATCTTATTATATGCCGCGATATACGGTAATGCCCAGATACAGAAATGTAAACATTAATATTTATAGAGTAGACCGGTCAAGGTTCAGAAGAACTGATAATCCTACTTTTGATGTAATCAGAGGAAGCAGCAGACCAAATAATGGTTTCAGAAATAATAATGAATCAAGTGGTGGTTTCCGTAATAATGGAAGAGAGACTAATTCCGGAGGTTTTAGAGGAAACTCTGAGAACAACAGCGGATTCAGAAGTAATTCAGATAATGAAGGCTTCAGAAACAATAATTCCGGAGGTTTTAGAAGGGATTCTGAGAACAGCGGATTCAGAGGAAACTCAGACAACAAAATTTTCAGAAATAATAATTCCGGGGGCTTCAGAGGAGGCAGTGAAGTGAAAAGAGAAGCAGCTCCGGCTAGAGAAAGTAATGGCGGTTTCAGAGGAAACAATGGTGGTTTCAGACAGCAAAGATCTGAAAATTCTTCACCAGGTCGTGGAAATAGTGGAGGCTTTAGAGGAAGCTTGGTAAGGAATTAATTTTCATATATTATATTTAAGTGGTGTGAAGGACAGGTTTTTATAATCTGTCCTTTTTTTTTGTTTATTATTGATTTATTTTAGTTAAATTTTAACATTATTTATGAATTTGTTAATTTAACTTATGATTTAATAGGTAATCAAAAAGATATAATAACAATTAATTAAATTTTTAAAGATGAAAAAATTAGTTTTAGCAATAGCATTTATGGGAATAGGAAGTTTTGCAATGGCACAACAGACAACTCCACAGGACAAGGAAGCAAGAAGAGCAGAAATGCAGCAAAAAATGCAACAGAAAGAGCAGGAACATCTTGCGCAGATGCAAAAAGACCTTAACCTTAATGCTTCTCAGGTAACACAGGTAAAAGCATTACATGAAAAAAGAAAAGCTGAAATGAAAGCTGACTTTGCAAAGAATAAAGAAGTAAGACAGGCAAAAATGGAAGAAATGAAAGCCAAAAGAGCACAAATGGATGCTGATATGAAGAAGATTCTTACTCCTGAACAATATGATAAATGGCAGGCTGACAGAAAAGCTAAAATGGAACAGAAAAGAATGGCAATGAAGGATAAAAGAATGATGAAAAAGCCTATGAACACTGCTGCTCCTGAAGTAAAATAACTGTTCGTGATTTTAATTTTTTAATGTGTAAAGGATGGATGATTTTCCATCCTTTTTGTATTAATTTTCTGTAAAACTTTTGATTTCGGGGTTTTATTCCCTATTTTTGACTATAAATTTAATACTTATGGTTAGCGAAAAAATTGCAAAATTAATTAACGAACAAATTGCTCACGAACAATACGCCGCTCAATATTATCTTTCAATGTCTGCATGGTTTTCAGGAAAAGACCTGGATGGAATTGCCAACTACTTCAGAGTACAAAGCAAAGAAGAATTAATGCATGCTGATAAAATGTTTGATTATCTGAATGATGTAGGGGGAGAAATTATCATCGGAGAAATTCCAAAACCTCCGCATGAGTTTGAAAATGCAACAGATATTTTTGAAAAAGCGTTGGCACATGAGAAAATAGTTACTAAAAGTATTTTCAATATTGTGAAAAATGCCAATGAAGAAGGAGATTTTGCAACAACATCGTTCCTTCAATGGTTCATCAACGAGCAGGTAGAAGAGGAAGCAAGTGCTTCTCAGTATGTAACGAAAATTAAAATGGTATGTGATAACCCATCTGCATTATACCTTTTTGATCAGGAACTTTCTCAGAGAGTATTTGCACCTAATACAACTGCTTAAAACCTGAAAAAGTTTTCAATAATATAAAAACCGCTGTTCTTTGGAATAGCGGTTTTTTGTGAGTAGACTTTATTATAAACAATATGTAATAAAGAGTTATATAGGAAAATTACTTATAGGCTTCATTTAGCTCAATTTCAAACTTCCTCTGCTCTTTTTCATTAAACTCTTCTACTAGTACGCTTCTAAAATAAGGTAATAATTTTTTATCATGATCCAGCTTTGCAATCCTGGAAATAAAATCCCGGTCTATAATGGCCTTATCCTTTTGGAAAAGTAGCAGCAGATATTCAGTACTATACTTCTCAGGATTACTTTTTATTTTGCCAATAACATCTCTGAAAATAATTTCATTACTGTCAAAATGAAAACAGCAGACCAGGTAGAAAAATAGATCATTTAATTGCTCATCCTTTAGCCATTTATCAATTTCCTCCTGATTAGGCGTAAACAATAACTTATTAAGAACAATATTATATTCCTCACTATGATCAAGGTTTTTATAATCAGACGAATTGTAATATTTTAAGCTTGATGTATCCAAAAGAGGAAATTCTGTATCAAAAGAGATGATCCTTTCTTTCGGAAAAAGAACCAATCTGGAAGCATCTCCACTAGCGCTGTCTTTTTGAAAAATATGATAAGGGATAATCTGGTATGTTGTATTGTTTACCGGTATTTTTAGGTTTTTATTTACTATTTTGTTAAACTCTGATTCAGAAGGAGCTTTATAATGTTCGTGGATTAGAAATTCACTCACAAGTTTTCCGATTTTCCGATAATAATCTTCCTTATGTTCTGGGCTCCATGAATCCATTACATATGCTTCATCCGAATCTTCCCGTTCATAACTATAGGTCTGTGCTTTTTGTTTACAACCGATAAACAGGAATAGTATTGTAGTTATAATACTTAATTTCATGATTATAATGGATTAGTTGAGAGGTTGAATAGCTTTTATAGCATGACTGCTGTTGATGCTGTATAACGAGAATACCGAAACAATAGTCAATAAGTATAAGACACATAATAAGAATAGTTTCTTGCCATTTCCTTTTCCAATTGAAAAGAACTGTATCAGAAAAAGTAAAGGATATACAAGGATAATCACTGTAAAAAAAATAAAAAACCACGTCATGACTAAAGAAAACAGACTCTGGATATTAATCGTTTCAACACTTCTGTTAAAAGAAACATGAGCTGCTTTATCCCAATAATAGAGGGCTGTTAAAATAATAAAAATACTGAAGCTGATCCATTGGATATTGAATAAGATTTTCCAGTTTTTAATGATGAAACTTTTCAACATAGCCTTTGTGTATTTTTAGTCTGCGAAGAATTATTTATTCTGCCTTTGCCTCTGTATTCTGATAGCGGTAATAAAAACTACAGCACCTATAATAATACTGAAAAAAGTAGATTTAAAGAGGCTTTCTGTAGGCATATACCTAAAACCTTCTGCAGTTACAGGCGGATCAATATAATCCAGAATATTATATATGACAATTCCGGATAAGGTTATCATAAAGACGCTTATAAGAAACGAGATAAAATAAATTTTCATGGCTAAAGCATTAATACTTGTGTTAGTTTTTAAGGGCGCTTTTTTAATGTTTTTCCAGTAGTTTTTTATATGACGAAAGATACAACTAAATCTATATCTTTCGTTGGTTCAACAAGTATTATATTACTGTTAAGAAAAATTGTATCTGAGAACAGACCGATAATATAATAAGGATATTAAATCCAGTTAGAACTCTGATCGTTTTATACACTTTATTCCGGTTCTATTCTGATAATAGAATTTCCAAGGTCGAATTAAAAAAATAATCCTTTTTTACTTTTATTTTAATTGACTGCAAATTAGGATAATAATTGAAATATAGGAAGTTACAGATAAATGATCTGTGTTTTCAAAACTTTTTTACCCAGCCTTTCAAGAATGTTTTTATAGCCTTGTACCTGCTCTTCATCCTTATCTTTCTGTTCGCCGGTTTTAAAATCTACAATAATATAACCTTCCTCACTTTTTAAAATACGGTCAGGTCTTGAAATATGACTTTCTCCATTTTCAGAGATCATGATATCTTTTTCATTGATGACTTCCCATTTCTCATCAAAAAACTCAGCATACGTTCTTATGATTTCCTGGAGAGTGCTTTGTATCTCATTTTTCTCTTCAAGTGTAATCTGGCCTTCAAGTGCGTATCCTTCCAGAACTTTGTTGATGTCTTTTTCAGTATTGATCTTCGATAAAAGCTCATGCACAAAAAGTCCGATTCTTACTTTTTCATTTCGTACCTGATAATTTTTGGACGGAGTCGCAATTTTGATGGAAGTACTTTTTTCATTTACATTCTTCAGGTTCTGAATGTTTTGGGTTTTGAAAGATGAGCTTTTCGTCTTTGAGTACTTTTTCAACATTTCAGACTTCACTTCATACAAATCAAATGAATCCAGGTTTTCAGTGTTTTTTGTCTGAATAAATTCTAACAGTTCAAGATTATTAGAAGTTTTATTCGCCTTTTGAAGATAGAAAAATAGCTGTTCGACAGGTCTTGTTGTTGCTACATACTGCAAACAAAGTCTATCGATCAGGTTTTTATAAGAATTCTTTTTGTTAAACTTTTGAATTTCCTCATCGTATACTTCCAGATTCTTACTGAACTGATTGATGTTGACAGATTTTAAAGCATCATTCTCATTCGTTTCAAACCAGTTGGTAAACTCGCTATCACGGTTTTTGTTCATCATAGGAATAAAAACGATAGGAAACTCCAGTCCCTTAGATTTGTGGATCGTCATGACCTGGATAGCATCAATATTTTCAGAAGCCTGAATGGTGTAGGAAGAAGCTTCTTCGTCCCAGTATTTTAAAAACTCTTTGGTACTTGCTCCCGCATTTTGTGTAAAATTGAAAAGCATTTCCAAAAAGTTCAACAGAAAGTCAGTTTCCTTATTTTCTACTGAAAATTCATTGATGTAATATTCTATAAAATTATACAGATTGAATCTCGGGAAATGATCCTGCTTCAGCTGCAGCGAATATTTCTGCTGAATAAACTGAAGAATTTCCTCATGACCTTCAATATCCAGGATTTCTTTCATTTCAAGGGTAAAATCTGCCATGTGAATTTTTCCCAACGTATTCAGATAATACATCATCATAATCAGGCATGGCTTATTCTTCGGATTGATTTCCCATCTTAAGAACTCAATGACTGCTTTCAAAGTATTGGAAAGCTCCAGTGTAAGACCTTTATCAGATATAGTTTTAATATTGGTTTCCTCGCCATGGTAATTCACTTTTAAATTTCCCAGCTTTTGAGAATAGCTGAAAATATCAAAATTTCCACGGCATAGAATCGTAATATCAGAAAACTTAAACCCATTATCCAGACATTCCTGTATATCTTTTCGCATACACTCAGAAGTATCATCATAAAACTCTTCATTGGTGAGATTTTCGATAAGGTTTACTCTTACCCGCCCGTCAATCTTAGATTTAGGAGTTTGCTCCGCATCCTTCCCGAAAATATTTTTATGTTCCTCTTCCAGCTCCAGAGAATGGTATTGATACAGTTCATTATTAAACTGCACAATATTTCTGGCACTTCTCCAGTTGTCTTTAAGAACAAGAAGGTCTGCTTCTTTAGGCGAAAATTCTTTCTTGTTGATAATATCCAGCATCAGTTTGCTTTCCCCACCCCGGAATCTGTAAATACTCTGTTTAGGGTCTCCTACAAGAGTAAACGAAGTATATTCAGTAGAGACACTATGATCCCTCAGCGGAACAAAATTCTGCCACTGTAACTCTGACGTATCCTGAAATTCATCAAAGAAATAATGCTGAAACTGTGAACCTACTTTTTCATAAATAAAGGCAGAAGGTTCATTTTTAAGATTTTCATTGATAAGAATATTAAACTTTGAAAGAAGAACAAGGTCATTCTCTTCCTCAATTTTTTTCAGCTCATCCTGAATATCTTTATTAACCTTTAAAGGAAGCAATGCAGATAAAACCTTTTCCTTCTTCTGAGTCTCAATATACAACAGAATAAGTTTCATTCTGTTTTCAATAAGCTGATCCAGAATATCCAAGATTTCAGCTTCTTTATGCTTTGATTTTGAAGAGGCTCCTTTCCTGTAATTGTTGATTACAGACTCTTCCTGAGTCGTAGGAAAAGGAAACCCGGCTCTTTTCTGTTGGTAAAAATCAATAACCTTAGTAAAGAAACCTCCGATCCCGTTTTTTCCCTGAGCAAAATCTTCAATTTCAATATTTTTGGATTTAAACAATTCAATAGAACTTGCAGCAAGATCTGCAGCCTGTTTTTTATTAAGAACAATCTCTTTCCTAAGCGCGTTTTTGATGTCTTCATAATTGGTGTCATCAAAACTCTGATTACTTTTCAGATGCTCATAGTGAATATCTTTTACAAACTCTTTTGCTGAGTCGTAAAGATTTTTGTTAAGATTAATCCTTTCGTTATTTTCAAGACTGTAATCCACATAATCCATGAAAGAATTGGAGATCGTTTCATTCTCACCGATCTGATCCAGCATTTTATCCACAGCTTCAATCAGAAACGGTTCTGCTTCAATTTCCAGGTTAAAGTTTTTAGCCAGCCCCAACTCATAGGAAAAGCTTCTTACCAGCCTGGAATTAAAACGGTCAATCGTTCCGATATTTAAAGTGGAATAATTATGAAGAATATGGTCCAGTAATCTTTTAGAACGAAGATGCAGTTCATCAAGAGTAATTTTTAATCCCTGCTCTTCAAAGGCTTTCTGGATATTTTTAAGATCAGCATTCTCTGCATAATTACTGGCAGTGAAATTCCCAAGCCAGGACAGAATTCTTTCCTTCATCTCATTAGCAGCCTTATTCGTAAAAGTCAGGGCAAGAATATTCCTGATCGATTGCTGTTGGTTAGGGTAACGGAGACAGATCATCAGAAGTCTCTGAACCAGGGCATATGTTTTCCCGGATCCCGCAGAAGCATTGATGACTGTGTAAGAATTTTGCATTGTTAAAAGAGAATTGAGACTGCAAGTTAGCTAAAATTTAAAAGAAAATTTAACAATTCAATCCGGCTATTTAACAGTTTCGGGAGCAAAAGACAGAAAGAAAATATTAAAAGGCGTTAACGGTGGTTAAACTTATGGTATAAATTAAAAATAATTTTAGCTTTGCTCTATAAAAAATAACCTGTGAAATTCAAACTACTTCTTTTTTTATCACTCATTTTCTTCATTCATTCCAATGCCCAAAATTATATCTTCGGAAAGATAGTTGCTGAGAGTGGTGCGGAAATGCAGGATGTTACTGTCGTTAATATTCGGACAGACGACATGGTCTTGTCAAATGGTGATGGTCATTTTATGATTTCCGGAAGAGTAGGTGATGAATTACGTTTTATAAAAGCCGGTTATGATAGAGTGGAGAAAAAAGTATCTCAGGAAAATGTACAGTCTCCTATGAACATCAGTCTCATCCGGTCAACCATTCAGATTCCCGAAGTAGAGGTAAAACAGGGACTTACCGGAAACCTGAAAATAGATTCCCGAAGCTATAACAAGCCGAAAAAGGTTGAAAAACTGTTGGCTGATCTTGGAAAATATATGTCGCAGAAATCAGATCCGAGGATTCTTGCTGCAAAACCAGGGGAATTTGTACAGCCGAAAGGAGAGGGATTCATGATTGGGAAGGCTAAAAACAAATGGGATGATATTGATTTAACGAACTATATACGGGCAAGTCTTGGAGATGATTATTTTACCAATCTTAAAATAGAGAAACCACTGATTGATCATTTTATTTCCTATGTTTTTGCTGGAGGTTTTGAAAGGAAAAAGATCCTGAAATATGGATTTTGCAGTGATGCGGATCTGTATAGATTTCAACGTTTTGTACTCACCAGAATTCCGTCTTATCGTACTCCACAAGTTCAGAGGTAATGTAAAAAAAGGCTAGAGACTCAGGAAACAATACCAGTCTTTCACGCATACTGTAAAATAAATAAACTGTACGATAAATAAAATATCGTTACTTTTATATCTATAATAAATTGGATTATAAACTCAAAAATATACTAAGCATATATTGGGGAAAAGGTTTTCTCTTCCTTACAATACTATGTACTCATCTTGTATTGGCCCAGCAAACTGTAACCGGAAGGATTATTGATGATAATGGTGACAATCTGAGTGCTGTAACTATTGTTAATATGTCTACCGATAAGAAGGCATATTCGAATTCGATGGGGATGTTTTCTATTGAAGCCAATTCTAATGATGAACTGAGGTTTGTAAAAGAGGATTTCAAAAGAGTTTCCAGAAGAGTTCTTACAGATGGTGCCAATACACAATTGCTGATAACCCTTTTTCAGATTCCAAAGGATATTGGAGAAGTAAAAATCGTAAAGAAACTGTCCGGTGATCTGGAGCAGGATTCCAGAATTGTTGCGAAAGTAGACAAAGGAGAGCAGGTAAAACAGGCTGTTGGCCTTCCGGAGCCCATTGGAAAGATGCGCGAAAAACCGGCAGAAGTGAAAAGTGTACTGTTACCTATCCTGTTGGGAAATCTCAATGTACAGGGAGTTTATGATCTTGTAAGCGGTAAAGCCAGGAAGCAGAAGAGACTTTATAGATATGATGATCTGCAGGAGCATATTGAATGGGTTAGAAGCAGGGTAGAGGACGATTATTTTGTTAAGGCTGGAATTCCTGACAACAAAATTTCAGAGTTCATAGAATTTTCATTTGTTGCAAAACCTCAGGTTCGTACCTATGTAAAAGCAAGAAACTTGTCGGGTGCCCTATTGAGAATGGAAGAAGTTATCCCGCTTTTTATTGAACGCTTAAAGAATAGTCATCAATAAATCTGATTTTCTTTTATAATCAGTAGCTTTTCTTTAATGTTAAAATTTTCTTAAAATATTGGAATGGAAATTGCTGCAATATTCTCATAATCAAAATCAATTCACAAATTTTATGAATAAAAACATTATTGCGGTAGCTATAGGAGCACTAGGCTTTGTACTGGGCCTCGGTTTTTTAGGGAATGCAATCAAAAACAGGAATAAATCTGAAAATACAATCTCTGTAACAGGGTTAGGATCCAAACAGTTTACCGCTGATCTTATTACCTGGTCTGGAAGTTTTTCTAAGAATAATGTTGATCTGAAATCAGCTTATGATGAATTGGCTATGGACAGAAAAGTGATCAACGATTATCTGACTTCGAAGGGAATAAAGCAGAATGAAATTGTTTTCTCTTCCGTAGACATTCAGAAACAGTTCAGAAGTTATAATGATTCCAATGGGAATTATGTTCAGGGAGAATTTTCCGGTTATAACCTGACTCAAAATGTATCTATTGAAAGCAAGGAAGTAGGCGAAATTGAAAACCTTTCCAGAAATATTACTGAAATTATCAACCGCGGAATTGAGTTCACCTCTTCTTCGCCTTCCTATTTCTATACCAAATTAGCTACTGTAAAGCAGGAAATGATTGCCAGTGCGACAAAAGATGCCAAAGAACGTGCAGAAAAAATTGCAGAAAACTCAGGAAGTAGTTTAGGAAATCTTAAAAAAGCTACGATGGGAGTTATTCAGATTACAGCACCCAATTCAAATGAAGATTATTCTTATGGCGGAACATTCAATACCTCTTCTAAAGAAAAAGAAGCCAGCATTACCATCAAACTGGAATATGAAGTGAACTGATTTACAATCAAAGGATTATTTAATTCGTCAGGTTTAAAAGAATGAAAATAAAGCGCAAACATCTGTAGTTAATTCTCTTATCAATTAACTTTTTAAATCAATAAAAAATAAACGCCGGAAATACTCCGGCGTTCTATATTAAGGATATACAATATCGCAAATTTCATTTTTAAGCTCTTCCACATTTTCAGGAGAATAATTGGCCAGCAGCCATAAGTTCAGAGATTGTTTTCCCTCTCCATAGCTTGGCTGTACATAAGTGGTATCAATCAGACCAAAGTTGTTTCTCTGATAGAAAGAATAGCGTCTTTTAGCATCTTCATTCTGATTTTCAGGTTCAATTTCAAGGATTATTTGTGGATAACTTTCCAGTAGATGTCCCATAATATGTGATCCCAGCTTTTTACTTCTGAAAGTTTCAAACACTTCAAAATGTTCCACAAAAACAAAAGAACTCAATTTCCATAAGATGAGGTATCCCACATCTTCAGATTCATGTACTACAGACATGAAACTTACATTCGGATTTGAAAATAAATCCAGAAACTGTTCCTTATCTCTTTGCTCGTCTACAGGAAAAGTGCTGGTATAAGAAGTATAGATTCCCTGAACTCTATGATCTTCAGCAGACGTAATCGGTAAAAATTCCATAATTGTTATAAGTCGAAGACGCTTGGTCTTCTGGTGATAAAAATATCTTTAATCCACAAAGTAAATGCCAAACCCAGATAAATCAGAAAGAAAAAGCCGGCTGTGGCGAAAGTAGAGTAGATGAAGAAGATCCTTAATTTGGATACAGGAATTCCCAGCTTAGCTCCTGTTCTTGTCAGTACACCAAACCATTCTCTTTCCATTTTATGACGGATATTACTCAGCATTTCAAGATTCTTTTAAAAGTTTAAATCCAATACTGCAAGTTAAGCAATTTTTTCCGTCACATGAATTTTTATAATGATAAATCAGGCTCTGGCTTTCCAGGGCCGTTTTAACAAGAACTCCAAGATTTTTCCAGTTCTGGATTACTGAGTTTTTTTCAGCAGTAATATTCTGATAGAATTCTAAGATCTTATCAGCAGTTTCTTCTTGATGATATTTATGATAAGTGTATTTTAAAGGAAGTATGGTATTCAAGATGATGAGGTCAATAAAATCTTTGCTCAAAGTCTTAGGATGTACTTTCGAAATCGTTCCGAAATTGAAATGGCAATCCCAATATTCCGAAGCTTTTACCGATTTAAACAGATCATACAGCTCTTCAGTGCTTTCTGCATCCATGATCTTTGAAAATAAATTCTGATGCTGATAAAGGTCTGCAAGCTGAGATAAACGGATCGTAGGAAAATTAGGTGGTCTTAATCTTAAAAACTTAGGATGAAAAACAAGATCCGGAAGCTTAAATTTTAATTTAAGGAAGTCAAATTCCCGTTTCCATATTTTCATTTGTCCGTCTTCGGGAGTGGCAAGCCATCCTGAAATTCCGAATAATAAAGCTTCAAGCTGTAAAGGATTCTGCCGGATTTTATTAATAATACTGTAATCAATACTTTCAGCAATCTGCCTGAAAATATGAGCATTCACTTTTAATCCAAAAGAATACGCTAGGCTGTGAAATAAAACTGCTTCAAAATTATTTTTGTAAAGGACTAAGCTTTGCTCCAGTTCAACAGATTTTTCCTCCAGTTTTTTCAGTATATTTCCTTCATGAAAATGTAAAGGGATCTTATCTTTGTTAAAGATATTTTCACAGGCTATAAACTGGTTTCCATTGATTAACTTTTCGTATTTCCGGATGATATTTTCATCAATGTGATGCTTCAGTTCAAGAGTAGAGACTTGCTGATCTGTAAGTTGACTTATTTCTACATCATGCTGAAATACGACATGAAGAATAATATTCTGGTAATTGGGATCCTGAGAATGATTATGGAAAATCCAGTCCGAGGAGCGGACATGCAGTTCTATATTTCCGGCAAGAATTACCCCGTTGATTTTGATCTTAGAATTGATAAAATCCGGGCCGGCATCTTTGTTCCATTTCCCAAAATGTATGATCTCAACGGAATTTCCTTCAATATCCTTGAAGTCAAAATATTTGAAAACCTTATAGTTCCAAAGATATTGAAGCAATTTTTCTGTCATAAGTGTAAGAAGAAATAGATAGAATGGTTTGTCCTTTATTTTGAATCTACACCTTACATGATAGTCTGACCAATTCCAGATCTAGTTTAGATTAGGAGTAGAATGCCAGGTTCCCTGGATCCAAAAAGTCCCACCGGAGTTTCCAGCATTAATTGCTGTTAAACCGTTTACAGTTGTGAAAGTAAAATTAAAAGCCTGTGAGGAATTGATAGTAAGAGTAAAATTATTGTTGGTTATATTAGTAATAGTAGCTGTTCCCCCAGCAGACAGAACAGGATTTTGAATAATAGTAATAGGAGTACCCAGCTGATATATAATTGAAAAAGTGATGGCGGGAAGACCAGAAACAGACGCTCTTCCTATAAAATCCAGTCGGGCTTCTTTATTGCCTGTCCGAATATTTGACCAATTACTATTGCTGTCCGACCATCTGTATATTCCTGATGAATATAGAATGTTTAAAGCATTGGTGTTGGTAAGCGTTCCGTCACTGGTCGTTACAACTACTGAATTAGGAAATAATGTACTGTTGTTGGATGCTGCTCCGGTTAGGTTTCGGACTCTTGTGCTCCCATTGACATCCAGTGTTTTGGTAGGGGTATCTGTATTAATTCCTATCTGAGCAAGGAATAATCCTGAAATCATTAATCCTAATAAACTCAGGTTTTTTTTCATGTCTCTCATTGTATGTGTTTTATTGTTCAATAAATAAAATTGTATTATTGAAGGGATAACAAAATTTACAGATTCAGCTTTATTACAGATCTGTTTTTTATTTGCAAAGGTCCGTTTTTTTTTGTGTCATAGTTCTTAAAGGCGTACGACACTTATACAACATTTGTAAACTACAGGTACTACAAATGTTATTCAGAAAATTAAAATATTCTTTATAGTTCCTGAAAAAGAGGTTATCTTTTTGTTAACTCTGATTTTCTATCTACGTCCTACTAATGGTAGAGCCAATGATCAGATATGTAGAAATCATGATACGCTGTATATTTCTATCCCTGGGAGAAGTTAAGAAAAGAAACACTGGAAAAACATGAAGCTTATGCAGATATGATACCAGTAAGATGGATCAGGATAAGAATAGAAGTAAAAGATGAAACCGCAAAACTATGCTTAAACGGGGCTGTACAATCTATATTAATTGTTAATGATCTGAAGGGAAGTATTGGGCTTTGGATTGGGTCATTTTACTGATCTTAAAATAAGTAAGGAAGATTAATAGACTGAGATGATTGCAAAAAAAAAGGCCTAGATCTATTCATCTAAGCCTTATTTTATGTCTATTCGACTACCGGAATTTTAAAATATTATGCTTTCGTCAACTCCGTTTTAAAATTTTCTATAGTTGTTCTATACATTTTCTCATATATAGGAAGAATATTTTTCAAATCGAACTTTATTGCCTGATCTTTTGCGTTTTCCTTCATTTTGGTTAACAGATCTTCGTTACTCAACAACTTAATAGTGTAGTTGCTCATGGCTTCTACATTTCCGATCTCTGCCAGATATCCTGTTTCTCCTTGGATATTTACTTCAGGAATTCCTCCAGCGTTCGAGCTGATCACAGGAGTGTAGGCTGCCATAGCTTCCAAAGCTGCCAAACCGAAACTTTCCTGCTCAGACGGAAGTAAAAATACATCAGAAAGCTGTAAGATTTTATAAAGATCATTCACTTTCCCCAGAAGACGGATTTTTGAGATAAGATCAGGGTTTTCTTCAAGGAACTGGTTCACCTTTTCCATATCAGGACCCTCACCAATAATGATCAGTTTGGATTTAACCTTTTTTTCTACATTCTTAAAGATCTGGAGAACTTCATCCACACGTTTTACAGGACGAAGGTTCGATACGTGGATCAGGATTTTCTCATCAGGATTTGCAAACTGAGTTCTCTGACATTCTGTACAGTCATCGAATTCTGAATTATCAATAAAGTTGGTAATCACCTGGATTTCCTTTTTGATATTGAAAAACTGAAGCGTATCCTTTTTCAGACTTTCAGAAACAGAAGTAATAGCGTCTGATTTGTTGATAGAGAATTCTACTGCATGTTTATAGCTTGGATGCTGACCTACAAGAGTAATATCTGTACCATGTAATGTCGTCACCAAAGGAATATCATTATTGTCTTCCTGAAGCATCTGTTTAGCTGTAAATGCAGCATATGCATAAGGAATAGCATAATGAGCATGCAACAGATCCAGTTTATAGAGATTGACAACCCTATAGATCATAGAACTTAATGCAATATCATAAGGCTGATATTGAAAAAGCGGGTAGGTCTGAACATTTACCCTGTGAAAGAAAATATTCGGATTGGTAATATCTAATCTTGCAGGAAGAGCAGAGCTTATGAAGTGTACTTCATATCCTTTGTTGGCAAGGGACATTCCAAGTTCTGTTGCTACAATTCCGCTTCCACCATAAGTTGGATAGCAAAGTATGCCTATTTTCATTGGATTATAGTTATTTTGATTTTGTACTATTTATTGATGGAGGAGGAGGAAGAGGTAAGTCTATACCCATTCCTGCTTTCAGTTGATCATTGACCAATACAGGAAGTTTACCCCATATTCTTGTTTTTCCGTTTAAGGCATCAGCTGCTGCATTCATTGAATCATCATTGTTTTCATAAGCCACAAGAACTGTTGATACTTTTGAAATATCAATATCTTTTAAAGCATAAGCACTTCCGAATACCGTAAGAAGTACATTTTGATTTTTAGTAAGGTCAGCAAGTATCTTCTTTGATTCAGCAGAGATTGTATAAGGCTTGTAAGCCGTAGAATTATCCTTATGGAAACCTACTATTACAGTTGAGCCCGCAGGAATTGTGTTGATTTCAGATGCTTTTTTAATGATTACATTTGATCCCAGTTTATTGGCAAAAGTCTGATACGAACCTTCTTCTAATGGAACATAATATACTTTTGCGTTCCACCCGGAAATTGGAAGTAATCTTTGATTATTTTTAATCAAAGTCAGAGCATTAGAATAAAGATTCTGAACCAAAGTCTTATGAGAATCATTATTAAGATCAGCATTGATGTTTTCCGGATTTTTCGGAGTATACTGAGTTAATCCAAGGAAATATTTTGTTAATAATATTTTCTTTACACTTTCCTCTACTCTGGATTGTGGGATTTCTTTATTATCAATTGCCTTTTGAATCAGTTTTTTACCTTCAGAAACTCCCTGAGAGAAAAGCATAATATCATTTCCTGCTTTAAATGCCATGGCATCCAGTTCTCCCGGTTTGTATTTGTTGGCTACAGCCCCCATATTGAGAGCATCAGTGATGATTAATCCTTTATATCCGAGTTTATCTTTCAACAATCCTGTAATGATATTTTTTGAAACAGAAGCTGGAATTCCTTTTCCGGATTCTAGGCTAGGAACGTATAAGTGAGCCACCATTACGCCTCCGATTCCTTTATCCATCAAAGCTTTGAAAGGTGCCAGCTCTATAGAGTTTAATCTTTCCATATTGTGGGAAACCACCGGAAGATCAAGGTGAGAATCCGTATTGGTATCACCATGGCCAGGGAAATGCTTGATGGCTGCCAATATATTGTTATCCTGAAGTCCGTTAGAATAGGATAGGGCAGAACTGATTACATTATCCACTTCGGAACCGAAACTTCTGTTGCCGATAATAGGGTTATTTGGATTTGTGTTTACATCTACTACCGGAGCAAAATCCCAGTTGATACCCATTCTGTGACAGTCTTCTGCAATTTTAGCAGACATCTGATAAACCAGATTCTTATCCTGAATAGCTCCAAGGGTCATTGCCCATGGGAATTTATGTGCTGTTGCAATTCTCTGGAACAATCCCCATTCAGCATCCATTCCGATCATTAAGGGAACTTTGGATTTCTGCTGGAATTCATTCACAAGGTTGATTTCTCTTGCAGCATCATCCTGCATCAGGATCAAGCCGCCAATTTTATCATTAGCAACAATATTTCTTACCTGATTGATATAGTCTTCTCCTTTATTAGTATATAATGCAACAATAAAAAGCTGGCCCAGTTTTTCATCCTGAGAAAGATTTTTATATGTTTTTTCAACCCATTGCTGGGCCTTTTTAAGATCTTCCTTCGATGTATTTTTAGGCTGATATTGGGCATTAATCCTAGGACTAATGATTGCTGCAATAAAGAGTGAAGTATATAATAATTTCTTCATGACTTTTTGAATAAGAACAAAAATACAATTAAAAAAATTGAGAAAAACAAAGATTTTGAAATTTTTGGTATATGATTTGAATACGCAATATAAATAATAACTAAACATTTATAAAAATGAAAAAAATACTTCCAATTATATTATTAGCCGGTGTCGGATTTCTAGCATATAGTTGCGATAATAGTAACAACGATCCGGTAGTGGTGAACCCAGGAAAGGATAATGATACTTTTCCAATTATGATGGATGCGACTGGATCATTTACAGCTGCAAACAATTTTACATTAATATCTGATATCAACATTCAAGCTACTGATGTAGTTCTTGTATATAAAAAAGAAGGTAATCTGTGGCAACAAATTCCCAAAACCTATTTTCTTGATGATGTGAGTGGTTTGCCAACAAATAGAGAACTAGATTATAACTTTAAGTTTAATAGTAGTGTAGTAAATGTTGAGACAAAAGCAAATTTTAATCAGGGAACACAAATGACATCTGCTGAAACTGCTAAATACTTGACAAATCAAACATTTAGAATTGTACTAGTACCTGCTGATCCAGCTAAAAAAGCAGCAAAAGCAGCCAATAGCGTTGATTTAAGTGATTATAATGCGGTGATTAAGTATTATAACATTGATGAATCTAAAGTTAAAACTATCAGCGCACACTAATTAAGAAATATCTTTTCAGTTTTTTATAATTAAAAAAGCTTCGGGAGTTATCTTCCGGGGCTTTTGATTTTTATATAAATAAAAGAGGGCAGAATTGATCACAGTCTTGTATGGTGAATAATGGGGTGACAATGAGAAATAGGACAGTGTTTATAGAATGTCACAATAATTTATTCCCATTCTTTATAATGAGGCTTATCCTGATTATTTTTAGTCTGAATTTATTTTGAAATATTTTGCAGAATGATACTCTAATAAAAAAGCTCCAGAACTTGTTCTGAAGCTTTTATTTTATCTAGTTATCATTGTCATCGAGCAGATGTCCAAAGAAATCTTTTTTTGTCTGTAAATAGCCTTTACTAATCTCGTTGGCCGGAATTTGTAATGGAATCCTTGAATTGAGATGAACATTACTCTCTACCACATATTTTACCTTTTCAGGATTATTGGTCAAAAGGTTGATGTCTTTTACATCCAACAGATTAAGAATTTCAATGGCTACACCAAAGTTTCTGTCATCTGCAGGAAGCCCAAGTTCAAGATTGGCTTGTACTGTATCAAGACCTTTCTCCTGTAATGAATAAGCTTTTAATTTATTGATGATGCCAATATTACGACCTTCCTGACGAAGGTATATAATAATTCCCCCGTTTTCGTGGATATATTTCATTGCTGCATCCAATTGCTGGCCGCATTCGCATTTTTTTGAATGGAAGACTTCTCCGGTAATACATTCTGAATGGAAACGGACATTCACAGGTTTTGAGAAATCTGTATTGTCTGCGATGATGGCCATGTGAGGCATCCAGTCGTTTTCATTTTCGGAGAAAGCGATCATTCGGAAATTGCCGTGCTCTGTAGGAACATTGGCTTCCGCCTGAATTTTAATCATTGATAATTCAATTAGTTTTTAACTTCCTGGTAAAGCATCTTCAATCACAGAAATATTGGTTTTTAAACGGACCAAATATCTGTTGAGAACTTCATCATCATCTTTGTCAAGGCTTTGTCTTTGCTTTTGAATCTTCTTGTATGATTTTTCGAAGCTTTTTAGTGCCCTACTTTTACCTGATGAATTATTGGCATCAATAGCATATAGATAATTCTGAAGGCTGTATTTCAAACTTGCCACCTCATCATTCAGCCCATTGTTTTTAAACTTAGGGAAAGTTGAGATAATATTTGAAATCTCAGAAGCGTTTACGTTTTCCTTGATATTGATATTAAAACTCTTCTTAGAGCCTCTATCTGAATCAGAGCCTTTTGTATCGCTATAAAAGTTATTTGACAGCGGAGAAAGGTT
Source organism: Chryseobacterium sp. BIGb0232 (assembly GCF_024810195.1). Classification (NCBI taxonomy): domain Bacteria; kingdom Pseudomonadati; phylum Bacteroidota; class Flavobacteriia; order Flavobacteriales; family Weeksellaceae; genus Chryseobacterium; species Chryseobacterium sp. BIGb0232. The sequence continues at coordinate 22,697 of NZ_JANUEH010000015.1, forward strand.
AAGCTTTTCCGTTGCGCAGGAAGATGTTAATAGTATTAGTACTCCAAAAAAAACTAGTCTTTTCATTTTTGTTGCCCTTTTTGATAAAGGATTGGGTTAAGACTTTCATCGTTATACATTTTCATTTGTTTGTATACTTTCATCTTAACATTACCGTTTTCAATATCAGCAAGCAACTGGTCTATAGAAGTTGACAGATCTTCCTTCTGAGTAAGCAGAACATTCAGTTTAGCCTGGCAATTGTTCCTGTGTTCTTCAGAGGCAGATTCTCTATTGGCTTCTAATGACATATGATAGACCTTTAGTGCAAGGATAGATAATCTGTCTACTGCCCAAGCGGGAGTTTCCGTATTTATCTTTGCTTCAGGTTTAGGAGTTATATTTTCAAACTTATTAAGGAACCAGCTGTCTATATATTCTACCAGATCAGTTCTTTTCTGATTGGAGGCGTCTATTGTTCTCTTCAGTTGAAGAGCTTCAGCTGGATCAATATTTTCATCTCTAATTATATCTTCCAGATGCCATTGAACGGTATCAATCCAGTTCTTTGCATACAAAATCCGTTCCAAACTATCTTTTTCGAACGGGTTATTAATTAGAGCGTTAACGTCATCAGACACGTGATAGTCTTCAATAGATTGATTGAAGACTTTCCATGCAGTCTCAGTAAATTTCATTAATTCTAAGGAATTTTAGTTACTTGAAGAATTATTATCTGTAGAAGAAGATTTTTTTTCAGAACCTGGTTTGTCTTCTTCTTTCACCGCATCTTTAAATTCCTTGATTCCTGAACCTACTCCTCTCATAAGTTCCGGAATTTTCTTTCCTCCAAAAAGCAATACTAAAAGTATAGCTACGATAAGGATGTGTTGCCAAGATAAGGCAAGTATTGTGAGTGTATTCATCTCTTAAAATTTTTGCAAAGTTACACTTTTTTTAATATGAAATCCAACCTAGTGGGTCAACCGGTGTACTTCCGTTCCATACTTGGAAATCAAGGGTATAAGCACCGTCAAAATCCTGAGCTACAGTTCCTACCGGGGTTCCGGCGGAGACCTGTTGTCCTTTGGAAACATTTACATTTCCTAAGTTGGAATAAATAGTAAAGTAGCTTCCATGTTTAATGATTACAGTTTTTGTACCATCATTGTTAGCAAGTACTGAAGATACAGATCCCGGATATACAGATTTGGCACGGGTGCCCGCTGGTACAGAAAGTTTGATACCATTGTTTTCTTCTGTAATATTTTTGAATACAGGGTGTGGCTGTCTTCCGAAACGGTGGGTAATTCGTCCGGCTTTGTCTGTAGGATATCCTAATTTTCCTCTGCTTTCTGCAAAGCTACTTCCTGTGGAGGTAGTAACTCCATAGCTTGTCATAGCCTTAGATTCTGCTGCTTTTTTGTCTTCTTCTTTTCTCTTGGCTAAGGCCAATTCTGCGGCTCTGGCTGCTGCGAGTTTATCTGCGGCTTCTTTAGATTTGGCAGCTGCTTCATCAGACGCTTTTTTAGCAGCTATTTTTCTTGCTTCATCTTTTGCGCTGGCTTCAGCTCTTGCAGCTTCTTCATTACGTTTTCTTTCTTCTTCAGCTCTTCTTGCGGCTAATTCTGCCGCTTTTTTAGCTTCAGCTTCAGCAATTCTTCTTTCTCTCTCCAAAGCTTCAGCTCTTGCTTTAGCCTCAGCTTCAATTCTTGCTTTTTCTCTTTCTGCAGCAAGTTTTGCTAAACGTATTTTTTCTGCTTCCGCTTTTCTTCTGGCTTCTTCTTCCGCTTTTGCAATTCTGATCTCTTCTGCAATAATTGCTCTGATCTGTCCTTCAAGAGCTTTGGACTGAACTTGTTTTTGCTTTAGTTCACCAGTAAGTTTTACTTCGTTCTTTTTAAAGTCAGTTACCAGTTGCTCTTTTTGAGCTCTTTCCGCATTAATCGTTGCTAAATCCTTCTGTTGATTTACCAGAAGGTTTTGTTTCTCTTTTACAGAGTTTTGTCTTTGCGTAATGGTTTTTTTGATCTGATTGGCTGCATCGCTGATTTCAGCCGCTTTTTTATCCTGGTAATCAGAATATTGCTTTAGGTATTGTACTCTTCGAATACCTTCACCCAGATTCTTAGACGAAAGAATGAAGGTTACTTTATTCTGTACCCCTTTGTTTTTATAAGCATTTACCAAGACTTCAGCATAATTCTTTCTCAGAACGGCCAATTCCTTATTCTGACGATTGATCTCAAGCTGCTTTAAATAGATGTCATCTTCAATAAATCTCTTTTCTTTCTGAGTGTTATTGTAGACCTTTTCTCTTAATACTAACTTTTGATTAACATTGGTAAGGTAGGCTATGGAAAGTTTAGATTCGCTTCTTGTTTTAGCTAAATCCGTATTTATTTGTGCAATTTGTTTTTTAAGTTCGGCATTCTGCTTCTGCAGCTGTTCTTTCTTCTGCTGTCCCTGGTGCAGTCCAAACATAAGAACACCTATTAAAAAGCTAAATTTTTTAATCATTTAATCTCAATTTTCTTATAACTGGATGGTACAGAATATGGTGTTTCCATCCTCGAAAAGTCAAATTTCGTATTTTCCAGTAAAATTTGACTAGATTTTGAACCTTTTATAATTATTTTAACATTTTGCGGAAGGCGTATTCCGTTGTATTCATTCCAGTCACTGTATGATATTTCCAGTTCGTCCGGTGATAAAACATCTTTTAAATTGACACTTAATAAATCGTAATTGGTGTCATATTGCAAAGCAATTTTATACTCTCTGCTTTTTTCATCGGTTACGATTTTCTGGTTTACATTGGAGACCATTTTATAACCTTGTGCATTTTGGGCTAAAGTAAATTGAGAATCGCTGATCTTTACAAAAGTTCTTCCCAAAAGGATTTTTTCCAAAGCTTTATAATCAATGAAGTTAACATTCAGCAGGTTATTAAGATAGTCGAAATCGGAATCAATGTAGGTTTTACTGGTTTTATCCTGGCCCTTTATTCCATCCGGGGTTGCAATACCTCTGGCGACATTAAATAAAAGAGCTCTCAGATTCATCCAGACCTTTTTATCATTTTCTATATAAATAGTAGCATCTAATGTAGGAATAAAACTTCCGGTTTCTACCCGCACTTTACTGTCTATTTTGATTTGCTCGAATTTTGGTGGGATCAATACATGTTCATAAAAGGTAAGTTTATCTCTTACCGGTTGATTTACATCTTTTGGGTTTCTGTTATCTTCTGTTGTTTGGATACTGTCCCTGCTATTGCCTGTAGTGTTTTTTACGGCATTACGGGTTTTACAGGAAGATAAGGCAAGAAGTAATAAAAGAAACGGGATCCAATTTTTCATGTATTTATCTTTTTTAATTAAAAAAATACGGTGCAATATTAACGCCAAACCACACAAAACAGTTTGTGTGGTTTGGTTTATCTTATTTTAAATTAAATAATTACTAATCTTAATTATTTAGACAGGAAATCTAAAACAGAGTAATCTCCGAGTGAAATTTCTCTTGCCACTCCGAAATACTGAGCAGAATTCCCAATCATAGAATTGGAAAGGTTCCCGTGGTTGATTTTTGTGTTTTCCTGGATAAGAGAGTTCTCAATATTAGAGTTAACAATAGCTGTATTGTTTCCTAATGAAACTCCAGGTCCAACTTTAGAATTAGAAATTTTCACATTCTCTCCAATAAAGCATGGTGGAATAATCAATGAGTTTTCAATTACAGCAGATGCCGGATAATGAGACATTTCTTCTTTTTCGTATTCAAGAATTTTACTGTTGGTTTCTACGGTTGCATTTTTATTACCACAGTCCATCCAGTCATTCACTTTACCTAAAGTAAACTTAGCTCCTTTCGCTCTTAGGTTTTCCAATGCCATCGTCAACTGATATTCTCCGCCATTTTTAATGTCATTGTCCATGATGTAGTTGATCTCATCCATTAATTTTTCGGCACTGTTGAAATAATAGATTCCAATAATGGCAAGATCTGAAACAAATGTCTGAGGTTTTTCAACGAAATCAGTAATGAATCCATAGTTATCCAGCTTTACCACTCCGAATGCAGATGGATCCTCTACGCTTTTTACCCAGATTACCCCATCAGAGTTTTTATCCAATTGGAAATCTGCACGGAAAAGAGTATCAGCGAAAGCAATTACAACGTCTCCTGTCATTGACTGTTCAGCACATTTGATAGCATGGGCAGTTCCAAGAGGATCATTTTGATAATATAAACTTCCTTTTGCTCCCAGTTTTTCAGCAATCTGAATAAGTGATCTTTCGATCTCAGGACCAAAGTCTCCGATGATAAAAGCTACTTCTTCAATTTTTTCTCCTGCAACTTTAGCAATATCTTCTACCAATCTCTGTACGATAGGTTTTCCTGCAATAGGAATAAGCGGTTTTGGTACTGTCAGTGTATGTGGACGTAATCTGGAACCACGTCCAGCCATAGGAACAATAATTTTCATAGATGATATAACGATGTTTTTGTTTAAATGTAGGTATTTTTAGCTAAATATAGTAATTAAAACATTTTAGAAATATAATACTCATCATGTTTAGCCACTTTGTTTGTTTTTTAAGCTTAATAGTCATCAAAAGAGAGACCAAAGTTTAATTCTTCCTGATTCTTGATATAATCATATTTTTCTCAGAATAGATCAAAATGCCAAGGAAGGTTAAGAATAATAAATTACTTGTTAAAATATTATAGTTAAGATATTTTACAATGATAAAACTGAAAACGCCAAGCAATAGTAAGAAAAAAGATATTTTCTTCATTCTATAGGGGATCGGGTAATATTTCTGTCCCAGCAGATATGATATGATCATCATAATGGTGTATGCTCCGAATGTTGCCCATGCAGAACCCATCATACTGTGATAATAGGATAGTGCTAAATAATTTAAAGCGATATTGATCCCTGCTCCAATCCATGAAATTGCAGTTCCAACACTTGTCCTGTCTGTTACTTTGTACCATGTGGAAAAGTTATAGTATATTCCGAAACAAAGGTTGGCGATAACAATAATCGGGATAATGTCTATAGCAATCCAATACGATTGATTGGGTATGAAAACACTTTTTAGCCAGGAAATATTAGCAATGATTCCCAGGGCTACAGCACATGCAAAGAAAGCAAAGTATTCTGCTACTTTAGCATAGGTCTTTTTGGCATCACCTTTATCCATTTGCTTAAAAAAGAAGGGTTCAATACCCATTCGGTAAGCGGTAACAAATAATGTCATCAGGACAGCCAGTTTATAACATCCTCCATAAGCACCGGCTTGCTCATCTGAAATATGACTTCTTTGAATGGACTTGTCAAAGTTTTCATTTACCATGAAAGCAAGACCCGCAAGCATTAATGGAAATGAATACTTAATCATACGTTTAAATAGGGAAGCTACAAATTGGAATCTTACTTTCAATATAATGGGAAGTAGTAATAGAACTCCTAAGGCACTTCCTGCGAGATTACTGAAGAAAGGATAATCTACATTTTGATTTAAACCAAAGCTTTTCGAAACACTTTCCGGAATCCAGAAAAATAAAGCGGCTGTAAAAACTGCCTGAAATATAGACTGGAAAACTCTTACTGCTGAATATTTGATGGGCTTATTATGAAAACGGAGCCATGCAAACGGAATCACCAATAAATTATCGAAAAATGCAATTAATGCAAACCATTTAATATATTCAGGATTGTTGTGATACCCCAAATAATCGGCAATAGGCTGATTGAATAAGTAGCATAATGCAAGGAAAAGGGTAGAGGTAGAAAATAAAAACCAGAATGAAGTATTGAAGGTTTTTTTCTCGTTATCATCTTCCGCAGAGAATCGGAAATAGGCAGTTTCAAAACCGAATGAAAGGATAATGTTGACAAATGAAATCCATGCATAAAGCTGTGTGAAAATCGCAAAACCTTCATTGGGAATTTTATAGATCAAAAGTGGATTAAGAATAAATAAAATAATTCTTGGCGCAATGGCTCCCACTCCATAAATAATTGTTTGCCCTAATAATTTCTTATACAATTCGAAAAATTTTATGCAAATGTAAATATTTAGAAATTGATTTATTACGAGTGATCTTAAAATTCATTCATAAACCTTAATTTTGCTTTTTAGAGAAGTTGGAAGTAAGATGTTATCAGTTCATAATTATACTGAGTAATTGGTTCTAATTGATAATTCAAGCTTTTTCTATCTTTAAATTTCTAATCTAATTTCTAAAAGTAAAATGAAGACCTTAATCAAAAATGTAAATATCGTTAATGAAGGAAAAATCTTTGAAAGCGATATCTTAATAGAAAATGATTTAATTTCTAAAATAGCTTCCGGTATTTCTGAAGATGCCGATCTGATGATTGACGGTACCGGAAAATACCTTCTTCCGGGAGTCATTGATGATCAGGTTCATTTTCGTGACCCGGGTCTTACCCATAAAGGAGATATTGAAACAGAATCAAAATCAGCGATTGCCGGTGGAGTGACCAGTTTTATTGATCAGCCTAATACTGTTCCTAATGCTGTTACTCAGGAATTATTAGCGGATAAATATGAAATTGCTTCTCAGAAAGCTTATGCCAACTATGGTTTCATGATGGGAGGAACGAATGATAATCTTGAAGAAGTTTTAAAAACAAATCCCAGAAATGTTCCGGGAATTAAACTGTTCTTAGGGTCATCTACAGGAAATATGTTGGTTGATAATCCGGAGACTCTGGAAAACATCTTCAGCAATACAAAAATGCTGATTGCAGTTCATTGCGAAGATGAAGCCACTATCAGAGCCAACACCCAAAAGTATATGGATGAATATGGTGAAGATATCCCTGTAAAGTTTCATCATCTGATCAGAAGTGAAGAAGCATGTTATAAATCTTCATCCAAAGCTATTGAACTGGCAAAGAAAACCGGAGCAAGACTACATGTTTTTCACCTTTCAACAGCTAAAGAAATGGAATTATTCAGAAATGATATTCCATTAAAAGATAAAAAGATTACGGCTGAGGTATGTGTTCACCATCTTACTTTTACAAATGAAGATTATAATACAAAAGGAGGTCTTATTAAATGGAATCCGGCTGTAAAAACACAAAAAGATAAAGATGCCCTTTGGGAAGCATTATTGGATGACAGAATTGATGTGATTGCAACGGATCATGCCCCTCATACTGCTGAGGAAAAGAATAATGTATATACAAAATGTCCTTCCGGAGCACCATTAGTTCAACATTCATTGGTTGTCATGCTGGAAAACTATAAAAATGGTAAAATCTCCCTTGAGAAAATTGTAGAAAAAATGAGCCATAATCCGGCCATTCTTTTCAAAGTGGAAAAGAGAGGTTTTGTGAAAGAAGATTATAAAGCGGATCTTGTTTTGGTTGACTTAAATGCAGACTGGACAGTTTCTAAAGAGAATTTATTATACAAATGCGGTTGGAGCCCACTTGAAGGAATGAATTTTCATTCTAAAGTTACCCATACTTTTGTCAATGGACAGTTGGTTTATGATAATGGAAAAATTGCTGAGGAGAAATTTGGGGAGAGACTACTTTTCGAGGTGAAAGAATAATAAAAGTTATTATAACAATTCAATAGAAGCGGGCTAAAGCCCGCTTTTTTTATATAAAATTCCATTGGCTTTAGCCAAAACCCGTCAACAGGCTGATTGAAAAGGGTTATATAATCTGCGAGAGCTTATTTAAATATTAAATTTTGAAGAAATAGTTTCTCACGATCTATTTTTTAGCCTTATTGCCCATATAAAAAGTAAGTTTCCCACCATTCATAATTTCCGAATGTTTTAATGTAAAATTCTTAATTTCTCTTCCATTTAAGAGAATTTTCTGAACATATACATTTTGTGTGCTTTGGTTGATGGCTTCAATTTCAAAGGTTTTTCCATTTTCTAAATTTAAAATAGCTCTGTCAACTGCCGGACTTCCGATGGAATAGTTTTCTGAACCGGGTGAGACAGGGTAAAAGCCTAATGAACTTAAAATATACCACGCACTCATTTGTCCGGTATCATCATTTCCCCCTAAACCATCAGGAGTAGCTTTATATTGCATTTCAAGAATATGGCGGATCTGTGACTGTGTTTTCCAGGGTTGACCTGCCCAGTTATAAAGATAAGCAACATGATGAGCAGGTTCATTACCATGAACATATCCGCCAATAATACCTTCTCTGGTAATATCTTCTGTATCTGCAAAGAATTCATCCGGTAAGTGCATACTGAAGAGCTCATCAAGCTTTGAAGCAAACTTCTTTTTTCCGCCCATCATTGTGATCAGTTCATCAGGATTTTGCGGAACAAAGAAGCTGTAGTTCCATGAGTTTCCTTCAATGAATCCCTGTCCGTGGGTACTTAAAACATCAAAATCTTTTTTGAAACTTCCGTCAGCCAGACGTGGGCGCATAAAGCCAGTGGTTTTATCGAAATTATTCTTCCAGTTTTCAGAGCGTTTAATGAATTGATTATAAATTTCTGTTTCTCCCAGATGTTTTGCCAATTGAGCAATCGCCCAGTCGTCATAAGCATATTCAAGTGTGTTTGAAACGGAAGTTCCGTTTTTCTCCGCTGGAATGTACCCTAAGTCAATATACTGTCCAATACCTTCATAGTCTCTTTTGTTGGCAGTTTCTACACATGCTTTCAGGGCTTCTTTAGCATCACCATCATAGTTTCCTTTAATAATAGCATCGGCAACTACACTTACGCTATGATAGCCACTCATACACCAGTTATCATTGGCATAATGAGACCAGATAGGTAACATCTTCATAGAAAACTGATTATAATGAGCCATCATAGATCTCACCATATCGTTATTCCGTTTGGGCTGGATAATATTAAAAAATGGATGGAGTGCCCGATAGGTATCCCAAAGAGAAAAGGTAGTATAATTAGTAAAATTTTCTGCTTTGTGAATATTCTGGTCCAATCCTTTATACTCTCCATTTACATCCATATAGGTTGTGGGATTGATGAATGTGTGATACATTGCTGTATAGAAATTGGTCTTTTGAATGTCAGAACCTTTAATAATAATTTTATTCAATTCTTTATTCCAATCTTCCTGTGCTTTTGCCTTAATCTGATCAAACGTTAAATTTCCAGCTTCTTTTTCAAGATTTTCCTGAGCGTTAGCCTGGCTTACAGGAGAAATTGCAAGCTTAATCTCAATAGATTCGTTCTCATTCGTATCAAAGTCAAAGTACATTTTCAGATTCTTACCGGCGATTTCTGGAAAATTTTTTGTCTGATCAAACTTTCTCCAAAATCCTTTGTAGACCTGTTTTTCATCATAATTTTTCTGACCGTATGATTTGAAAGGTTTTGAGAACTTCATTGCAAAATAAACCGTTCTGGTTCTTGCCCAGCCGTTGGTCTGACGATACCCTGTAATGGTATTGCCATTCTCTACACGGGCGTAGGTCCATACATTTTTTCCATCATAATTGTAGATGCCGGCCATCAGATCCAGAATAATATGGGATTGTTCAGATTTAGGAAAAGTATACCGATGAACTCCAACTCTTGGAGTGGCTGTTAATTCAGCAAGAATGTTATGATCGTCAAGCTTTACCTGATAATATCCGGCTTCCGCTCTCTCGTTTTGATGTGAAAATCTGCTTCTGTATCCGTTTTCAGGGTGAGATGCTGTTCCGGGATTAAGCTGAAGTTTTCCTACAGTAGGCATCACCAGCAAATCCCCCAGGTCAGAATGCCCTGTACCACTGAAATGAGTAGAACTGAAACCTGTAATGGTTTTATCCTCATAACGGTAACCTGCGCAATATTTATACACCTCACCATTGTATTTCCCGTTAAGTTCATAAGAAATACTATCTGTTTCCGGGCTTAATTGTATGGCTCCAAAAGGAACAGTAGCTCCAGGATACGTATGTCCCATTTTTTCGGTTCCGATAAGTGGATTTACATATTGGTATAATCTTTCAAATTTTTGAGCTTTAAAATGTATGCTTAAAAATAATAGAAACAGAAAAAAAGTGGGTTTGTGATTTTTCATTAATAACAAATTTTCAAAGGTTAAAATTAATTAAAATCATCATTTGCGGCTTTACTTTATAAGAATGCGTTTAATATTTATTTTTTTTCGGAAAAACGGAAACCTATTCCGTGCAGGTTTTCAATTAAAATATCCTGTTCTCCAGCCAATACTTTTCGCAATCGGGAAATAAATACATCAAGACTTCTTCCCATAAAATAATCATCATCTCCCCAAATAGCCTTCAGGATATCCTGTCTTTTGACAACAAGATTTTTATGGCGGATAAAATATAAAAGCAGGTCAGACTCTCTTTGGGTGAGAGTGATATTGTTTTCTATACCTTGCAGGGTGTAGTTTTTAGGATCAAAATCATAGTTTCCGACTTTGTATTTTAGAGGAGAGGTATTTGTTTTCTTTGTACGCTTCAGGAAAACTTCAATTTTCAGCATCAGTTCTTCAATACTGAATGGCTTTACAAGATAATCATCAGCTCCTATTTTTAGCCCTTTGATTCTGTCTTCCTTTAAAGCTTTTGCCGAAATAAAAATAATCGGAATATCAGAGTTTTTACTGCGAATCTGCTTTGCTACCTCAAATCCGTTCATACCGGGCATCATAATATCCAGCAGACAAATATCATAATCCTTACTGTTAAATGCTTCTAATGCAGATTCACCATCCGAATAGCAGCTGATGTCATAATAGCTTTCCAGGCTGTCTTCAACCAGGAATGCTATTGTTTTGTCGTCTTCTGCATATAAAATTTTAGATTTCTCCATACTTACACATGATTAAATTGAAAACGGGGAAAATAGAGTAGTGGTAATTCCTTTGTACTCATTATTCTCTACAGAAATTTTCCAGAGATGCTGCTGCACTACTTTCTTTACATAAAATAATCCAAGCCCAAAACCATTCACTTCCTCACTTCTTTTGGTAGGTACCCTATAAAATTTTTCAAAAATATGAGGAATATTTTTAGCAGGGATACCCAACCCGTTGTCTTTAAATTTTAAATATAAACCTTTTGAATCTTTATAGCTTGAAATTTTAATAACGGGTTTTGTTTCACAATACTTGATGGAGTTGTCTAAAATATTATAAATGATATTGGTAAAATGAAATTCATCAGCCATTATTGAAGTTGTGTTTTCAATATCTATCTCAATGCTGAGGTCTGTATTTTTGTGCTGTATGGTGTCTGCAATTTCCTGAATAAAAGGAAGGAGCAGGATTTTTTGAGGTTTTAATAATAATCCGGAAGCATCGTTCTTTGCAATATTCAATATTTTTTCAATATGATTATTAAGCTTGTGGCTTTGATTGATAATAATGGATGTGTAAGTCTGCAGTTTGGAGTTTTCCTGTACAAGATCCTGCTTGTTGAGTGCTTCTGAAGCTAAAAGTATTGAAGACAGAGGCGTTTTAAACTCATGCGTCATATTATTGATGAAATCTCTTTGAAGTTCTGAAAATTTCTTTTGCTGAATAATGGTATAGATAGAATACACATACACCAAAAGAATAATAATAAGGGCAAACGTGAGAAGATACCAGAATCTTAATGAACTGATAAGATAAGTTGTTTTATCAGGAAACCGGATGGAAAAGTAATAGGTAAGGTTTTTGTGTTTGGGGAAATTAATCACCTTGTTACTTGGACTTTCCTGATGGGTGGTCATAAACTTTCCGTACACCATTTTATCACTATGGCAGTTATATAATGCATATGCGTAATCCGTATTGATCTGGAAACGGGTAAATTCTGTTTTCAGATAATATTCAAGAACTATGGGATGAAATTCATTGTTAATATTGACTACGTAATAGTCATTGGCGATATTCTGTACAGGGTTTTCAGTATAGGAAGTTTTGCCTTCGGATAATTTCTCTGCAACTTCCATTAAGGCAATATTTACTTTTTGATTAAACTTTTTATCCTCAAGATTATAAGCCTGGCGGGTCCACATTAGTTGAGCTATTAAAATTCCGATAATAGCTATGAACCCCAGCGTTATGATGATATTGAGTTTTTTTATTTTCATTTCCTGAAACAATATTATCCAAAAATATCTATTTATCATTTATCATTAACAACTTGTTAACAAATGTTTGACAGCAGTTAACAAGTTATAATCATAGTCTGTTTTACATTTGTTACATAGAAAAAAGATAACCCATTCCTAAATAATAAAATTTATACTCATGAAAAAATTAAAAATTACCGCTCTTTTGGCTGTTTTAGCATTCTCACCTTTTTATGCTAACGTACTTACTGCAGATGCTCCATCCATTGTAAAAATGGTTGCAGATGCTATTAAATGGAAATCAGAATCTATAGATGTAGGAAATATTCCTCAGGGAAAACCAAAATTGATCAGATTTGAATTTACCAATACAAGTTCAAAACCAATCATTATACAAAATGTGGCCCCTTCATGCGGATGTACTACAGCTGATTATACAAAAACTCCTATCCAGCCAGGGAAAAAAGGCTTTGTAGAAGCTAGCTATAATGCGGCTGCAGCTGGTCCATTTATGAAAACTGTAAATGTTACTACAAGTGAGAGTAAGACTCCTAAAACACTTTCATTCAAAGGTGTAGTTGCTTCTTAATAGCTTGTTTGGAAAAATAAAAAATAGCCTGGTAGTTTTATCAGGCTATTTTCTTTTGGAGTATTTGATGTATTTTTTTATTGATATAAAGAATAATTATTTGTAGCATCATTTATCAATCTATTTTAAGGGATTGCATGTCAATATTTATTATTTTTAAGAAAAAATATTTTATGAGTCTATATACACAACCAATGTTGCGCGAAGGTGCACTTAAAGATAAAGTAGCGATTGTAACCGGAGGCGGAAGCGGGCTTGGAAAAGCAATGACCAAATATTTTCTTGAACTGGGAGCTCATGTGGTGATCACTTCCAGAAATCTGGAAAAGCTACAGGCTACAGCTAAGGAACTGGAAGAAGAAACAGGAGGTAAAGTTCTTTGTGTATCTTGTGATGTGAGAAACTGGGATGAGGTGGAAGCGATGAAAGAAGCTACGCTTAAGGAATTCGGTAAGATTGATATTCTGTTGAATAATGCAGCCGGAAATTTTATTTCCCCAACAGAAAAACTGACTCATTCCGCTTTTGATTCTATTTTGGATATTGTTTTGAAAGGAACTAAAAACTGTACACTTTCTGTAGGAAAGCACTGGATAGAGTCCAAAACACCAGGAACTGTGCTGAATATTGTTACAACATATGCCTGGACAGGCTCTGCCTATGTGGTACCTTCTGCCTGTGCAAAAGCAGGTGTTTTGGCTATGACCCGATCACTGGCTGTAGAGTGGGCTAAATATGGAATTCGTTTCAATGCGATTGCTCCGGGACCTTTCCCTACCAAAGGAGCTTGGGACAGGCTTCTTCCGGGAGATCTTCAGGAAAAATTTGATATGAAGAAAAAAGTTCCGTTAAGAAGAGTGGGAGAACATCAGGAGTTGGCTAATCTTGCAGCTTATCTGGTTTCAGATTATTCAGCATATATGAATGGTGAAGTGGTAACAATTGATGGTGGCGAGTGGCTGCAGGGTGCAGGAGAGTTCAATATGCTTGAGGCAATTCCGGGTGAAATGTGGGATGCATTGGAAGCTATGATTAAAGCAAAAAAATCTAATTAATTAAATTTTTATAAAAAAGCTCCCGGATTTGTAACAATTCCGGGAGTTTTTTTTACCTATTGATAAACTTTTTCAAATGAATTGTAAATTTCCGGTACTGATTTCTACTGTTGCTGCCTTCCTTTTTACAGGATCTGTATATGCACAGGAGACATCCAAATATGATTACATAGAAGCATTTAAGCCATTCTTCTACCCACAGACTGGTACGGAAACCCGCTCTGCGAGTGGGCAACCGGGACATGCCTATTGGCAGAACTCAGCAGATTATCATTTAAACGTAAGTCTGAATGAGGATAAAAAAGAGATTGCAGGAACTGCTGAAATCACATATACAAATAATAGTCCTGATCAGCTAAGTTTTCTTTGGTTACAGCTAGATCAGAATTTATTTGCAAAAGACTCCCGGGGCAATGCTGTGGTGCCCCTGTCTGGAAGCAGAAATGGAGCTCATGGAGAAACATTTGATGGAGGGTATACTATTAAAACTGTAAAGCTTGATGGTAAAGAAGTGAAATACACAATTACAGATACAAGAATGCAGATTGACCTGCCTAAAGAATTAAAATCTAAAGGTGGAATTGCAAAAATTACCATCGACTATTCCTTTATTTCTCCAGAATATGGTTCAGACAGAATGGGGGTACAGAATACAAAGAATGGTAAGATATTTACCATGGCACAATGGTATCCGAGAATGTGTGTCTATGATGATGTAATGGGATGGAACACATTGCCTTATGTAGGAGCTTCTGAATTCTTTTTGGAGTACGGAAATATTACTGCTAATATCACAGTGCCAGCTAATCATTATGTAGTTGCATCCGGAGAATTGCTGAACGAAAAAGAAGTATACAGTAAAGACGAAATCAGCCGGTGGGATCAGGCAAGAAAGAGTGATAAAACAGTAATGATCCGTCCTGAAACTGAAATTGGAAAAAACAAGAATGCAGGAACAAAAACCTGGAAATTTAAAATTGATCAGGCAAGGGATTTTGCGTGGGCATCATCTGCCGGATTTATTCTGGATGCAGCAAAAATAAATCTTCCCAATGGCAAAAAATCATTGGCCATCTCTGCTTATCCGGCTGAAAGTGCAGGAGACAAAGCTTGGGGGAGATCTACAGAATACACCAAAGCAGCAATAGAACACTATTCAAATAAATGGTATGGATATACCTATCCGGCAGCTACCAACGTTGCAGGAAATGAAGGTGGGATGGAATATCCGGGAATTGTTTTCTGTCATATGGATTCCAAAGGAGAAGATCTTTGGGGGGTAACGGATCATGAATTCGGGCATAACTGGTTTCCGATGATTGTTGGATCTAATGAAAGGTTATTTGCATGGATGGATGAAGGTTTTAATACTTTTATCAATGAGCTTTCAACAGAGGCTTTCAACAAAGGAGAGTATTATAAAAAACAGGATATGGCGAGAGCCGGAAGTTATCTGATGAGTGATAATCTGGAGCCCATTATGGTAGGACCTGATAATATGAAAGAAGCAAGTATTGGTGCATTGGCTTATTACAAGCCAGGTGTTGGGATGTCTATTTTAAGAGAAACAATTCTGGGACCTGAAAAATTTGATAAAGCACTCAGAACTTATATTGATCGCTGGGCCTTCAAACATCCTACACCCTGGGATTTCTTCCATACGATGGAAAATATTTCTGGAGAAGAGCTGAATTGGTTCTGGAGAGGATGGTTTTTTAATAAATGGAAAATTGACCAGGCGGTTAAAGAGGTAAAATACGTTAATGGTGATTTTAAAAACGGAGTTCAGATTACGGTTGAAAACCTTGGACAGTTACCAATGCCTACGACTGTTCAGCTGAAATTCAAAGATGGAACATCCAGAAATATAAAGATTCCTGTTGAAGTTTGGAAGAGAAATAAAGAATGGAAATTCAAAGTAGATTCTAATAAAGAAATAGAGGTAGTAAAACTGGATCCGGATTCTAAGATTCCTGATGTTAACATGAAAAATAATTCTTTGGGACTTGCAGACGCGAAACCCATTGATAAGATCAATGCCAAGGATTTCACGGGAATCTACGGAACTAAAGAATCTCAATTTAAAATTACATTTATTGAAAAGAATGGCCAGCTTTACGGAAAACCAGGAGGGCAGCCTGAATTTCCTTTAGAATACTCAGGAGATAATAAATTTATTTTTGAGCAGGCAAATGTTACTATTATTTTCAGCAAAGACAAAAAGACGATGACCCTTGAAGATGGGGGAAGAGAACATAAGTTCAATAAGGAATAACCCGTTTTTCTGCTGTAGGAGATAATTTAACATTATCATGATATAAAATAAGACTTCCCTGACTCAGAGAAGTCTTATTTTTGTTTCAAATTTGATAATATATATGATGAGTTTCAGACTTTCAATGATGTTTCTGATGCTTTTTGCATTGGGGTTTTCACAGGATCTTATGGTAATGAGTTTTAATATCAGGCTGAATGTTGCTTCAGATAAGGAAAATGCATGGCCAGTGAGAAAGCAGGATGTTGCTGATCTATTAACTTATTATCATCCTGATTACTTTGGAGTGCAGGAAGCTCTTCCGGAGCAGATGAAGGATATTAAAAGTGGATTGAAGAATTACGATTATATAGGAGTAGGAAGGGATGATGGTAAAGAGAAAGGAGAATTCTCCGCTATTTTTTATGATACCCAAAGGCTGAAAGTGGTGAAGTCGGGAACGTTCTGGCTGTCTGAAACACCTGAGAAACCTTCGAAAGGCTGGGATGCAGCTTTGAACAGAATTTGTACCTATGCTGTCTTTAAAGATAAAAACTCTAAAAAGGAATTTCTTGCCATGAATCTTCATTTTGATCATATAGGAAATGTAGCCAGGGTAAAATCTTCTGAACTGATCCTGAAAAAAATCAAAGAACTTAATCCCGGGAATCTGCCCGTTACCGTAAGCGGAGATTTTAACCTGACAGATGATACCGAACCTGTTAAGATACTTTCACAAAATATGAAAGATACTTTTTATCATTCGGAAACCAAGCATTATGGACCTATAGGAACCTTTACCGCCTTTAATGTAAATGAAATACCCAAAGAAAGAATAGATTATATTTTTACAAAAGACTTTAAGATACAATCTCACAGACATATCAATGACAGAAGAGAAAACCTCCTTTATCCGTCAGATCACTTCCCGGTTATTGTGAAGCTTTCCTTTTTAAATTAATGAGTGGGAAAATCAATTTCAAATCCAATACCTCTGAGGGATTGGATTTTTATTTCAGGGTCATTGCTGAAATATTTCCTTAGTCTGCTGATAAAGACATCAAGGCTTCTTCCTGTAAAATAATCATTGGTTTCCCACAGATTATCCAGAATATCATTCCTTGTGATAGTGGAGTGGTTATGCTTCAGAAGATAAAGCAGTAATTCCTGTTCACGCACTGTCATCCGGGCATTTCCGTTAGGATGGGAAAGTAAAAGTTTTTGTGTATCTAAAGAATATTGCCCGATTTTTATCTGGGGTTCAGTTATTGGTGGTAAGGTTCTTTTCAGGATGTTTTTGATTCTTAATACCAGTTCTTCGGGATCACATGGTTTGGCAATGTAGTCGTCAGCTCCTATTTTTAACCCCATTAATCTGTCAATTTTCTGATTCTTCGCTGTTAAAAATAAAATCGGAAAGTTGTTTTTCTCTTTTAATATTGTTTGAGCCAGAGAAAAGCCATCAATATTAGGCATCATAATATCCAGAATAGCTATCTGAAAAGGAAAAGCGGTAGAAAGAAGCGGTATGATATCTTCAGGATTCTGGAACCAGCTGACCTCAAAATCTTCCAGTTCAAGATATTGTTTCAGGATCATACCGAAATCAGGATCGTCTTCTGCCAGTAGGATGTTAGTTTTCATAAGGAATGGTTATTTTAAAAGTAGTTCCCATGTGGAGTTGACTGGAGACATCAATTTTACCATGATAGCATGCCACTATTTTTTTGACGAAATAGAGCCCAAGCCCAAGTCCTTTGTTGTTGTGAATATTATTATTCTGTATTCTGTAGAATTTTTCAAAAATATTTTTCAGCTCTTTGCTTTCCATACCCTGGCCATCATCAGTAACTTCAATTTTCAGATTTTGGGCGATACTATTTGTATTGATCTTTACAGTAGAAGCACCATATTTTATGCTATTTTCACAAAGATTTCTGATGACTGTTTCTAAAAGATTTTTATCAAATGGAAGTGGTTTTGAAACTTTATTTTCAAATGTAAAATCTGTCTGGGGATAAGTGAAAGCCAGATCCTGAATCAGAAAATCCCAATCTTCTGGTTGTATGGCAATTATTTCTTCCGGGACTTCATCTTTATGCAGCTGAAGCATCAGGCTTTCAAGTCTTGTGATCTGCCTGTCAATTAATGGAAGAGTATCAGGATTCCATCCTTTTTTTAACGTTTTGGAAGCTATTTTTAAGGTAGCGATAGGTGTTTTAAACTCATGAGAAATATTATCCACAACTGTGTGGAGAATTTCTACCTGCTCCTGCTGTCTGATCAGGTTCTTAATCGTAAAAATATAAAGGAGAAGTACACTGGTAAGTAAGAGGATACAACAGATGATAAGGAGGGTAAGCTCTTTAAAAACAATACTTTTAATATTTTTAACTTCAAAATCAGTCTGGCTGTTTACATAGAAGGTATCTCTTTCATTAGCTAGCTCCTTTCCTTTGAGCTCCTTTGTAGATGAGGTTCTCCAGGTTCCGGTGCTGGTGATCTTAGGATTGGTGACCCTGTCTGTGGTTTCGTAAATAATGATAGGTTTGTCAATAACCTTGGTACTATCCGGAAGGTGAATGATAGAAGTATACTGAACCCGGACACTGATCTTATAACCGTCTTTTTTCATACGATCGTTGAGGTAGTGGCTCAGTCTTTTACTGGCAGCTTTTCTGCCTTCTATAAAATATTGCAGAAATTTTTTTTTGTTGATTTCTTTATTGTAGTAACGGATAAGAAGTTTCTGGAGAGAATCACTTTTTGTTTCCTGTACTTCGTGAACATTCTCAAGCTGATCTGTATAACCAACAATACTCTGGTCTACCGATCTGTAGATTTCCCTTTCTTTAACCTGATAGGTTTTATACATAAAATAAACCTGTATTCCAAGCAAAAGAAGGAATAAGGTAGCAAAAAGATACATCAGGTTTCTGTTCTTGGATATCATTAAAACAAAGATAAAGTTTTACCATTTTAATGGAATATTATTTTTATCATTAACCCATCATTAACCTTGCGAAGGATATATTTTTTCTTAATTTTAAATACTGAAATTCACTTTTCCATGAAAAAACAGATTGCCTTTTTTATCTTATTGATAGGAGCTATGGTAAATTCCCAGACTCATCGTTTCATCTATGAACTTCAATACAGACCAGATCCTAATGACGCCGCTTATGATCAAAGTGAAATGATATTGGATATTAACCCCGAAGAGGTAAAATTCTATGAAATTGAATTTTTAGTAAATGATTCTCTTAATATTCTTCATGGAAATAATTCTTCCCAGTATACAAGTTTGTGTGAACAAACCATCATTCGTAAAAGAAATTCAAATAAAAATAAAAACTATTTTCAGATCAGGATGATGCCTTATTATTATGTTTTTGAGACTGAAGACAACATTCACTGGAAAATAGAACCTGATACTAAAAAGATCAATAATTATAATTTACAGAAAGCAACTACAACATTTGGCGGAAGAAACTGGACAGCGTGGTTTACACAGGATATTAATATTCCGGAAGGTCCTTATAAATTCAGAGGACTGCCGGGATTAGTGCTGTATGTAGAAGATGATAAGAAAGATTTTATCTATTCTTTTTCCAGAAATGTTAACCTGCCCAAAACATATGATACTAAAGATTTTCTTGAAAAACATTATTCATTAGACCCTATCACTATTGATTTTAAAAAATGGGTAAAACTGAATCTTGAGTTTTATAATGATCCTTATGCAAGAATGAGAACAGAGTTTCAGCCAGATTGGAATGTAAGAATTGAGGGAAAGCAAATCAAAAGTAAAGAAGACTTTGCCGGATTAACGAAACAGACCCAGGCAAGTATTAAAAAGTACTATAATCCTATAGAGTTGGACAGGGCTATCCCTTATCCATAAAATATGTATTACTTCAAATTTAAACCCTGAATTTCCTTATTCAGGGTTTTCATTTTATCAAGATAAAGGCATTAACCCATCATTAACTTTGCATTAACCGTAATTCTCCTGCCCATTATAGAATTTTGCCCTGTAAAGCAAAACATAGTATTGCTTTACATTATTCTTAATAAAATAATCATGAACAAAATTCTTCTTTTTCTATGTTTTCCGATGATGGTACTGGCCCAAAAGGAAAGAATAGCAGGAACGGTGATGAATACCGAAAATGAAAAACTCTCAGCAGTACATGTAACGCTGTATAATTCAAAAAACGAATTAATTAAAGAGCTAAAGACTGATACTAACGGTGGTTTCACTTTGGAAAGTATTGCAGAAAACAATGTGAAATTGGTAGTGAAAACGATTGGGTATTCTCTATTTGAAAAAACATTGGATCTGGAAAAACCAGAAGCTTTACAAATCATTCTTAAAAAGGAGTCTCAGGAAATTGAAGGTGTAGTTATGACCAAGAGGAAGCCATTGGTTAAAAGAAAAGTGGACCGCCTGGAATTTAATGTAGAAAACAGTAATATTTCATCACTCAATGCATGGGAGATTTTAAAAAACACTCCAAATGTAATGGTCAATAATAATGTTCTGACGGTGAAAGGAAGTACGGGAATTCTGGTTGCCATTAATGATAAAAAAGTAATGCTTACAGGTGATGAACTTAAAAACCTTCTGGAAAATACACAGGGTGATGAGGTGAAGTCTATAGAAGTAATTACCAACCCGCCTGCAAAATACGAAGCTGCAGGAAGTGCAGTACTGAATATTGTGATGAAAAAGAATAAAATTGAAGGTTATCGTGGTATTGTGTCTTCAAAATACATTCAAACGCAGTATGCAAAGGCTGTTTTCGGGTTGTCACAATATTATAAAAAAGATAAGCTATCTGTGATGGCGAGCTATTATAAAGGGATGGGAACTTATTACCGTGAAGGATATGACTATGTTAATTATGCTGAAAGCCAGACCAGATGGATAAGTACGATGAACAGGAAGGATAAAAACACTAACCAGAATACCCTGAATTTTAATGTGGAATATGAGTTGGATAGTTTAACCAGCTTAAGCCTCAACTATTCAGGGTTTTTTTCTCCAAAGTCTCATGGAATTTATGATGTACCGACACAGATCTATAACAGTCAGGATATTCTAGAGTCAAATTACAGAACCTTTAATGATCATCAATCCCGTTCTGCCAACAATTCTGTTAGCTTCCAGGCAGACAGAAAACTGAATAAAAAAAGCAGCCTGTCATGGATCAACTACTTTACGGGAAATAATTCCGGGAAAGATCAGAATGTAGCTACATATCTGAATTTTGCGGGTCAGCCATCAAGAGAAGATAACTTCCTTACTCAGAATAAAGCAGATGTAAAATTATTTTCCACGCAGTTGGATTATCAATGGAAAGGAGATCAATGGGAAATTGAATCCGGTACAAAATACAGTTTTGTAAAAACAAACAGTACATTGAATTTTTCAGATAATGAAAACGGAATATTGCAGTACCGACCTGAAAAGAGTAGTGTCTTTGACTATAAAGAACATAATTTTGCTTTGTATTCCTCACTTTCTTATAACATTGGAAAATGGAATTTCAAAGGAGGACTTCGTGCAGAAATGACCAATCTGGAAGGAATTGTTTCAGAACCTTATGATCTTAATAAAAATAAATACTGGAAGTTCTTCCCAACTTTTTATGCGCAATACACAACGGAAAATAAGCATGAGTTTGGGTTTTCCTATGGTAAAAGAATCAACAGGCCTTCTTATTCATGGCTGAGCCCGGCAAAGTCTTATTATAATCTGTTTTCTTATTTTCAGGGGGATCCACAACTAAAAGCGACAATTATTCATAATCTTAATCTTACCTATTCCTGGAAGAATTGGAATGTGGAGCTTTATTACAGAAAGGAACTGTACCCATCTATGGAGATTTCTTATCAGGTGCCATCAACCAATAATGTGGTTTATCATTTTACCAATATTGAAAAAGGACAGGCATTTGGGATCGATTTATATAAAAACTTTGAAGTAAAGCCATGGTGGAATATTATAGTCTCTGAAAGCATTGAGCACAACGAAAATTATTTCAATGGCGTTGACGGTATTCTGCACCAGAATAAAGTATGGAGTCTGGGGTCCAATATTTCTACGAGCTTTACTTTGGATAAAAACAGTGACTGGAAGATGGAAATGGGACACCGCTATTATTCTCCGGGAGTTCAGGGGCCTTTCAGAATCTCCAGCACCTGGTCTGCGTATTTTGTGATGAACAGAAAGTTTTTTAATAAAAAGCTGGAAGCATCATTGGTTTTCAGTGATATTTTCAGAACAACAGGGCAGAAGGTGGTTACCAGATATGCCAATCAGGATAATTATTTCCTGGATTATACAGATGCCAGAGGCTTTACTTTGTCATTGAAATACAATTTTGGAAATCAGTCTGTAAAAAATGCCAAAACAATCAGAAAAACATCCGAGCAGGATAGACTTTAGAATATTTTAAACAAAAAATTAATTACCATAAAACATTATTATAAAAGAAATTCTTACTTGGTGTTACATTTTCGTTATTTTTGATACCAATCTTAAAAAGAGATCATTATGAAGAGAATTTTTTCCGGAATGTTGGTGGTTGTTTCATTGCTACAATTGTCTGCTCAGGAATTGTATATGCCGAGAAATATTAAAAAAGCTTATGAAAAAGGGACCCGTGATATTTCCGGAGCACCGGGTAAAAACTACTGGCAGAATAAAGGAATTTACAATGTTGAAGTAAAAGTAGATGCCAATACAAAGATTGTTTCCGGAAAAGAAACCATTATGTATACCAATAACAGCCCGGATAATCTCAATGAGCTGGCAATAAGATTTGTGAATAACCTACACAAACCGCAGTCTCCAAGGTCAGGAACTGTTTCCAAAGACTTTTTGTCCACAGGGCTTAAGATTAAATCATTCATCGTAAATGGAGAAAAATATGACATCAACAGTGATGATTGGGGAACTGTTGAAAAAATAAAATTAAAATCAGCTTTAAAATCAAAATCAAAATCAGAAGTAAAGATTGAATGGGAATATCCATTGTCTGTACAAAGTGGAAGAGAAGGTCAGATTGATCCGGAAACATTCTATGTTGCATATTCTTTCCCAAGAATTTCTGTGTATGATGATTATAACGGATGGGATATGCTTCCGCATTCTGACAGACAGGAGTTTTATAATGACTTTAATGATTATAGCTTTGCCATTACTGCACCCAAAAATTATGTCGTTTGGGCAACAGGAGATTTCCTGAATCCTGAGACCGTTCTTCAGCCAGAATATTTAAAAAGATATAAAGCTTCTTTGAAAAGCGATAAACTAATGCATATCGCTACTGAACAGGAAATGAAATCCGGAAAAGTAACCCAGCAGAATAAATGGAATATCTGGAAGTTTAAAGCCAGCCATATTACAGATTTCTGCTTTGCATTGAGTAATCATTATGTATGGGATGCTGCCAGCGTTCAGCTGAAAACCAAAAGAGCTAGTGTTCAGGCAGGATATAAAGCCGGTGCAAAAGATTTTGAACACTATGTAGACTGGATGCGTTACAATCTGGACTGGTTTTCCAAAAACTGGCCGGGAGTAGAATATCCTTATAATGTAATGACAGCTATTCAAGGGTATGCTGATATGGAATATCCGATGATGATTAACGATACAAGTATTCCGGATGACCTTAAGGATGCCAGGCTTACCGCGGATCATGAGATTGCCCATACTTATTTCCCTTTCTACATGGGAATTAACGAAACGAGATATGCTTTTATGGATGAAGGCTGGGCAACTACTTTAGAGTATCTGATCGGAATTGATGAGAATGGTGAAGCTGCAGCAAAAGAGTTTTATAAAAATTTCCGCGTGAAAAGATGGATCAATGACCCTTCAGCAGAGCAGGATCAGCCGATCATTACAATGAGTACGCAGGTAAGTGGCTCTGGATACGGGAACAATTCATATGTGAAATCATCCCTGTCTTATCTTGCATTAAAGGATTATCTGGGAGATGAGCTGTTTAAAAAAGCATTACATCATTATATGGACAACTGGAATGGAAAACACCCTGTTCCTTGGGATTATTTTAATTCTATGAGTACAGGTTCCGGTAAAAATCTTAGCTGGTTCTTCCAGAATTGGTTCTATACCAATAATTATATTGATTTAAAAGTTGCAGGAGTCAATCAAATGAACGATTTACTTACAGTGAATGTAGTTAATACAGGTGGTTTTGCTATCCCTTTTGATGCCATATTATCTTATGAAGACGGAAGTACTGAGAAATTGCATTTTTCACCTTCTGTCTGGGAGAAAGATCAGAAACTTACTGATCTGGTAATTCCTATTAAGAAAAAAGTGAAATCTGTACAACTTGACGGAGATATTTTTATGGATTATACGCCAGCAGATAATACTAAAACATTATAAAAGTAAAAGCCTTCAGATCCGAAGGCTTTTTTATTTTAGAAAAATGCGGTTAATCTCAAACCCAGTGTAATATAACTTATTTTTTCTTTAGCAATAAGATTATTCAGTTCCTGATCCAGTTCTGCACTTTCTTTGATATCATCGCTGAAATGATAACGGATGGTAGAATTGATCAGATTGTAATCTGTATAAAAAGTAAGGCCTAATCCAGGATTAAACTTATAGGTCATAGAAGCTCCTGTGTTCCAACGGAAAGCGGGTTTAGGTTTGTATCTGGCTATCTGTAGCTCATGATTAGGCGCATCTATATTATCTCCTTTTACAAATACTTTTCCACTGGCGGTGGCAGAATATCCACCGGTTACCTTTAGCATAAGCTGCCATTTATCAGAGAACTCATGAGAGAAATAGGGTCCAATACCTGTAGCTAAGAAACCCATAGATTGGGTTTTAATTTCATGCTCACCAAAATCCTGTCCGTCATCAAAAGTTATTCGCTGGGACTTGATCGGAAAGCTGCTGAAAGTAATATCTGCCCCCACGCCCCATTTTTTTGAAAAAAAGTAAGCTCCTTCCAATCCGCCTTCAAAACCGGTTTGTTTTTTGTCATCCAGTTCAGATTCTTTCAGGAAGTTGGTCGTACCCAATGCGGTTCCCATCTTTAGAGCAAGAAAGGATGGATAGTCATTTCCCTGTATTCTGGATAAAACACTTAAATTATCTCCTTTATTTTTATAAATTTTATCAATAAAAAAATACCCGAGTTCTGTGGATATAATCCCGATTCCTGCACCGGCAAGGATATCAGGAACCCAGTGTCTGTTATTTAAGTTTCGTCCCAATCCAGTAATGGCGGCAGAACCGTACCCTGCAATACTGTAGGCCGGGTTTACCATCCCGTATTCCTTGTGTAGAAAACTGGCATTGGTAAAGGCCATTGCTGCATGCCCTGACGGAAAAGCGTTGTTTTTGGACCCGTCCGGACGTTCAACTTTTGCAGTATACTTGATAGAATTGACTAAAATTCCCATAATCAGCAAACTGGCACCATAAGATAAAGTAGCTCTTCCAACATTGTTTCGCCCTTTTACTCCTCCCAGTTTAAGACCATAAACGGCTACAGCTGGAGCATACTGAAGGTAATCATCATATTTGACTTTAAAGTTGGGCAGGTACCGGTTTCTTACCTCACGGATATTTTCTTTTTCCCCCCATGTAGCTGCTGCTGCAGTAAAAAGGATAGCTGGAGCCACAGATTTTTTTACCCAATCCTTTTTAAAAAATGGAGTAGATTCTTTTAGAGGTGAATTGGTGTTGATTAAAGCAATATCTTGCTGAAGATTTCGAGATTGAACAGTATCCTGTGCTTTATAACTATATAAATGCAGTAGAATCCCTGATGCTAGGGCTATTTTTTTCATCCTTGTGACTGTGAAATTTTAAATCGGGTAAAAATAAAAAAAAAAGTCTATCCCAAAAATTGAGATAGACTATTTTAATAATTTTATAATATAGTAAGTGATGTTGTTGACTATCTTAACCCAGATCTTGGTCCGGATGCTGATACTACAGCCTGCATTCTTGTTTTTTGATTCGCAGAGAACATAACCATAGACTTGTCATCTACATAATCCATATAGTTCATGAACATTTGAGAACGGCTTACTCCTCCACAAACTCTATTTAAAGGATATGTTGGATTTCCGTAGTTAGGACCAGGAGAGGTTGGTGTGTCATTAGAATAATCTGTCTGGCATCCTGCATTAGATGATCCCCAAAGATGTGGAAGGTTTAGATAATGTCCTACCTCATGCGTTACTGTTCTTCCTAAGTTGAATGGTGCAGAGGCTCCGGTTTTTCCTATATACTGATATCCTATTACAAGACCATCATACCATTGTCCTGCATGTTCCGGATAATAAGCATAGCCTAGAGTTCCGGGCTGGCTGTTTTCATCAAGAATTGAATTGACAACCCAGATATTCATATTTTTATTCACATCAGTAGCATTAATACCTCCAGTAGTCGCTTTTTTCATCTCTTCTAGATCAGATCTCCAGCCAGTTTTTGAGCTTTGCTTGCGGTTGGTTGCTACTAGTTTAAAACGGATTTTTACATCTCCTGCTGCTGAAGGTTGAAATGCAGAAGGAATTTTATTAATGTCGGAATTGGTGGCGCCATAATCAGCATTGAGTACAGCAATTTGTTCTGCGATTCTTGCATCAGAAACGTTTTGGGTAGAAGTATTGTAGATAACATTAAAAACAACTGGGATCTCAACAGTTCCGTCTGCAAGTACTTTTCCTAATTTAAGTTTTTCTGCAAATTTTTCGGTACTGAACTCAATCTCGGCCATTTTTTGTTGGAGTGCCGGATTTTTCAGAAGCATTGCTTGTCTTATTTCTTCAGACGGACATTTTCTCTGGGTAGCAGTTGATGCAGTAGGAGAAGTTTCTGAATTCATTGAGGATTCATTTTGATTGGTAATGCTGTCATTATTACAGGCTGACATAAAGCTCAGAATTAGAGCTCCTAAAAAGAGTTTTTTCATATCGTTATAATATAATGTGGTTGAGAGTATGAAATTATATTATTTAAAATTAATATGCAAGTTTTTTGTCTAAATTATTAATAAATGTTTATTTTATTCATGTTTTGATTGAATATATTTCAATATAATTACGTTTGTTTTGTATTTTAATCAATTATTGATTATTGTTTTATATTTCACTTTTAAGTGTATTTTTAAATGAAAATAAATTATATTTTTTTGTTATTTATAGAATATTTTTCGCAATGAATTAATCAATAAAATAGCTTTAAATGAGAGTTGTAATTATTGATTTATTTATCTTATTCTTCTTAGTGTATGGTTTTGATGTGGGGGAAATAAAAAAACTATCTCAATTTGAGATAGTTTTTAAAAATTTTTAAAAAATGGATTTTTAATTAACTCTTAATCCAGCTCTTAATCCATTAGCTGCTACTACAGATTGCATTTTTGTTTTTTGCCCTGCAGTAAACATATATAATGATTTGTCATTAGAGTAATCCATATAATTCATAAACATTACAGATCTCTTCACGCCATAGCATGTATTGTAAAGCGGATAAGTTGGGTTGCCCGTATTAGAAGTTGTTTGGGTAGGAGTATCTGCAATAAGGTCATCTCCACATGTTGTATCTCCCCAAATATGTCTAAGTCCCATATAGTGACCAACTTCGTGAGTAGCTGTTCTTCCTAAGTTAAAATTAGCAGATGTTCCGGTTTTACCAAAAAATGGAGCTGCTATTACGATACCATCTTTCCATGTACCAGAATCTTCAGGCCATGATGAGTAACCAAGGATATCTCCTCTAGTATTAGGCATACGTCCCACTACCCAAATATTGAAGTTGTTTGTGGTATTTGTAGCATCAATTCCTCCTGTAGATGCTTTCTTCATTGTATTGTTGTTAACATCTGTTGTGCCCCATGATGATTTTGTAGTCGATTTTCTAACTGTATTCACTAGTTTGAATCTTACCTTTACATCACCTGCTTTTACTCCTTGAAACTCTGTAGGTATTTTTGAAACATCAGTGTTTGTTCCACCATAATCAGCATTTAATACGGCAATCTGCTCTGCAATTCTTGTATCTGATACGTTCTCAGCAGTTGTGCTGTATAATACATTCACCACTACAGGGATCTCAACAGTTCCGTCTGCTAGAACTTTTCCCATAGCCATGTTTTTGGAAAAATTTGTCGCATTAGCTTCAAAATCAGCAACTTTTTGTCTTAATGCCGGATTGTTTTTTAAGGCTTCATTTCTCATTTCTTCTGAAGGACAATTTCTTTGTGTAGCACTGAAAGGAGAAGAAGCTTCTGAATTCATTGGTGTTTCATTTTGGTTGTTTACGCTGTCATTATTACAGGCAGTCATTAATCCCAGAGCAAGAGCTCCAAATAATAGTTTTTTCATATCGCTTTTAAATTTTGAGATTGTGAAATTATATTATTTGAAATTTATATGCAAATTATTTTGTATTTTATTTAAATTATTCTCATTTAATAGTTGTTTTAGTTGTGTATTGTTTATTTAAAATAGCATTATATTGAATTTTAATTAAAATCGAATATATTTGATG
Source organism: Chryseobacterium sp. BIGb0232 (assembly GCF_024810195.1). Lineage (NCBI taxonomy): Bacteria > Pseudomonadati > Bacteroidota > Flavobacteriia > Flavobacteriales > Weeksellaceae > Chryseobacterium > Chryseobacterium sp. BIGb0232. The sequence goes on from NZ_JANUEH010000015.1 coordinate 51,214, forward strand.
TATTTCACAATTAAGTGGGTTGAGTGAAATAAAAAAATTCTATAACGAATTATTTTTATAGAATTTTTTTAATATTACTATTAGTTGGCAAAGCCATTTTTAATGGCAAAAACGGCTAGCCCAACACGGGTTTTTAAATCCAGTTTTTCACATAGCTGATCTCGGTAGCTTTCTACGGTTCTGGGGCTGCAGCACATTCTATCTGCAATTTCTTTATAGCTAAGCTCAGTTACAGTATATTTCAGGAATTCTTTTTCCCGCTCAGAAATTTTTATGACTATTTCTGCTTCATTAGCTTTGTTGAGGTTCGAGAATATGATCTTAGAAGCCCATTCAGGGTAAAAAAAACCGTCGTTATTTAATCTTGTAAGTGCTATTTCCAGGTCTTTTGGATGGGTGTTTTTTAAAAGATACCCCTTAGCTCCATTTTTAATCATTTTGATCACACTATTGTCGTCGCCCTGCATACTGAGTGCCATTACTTTGATATCCGGATGATTTTTGGAAACCCAGGCAGCGGTTTCAAAACCGTCCATAATAGGCATACTCACATCCATAAGAATGATATCCGGAATTGCATTTCCTTCTTCAAATTTTTGAATGAGATCTTTACCGCTTTCGCAGACATAGATAACTTCAAACTCACCGAAGTTACCGATAATTCCTTCCAGGGCTTTAGCAATAAGTATATGGTCGTCAACAATTACGATTGTTTTTTTCATGGCTGTTTTTTTAAAATGATATTGAGTTGGGTACCTATATTTTCTTCACTTTCAAGAAGGAAGTCAGCACCGATGATTTCCGCTCTGTTTTTCATATTGGTGAGACCTATTCCGTTAGATTTTGTCTGGTTGGTATCAAATCCGACTCCGTCATCACGAATGGTGAGCTCCCAAAGTATGTTTTCTGAGGTATTCAGACTGATGAATATATTTTTGCAGTGAGAGTGTTTTATACTGTTTTGAATAAATTCCTGAGTGATTCTCAATAAAAGGTTTTTATGCACAAAACCCAGATCCAGCTGGTCAAAATTATGTTCAAAACTGATCAGACATTTCTTGAGTGAATTGGTATTGTCAACCTCTTCCTGAATTAACGTCACGATTTCCTTTTGGCTGATATTATCATCTGTAAGAGTTTTTGAAAGGCTGCGGAGATCCTGTAGAGACTGATTGATAATTTGTGAAACCTGGTCAATTCTTTCACTGGCTTCCGGAACCTTGTTCTCATAAAGCATCTGTTGTACATATAAACTCACTAAAGTCAGTTTTTGTCCGATATTATCATGAAGTTCGCGCCCGATCTGCTGCATGGTGGCCTGCTGGATTTCCAGCTGAGTAGACAGAAGCTCTCGCTGGTGAATTTCATTTTTCATTTCAATTTCATTCAAATATTCTTTTTTTCGCTGTCTGTAATTCCGGATATAGATAAATATGGCAACTACAAACATCAAAAAAAAGATGTTGAATGAAATAAAAGTTATTAAGAGCTCTGTTTTCCCCATATGAATGAACTTGCAAATAAAATATACATAACTGCTCCTGACACCTGGAAATATATAAAATAAATATCCCAGATTTCTATATATTTCCACAGGAGAGAGTTAAATGCCATAAATGGCTGATTGGCAATATAAAAAAGTGTTATTCCCAGATTAATATAAAACATTTTATTTTTACTGAAATTGAGAATGTCGGATGAGTTAACCTGTTTATAATACTCCATGATAACAAAAGCCATTAAGAACAGACAGCCTATATTATAATTGAAAGAAAAGATAACTTTCTTTTCCGGAAAAAAAAGAGCCTTGAGAAGATATGTTAAAAGATATGCTCCCGTCATAATATAGAACAGTTTTACTTTCTTCAGAGATTTTTTTGCATACAGCCAATAAAAAAATATAAACTGCAACGGAATCACAAAGTAGTTGTAAAAATATATCCGGTCTATTTTAAGTGGTTTTTCTCCCCATTTTACAGCTGATTCGCAGAGGAAAATAAGAACGAGATAGATGGCCAGATATTTCCAGTGTTGTTTTTTTACACGGTTGTAATAAATCAGAGAGACTAAAGCTGCAATGCCTTCCCCCACATACATGAATGATGCAAAAATTTTTTGTATCTCAGTCATACTGTGTTTAAGAATATGAAAGGTAATTAATAAGATTCATTGATCGAGGGTGATGGTGGAATAAGCGTTCCACTATTTTCACCAAGATTACTTGGTTTGGTGCTTTTACGTGCATTTAAAGCAACAGATTTTCCTTCGTTGTGCAGAGAATTAAAATCATAGTGAAGCGATTCTCCCTCAGTATTTTCTCTTTTCATCGTTGGTATCAGAACCAAAGTATGTCTTTCAGAATATTCCTGCGGGACAGGGTGGCTGTCCATAATCTCCCAGTCTTCAATTTTTGGATAAGCGGCATAATAAAATCTGATTCCCAGATCTTCCTGTGTACACTCAGGATTTACAGCCCTGGCTTCCTGCTCTATCAGACTGATAAAATCTTTCAGCTTAGGAAGATCAAACCATATGGAATGGGCATCATCTATCCCCATAGCTTCATTAATAGCATTCATCTGGTTTTGACGGTAGTTGTCGATAAGAGCTTTAATCAGATCATTTGACATTACTCCTGATCCCGAAGAATTGTGCTCATTAGTAGATTCTGTTTTCATAACTTAGTTTTATAGTAGGGTATCCTTATTTTCGCAAATTTCGCAAAAAAAATCATAGAAAACAGAATAGGAAATAGGGAATTATACTGTTATTTTTACCGTGTTTTTACGGGTTGTATGATTCAAAAAAAATACAAATAAAAAGTTATAAAGAACAAAAACGGAGAAAAGTTCTCCGTTTATACTTAAATGCAACCATATTTTTTAGGATCTCTGCAAACCAGACCTGCTGTACAGCAAAGCCCTGTAGGACAGTTCCAGAATTCGTCACATGCAATCATTGGAGGAAGAACTCCACCATCAATTTTCTTTAATTCCTGTCTTTTTAACTTTTTCATACTGATTTTGTTTGAGTTATTAATTTGTTAGAAAGATAAAGGTAATTATATTTCACATTGAAAAGATATAATTTAATAAAATATATTCTAATGATTGGAGTTTGTGAGGATTTACCGGTTTAATAATCTTATTTTTTTAGCATTAATCAAACTTAAACAAGAGATATTAAAAAAATAAGTGCCGCAGATTTCTCTACAGCACTTATCTACAAAAATTAATGTATATGAAAAAAACTACTTTATTCTTTTATTGTTCAGTAGGTCTGAATACCAAGCCCGTTTCTACAAAATAATCCAGGGTTATTCTGTCACCATCGTTTACATTTCCTGCAAGGATTTCTTTAGACAGTTTATTCAATACCTCCTGCTGGATCACTCTTTTTAAAGGTCTTGCCCCAAATGCCGGATCGTATCCTTTTTCCATCAGATAATCTACTGCATCCTGAGTAAACGTCATGATGATGTTACGCTTTGCTAGCATTTCATTAAATCCTCTCAGCTGATACTGAACGATTTTTCCGATTTCTTTCTTTCTTAAAGGCTGGAACAATACAATCTCATCAATTCTGTTCAGGAATTCAGGCCTTAATGTTTGTTTTAAAAGATCAAAAACTTCATCTTTGGTTTTATCCACAATCTCATCCTGATTCTCCTCGGTTAAGTTTTCAAAATTCTCCTGAATTAAATGTGAACCTAAATTTGAAGTCATAATGATGATTGAATTTTTGAAATTCACTACACGACCTTTATTGTCTGTTAAACGGCCATCATCTAAAACCTGAAGTAAAGTGTTGAAAACATCTGGATGTGCTTTTTCGATCTCATCTAAAAGTACTACTGAATAAGGTCTTCTTCTTACCGCTTCAGTCAATTGTCCGCCTTCATCATACCCTACATATCCCGGAGGCGCTCCTACCAACCTGGAAACACTGTGACGTTCCTGATATTCACTCATATCAATTCTGGTCATATTGTTTTCATCATCAAATAAGAACTCAGCTAATGCCTTTGCAAGCTCTGTTTTACCTACACCGGTGGTTCCTAAGAATAAGAAAGATCCAATTGGTTTTTTATCATCACTCAATCCAGCTCTGTTTCTTCTGATCGCATCTGCTACAGCCTCAATAGCTTCATCCTGGCCCACAACCCTGTGGTGGAGTTCTGCTTCCAGATTCAATAATTTATCTCTTTCAGACTGTAATAACTTGGTTACAGGAATGCCTGTCCATTTTGCAATGACTTCAGAGATATTTTCAGAAGTTACTTCCTCTTTGATAAGTTCATTCTGATGATTCTGCATTTCGAGTTCAAGTTTTGCCAATTCATCTTCTTTTTCACGAAGTTTTCCATATTGGATTTCCGCTACTTTGGCATAATCTCCTGCTCTGGAAGCTCTTTCAGCCTCTAATTTCAGAGATTCAATATCTTTTTTGATCTGGGTAAGATCCTCACTTTTCTGTTTTTCTTTCAGCCATTTGGCATTGATCTCGTTTCTCTGTTCGGAAATTTTAGCAATGTCTTCTTTTAAATGGTCAATTTTGGTTTGATTGCCTTCTCTTGAAATCGCAGCCAATTCAATTTCTAGCTGCATCAGTCTTCTGTCTAAAACATCCAGTTCTTCTGGTTTGGAGTTGATCTCCATTCTTAATTTAGCAGAAGCCTCGTCGATAAGGTCAATTGCTTTATCCGGCAAAAATCGGTCTGAAATATATCTTTGAGACATTTCCACGGCAGCAATAATTGCTTCATCTTTGATTCTTACTTTATGGTGAGCCTCGTATTTATCTTTAATTCCACGAAGAATGGAAATCGCAGATTCTGTGTCCGGTTCTTCCACCATTACTTTCTGGAAACGTCTTTCTAAGGCTTTATCCTTTTCAAAATACTTTTGGTATTCACTCAAGGTAGTTGCTCCAATTGCTCTTAATTCACCTCTGGCAAGGGCTGGTTTCAGAATATTGGCGGCATCCATAGCCCCTTCACCGCCTCCGGCACCCACTAAAGTATGGATCTCATCAATGAAAAGAATGATCTGTCCGTCAGATTTGATCACTTCATTCACTACAGATTTCAGACGCTCTTCAAATTCCCCTTTATATTTTGCTCCCGCGATCAATGCTCCCATATCCAATGAATACAAGGTTTTATTCATGAGGTTTTCAGGAATATCACCACTGATAATTCTGTGAGCAATCCCTTCGGCAATAGCTGTTTTACCTACACCTGGTTCTCCAATAAGGATAGGGTTGTTTTTTGTTCTTCTGGAAAGGATCTGTAAAACTCTTCTGATCTCTTCATCACGCCCGATTACCGGATCCAGCTTTCCTTCAGCTGCTAACTCATTGAAGTTTTTAGCATACTTATTTAAAGACTGATAAGTTTCTTCTGAACTTGCAGAAGTAGCTTTGCTTCCTTTTCTTAATTCTTTAATAGCTCCTTCCAATAGTTTTTTAGTTACACCCATGTCTTTCAACATTTGAGAAACTTCGGAACTGGTTTCAATAAGGGATAGCCATAAATGTTCAATCGTTACATATTCATCACCCATTTTTTTAGCGATGTTGGGCGCGTCCAGCAATACTTTGTTTGCTGATTGTGAAAGATAAATATTTCCTCCCTGTACTTTTGGAAGCTTTTCTAAATTTTCGCGGTTGCGCTCTCTTACTAAATTGGCATCTGCTTCAGACTTTTTTAATAAGAAAGGTGATATATTTTCATCTACCTGAAAGATTCCTTCAAGGAGATGTTGAGGTTCAATACTTTGATTACCGAATTCCATGGCAACCTGTTGTGCTGCTTGGATGGCTTCTTGTGATTTTACAGTATATTGGTTTAAGTTCATATTTTATATATTTTTGGTAATGATTCGTTTAAAGTTTTGTTTTAAAAAAACATCAAGAAACTAAATTTTCAGGCTTAGCTTCTTAATGCCTATCAATTATTTAATCATGTAATCGAAGAGTGTATCGCAAAAACCATTCAATTATTAAATTTACAAAAAATATGGACAAAATTTCCGGATTATGTATTTTTAACGATAATTTAACTTGACAAAATTTCCGATTCTATAAAAATTTCCCTGAAATTGATGAACAAATAGTCAGCTTAAAGAAGAGAAGCCTGAAAAGTAAATTTGGAATTCACTGAATTTGCTGGATTCCAGTATTCAATTTATTTCAGAATAACTACTTTTGCATTTTTACAGATGGAACTTAAAGAAAAACAAAGGAAAATATTAAACGTAGCAGTAGAACTTTTCAAGGAAAAGGGCTATATGGGAAGCTCTGTTAGAGATCTTGCTACGAAGCTTAATATCAAGGCAGCATCCTTATATGCGCATATCCGTTCAAAAGAAGAAATTCTGGAGTGGGTTTGTTTTGGTATTGCACAGGAGTTTTTCGATGAGCTTCAGAAAGTAAAAAATACAGATATTGTTCCAAGGGAAAAACTGAATTTGTTTTTAGATAAACACCTGTCAGTTGTTCTTAAAAACCGTGATGTTACCCACATCTATTCCATAGAGTGGAGACATCTGGAAGAAAGACTTCCTGAATTTATAGAATTAAGGAAAAATTATCAGCAGGAAGTAGAGCAGCTGATTTCCGAAATCTACCAGGCCGAAAACTGGGAACTGAAATCGCCCTCCTTTACAACAAGATTCATTCTTCATACCCTGAATAATTCTTATTTCTGGTTTAAAAGAAGCAGTGATTCTACAGATGAGATTACTGAAGAAATAAGGGATAAAATTCTTTATGGACTTCTGGGGAATCAAAGCAAGTAATATAGTTTTGTCATTCTGACGAATGAGGAATCTCATAATTATCAGATCTTACTTAATATTTAGTTTTACATTTTAAAGAAATTTTCTTGAGATTCCACGTTCATTTCATTCCGCTTTGAACGGTAAATAGCATGTGGAGCAGCTTCTATCAACTTTTCCGTATTTTTTTGATTTGTAATGATTCATGAGTAATTTCAAATTAGTTATTTAGAATCATTCAAAATATGACGAAAATCATAAAAATTTTGCCAGCTTCCAAAATCTTTTTAAATTTACACCTAACAAATGTTAGTTAGTTTTATGGATTTTTCAGTTGAATATCTGGAGCTGGGTCAATTGAGACAGCTTCAATCCGACCGGTTAGTAAATCTCATGGGTTATCTGAACGAGAAATCGGAATTTTATAGAAGAAAGTTTAATGAATTGCAGATCTCTCCACAGGAAATAAGGTCAATTGATGATATCACGAAACTTCCGATTACTTATAAACAGGATTTAAGAGACAATTACCCATTCGGTTTATTTACAGTTCCTAAAACTGAACTTCAGAGGATTCACTGCTCAAGTGGGACTACAGGAAAACCAACAGTGGTGGGATACACTAAAGAAGATGTAGATCTTTTCAGTGAAGTGGTGGCAAGATCATTACATGCAGCAGGGGCAAGACCGGGAATGCAGCTGCATAATGCTTATGGTTATGGGATTTTTACCGGAGGTTTAGGGCTTCATTACGGTGCAGAAATGTTGGGAATGAGTGTTCTTCCTATTTCAGGAGGAATGACAGCCAGACAGGTAGATCTTATTGTAGACTTCAAACCGGAAGTAATCTGCTGTTCCCCATCTTATGCTTTAACCATTGCTGATGAATTTGCTAAAAGAGGAATTTCTGCCGATGAAATCAGTCTTAAGTATGCAGTATTGGGATCAGAACCATGGACAGAAATTATCAGGGGGCATATTGAAGAAAGATTGGGTGTTCATGCAACCAATATTTATGGTTTGAGTGAAATTATCGGTCCTGGAGTTTCTATGGAAGACTTTGAAGAAAAAGGAGGTTCTTACATTTGGGAAGACCATTTCTATCCTGAAATTCTGGACCCAATTACCAAGCAGCCTGTTCCGTTTGGGGAAGAAGGAGTGCTTGTAATTACCACATTAACGAAAAAAGCAATGCCGCTTCTGCGTTACTGGACGAATGATATTACAAGTCTTTACTATGATGAAAATGCCAAAAGAAGCATGGTGAAGATGAAGCCGATTATTGGCAGAGCAGATGATATGCTGATCGTAAGAGGGGTAAACGTATATCCAAGCCAGATTGAAGAGGTATTTTCTCATGTAAAAGGAGTGGTTCCCAATTATTATTTAACTCCAATAGAAAAAGAACATATGTGTGTCGCCTTAGATATTGATGTTGAAATAGATGATGAGCTGGTCAATACACAAAAAATACAAGCAAATACCGATGATTATTTTAATTTTGTCGGAAGCTTTGGGAAAAATATTGAAAACGAAATAAAAAAGAGAGTAGGAATCACTACAAAGGTGAAAGTTCATGCTCAGGACAGTTTGCCGAAGTGCGAAGGTGGAAAAATTAATAGAATACTAAAAAAATAATGAATTCATTTTATAAACTTAAAACTGTAAAGGTTCAGAAGGATACTTCAGACGCTGTGAATGTAGCGGTAGAAATTCCTGAAGAACTGAAAGACAAGTTCAGGTTCAAACAGGGACAGTACCTTAATTTCCGAATGATGATCAACGGAAATGAAGAGAGACGTTCTTATTCTATCTGCAATGCTCCAAGCGAAAAAAGCAATACCCTGGAAGTTTTGGTGAAATTGCTGGAAAACGGAAAAGTATCAGGATATTTCAATGAGCATCTTCATATGGATGAGATGCTGGAAGTAATGCCTCCAATGGGAGGTTTCAACACTTCTTATCACCCTACCAATATAAAAACTTATATAGGATTAGCTGCAGGAAGCGGAATTACACCGGTTTTATCCAATATCAAAGAAAGCCTTTATCAGGAGCCTAACAGCAATGCTTACCTGTTTTACAGCAACAGAAGTATGAATCATGTTTTAAGAAAGGCTGAAATTGATAAGCTGGTAGAGCAGTTCAACGGAAGACTGAAAGTGATTTATCTGGTAAGCCGTGAGAAACATGAAGATCCGGTTTTTGAAGGAAGAATTTCCGCAGAAAAATTAGATCAGCTGTTTGAAAGATACACCGAGATCGATGTAAAAGAAGCAACTTATTTCATTTGTGGTCCTTCAGAGATGATTAAAGGGATTGCAGATTATTTAAAGAAAGATAAAAAAGTACCGGCAATTCAGGTTCTATTTGAATATTTCACAGCCCCTGATGAAGAGAATACGGAGGAAATGAGTGATGAATTCAAAGCGATTGCCAATATTGAAAGTATGGTAACGGTCATTATTGATGATGATGAATATTCATTCCACCTTAATTCCAAAAAAGAGAGTATCTTAGATAAAGCATTGAAAGACAATCTTCCTGTGCCTTTTGCATGTAAAGGAGGAGTTTGTTGTACGTGTAAAGCGGAAGTTTTGGAGGGAGAAGTTTTCATGGAGAAAAACTACGCGCTTACCGAAGATGAAGTAGCCAGAGGTTACGTTCTGACCTGCCAATGTCACCCGACAACAAATGTGGTGATGCTTAATTATGATGTTTAATTCAATTTGAAAATGTGCTAATTTGGAAATTTGAAAATGGGTAATAGTTTATTCTCAGTTTCTCTAAATAATTTTCAAATTAACTAATTCTCAAATTCTCAAATTAAAAGATTATGGACTTAGAAAAATTTGTTCAATACGTTCACGAAGAAAATAAAGTAGAGCCAAAAGATGTAATGCCCGATGATTACAGAAAATTATTGGTTCGCCAGATTTCACAGCATGCACATTCTGAAATCGTAGGAATGCTACCGGAAGCCAACTGGATTTCCAGAGCTCCATCATTAAGAAGAAAAATGGCACTTCTGGCTAAGGTTCAGGATGAGGCAGGACACGGTTTATACCTTTATTCTGCAACAGAAACCTTAGGAAACGGAAGCATCAGAGCAGACAGAGATGCTACTTACGATGATATGCTGGAAGGAAAAGCAAAATATTCCAGTATTTTCAATTATCCGACTCTAAGCTGGGCTGATATCGGTGCTATCGGTTGGTTGGTTGATGGTGCTGCCATTATGAACCAGGTAATGTTGATGGGGAACTCTTACGGTCCTTATTCAAGAGCGATGGTGAAAATCTGTAAAGAAGAATCTTTCCACCAAAGACAAGGGTATGAGATCCTGATGGCGCTTTGCCGTGGTACAAAACAACAGAAAGAAATGGCTCAGGCTTCCTTAAATCGTTTTTGGTGGCCGGCTTTAATGATGTTTGGTCCTAATGATGACAGCTCGCCAAATTCTAAAATCTCTATGAACTACAGAGTAAAAAGAGAAAGTAACGACAGTCTTCGTCAGAGATTTATTGACGTTACCGTTTCTCAGGCTGAATTCCTAGGATTAACGATTCCGGATAAAGATCTGAAATGGAATGAAGAAAGACAGCATTATGATTTCGGAGAACTTCCTTGGGGTGAATTCATGGAAATCTTAAAAGGAAACGGACCTGCCAATAAAAAACGTATTGAGACGAAGAGAAAAGCGCAAAGAGAAAATTCTTGGGTAAAAGAAGCAGCTGCGGCTTTTGCAGAGAAACAACAAAAAGAAGTAATATAATAATGTAACAATATACCAATGTAAAAATGTAACAATCAATTGTCATTCTGAGCAAAGCGAAGAATCTCATTGGTAAACTGGTACATTGATACATTGTTAAATTAATTTGACTATGGCAAATTTAGATATGTGGGAAGTGTTTATTCAGACTAAACCGGGATTATCTCACAAACACGTTGGAATTGTACAGGCGCCAACAGCAGAAATGGCTTTACAGAACGCAAGAGACGTTTATACAAGAAGAAAAGAAGGAACTTCTGTTTGGGTAGTTCCAAGTAAATATATTGTGACTTCGGAAGGGATAGATAAAGAAGCGTTCTTCGATCCGGCTGATGACAAACTATACCGTCACCCAACTTTCTACGATATTCCAAACGACGTAAAAAATATGTAATAAGAATAAGACTTGGAGATAATGGACGAAGAGATAAAAGGCATTAAAGTGTACCTATCTATCATCTATCCGTCTATCATCTGTTAGTCTTCAAATCTACTAAACAATGAACCCATTATATAATTATTTATTAAAACTAGCAGATGACAGTTTCATTATGGGACAGCGTTTGTCTGCATGGTGCGGTGAAGGTCCTTATTTAGAGGAAGATATTGCATTAACGAATATTGCGTTGGATGAACTTGGGCAGGCCAATAACTTTTATGTGTATGCTTCAAGAGTGATTGATAACGGTAAAAATGAGGATGATATTGCCTTTTTAAGATATGAACACGAATATCTAAACGCACACTGGACTGAGCTTCCTAACGAAGATTATGCACAGACCATTCTTAAAGTATATGTTTTCTCTATATATCAGAAACTGATGTATGAAGCATTATCAAATTCTGCAGATGAAGAGTTATCAGCTATTGCTCAAAAATCATTAAAAGAAGTAAGATATCATTATACTCATACGGCATCCTGGATGAAGATTTTTGCTCAGGGAACAGAAGAAAGCCGCCAGCGTTTGGAAAAAGCCATCGAAAATATCTGGGAATATACAAAAGGACTGTTTGCCAAATCAGAAGGTGAAGATGATCTTGTTGTTTTAAATATCGTTCCTAATGTTGATGAGCTATATAAAGAGTTTGTTGCGATTACAGAGAAAGATTTCCAAAGTTTTGGGTTAGAATATCCAGCGAATCCTTTCATGCAGCCAAAATCCAGAACAGGATATCATACAGAATACTTTGGGTTTATCCTTTGTGAGCTTCAGTATATGCAGAGAGCGTATCCTGGGTGTACCTGGTAGTAAGTCATGAAAAATATGCTTCTGGGAATACTTGCTTTTTTTCTTACAGCATATGTCGTATTATGTGTGGGAATCTATTTCTATCAGGAGAAAATAATTTTTTATCCAGAAAAATTATCTGAAAATTATAAGTTTAATTTTGATGGTAGTTTTGAAGAAATAACAATCCGGACAAAGGATGAAAAGCATTTGAGTTCAGTATTATTTAAAACTCAAAATCCCAAAGGAGTTATCTTTTACCTTCATGGAAACGGAGGATCAATAAAAGACTGGAGTGAAGTCGCTCAATTGTATAAAAGTATGAATTATGATACGTTTATATTGGATTACAGAGGCTACGGTAAAAGCGAAGATCATATTAATAGTAAAGATCAGCTTTTTTCAGATGTTGAGAATGCTTACCAGGAGCTTTTAAAAAGATATCCGGAAAACAAAATTATTATTTTAGGATACTCTGTAGGAACAGGATTGGCAGCGAAATTAGCATCAGACCATCAGGCAAGATTGTTAATTTTACAAGCACCTTACTACAGTATGAAAGATGAAATGAGTCAGAAATTTTCATTTCTTCCTAAGTTTTTACTGAAATATAATTTTGAGACCAACGAATATTTAAAAACTGTTCCATCACCTGTTATTATTTTTCATGGTGATAAAGATGAGGTTATTCATTATAATGCCTCTTTAAAACTTAAAAATAATTTCAAAAAAAGGGATAGCCTGATCGTATTAAAAGATCAGTATCACAACGGAATAACAGATAATTTGGACTATCAGAATTCAATGAAAATAATTCTTGGTTCTGATAAAAAATAGAATATGAATCAGCTTTTAGATTTATTAAAAACAATTCCCGATCCGGAAATTCCGGTGATTGATATTGTAGAATTAGGAATTGTAAGAGACGCACAGGTAACAGGTGAAAATTCCTGTGAGGTGATAATTACTCCTACATATTCCGCCTGTCCTGCAATGTTTACCATTGAAGAAGATATTATCAAGATGATGAAGGAAAACGGATGGGAAGCAAAAGTAGTCACCAAAATGTTTCCGATATGGACAACAGACTGGCTGACCGATGAAGCAAGAGAAAAACTACGTGCTTTCGGAATTACGCCTCCTGAAAAAGGAGCAGACGAGAATCACATCGGGAAACCGAAAAAATGTCCACGCTGTGGTTCGGAGCATACCAAACAGATCAGCAGGTTCGGGTCTACCTTGTGTAAGGCTTCTTATCAGTGCTTAGATTGTCTGGAACCTTTTGATTATTTTAAATGTCACTGATAGGTAACACTGAATCAAAGTATCAGTTTAGCCCTAAAATTTACGGACTATGCAAAACATAACGATGATAGTGCTAGATTGTTAAATTGTTAGACAATTACATTGATTAATATTGTTAAATTAGTGCATTATTAAATATAAAATACAACACTATGTATACACAACTCGATATTGAATCGCATTTTGACGGGAAGCTTAAAATAGCTTATCTGAATCAGCCTGAAACGATGAACGCGCTTACAAAGCCAGCTTTAGCAGATCTTAAAGATTTCGTTAAAGAATGCAGTGAAGATGAAACCGTAAGATGTGTTGCTATTTCCGGAAGAGGCAGAGCTTTTTGTTCAGGCCAGAATCTTGAAGAAGCTTTTGCGGTAGGTAAAGAGCACCATGATCAGGATATTATCAGAAAAATTGTGGTAGACTACTACAATCCATTGGTAATGGAAGTTACCCGTTGCAAAAAACCGGTTATTGCATTGGTAAACGGACCTGCAGTAGGAGCAGGAGCAATGCTGGCTTTAATTTGCGATTTCGTATTGGCCAACAACAAAGCTTATTTTGCTCAGGCATTTTCAAATATCGGTTTGATCCCTGATACAGGAGGAACTTACTTCTTACCGAAGCTTTTAGGTAGACAATTGGCCAATTATTTAGCGTTCACAGGTAAAAAATTATCTGCTGAAGAATCTAAAACTCATGGTCTTGTCGCTGAGGTTTTCAATGAAGAAGAGTTTGGTCCAAAATCAATGGAAATTCTTGAAAGAATGGCAAACATGCCAACCGCAGCAATTAAGTTAACAAAGAAAGCTTTTGCTAATTCTTACACCAATACTTTAAAAGAGCAATTGGAATTGGAAGGAGACTTACAACAGGAAGCTGCAGAAACAGAAGACTTCATAGAAGGTGTAAATGCCTTTTTACAGAAAAGAAAACCTGATTATAAAGGAAGGTAAAATTCGTATTAATGTATTCATGTAAAATGTATTAATGATTTTAAAACTTGTTTACATGAATACATTTTACATTAATACATTGTACAGATAAAAATGAATATTGGAATTATTGGGGCAGGAACCATGGGTGTTGGAATTGCCCAGGTAGCTGCAACAGCAGGATGCAAGGTCGTTTTATTCGATGCTAATGCTCCACAAATAGATAAAGCACTTACAGGGTTAGAGAAAACCCTTCAGAAATTAGCTGAAAAAGGGAAAATTTCCCAGGAAAAAGCTGCAGAGATCAGAAACAATATCGTTAAAGGTGAAGCCTTACAGGATTTAAAAGATTCTAATCTGGTTATTGAAGCGATCATTGAAAATAAAGATATCAAAACCAAAGTTTTTACAGAGCTTGAAACTTATGTTTCCGAAGACTGTATCATCGGTTCCAATACATCATCCATTTCTATCACCTCTCTGGGGGCAGAACTCAAGAAACCAGAGCGTTTCATCGGAATTCATTTCTTCAACCCGGCTCCTCTGATGCCTTTAGTAGAAGTAATTCCTTCTTTATTAACAGAAAAAACTTTAGCGGAAAAAATATACAACCTCATGAAAGATTGGGGGAAAACGCCTGTTATAGCTAAAGATATTCCTGGGTTCATCGTCAATAGAATTGCCCGTCCATATTATGGTGAGGCATTAAGAATTGTTGAAGAAAATATTGCAACACCAGAACAGGTAGATGATGCAATGAAAACGGTAGGAAACTTCAAAATGGGACCCTTTGAATTAATGGACCTTATTGGAGTAGATGTGAACTTTGCCGTAACAACAACGGTTTATAAAGATTATTTCTATGATCCTAAATATAAACCATCTTTACTTCAACAGAGAATGTCTGAAGCTAAACTTCATGGCAGAAAAACAGGAAAAGGTTTCTACGATTACAGTGAAGACGCTGTAAAACCGGAAGCACAGAAAGATGATGCTCTTTATCAGCAGATCTTCTTAAGAATTATTTCAATGCTGATCAATGAAGCTGTGGAAGCTAAAAGATTAGGGGTTGCAAATGATGAAGACATCGAACTGGCCATGCAGAAAGGAGTAAACTATCCAAAAGGATTATTAGGTTGGGGAAAAGAAATCGGATACTTAAAAATCTCTGAGACCCTACAGAACCTTTACAATGAATATCAGGAAGAAAGGTACAGACAAAGTCCTTTACTTCGTAAACTATAAACTACATAAATATATCAGCTTACCAATGTGATTCTTTGGAGAAACATTGATAAGCTGATATATTGTTAAATTAAAAAATGAATATAGAAGAATTCAGAGCAGAACTGGAAACAAGGCTTTTAATTGAGAAACAGTATTTGACTCAGGAAGCTTCATCCATAGAAGATAGTCAGGAAAGACTTGAATTGTTGGGGAAGTTTAATGAAAAATACAGAACGTTAATTCAAAGACTTGCTAATGAAAGTGGAATTGATTTAAACGCAATGTATGAAGGAGAAAATAGCTCTGATAATTCCGGTACTCATCTTTCATATGAACAGGTGATTCTGGGTAAGACCATGAGTGTTTACGACAAATTATCCGATGAATTATATGAAGAAATAACAAACGAATAGTAGAAATGAATCCAAGACAAGTAGCAGATTATATGTTCAATCAGGATTATTTTTCCCAATGGATGAATATCAAGATGATTGAAGTAAAAGAAAATTACTGTTTAATAGAAATGCCGATTAAGAAAGATATGATTAATGGGCTTAAAACAGTGCATGGAGGCGTAACGTTTGCTTTTGCAGATTCTGCACTGGCATTTTCATCCAACAATACAGGAGATGCTGCTGTAGCTTTAAACTGTATTATCAATTTTACCAAAGCTGGGAAAGAAGGGGATGTTTTCAGAGCAGAGAGCATTCTGGTGAATGATACCAGAAAGACGGCTGTTTATGACATTAAGATCACCAATCAGAACAATGAGCTGATTGCTAAGTTTGTAGGAACAGTATATAAAATCGGAAAAAAAGTAACAGAATTATAAAGAATTTGAAAATTTGAAGATGAGGTAATTTGAAAATTATTGTATTCTTTAAATCTTACTATCAGACATTTTCAAATTCTCAAATTGACTCATTTTCAAATTAAAATTATGAACAACGTATACATCATAGACTATGTCAGAACTCCCATTTCAAAACTACAGGGAGGATTATCAGAAGTAAGAGCCGATGATTTGGCAGCTATTGTTATCAAAGAAGTGGTTGCAAGAAATCCTCAAGTTCCTGTAGAGGAAATTGAAGATGTAATTTTTGGATGCGCTAATCAGGCTGGTGAAGATAACAGAAACGTAGCCAGAATGGGACTTTTATTAGCTGGACTTCCTTATAAAATAGGAGGTGAGACGGTAAACAGACTTTGTGCTTCAGGAATGTCTGCTGTGGCTAATGCTTTCCGTTCGATTGCAGCGGGTGAAGGAGAAATTTATATCGCCGGTGGAGTAGAGCATATGACACGTTCTCCGTATGTAATGTCTAAACCTAGTGCAGCTTTCGGAAGAGACAGTCAGATGTATGATACTACTTTCGGATGGAGATTTATCAATCCGAAAATGAAAGAAATGTATGGCGTTGACGGAATGGGTGAAACTGCAGAAAATCTGGCAGACATGCACCAGATCAACAGAGAAGATCAGGACAAGTTTGCCCTTTGGTCTCAGCAAAAAGCAACCAAAGCTCAGGAAAGCGGAAGATTAGCAGAAGAAATTGTAAAAGTTGAAATTCCACAGAGAAAAGGTGATCCGATTGTTTTTGAAAAAGATGAGTTTATTAAACCCACTTCTTCCATTGAAGGATTAGGAAAACTTCGTCCGGCTTTCAGAAAAGAAGGAACAGTAACTGCCGGAAATGCTTCAGGAATGAATGACGGAGCTGCTGCATTGATCTTAGCCAGTGAAGAAGCTGTAAAAAAATACGGATTAAAACCAAAAGCTAAAATCCTGGGATCTTCTGTAGCTGGTGTAGAACCAAGAATTATGGGAATCGGGCCTGTAGAAGCCACTCAAAAGCTGTTAAAGAGATTAAACCTGTCTCTTGATGATATGGACATCATCGAACTAAATGAAGCCTTTGCAGCACAGGCATTAGCTGTAACAAGAAGCTTAGGTTTACAGGATAATGATGCAAGAATAAACCCAAACGGAGGAGCGATTGCCATCGGTCACCCACTGGGAGTTTCCGGAGCAAGAATCATTGGTTCTGCAGCCATGGAACTTCAGAAACAAGATAAAAAATATGCATTGTGTACCCTTTGTATCGGTGTCGGACAAGGCTATGCAATGATCATTGAAAAAGTATAATCAATTTGAAAGTGGGATAATTTGAGAATTTGAAAATGTTTAGTGACATTATTTATTTTCAAATTATCCCATTCTCAAATTCTCAAATTAAAAAATATGAACATCTACTCATATCATGGTATCCGCCCCATTATAAAACCATCGGCCTATATTCATCCACAGGCTGTAATTATCGGGAATGTGGAAATTGGTGAAGAAGTCTATATTGGTCCCAATGCAGTGATTCGTGGTGACTGGGGGAAAATTATCATTAAAGATGGAGCCAATGTTCAGGAGAACTGTACGCTTCATGTTTTCCCGAATATAGAAACGATTTTGGAAGAATCTGCTCATATTGGACATGGAGCAATTATTCACTCCGGACATATCGGAAAGAACTGTTTAATCGGAATGAATTCTGTGGTGATGGATAAAGCGTATATCGGTGATGAAAGCATCGTAGGTGCTCTGGCTTTTGTTCCTGCTAACTTCAGATGTGAACCGAGGAAACTAATTGTAGGAAGCCCTGCAAAAATTATCCGTGATGTTTCTGATGAAATGATTCATTGGAAAACAGAAGGAACAAAACTATACCAGGAATTGGCAAGAGAAGGAAAAGAAGCCATTCTTCCTTGTGAACCATTTACTGAATACGTTCAGCAGATCCCTACAAAGATTGTAGATTACAGTATTTGGGATGATATAAAATAAATGACCTTAAAATTAAATATGATTAAAAGAATTGCTCTTGTATGCAGCATGATGTTTGTGGTAAATTGTAGCTTATCAGCACAGACTGTCAGTACAAAACCGCTTACAATAGGAGAAGTGAGGACTATTAAGTCTAAAACTCTGAATGAAGAAAGAACATTGAACATCTATCTTCCTCAAAACTTTGATAAAGCAAAATCATATCCAATCATCTATCTTTTAGATGGAAGTATGAATGAAGACTTTATCCATGTTACAGGATTGGTGCAGTTCTTTAACCAGATGTATGCCATGCCGGAAACCATTGTGGTTGGAATTGCGAATATAGACAGAAAAAGAGATTTTACTTTTCATACAGATTTAAAAGACTTGCAGAAAGATTATCCTACAACAGGGCATTCAGATAAGTTTATCACCTTTTTTGAAAAAGAACTGAAACCTTATGTGGAGAGCCAGTTTAAAACTACAGAAAAGTATCTGTTCGGACAGTCGCTTGGTGGGCTTTTAGCAACAGAAATCCTATTGAAAAAACCTGAAATGTTCAACAATTATTTCATCATCAGCCCGAGTTTGTGGTGGGATGATGAAAGCCTTTTAAAGCAGGCACCTCAATTACTTTCAAAATCTGCGGATACTAAAAAGTTCGTTTATGTTTCTGTAGGAAAAGGAGAACACCCTGTGATGATAAAAGATGCAGAAGGTTTATATGATGTTTTGAAAAAAGCAGGAAAGAAAAACTGGACAGTAGAATACAAAATGATGGAAACAGACAATCACGCAACCATTCTTCACAGAAGCTTATATGAAGGATTAGTGAAAATGTTTCCATATCAGGAACCAAAATAATTAATCAATATAACACTATACCAATGTAAAAATGTAACAATCAATAGTCATGCTGAACGAAGTAGAAGCACCCATTGATCAACCGATACATTTTATATGGTTAAATTAAATATTTTATGCAAAAACTAAAAAACTATATCTACGGACAATGGGTAGAAGGCACCGGAAACGGAATCCCTTTGTACAATGCCGTTACAGGAGAGCAGGTAGCTGTTTCTGATACAGAAGGACTTAATTTTGAGCAGGCTCTTGACTATGGAAGAACAGTAGGATATAAAAACCTTTCTTCAATGACTTTCTACGACCGTGGGGAAATGTTGAAAAAAGTGGCACTTTACCTGCTGGAAAGAAAGAAAAAATATTACGACTTATCATATAAAACAGGAGCTACACATGTGGATTCATGGGTGGATATTGAAGGAGGTTTCGGAACTTTCTTTACCTACTCCGGACTGGCAAAAAGAATGCTTCCCAATACTTCATTTTGGGTAGATGGAGATACTCAGAAAATTTCAGCTAACGGAACTTTCTTGGGAACTCATATTTTAACGCCTAGCGAAGGTGTTTCTGTACAGATCAATGCCTATAACTTTCCGGTGTGGGGAATGTTGGAAAAGCTTTCTACTTCCTTATTGGCAGGTGTTCCTTCTATTGTGAAACCATCTCCTTTCGGATCTTACCTTACGAATGCGGTATTCCAGGATATGATTGAAAGTGGAGTTTTACCGGAAGGAGCAGTACAGTTAGTATGTGGAGAACCGGGGAATATTCTGGATTATATTCAGGATGGCGACTCAGTTCTGTTTACAGGTTCAGCTACTACAGGAAGGAAATTGAAATCACTTCCTTCTGTTGCCGGAAATGCAGTACGTTTCAATATGGAAGCAGACTCTCTGAACTGTTCTATTCTTGGATTGGATGCAAAACCGGGAACTCCGGAATTTGATTTATTCATCAAAGAAGTTCGTAACGAAATGACCACAAAAGCAGGTCAGAAATGTACAGCGATCAGAAGAATTATTGTTCCTGAGCACTTAATAGGAGATGTTCAGAATGCTTTATCTAAAGCTTTGGACCAAACAAAAATAGGAAATCCGTTAAGCAGAGAAACCAGAATGGGATCTTTAGTGGGAAGACAGCAATACGAGGAAGTTCTGAGAAAAGTAAATATTCTAAAATCAGAAACAGAGCTTGTTTATGATGGAAAACATGAACTGGTAGATGCTAACTATGACAACGGAGCATTTATGAGTCCTAAATTATTCCTGAATGATAAGCCTTTCGAAAAAAATATCTCCCACGATGTAGAAGCTTTCGGGCCGGTATCTACATTAATGCCCTATAAAGATGCTGAAGAAGCAGCGGCTTTGGCAAAAAGAGGAAAAGGAAGTTTGGTAGGATCTATCGTTTCTCATGATGAGAACTTTATTGCAGAAACCTCATGGAAAATGGCCTCCCAACATGGTAGAATCTTTGTTTTGAACAGAGATAATGCCAAAGAAAGCACTGGACATGGTTCACCACTTCCGACACTAATGCATGGCGGACCTGGTAGAGCAGGAGGCGGAGAGGAAATGGGCGGATTAAGCGGTCTTCATTTTTTCCTGCAGAAAACTGCAATTCAGGGATCACCGGATGTGTTGAAAGCGATTACTAAAATTTACCAGCAAGGAGCGGAGAAGAAATTCTCAGACAAACATCCTTTCCAGAAATACTTCGAAGAAGTTGAAGTAGGGGATTCTTTGGAAACAGCAGGAAGAACTGTTACTGATGCGGATATTGTAAATTTTTCCAATGTTTCATGGGATCATTTCTATGCTCATACTGATGCTACAAGTTTAACGGGAACTATTTTCGACAAAACAGTTGCGCATGGATATTTTATCCTTTCAGCAGCAGCAGGATTATTTGTGTCCGGGAAAAAAGGACCAGTTATCGCCAATTATGGGTTAGAAGAATGTAGTTTCTTTAAACCTGTATATGCTGGTGATACCATTACCGTTTATTTAACAGCAAAAGAAAAGGTTAACAGAGGAGTTAAGGGAAGAAATATTCCGTCAGGAGTTGTAAAATGGCTGGTGGAAGTAGTAAACCAAAGAGATGAGGTGGTTTGTGTAGCAACTATTTTAACCCTGGTGGCAAAACAATCTCCTTTCATCGACCTTACTGTGAAGAATGTTCAAAAGATCTTAAGTGGATTAACAGAAAGTACTCCTGCACTTTGGGGTAAAATGTCTCCACAGCAAATGATTGAGCACCTGGATCAGGCTTTATTGGTAAGTTTAGGTGAGCCTGAAGCAGATAAATGCTTCACTCCTGAAGAACATCTTGAAAAATGGCAGGATTCTCTTTATAACCACAGAGCAATGCCGAAGGACTTTACCGCTCCGTTTTTACCACAGGATGGTTCACTTCCGGAACTTACCCATAAGAATCTGGAATCTGCAAAACAGGCATTCACTGATAATCTAAAACGATTTGTGGTGTATTACAAAGAAAATCCACAGGCGGAGCACATGAACTTTGTATTCGGAAAACTGAATAAAGAAATGTGGGAACTGATGCATAAGAAACATTTTACCCATCATTTTGAACAATTCGGATTGATTTAATTCAAAATAAATACTTATTAAAATCCCTTTCAGCTCTATGTTGAAAGGGATTTTATTATTCTGTTTTTATTCTCTAAATTCAGGAAAACTTTTAAACATGAGGGATTGGATTCTTTTTGTGGCTTTTTTGGGACTGGCTCTTTTTTCCTGTTCAGGGAATCCCAAACCTGGAAGTGAAGGTTATTTTTCTGAAGAAAAATTTGTAGACAGTCTGAATGCAGGCACAAAAGGTAAAACGAAAGTTGTATTTGAAAAATTTAGGCATTCCGGAAATGGAGATGCATATGCTTCCATTCATTTTTATGACCTTAAAAAGACCTGGGTGGAATCCAAAGGCTCAGAATTTAATATCTGGGAGCTGAAGAACAGTTTTAAATTTGATAAAGATGGAGTTTCAGATCTTAATGTAGAGATTGAAGATTTTAATAACGATAGATTTAATGATATAACCTACCAAAGTGCCATAGCAGGAAGAGGAGGAAATATTGTGATGACTCTATTTGTATATGATCCAAAAAGTAAAGGTTTTATTCACATCAAAAACTCTGAAAGGTATCCGAACTTAAGTTATAATGCAGAATTAAATTGCATCAATTCTTTGATATTAACAGGCTCCACTACCACAGAATTCCTTAAGATAAAAAAGGATTCTTTGGATGAGTTTGCAAGAGTAGAGGTTTCAGATACGATTTTGGTAGAAGAAAAAGATGCTGCAGGGAAGTTCAGAGTTATTCAAAAAAAGCGATTCTTGGATTCAGGAGAGGATTTTTACAGAGTCTTTAGAAATTATAAGCCTTTGGAATATTAACTTATAATATTTGGATTTATTTTGTATCAATATTGATTGTTGTTTTGATACAAAAAGTTTCGTTTTTTGAAATGTTATTGTTTTGGGATCATGAAATAATCCTTTCGAATTGCTTATGAAATAAAGCGTATTTCATTGAAAACTAAATTGCATAAAAAAGTAGTGCAAAGCAAGGAATTGCAAAAGTGAATTTGGAACTCAGTTTACTGGATGCTGTTTTTAATTTAACCATGTCAAGGTTCAAAACCTTGACATGGTTAATAAAATTTAAACGGAATTTTTTATCTTTCTAAGGTTAGCTTAAAAACACAAAGATGGCAGATATCAGAACTACTTCAATTGAAGCAGATTGTTTTTACCATATTTATAATCGTGGTATTAACGGAGAGAATATTTTCAAATCAGATCGGAATTATTTGTTTTTCCTCAATAAAATGTCTGAATTTCTTATTTCCGTCTGTGATGTATATGCCTATTGCTTGATGCCTAATCATTTTCATCTTTTAGTTAAAATAAAATCTGATTTTGAGTTGGGTAGCCTTGTCAAGGTTCAAAACCCTGACAAGGCTGCTGAGACCACTCCGCTGGGACTTCATTCTCTTAAGAATATTTTCTCAAAACAATTTGCTGAAATTTTTAATTCTTACTCCCAAGCTTTTAATAAAGAAAATAAAAGACATGGAGCTCTTATTGAATCCCCATTTAAAAGGAAGTTGATTACTTCGGATGAGTATTTAATTAACCTAATTATTTATATTCATCAAAATCCGGAAAAATATGCTGTCACGGATCAGTTTTCAAAATATAATTTTTCCTCTTATCAGTCAATTCTGAGTAATTCAAAAACGCTATTGAAAAGGGATGAAGTTATTAAACTATTCGATAATAAACAAAATTTTATCCTGTCACATCAAAAGACGATTGATTTTGATGCTGAGTTTTAACTTATCCTTGTCAAGGTTCAAAACCTTGACAAGGATAAAAAGCCAAAAAAACCAGACCGAAGTATTTTGAAAATCAATAAATGAATAGTATTTTTAAACTTCAATCATAAAATAAGAAACAATGAACGAAAATTGGATGCAAAAATGGGAAGAGATAAAAGACAAATTGATATCTCCTGTAGATATTGAGACCTATTTTACCTCTGATGAAATTATGGAGCAAAAGATGGAGACGATGGGAATAGGTAATGTTTCCCTGCCATCAGGAAAAGTAATTGTAAGAGATCCCCTTGTATATCTGAATCAGAAGGAGCAGCCTTTTTTTGTTGAGGTTCCCAAAGGAGATTTTCCTGTAACCATTGCCGTAGTAAAGCTGGAAGATTGGGGAGATCGCTATGCCGCAGTAAAAGTTGAATTTACTAAAGAAAAACCGGCTATTTACAGAGAAGCATTAATTGGTATAGAAAATATTGATAGTGCCAGTGAGGACGGTTTTTTTGGATTTAATGTTGATGCCGGTTTAGCGTGTATTACCGATCCTGAAGTGGTTCCTCATGTGGATAAGTTTATTTCAGAACTGGACGTAGAGAATATTTACGATGATTATTTTGCAGAACTGTTTGCCAAAAGTTATAAAGAAGATCCGAGAAACCAAAGAGGTCTGGGAGACTGGATCAATTGGAAAGTACCCAATACAGAATATCAGATTCCAATATTTGCAAGTGGAGTAGGAGATGGAGTATATCCGGTTTACTTTGCTTATGATGAAAATGACAAATTATGCGGAGTATATATTCATTTTATTGATATTGAATTAGAATTGTCTGAATATGATGAAGACGAAGATGAGGAGGATGACGAAGATCAAGAAACAGGCCCGGCAGATAATTTTGTTTTTCTAAAATAAATAAAACTGATGAGTAAAACTTTTGCAGATCAGGTTATTGAATTCAATGAAAATCTAAACTATTCAGGAAACCTTCCCGAAGGCTTTGAAGCATTGAATCCGTATCTGGACAATCCGGAGACGATGGAGGTCATGCAAAAGTTTTATCACAAATATTATAACGACTTCGGCAAAAGAAAGTTTATTGTTGGTATTAATCCCAGCCGCCATGGGGCAGGAGTAACAGGAGTTCCTTTTACAGATACCAAACGATTGGAAAGCGTCTGTGGAATACCAATGAAATCTGCCCGTACTCATGAAGTTTCCTCCGTATTTATGTATGATATGATTGCTGATTATGGTGGTGCAGATCTTTTTTATAAAGATATTTATATCAATTCTCCATTCCCTTTAGCCATTGTAAGAAAAACAAAGAACGGATGGCTTAATGCCAATTATTATGACGATAAAGAACTGTTTGAAGCTGTAAAAGTTTTTATGATAGATTCCCTCAAAAAACATATCAGCCTGAATCTGGATACTTCAGAAGTGTTTATTCTTGGGAAGAAAAATGCTGAATTTATCTCAAAGCTCAATAAAGAGGCCCAGCTTTTCGATACCATGACGGTTCTGGAGCATCCCCGATATATTCAGCAATACAAATCAAAAGAAAAACAGCTGTATATAGACAAATATATTTTATCATTAAAAGATAAAAATCAGTAATTCCTTTGAGGCTGTTTTTTATTAAATTGTGAACATGAATGTTTTCCCTAAAAACACGACTTTTAAATATAACTGGCGAACTTATCAGAAGAAATTTCTGGACCATCTTGACGAATATCTTATAGATAATCATCTTCATGTTTCTGCACCTCCAGGTTCTGGGAAAACAGTTCTCGGGCTGGAAGTCATGTTGAGGCTTGGCAAACCTACACTCATTGTAGCTCCTACCTTAGCCATAAAAAATCAGTGGATTCAGAGATTTTGTGAACTGTTCCTCAATACAGAAACGGTTCCCGAATGGATATCTTCAGATATTAGAAAGCCGGGAATTATTACTGTAACAACCTATCAGGGAATTCATGCTGCTTCTGAAACGGCTGAAGAAGAGGAGGAAACTATGAGAAAATCTCCAAAAGTACCAGCTTCAGAAATTATAAAACGCCTTCAGAAACAAAAAGTAGGAACCCTTATCCTGGATGAAGCTCACCATTTGAAAAATGCCTGGTGGAGGAGTCTTACGGAACTTAAAAATAAAATTGAACCCACTGTTGTTTCCCTTACTGCGACACCTCCCTTTGATGTTTCCGGTACAGAATGGCAAAAGTATATCCAGTTGAATGGTCCTATAGATGCAGAAATATCAGTTCCTGAACTGATGATTGAAGGAGATCTTTGCCCACATCAGGATTTGGTACACTTTACATTACCCTCTCTGGAAGAGCAAAAGAAAATTGAATATTATCATAAGCAGGCCTTAGGATTCTTTGAAGAAATTAAAAAAGACGATATTCTTCTCAATGCTATTGAGGAGCATCCTGTATATCAGGAGCCGTTGAGCCACCTGGATTGGATCTATGAAAATATATCTTCCTATACTTCCGGGCTGGTTTATCTTCATTTCAGGAAAAAAGAAATTCCCGAAGTTCATTTTGAAATTATCGGTGATCAGCAGAAATATATTCCTGAATTTGATTTCTTCTGGATGGAAGAACTTCTCGACTTCTATTTACTGGTAGATGAAGTTCATTTTAAAAATTATGAAGATCACCATACAGACTTAGGTAACCGTTTAAAAAGGCACGGATTTTTGGAACAGAATACTCTGAGTTTCTTTAATAATAAAAATACAAATCAGATTCTCAATTCAAGTATAGGTAAACTTCAGGGAATACAGGATATCGTGGATTTTGAATCTTCCGTACTTAAAGATGATCTGAGAATGGTTATCCTAACTGATTTTATAAAAAAAGAATATCTGAATAACGGAACCCAGAATACCCTCACCCTTGATAAAATAGGAACCGTTCCCATCTTTGAAAAACTGAGGCGGGAAAACTTCCGGCAGAAAAAAATAGGGATTCTTACAGGGAGTCTGGTGATTATTCCGGTAAATGCTAAAAGTGTATTTGAGGAACTCTGTATGAAAAGAGCAGTTTTGGGGATACGGCTTTCACCATTGAGCTATGATCCGGATTATCTTATGATCAACCTTACGGAACAGGTAAAGCGTGATATTGTACACATTATTACGGAAATCTTTCAGTGTGGAGGTATTCATGTTTTAATAGGAACCAAATCATTGCTGGGAGAAGGGTGGGATGCTCCAAAAATGAATACTTTAATTCTGGCAAGCTTTATAAGTTCCTTTGTACTGTCCAATCAGATGAGGGGAAGAGTTATAAGAACAGATAAAGATATTCCTCATAAGACAGGCAATATATGGCATCTTGTCTGCTTTGATCCTAATGATGAAACTGGCGGGCAGGATCTGAATATTATGAAGCGGCGGTTTAAAACCTTTGTTGGGATTTCCAATAAAGATATTCCTACTATTGAAAACAATTTTGAAAGGCTTAATGTTAAGACCATAGAAACTAAGAGCAAAATTTCAGAAATTAATCAGTCATTTTTTGTTCTGGCCCAGGACAGAAAGAATCTTATCAGCCGTTGGGGAAAAGCACTTGATCTTGGAAATATTTTAGTAGAAGAAATACAGGTTCCCTCCATCAATATGACAGCGATGAAGGACGTGAAGATGGACTATGTCGGAAAAATGTCAGGAAATATAGTGAAGGTAATGGCATCTTCCGTATTATTATTCTGGCAGAATCTTTTATTCGGTATTCTCAGAAATATACAGGCGATTGATTCTGTAAAAACCTTTTCATTGATTGTATCCTTATTTGGATTAGCAGGTTTCATCGTATATGGGCGAAAATTATATATATCAGTAAAGCAATACTGGAGATACCGGGATATTGGGAAACAACTTGGAGCACTTGCAGAAGTAGTCTTACACGGGCTGATTCATGAAAGAGTGATAAGAACCTCTTTTGAACAGTTGAATATTATAAGTTCATCCAATAGCAGCGAAGGAGCATTCTGCTACCTGAAAGGAGGCAGTCAATATGAAAGCACGCAGTTTATTCAGACTTTACAGGAAATGGTCTCTCCGGTAGATAATCCACGATATATTTTGAAACAGAAAAAGATTTTTTTCTTTCTGAAAAAAGAACAGTATTTTCCGGTACCTGAAATTTTTGCAAAAAATAAAAAAAGTGCAGAATTTTTTACTAAAACCTGGAATAAAACCGTTGGAGCATCAGAACTTATTTTTACAAGAACCATTGACGGCCGCAATATCTTGCTAAAACTGAGGTTTGAAGCCCTTTTAAAAAGAAATGGGAGAATAGAACACCTCCATAAATGGACAAGATAAAAAACAATCCCCTTAATATAATCAAGGGGTGTTGTTCATGAATTAGAATCTTTGTGGGAACAAGATCGGATATGAGACTTGTAAATATTAATTTTTAATAACCTTAGTAGATTCAGTGGCTGTTTTAATAAAGTAAACTCCTTTCGGTAATTCTGAAATGCTGATTTCATTAGAACCTTTCTGAATCTGAAAAGTTTTTAGGATTCTGCCATCCGTACTGTAAATTTTGGCCTCCGAATTTTTTTCTGAATTAATAGAAATAGGGCCATGAGTGGGATTAGGATAAAGAATCAAGTTTTTTTGAGTGCTTTTGGCTTCTGAGGTTCCTAACACAATGTTACTGTCTTTTACCCAGGTAAAAGCATCAAGAGCTACATACCTAAACTCTCCGTTTGCCGTGATACGAAGTTCATCAATAACAATGTTTGAGTAATTTTGTCCATTTAGGTTAGTCAGGTCAATTAAAGTATATCCGTTGGTGCTACCTAAACTTGTTGCAAACCCATTTGTTTTTGTTTGGGTAAATTTTGTGACACCACTCAACCTTCCGGTTATCGTAATGGAACCTGCTACATTAAGTTCAAGATTCAATGCTGAGAGATACATCCAGAATTTGTTCACCTTAAATAAATTAGAAGTGGTTTTAATACTAAATGATGGCGGAGAATCCGGATTATTAGAATTATCAATGTAACGGTTATCATTGGCCGTTCCATTCCAGCCTGTTCCCGGAAAGTTAGCCTGGATATCAAAAACACTCACGTGAGAAATGACATTAAAAATCACTCCATTGTCAGTGAAGCTTGTGCTTCCGTTTGATTCTGTCTCAAATTGCTCTGTACTGGTCTGCCCAAATGAGAAAATTGAAATGAGCAGACTACAAATTGTAAAAATAGTAGTGCTTTTCATGATCTTTGTTTTAAATATTAGGTTATGATATATTAATCTCGTGGAGGATAAATACCTGCAATGCAGATGATATAATTCAATCCCAGGTAAGGCTGCATATTATTCACCGGTAAATTTTGTCCTATAAAAGAAATGCTCTGGCTATTAAGAGCCGTATCGGGATTTGCATTATTTACAAAACTTGTAACAGGATTGAAGTCTCTTCCTACCTGTGTTCCAGTGATAGCAATAGCTGTTGCGGCAGTAGGGGTAGAAGTATTGGCATTTTTGTTTGCCACTTTAAATTGAAAGCCAGCTCCAATGCTTGGAAGATTAGACTGTAGAAGAGTGTTTTGTGTAGTTCCTGACATTACACCGAGTGGATAATATTCGTTGGCATTTACATTTCCAGCCCCAATAGCAGTACGCCCTTTTAGGTTGGGTAAAGCAAACGTGGTGATTCCGTCTCCACCATAAGTGGTTCCCAGAATGGAAAACAGCGCTGAATTGCTTGAGATTCTTAGTAAACTTCCGTCACAGAACATCCAGCCTTTAGGTGCAAAGTTTCCTGCAAATAACTTAACGATTCCAATGTATTCGTCCATGGTCAATATTTTTTAGCCTTTAATAGTCTTACTCTGTTGATGGCTTTTCAGATTCCGCCGTTTATTTCTAACCCAAAGGAACAACTAATATAAAAGCTGCAGTAGAGTAGAAAATACCAAATTGAAGACTCCGTATTTCTACGTAAAGAGATATTCTTCTACTCTTAAAAACAGAATTATATATTTAAAATAAAAACTAATAGTAGATATTAGCTCAATAATAGCTTCTGACTTCTCTCTTCCTGCTTCCAACCTTAAAAATAGCATGAAATTATTCTCTCTAAGTTTCTCCGAAAGCACTGTATTTAGTATTTTTGTAAGAATCCAATAAAAATTAAAATGAACGAATTCGTAGCATCAGAAATCAAAAATAATATTGCCGAAATTACTTTCGGAACCCCAAAAAGTAATTCCCTTCCGGGAGCTATTTTAGAAAAACTGGCTCAGACTATTTTAGAAGAAGGAGCTAAAGATGAGGTAAAGGCTATTTTAGTAAAAAGTGAAGGTGAAAAAGCATTCTGTGCAGGAGCAAGTTTTGATGAGCTTCTGGCCATTGAAGAGCTGGATGCTTCCACTAAGTTCTTCGGTGGCTTTGCTAAAGTTCTGAATGCAATGAGAAACTGTGGAAAGATTGTGGTAGTAAGAGTGCAGGGAAAAACAACCGGAGGTGGAGTAGGAATTGCCTGTGGTGCTGATTACTGCTTTGCAACAAAAGACTCAGCATTAGCACTTACAGAAATCAATTTAGGAATCGGACCTTTCGTAATCGGACCCTATGTAGAAAGAAAAATCGGAAAATCACAGTTCTCAGCAATGGCTATTGATGCAGACTTCAGATCGGCTGAGTGGGCAGAACAGCATAATGTATACCATTCTGTTTCAGAAAATATTCAGGAAATGGATGAGAAACTTGACAAGTTTATGCAGACCCTGGCTTCCAGAAGCAGCGATGCTTTGGCATTGATCAAAAAGGTTTCATGGGAAGGAACAGATCATTTCAATGAACTGATGCCAGCAAGGATTCACATGAGTGCCAGCCTTATTCTGGAAGATTCTGCTAAGAAAAATATTGAAGCTATTAAAGAAAGACTAAGAGCAAAATAGTTTTTAGTTCTTGAAAATATTCAGCCGTTGATCACTTCAGCGGCTTTTTTAATTCTTACTCTCAAAATGTTCAAGAGAAAGAACTTCCTGGCTGTATTTGAAATAATTTACCACTACTTTTGCTCCCATCTCATATTGCTCATAATCTGTTTTCTCAAC
The DNA here is from genome assembly GCF_024810195.1 of Chryseobacterium sp. BIGb0232. Taxonomy (NCBI): domain Bacteria; kingdom Pseudomonadati; phylum Bacteroidota; class Flavobacteriia; order Flavobacteriales; family Weeksellaceae; genus Chryseobacterium; species Chryseobacterium sp. BIGb0232. The sequence continues at coordinate 81,594 of NZ_JANUEH010000015.1, forward strand.
AGGAAGCCTTATCTTTTTTCCTTTGTGACATCCCGCAAAAGTAATAATGTACTCATCACCTTCCGTTTTATGCTTGGAAATAATTATGCTTTCCAACCTGTTTTTGCCGTTTTTAATATCCTTTTTCCATCTCCCTTTGAAATATTGATAGAGAAGCCGATGCATTAGCAAAAAAAATAGATAGAATGCTACTGCAACACCAATAAATAAAAGGTAATGGTAATATTTAAAATTCTTTAACTCGTTTTTTAAAAAATAACCGGCCATAATCATGACAATCATAATAACGGCAATTACAACTCCTGAAAAATCCTTATAAAAATCTCTTTTGTGGATGGCTATCCTATTGAGCTCTTCCTCGTTTAAAGGAATATTTTCCTGTAAGTGTATCTGAGAATAATCAATTAAAACTTTTGTCATAATAAGATAATTAAAATTGGACATTATTCTTCTGTTTACTTTCCCGGATGAATAGTGATCAGTTCATAGGGGCTATATTTTTGATCATCTTAAAGTTAAAAATTATAGGACTGGCTTGATAAAAAATTAGTATAAGTTTTAAAAAAATATTTTGCAGATTAAAAATAAATTATAACTTTGTAATTCAAAGTTCTTTTTATGGATTCAAAAAACTATCACGAAGATTTGTCCCATATCCGTTCCATGATGGAACGGTCTTCCAGATTTATTTCTTTGAGCGGGCTCTCAGGAGTTGTGGCTGGTGTAGTAGCACTTTTAGGTGCTGGGTATGCCTATTTTGCCATGGAAAGTAAAAAAATGGAATACATTAACGGAGGTAGACTTCATTTTACCTCTGAATTGGTTCAGGAATTGGTCATCACTGGATTAGTAGTTCTGGTAGCAGCAGTTTTCAGTGGGTATATTTTTACAGCCAATAAAAGTAAAAAGAAAGGATTAAAGATCTGGGATGCCACTACCAAAAGACTTTTAGTCACCTTTTCAGTCCCATTAGCGGCAGGAGGAATCTTTTGTGCAGCTCTTATTGAGCATCATTTAGTAGTATGGATTGCTCCTACAACTTTGATTTTCTATGGATTGGGCCTTATAAGTGCTGAAAGATACACTCTTCCGGATGTAAAATATCTGGGATATTGTGAGGTTGTTCTTGGATTATTGTCTCTGTTTTTTCTGGGTTGGGGATTGTTTTTCTGGGCAGTAGGTTTCGGTATTCTGCATATTGTCTACGGGCTTATTATGCATAAGAAATATAAGTAAAAATGTCTAAAACCTTTAATTATATTTTTATCGGTTTAGCTGGAGGGGTGATTCTTTTTATTATAAGTTGCATTGTCTTTATAGGAATAGTATTTTCTGATTTTGGAGGTAAAGGCTATTCCGTTACAGAACTTGAAGAAGAATATTTAGAGAATAAAGCTGAAATTAATGATCTGATTCAATACTATTATAAAATCAAACCTTCGGATAAAGTTGTTGATATAGAGTTTAAAAATGATAAAGTTTTGGAGAGGATAACAATTACTCATCTCAGTAAGAGTAAACAGACCTACCAAAATTGGAATATAAATATTACTGATTTAACAGTATCAAAGCTAAAAGCTGAATTAAACTGGACAGACGATGAGATTAAAATCCTAAAGGAAAAACTGGATAATGCGAATTGTATTTCCATTAAAGACGGAGAACCTGTTAAAATAGGCTTTAAAAGAAGTGGCTTAGGAATGTATTCTTTTAATGTTTTTCAAAATAGGGATACAGACAGAAATATGTTTAATGATGGTTGCCAATATATTTTGCGTAATCATAATCTAGCCCTTGAATATGGAGGTGGAGCTATAGGACCACAATGTTTTCCTAATAAATAAATTAAAAATGATCAAAATAAGTCAACTCAATAAAGAATTTGAAAGTCGTGTAAGATTGGGTATTATGTCCGTTCTTATGGTGAACGACTGGGTTGATTTCTCCGAAATGAAGGGACTATTGGAGATTACTGATGGAAATCTTGCCAGTCACAGTAATGCATTAGAGAAAGTAGGGTACATTGAAGTGAAAAAAGAATTTGTAGGAAAAAAGCCCAAGACCTCTTACCGTGTTACACAAAGTGGCAGACAGGCTTTTACAGATCATCTGGATGCCCTTGAAAAACTATTGGGACGGTAGTCCTATATTTTTTTGAATTTTAACTTTGTAATTCAAAGTTCTTTGTTTTAAAATAGATGTAATGGATAGAAAAACATTTTTAAAAAAGATCTTACAGATTTCAGTTTTGGGTGTTTTCCCTGGATTGTATTCTTGGCAGGTAGAACCTTTTTGGATAGAATTTGTTCAAAGAAAGCTTCCTGTGAAAAATTTACCTCAGGCATTAGAAGGAAAGATACTGATGCAGATTTCTGATTTGCATGTAGGGGCTTATTTCGATTGGCATTTTCTCATTGATTCTTTTCAAAAAGCTAAACAATACAAACCCGATTTTGTAGTGTACACCGGAGATTTTGTAAATACAGGAATCCTTCAGGAACAGAGAGATCTGAAAAAAGTAATGGAAAACTGTGTTCTGGGGACTTTAGCAACTTTTGGAATCTTAGGAAACCATGATTATGGAAAAAACTGGGAGGATATAGAATGTTCAGAGAAAATATGTGATACACTTAGTAATTCAGGGATCACGATGCTCAGGAATACTCAGGAGGAAAGTTATGGTTTGAATTTTATAGGGTTCGAAGATTTATGGTCATCCCGCTTTCAACCTGTAGAAGCGATGGCGAAATATGATCCATCAAAAGCCAATATTGTACTTTGTCACAACCCTGATGCCTGTGATTTGGATATATGGAATGGGTATCAAGGCTGGATTTTGAGCGGACATACCCATGGGGGGCAATGTAGAATTCCAGGAATCATTACCCCTATACTTCCGGTAAAGAATAAAGAATATATCTCCGGGGAGATTGATCTGAAAGATGGGAGAAAGTTGTATATCAATCGTGCCCTTGGGCATTCTTTTCAGATAAGATTTATGGTACGTCCCGAAATCACTGTTTTTACATTAACCCAAGCTTAAATAATTACATCAATGGAAGATAAAGATATCATCAATTTAAGTAAATCAATATTCGGTGGGGGTCTTGCCCTGGGAACAATTTGTCTTTTAGGAGGCGTATTTAAACTGGAGCCGTTCGTCGCGGCCGGTTATATGCTGCTCATTATTGCTACTCCCGTTAACTTATTCCTGGTACTCGCTTTTTTAATCCATGGACTTGTGAATCGATCCAGTTTAAAAACTTGTATAAAAGCAATTGGTATACTTTCTATCAATATTCCCATTGCAATTCTGTATGCTGTCATCGGGATTTGTTTAATTTCTGATGGACATTGGTAATCTTTAAATCATAATAGTTCTCATTCTTTTTTTAATACATACACTATGAAAAAAATACGCGTTCAGTTTCTGCTTTTTGTGTACGATAAAACTCAAAAGCTCTACAGAAAATACTTTAAAAAGAAAAAAAGACAATGGCAGTTCAATGAAAGGCAGCTGCTGGAGTTTCGGGAAGATTCACTGGGAAGAAAACTAGGAGAATTCTACCATAAACATGGGTTTTCAATGATTCCCAAAATGGAAAATCATGATGTTCACCATCTGATCACTGGCTGCGGGACCAACTTTGAGGATGAAATTGCCATGCAATATCTTTTGCTTGGAAACGGAAAGCTCAATGCCCATTTGCTGGCAGCTATTGTATTGGGAACCCTTATTCTTCCGGAATACATGAAAATTTACTTTAATGCCTATCGGAAAGGACAGACGATGAGAGCCTTCTACGAATGGGATTTTGAAGGTTTACTCTGGCAGAACTTTGAGCATCTGAAAGATTTTATCCAACAGAAAGATCCGGTTGTTTTACATTAAAATGCAAATGACGTGGAAAATATAAAGTTAAGTTCTAACGGGAGATATACTTTTCTTATTTCTTTCGGTCTTGGTACATTCTTGTTTTTATTATTTTTTATCACCAGAAATGAAGACTTGTTGATTTGTGGGTTGATCTATGTAATTTTTGCAATACCTGTGAACATGACAGTGCTTTTATATGAGTTGCTTCATTTCCTGATGGATATTTCCGAAAGAAAAGATTCGGGAAACTCTGTTCTCCTTTTGTTGGCAAATATTCCAATCGCAGCAATGTATCTTCTTATTATTTTCAATTTTTCATAATTTAATTTTTAAATATTTATTATCATGAAAACACATCACTATATATTTCTAACAACAGCCCTATTTGTCATTCTATTTTATGATCAGGATATGGGGCTGAATTTTGGAATCCTTGGAATTTTATATGCAATTCTGAATTTCTTTAAAACTCCTCAAAAAAACAAAACCAGAGTATTTTACCTGCTTACAGGGACAAGTATACTTTCGGGGATTGCATTTGCTTGGTATGGAGACTTTCCGTCATTTCTGGCGGTGGCAAGTTCACTGCTTCTATTAGCTTATAAATCAAGAAACAAAAAAATGAAGGTTCTTTTTTTAATTCCTGTTTTTATAACCAATGGCTGTACTTCAATCTGCAGAATTTTTATGCTTGATAAATGGCTGCCTCAAAAGAGCATTCCGGGAATGTGGCAGAAGATCTTGGCCTTTGTACTCATTCCTTTAGTCCTTATTTCCGTTTTCTTTGGAATTTATGCCGCAGGAAGTGATCATTTTGCAGCTCTTTTCACAGATTATGAACTGGATATCAATCTTTGGCAGGTCTTCTGTCTTTCCGTTTTAGGATTTTTTATTGCTTTTAATTTCTGGAACTTCGCTGTGGAAAGGCTGATCTATAAAAATCATCATTTTTTGGATAATGACTTTCAGGAAAACGCCAAGGAACCTAAGTCAACCTATTCGTTCCTTGATCTGGACGCAGAAAGAACGAGTGGTGTAATATCTTTCTTTTGTCTGAATATTTTGCTGGTTTTTTTCATTATCACCTATAATTATGAGCAGTTCTATGAAGTTTCAAAAACACCGGTTCAGCTTTCGGAAGAGACGCATGAGCGTGTCAATGCTGTGATTATGTCTATTGTGATGGCTATTCTGGTGATCATGTTCTATTTTAAATCAGGTTTCAATTTTGATTCCAAAGCAAAGCTGCTGAAAATTTTAGCTAAAGTCTGGATTATTTTGAATGCTATTCTTATTCTGTCTGCAGCTGCTAAAAACTATGAATATATTGTCAACTACGCCTTCACGTATAAAAGGCTGGGTGTTTTTGTATTCCTTCTTTTATCTCTGGCAGGACTTGGTTTAACTTTCATTAAAATTCAAAGGCAAAAAAGAAATGCCTTCCTCTTCAATACCATGGCGTGGTATCTTTATGGAACCATTTTGATTTGCAGCTATATCAACTGGGGTGGTATTATTACTTCACAGAATATGAAGCGGAAAGATTTTGCAGTGAACTATCATTTGGGGTCAGTTAACTTCAGTGAAAAAGGTCTGCTAAAATATGCAGATGAAAAGAATAATCAAAAGCTTAAAAAGGATCTTCAGAATAAAATTAAGGTAGAAAAATCCAAATCTTTCCTTTCAAAAATTATGTATTATCAAACGATCAAATAACAATAGAACGCAATGAAAAAGTTAATGGAATCTCCACGATTTAAAATAAATGTTTTGCTTGTATTCATGACATTGTTCTGTTTCAGTCTCTCTGTTTTCAGATATTATATCAGCGAAACAAAGGTGTTTTTCTTTCTGAACTGGAATCTGTTTCTGGCATGGATCCCTTTATTTCTGAGTAGCCTGATATTGATATTCAATATGAAAAGTAAAATATCTGTCGTCTTCATTATTGTGGTCTGGATCTTGTTTTTTCCGAACTCACCCTATATTCTGACCGATCTTTTTCATTTAAAGGCAAGAAATACCATTCCTATCTGGTACGATCTGATTGTTATCCTCTCTTATGCCTGGACAGGATTAATATGTGGTTTTATAAGTCTCAACGATATTGAAAAACTTCTTTCCGGTTATACCAAAGAGAGAATCATTAACGGTATTGTAGCGCTTTTTCTTTTCATGAGCAGTTTTGGAGTGTATCTGGGAAGATTTCTGAGATGGAACAGTTGGGATATTCTCAATAATCCTTTCGGGTTATTCAATGATATTGTAGTACGTTTTATCTATCCGCTGGAATATACAAAGACCTGGGGTGTTACCCTTTTAATGGGCATTATGCTCAATTTTATGTATTTCACTTTTAAGCTCATTAGAAACAGTAACGAAAAGCTTTTGCAGCCTGAAAATATAGACCGTTAAGAGAGTTGGAACAATTTTAGCATTTAAAAAGACCTGATTAACCAGGATTGTGTTGAAAGTGGAAAATGATGGTACATCTCAAAATATGTAAGTATTGATAATATTCAATCAAATGTAACTTCGGAAGTATGGAAAACTACAATAACTTTCATCTCCCGGCCTCCATCTTCCATCTTCTTCAAGCCTTAAAATTAATTATTATGAAAAAAAGCTTATTGTTAATTCCATTGATTATTATTTCCTGTAAAAAAGATCCTGCTGTAACGGATGTGTCTCATAAAGATTCTACCATTGTAACGGAAATGCCGGATTCTGTTCATAAGGCAGATTCAGTAGCATTAAGAAAGAAAGATTCAATTATTAACAATGCTCCTGCTACCAGAGAAGTATTACGTAAAGGCGTGATGAGAAATGAAAAAGAAGGTCAGATTGTGAGAACAGCAGACGCTTCTCAGCTTCCTTTTACCTTGGGAGAAGAATTTAAAAATGATGATCAGGAGCTTATTCTAAAGCTTACCAATTTTGAGCAGTCTAATATCAAAGCAAAGATTTCGACGAAAGAGAAAGACTTTAATATCAGATTCAATCAGATAAAACTTCCCAATGGAAATTATGATGGGCCTTTCGGAAGAGAAATCACCTATGATATTCCTGAAAAAGGAGAAGTATGGCTGATCATAGGAAAAAGTAATATGGCTTCTGGAAACACTAAAGGACATTTTACAGTGAGCATTGAGTAGCATCAGTCAATTTGGTACAGTTTCTGCAAATTAACATCATGAAGTTTAAATTTTAAAATTATGAAAAATATAGTTCTAACAGCAATGGCCGCCTCAGCTGTACTTGTAAGTTGTGGAACCGTACAGTCGCTGGTTCAGAATACATTTCCCTATACAGCAAATGTTTTAGTTTCTACAGGAGTGCCTGCTGATAAAGAAGTCTCTTCAACCGCAACCGCTACCAATGTACAAACCTGGTTTGGAGGAAATAATAATGCACAGATTAAGGATGTAAGAATCTCTGATGCTAAAATATCCGTAGTATCTCCTTCAGGAGGAAATTTAAGCGCATTTAAAACTATTAAAGTATACGTTTCATCCAGTGGAACAGGAGAAAAACTGATCGCATCCCGCTCAAATATCTCTACCAATTCATCCAGTATGAGTCTGGATCTGAATGACACAGGATTCCTGGATAGCATTGTAAAAAGTTCAGGACTTACGGTAAGAACAGTTTATGAACTGAAGAACCAAACCTCTTCAGACATGAATATTAAAGTAGCCCTTAATTTCAGCAGCGTCCCTGCGAAATAATTGTTATAAAAGTTAAGAACAAAAAACTCCTTTCAATCGCTGAAAGGAGTTTTTTACTTTGAATAAGAAAGAATAGAAGATGACAGTTATCAAAGTCATTCAGAATAACTACTGTCCCTTTTTACTTTTACAAAGATCGCTTTATTATATCTTTAGTAATACTAGGGCTAGTATTAACCTCCAGCTTCAATCTTCCCGCTTCCTAACTATAGTTTAGTAAACTTTTCCACAACCCGTCTTGATCCTTCATTGATATTAATGATATACTGGCCTACAGGAAGCTGAGAAACATTAATCTTTTCACCGGAAGAAACCGTGTTTTTTATCACTGACCTTCCATGCATATTGATGATTTCTATGCTCAGTCTTTTATCTTCAGTACTTTGAATAGCTATATAGCTGCTGGATGGATTGGGATAAATTTTTACCTCCAAAGCAGGCAAAGCCTTAGTAGAAACCGTAGACTTGCTTTCCAGTTGTAAAATAGCATTTTTCACATTAGGAAGAGGTCCGATTTTTTTATTAACATCAGTACCTCCCTGTGGAATTCCGGTAGAAACTAAAAGATTTTTCATAGCGGTAGGGCTTAAATATTGCCCTGTACTCTGACGATAATAAGACTGAAGAAGTACAGCTGCAGAAGCCACAGTAGGGGTAGCAGAACTGGTTCCGCTGAAATAGTTATATGTTCTGTTGTTATCGTTATCATACTTTGCATACGATCCGTATCCGGCTGCCAGAACACTGCTTCCCCAACCCTGTACATCCACTCTGCTTCCATAAGTACTGAAGCTTTGTTTAGAATGAGTGGTATTAGGAGTTCCTGCTCCTACAATGATTGCGCCGCTGTTTCCTCTTGCTCTGTATGCAGCATAAAAAGGATCATCAAGATCCTGATTTCCATTTCCGGCTGCTGCAATGATAATAATTCCTGAATCTGTAGCCGCTTTTGTAAGATCCCAGATCACACTGTCGTACTCTGCAGGACAATATTGGCCATCTTTTCCACCAGTCTGCATTTCATACAGGATGATATCCCCGGCCTGAGAAGCATTGATCGATCTGCTTACCGCTGAAGCTCTGTTATATCCAACAGTAGTCCATTCCATATATCCTTTTATTTCTGACGCATTATAAACCGCACCTGTAAGCCCGATATTATCTTTTACAGATCCCAAAATGCTTACCACAGCTGTTCCGTGATCACGATAGTTATTGTTGGCTAATCCTGAATTGGGAGAATAGCCGGGTTCTAATTGAATTGAATTCTGGTTGGAGAGCATTTCGTGTGTTTTGTAAAAACCATATTCCACATCACGGATACGTACATTCTGTCCCGTAATTCCCTTAGACCATGCATATTTTGCATTGATTCCCGGATTGTCATTCAGGTAAGTCTGAAGGTTTTCCAGATCCGGAGTGGCAACAAACATATTAACAAATGGGGGCTCAATAGGAGTGCCACTCATCACAGATACATATTCTATTTCCGGGAATTTTTCAAGAATACGAATCAGATTTTTAGAAGATCCGTCCTTTTGAACAGAAAGATCAGCTTTAAATATCCTTTTAAGTTTTTGAACAGATTCACCGGTATTTCCATTCACTTTACTGCTTTCTGTCATTTCATTGATCTTTGCATCACTGAATCCCAGATCATATGTAAATGAAACTCCATTTTCCCTGGCAAACCTTTCCAGCTCAGGATTTCTGGTAAATGCAGCCTTTTCCGAATGGATACCCTTTGAAAAACATACGTATATCTGATCGTTTTGATCATCATTGCGTGTTGATTGAGATTGCCCAAAGGAAAAGGAGAAACAGAATACAGATAATGTAAGAAGTTTGATTTTTGTTTTCATGTTATTTTTATTAAATGGTTGTGAATTGGTTTGGATAATATCAAAAATAATAATAAAATGAAAACAAATCACGTTTTTGTGAATTTATTTTTCAATGAACCGGTTTGTCCTTTGTGCAAAGGATTTATTATATTTTTCTAAAAAAAATACCTTTCAGTTTTGCTGAAAGGTATTTCCTTATTGGTATACAGTGAAGGATCAATGCGGTTAATCTTCAAATTGATTTTCGTAGATTCTGTGATAAAAAATCTGCTTTTTATTCATGATCTGGTATTCAATGCCGATGCTGTCTTTGTTTGCATTAACGAATCTGGCTTCCTGAATTCCTTCCTGTCTCTCATCACTTGGAATGTCAATCGAAGAACGTTGTAAAACTCTTTCCAAAACATCAATATAGGGCACTTTGCTGATATTTTTTTCCAGAATACCTTTCTGCCTGTAAATAGCTATATGCGGTTTAGACAGTGCTCCGGGACGATATCTCTCAATTCGGTAGTCATTATTAAGCTGAATTCTCTGGTAGTTGTCAAAAGTTGAGAAATAACCGAGAATAGCAAAAAAAGGAATCATCATGGGTAGGATACTCAAAATAATTCCTGCAATCAAAAGTCCAAAATAAGCCTTTATTGCTTTTTTCTTCCAAAGCCTGATAATGATAAAAACAGTCATTGCAAGCCAGAGCCAGCCCATAATTTTATCCGTGTAATATCCGGCATAACTGTATTTATTAAAATTTAAAACAATTTCACTCAGGAAAATCAATGTCAATACAAGATAAGCGATGATAATATTCTTGTTCTTCATATACTTACTTCTGCAATCAGCTTTTGGTTATTGAGTCCATAACGATGGTTACAGGCCCGTCATTAATCAGTGAAACTTTCATATCTGCCCCGAAAATACCGCTCTCTGTCTTTAATCCGGATTTTGCCATCTCTTCTTTAAAATAATCAAATAGAGGGACGGCTTTATCAGGTTTGGCTGCTTTAATGAAAGAAGGACGATTTCCTTTTTTATAATCTGCAATCAGAGTAAACTGGCTGATGCAGAGGATCTCCCCGGAAATATCCTTTACAGAAAGATTAAGCTTGTCATCTTCATCACCAAAGATTCTCAGATTGAGTATTTTCTGTACCAGCCAATCTGCATCTGCTTTTTCATCATTCTCATCAATACCCACCAACAGCATTAATCCCTTTTCTATTTCGCCAACGGTTTTTCCGTCTACTTTTACATTGGCTTCAGAAACTCTTTGTATAACGATCTTCATTTTATTATTCTAAAAGTAAATATTTAAAGTTTTACTAACCTCGTCATAATTGTAAGGATATGTTTTGGGTGGTAATGAAGTTTTAGAGCCGGCTTCAGGTTGACCTGTCCTTAAAATCCATTTTGTATTATCTTTCGGACATATAATAGCGATATTGTCTTTAACTTCAAGTGTTGTATCATTATCCGGACATAGATGAGGAGCGTTACGATCATATATTTTAAATACATTTCCCGTACGTACAATGATCAATCCTCTGGTTCCGGATTGCTGTTCGTTGACGTAAGCCCAGCCATTGTCATAATTCAAAGCATTATACTTAGGCATGGTATTTAGATTAATGGTTACATTGATAGGAACATTGGGAAAGCAGCTTACTGTATCTTCTCTGCTTCCACATGAGTTTATAGATAAATTACTGAAAATCAATAGGATGAAAATAGATAGTATCGAAAAAGTTTTTTTCATTTCAATTTAAATTTTTATATATTTGTAAAAATTAAACGATTATAACACGTAAAACATTGTCCGGCAAATGTCGGATTATTTTTTTATACTAAAACTAAATTTTGAAAATTATGGCAAGCTATGTAACAAAGGAGGGCCTTGAGAAAATGAAAGCTGAGCTGGAACAGTTGGAAACTGTGGAAAGGCCAAAAATTACTCAGCAGATCGCAGAAGCTAGAGACAAAGGTGATTTGTCTGAAAATGCAGAATATGATGCGGCTAAAGAGGCTCAGGGAATGCTTGAAATGAGAATTTCCAAGCTGAAAGATGTTATCTCAACTTCTAAAATTATAGACGAAAGCCAATTAGATACTTCAAAAGTTTCTATCTTAACTACAGTGAAGCTTAAGAATAATGCAACGAAGCAGGAGCAGGTATTTACATTGGTGCCGGATAACGAAAGCGACCTTAAGACAGGAAGAATTTCTGTAAACACTCCAATTGCTAAAGGTTTATTAGGTAAAGTTAAAGGTGAAACTGCTGAAATTACTTTACCAAACGGAAATAAACTTTCTTTTGAAGTATTAGACATTTCTCTATAGTCTGATACACCCTTTCATTTCTAAACTTCCAGTATTTAATCTCTAACTTATAAAAAAATGAGCACTATCTTCACAAAAATCATCAACGGCGAAATTCCCTCTTATAAAATTGCTGAGAACGAAAACTTTATTGCGTTCCTCGATGCAATGCCTTTGGTGAAAGGACATACTTTAGTAGTTCCGAAAAAAGAAGTGGATTTGATTTTTGATCTTGAAAGTGAAGAATACAAAAACCTTTGGGGATTTGCCCAAGAGGTTGCCAAGAAGATCAAAACTGCAATTCCATGTGTAAGAGTAGGAGTAGCGGTTGTAGGACTTGAAGTTCCTCATGCCCATATTCATCTTATTCCTTTAAACAAGATGGAAGACATGAACTTCAGAAATGAAAGACTAAAATTAACGAACGAAGAATATACAGAGATCCAAAACTCAATTATTAATTCTTAAAACACAGGAAATCGTAAAAAAGTAATTTTTTACGATTTTCTTTAACATATACATATATTATATAATATGAATCCAAACCAATGTTCTTTCTGTGGAAGAAAAAGAAATGAAGTACAGATGTTGATTTCTGGGCAGGACGGTTTTATTTGTGAAAATTGTATAGAGCAGGCACATGTAATTGTAAAAGACAGTGCCTCGAAATCAGGGCATTCACCAGCAGACAATATGGAAGATCTTAAAAAACCAAAAGAAATTAAAGTATTTCTTGATCAGTATGTAATAGGACAGGATCAGGCAAAAAAACAGCTTTCCATTGCCGTGTACAATCATTATAAGAGATTGCTTCATGCTCAGGACGAAAACAGAGAAGTAGAGTTGGAAAAGTCCAATATCATTATGATAGGAGAGACCGGTACAGGAAAAACCCTATTGGCTAAAACGATTGCAAGAGAGCTTAATGTTCCTTTCTGTATCGTGGATGCAACAATTCTGACAGAAGCAGGATATGTAGGGGAAGATGTTGAAAGTATCCTTTCGAGACTATTGATGGTGGCAGACTATGATGTGGAAAAAGCTGAAAGAGGAATTGTCTTTATTGATGAGATCGATAAGATTGCAAGAAAATCAGACAACCCGAGTATTACAAGAGATGTATCAGGAGAAGGAGTACAGCAGGGATTACTGAAACTGTTGGAAGGAAGTATTGTAAACGTTCCGCCACAGGGAGGAAGAAAACATCCTGACCAAAAGTATATTCAGGTGAATACTCAGAATATTCTGTTTATTGCCGGAGGAGCTTTTGACGGTATTAAGGAGATCATCGAAAGAAGAATGAACAAGCAGGCCATTGGTTTCAGTTCAGAAAAAATCAATAAAACAGATGAAGATGAATATGTATTAACAAATATTAATGCGATTGATTTACGTTCTTTCGGATTAATTCCCGAACTTTTAGGAAGGTTTCCAATCATCACTTACCTTGATAAACTCACAAAAGAGACACTGGTAAGAATTATGAAAGAACCTAAAAATTCGATCGTGAATCAATTTGTGGAGCTTTTTAAGATGGATGGCACAGATTTGGTAATTACAGACGGGGCAATCGAGAAAATTGTGGAGGAAACTATTGATAAAGGATTAGGAGCAAGAGGTCTGAGAGGTACCACAGAAAAGGTTCTGGAAGACTATATGTTTTCAATCGGAGAAGAAAAAAAGATTGTCTTAACAGAAGATAATATTTTGATTAATAGATAAAATGTTTTTTTTTTAAAGAAAAAAATAATACCTTTGCGGGTGAAGATTGTATTAACACACAAATAATTTATACAATGAGAAAAAGTTTATTTGCTATAGGTCTTTTAGCAATCAGTTATTCTGTTCAGGCGCAGATATTATGTCACGTAGACACTGATGCTAAAATGTATGTGAGCGAAGGCACCCTAGTTTTTAGCGGTGGCGGTGTCCAAACAAAAGACACAGGCGTTCTGGATGTACGTGGAAATGTCATGATTGTAGGATCAGGTACAGATGCTTTAAAAACAATTGATGCATTAGGTGCGGATAAAACCACCAATGGAGATAATATTGTTTTAAGGCTGAATACCCCTGGTACTTATGCTTCTTCTACGTACGGTCAATTGTACATTGATGGATTGACTCAGTCCAACATTACAGGTATTGTAACTAAAGAATACCTGACAGACAAACAAGGTAACGGCAATTATTTCCAACAAATTGCACTTCCTTTCTTCGGTAAAACTTACAGTTCATTATCAACCGAATTAGGAAAAACATTCGGTACTGTAAGAAATATTCAGAATCCTGGTAATGTAAACAATGATCTTATTTTGCAATGGAATAATGCCCAGGCTAAATCTGATCATGTTACTGATTTGTCAAGTACAACCAGTAATGGTCCGGCATATTATATGTTAGGTTCTAGAAATAACAACCTAAATCTTAATACGCCTGTATCAGGTTCCGTGAATAAGATAAGCGGTAGACCATATGCTACCTTTGCTCCTGTGAATTTACAAAATGGAGGAAATGTATATTTCGGTCCTGGCGGTAACGGAGCAAACAGTTACGGTGAAGCTTATAACTCTTACCTTCAGGATCAGTTTGATCTTCCTAACGGAGAGTGGAATGTAACTTATGGTAAAAATATTTACCAGTTTGGTAACCCGTTCCTTACAAATCTGGACCTTTCTAAGATTGGTTATATTGAAGGCGGAGCGATTACAGACGGTAATAATGTTGCTAATATCATGGGTATTGAGTATACATCAGGTTCAGTGGTAACACAGGCTAATGGGTATACTTTTACTACAGGCGCATTAAAGCAGACATTTAATTTAAATGGAACTCCTGTTGGAGATATTGGATTAATTATTAAACCAATGCAGCCATTTATTATTAAGCTTAGAGACAATAGTGCTCAAAATTTGAATTTCAGTACCCTTAGACGATTTAAGGATGTAGTGAGAGTTGATGGAACAGACTATAATGTAAATGCTGCTAAAATGGCTGGTAAAGCTAATAAATCTGCTGGAGCAAGTATTAAGCAATTAGGAGTTATCGGTCTTGATGCTAATGGTAATGAGCTTGGAAGAGCTTATTATGTAGTTTCTGCTACAGCTACTACCGGTCACCAGACTTCTATTGCAACTACAGTACAGGCTGCCGCTAGCAGCAGTAATCTTATCGGTACTTTTGAGGAAGCACCAAATGGAGGTTATGATCCAAACTATAATGCAAAATATTGGCTATATATCAACGAAGCTAATGAAAAAGATTTCTTAGGAAAAGATTTATTACTATGGAATTTTGATTTTAGCAAACCGGATAAAAAAATAGTTTCTTATAAATTTGAAATCAGAGAGAATGCAGAAATGCTTCCTGCCGGAACACACCAGTTGTCTTCAGGAACAGGATTCTACTATAAAGCATCTAATGGATCTGTACAACAAGCAAAACAAGGAGATGTAGTTCCTGTAAGCTCTAAATCTTATAATTTATATTATGGAGAGCCTAATAAAGGAACTCTTGCAGCTAAGGAAACTGCTACACTTTCCAGAACAACAGTTGTATACAATCCTGCAATCAGTAATTATATCGTTAGATTTGACCCAGATTGGAAAAAAGCAGATATTGAAGTTTATGATATGAGTGGTAAACTTATCATCTCTAAGAAAACTGTTGATACATCTAAGGATTTCGTAATTGAACTTGATGGTTCAGTGAAGAGTTCTTACATTGTAAAAGTTGTTTCGGATAAAGGAGTAATAGTTAACACCAAAATCTTAAAATAAAAATTAATATGAAAACCATAAATAAACTAGTATTTGCATTGTTTTTCTTTACCACAATATTGGTAAGTGCGGATCCTGATGATATGCCAGTTCCCGGAGGAGGAGGAACCGGTGGTCACGGTACAGGTGGAGCACCATCAGCACCAATTGATATGTATGTGTATTTACTTGCTGTAGTAGCTGTTGCATTCATTGCATTCTACACAAAGAAATATAAAAGCATTAAAGCATAAAATTTTATTAAAATAATACTAAACTCTCTGATTAATCAGAGAGTTTTTTTATTTTTACTCTATGAAAAAGATTTATACGCTATCTGCAGTTTTAGCTACATTTGCACTGCAGGCTCAGTTTACAGTTACAGTTCAGACACCGGCAGATTTTACAGATAAAGATGCTATTCTATATACATTAAACGGTTCAAAAGATATTATTGTTACCAAAGAACAGAGTAAGAATAATACCTGGACGTTTAAATATCCAAATCACTATATGGGAATGATGAAACTCTATTTCCCTTCAACCAACAATACAATCAGCTTTATTTCTGAAAATAAAAATGTAAATATCAAATTGGATATTCAGAATAATAAAGTGAAAGATGTTATTTATCTGGATGAAGCTAATGAGATCATGAGTAAACAACAGGAAGGTTCACAAAAGAAAGAACTTATTCTTCCTGCTTTAGCCCAGATTAAAGAATATTATAAAGATAATACAGACTTTGGAAAAGCTCTGAAAACTGAAATAGATAGACTTTCCGGTACATCGAGCTCCGTTGATGCAGCAAAACATCCATTTGTAGCTTATTATAATACCAACTACAGCAAATTTATTGGAAATCCGGCAGATAATAAAAAGGTTAGCCAGGATGATATTATTAATTTCCTGGATAAGTCTAACGATATGCTTGAAAGCTCATCATTACTAAGACCCGTATTGGTAGCTTACCTGAATTCAGGAGGAAATACTAATGTCGGAGGTTCTGTAGATAAACTTTTAGACCGCTTAAAGGTTGAAACCCCAAGAGGGCAGACTGTATTATCAGAACTTATCGATATTTTTGATGTTTATCAGATGGATGAGTTTAAGAACAAATATCTTGGTTTAGCTAAAAATCTTAAATGTACCATCAACGATAGGTTAGCTTCTACATTAAAATCTAATGCTAATGTAGAAACGGGGGCTGTCTTTCCTAATTATAAGTTCCAGTCAGCAACCAATACCACTGCTAAATCAATTCATGATGTAAAGGCTGATAAAAAGGTTATTATATTCTGGTCATCTACATGCTCACACTGTGAAAGTGAACTTCCAAAGCTATTGGAAAAATACAATGAACTGAAATCAAAAAATATTCAGGTGATTGCTCTGTCTTTAGATGTGGATAAAAATTCTTATTCTACAAAGATTGCTGCATTCCCATGGATCAATGACTCAGAATTGAGAGGCTGGAATAGTACTTACGTAGATACTTACAATGTTCATGCGACTCCGACCTATTTTATTTTAGATTCTAACAGTAAGATAATCAGTAAGCCAGATCATGTAGGAGATGTTTTGGAATATTTTAAGGTAAAATAATTTTGGAGGTAAAGAATATTTTTCTATATTTGCACCACCAAAACGGCGAGGTAGCTCAGTTGGTTAGAGCGCAGGATTCATAACCCTGAGGTCACGGGTTCAATTCCCGTCTTCGCTACAAAAACCGCAATCATTAATTAATGGTTGCGGTTTTAATTTTTATATGAAAGCTGTTATTTTTTTGCATTACTTTCTCCTATTATTGTTCGTTCTCCTTAGAAAATGTTATCCGAAGACTTAAGTGTTAATATATTTAGTCTTTATTTGCATTATAGGAATATAGCTAAAATTATTTTTTCTATATTTGCACCACCAAAACGGCGAGGTAGCTCAGTTGGTTAGAGCGCAGGATTCATAACCCTGAGGTCACGGGTTCAATTCCCGTCTTCGCTACAAAAACCGCAATCATTATTAATGGTTGCGGTTTTATTTTTTTCATTTGAAAAACAACAACTCTACTTATGTTATTCAGTTTTCATTCACATAGCCTAAAATTAGGTCACCTGTAAACTCAAATATATCATTAAATGGACTTTTATAGTTCAATTGATTAAATATTATTTTGGTGAGTTTTTTCCCATCAAGAGTAATAATGTTGTTTTTATAGTTGTTTCTTTTGCAAATAGATTTTTCATAAATTGAAGTAGATTTTTTAATTTGTTGTGGTCATAATTTAATACATTAACTTCTTGTAAAAAATTAATTTACAAGAAGTTTTACTTTTATATTAGAAGTGTATTGAATTTAGACTTAGTTTGATATTTCTAAACAGGGAAACCTTCATGATAACCAATTTTTTCATAGCATTGAATTGCATTTTGTTTCAATGGATTTTTGCTCCAATCTTCCCATATATTTGTATAAGGATTATAACCACATTTTAGCGGTTTTGAAGTATCTAAACCATTTTCATCTATATGGGATTGTTCTGTAAAAGCTCTACAATCTGTACAGACGTATCTAAACTCACAATCTTTGCATATTTCTATTTTATCTTTGGTGAGATTCCAGAGTTTTTTGAAATCGTTTTGATTAACGACCTGCTCCAAAGTATGTGTATTGATATTACCAAAATTTACTGGCATTAAAGGGCAGTTTTTAATGTTACCATGTATATCAATTCCAATTTTTTTATGTAAACAGGAGTTGTGATTGATGGCTTCAATGACTTTTGTGATGTTTGTGTTAAAGTATTTTACATCGACTTTTCCACAGGAAGATATATGTATGGGATCTTTAGTAAAATTTACAATAAACCTGAACTCGTCTTTTACCTTGAATGGGACTTTTTTACAGTTATAAAAAGTAAGGTTATATGTTCTGGATGTTTTTGTATTAATTTCTTGGATGAACTCTTTGTCAACTGCATCATGATAAGGGGCAAAAATTTCAATTCCAGAAACAACGGAACTTGCGAAAGTTTGGTCAATGCGGATAAAATCTTCCATTGTAATTTTTTTTTTACTGTGTATCACCAAATATTTTATTCCAAGATTCTCTACAGATTGTTTTATTTTTTCCAAAATAGAAATATCGTTGAGTTCTATAAACAAATCTGAAATAGATGAATAATTATTATACTGATAGGAAAGAGGTGGAAAGTTATTATCCCAACCATTTTGTGTAATAAACCCGTATTCTTTTTCAAGTAGCAGATTCAAATATTGTTGAAAAATTTCTTTAGATTCATCATCATAATCAGATAATATATCTTCTATAGACTTGTTTTTCAATTCTTCTATTACGTCATAAAATTCTAATGGATATACTTCGGAAGTATTTCTTTGGAGATCAGAAATAAGTATTCTGCCTGCACCTTTTGTAATTAAGGTATTGCTGAATAAATTGAAATGTTTCATAGTAACCTTGTAAGTGCTTTAAACGGTTTTTCTCGAATGTAAAAATCGGAACGGAATTTTTCGGATTGTAAGAAGTATACTGTATTACTGTTAGGCTTTACATTACTTTTACCTCCAAATTTCGTTATTTGTTTAAATGTTAGAGGGAGTTTATGCTTTTCTCCCAGCTTATTTTTCATAAGTATTCTGCTATTTCTTTTTCTAATGAATAATTACATATACTTGATAAATATCCAAATTGTCCAATTGGATTTACCTCTAAAAAGTAATACTGATCTCCGCTTTTCATAAAATCCAAAGATCCACAGTTCAAATCGAGCTTCTGCATTAAGTGATTAATTTTTTCTTCTATCTCTTTTGGAAGCATGTATCTTACATTCTTGTTACGCTTTTCGTAATTATAATTTCTAAAATCAACTTTTGTTTGTTCATCATTTTGCGAAAAAATGGCTATTGACCAACACTTTCCGTTTAAATAAAAAGTTCGGATTTCAAAATCCTTTTCGATCTTTTCCTGAAAAAAGGTTGGAAAGAAATTTTCATTTTCATGTTCTTCTACTATCGTTGTAAACATCATTCCATTTGAATCTTTGTAAAAAGATTCAAGCATTGGGTTTCCTGCTATAGTTTTTACTATCGTTTTCCCGAAGATAACATCATCAGTATTTTCTGAAAGAAAATAGGACGGTACATCTAAACCAACTTTTTCAGCTTCTTCTAATACTAAAAGTTTATTTACAAGGCTGTTACTTTCTTTATTGATATGTTTTATTGATTCAAGCTTTTTCTTCACGTAATCTTCCAGCCAGTGCTGTGCCTCATTCATATTGATATTTATGGCTTCATTTTTATATCGCAGACGTTTAAAATTCAATCCTCCTCTTCTGTACCACACACTATGTATTTCATCCAAAAAGAAATGGTTATTGGTGCTCTCTAAAAAAAATTTTTTTTCCCAAATTCTAATTTCAAATATTTCATCCTCATGCACTCGAATAAATTTTTTCTGCATCACAAGAAGCCATTTGATAACTTCTGTAGTTGAAATATCATTATTATCAGAAATTATTAGTATCATTTTTCACTTGAGTTATTCTTTAAAAATTCTTTTGTTATTTTTCTTCTAACTTTAAAGCTTTGTAGCCCGATAAGTCTTCTATTACGATTGATATTCGCTGAATCCTTCATGATTTCTTCATCAGTGCTTTTCACGCCATATATAGGCTTTAAATGATTAATCTGAATATATCTTTCCACCATTTCTACATAATCTCTTGGTGCTAGATCACCGGATCTTACATAGTCTACTAGCTTCGTTTTGAAATATTCATAGTCTTCTATTTGTGCCATATGGTTTAAATAAATCAACATTGGCATAAAAACACCATCATCCGTTTCAAGTCCAATTTTTTGCATTGATGGATAGCCATAATTTGTAAGTGTCCATTTTAGCAACGCAGCATTTTTTCTAAAATTATTAAGTGATTGTTGCCCTGTTATCGAATCTTTAGCCTGATCCCTGATAAAAGCTATTCTAAAAGAATCAATAAGTTGTTTGTTTAACGATTTTTTCCATTCTGCTACTTTCTGCTCTACTGTATTCCTATCAATCCCATACTTTTTATATAGCTTAAAAAAATCTGTGTCTTCTCGTTTGAATTTCCAATATGGAGCGACTAAGGGGATAAGTTTATATAGGCTTTTTTTTCCTCCAAATTTTTTGTTGTATTTATCTGAAAACTTAATGTATTTTTCATATTCTTCCATTCTTTCATCATTTCTTGGGTCAAAATTTCGGAATAGCTTTTTAAATTTCTTGATTGCGGTAAGAGTATCATTATTCATCCGGTAGATACTATCAATAGAATTTACACTATTGTAGTAAGAAATGTAATCAGCCCCATTATTTCGACAGGAAGTCATGGATAAGAAACTGACAACAAGAAAAAATCCTATTATCTGATTTTTTTTAATACAACTATTCATTAAGAAAATTTTAATAGATCCACTAATTGTTATAAATTAAAAAAGCTAAAGAAAAATTCTCTCTTTAGCTTCTAATAATTAAAATGATCTGTTTAGTTAGGCTCTGTAATGACAGCTACTAATTTATTATCTCTGTATACTCCTGTATCAGAACCGCTTCCTGTTTCATGTGTCCATTGCATACTGGTCTCTGCCATTAGCCCTCCATTGATTTTTGATAAATCATTTAATTTCTTGTTTTCTAATGAAGAGAAACTCTTCATTCCATTTAATTTTTTCATAATTGGTGAATTTTGATTAGGATATTAAATCAAATATATAAATTTAATTCTAATTAGTGGGAAAAATTTTATTATGTTAACGATTGATATATAGTTAGTTATTATGATTTGAAATTGAATTTATTATTTTTTGCACATTTAATTATGAAATTAAAGATCTAATTTGTATGATCTTATATCATTTTTTTCTTTTTTAAAAGGAGAAAACAAAACTTAATTTTAACTGTCAATCAGTCTATTGAAGCTTACCCTCCTTTCGTAAATATTTTGTCTTCCGCATTGTAAAATTCAAGGATATCATTATTCAAAATGAAATATTCTCCTTGGCTTATATTTTCTTTATAGTTATATCTTATCCCATTTTTAGAACTTATTTTTTCAACTTCATTATCCATAGAATACCCTTCTTTAAAAATAGTTCTAATAAATGTTAGTAAACCCTTATTAATAGCGTATTTTTTGAATTATTTTGTATTGTTGGATCTGATTATGCAATGTTGAATAATAGACCGGATATGGGTGTAAAAAAGCCGTCCCTTAATTTTGGAACGGCATGTTTTATTTTATGTAAAGCTTTTATTAGGCCTGATATCCTAATAACTTTCTGATCTGATAGAAGAATCTTTCAATAAGTCTCAGGTCCTGAGTTACAATTTCTGCACTTCCTCTAAGTTCCTTATCAAATTTCAGATTTTTATTATAACTTGTTTTTAATCCTTTCGGTAAAATAACATCCACATAGTAATTTCCTTTATCATCAGGAATAAGTGATATATTCTGAACTTTTCCTTCAATGATTCCATATTCCTGGAAACGGTAGTTGTCTAGTTTGATCAATACTTTTTCACCCGGAATAATCTTTCCTGAATTGGTGGTAGGAACTGACATTCGGCCTACTAATTGTTCTTTATTCTTCGGAAGGATAGATACAATAGGTTCTCCTGCTTTTACAAACTGGTTTTCACCAAAAAACTGCTGGAAACTGGCAACACCATCTGTAGATGAAATAACAAGATAATTTTGCTCCCAAAGTTTTAGAGACTTTCTTAATTGTTCAAATAACTGCAATGTCTGAGAAGAATAGTTGATTTTATCTTTTTCGGTATTAATAACCGTTCCGCTTTTGGTTTTGTTAAGATTGGAAATTCCCTCCTCAGTCTGTGAAATTGAGATGTTGATGTTTTCAAGGTTTTGCTGAGCCTGAAGATATTTTATTTTTTCATTCTCAAGTTCCATAGCAGAGATTACTCCCTGATTAAAAAGATCCTGAGACCGTTGGAAATTTTTTCGGGTAAGGTCATACTTGGCTGACTCCAGGCTTTTCTGTTGCTTTAAGGTAGCAATTCTTACTCTGGACTCAGATAAGCTTTGGTTGGTTGCAATATTTTCAGGAGCATAAGGCTGTAGCCTTGTAAAAAGTTCTTCATCCTGGAAAGCCTTTGCAAAGCTGTTGTATTCTCCCTGCAGCTCCCCAAGTTTATACCTTGAAGTTTGGGCAATAGGAAAACTATTAAGCTGATTAGGTGATATAGAATCAACCAGTTTTTTTAATGCTATAACATCTTTATAATTGGCAGCTGACAACATGACCATCAACACATCATTTTTCTTTACTTCCTGATGATCTTTGATGAATATTTTTTCAATCTTAGAATTGATCCTTGCTTCTAATTTTTCGGGTGGATTTTGAGAAGTTACTATAATTGGAGCCGGTACAAATTCCGGATATTTTATAATGTAACTCATTGCAAAAATGAGCAGGATAATTATAAATATCAAAGTGTTCCCCCAACGAATCATCCAATTGGGTGGTTGGGTAAGGATATCCTGTACGCTCTCTGAGCGGAGTTCAATATTGTCTAAAACGTCTTCTTTCATTGTTTTCTGATAAAATTTCCACTTTATATTTCAAAGGGATATAATGTAAATAAATTAGGACTTCAGGTTTATTATCTTGGTGATAGGTTCAGTATTAATTTCCCAGTTCAAGCTGATTTCTTACCAATCGGTAATATTCACCACGCAGATCTACCAATTCGGCATGACTGCCTTCTTCTACAACTTTTCCTTTATCCAGTACAATGATCTTATCGGCATGTTTTACAGTGGAAAGTCTGTGGGCAATAACAACTGCTGTTTTACCTCTGAAGAATTGTTCAAGGTTTTCCATAATGACCTTTTCATTATTGGCATCTAATGCAGAGGTGGCTTCATCAAATAAAATATATTCAGGAGATTTGTAGACAGCTCTCGCAATGAAAAGTCTTTGTTTCTGTCCACCACTTACTCCTACACCTTCATTTCCGATCTTGGTATTGTAACTTAGCGGCAGGCTTTCTACAAAGTCTTTAATATTTGCGATTTCTACTGCACGTCTTAATTTCTTTTTGTCGATATGATCTTCACCAACTCCGATGTTGTTGGCAATTGTATCATTAAATACATATCCTTCCTGCATCACAACTCCGCAATGATCTCTCCAGAATCGCGGAGAAATATTTTTCAGAGCAGTGTTTCCGATTTTAATATCTCCATTGTCTGGCTCATAAAACTTCATCAGAAGTTTCAATAAGGTGGTTTTTCCGCTTCCACTGGCTCCAACAATTGCTGTAGTTTTTTGATAAGGAATGGTAAGGTTCAGATTTTCAAAAACCGGAACATCAGATCCGATATATCGGAATGACATATCTGTGATCTCAATATCCTTTTGTGGAATTTCCATAGCATATTGTTCATCCTTACGCTCTTCATCTTCTTTATCATGAATTTCACCTAATCTTTCAAGGGAAATTTTTGCATCCTGAGTTTGTTTAATAAAATCAATAAGTTGAAGAAGCGGACTGTTCAGCTGTCCAATGATATATTGTACAGAAAGCATCATCCCTAAGGTCAAGTTTCCGCTTAATACTAATTTTGCAGACAGGAAGCTTACCAGGATGTCTTTCATCTGATTGATAAAGTTTCCTCCTACCGATTGCCATTGTTCCAGGGACAATGATTTTATTCTGATTTTAAATAGCTTTACCTGAAGAAATTCCCAGTCCCATCTTTTTTGCTTCTCAGCATTATGCATTTTGATTTCCTGCATTCCGTTGATCAGCTCAATGACTTTACTCTGTTCCTGAGAAACCTGGGAAAATCTTTTATAATCAAGTTCTTTTCTTTTCTTCAGGAAGAAAGTGATCCATCCAATATAAGCTGCAGCTCCCACGAGATAAACAATGAAAAGTCTGTAATCATAAAGTAGGAGGACAATGCTGAAGATAATCAGATTGACGAGAGAGAATAGGGTATTTAATGAAGAACTCGTAAGGAGCTGTTCTATTCTGTGGTGGTCATTGATCCTTTGCATAATATCCCCGGTCATTCTGGTATCAAAAAAGCTTATAGGAAGCTTCATAAGTTTGATAAAGAAATCGGAAATGATCGAAATATTGATTCTTGCAGATAAGTGGAGAAGGATCCAGCTTCGGATCGTTTCTATCCCCATTCTGCCAAGAAATAACATAATCTGAGCAAGCAGGACCAGATAAATAAAGTTAATATCCTGATTCTGTATCCCGACGTCTACAATACTTTGGGTAAGAAACGGGAATACCAGAGATAGTAAACTTCCGGCAAGAAGTCCTACAGCCAGTTGAATAACAAGTGATTTGTATTTAAATAGATATCTTGAAAGAAAAGAAAAGCTTGCCTTGCTTTCTTCATTGTCAAATTCAGTTTGAAAGAAGGCTGGTGTCGTTTCCAGGATAAGGACTATTCCTTCTTCAGTGGTTTCATTGGCATTTTCTCCGATCCAGAATTTGATAAATTCGTCCTGGGTATAAGTAATCAATCCATAACTGGGATCGGATATATAAATTTTATTATTCTTATCGGCTTTATAAACAACCACAAAGTGATTCTTATTCCAGTGTACGATACATGGAAACGGAACTTCTTCTACGAAAGTTTTGAAGTCGACCTGAACTCCCAGTGAACGGAAACCCAGATTTTCTGCTGCATCACTTAATCCTAGGAGACTGCTTCCTTCACGGGTCGTCTCAGAGAGGGCCCGGATCTGCTGAAGGGAGATACTTTTACCGTAATATTTACTTACAATTCTAAGACATGTGGGTCCACAGTCTTTTGTGTCTGGCTGTTTATAAAAAGGAAATTTTTTCAAAGCTATTAATCATTATAAAATGCCGTCATATGCTGACGACATTTTTTACTTTATTCAATATTATAATTCAATGAAATGGTATGCTAGTAATAGCACCATTTGTTACATGCATCTACAGCGCCCTCTTTAGGTGCTTTGATTTTGGATTCACAATAGCTTGCTTCATACTGAATCCTTGCGCATTCCTGAGTAATACCACCTTTCAGTGTTCTTAGGTTTTCTCTTGAAAGTTCTTTTAGATTTTTCATAATAAATAGTTTTGGTTTACCTACTCTTTTATAGCTTTTCGGATACTGCTTTTATTTTTCCTAAGATAATGAATTTTAAAATCACGGATGCTGACTAAATTTCTTCGTCTTCTATTAATTCATCCACAAAGAACAGAATGTCTTCTCTGTCATATTTTTCAGGAAACTGATACCCGTTGATCACAAGGATAGGGGTGAAGTTAAGTCCTGCATTACTGTTTTCTACAGTCATTTGTATCAATGGATCCAGGTTTTCAGATGTAGGAGTTCCTCCTGCTAAAATGTTGATCTTATTTTCATCCCTTGTTTCAAACCATTCTTCCACAGCGTGCAGGAATTCTTTTTCCGGTTTATTGTTGTAGATAGATGTAAAATCTGAGATCAATGCATTGTACTTCTCATTGGATCTTTCAGCTGTATAATTGAATCTCATCTGCAGGGAAACATCTTCAGGATATTTTTTTAAAAGACTTTCAGCAAGTTTATGACCATCTTTACAGAAACCACAGTAAGGGTTTGAAATAATGGAAATACGAAGTCTTGCATCTTTTTTCCCCACAGAGAATGTTTCAGTATCCTGAAATTCGACTTTGTCTCTTTCCAATAACTGACTTTTAAATAGTTCATAGTTTCTTTTGAATCTGAGATTCTTGGCGTTGGATTTTTGAAGTTCTTCTTTTTGCTCAAGCAGGGTATTGAAATAGATTACTGCTGAAAAGATTATTGCCCATAAAATGACTGTCAGTAAAAGCGCTCCGATTCCAAAGGAAAGATTCTGGAAAAAGAAAGCACTGATCACCAATTGCCCCACCAGAATAGAGATAATTAAAAGACAAACCCTGCAAAATGTTTTTTCAACAAAAGCCTGGATGTAGAGTGAATAGCCAATGGCAAGTATAGAAACAAAGGTAAATCCCTTTAGGATATAGGCTGTAGCTGGTAAAAATAATCCCAATATGGCAAGCCCGGTAAAGTAAATCAATGAGAAATCTGAGAATTTTAATCCCAGGATACTTGTTTTGTCCTGTTTGATAATCCTGTCACAGGAGTTAGCTGTTTGAGTAGCAGGAGCAGCGCCACAAATACTTCCTATCACAGTAGATGTATTACCAAATTTCTGATTGAATATCTCCATAGAGATATAAACACCTGCTAGTGAAAGAAGATTAAAAACTGCTTCAAAGAGATTCTGATATATAAAAGAATAAATAAGAATGACAGCAAAAACAGCATATAAAACCGGCTTGAAATTGAATGCTGTTTTATTTTCTGCCTGCTCTGTTTTTTCAAACAGCAATACAAAATCTGTAGAGGTTTTGTAAAGCTCTTCTTTATCTAAAGTTTTTGCTTTTTCTGAATAAACGGAGTAACTGCTTCCTGACTTTTTTACTAAAGAAAATGCATTGTCAACAATAGCAATAAATTCTTCCGGAAGTTCATCCCAATATTCCTTATCAAGTTGGTATGCATCATTTTTTACCCCCAAAAAGTTTAGTGTATCACTGAAAGCCAATGCTGACGGATAGTTGGGGTGAGAATTAAACTGGAAAATAAATTCCTGTTTATCAAGTTTGAGATAGTTAATTAGTTTATCAAAAATCATATTAATATTTTCATCTAAAATACACAGATGTTTTAAATTAACAAAAATATTTTTCTTTTATTAGTGAGATATAACCGGTAGTTACTAAATATAGTTTGAATTTCAATATTTTATTTTATAGGATTTAATTTGCAAAAGTATTTTTATCTGGTATAAAATAAATCTGAAAGAAAAATATTCAATAGAAGTTTTTTGTTGATTTTTGTTTCCAATTTCCCACAGATGGATATATAAAGAGTTTCATGGTTAATGTTTGCATTCATAATTAGCGCATCTGTGGGATTGGAAAAACATATTTGTGCTTTAATTTTTTAATTCAGTATATTTTCCATATTGTAATGTTCCATAGCCTTTTGTTTCAAAGGATTTTTACTCCAGTCTTCCCAGGTACAGGTATATGGATTATAACCGCATTTTAAAGGTTTCGAGACATCAAGTCCATCTTTATTATTGTGATTGTTTTCTGTATAGGCCCTGCAGTCTGTACATATATAACGGAATTCACAGTCTTTGCAGGTTTCTATACTATCTTTGGTAAGGTTCCAGTATTTTTTGAAATTATTTTGCATCACGGCTTCTTCAAGACTCGAATGATGAATGTTTCCATAGTTTTCAGGCATTAATGGACAGTTCTTAATATTACCATGGATGTCAATTCCTATTTTTTTGTGCAGGCAGGAATTGTGATTGATTGCTTCAAGAACCTTTGGAAGATTAGTATTGAAATATTTTAGATCTACCTTTCCGCAAGCGGATATTTTGAGGTTTTCATGGTTAAAGTTGATATTAAATCTAAATACTTCTTTGGTCTTCAAAGGAACCTCGTCACAATTATAGAAAACGAAATTATAAATTCTTGTGGTTGTTTGATTAAGGATTTGAAAAAACTCTTTATTTAAGGCATTATGAAATGGTGCGTATATTTCTATTCCTTCTAAAACAGAGTCTTTAAATTTATTGTCGATATCCTGATATTCTTTAAGAGAAAGTTCCTTGTTACAGTAAATTACCAAATATTTTACCCCTAAGTTGTTGACAGAGTTTTTTATTTTGTCTAAAATAATGACATTATCAATTTCAATGAAAACATTGGAAATTCTGCTTACTTCCTGAAACTCATTGGACAATGGAAGGAAGTTTTTATCCCAATCCCCATGAGTGATAAAACCATATTCTTTTTCAAGCAAAAAGTCTATATATTCATGAATGATCTGTTGAGATTCAATGTCATAATTCTCTAAGATATTTTCAATTGACTCATTTTTCAACTCTTCAATAACATCATACAATTCCAAAGGATAAAGATCAGAGATCTTCCTCTGAAGATCAGAGATCAGGATTCTTCCGGCTCCTTTGGTGATTAAAATATTACTGAATAGGTTAAAATGTCTCATAATAGTCTAGTAAGTGCTTTTATTGGTCTTTCCCTCATAAGATAATCCGTCTGATAAGTTTCACACTTTATATAGTTTGTGCTAATGCTTTCCTTATCATTGGATTTTTTAGAGCCCAACTTCTCAATAAATTTAAAGGTAAGAGGTAATTTATTCTTTTCTTCTTTAAATAATTTTTTCATAAATATTGTGCTATTTCTTTTTCCAATGAGTAGTTGCAGATTTCTGATAGTCCTAAGAACTGCCCCGTAGGATTTACTTCCAGGAAATAGAAGGTATCCCCACTTTTTATAAAGTCTATTGAGCCACAGCTTAAGTCCAGCGATTGCATGAGCTGGTGTGTTTTTTTTTCTATATCTTCAGGAAGTTGATATCGCACCTTTCTGTTGGGTTTTTTATAATTATATTTTCTGAAATCGGTTTTAGTCTGCTCGTCATTTTGAGAAATAATAGCGGTAGACCACATTTTACCATCCAGATAAAAAGTTCTTATTTCAAAATCTTTTTCAATTTTTTCCTGAAA
Organism: Chryseobacterium sp. BIGb0232; assembly: GCF_024810195.1. Taxonomy (NCBI): domain Bacteria; kingdom Pseudomonadati; phylum Bacteroidota; class Flavobacteriia; order Flavobacteriales; family Weeksellaceae; genus Chryseobacterium; species Chryseobacterium sp. BIGb0232. The sequence continues at coordinate 110,781 of NZ_JANUEH010000015.1, forward strand.
AAATGTGATAAAAAAATCTTCTTTCTCTTTTTCCTGTACTACTGAAGTGTAAATGATGCCGTTGAAATTTCTATCGACAGAATCTAATATCACATTTTCTGTAATAGGTTTTGTAATGGTTTCATTGATAATGACTTCATCTGTATTTTCTGCTAAAAAATATTCAGGAACATCTAATCCTGTTTTTTTTGCCTGTTCCAGAACCAGGAGTTTATTGACGTGATTGTTACTTTGTTTATTAATAGTCTTTTGTGATTCCAGTTTTTTTATCACGTAATCTTCAAGCCAGTGCTGATGTTCATCCATATGGTGGTTGGCAGCATTATTATCATAGTAAAGACGTTTGAATTTTAGTCCTCCTCTTCTGTACCATGTACTTGTAATCTCATCCAGGAAAAATTTGTTTCTCTCACTGGCCAGATACATTCTTTTTTTATCTGTTTTAATTTCAAAAAACTCATCTTCATGAACACGAATAAACTTCTTTCCCATTGCTGAAAGATATTTGACAACTCTTGTAGTGGTAGAGTCTCCGTTATTCGATATTATGAGAATCATTCTGTTTTAGTTTTTTAAAAAAATCTTTTCTTATTTTGGAGCTATGCTTCATGCTTGGGATGCCCAGGGTTTTCCGGTTACGGTTGGTCTGTGCACTGTCTTTTACAGGGATCATATTAAAACCGTAGAGTGTGATTTGTTTATGGGCTCCTAAGTAAGTGTCATCCATTCGTGCATAATCACGAGGTGAAAGGTCTCCCGATTTTACATATTCCAATAATTTTTCCTTTATAAAAGGATAGTCTTTTTTGGATTCAACCATATGAGTGATAAAGGTTGGCATTGGAAACCAGCCTATCTTTTCAGGTGTTGGAAATCCATGATTTTTAAAGGTCCATATCAGAAGTTTTGCATTTTTCTCCACATTCTTTCTGGTTAATGCTGTATCAAGGGGACGTCCCATCTGGTCCCTTTGTAGGGCAATCTTAAAAGAATCAACCAGTTTTTTATCCAGTCCTTGTTTCCATTCTGTGATTTTTTGTTCTACAGATGGATTGTCTATTCCATATTTATTAAAAAGGGGTAAATATTTTTTGTATTCTTCACCATAAGGAGCTAACAGAGAAATCAATTGATAAAGACTTTTTTTTCCACCAAAGTCTTCATGATACTGGTCAGCAAGAGTTATATAAGTCGCATATTCTTCAATACGGTCCTGATTTTTAGGAGCATAATCTTTGAAAATTTCCCGATACTCTTCTACAGCTAGCTTAGGATTGTTAGCTAACCTGTATATGCTGTCGGCATCATTAATTCTGTTATAATAAGTGATATAGTTCTTTTTACAAGAGGTAAGGAATAATAAAATGATAAGAGAGAGACTATATCTTATTGACGGTGAAATTTTCATAAACAATTCAATTTAATGATATATGGATAAAAAGGAGGGAAATTCACCCTCCCTTTTCCTTTATTCATATGCTTAGCAAACTTCTAGTCTACCAATATAAGAACCTCCGTTAGAAGAATAATGGTCTGCTTCATAGCATCCTGGTGTTGTAACTGCAGCACTAGATTCGATAGCATAAGATCTTAAGCTACCATCAATCACTTTTAAATCGTCTCTTTTAAGTTTTTTGTTTTCTAGAGAAGAAAATCCTTTCTTCATTCCTGTTAATTTTTTCATTGTTAAAATTTTTTTGTATTAATATTTACTTGCCATTTATCCCTGGCATGGGAAGGTGCTGATCAGCCCATATATTTATATTTTGTACTGTACACATACAAAAAAATAAATCATTGTGTTTTTACCTGAGACAAAGATGCATGTGCTTTTTTAATGACACAAGGAAAGTATGTCTGAATTTATAAATTTCGGGAAAAACTAATAGTATATTTATAAATTCAGATAAAAAAATGGCTTTTTAGTGTTTGATTGTCAGTGTTTTGTGTTTTTGATTCTGTATTTGTAAAGACAACGGGAGGCTAAGTGAAAGAGTATCATTTATTCGTAAAATAAGAAAGAATTTAACTAAGAATCCAGCTATATAGTCTATCAATTAAAAGCAGAATATCATTGGAAATGCAAAAAAATAAATCAGAGGGTAAAAGAAGCGAGATTCTTGTTAAAAAGAATACCGAAAGTATATATTCTTTAGATTGGAAGAAATGGGTACTGCTCAATGTTTATAATAATAAAAGGAGATTTCAGTTGTTAACTTTTGAGTGAGCCATTTTATTTTGTTGTTTGCTTGTATAAGAGAAACTTTTAAATATGTATTTTTGTGTATTAAGACCTTGTATGCAAAAGAAAATCTTTATTTACTTCTTGATTCTTTGCCAGAATTTATATTTTTCACAAAGTATAAAAGGATTTCATATTCCTGATTCTCTGAGAAATAAAAATATTAAACAAGTAGAAAACTCTTTCAAAAAAACTCTTTATACCGATAAAACTAAAGCTGAAGTCTATGCCAATACAGCCCTTGTAGAAGGGAAAAAGAATAGAAATAACGAGAAAATCGCTGAAGGATATCAGATGTTATACCAGCTGAATAATGATAAATCAGCATTATTGTACCTGGACAGTATGATTACTGTGTCAAAAAAAATACAGGACTCCGAATATTTATCAAAAGCTTATCGAAATAAAGGAGTTTATTATTACTATACAGCTGAGTATTCAAAATCATTAGATAATTACCTGATAGCTAAAAACTATGCTAAAAAAGGAAGTGAAATTTTTTATAATATTAATTCCTGTATAGGTTTACTGAAGCTTGAATTAGAAGATTATCGGGAAGCTTTGAATTTATTATTAGGCTATAAGCAATATTTGGAAAAAAATAAATTAACGAATGATATCAATTACGAAAAATGTTTATATAATCTAGCCTATGCCTATCATGTAAGTAATAAGCTGGATTCTTCAAATTATTATGTGAAACGGGGATTTGAACAAAATTTAAAAAGTAAGGATAAGGATCTTTATGCTTCTTTATCACTGGTTTTAGGTATCAATACTTTTAAACAGGCAAACTATAATCTCGCTTTGCCAATCTTAAATGAAGCGTCTCAACTTTTTAAAGAAAACCCCAATAATGTTCAAAACATTGCTTTAGTTGAATATTATATAGGTAAGATTTTATATCATGCAAATAATGAAAAGTTTTTAGATAGATTTGAAAAAGTGGATTCTATCATTACTAAAACGAAAAATGTATCTTACGAGTTACGAAATACGTACCCAATACTGATAGAATATTATAAAAAAACAGGAAATAAAGAAAAACAATTGTTTTATATTGAACATTTGTTGTCTGTAGATAGTATTTTAAGTAAAAATAATAAGCTTTTAACTACTGAAATAAATAATAAATATGATACCCCGCTTCTTTTAAAAGAAAAAGAAATATTAATTTCAGATTTAAACTCGAAGAACTATACTTTATTTTGGATCCTGGGAATAGTCGGAGGAATCATGATATATTTGGTTTATTTATACAAGGAAAACAGGAAAAAATTAAAAAACTACCAGAATAAAGCTGATTTACTCACAGAATATCCAGTTAGTCCTCCTCCTCCTACTAATAGTATTGAAACAGTAGATTTTCAAAAAGAGAAACCTAAAGCAACATTGTCAAACGATAAGCTGGAACAACTAAGCAGGCAGTTAAATGAATTTGAAATAGAAAAGAGATTCTTAGATAAGAAAATTAATTTAGATCTTTTATCTAAGGAATTTAATACAAACAGAGCCTATTTATCAAGATCAGTAAACGAATTGAAAGGACAAAACTTTTCACAATATCTGAATGCGTTAAGGATTCAATATATTGTCAGTGAATTAAAAACAAATAAAAATCTACAGAAACTTACCATAGCTGCCATTGCTGATGAAGCCGGATACAATAATGTGGAGTCTTTTACCAATGCTTTTAAGAAAATAACAGATACATTGCCTTCTTATTTTATGAAAGCCTTACAGGAAAATAATAAATAGCTTTAATGTTGATTATTAGCTTTTTATACGTTTTTTGGATACGAAATTTATAAATTTCGGTATCTTTTTTTTGAAAAAATATATATATCTTTATTTCTTTGTAAATAAAAAAATAGAGTACGTTATGAAAAATAAGAAACAAGCAGAAAAGAAAATTTCATTGGAGAAATTACAAATGGTTAGAATTAGTAATGCTAAAATAATAAAAGGAGGCTATGCAGGTGTAGGAGGATATAACCTAAATACTGATTTAGAAGGTGAAGGAGAGCCAACAGGAACAGGGAAAACAAGATAATTTGTGTATATGACCTGTCGATCAATTCTCTTTTTTTTTATCAATTTCATTTTTGGAATAATTACTGCCCAAAAAAGTAATTTAGCACCATCAGTTACATCTACCGATGATTACTTTGGAGTCAAAATAGCTGATGAGTATAGAAATTTAGAAAATTTGAAAGATCCTTCGGTTATTAATTGGATGCACTCACAAACTAATTATTCAAATTCAATACTTCAAAAAATTCCTAATAGGCAATATTATATTGACAAAAGATTAGAATTTGATCAACAAAAATCATTTTCCGTAGATAAAATTAATATTACGGAAAATGATTTTTATTTCTATTTAAAGAAGAAGCCGGATGAAAATACTACGAAACTATATTATAGGAAATCATTTAAAGGGATAGAAACAGAAATTTTTAATCCTGAAAATTACAAACCGGATACTCATAAAAAATATGTAATCAATTATATAAAGCCTAATTATGATGGCTCAAAGATAGCGATCTCATTAACGGAAAGTGGGAAAGAGGTTTCTGAAATGATCATTTACGATGTAAAATCTCAAAAAGTACTTTCTGACCTTATTACTAATTGCTGGCCAACAAACGGAGGCGGTATTTCTTGGCTTTCTGATAATAATAGCTTTATTTATCTTCAATTTCCAGTAACAGATCCAGCCTCAGATCTATTTATGAAAAACATGCAGGCCGTTGTTCATGCAATAGGGCAGAATCCCAAAGAGCTGAATGTTCTATTATCAAAAAAAAACAATCCGGATTTAAAAATAAGTGCTGAAGATTATCCTATAGTTAAGCTTCCTACCAAAGAAAGCCAATTTTTATTTGGTTCTATGGCTGGAGCTACAAATTTTAATGATACTTATTTTAAACCCACAAATCTTATTAGTAAAAAAAATCAATGGAAACTTCTATTTACTAAAGAAGAAAAAATTGATGGCTTTATTCTAAAAAATGATAGTATAATTTATATTTCAAAAAAGAATGGAGCCAATGCAATTTATTGCACATCATTGAAAAATCCAGATTTTAAAAATCCGGATATTATAGTTTCTAATATCCCTGATGAAGAGATCAATGGTTTATACCAAATTAAAAATGGCTTTGTTTTTAACAGTTCAAAAAATGGTGTTGAGTCCAAACTGTATCTGTATCAAAAAGGGAAAGTTGAAAACTTGATGTTGCCATTTCCATCCGGTGATATTGCAGTAACTACCCAGGATAGCTATTCCAATGATTTTTGGATAAACTGTACAGGATGGAAAAATGACAATGAACGCTTTAAATTTGATTCGGTAATAAAGAAATTTATTCCTGAAAATCTGGCTCCGATTGTAGAATATCCGGAATTCAAAGATATTATAGTAAAAGAAATTATTGTGAAATCTCATGATGGACAGGATATTCCGTTTTCCTTACTATATAGAAAGGATATTAAAAAAGACAAAAACAATCCTCTTTTAATAGATGCATATGGAGCTTACGGAGTAAATAACAGTCCTTTTTTAGATATGACGTTTATGCTTTGGGCATTAAAAGGTGGAATTGCAGCTATTGCTCATGTCAGAGGTGGTGCTGAAAAAGGAGAATCATGGCATTTGGGAGGTTTTAAGGAAACTAAACCCAACTCCTGGAGGGACTTGATTGCCTGTGCCGAATATATGATTCATGAAAATTATACGTCCAGTAATAAAATAGCAATTTGGGGGCAAAGTGCAGGGGGAATTACTATTGGAAGGGCTATGACAGAAAGGGCAGACCTATTTAAGGTAGCGATCTTAACGGCCGGAATGGTAAATACTTTAAGACTTGAAGCAACACCAAATGGATTAAATAGTGCCAAAGAATTCGGTTCTAAAAATATTAAATCCGAATTCAGTGCATTATATGAAATGGATGCATATCATCATTTGAAAAAAGGAGAAAAATATCCTGCAACTTTTATTACAACGGGAATAAATGATCCAAGAGTTTCTCCATGGATGTCAACAAAATTTGCAGCGAAATTGCAAGAATATAACACATCTGATCATCCCGTATTACTTAAAGTAGATTATAGTGGTGGCCATGGTGAACGTGACCTCCCTTTAAAGCAAAAATATAATAATTTAGCTGATGTATTCGCTTTTGCCTTCTGGCAACTAGGTCATCCGGACTACCAGTTAAAAGAAGAAATAAAAAAATAAATGTCTCGCTTTCCTTATCAGTTTTTCGAAGAATATATTGTACGTACTCCTTTATTTTCATGTAAGAAATTTCTTGAAGCGGTAAATAAAGATGAAATTTCTGATGAAGAATTAAAAAATAAACTTGCTGATGATTCTGTTTTTCTGGAAGCAATTTATTTGGCTTCTCCTGATTTATATGAGGAAATTACAGAATGGCTTCAGACAGAAAAACTATTTCCACCAAAAGAACACCAAAAACTAAAACATACTTTATTAAAATACTATAGCCGAATGAGTACCCGTTGTACACCATTCGGCTTATTTTCCGGAGCTGGTTTGGGCAAATTTAATCAAGATGATGAAAGGAGAGTGTTGTATGAAGATAGCGTGAATACAGATTATTTAATTCGGGATACCAAATTAGATATGTATTTTCTTGTGACTTTAGCTCAATATTTTGTAAAAAAACAGGGGATAAGAGATAAACTTTTGTTTTATCCTAATAATACGATTTATAAAGTAGGAACAAAAATCCGCTATATTGAATATCAATATTCAGGTGGGAAAAGAGATTATATCATATCGTCAGCCCGCCTTTCTGAAGAATTACAGTCTGTATTAGAATTTTCAAAAAAGGGGAAAACTGTACAGGAGCTTACGGAGATCCTGATTACAGATGAAATAACCAGAGAGGATGCATCAGAATTTATAGAAGAGCTGATCGATAATCAAGTGCTTACCAGTGAGATCGAACCTAATGTTTCTGGAGGAGATTTTTTGGATACTCTCATTTCTGTTTTACAAAGACTTCAGGTAAATGAGACTGATATTTTGATTTCTATAAAAGATAAACTTTATGCACTAGATCAGAATATCGGCAATTCGATCTCTGATTATGCGGAGATTGAAAAACTCATTAAATCTTTTGGGATAGAATATGAACAGAAGTATCTTTTTCAAACTGACTTATACCGCAAAGATCAATTGACTTTATTACCTTTCTGGAAAAAAGAACTTAAAAGTGCCTTTAGCTTTTTGAACAAAATAAACTTAGCTGTAACAGATACCCGTTTAGAAAAATTCAAAAAAGCTTTTAATGAGCGGTTTGAGGCGCAGGAAGTCTCTTTACAGTATGTTCTTGATTCTGAAATTGGTATTGGTTACAAACAAAATAGCCCGTTAAAAGGGATTCATTCTTATTTAGATGATTTAGAACTGCCGCTTTCTGAAAAAAATAAAAGGATTAATATTGAATTTAATCTGGTTCAAAAGATTCTTAATGATAAATTGCAGAATGCTTTATGGGAAAACCAATATAAAATAGAATTATTGGATGATGATTTTAAAGAATTGGATGAAAACTGGGATGATCTGCCTGATACAATTTCTTTTTTGACTGAAATTATATCAGACAACGGTAAAGAAAAATTATTTTTAAATGGAAGTTCCGGAAGTAGTGCTGCCAATCTGTTAGCGAGGTTCTGTTCTGAAAAATCTGAAATACATAACCTGACAAAAGCCATTGCACAGAAAGAGGAAAGTCTGAATCCTGAGTATATTTTAGCAGAAGTGATTCACTTACCGGAAGCAAGAATAGGAAATGTGGTCAGAAGGCCTACAATAAGAAATTACGAGATTCCTTACATGGCACAGTCTGTATTACGGGAAGATCATCAAATAGCCGTGGATGATCTTTATATTTCGTTGAAAAATAATAGAATTGTTTTACGGTCCAAAAAACTTAATAAAGAAATAAGGCCCTATCTTACCAATGCCCATAACTATTTTTATAATACCTTACCTGTTTATTATTTCCTTTCCGATCTTTATTCCCAGGAATTAAGAAACGGGATACATTTTAATTGGGGTGGGCTAAAGGATATTTACAAATTCCTGCCAAGAGTAGAATATAAAAATATTATCCTTACAAAGGCTGCCTGGAGGATATCTGATAAAGATATTGTCTTTTTGGAACCGATGATTTTAGATAAAGAGAACTTTTTATCCGAATTAAAACATTGGAGAACCAAAATGAAAATTCCAGCATGGATACAATGGACTGAATCTGATAATACATTAACCATCAATTTAGAAAATTATGATATGGGTAAGCTTTTTATTCTGACGGTTAAAAAGAAAAAAATAATCATGATCGAAGAGTTTCTTTTTAATGAGAATCAAGACTTTAAACATGAGTTTGTTTTTCCAATGTATAAACTAAAATAAATTTTGATGAAAAAAAAGTTTATTCCCGGAAGTGAGTGGCTGTATGTCAAAATTTATACAGGTGTAAAAACTGCGGATATTATTTTGGAAGAAGCTTTACTTCCTTTATTACAGCAACTTAAAGAGGAAGGGTTAATTAAAAAATGGTTTTTTATCCGTTATAATGATCCAAAGATTCATCTTAGGCTTCGTTTTGAACTTTCATACCTTAAGCATTTCGGTAAGGTTCTATCATTACTCAATGATTATTTGGAGGAATATAGGAATTCCGGGGAAATATCGGAATTTATAATAGATATTTATCAGCGGGAAATTGAGCGGTATGGAGAAGCAACAATGGAAGAAGCTGAGTTTTTATTTTGGAAGAGTAGTGAGAGCATAGTGTATGAATACCTTCATTTTGATGATGAAGAAAAAATTATGGTGTCCCTTTACTATATTGATAAGATATTAGAATGCCTAGGACTGCCCATCCAGGAAAAACTAAGCTGGATCACAGAGCGTAATCTTGCTTTTAAACAGGAGTTCAATGCAGATAAAAAGCTGAACCATCAGCTGGATAAAAAATACAGAGTATTTATTATAAACTACCTGGAGTTTGTAGAATCAGAGGAGTATAGTCCTTTTAGGAATGTTATTTTGGATAATATTAATGAATCTGGAGAAACCCTGAAACATATAAAATGTCATTCAGATGCTCTTCAGAGCTTTTTTTTCAGTGTATTTCATATGCACATCAATCGAATATTTGTTTCCAATCAACGACTGTTTGAAATGATTATCTATGATTATTTGTTCAGATACTATAAGACTCTTGTTTTTAAAAACAACGGAACAATATAATATGGATGGTATTTACTGCATAATATCAGTCCATTTACTATGATAATTTAAAGTTCAATCTTTATTAAAAATACTAGGAAAATTGAACGAAATAGAAAGATAGGAATAGTAGAGATATTTTTAATTTTCAGAAGAATAACTCTAATTTTTTACTCACTAAAAATATTGAATAAATGGAATGTTTTATGTTTAGTTAAATGTGTGATTTTGTAAATTTTTCGTAGTTTAACTATAATTTGTTTATTATTTTAATACCATACGTGAGGCGTGATTGTAATTCATAATAGTTATGGACGAACTCAAAAAAACTTAAAAAATCATAAAGTTTTCATAAAGTTTTAAAAAAGAAAAGAAATGTTTTTGTATTTATAAAATATGTCGTACTTTTACATCGCCTTGAATGAGGGAACAAGTCAAGGTAATAAATTTTTTTTCATCATTTGTGTTTTTAGAATCGTATCGCCTGATACGATTCTTTTTTTTTATGTCTATTTTTCGTAGTTTAAAAGGAGATCAATAAAGTAGGAGTAAGTAACAGAACCTTCCTGTTGATTACTTTTCAGGAATATATTATTGGTAAATCCAAAGAAGTCATCCAGCCAACCCTGATGTCTGAATATGAAGCTTCTCTCATAAGCACGGTCTCTCTTCATACCAGAGGAATAATTACGGATAACAGATTTTACAAACTCAGGATCATTTTCAACGATAAATCGTAAAAGGCTTTTTAAGGTAAAATATTCGGTGCTGTATTTTAAGTCTGGATTACCGGAATGGATTCCTATCAGATAGCCGATGAAATTAGCCTCCTGTTCTCTGGCAAAGCCTAATTGGTGAGAACTTTCATGAGCTGTTGTGAAAGGAATAAAAGTGTGGGGTAATTCAGCGTTATATTGTGCTTCCGCAGTAAAAGGATTATAGTATCCCAATATCCCTGTGAAACTCATTACATTTTTAAATAAACTGGGCTTAACGGAGAGGATCTGAGTTGCTTTTTTATCAGAAATATATTGGGGAAGTCTGGTTTGCTGAAAAAGGATCTCCTGTTGTACAGCTTTCAGATTGCTGACAATGAAAATACCATTATGGTCTTCCTGTACCGATGCCCGGGTGAGCTTACATTTTTCAAGATACTGTAAGGCCAGCTTTTTTGCTTTTTCTATTTCAGGTGTATCCTGTCTGGAAAGTTTTTTAATAATAGGAGTCTGGAAGTAAAGCATTCCCCAGAATAGCTGATAGGTAAAATAAAAGAGATTTCCTATGATCAGAATTCTCCGTATAGAAGAGTCTCTGTATTCCTTCTTAAATAAGCCAGTAAGGCTGTATAAAAGAACAATTCCCAATAATACATAGATGACGTCTCCCGCTGAAAAAGAAAGCCAGCTGAATGCCATCTGATGAAACTCTTTCTGAAGTTCAAAAAAACGTTCAAAGAAAGAGATCATTACCGATGATTTTGAGAAACCATAAAACAAAAGAAATTGGGCAAGTAATATACCTGCCCAAAATCTCTTCTTCTTATATATAAATAGTCTATTTTTAGTGAGCACCTTCGGATTCTAAAACGTCAACATTAATTCCTTGTCTAAATAAAGATTTTTTAGCCAAATAAGCAAATACAGTAATGTACACAAAACACAAAACAGGAATTACGTAAGAATTGTGAATTCCGATAATGTCAGCAAGCTTACCCTGAAGCGGCGGAATAATACCTCCTCCCAGGATCATCATAACCAGGAATGCTGATCCCTGAGCTGTATATTTTCCTAAACCGGTAATCGCTAATGTAAAGATTGAAGGCCACATGATACTGCAGGCAAGACCTCCGGAAAGGAATGCGTAGATCGCAACATTTCCAGTAGTCAATAATCCTGTAATCATTGCTGCAGTCCCAAATAATCCAAAAATAATAAGCGTAACGGCAGGTTTGTTTTTACTGATAAGGAATAATATAACCTGAATAGCCACACAGATCGCATAGAAATACAGGTGAGACATATCTTTTTGAGCAATCGTATTGATTCCGATAATCACCGAAAAAGCAACGAAAGGGACAATGATGGTCGCAATAGTCTGCTGTTGCTTGCTTAAGCTGAAAACACTGATTGCACCTGTCCATCTTCCGATCATTAAGCTTCCCCAATACATAGAAATATAGGGCGCAAGATCTGAAGACTGGTGCCCTCCGAATTCAGGCATACTTAAAAGTTCTCCAAGGTTACTTCCTATGGCAACTTCTACTCCTACATAAGCCAGGATGGCAAGCATTCCCAGTACAAGCTGCGGATATCTCATAGCTCCCCAGCCTTCTGTATTTTTCTTGGCACTGGAATTGGCGAAAATAAGACAGATAATTACAGAAAGCAATGCGCCTCCAAGATACATCATTCTTTGTTTCTCCAATGGATGTTTGATGGTTTCCAGTTCTGTTTTCTTATCTGTAATGTGTTGCTTGATTTCTGTAATTTTTGCTGCATCAGTTTCCTTTTCAAGAGTTTTGTCTAATACAGTAATCTCATTGCCTAAAGTTTCAATACTTTTAGCTTCTTCAGAATTATAGCTATTGAATACAGGAATAAAGAAAAGGATAACAAGAATAGTCATTGCAATCAATGTTTTTCTTGCTTTACCAGCCTTTTCCATAGGTTCTGTGGAAATTCCGTCAGGAAGTTTCTTTGAAAAGTAGAAAATCCCTGCAGCAATAAGGAAAAGAGCTCCTACTGCTGTATAAAGAAGGATTACCTTATCAAGAGCCAGATGCTTGATTTGGTCATCATCTACTGTAGCCGTCGTTCCGAAAAGTGCCAAACCAACAATAATTGGCCCGATAGAGGTACCAAAAGAGTTGATTCCTCCTGCAAGATTCTGTCTGCTGGCTCCGGTTTTAGGATCTCCCAATAACACGGCAAAAGGATTCGCTGCAGTCTGCTGAATGGAGAAACCTAATGCAACCACAAAAAGTCCGATGAGCATACCATAATAAACATTGCTTTTCACTGCAATAATCATGATTGCTGCACCAAGGGCAGAGAGCAGTAGCCCGTAGACAATACTCTTTTTATAACCCCATTTCCCGATAAGATCCACTCCTTTTATCGTACTGAATATAAAAAGCAACAACGCTCCCAAAAAATAAGCAGTATAAAAGGCAAAATCTATTAACTGGGACTGAAACTGGTCGAGAGAAAAATAGTTTTTACAAAAAGGGATGAAAATACTATTGCCGGCAGCAATAAAACCCCAGAAAAAAAATACAAGTACAAGTGTGTACAGTGCCGGGTAATTAGTCGGCTGGTTGGTTTTTGACATATTTTATTGAAAATTTCGCAAACAAATATAACTAATTCTTTTAAATAGAATACTCAATCAATGTTTTTTTAATTACTTGATAAGCTTCTGACTTTAAGTCTTTTGGAGAAGCAGTAGGTTCTATAATTCCATTGAAATAAACCTTTACCCTTCCTGGGTGACCTTTTGAGCTGTCAAAAGGAAACATTTCCTTAAGCCCGATAAAGGTATAAACAGCAATAGGAGAGTTATGTTTTGATGATAGCATAAAAGCTCCGTCTTTAAAGTCATCCAGAATAATGGAAGTATCATCAGGAACACCACCTTCAGGGAAAATAGCAATGCTGTTACCTTCCTCCATTTTTTCTGCACATCTTCGGTATACATCAGCACGGCTTTTTGCACTTGCTCTGTCTACCATTACGCATATCCTTTGATAAATAGTTCCGAAAATTGGAATCTTAACAAGTTCCTTTTTCCCAACAAAACAAATCGGGTGGTGCGGAAAAAGAATGCAGGTTAGCATGATATCCATAATCGAAGTGTGGTTCGAGATGAAAACGTATTCTTTGTTTCTGTCTTTTTCTTGCTCAGAAAGCTTAATAAGGTCATACCGGAAGCCCATGCCGTAAAACATGCCGAAACACCATAACCGGATAAATTTATAAGCGTATTTATAATGTTTCTTACTAAAAGATAAAATATAAACGGGGATCCCAAGAGTGGTTGTTAGAACAAATGCTAATAACAACAGCCAAAATCTCCAGAGATAATTTAAAATTTTTGTCACAGTTTAACCGTTAAAAATTACTTTCTTCTTTACCGAATAATTAAGAATGGAAACCAACAGGATTGCTGCAATCTTGCTGATCATTTCCGGACTCAAGGTATAAAAAATTAAATTGATATTATCTTTAAAAATAAAGCTGTAGAATATCTGGAAGAAACCTAGGCTTAACAACGTGGAGATAAAAGACACCAGCATAAAATAAGCAAACTCTTTCTTCTTCGAATGTTTTCCTCTTTCAAAAACAAACCAGATGCTCAGAAAATAGTTGGTGATAATTCCACAGCTGGTAGAGAAAATATTACTTAAAGGATAGTGTATACCATGAAAGTTAGTTTCTTTTGCAAAGAAGTGAGGCAGGTAAGTACTGAATATTTTAAAGCTGCCAATTTCAACAATTGCGCTTAGTCCTCCGGCAATAATGAAGAACAAAACCTGTTTCTGGCGTATAAGTATTTCTTTCATTTAATTAATATAAAAACTGAAAATATATCTTATATTGTATTGGGTTTTAGAATGTTTTATAAGTGAAACAATCAATAGTCCCTGCGATCCTATGTATTCATAATGGTTTTCAATTATTTCAAATCAGGATACTTTACAATATGAATATGCAAATTTATAACTATATGTTAAACACTGAAAAAAGTTGTTAAAATATTTTTTTAAATAAAAATTATTTCTAATTTTAATAAGCGGAATGATGTTACTACAACCTGATAATAAATTCATTTTCAAATCCTTGTGATAATGGTTTTTCTATCTTGTAATGCCTATTTGAAAGCATACTACTCTAATTTTTTATGACCAATTATTAATAATATTTGTATGAAAAGTCAAAACAAATACAGAAAATTCCAGCTTCAACAGAAAAATATTGAAGCTCTTGAAAAAGAAAACTCCCGCTTCAAACGAGTGTATTCTGAGTACGAAAATATGTCTAATGAACTTTGGAATCTTGAAAATTCCAATGGCGAACCTGTTCCCGATGATTTTATCAATGCCATGGTGCTGCAGGCATCTTATCTGGAAGATGAAATTGAAGATTGGCTTCTGCAATTCAATGATAAAAAAACTGAAATTAAACATTAATGATTTTAGACAGCTTCCAGGTTGTTTTAAACGCTAATTGAAGATAAATTCATAATTTAGCATCCTTAAATTAAAATCTAAAATATGGTTGCTATTGTAGATAGTGGTTCTACTAAATCGGATTGGGTAATACTTGATGATTTCAAAAAGGTTTTTCTGAAAACTGAAACCATCGGTTTCAATCCGAATTTTATTAACAGAGAACTTATCACTCCTGAAATACAGAAGAACAGCAATCTGATATTGGTTAAAAATTCAATTACCAAAGTTTTTTTCTATGGCTCCGGATGTGGTGTGGAAAAAAACCGAGAAACCATAGAAATCGAGCTTAAAAAAGTATTTGATAAAGCCGAAATTATTGTAAAAGAAGACCTGATGGCTGCTGCTTATGCCGCCTATAAAGGAAAACCTGCAATTGTGTGCATTTTAGGCACAGGATCAAACTCATGTTATTTTGATGGTAAAGATGTGAAGATTGAATTACCATCCCTTGGATTCCTGATGGGAGATGAGGGAAGCGGAAGTGCGATCGGAAAACAGCTCGTGCGCAGATATTTCATGAAAAAACTTCCGGCAGATCTTCATCTAGAATTTGAAACAGACTATAAACTTACTATAGAAGATGCATTGAAAAACATGTATCACGCTCCAAGACCAAATGCCTATTTGGCTGATTTCAATAAATTTGTTGTGGAAAGAAAGGATCATCCTTACTTTGTAAACATGGTTTTTGAAGAAATGAAAAGCTTCTTCGAATATCAGGTTATGCCTTATCAAGAGGCCAATGACGCTGAAATCAACTTTATTGGCTCCATTGCTTATTATTATGAAAATATTTTACGCTCTGTAGCTGAAGAACTTAATTTAAATGTGGGACATGTAGTTCAGAAACCAATTGAAAGCTTAGTAGATTACCACATTAAATATATACTCTAACAAAAAATAAAACTTATGTCAAGTAACAACAATCGCGACGAAAAGAACTTTAGTCAGGCCGCGTTAGATTATCATAAAGCAGAACCCAAAGGGAAAATCGAAGTTATACCATCCAAACCACACTCATCTCAGAGAGATCTGTCATTAGCATATTCTCCGGGAGTAGCAGTTCCTTGTATGGAAATTCACGATAAGCCGGAAACTGTTTACGATTATACAGGAAAAGGAAATCTGGTAGCTGTAATTTCTAACGGTACTGCCGTACTTGGATTAGGGGATATTGGAGCAGAAGCATCAAAACCGGTGATGGAAGGAAAAGGTCTTTTGTTCAAAATTTTTGCTGATATCAATGTTTTTGATATTGAGATTGATGAAAAAGATCCTGATAAATTCATTGAAATCGTAAAAGGAATTGCTCCTACATTCGGAGGAATCAACCTGGAAGATATTAAAGCTCCGGAAGCATTTTATATAGAACAAAAACTAAAAGAGGAATTGAATATTCCTTTAATGCACGATGATCAGCATGGAACCGCAATTATTTCTGCGGCTGCATTGATCAACTCTTTACAGATCGCCAATAAAGATATTGATAAAGTGAAAATGGTGGTGAATGGAGCAGGAGCTGCTGCAATCGCCTGTACAAAGCTTTATATTTCATTAGGACTGAAAAAAGAAAATGTCCTGATGTGTGACAGTAAAGGGGTAATCAATCATAAGAGAGAGAACCTTACTCCTGAAAAATTAGATTTCATTGCTCAGACAGATATTGAAACATTAGAAGATGCTGTAAAAGGATCTGATGTTTTTGTAGGATTATCCAAAGGAAATGTAATGAATCCTGAAATGTTGTTAAGCATGAACGAAAATCCTATCGTGTTTGCTTTAGCGAATCCGGATCCGGAAATTGCTTACGACCTTGCTCTTTCTACACGTAAAGATGTAATCATGGCAACAGGAAGAAGTGATTTTCCTAACCAGGTAAACAACGTATTAGGTTTCCCTTATATCTTCCGTGGCGCATTAGACGTTCAGGCTACAGGAATTAATGAAGAAATGAAGCTTGCAGCAGTACACGCTATTGCTGATTTAGCAAAAGAACCTGTGCCGGAAGCTGTAATTCTTGCTTATAACGTTCAGAACCTTCAGTTCGGAAGAGAATATTTTATTCCAAAACCATTTGATAACAGACTGATCACAAAAGTATCAAGTGCTGTAGCGAAAGCTGCCATGGAAAGTGGTGTTGCTAGAAAGCAGATTGCTGACTTTGAAGAGTATGAGCATCAGCTTCTGGACAGAATGGGTAGAGATGAAAGATTGGTAAGAATGATGCAGAGCCGTGCAAAATCCAATCCGAAAAGAATTACCCTTGGAAATGCTGAAGAATATAACGTATTAAAAGCAGCACAGATTCTTTATGAAGAAGGAATTGCATACCCAAGTCTTTTAGGAGATAAAAAATACATCAAGGAACAGATGGAACGTTACGGGATGAACCTGGATATTCCAATCATTGATCCAAGTGATGATGATCAGAAAGAAAACAGAAAAAAATATAGAGAAACCCTTTGGAAACTTCGTCAGAGAAAAGGAATGAACGAGTACAAGGCTAAAAGATATGTTCGTCAGAGAGATTATTTCGGACCTTTGATGCTGAAGCACGGAGATACTGATGGTCTTATCGTTGGGTTCTCTAAAAACTATGCCTCAGTTCTTCGTCCTGTTTTAGAAGTTATTGAAAAAGATAAAGGAGTAGATAAAGTAGCAGCAATGATGATGATCCTGTCTGAAAAGAAACCTATTTTCTTCGCAGATACCTCTATCAATCAGAATCCGACAGCTGAAGATCTAGTGAATATTGCTAAAATGGCAGAATTTACAGTGAAATCTTTTGCAATCGAACCTAGAATTGCAATGCTTGGATTTGAAAACTTTGCAGCCATTTCTGAAACTTCCAAAAAAGTGGCAAAAGCTGTAAGTATCCTTCATGAGAAGTATCCTAAGATGATTGTTGATGGTGAAATTCAGCCGGATTTTGCTATGAATGCAGATCACCTGAGCGATTATCCTTTCTCAAAACTGGGAACAACTCCAGCAAATACATTCATCTTCCCGAATCTTGAAAGTGCCAACCTTTCTTACAAAATTCTAAGAGGAATGAAAGTAGCACAGGTGATCGGACCAATCCTTATGGGATTAAAGCAACCTGTACATGTTCTTCAGATGCGTTCCAGCGTAGATGAGATCGTGAATCTTGCTACCATTGCTGTTCTTGATGCACAAAGAAGAGAAAAGAAATAACATAACAAAATTGATATGCCTGCATATCATAAAGGTGAAATAAAACCAGACGAGTATTTGTCTGGTTTTATTTTTTATATATTATGAGTGAAAATTTGTGTTAAATGATAAAAGAATGCCTGAAATTCTGGTTTTTTAAGAATTAATTAGGTTTATATTTTTATCTTTCTGATGTTTCAATTTTAAATTATTAAGCTTTTTACATGGCTGAAAATGTAAAATATTTAATAATATTTGATTTATAATGAATGATTGCTGTTTTTTTTAAGGTAATTGTATTATTTAATATCTTTGAGTTAATAAAAACACAAACGAACTAAAGAACACAGAGTACAAATGCATGAAAAAAGATATCCAGATGTGTAATATAATTCTATTGCCAATGCATAATCATTGATTTGCTCCTATTCCCGACTTAATCGGAATATGCTTTTTTGATATTCAGTAGAGTATAACCACTGTGAAATTTTTTGCTTTAATGAAATAACAGATAATTTTTATTCTGTTAAAGATTTGTATTGTTTTTTGGGTAGTTTACCTTTTAAGAAACACTATGAAAAAAAAGAAGTTGTTACAAATGAGCTCTCTGTTGTCCCTTTTAGCATGCTCCCTATGCTTTGCGCAAAAAATTAATCTTAAATCCCACGAGCTGTCTGTTAATGGATATGTCCGAACAGGTTTTGGATGGTCAGACGGTGGTCAGATGGTAAATTTTACAACACCGGATAATGTACATAAATTTAGAATGGGGAATGAAGCTAATCATTACGGAGAACTTCAGTTCAATTATCGATACAAAGACAAGGATTCTGTGGACCTGTACGAAGTCACGTATATGATGGCGAAATTTATTCCTTTTGGGAGTGATGCATATAAGCAATTTCCGGAAACAGCACAGCTCTACGGTAAAATAAATAAAGTTGTAAAAAATGCAAACTTATGGGTAGGGAAAAGATATTATGATCGTAGAAATGTGGAGTCCCTGGATTATTTTTGGATTAATTCTGCACAAAATTCACAAATAGGATTAGGATTAGAAAATTATCAGATTAAAAACTCGGGAAATATGAATCTGGCATTCATAAGATTTAAATATGGAAATAATGATGCCCATTCCTATGTTACAGACTTCAGATACCTGGATATTCCTGTTTCCGAACATTCCAAACTGAATCTTTTAGGGCAATACAGCATAAAAACACGAAATGACATTAGCAACACTCCAAGATCTGCAGGATATGCTTTGGGGGGATGGTGGACGTATTCCAAAAAGAACATCAGTAATACTTCTACCCTTATTTTTCGAAAGGGAAGCTCAATTACTGAAAGTCCTTATTCAGGAAAGACAATATCAGAAAATGAAGGCAATACCATTACCTATAATCTTGATAAAGCAAATTCATTTGATGTGATTAATAATTTTGTGTATGATGATAAACAAAGACATGCAGTGCAAGCTTCACTTACCTATCAGTACAGAGATTTTGGAATTGGTAATACCGACGATATGAAAAATATTCTGGATAATAAAGTGTCCAAAAACTTTTTTAGTGTAGGTTTTCGCTATCAGTACTATATCAACAAGCATTTTAATCTCGCATTAGAAGCGGGTAATGACTATATGAAAAATAATCGATCAGGAGTAGAAGGCAGTTTACAGAAAGTTACATTTTCGCCGCAGATCTCCTGGGATTATGGCTATTATTCAAGACCTGTCTTAAGGCCGTTTATTACCTATGCACATTGGTCGGATGACTTTACCGGAAGTACAGGCGTTTCGGACTTCAATACAAGACTTATCAGCAAAAATAATGGAGTATCATTTGGCCTTCAGTTGGAAATATGGTGGTAACAAATTTAAAGACATCTTCAAAGTCAATTCCAAATTGACGAAATTCTGATTTTTGAGATCTTATATTCTTATAACAGATTGATTGAATATCACTTCAAAATTTAAGTTAAAAATCATTCTTGCATGAAATGAAAATATTAATTAGTTTAAATTACTATATTTGGGAGTTTTAAAAATTAATAATGATATTTTCTTTACAAGGCAATGTTCAAGAACTTACGCCTACTTACGCTGTAATTAATGTACAAGGGGTTGGTTACTACGTGGGTATCAGCTTAATGACCTCACAAATGCTGGTTTTGAATCAGCAGACCTTTTTATATATCCAGCAGATCATTCGTGAAGATGCCCATCTTCTTTTTGGATTTAACACTCGTTCAGAAAAAGAAATGTTCAATCTGTTAATAAGCGTTAATGGGGTGGGAGCAGTTTCTGCGCTTATTCTATTGTCTACTTTGAGCCTTGATGAGATTGCTTCAGCGGTACTTTCTAAGAATAGTGCGCTGATTCAGAAAGCTAAAGGTATCGGAGCAAAAACAGCAGAAAGAATTATTGTGGATCTTAAAGATAAGGTACAGAAATTCAGTGGTCCGGGAGAGACTATTTCATCAATGGTGGATAATAAAATTAAGGATGAAGCGTTATCTGCATTAGAAGTTTTAGGAATTCCTAAGAGAACCAGCGAGAAGATAGCAGATAGAATATTAAAGCAGAATCCTGACTTCTCGGTTGAAGAATTGGTTAAACAAATTTTAAAAAACATTTAACATTTGGTGGCGAATAATAAGCATTTTAAAATATTTTTGTTCCTGTCGTTCCTCTTTATGTCTGTAAGTGCCTTTGCACAGCAGGCGAAAGACACCACGATCATACGAAAGCAATACGAAGTAGCAGACCCCACAAGGTATGAGGCTTATTTCGATATAAAAACCGGGATGTATTATGTATATCCCAAAATTGGAAATACCATTACCGGTCCTCCTACTGCCATGTCTCCCGAAGAGTATAAAGAATATGTACTCGCTCTCCAGACTAGGGCATATTATAAGGAGAAATCGGAAAAATATAATCTCCTTTTTAGAAAAGACAAAAGTGATGCCAGAAAGAAGGGGCTTATTCCTTCTGTGATGATCAACAATAAGTTGTTCGAAACCCTGTTCGGGGGCAATAAAATTGAGATCATTCCTTCCGGATACGCATCCATCGACTTCGCAGGACTTTACCAGAAAATAGATAACCCGCTGATCCTTCCACAGAACAGGACCAGCTTTACTTTTGATATAGACCAGAGAATTCAGCTTGGATTACTAGGGAAAGTAGGGGAGAATCTTCAGTTAAAAGCCAATTACGATACCCAAAGTGGTTTTGCCTTTGAAAACAGAATGAACCTCGTATGGCAAGCAAAAGGAAGCTGGAAAGACCTGCAGAGCAAAGGACTTGGAAATGTTGACAAACCTAACGCAGGCGGAGAAGATAAAATTATTAAAAGAGTTGAATTCGGTAACGTAAATATGCCGCTTTCAACGAGTCTGATCCGTGGTTCACAATCATTGTTTGGGGTAAAAACAGAATTCCAGCTGGGGAAAACCTTTGGAACTGTAGTCCTTTCCCAGCAACAGGGTGAAGCCCGAAATATTGTTGTACAGGGAGGAGGTGTGATGAACAACTTTAAGGTGAATGCTAATGACTATGAAGAAAATCAACACTATTTTTTAGGACATTACTTCGTAGATAAATATGATAATGCCCTAATCAATTATCCACAGATCAATTCAACCATTAATATCACCAGGCTTGAAGTCTGGGTGCTGGATCAAGGGAATAGTAATTTAGCTTACCAGAAAGGAATCATCGGGATCAGGGATCTTGGAGAAGGGGGAGGAGCTTTTCCGGATAACTCTGTGAATGGATTGTATAACGATATTTCAGCAAAGGCCGGAACAAGAGAAGCCGGTAAAGATTATAATGCTGTTTACCAGGGACAGGTATTTGGAAGTTCACAACCTTACATAAACGGTGAGCATTTTATCTTTAATAGTAAGGCCAGAAAACTAAATTCTAATGAATATACATTTCAGCCCCAATTAGGATATATTTCACTGAACCAGAAACTCAATGACCAGCAGCTTCTGGCTGTTTCATATTCATATACAATGAATGGAAGTAATAAAGTATACAAAGTTGGGGAATTCTCAGAAGAAAGCCCTGTACTGATTACTAAGGTTTTGAAAGTAAACAACAGTGTAGATGTATCTTCTCCGATGTGGGAATTGATGATGAAGAATATTTATTCCTTAGATGCGGGTCAGGTATCTCCTGATGGCTTTATTCTTAATTTATATTATAAAGACCAGAAAACAGGAGGTAAAGTAAATTATCTTCCGGATACTCCTGTAAAAGATTTAAATCTATTGAAATTAATGAATTGGGACCGTCTTAATATGAACGGAGATATTCAGAACAATAAAGATGGTACCAAAGGAGACGGAGTTTTTGACTTTGTGCCCGGAATTACGATCAGACCGGAAACCGGTAAGATTATTTTCACCAAATTGCAGCCTTTCGGTAAGTATATGGAGTCTTTGGTAGGGAATGATCCAATGTATGTTTTTCATGATTTATACGATAAAATAAAACCATTACCCAATCAAAATTCTGTTCCTCAGCGATACACGATAGAAGGTCGTTACAAAGGGGTACAGGGACAGGGTATTTCTCTGGGAGCAGTAAATGTACCTCAGGGATCTGTAAAAGTTTCTGCAAATGGAGTACAGCTTGCCGAAGGGGTAGACTATACTGTAGACTATATGTTGGGGTCGGTAACAATTCTCAATGAAAATATAAAACAGTCCGGACAGGCTATCAATATTTCATTGGAAAATCAGCTTACATTTAATACCCAGAGAAAAAGATTCATGGGATTAAACCTGGAAAGAAGATTCAATGAAAACTTTATTTTGGGTGGAACCGTTATTAATTACTCAGAATCACCACTTACCCAAAAGGTAAACTATGGGCAGGAAGCTGTTAGTAATACAATGGCAGGAATCAACATGATGTATAATAATCAGGCTCCTTATCTTACAAGGTTTACTGATAAACTTCCATTGATCAAAACTGAGGCACCATCCAATATCAACTTTAAGATGGAGGCAGCATACCTTATTCCGGGATTGAATAAAGCAACCAACAGCCAGGCCTATATTGACGATTTTGAACAGACAACATCAAAAATATCTTTAAAGGAACCTGCGGCATGGAGCTTGGCTTCAAGACCTGAAAAAAATACGTCACCTCCTTTTAATATACCTCCAACAAGTGATGATATCACGAGTGGATATGGAAGAGGGCTTTTATCATGGTATAATATCGATCCGAGATTCTGGAATGTTGGGGGAAGACCTCCTGCTGGAATTACTCCACAATCTGTTTCCAACAATGCTTCAAGAAGAGTACTGCTTTCTGAAATTTATAACAACAGAGACTTTGTTGCGGGAGACCAAACCTATACCAATACTTTCGATATCTCCTTCTATCCTAAAGAAAAAGGACCTTATAACGTAAATCCACTTGCAGAGCAGGCTGGCAGCAGATGGGCAGGTATTATGCGCCCAATCAGTGTTCCGAACTTTGTAAGCTCAAACATTGAATATGTTGAATTTTGGATGATGGATCCTTATGCTGATGGTCATCAACTGGGAGATAATCCGAAATTATTATTACACTTAGGAAACGTATCTGAAGATATCCTTAAAGATGGGAAAATGCTGTATGAAAACGGTCTTCCTGCACCGGGAGCTACATCTGCTACCACGGTTTCAAATTGGGGTGTACAGCCAAAACAGCCTCCTATTTTATATGCCTTCTCTACAGAAGGAGACGGAAGAAAAGCTCAGGATGTAGGGTATGACGGTTTAAGCTCAGATCAGGAAGCGATGAGATTCGGGAATACTTTTGTAAACCCGGTAACAAATATTGTTGACCCTGCAGTGGATGACTTTGTCTTTTTTATGTCAGATAAATTTACCGGCACCCAGGCGGCTTCAGTTATTGAGCGTTACAAATACTTCAGAAATCCAGACGGAAACTCAGAAGCAAATTCACTGAGTGTGGCTTCGCAGACTCCGGATGCAGAAGATATTAACAGGGATTATAACCTGGATCAGATTGAAAGCTATAATGAATATCCAATAAAATTAGATCAGGCCAGTCTTTCATTAGGAGCAGAAAATAATATTGTTGACATAAAAACAGTAAAAGCCACTTTCCTGAACGGACAATCAGCTGATGTAAAATGGTACTTATTCAGAATACCAGTTTCCAATTTTGATAAAGCTCAGGGAACTGCTAAGGAAACGGTACTTAATAATGTAAGATTTGCGAGATTATTATTAACAGGCTTTGAAAATACTTCTACACTGAGATTCGGAACAATGGACCTTGTAAGATCAGACTGGAGAAAATATTCTAAGAGTCTTGCTCCTTATTCAAATATACCATTAGATCCAACTCCGAATGAAGGAGTAACAACAGATCCGGAAATAGGACGACTTGAGGTAGGAAGTGTAAATATAGAAGAGAATGCTCTTAATCAGCCGCCATATGTATTGCCTCCTGGAATAGACAGACAGGTATTAAGCGGAAATGCAGGAGCACAGAGACAGAATGAGGCATCATTGTATATGAAAGCTAGGGAGTTGGAAGCTAGTAAAGCTCAAGGGGTATTCAAAAATACAACCCTGGATATGAGAAGATATAAAAAGTTAAAACTTTTTGTACATGCTCACGATCCATTAAATAGAGATATCAATGTAGGGAAAATAGATGAAAAAACTAAATTCTTTATTCGTTTTGGAAATGATGTTACAGATAACTACTACGAATATGAAGCATCTTTAAAGCTTACTTCAACTTCGGCAACAGCTCCTATGGAAATCTGGCCAATGGAAAACGAAGTAAATCTTGATATTCAGAATTTTGTTGACGCAAAAATCCGCAGAGACAAAATGTATGCTGATAAAATTATGCAGCGATTTTTGGATCCGAACTTTGAAGCTGGGGATAATTATAAAAGAATTTATGTTAAGGGACGTCCAAGCTTAGGAAGTGTGACAACTATAATGGTTGGTATTCGAAATGGGCAGGAAAGAAGTTCAGGACCTTCTATTGACAGGATTTTATGGGTGAACGAGATTCGTCTTTCTGATATTGATAATGATGGTGGGTATGCAGGAAACGCAAGCTTAAATTTCAACTTAGGAGATTTTGCAACCGTTAATACCAATGCTTCTTACACCTCAGTAGGGTTTGGAAATATTGATTCAAAACCGGCAGAGAGAACTCAGTCTACGCAGTCAGCATTCAGCATCAATACAGCAGTGAATGTAGACAAACTATTACCGGAGAAAACAGGAGTTAAAATTCCGTTGAACTATTCTTACTCACAGACGATCGAAGATCCGAAGTACAATCCTTTGGATACAGACGTGGAATTCAGTAAGGCTCCAAACAGGGAGCAGCTGAAAAAAGTGGCGAGAACATATACACAGCAAAGAAGTATCGGAGTTGTTAATATGCGTAAAGAAAGAGTAAATCAGAATAAAAAGGCTAAATTTTATGATATTGAAAACGTTTCTGTAACTGCAATATATAATGATGATTATTTCAGGGATATTTATACCAAAAGAAATTACAGACAGTATCTGAGAGGGTATATTGATTACAACTATACCTTCAAACCATGGGTGATAAAACCTTTCAACAAGATGATCAGTGATACAGCAAAATCTACTAAGTATCTGAGATGGGTAAAAGAATTTAATATCAACCCTATCCCAACAAGATTATCCTTCAGAACTGAAATTGACAGGAACTATAACGAACTTGAATTTAGAAATATTGAAGCCATTTTAGGTGGAAATGCGAGCGGCGATATGGAATCGATCCGAAACAGAAACTTCTATTTCGGATGGCAGTATGGTTTAGGATTTAACTTTACAAAATCACTGAAGCTGGAGATCAACTCGGCAACCAGAACCCTTAATGATAACATAGATGTCAATGGGATGGACAATAAAGCGATTTTCGGAAACGTGTTCAGAGCAGGTAGACCGGTATTGTATAATCACAGAGCACAATTGAGCTATAAACTGCCATTCCAGTATCTTCCTTATCTGGACTTTATTGATGCTGAAGTAGGATACGGATTTACTTATAACTGGAATGCAAGAAGTACCGCATTATATGGTGCGGTGAATCCGAATAATAATCAGGTAGAAAGCTTAGGTTCCATCGGGCAGAATACGAATGTCATTCAGGCAACAGCATCAGCTGATATTCCTAAATTCTTCGGACAGTTTAAATATTTTAAAGATATTAATACCAAGCTTCAGAAACGTAAGCAGGAAATGGATTCATTGAATAATGTATATACAAAACAATGGGAAAAGAACAGATATAAGTATAAGCATTATAAATTCAAGAATAAGCTTACTGTGCTTCAAAGTGCAGCATTCTTCCTGACTTCATTCAAGCAGTTGGATGTAAGCTATACCGAAAACAACGGTACAGTACTTCCTGGATTATTGTCAGCTCCCAACTGGTATGGTTCAGGGCAGACATTAGGAGGTCCAACGATCGGATTCTTATTAGGATCTCAGGCAGACATCAGAAGAACAGTTATGGAAAATGGCTGGGTAAGTGGCTCTGAGTTTATGACAGATCCATATGTAAGAATGTCAACCAGAGAATTGCGGGCAAACTTACAGATGATGCCGATGAACGACCTTAGAATCGATCTGAGTGTACTGCATAACTTCAACAGTAACTTCACTCATTCCGGATTCAATTATGTTAATGGAGGCGTTCCTAATCCTGATTTTACTTTTGCAACAGACATGATAACCTATTCAAATTCTACCATGCTTCTTAATTCGTCATTCAAAGATGGTGCAGCAGTATATCAGGCGATCAGAGAGAATGCAATGAAACTTTCACAACAGCTTGGAGGTCCCAATGCCGAAATAGGAAATGATGGATTTGCTAAACATTACAGTATAGCCAATGCTTATGTATTGATCCCGGCATTCAGAGCCGCTCTTGAAGGAAAATCTGTTTCTCCGATAGGAAATCCTAAAAAAGCAGGAATGCCATTACCAAACTGGAGAATTACCTATTCCGGATTAAAGAATATTCCGATCATCAGCGGACAGTTTACGAAGTTTGATATCTCACATGCTTATACCGCAACATATACTGCAACAGGAATTCAAAGTAATATTGATTACCATAGTAACCCTAACGGATATTATCAAACGGTAGATGATGCAGGTAATATTAAAGTGAATAATGGAGATAAGATTAATCCTTATACCTTTTCTCAGGTAGGGTATGTAGAATCCTTCTCACCGCTTCTTGGAGTAGATGTTACCATGAGAAACAATATGCAGTTCGGATTACAGTACAACAAAAACCGAATGATGGTATTAGGATTGGTAAACCATACCCTGACTGAAGATTCCAATACAGAATATGTAGTGAGATTAGGATACATTATCCGAAACTTCAGATTAGGAACAGCCAATATCAGAGGAAGAGGAACAAGAGGAAAAGGAAGTGACCTTAATATCAGAGGAGATATTTCACTAAGAGATAGTAAAACTTCCATTATGAATATCCTCCTGAATGATTCGCAGGTGACAGGAGGACAGAGACTTCTCAATATTAAACTTTCTGCAGATTACAATGTCTCCGAAAGTCTTAACCTGAGAGTCTTCTACGAACAGATGACCTCGAAGTATAAGATCTCTACAGCCTTCCCGCTGTCTACGATCAGAGCTGGTATTTCAGCAACATTTACGTTCGGAGAGTCCGGTGGTGGATTCTAGAAATAACATAAACTTAAAAGTCCTTCAGTTTTGAAGGACTTTTTTTATATCCAATATTTGAAGCTACTATAATTTTGAATACATTTGTAGAAAATAAAAATTAAAAAATGAACACACCATCAGAATTAAAGTACACTAAAGATCACGAATGGATCAAGATCGAAGGTAATGTGGCTACAATCGGTATTACAGACTTCGCTCAGGGAGAACTTGGAGACATCGTTTATGTAGATGTTGATACAGTAGATGATGATCTTAATGGCGGGGACGTTTTCGGAAGTGTGGAGGCAGTAAAAACTGTTTCAGACTTATTCTTACCTATCGCAGGAAAGGTTATCGGGTTCAACTCGGAATTGGAAGATCAGCCGGAACTGTTAAATACAGATCCTTATGGAGACGGATGGATCATCAAATTAGAAATTGCTGATGGGGCAGACCTATCTGAATTGCTTTCTGCAGAAGATTACAAAGCAATCATTGGATAAAATTTTAAAAATATTTAGTAAGATATTGCCCATTTATTGGGCATTTCTTACTTATATGCTTCTCAAGCCCGGAGAAGAGAACCACGAATATTGGTTCATGTTCAACGGTATTGACAAAGTATTGCACTTAAGTATATTTGCAGCCTTAGGGTTCTTATTCATGGCCGCATTTCCTAAGATAAAATTCTCTTACTTTTTCCAGATCATCCTTATGTATGCCTTCCTTACAGAAATTCTCCAGGAAGAGATGGGACTGGGAAGATCCATGGAAACTCTCGATATCGTAGCAGACACCATTGGTTGTCTCATCGGCTATTATACCTATAAGCTATTCATAAAACGATTTTTCTAATTACACTCTTGAAACTGAGAAGACCTTTACAATTCTCAAATGCTTTCAATTTTTAAATTTTTCTATTCTTCACCTTTCACTCTTTCATATATATTCGTTCTCTCCAACTCTAGCATGCTCATACCCTCAAACTCATTGAGGAGCTTAATCCCGCTATCCACTTCTACTCCTCGCGCCCACACACTCCTACACCCAAACCCTTCTACGCTCTAACCCATACTGTGGGGTAACCGTTCCTATCGGGGCTAGGGTAGGGGACCACTTTATAAATGATGAATAATAAATAATAGGTTGGCATCAATTAATATCCTTACCTATTATCCATAAGTGATGGCTTCTATCATTCCCATCCTTTGGAGGGGTGTCAAAAATTCAAAGAATTTTTGACGGGGTGGTAATCTAGTC
>NZ_JANUEH010000016.1:0-127832 GCF_024810195.1 Chryseobacterium sp. BIGb0232
TTTCTGAGGACGTAGGCCCTTGATATTTTCAAAATCTTTCACAGTACAAATTTAATCTTATTTCAAAACCACTACAAGATGAGCCTCTGGAGGGGTGTCAAAGTTCAAAGAATTTTTGA
Organism: Chryseobacterium sp. BIGb0232; assembly: GCF_024810195.1. Classification (NCBI taxonomy): domain Bacteria; kingdom Pseudomonadati; phylum Bacteroidota; class Flavobacteriia; order Flavobacteriales; family Weeksellaceae; genus Chryseobacterium; species Chryseobacterium sp. BIGb0232. Next base: position 120 of record NZ_JANUEH010000016.1, read on the forward strand.
CGGGGTGGTTTAAAATAGTACAACATCCATAGAACACACAATATTAAACTTTAAACAAAAAAAACGGAACCCAAGTCCCGTTTTTATCTATATCTATTAGAATTTTATTTCCAATTAGAAGAGTTCATTCAATAGTTTAGCCAATCTCAATCCTCCGTACAATAACTGTCTTTCAAGAGTATCATTGAACTTGTATTGGTAGTCATAAGATAATTTTGATCCGTCAGGAGTCTGTGCATAGATCTTGTTGGCGATTTTGTGAGAATCATACAACCAGTCTTCCAAAGTTCCGGATTGAATCTGTGCTACTTCTTCCTTAGATTTAATATCCAGAAGTTTAGAATATTCTGTGTAGCTGTATTTTTGAGAATCCACTAATTTCCCATCCCAAACAGAGTGTAAATTGGTTTTATCCCCGAAATACGTAACATTGATTTTGTTTCCTCCCAAATCATCAGCTCTTCCTACGTGTAGGGGCTGAGCAAGGTCACCCATAATATGAATAAGGAAGATCAAAGCAATTTTTCTGTCTTTTGCTGAGGTTTTTTCGTCCTTAATCTGGCTGGATAGGGTATTTACCTGTGTGTAAAGACTTGGTCCTGCCTGCATTTTTAGGTTTTGGTCAAAAGCTTTCAAATCAGTTTGCGGATCAATATTTACATAATGCCATGATGAAGCCTGCTTCCAAACTCCTGTAGTATCAGACTTGATAAAGTCCGGCCAGTTTGCCCAATACGCAAGACGTTCCTTGCCCATTATTTTTTTGATTTCCCTTTTTGCCTTTCTGGAAAGGTGATTCTCTGCAATATCTGCAATTACTCTGTGCCCCGTTAATCCCCACGCATAAGAATAAAGTGAAGAGGAAATGAATGCTAAAATCAGAATTTTAGAATAAATACTTTTCATTTTAAATAACAATTTTCAGTCTGCAAAGATACGGCCCCCTTTCCGAATGACCACAAATTATCCCGAATTTATTCCAATGGATGATATTAATAAAATTTAATCTGAATAAAATAAGGAATTGTACTAGGTTTGAAGACGAATTTTGGGGGGAATGTGAGAGGAAGGATATAAGATATTTAATAGATATAATAAAGAACAGGAATATACCATTTAAACTTCTGATCCTGAACTTTAAACCATAAGCCCCTGATTCTGAACTCTGAACCTGGAATCTTAAACTTTATAAAAAATCCCTGATTACCGTATTTTTACGGAATTTACTTAAAATTATTCCTTTTAATGTCAATAAATTAGTATTTTTAAAATAAAATTATTGGTAAAATATTTTTTCAAACTTACGAGATATATTATCTTTACAAGTCATAATCACAGGAAACACTATGCATGAGAATAATATTGTAGACATGAATTACAATAAGCTGCAGACAGACTTTAAAGCAGAGGCTGTAGCTGTCAATCTTTTGAAATATCACCGGACGGTAAGCAATATTTTTATTGAAAGAGTTGGGGTGAACGATCGTGCTTATCTTAAGGATATTAAAAGCATTTCGAGCAGTTATTTAGGTTTTGATGAAGAAGTATTCACGATAGAAAGTTATAGGGAGGGCATTTACGATTACCTTCCTGAAGGGTTATTTCACCCACCTTCTCTCGGAGCTTCCAGAAAAAATGTAGATACGGTAGTAAGAGAGATCAGAAAGCAGAAAAGAATAGAAGATGATGCCCGTAAATTTTTCCGCCCTTTTGAGCTGGAAGTCTTTTTTACGGAGATTAGTGCCCTTCTTAAAGAGTCTGAATTTGATATTACAAGCAATACAGATGCATTACTGGAAACGGTAAGTGAACTTTGGCCGCTGGTTGATATGCTGGATAAGCAGAGTGCTTATATATTTATACACATTCTTCCTTTCTTTCATCAGATCCGTGGGGATAAGAGATGGTTTGAAAGATGCCTGACCGCTTTTTTACAGGTTTCTGTTAAAGTAACCTTTTCTCCCAATGTTATTGATGGAATAGAGAAAAATGATGATTCAATGCTTTTGGGAAATTCAAGATTGGGGGTAACCTATATTCCGAGTGGCAGACATATGGATGGACAACGGAACTGGGTAGTGAATATCGGCCCGATTCCTTATGAAGATATGAAAAAGTATATCCCGGGAAGCCCGTTCAGAAAAGTTCTTCAGACCCTGTATGATTATTTTCTTCCTATAACAGTGGATATTGAAGAGAATTTTGTGACAGAAAAGCTGGAATACTCGTTCAGTCTGGAGGATGATGAAAGAAATGCCAGCCGCCTTGGATACTCTACCTTCCTCTAAATTATTTTATTATATTTACAACTACCAACAAAGTATAAATTCGAAAAGAAACAAATGGAAATTTCTTCAGTAAAAGGTATTTTTTTAAGGTATATTCTAATGCCTTTAATCGCAATTATCATGATGTTTATCCTGGGAATTATCAGGAGAAACAAACCTGCGATCAAAATTAAAGTAATTATTGTATACGTTCTTCTGTGCAGTTTATGCCTGGCACTGCCTGGTTTTTTCGGATTTGCCGGAAATCTTTTTAATCCGTACTGGTATCTCATTGCACAGGTTGTTTATCTTGTTTTTGGGATTATCCACGTTAACTTACTGCATAAATATTTCAAAAAGCATATTGATTCTCTGGCGATGAGCATCCTGTTTGAATCTATTCTTTCATTGACTTGTATTGCTTTGGGTGGATATTTATTTACCCTGTTATTCAACTGGATGAGTAAAGGAACCGGATATGCAGTGATGGCAGCTACAAGTATGCTGATCTTTGTAGTTCCTATGGTATTTTACTATTGCTATATTCAGTTTATCAGTATTCCTTTTGATATTTATAAAACATGGAGATATTCTCCGGATCAAAAGCTTCCTGATTTTGAAGGGGCAGATTTTGACCGTCTGATGGTTTTGAATGTAGAATTAAGTAAAAATCTTGAAGATTCAAACCGATTCAGAATTAAGGCGAAAACTCTTCCGACAGGAATCACTTTTGGAGACTGGTTTTACAGAGTAGTGGATGATTATAACCACAAGAACCCTGGATCTATCATTCACCTTTCAGATGAGGTAAAAGAACCTTATTACTGGATCTTTTATACTAAAAAATCGTTTTTCAGCTTTAGAAAATATATAGATTTCGACCAGGACATTACTGCAAACAGCATTTCTGAAAATGAAGTGGTGATTTGTAAAAGAGTCATTCAGCATGAAGAGGAGGGAGTCGCAAGAAAATCATAACACAAAAAATTAAAAAGTATTAAACATGATACAGCCTATTAAACATTTTGCAATCAACTGGGTGGATGGAATGAAAGTTTCCCAAAGACACCTTAATGATCAGGATAATTTCTTAATTGATACCATCAGAGATTCCAATTCGCTTGGGATTACTACATATAACTATGGGCTTTTGCCTATTTCTACTGAGTATACAGACCGTACTATTTTTGATGTTCACAATACTGCCACTAACGATGTGCAGCTGGTTATCAAAAGATGCAGTGCTGTTACCATGGCAGGGTACCGTATTGAATTAAGCGACAGAAGAATCAGTGTAAAATCTCTGGCAAAATCAATGAGTGAAGAGCAGGCTGATGGAGAATATTATATTTTGATCTCTGTAAATCCGTTTGATAAAGTTCCTTTCGGCGATATTGATCCGGAAGAAATTCCACCACGTCACCCAAGTGCACAACCGAATCACCATATTGAACTTCTTCCTGTAACTTCATTGAACAGTAGCTACTCAGGAGGAAATTATCTGATTATCGGAAAGGTAGATTTAAAAGCCAATATTGCACAGGTAGATTCTAATTTTATTCCGCCCTGTACTTCTGTTCAGAGTCATCCGGCATTAGTAGATTATTACAGCAGCTTTGCGAAATCTATTGGAAACCTGCAGCAGTATGCTTTTAAAATTATTCAGAAAGCTTCTCATAAGAACCAGAATACAGCTTTAGCTCAAAATGTGAAGTTCGTTTGTAATACGATGGTGACTACCTTTGGAGATATGTATTTCCAATTCAGAAATATTACGCCTTACCAACCGCCGGTATTTTTAATTGAATCTTTTGCAAAGCTGGCGCTTCACCTGTACAACTCAACACAGCTACTTGTTCCTGCAGAATTGGAAGAAATGCTGAACTATAGTTTAGAATGGAGTGAGATTGCGCCTCATACTTTATTGAATCAATTGTCTATCGTCGCTGAAACAAATTACGATCACCATAATTGCGGAGAGCCTTTACTTTACATCCAACAGATGTTAAGAAGTCTGGAGACAATTTTCTCTAAACTGAGCGAACTGGATTACATCGGTCAGAGAAAAGAAAACATCATTGTTAATGAACAGGAGGTTTCTACCAATACCAACCCGAAGAGAGGCTGGAGTGTATTAGACTAATAGCATCAGCTTTTAAATATAAAATCCCGAATGATTGTTCATTCGGGATTTTTTTATTGACTCTGCATCATCGTAAAATTATCACGGATATTTACTTCCTGCATTTTAATTTTCTAAATATTATATTATTTACCCTACATAGACCCTACACCATATTCTTTTTAGGTCCTATATACCTAAGGTGAATATTATGGCGGGTAGTGTGTAATTTCTTGATTATTAATTAGTTGTATTAATAAAGTACGTATGTAGTATGCTGTTTTTAACAGCTTTTTTGATTTATGATATAGTTTTGCAGGAATCTATAAATTATTATGATGTTTGTTTACTGAATCATTAATGATTGATACACTAAGGTTACTATAAATGAAATAAACTCAAAAAAATATCTATGAAAAAAAAATTGTCTAAAATCTTTTGCCTTTGTCTTTTTTCTGCCGGAACAGTAGTGATGGGGCAAAATAAAATCAAGGTAAGTCTGGATGCAGGGTATACGTATGGTGCTTTAAATTCAGATCTTTCAAATCTTGTTGATTCAAGATACACGGGGCGGTATGGTTTCGGGGTCAATTTGTCCGGGGAATATATGGTCTGGAAATCACTCTTTGTTTCTACCGGAGCTTCCTTCCAGCAAAAGAATTATAAGTTTGAGAGAACGGGAAACCGGGAAGGATGGTATACAGAATATAATAACAATTTTTTAACCCTTCCTTTAATGGTAGGGGGCTATATCTTGAACAATCCACATGAAACTACTGGTGTGTGGATCAAAATTGCGGGTGGAATGTATACAGACTACTGGCTTCGTATGGGAAGAGAGGGTAGATATCCGGTATTTAATGAATTACAGGAAAACGGAACTTTCAATTATACACAGGTATCGGATAAATATGATTTCAAAAAGAATGAAAATCAGCTTAACAGATGGGGATATGGATTGGTAGGTCAAGCTCAGTTAGGGTATTCTCTTAAGAAGTTTGATGTATATGCATCCTATAATTACCAGTATGGGCTTTCGGATATCAATATGGCGAATGATGATAAAGACCGTAAATCAACCATTCGGTCATATATGATTTCTTTAGGTGTTGCCTATAAGTTCAAATAACAAAGTTTTTCCTATCAATTAAAATCTATAAAATGAAAAAAAATATTATTTATTTAGGGTTCGTACTGCTTTCAGCATCTGCGACATTCAATTCCTGTATGCAGGATAATGATTCCTCTGTCACGGAACCAACAAGATATACAAGCAATGATATAAAATCCTATGCCGATCTTTTTAAAGTATTCTGGACGGTAATGGATCAGCGGTATAATTATTTTTACGAACAGAAAGGAAAAGATGGGATGGATTGGAATGCCATCTATAAAGAATATTATCCGAAATTTGCTGCTTTAAAATCCTATAATAGAATTGGAGTAAGCGATGCTGAATTGCAAGCGGATGCTGAAAAAGCAAGTATATATTTTACCGAAATCGTAAATCCAATTATAGACAGACATTTTTATGTTAAGATAAATGTGCCTTTTTCAAATTCCGGTATAAACAATACGTATACATTTTATGGTGGGATGAAAGAAGCTAGAGCTAATATTTATCCGTTTGGTGCAAAGTACGGATATATGAAAGATAGACTGGATGATGTAGAGTCTCGGACTTATAACTATTCAGATGGTGGAAGTATGACATATCTTATGGGAAGCCTAAAGTCTAATCCTGACATTTACTATTTTTCATATAGTAGTTTTTTACTGGCAAGGTCTCTTAAAATTGATCTTGCTGATAAATATTTAAGCCCAGGTCCGGGAAATTCGCTTGTTCTTACCCCTGCAGCTATTGAAAACAGTACACAGCTCAATGCCATTAGTGATGTTAACAAGAGAAATGAAGTTAAAAATTTCACTCTGAATATATTAAACCAGTGGAATTCATTTCCGAATTCAACTGAAATGAAATCTTTCAATAGCCAGATTGGAGCGTTTAAAAGTACAGAAGTTTTATCAGATTCGTTTTTAGATTTGACCCAACAGTTACTCACGAAGTCTAATAACCTTGTAAAATATAACAGTACAGCTACTTATTCATCAGTGTCAAACAGTGAAACTCTTCCATATATCCAATGGTTTATCCAACAGATGGATAATCATGTAAAATTTGGGTATAATTTGAGCCAGTTTCAGAGTGCAGCAAACAAAATAGTAACAAATGCCCCTTTTTATAAAAAGTTTCTGAATCCTTTGCACAAAGGAGATATTAAGAAAGTGATTATTGATTTAAGAGGTAACGGTGGTGGTAATATTGTTGATGCCCGTTTTTTCACAGACAGGTTTATTACTAAAAGCACTGTTGCATTTTATCAGAGAACAAAAGAAGGAAACGGACAATTTAATTATACTCCGTGGGTTCCGGTACAGACACAGTCTCATATGTTTGGAATTCCCGGGAATATTCCGGTTGCTGTTTTAACGGATAAAGGAAGTGCGAGTATGTCGGAAATGTCTACATTGATGCTCAAAAGCCAGGGATCTCATGCTATCTCAATAGGAGATTACAGCTCGGGAGCTACTGCAGGTCTGGGAGGATCAGATGATTTTAATGGAGGTACCCGGGATAAGGTTGCCGATGGTATTCTGGAGTTTTATATGCCATTGATGGCGACTAAAACCCTCAATAATGAAGTCATTGAGGGGATTGGTGTGAAACCGGATATCTATGTAACCCCTCCTTCGAATGCTGAAGTTGCACAAATGACAAGCAGCCCTAAAACATTTGTAGACAGGGTAATGGAAGAAGCTATTAAATATCTTTTGACAAAATAATATGACCTAAAAAGACCCGGCAGAAGCCGGGTCTTTTAGATTGAGATGATTTTATTTTTTGTTCAGAAGCTCCAAAGTATGCTCTACATGTCCGCCGCCTTTCCATTCATCATGCCCCGGAATAATCAGTGTAGCTTTTGAATATTTTGTTTTCAGTTTATTCATAGTCTTAGGCCATTGTTCTACATTGGCTTCTTTGATATTTCCTAAATCAGTGGCGGAAGTACTCTTTACAAGGCAGCCACCGTCCAGAACTTTATATTTTGGAAACCATACCACTACATTGTCGGCAGTATGTCCTTCTCCAAGAAAATCTACTACAAACTCTTCACCACCTATTTTGTAAGGCTTTCCGGTTTTGATAATCTCAGTGGAGGTTGCTTTTCCATCTTTTTTCAGGAATTCATTGGTCTTGGTAGTAGCATATGTTTTAATCCCTTTGTTGTTGAAAAAACTAAGATCTCCTGCACGGTCATCATGAGAATGCGTGGCAAATACGGCAACAACAGGTAAGTTATGACGTTTTTTGATGGTATCCATCAGGCTTTGGTATTGTACTTTTTCCCATGGAACATCAAATAAGACCACCCCTTTTTTAGTGGTAAGATATACTGAGTTGGCAGAATATTCTTTACCTCCGAATACGCCGAAAGTCTTGTAAATATATAAGTTGTTTTTAATTGGCGGTTCGATTACAAAATCTTTTACCTGGGCACTTGCAAAAGGGCTCAACAGCATCGAAACAATAAAAAACTGAATGCTTTTTTTCATAAATCTTTAAGGTGATAGTTAAAATTTTGGTACTTATGAGAAAGATGGATCTCAATGGAATATTTTGCAAACCTAGTAAAATTAATTCTCTAAGTTTTTTATGAAAAGAAGTTTAACCGTTTTTTAACAGTTGCGGAAGAGGAGAATACCCAATGATTTGTATTTTTGGAGCTATTATTGTGAAATAATAAAACCTTAGTTATGAGCAAGTTGTGTATTGTTAAGGTACGAAAATTTTATCTACAATAAATTAGGTCCGACTAAAATATGGTTTTATAATGGGCACTAATACACAAATTTTAAGGCTTATTTGCTAATCCAATTCTTATTTATCTCAGTTTTAATGTATTCGAGGCATAAAAATAAACTGCTTCATTTTTGAAGCAGTTTATAGTAGATTATTTTTTTACCAATATTTTTTCAGTGGCCTTCTTACTGAGGATTTCTTTCTTATCACCAATCTCAATGGTCATCGATTTATCAAAATTTTCAATTTTAATAACTTTCACCTTGGTATTCAGGAGAAGTTTCCGATCATTTAAATAGCTTAAAAAAGCATCATCTGAAAGAGTAACAGAAGCAAAAACAACAGTTTCTCCTTCTTGACAATGGCTTAATTTCTGAAGGTCCTGAGCAATAATGTTCCCATCTTTATCAGGAATAGGTTCTCCATGTGGATCGAATTTAGGATGATCCAGAATTTCATCCATTTTATCAAAAAAGATCTTGGAATGCACGTGTTCCAGCTGCTCTGCAATTTCATGGACATTTTCCCAGCCGAAATTCATTTTTTTAACCAGGAACATTTCGGTAAGCCGGTGTTTGCGTACCACCAGAGCAGCTTCACGCTTTCCGTTTTCTGTAACGATCAGAGGTTTGTAGGTCTCATAAATGACCCATTTCTTTTCGGCAAATTTTTTCATCATATTGTTAACACTCGGCATTTTTACATTCAAAAATTTGCTGAGTTCGTTAATCGTCACCTTTCCTTCATTGTCAACTAAATGAAACAAAGCTTTCAGGTAATTTTCTTCTGTTAGGGTTGTTTTCAAAATGTTAGATGATTTTCACTACAAATCTAACAAAATATTCTTAAAAGATTACTCTTGTTATTTTAACTTTTTTTAATTTTACTCTATGAAATTTTCATTTAAAAACGATTATTCTGAGGGATGTCACCCGAATATTCTACATGCACTTCTGCAATATAATCTTGAACAGCAAGCCGGATATGGCGAAGATGAATACTCCTTAAAAGCTAAGGAATTGATTAAGAAAAGAATAGGAAAAGATAATTCTGATGTTTACCTTGTTTCCGGAGGAACACAGGCAAATCTAATTGTGATTTCCTCTGTTTTAAGACCTTATCAATGTGCCATTTCAGCGTCTACAGGACATATTCTGAACAATGAAACGGGAGCGATTGAAGCAACAGGACACAAAATATTAAGTATTGAAACCGAAGATGGAAAATTAAGACCATCAGATATTATTCCGGTGTTGGAAAATCATAGGAATATACCGCATCAGGTAATGCCAAAGTTGATTTATATTTCCAATTCTACAGAGCTGGGAACCATTTATCAGGCTAATGAATTGAAAGAACTTTCAGAATTCTGTAAGCAAAACCACCTTTATCTGTTCATGGATGGAGCCAGGCTGGGACATGGGCTAACTTCTGAAATCAGTGATCTTACCCTGGAAAAAGTAGCGGAACTGACGGATATTTTCTATTTGGGAGGAACTAAAAACGGGGCTTTAATTGGAGAGGCGATTGTTATTAATAATCCGGCACTTCAGGAGGATTTTGCATTCAATATTAAACAGAAAGGAGCATTGCTGGCAAAAGGCAGATTATTAGGCATTCAGTTTCTGGAACTGATGAAGGATGACCTGTATTTTGATCTGGCCAAACACGCCAACCAACAGGCTATGAAAATAAAAAATGCATTGCAGGAAAAAGGAGTACAATTCCTTTCCGATACCTATACCAATCAGATTTTCCCGATTCTAAGCAACGGCCTTATTCAGGTTTTATCAGAGAACTTTGAATTCTTTGTGTGGAAAAAAATAGATGAAGAGTTTTCTGCTATTCGTCTGATTACTTCCTGGAATACAGGAGACGAGGCTGTTAACCGTTTCATTGAAATTATTAAAGAAGAGCTATAGTTTTATTACTTTATACATAAAACTGATCTCATTACAATATTCTATGTGCCTGTATGATAAAAAAAATGATTTTTATGATAGGCACATAGTCTTTATCATACCTACTATTATTCAATACATTCTTCCTGTTCCTCAACAAACTTCCGGTGTTTTCCACCCCATTCATTTAAGGCATCCCATATAGGAATCAGTTCTCTGGCAATTTCTGTAAGTTCATAATCTACTCTTGGCGGGACTTCTGCATATACTGTTCTTTTTACCAGACCTTCTTTTTCAAGTTCCCTTAACTGGAGGGTAAGCATTCTCTCTGTAATTCCTGAAATAGACCTTTTAAGTTCGCTGAAACGCAGCTTTTCATCTTTTAATTTACTCAGAATAAATAGTTTCCATCTTCCGCCAATCTTACATACGGCATAACTCAAATCACATTCCTGAATATATTGCTTGTTGATATTATTCGTTGAACTTTCTTTTATCTTTCCCATTACTTACAAATTTGTTAGTACCATACAATGATATCCGTATAGTGCAAATGTAAGATATGAAAACTAATTTTGCCCATATAAAAGCAGATAAATAACAATAGCGCTAATGTTCACTGCAAAATAATATTAATTTAAAATTACAACAAAATGCAGTTGACACCTAAAATCAATCAGATTTTAAATCATTTGGAAAAAATACAGTCTTTTAATCCTCAAAACCCATTAGACGATACCCGAAAATATCTTGAAGCAATGACTCTGCAGCTCAGCGGGAAAAAAGAAGCTGTGGCTATGATTGAAGAGCTTGATATTCCGATGGCTGATCATCAGATTCCGGTTAGAATATATCGTCCTAAAGGGAAAGCCGTTCAAAAATCCTCTGCAATAATTTATATACATGGTGGATGGTTTATTGCCGGTGGCTATGAAACACATGATGCAGTTGTGCGTAAACTAGCTAATAAAACAGAATCTGTTGTGATTTTCATCGATTATCGTCTTGCTCCGGAACATCCGTTTCCTGCAGGCCTGAATGATTGCCTTGACGCTGTACAATGGGTTATAGAAAATGCAGAATCATTAGGAATTGATCGGGATCAAATAGGAATCATAGGGGACAGTGCCGGCGGAGGCTTATCCACAGCTATTTCTACCCAAATAGGAGAACTTTTTAAGTTTCAGGTACTGATCTATCCGGCAGTGGATAATCAACTTAATACCAAAACCTGGGAAACCTATGAAAACGGACCGGTACTGAATAAACAGGGAGGAATAGATGCCTGGAACTGGTATCTTCCCAAAGAGGAAGCCCATAACCCGTTTGCTGTTCCTATTTTAATTAAAGACTTTAAAAATACACCTCCAACTCTTATTATCATCGCTGAACATGATCCTTTGGCAGACGATGCAAAACATCTTACGATGAATATGGAGAATGCCGGAATGTCTGTTAAATCAATTTTTTATAAAGATATGGTTCATGGATTTATGCATATGGGAGAGGTTTTGGATGAAACACAATCAGCCATTGGTGAAATGGCGGACTTTGCTCGACAATATTTGGGATAAACCTTTCAATAAAGAACCATGAAAAAGTATGCTTATATTGGATCCTTAGGGTTTATTGCAGTTATTACTACAGAATTTGGAATCATTGGAATTCTTCCGCAGGTTGCAGAGTATTATAAAATCAGCATAGATGAGGCAGGTTATCTTTTAAGTGCTTTTGCTCTGGTCATTGCTCTTACAGGTCCTTTTATGACTTTGTTTACTTCGGGTATTGACCGGAAAAAAATAATGACTGCTGCTATCCTTATGTTCCTGTTCACAGGGATTGTCTCTTCCTTTTCACCACCTTTCTGGCTGCTGCTGATAGTAAGAATTTTTCCTGCATTTTTACAGCCGGTCTATATTGCAACAGCATTGTCTGTAGCAGTATCCGGAAGTGACAGCACCAATAAGAATGAGCTGATGAGTATTGTTTTCAGTGGGGTAGCCATTGCAATGGTTACTACTGTTCCTTTTGCAACATGGGTTTCCGGACTTTATTCGTGGGAGTATTCGTTTATGATCCAGGCTGCAATAAGCTTGATCGCTTTGCTTATCATTCATTTTTTTCTGCCACCTATGCCTGTGAGTGAGAAAAAATCATTTGGAAGCCAAGTCAGTATATTGAAACAGCCACCGTTTATCCTGAGTACTCTTACCAATTTCTTTATGATTACAGCCTGGTTTTCCACTTATAGCTATTTTGCAGATTATCTGGGTAAAGCGAAAGGAATGGATACTGCAATGGTAAGTTATATGCTTTTTTTATTTGGAGCTGTTGGAATTATAGCGAATAGAGTAGCCGGTAAAATGCTTAATAAAAATGTAACTGCTACATTAGCATTCTTTCTTTCCGGAACGGTATTGATTCCCATATTACTTTCTGTTTCCGATGAGAATGCATTAGCTACGGTCATTGTTATAGGAATCTGGGGATTTCTTTATTCACCAAGCTTCCTGAATGCTTCTACCTATATGATCTCTGCAGCGCCTGACTCATTGGAATTTGCGAACAGCCTGGCTACTTCATTCGGTAATCTGGGGGTTACTTTGGGAACTACTATTGGAGGTTGGATTATTATCACTCAGGGAGTAGAATATACACCATGGATAGGCTTTGTTTTCGGAATTCTTGCATTCCTTATGATGATAATGAGAAATATATTTGAAAAAAGGGAAAAGTTTTTTTCAGGGTCTGTAAAACAAATGTAACAATTTTTGTTACATTAAAATAATTCCGTATCTTTGATCTATCAAATTTAAATTAAATACAATGAAAATAGAAATCTGGTCGGATGTTATGTGTCCGTTTTGCTATATCGGGAAAAATAATTTTGAACAGGCACTGGAAAAATTGCCATTTAAAGATGAAGTAGAAGTAGAGTGGAAAAGCTTTCAGCTAGATCCAACCTTAGATGCTCATAAAACTCAGGATACCATCCAGTATTTCAGAGAGAAAAAAGGAGTTGCTGAAGCTCAGGCTACACAGATGCTGGCTCAGGTGGCTCAAATGGGAAAAGGAGCAGGGATCAATTTTGATTTTGGAAAGACTTTAATCATCAATACTTTCAGCGCACACAGGCTTCTTCATTTAGCTAAGAAGTACAACAAATCCAATGAAATGGAAGAAGCATTGTTTATCGCTCATTTTACTGAAGCTAAAAATGTAGGTGATCCGGAAGTTCTGATTTCGCTTGCTGAAAACTTAGGGATTGATAAAGAAGAAGCCAGAGAAGCAGTTACTACCGATCAATTGGATTACGAGGTAAATCAGGATATTATGGAAGCAAGAAACAATGGCGTTTCAGGAGTTCCTTTCTTTGTTCTGAACGGAAAATATGCAGTTTCAGGAGCACAACCTGTAGAAGTGTTTGAAAATGCATTGCAACAGACTTATAAAGAAACAGTAAGTCCTTTCAAAGATCTCTCCGGAGACAGCGGAGCTTCCTGTGATGCTGATGGATGTAGCATTTAATATTTTAAAAACCCCAGGTTATTAGCTTGGGGTTTTATTTTAATCATACTATTTCAAAAACATCAGAATAAGTATTAAAATAACCAACATTTCTAAAATCCGGTAAAACTCTCGTATCTTTGTAAAACAGTATAAATCTATATTCTTTAATGATAAAAATTAATAATGAAATTCATTATCCCATCGCAGACACACTTTTTGTTTTTGCACTGGATTCTGAAGCAGGAACAGTATTTGACGGGAAAAATAAATTAATAACTGGAATAGGAAAGGTAAATGCAGCTATAGAGCTTACCAAAGAAATTCAAACCAGAAAGCCTAAATTAATTGTAAATCTGGGTTCTGCCGGAAGCAAAGGATTTCATAAAGGGGAGGTGGTTTGCTGTACAAAATTTATCCAGAGGGATATGGATGTAAGAGGTCTTGGATTTAAAATGTATGAAACTCCATTATCAGGAGTTCCGCCTGTGTTAGAGTACGGCCTGAAGATGGATAGTTTGAAGGAAGGAATCTGTGGTAGTGGTGACAGTTTTGAGATGAATCATTCTGAAACTGATTATAATATTGTAGATATGGAGGCCTATCCTTTAGCATTAATCGCACAAAAAGAGAATATTCCGTTTCTATGCTTAAAATACATTTCTGATGATGCGGGCAGTGATGCTGCTGATGACTGGAGCGTACAGGTTCATTTGGCTTCTGAAGCATTTAAAAAAATATTATTTTCATAAAATCTATTCAAAAAATGACATCAATAATCATCAACAAAGCTTCTGCCGAAGATACAGATTGTATACAGAAGCTGGGAATTCAGACTTTTACTGAAACCTTTGCTGAAGACAATACCGAAGAAGCCATGGAAAAATACCTAAGAGAAAGCTTTAATACAGAAAAGGTAAGATCTGAACTGAACAATCCGGACTCCCATTTCTATATTGCCTGGGAAGAAGACAATTCGGTTGGCTATCTGAAAGTCAATTGCAGTAAAGCACAGACTGAATTACAGGATGAAACCGGTCTTGAAATTGAAAGAATCTATGTAAAGAAAAGCCACCATGGTAAAAAAGTAGGTCAGCTTCTTTATGATCAGGCATTGAAAACTGCTCAGCACCTCAATAAATCATATCTGTGGCTAGGTGTTTGGGAAGAAAACCTGAGAGCTTTAAACTTTTACAGGAAGAACGGGTTTGTTGAATTTGATAAGCATACCTTCAGGCTTGGTGACGAGGAGCAGACCGATCTGATGATGAAGAAAATATTGGATTAAATTTTCCTGCACTTTAAATTTGTATCAATATTATTAAACACTTTCCATCCAGGTATAATTCAAAAGTTATTTCTTTGATATGATGAACAATTCAGAATTCTTAAAAGAAATTAATACCTATTATCCTCTATCAGAGAAAACTACAGCAGCTCTGATGGATATCTGCAGTGAAGAACATTTTCAAAAAAACGAACTTCTTCTGGAATCCGGAAATATGGCCAGATATTATTACTTTATAAAATCCGGTTTAATAGGATATTATATGACTGATGAAGCAGGAAGTTCTATTTATAAGATCTTTTTTGAAGAAAACAGTTTTGTAGCTTCTACCGCTGCCATCATCAAAAACGTACCCAGTGATTTCAGTATCATTGCTCTTGAAGATTGCTCAGTCATTAAATATCCGGTTAAAATGTATCGGGAATTATTGGAACAATATCATGATCTTGCCCTTTTTCATATCAGGTATCTGGAGAAAAACTGGGTGGTAAAAAAGGAGCCCCTTGAAGTTTCTTTAAAATTTGAAACCGCAAAACAACGGTATTTATTATTGCTCGAAAATAAATCCCTGTACAACAGGCTTAAACAGCATCATATAGCATCATATTTAGGGATTACCCCAACTCAGCTCAGCCGTATAAAAAAGGAAATCAACAGATAATATTATCGTTTTCCGAATTCCATGTTTATATTTTAAACAAAACTATTTATTTGTAAAATAATTTTTCGTAATACAATTTTTTGCATGGTATATTTTATTATTTTTACATTAAATCCCTTTATAGGGAAATAATTAAATTAATAAAACCAAAACCATGAAATTAGGTCATACTTATTTTTATCATCCGGAATATGCTGAAACCAATGAGTTTGTTATCAAGCAATTTGAACAGCAAAATGTATCTATGCAAAAGATTCAGAATGCATTGGGGCGAAGCAATCGGTATATTGTAACTGAAGACTCTGAAGAGACAACATTGTCTATGGCAATACATGCAGCAAAAGGAGTACTCAGAGAAAGTAATACTTCCGTTTTGGATATTGATATGATTGTATTTGTAACCAGCACTTCAGAACATCTCATTCCTTGTGATGCTATCAAGATTCATCATGCATTACAAGGCAAGGCCAATACACTGTGTTATGACATCAATGCCAATTGTATTGGAGCCTTTGTGGCTTTGGACCAAATTACAAAATATCTATCCATATCCGATACTGCCCAAAAAGCATTGATAATATGTTCTGAAAAATTATCTGGTATTGTGGATTCTGAAAATCCTGTAACGGCATTTTGCTTTTCGGATTCTTCTTTTGCCTTTATTGTAGAAAAAGATGACTCTTCTTCAGGGTTAATGGATGTTCTCTACCATACAGACAGTAGTATCTGCAATACGGTACTGTTTCCTCCTAACGGATATTCTTGTTACCACCCTAATGATGTCACTTTATGGGATAAGAGCTTCGATGGAAGTGGGAGTGTCAACTTTGCACTGAATGATATGAACAGTTTTTTAGAACGCAACCATCTGAGCATTGAAAAAATCGACTTGTTTTTATTTTCTCAATTTTCATTAAAAAATATTAATATTATTAGTGATCATTTCAATTTACCCCCTGAAAAGGTTCCTTTCTATTCAAGAGAAGTAGGATATACCGGTTCTTCAAGTCCTTTTCTGGCACTGCATCAATACCGGAAGAATGTAAGAAAGCTGCAAAAGGGGGAAAATATTCTCATCTGGACACTTGGGGCAGGCTATCAGGCAGGCTTAATGCTTTGGAAATACTAATGCTCATAAATGCTTAAAGAAATAAATTAACAAAAGCGTCAACAAATGTTGACGCTTTTCCTTTTTTTCCGGTGCAACTTTGCTATGTCATAAGATTATGGAACCATTGATTATTTAAGTAAAAGATCTTAAATTTATATACGATGTATTTTCATGATCTGCTCATCATTAATTAAATTTAAAAAGTATGAAAAAGTTAATCAGCATTGTTGTTTTAAGTGTTTTTGCACAGTTTTCAGCACAGAAGGTCATTCATGAGGAAGTTTTCAGTCCTAAAATGAATAAAAAGATCAAAACCATTATTATTACTCCGAATTTACAACCCAATACAACGTATCCATCCGTATATATTCTTCATGGTTTCAGCGGAAATCCGGACAGGATCATTAAAGAGGATATTCCGGATATCGTTAAGAAAGCTCAGGAGTATAAAACCATTTACGTTTTGCCTGATGGGAATTACAGTTCATGGTATGTAGACAGCCCGGTTGTTAAAGATTCCCAATACCAAACCTTTATTGGAAAAGAACTTGTTGAATTTATTGATAAGAACTATCCGGTAAAAAAGGAGAAAAAGTTCAGAGGAATCCTGGGATGGAGTATGGGTGGCTATGGTGCCACAAATATTGGTGTTACCTATAACAAA
Organism: Chryseobacterium sp. BIGb0232; assembly: GCF_024810195.1. Classification (NCBI taxonomy): domain Bacteria; kingdom Pseudomonadati; phylum Bacteroidota; class Flavobacteriia; order Flavobacteriales; family Weeksellaceae; genus Chryseobacterium; species Chryseobacterium sp. BIGb0232. The sequence continues at coordinate 17,503 of NZ_JANUEH010000016.1, forward strand.
ACATTTGGAATTGTGGGAAGTTCATGTGGAGCTTTAGACTTTAATGTATTCGGGGAAGGGTATAATAAATATATGGTGAATAAAGTACTTGGTCCTTTAGAATCAATAAATCCCAACTTCCTTACAGACAGCAAAATCAAATTAATGGAAACAGCCGGACAACGTTATATTTTCGACTGTGGAACTGAGGATGTTCAGATGATCGGGCAAAACAGAAAATTTCATACCAAGCTTACGGAACAGAAAATCCAGCATCTTTATACAGAATCCTTAGGTGCTCATGATACTCAATATTGGAGCCGTTCACTTTCTGAGCAGCTCACTCTGTTTGACAAATATTTCAAATAGAACAGGTCATTAAAATTTTACCATAAGATCCTTTTTAAGCATTGCCTTAAAAAGGATTTTTTCGTTGTTAACGAGCTTAGATTATCCAAAATTCATTACTCTTTAGATTATCAATTAAAAAGTTAGAGTTATTGTGATTTATTTCTATCTTTGTTTTTAATTATTCCAAATAAGAATAAATTAAAAAACTAATGAAACATTTTCTTGCAAAGCCTTGCTTCAACCTATTGATTTCCTTCAATATAAACTCAATAAAGACAAGTGATAACTCCACTTATTCGTTTTAAAACACTTATAAAACCTATATGAATAACTCCTTTATTCTTCCACATCAAACAGCAGGTAGGATGATGCCCCTGTTTTATGTAACTCAATTTTTAATAATCTTAAGAAATGATACATGGAAAATTTTAGAACTTAAATGCTACTGAAGAACTTTATGAAATTACAATTCAAACACATGAAAAACAATATACTTCTACAAAAACAATAACATGAAAATACTTAAAACCTCTATATTACTGTTAACTCTTACTCTATTTCCCCCTGCTTTATCTGCCCAGCAAAGTGAGCGCATCCATGGGAAAGTTCTGGTTTCTGAAAAATTACCTATAAAAAATGCTATTTTAAGACTTGTTAATACCTCTTATCAGGCAAAAACCAATCATCAAGGTGATTATTACTTTGAGAATGTAGCTCCTGGTGAATATACGCTTCAGGTAGTCTTAAATGATATTGAGCTTATGCAGGAAAAAATCCGGATTGAAAAGGATATTTATGAAATACCTACCATTTTCGCTCCTACACAAAGCAATGAGATTGAAGGAATTACAGTATATGCCTTCAGCCGAAACAAATTCCTGACTAAAGACAGTATCTCCGTTTCAAAAATGCCTTTGAAAAATCTGGAAAATCCACAGGCTTATACAAGTATCAATCAACAAATTCTGAAGGAGCAGCTTACCTATGATGTTTCGGAAGTGGTAAAAAATGTTCCCGGTATGGTAAAAATGCAGGGAAGTCCGGGAAGAGGTTCCGGAGACGGAAGCTTTTACTACAGCCTTAGAGGTTTTCCTACAAAAATATCAATGGTGGACGGAGTTCCGGCAACTACCAATGGAGAAATAGATCCTTCGGATATTGAACGTATTGAAGTGATTAAAGGTCCATCCGGAACATTGTACGGAGGTGCTGTTACTTCATTTGGAGGGCTTATCAATCTTGTAACCAAAAAGCCAAAAGATTATTTCGGTGGTGAAATTTCTTATATGCTTGGAAGTTACAACCTGAATCGTGCAACTGTTGATGTTTACGGACCGATCACAGAATCCAGGAAGACATTATTCCGTTTGAATGCTGCTTATCAATACCAAAACGGTTTCAGAGATTCTGAATTCAGAAAGTCTTTTTTTGTTTCACCAACGTTGAGCTATCAGGTAAATGACAGGCTGAAATTCAGCCTGGGAGCTCAGATTTATAATTACGAAGGAACAAATACTCCCATTATTTTCCTTCCAAGAGGGCGTGCATTTCTAGCACATACTCCCGATGAGCTTGGATTTGACTGGAAAAGATCGTATTCTAATAATGATATGACTTTGAAGGCTCCATCTACCAATGTAAAAGCTGAGATTAACTATAAAATTTCAAATAACTGGACCTCACAGACTCTTGTTTCAAGAAACTACAGAAAAACTGAAGGTTTATATCAGTATCAGTTTATCAGAGGAAAAGATAATGATACCCAGCTTGAACGCAATGTACAATGGCAGAATTCTGAAGCAGCCTCTACAAGTGTTCAACAGAATTTCAACGGGCAGTTCAACATTGGAAAAATAAAGAATAAGGTTCTTATTGGCCTAGATTATTTAAACCAATCTCTGAACAATAACCATTCACCCATCATTAAATATGATACAATTAACGGACAAAATCCCGGAATTAAGTACGGTTTTATCTCCAGAGATCTTGCTTTGCAGAAAATACAGGGGTCAAAAGCCGCACTTACCAGAACTACAACCTCAAGTAATGTCTATGGAGCTTATCTTTCTGATGCTATTTATATCACAGACCGATTAATTACGTTGTTGAGTTTACGTGTGGACCATTATGAAAGCAAGGGACAACTGGATCTGAATAAAAATACCCGTTCCGGAGATTTTACACAAACAGCATTATCACCTAAAGTAGGAGTTGTTTACCAAATCTTTAAGGATCGTTTATCAGTATATGGGAACTATATGAATGGTTTCAGTTATACACCCCCTGTTAACCAGGAACTTACTGATTATAGTGGAGTTATGAAACCCCAAAAAGCCAATCAATGGGAAATAGGATTCAAAGGAAATCTTTGGAAAAACCGTTTGAATTTTACAGTAGGATATTATGATATACAGGTTGACAATATACAGAGAGTAATTGAAGTCATTAGAAATGGAAAAAGCTTCGGTGCTACCATTCAGGATGGGGAGCAAAGAAGTAAAGGAATCGAAGTAGAGATCATTGCCAATCCTATTCAGGGGCTTAATATCATGACTGGATATGCATACAATGACAGCAAATTCGTTAAAGCTGAAGCAACAGTAAACGGAAGACGTCCAGGTTCTGCAGGACCAGCTAACGTATTTAATTCCTGGGTAAGTTATACTCTTCAATCCGGCAGTTTACAAGGGCTTGGCTTAGGCTTTGGAGTTAATCGTGTAGGGCATCAGCTCAGTGAGAATAAAACAGACACAGGAAAGTTTACCTTCCCGGCTTATACTCTTGTGAACGCTTCTGTTTCTCTTGAAAAAGAAAGATATAGAATTGGTTTTAAAATGAATAATATTGGGAATGTTCAGTATTTTGCAGGACAGGGAGTTATTGTTGCCCAGATGCCTCGAAATTTTGTTGCTGAGGTAAGTCTTAAATTTTAATCATGAAACTTACATTGAGAAAAGCAGCCCTTCAATTACATCTATGGCTCGGATTAACATCCGGGCTTGTAGTTGTAATAATGGCGGCTACCGGATGTATTCTTGCTTTTGAAGAGGAATTAAAACATCTCGTACATCCAGATAGGTATTTTATAAAAACTGTTGGAGACAAAAAATTATCTCTTTCCGAACTTTCATTAAAAGCTGAAAAAGCACTTCCTGACGGACTCAAAATCAAAAGAGTTCAGATTTCTTCTGATCCATCAAGAACTTATGTGTTCCGGACTCTTAAAATGGACAATGATGCATTGACCTATTGGGGGACTTATCTTTATTACTACCGGGTTTATATCGATCCCTATACGGGAAAAGTTCATGAAGTGGAAGATGCTAAACATGATTTTTTTGAAATAGTACTGGACCTTCACAGAAGACTGCTGTTAGGCGAAAAAATAGGAAAAACCATTACAGGATATTCTACACTCATGTTAGCTATTATTCTTTTTTCCGGGCTCATCATATGGTATCCTAAAAAGATGAGTAAAAATATGCTTAAGGGCATGTTTTTCATTAAAACTTCAGCAAGCTGGAAAAGAGTGAATTATGATCTTCACAATGTCCTGGGGTTTTATGCTATAATTCCTTTGATTCTCATCTCTTATTCCGCACTCATCTGGAATTTTGAAAACGTAGATAAATGGGTAAAAAATACTTTGAATGGAAACGTACCAACTGAACAAAAGGCAAAGAGCAGCATTCCTTCAGAAGAGTTTACAAACCGGGAATTTATTTTGAACAGCATTGGCGAAAAAGTAGAAAAAGATCTGATTAATAAAAAATCAGCACTGATTAACTTCCCAAGAACAGATGAAGGGACTTATTATGCTGAATTAACCTACGGAAATAAGCAATATCAGAATGAACAATATAATTTTGACCAGTATTCCGGAAAAATATTAAAACATCAGGCTTATAAAGATGAAAAAATAGGGTATGGTACTGCCTTACGAGAAAGAAATTATGACCTGCATACAGGAAGTATCTTCGGAGTCACCGGACGAATTATGTATCTTTTAGCCGGAATGATTGCTACTTCGCTTCCTATTACCGGATTCATCATTTATGTAAACAGAAAAAAGAAGAAACCAAAGAAGAAACTTCAAATCAGGAACAAGTAAATACCATCAGTCTCTATCATTGTAGAGGCTTTTTTTATCTGAAATATTGGGTGTTCTGCGAAAGAATTTCAATACTTCTTTCCATTTCATCAAAGCTCAGGTCTCCAAAGCCTAATCTCATTGCAGTAAGATTTTTATTCTGATAAAGCAGGGTTTTGGGGATAAAGAGATTATCCTGGGCACATTTCCGGCTCAGCTGCATCAGATTAACAGGGATTTTCCATTCCGTCCAGATCGCAAGGCCTCCGGAAGGCTTTTCAAAAGTGATCACCTCTCCAAGATTTTCTTTGAGCAAGGCACTGAAATGATCCCGCCTTTCCTGATATACCTTTAAGGATTTTTTCAGATAACGATTGATTTCTCCTTCTTCAATCATTTCCCCCAATGTTCTTTCCATCAGGATATCGCCCTGTCGGTCTATAATTCCAAGGTGTTTCCGCATTTCTACCATCAGATTTTCAGGAGCAACAATAAATCCGGTCCTGAACCCCGGAGCCAATGATTTCCCGAAAGATCCGATATAGATCACCATTCCGTTGGTATCTGCACTCGCTAAAGGCAGAATCGGGCTTTTATCATAATGGAATTCGTAATCATAATCGTCTTCTAGAATAACAAATCCGTATTCATTGGCCAGCTCAAGTAACTCCAGTCTCCGCTGTGCACTTAAAGCCACTGTTGTAGGATAATGATGGTGCGGGGTAAGATAGAGCATTCTTATTTTATTTTTCTGACAGGCTTCTCTGACACTTTCTACAATTATTCCGTCTTCATCAATCGGAAGGGTTACAATATTTACTCCTGCTTTTTGAAAGATCATATTCACTGAAAAATAACTCAAGTCACCTACCAAAACGGTATCACCTGAAGACAAAAGGATTTCGGAAACAATATAAATACTCATTTCTGTACTTCGGGTAATCAGAAGATTGTTCTTTGAAATAGGTAAGCCGCGGGAAAGATTAAGGTATTGAGACAGATGTTCCTTGAAAAATTCACTTCCATCATGATTATAATGACCAAAAACTTTCTGATTGGATTTCCGCTTAAGAATAGAACTGTAAAACCGGGAATGCTGCCCGATCTGGGTAAGCCTGATATCGGGAACCCCATCATTAAAAACATATTCACAGTCCGAATGCTCAAAGGGATTATCCAGAATATTGGAGGTTTTAAAAGTAAATCCTGTGCTCTTAGGATAATTTTGAAGGTTGTTTTCTTCGAAGTCCTTTACTTTTATGGGCTTTTCCTGATCTTTTCCAATCACAAACGTTCCTTTGTTCGGAAAACTTTCTACCCAACCTTGTGCAGACAGTTCATCATATACCGCCACAGCTGTATTTCTGTGTACATCCAGTATCTCACTGAAGGCTCTGGTTCCCGGAAGTTTGGTTCCAAATGGTAAGAAACCTCTTTGGATGGCATTCACCAATTGATTAGCGATTTGTAAATAGATAGAAGTCTCTGATTTTCTATCTATTTTAATAAAACTTTCATAAGGAATCTTAACCGGACTATCCATAATATAAAAACTGGCACCATGTAACCATCCGGCAATATACTACTTTTGACATCAAAATAAAAATCTATGGAATTTCATCATCTGCTTAAAAGAATAGTACAGGATGGCAACACCCATGCTAAATGGCTAAACACTCTTTCTTTTATGGAAAATGCCGGCGCAAGGAAAATATCAAAATGTGAACATCCGGTAATGGTTACGCTCATTCAGCTTAAACATGCGGCTGAGGAACATCGCCACGCCTACTATCTTAAAAAACAGATTGGAAAAATAGATCCGGAACTTTGCAAAACTTATGAAAACAAAGAATTACTGGCTCCTATAGCAACCCGGCAATATCTCCATTCATTGGATATTAAAGCCTGCAGGTACCTTCAGGATGTTTTTCAGCTGACTAAAGAAGAGCTGAAATATGCTGCTTATCTCTTTGTTACTTATGCTATTGAGGTTCGTGCTGATGAACTTTATCCAGTGTATCAGGAAATCCTTACAGAAGAATCTTCTAAAATCATGGTAAAATCTATTATTCTGGAAGAAGAAGGACATCTGGAAGAGATGATTAATCAGCTTAATGAATTTTCTGAAAACTGGCAGCTGCATGCAGATCATATTCTGGAAATAGAAAAAGACCTGCATCAGCAATGGATCAATGCTATTACGGAAGAAGTGGCTCAATTGGATTATGCTTAAAAACATCAACCGGTTTGAGGAGGCGCTTCACAAAAGAAAGCAGGAGGGGATATTAAGAACGCTAAAACCAAAAGCTGAAGGGATAGATTTCTATTCCAATGATTATCTGGGATTAGCTCAAAGTAAAGACCTTCAAAGGATTATGCTGGAGAAGATCCATGAGAGTCCTCAGCTGCTTTCGGGAAGCACAGGTTCCAGGCTCATTAGCGGAAACAGCAGAGTGGCCGAATCTGCAGAGATTTTTATCGCTGAAAAGCATAGGTTTCGGGCTGCATTACTTTTTCCGTCGGGTTATACTGCTAATCTGGCTTTATTTTCAACGCTCCCAGCCCGCCATGATACGATTATCGTGGATGAACAGATACATCGTTCCGTACATGATGCCTGTAAAATGTCAAATGCCAGAAAATTGAAATTCAGGCATAATGATCCTGGGCATTTGGAAAGGATTTTAAAAAAGCAGGAAGGACATTGCTATATCGCGGTAGAAAGCCTTTACTCTATGGAGGGAGATCTTGCTCCTCTCAAAGAGATTACTGAACTGGCAAAGAAGTATGAAGCCAGTTTAATTGTTGATGAAGCCCATGCATTCGGCGTCTTCGGACATGGCCTGGTGAATAAATATGGTTTGGAAGATCAGGTTACAGCTAATGTAATCACTTATGGTAAAGCATTGGGAGCTCATGGTGCAGTAATACTTTGTCATGACAGTATCAAATCTTATCTGGTGAATTTTGCATCTCCATTTATTTATACCACTTCTGCACAGGACTTCCAATGGATGAGGATAAAAGAAGGTTACAATTTCTTAGAAAATCATCAGGATTTACCCCCTCAGCTTCAGGAAAACATAAAAATATTCAGAAACCAAAGGGTAGAATCTCCATCTTCGGAAACAAGTCCGATTCAGGCTATAATCATTGCTGATAATGAAAAGTTGAAATCCTTACAGAAAGCATTATCAGGCGAAGGATTTTTAACCTATGCTATTTACAGTCCAACCGTAAAAGAAGGAACTGAAAGGCTGCGGATCTGTCTCCATCATTTTAATACTGAGCCGGAGATTATCAGGCTTACAGAAATTATTAGAGATTTCATTTAAATAAGGAAAACCAAATCCATGAAATACAACTTAAGAACCCGAATGAAATTATTTATAACAGGAATAGGAACTGAAATTGGAAAAACAGTCTGTTCCGCCATTTTAGTACAATATTTTAAAGCAGATTACTGGAAGCCTGTACAATCTGGAGACCTGCATAATACAGACAGTCATAAAATTGAGACATGGACAGATGATACATTATGCTATCCGGAAACTTACCGCTTTCAATTGGCTGCATCTCCACATCAATCTGCAGGAGCAGAAAATATACGGATAAAGCTTGAAGATTTCCAACTACCGGAAACTCAAAATTCTCTGATTGTAGAAGGTGCCGGCGGACTTATGGTTCCGCTTTCGGATGATATTTTTATGATTGATCTGATTGAAAAGCTGAGGCTTCCTGCAGCTCTTGTAGTGAGAAATTATTTGGGTTGCATCAATCATACTTTACTCTCTATAATGGCCCTGAAGCAAAGAAACATCACATTGGAATATCTGATTCTTAACGGAGACTTTCCTGTAGATACAGAAAGAGTGATTTCAAACTTTATTACGGTTGAAACAAAAATTATCAAAATTCCGGAAATAGAAAGTACGAATAGGGAACATGTTAAAACGACTGCAAAACAATTAAAAATAACAAAATTATGATAATGGACAGAACAACAATCAGAAACAACTGGACCAAAGAAGAAATAGAAGAAATATATCATTTACCCCTTATGGAGTTGATTTATAAGGCTGCAACCGTACACCGTGAGTGGCATGACCCTTCTGAGGTACAGATCTCAACTTTATTATCCATCAAAACCGGAGGCTGTCCGGAAGACTGTTCATACTGCGGACAGGCAGCACGTTATCATACCAATATCAAAGTACAGGCTTTGTTACCAACTGAAACCGTAATTGCTCATGCTCAAAAAGCCAAAGACAGTGGTTCATCCCGTTTCTGTATGGCGGCGGCATGGCGTGAAGTGCGTAATAACCGTGATTTCGACAGGGTTATTGATATGGTAAAAGGGGTGAATGAATTGGGGCTGGAAGTATGCTGTACTCTGGGAATGCTTACCGAAAAGCAGGCTGTAAGGCTTCAGGAAGCAGGATTATATGCTTATAACCATAATCTTGATACTTCTGAACAGTATTATGAAGAAATCATTTCTACCAGAACCTTTGATAATAGAATCAATACAATTAACAATGTCCGAAAAGCGGGAATCACGGTGTGTTCAGGTGGAATTATCGGCTTAGGGGAAACACACAGAGACAGAATTTCTATGCTGTTGACATTAGCTACTATGCCTAAACATCCGGAGTCTGTTCCTATCAATGCTTTAGCTAGAGTGGAAGGAACTCCATTGGAAGATAACGAGAAAGTAGATACCTGGGAAATGATAAGAATGATTGCCACTGCAAGAATCGTGATGCCTTCTTCCATGGTAAGGTTAAGTGCAGGGCGTATAGAAATGACAGAAACGGAACAGGCATGGTGTTTTATGGCAGGTGCTAACTCTATCTTCACAGGGGAAAGAGAAACATTACTGGTAACTCCTAATCCGGGTGTTTCTGAAGATATGCAAATGCTGGAAACTCTTGGATTAAAGCCGATGATGAAAAAAGAAACCTGCTGTTAAGACAATTATAAATGATGAGTTTCTGGATTTTAATATTTAGCGGTCTTCGCGTTAATTTTAGATGATTGATACAATTTAAACGCTAAGGCCGCAAGAATGCATAATAGAACTGCATATTTTTTGTTCGCAAAGGCATTGCATTCAGCAGAGACAGTAAACTTCTGCTCTAGTAAGCAAATGATCAGTCTTAGCTGAGTGAAACGCCCTTGCGATCTTAAAAATCATACTGCATGATTATAAAACCTTAGCGAGCATTGCGTTAAAAGCAGAAATGCTTATTTATTATAATTTAAACGCTAAGGCCGCAAGAATGCATAATAGAGCTGCATATTTTTTGTTCGCAAAGGCATTGTATTCAGCAGAGACAGTAAACTTTTGCTCTAGTAAGCAAATGATCAGTCTTAGCTGAGTGAAACGCCCTTGCGATCTTAGAAATCATACTGCATGATTATAAAACCTTAGCGAACATTGCGTTAAAAACAGAAAATATTATTGCCATCAATACATTTTATATCAAATATGGATACAATTACACCAACTAGTCTTCAGGAAAGAGATAAAGCCGTTAACTGGCATCCTTATACCCAGATGAAAACCGCCGATAATATCATTCCCATTGTAAAAGGGAAAGGTCTTTACCTTTTTGACAATGAAGGTAAAAAATATATGGATGTGGTTTCTTCATGGTGGGTAACCCTGCATGGACATTCTCATCCTTATATTGCCCAACGCATATTTGAGCAGCTTAACACTTTGGAGCAGGTTATATTTGCGGGATTTACCCATGAACCTGCTACTCAGCTTTCAGAAAATCTATTGAAACTTTTACCTGCTGATCAGGAAAAGGTTTTCTATTCTGACAATGGATCTACAGCGGTAGAAGTAGCTTTGAAAATGTGTATTCAGTATGCACACAATCAGGGAAAAGAAAAAACAAAGATTCTTGCTTTTAAAAATGCATACCATGGTGATACTTTTGGAGCGATGTCTGTAAGCGGAAAAAGCTATTGGACCAAACCTTTTGAAAGCAGGCTGTTTGAAGTCGTATTTATTGATATCCCCAATGCTGATAATCTACAAAACTTACAATCGCAGATTAAAGATATTGCCGATGAGGTAGCTTGTTTTATTTATGAGCCATTAGTTCAGGGTGCAGCAGGAATGCTGATGTATAACGCTGAAGATCTGGATAGCCTGATGAAATTCTGCAGAGAGCAGGAAATCCTGATGATTCAGGATGAGGTTTTTACAGGATTTGGAAGAACGGGAAGACTCTTTGCTGCCAATTACCTTACAGAACAGCCGGACATCATGTGCTTTTCAAAAGGGTTAACAGGCGGAACAATGCCCATGGGAATTACAACCTGCTCTAAAGCAATTTATGAAGCATTCTGGTCTGATGACAAATATAAAACACTTTTCCATGGCCATTCTTTTACAGCTAATCCTTTAGCCTGCACTGCAGCTTTGGCAAGCATGGAATTATTACTTAAGGAAGAAACCCAAATGAATATTAAACGTATTTCTCAACAGCACTCAGCGTTTATCAAAGTGCTGGCTGCTCATCCGCAAGTTGAAAATGCCCGTCAGATCGGAACTATTCTGGCTTTTGATTTTAAAACCGGACATGGAACTTCTTATTTCAATGAGATAGGAAAACAGCTTTACAATGAATTTTTAAAAAGGGGAATCATTATGAGGCCATTGGGAAATGTAATGTATTTGGTTCCTCCGTATTGTGCTACATCCGAAGAATTGGATTTTGTATACCGGAATATTCTGGAAGTTTTGGATGAGTTTATCGGATAAACAATTCCTTCAAACAATATTTTTTTAATATACCTTATAGGTTTTAGGAGCCTATAAGGTATTTATGTTCATTTAATTGATGTCTTTTAAGCTCGTTTGAGCAATCATTCATAGGAAATCAAAATAATGATTCTTTTTATTTGTAAAAACTGGTATTTTTTTAAATATAGATTTCTTACTTCTTAATAAGTTTTTTTGTGACAATTTTTCCATTTTCAAAAATTGTTTTCACAAAATAAATTCCATTAGAAAGTTCAGAAACATTAGAATTGTTTTCTTTTACGGTTTTTAATAACCTTCCATCAACAGAATGGATCTCTATTTTACCGATTTTTTCTTTCGATTGATAAATTAAATTTTGTTTTACAGGGGTTTCAAAAACAATTTTAGGAGCATTTTTTGAAGTTTCAGTTGTTGATAATGTAACTGGAGCAGCTAAAAGATATTTAACAATTTCTGTTGTGGTTCCATTTCCGTAAACAATTATACTGTTATCAAAAACCTTAAGTCTACTAACATTATGATATAATAAATTAGAATCGTTTTCTATATATTCTCCAAATATAGTATCAACAGTTCCATTTTGATTAAGTTTAGAGATATAATAACTAGGTACATTATTAAAATCAGCAACCCCTCCGATATAATAAGAGCCGTTTTTTTCGTAGATATCCCAAAATTCAATGCCAGAAACGCCATTATAACTGAATGTGGTATCCTGCGTACCGTCAGCATTCAGTCTTTTTATGGTAGGAGGTTCTAATACTCCAAATCTTGCGAATATAATTCTATTCCCCGAATCTACTTTTACAACAGTAACATTTACCTCATTTAATGAAGCTTCACCATTGTTACCAAAACCGGTTATAGGCTGCCCGTCAGGAGAATATTTTTTTATTGAATTTTGTCCCCAGCAAAAAATATTGGACTGGTTATCTAACATGAAGCGGGGAATCCCATATGTTGACAGTTTTCCATTATTTCCAAAGCTGTTATCTGATGTGCCATCAGAATTTAATCTGAATGTATGTGTGTATCCATCAAAAAAGCCTATAGAATCTATACCTGTTCCTGAAACAATCATTTTATTTCCTTGTTCTATGAGGTTGCTTTTTATATCGAAATTGTCTTGAGAAAAATTGGCTAATGCCTTTATTCCGCCATTGGAAAATGAAGGGTCTAATTGTCCATTGGAAAGTAACCGGACTACATCTAAATAATGAATGTTATTTATATTGTCATGTCTCCTTAATAATAAAGTCAATTGATCATTGGAATGTCTTACAAATCCAACCAGAGTGCCTGATCCGTAGTTCAATGCAACCTTACCATTGGTTCCAAAAGTAGAGTCCAAAGAGCCATTATAGCTTGTCATTTTAGAAACAATTACCTGATTAGTGTTGGAGTCAAAAGATTGATAAAATACGGTATTGTTTGTTTCTGTTAATTCTCCTAAATAAGAGCTTCCTGCTGGGAGGCTGTAAATTCCGTTTGAAGCAAACGTAGGATCTTTGGAGATAATTTGTGCAAAAGAAATTTGCGTTACAAGAATGAACACAAGTAATAATTTTTTTTTCATTGTTTGTTTTTTTATAAAAATTTGAAGTTATATTATGCAACCCCCTATATAAAAATGTTTTAGGTTTGTTCCCAAATGTATGATAAAATTTTGAAAAAATAAGAAAATGCTAGGGTTCTGTTTTTATTCCAAACGATGGAGAAGAAATATATTTATCTTTTGATTTAAATAATTTCCTCAATAAAATGAGGCCTTCCAAACAGGAAAAGCCTCATCTTTATTTAAAATTAAAACTAATTATCATTCATTAATCTTCCACATATTTATTTCTTGCAGCCTTCAAACCAAAGAAAAGCATGATCAATACTGCAGCACTCAGAAAATAGAATGAAGTGTTCCAGGAAATATCCCAATCATGCAGTTTTCCAAATACCGGTGGTCCAAATGCTGCAATCAGATAGCCTACAGATTGTGCCATTCCGGAAATCTTCACTGCATTGATACTGCTTTTTGTTCTTGTAGAGAAAAACAGAATTGATAAGCTGAAAGACAACCCATTGGAAATCCCAATAATTACGGCATTCACATAGATCCATTGAGATTTCAGGAATACAAACATCATGGTGCTTGCAAACATCAGCGCACATATAAACAGGATCATGATTCTTTGATCCTTCATTTTACTGGCAATAATCGGGCAGCAGAATGTTATGGGAATCATAGTGATCTGAATAACAAAAAGAACCCATCCTGAGCTTTCACCAGGCATATTATAATCAGTGAGGAATGAAGGCAGCCAGGCAACCATACAGTAATAAAATAAAGACTGCAACCCCATAAAAATACTGATATTCCAGGCCTGAGAAGATTTAAACATATTAAAATCAGAAGTTCCTAAAGCTGTTTTAGGCTGGTTAGGATTTTTTTTGTTAAATATCATTTCCAGGATCAATACCAGAAATCCCAAAGCAGCGATCACCAGCCATATCCCCAGAGAACCACGCCATCCGAAACCTGTCCATTCTCCGATTCTCACACTGAACCCCGATGCTAAAGCAGCTGTAAGATTCATAGAAACCGCAAAGATTCCTGTCATCAGTCCGATCTGTTTCGGAAAATTATTCTTTACATAGCCGGGAGTCACCACATTTCCGATACAGATTCCTAAGCCGATAAATACCGAACCGATAAATAATAACCAAAGAGAACCTGAAATTCTGAGAAACAGTCCAAAACTTAAAATAATCAATGAATACATCAACAGTTTGCTGATTCCAAGCTTATTCGAAAACCGGCTTACCAAAACGGAGCAGACCGCAAACATAAAAAGTGGAATAGAGGTAAGAAGGCTTACCTGAAAATTATCCAGCTTCAGAGCATCTCTTACATCACCAAGTACCGGAGATACGGCAACAATGGGAGACCTAAGATTACTGGAAATCAATATAACCACCAATACATTTAAAATCATTAAAACATAAGAAGCGTTCTTTCTTACTTCGTTCTTCATCATATTAAAAACTTTTGTACAAAATTAGCATAGTAATTTTGTTTAATTTTGCCAAAGTTTTAACCTAAAACGACATGAATGCTAACGACAATATCAGGATAGATGAACTTAAGCAGCCTTATTTTGTATGGTTTGAAGATAACTGGGTTCATGATAACGTTCTCCATCACCATAAAAAGGGGCAATTGGTATATGTGGAAAGTGGATTTCAGTATATCACGATTGAAGAACGTATTTATCTTCTTCCGCAGAATCACGCAGCCTGGATACCATCTAATACTATTCATAAAACCAATTCCCATTCAGAAAAGATCAAACTGATGATTATGTTTGCAGACACGGATCAGAAGAATGCTTTCTATGATGAGATCAATGTATTTTCCGTTCCTCCTGTATTGAGGGAAATGATAAAGTATGCAGAAAAATGGTCTAAGCTGATGAAAAAGGATGCTGGTGAAACCATTTTTTTAAAAGCTCTTTTTAATGAACTTCCTCATTTTGTGGAACAATCCCTGAAGCTTCACCTTTGTCTTCCCAAAGATAAACGCTTAGAAAAAGTCATGGAACATCTTCATCATTATTACAATACTGAGATCAAAATAGAAGGGCTGGGAGAGCTGGCATTGCTTTCTTCCCGAAGCCTGGAACGTATATTCAAAAAGGAAACCGGCCTTACGCTGAGTAAATATCAGCAAATGCTCCGCATTATTAAAAGCCTTGAACTTTTGAGTTCAGGAAATTTAACAATTTCAGAAACTGCTTATGAAGTAGGATATAAAAGTGTACAGGCTTATAGCAGAAGTTTTCAGACTGTAATGCAATCGAAACCAACAGATTTTATGAAAAATATTAACTTAGGGTTAGAAAAAGGGATTTATTCATAAATTATAATTTTTATAAATATTAATATAAAAGCATTTACGTCCCCAAATTCTATAGATAACTCTCTTTTTGTCTATTTATCATATAAATAAAAAAATATCAATTATATATTTGATTAAAGCAAAAAGGCCTCCAGAGAGGAGACCTTAAAAAAACACAAATGATGAAAAAAAATTATTTCGATTCACAAATATAAGCAAAAATTATATTATGCAACACATTATATGTGTATTTTTTTTAAATATTATTTATTTCAATTAAAAATAGTCATTCGTTAATATATTTTACTTTTTCTTAACATTTTGAAATTTAACCCTATCATATAAATTACTCCACCAAACACGATCCATTCTATTATTGCACTTACAATGTAAATACTGTGAATTCCATACAGCATAGGAATAATAAGAAGGGCAGGAATATACAATACGAGCTGTCTTAAAATACTGATCACGGTAGCCGGACGGGCATTTTCTACAGAAGGAAACCAAACCATTGCCATAAAAATAAACGGTAAAGCCGGTAAAACACTCATATAAATTCTGAAATCAGCTAGCTGGCTTGCCTGGAAAGATACATTGGGAATCATTACAGATAAAACCTCTGCCGGATAAAACATGACAAAAAGCCAGAAAGGGATCAGAATCATAAGTCCTGTAAAGGAGAAAAGCCGGTATGCCCTGATGGTTCTTTCATATTTTTCAGCACCAAAATTCATTCCTGATACCGGCTGTAAAGCTCTCATGAGGCCCCAAAGCGGAGTATTTAATAAAATATAAAATCGGTTAACTGCTGTAAAAAAAGTGACATCTGAATCTTTACCATATTTGGCAATCACATTGAAGACCACAATATTCTGAACTACAATCATCACCATCATAATAAAGCCGGGCATTCCCAGAGAAAGAGCTTCCCTGATTATAGCCTTGTCGTACTTTAAGGTCCAAAAATGAGTGACAAAAGATGCCTTTCCGGATGCATAATACCAGACTCCCAGTACCATATAAATTATCATAGAAACATTGGTAGCCCATGCCGCACCGCTTACTCCGCCACCAAAGGAATCAATGAACAATGGTTTTAATGCTACATCTACAATCAAACCTACGGCAATCATCCAGGCTGCAGTTTTCATACGTCCTTCTGCACGGATGAGCATATTCAGTGCCAGCCCATGAATCCAAAAAAAACTGCCTAGAATGGTAGCTCTGAAATATTCCACTCCCAGGGTCAAAATTTCACCTCTTCCGCCCATCATATACACCAGATCTCTGGCGAAAATGTAGCAGGGAACTGTAATTGCAACAGAAAAAAGCAGTGTAAGAAAATTAACGGTTCCCATCGCTCTGTTCAGCTTATCTTTATCACCTGCTCCAATCCAGATACTTACTGCAGATCCTACACCGGTACCTATTAATGTTCCAAATCCCTGGGCAAACTGTGCCAGAGGATAGGCTACTCCCACGGCAGCAAGAGCTGTATTGCTTATTAAATGTCCTACAAAAATTCCGTCAAGGAAATTATTCAGTCCGTACAGTACCATTGCGACCACTGCCGGCCAGGACATCTGCCACATTACTTTCTGCATGTTTCCATTTAAAATTAGCTGTCTCTGTTGTTCCATTGTATATTGTAATCTGTGTGAAAAAGGGTAGTAATAAAGGAAACCGGAGCCAATAAAAGAAAACTATTAAGATCTTAACGATCAATTAAATCTACATTACTCATTACCTACAAAAATAATTTCCGATTTATTTCTGCCGGCTTCCTATGAACACTCACTTTAACATTAATAATATTGTAAAACAAACTTACTGGTCCTAATCCTGAATCAGGGTCCTCAAAAAGGAATAAATAGTCCGCGAAAAGGAATAACTGATTGTTCAATCATAATAGGATATGCTTACTGAAGCAAAATTGATGATCTCAATGTGACTCTGCTCATAAAATAAAATGGATAATTTGTTTTAATTTGAATAAAAAGAAGTATGAAACCAAAACAGATTAGAGGAGTTCCCGATCAGCAATCAGGTGGATTCCATGACACAGAAACCTATGTGAAATATGACCCGTCTCTGCTTCCATTAAAATATGGAATATTAAAAAAGAGATTCTTCTCTGTTAGTCAATGGAAGAGTTATTGTGGAGAAGCCTATGCAGCCTTTAAGCTCTATACTTCCAATGGCCAGCCTGCTGACCGGGATCCACAGAAAGGAGACTTTGTCAGAATCAATATTCCCGGACCGGAGGAAACAGAAGCTAAAGGATATGACTGGGTAGAAATTACAGATATTTGTTATTATGAAGATGCTCATTCGGAAAGTATTACGATGACCTGCAGACCCTCCCGCAATCCAACAGATAAAAGCAAACATATTGCTCATTTTTACAGTTCAAAAGCAACGTCTACTTTTATGATTCAGAGGGACTCTACCTATTTAAAAGCGGCTGTATATGGAAGAAATGAGTCCCCTAACTTTAATGCCAGCTTTATTGATATTGTCCGTAATCTAATGGTAGCTATAGGAGGAATGGTAGGAATCGCCAAAATTCAGTGGAGACAGCTTACTGACGGATTATTGGATTTTGTGTAAATCTACAATACGCTTTTTGATCTAGATCATAGTTCTGCCTGTAAAGGCTCTTTAATTTCGCTGCTTATTATTAAGCTATGGCAGAACTTGAAAAAATAATCTGGATATCCATCATTTTAATGATCCTGATTTCGGTAAAGGACAAAATAAAACTTGAGCTTCCTATTGTACTGGTATTGGCAGGGCTTATATTGAGCCTTACTAAGGTCGTTCCATCTATTGATATGAGCCCGGAAATGATTTTCTACGCTGTACTTCCTCCTATATTGTTTGATGCAGCCTGGAATACATCCATCCCTGATTTCAAAAGAGAATTTCCTACAATTTCACTGATGGCTGTAGGTTTGGTGTTTCTTACCACCACCATTATTGCCGTAACTGTTCACAGTATTATTCCCGGTTTCACCTGGCCGTTATCTTTTGTACTGGGAGCTGTCATCTCGCCACCCGATGCTGTTGCAGCCACAAGCATTACAAAGAACCTTCCGCTGCCTCCAAAATTAACTACCATCCTTGAAGGAGAAAGTCTTTTAAATGATGCATCAGCGCTGATTGCCTACAAATGTGCCGTTATCGCTGTTACCAGTGGAGTATTTTCTTTCTGGAATGCAGGACTCCAGTTTGTTGGGATCAGTATTGGTGGAATATTCATTGGACTTGTGATAGGTTTTATATTCTTAAAATTACACAGGTATTTTAACGGAGACAGCAGTGCAGAAACCTTTGCTGTTATCCTGCTTCCTTTTGCTGCATACAGTTTTGCAGAGCATCTGGGATGTTCCGGTGTTTTGGCAGTCGTAGTATTGGGAATGTTTCTTTCCTGGAATTCATTTTCTTTATTCAGTGCGGGCAGCAGGATACAGATGAGTCATTTCTGGGATGTTATTATTTTTATTCTGAACGGATTGGTATTTTTAATTCTGGGAATGCAACTGCCGATAATTATTTCAAATATACCTAAAGACGAGCTGCTTATCCTTGTTGTCTATGGCTTTCTTCTTTTTACTATTCTGGTCATCGTAAGACTGGCTGTACTTGCTTTATTTCCTGCTTTTTTCCAGCAGGCTCCTAAAAAAGGAAGTTGCTTTATGACCCAATCCAAAAAGGAGTATATTATTTTATCATGGTCCGGAATGCGTGGAGTAGTATCCCTGGCGGCGGCTTTGGCTTTACCGGTTCGGGACAATCTGGGAATTGTTATAGAACAAAGAAATACTCTGTTATTTGTTTCATTTGTGGTAATCATTTTTACATTGGTTATTCAGGGACTTACACTTCCCAGGCTTATTCGTATGATAAAACCTTCTGCTCCCGGCAAACAGGAAGAAAAAGACCTGAACATACTTCTGTTGAAACAATCAAATATTTTTTTAAAAAGTTTGAACCGCGATAACAGTATGGTTGGGGAGGCCATA
This sequence comes from Chryseobacterium sp. BIGb0232, assembly GCF_024810195.1. Classification (NCBI taxonomy): domain Bacteria; kingdom Pseudomonadati; phylum Bacteroidota; class Flavobacteriia; order Flavobacteriales; family Weeksellaceae; genus Chryseobacterium; species Chryseobacterium sp. BIGb0232. The sequence continues at coordinate 36,624 of NZ_JANUEH010000016.1, forward strand.
AAAATTATGTCTGAAAAACTGGAAAAAGAAGAAGACCAGCTGCTCCATGCTGCCCAAACATTTTCAAATTCTGGCAATACCGAATGGAAAAAAAAATATTTCCATTTAGAACTTGAACTTGCAGATTATCAAAGAAAAGAACTGATGAAAAATTATCATAAAGGTATCTTTTCTCTTGAAACCGTCCGCAAAAAAGAGTGGGAACTGGATTTCTGGACAGCAACCGTGCATCAGGAACTCAAAACGTTACAACATTATTCCGAATCAAAAGAGTAGCCTTTTTTCCTTTTTTGATCTAAATCAAAGTTTCGTGTTGACTGTTCAGTGACATTTGCACCCGAATATTTTAAACAAAATTTATGAGTATAACATTAGAAAAAGGACAGACTATTAATTTCTACCAGGCGACTGCTCCCATTATCATTTCGGTATTCGGAGTTTACCTTACGATAGGAATTGCACTGGGAGTACTTCCCGGATTTGTCCAGAACACATTAGGTTTTGACAGCATTATTGTAGGACTTGTTATTGGTCTCCAATCATTGTCAACACTTTTGACCCGCGCATATTCCGGAAAAATTACAGATACCAGAGGAGCCAAGAAAAGTAAAATGTCTGGTGTGGTATTAGCTGTTATTGCCGGGGTTGTTTATGTACTTGCAGTACTATTTCAGGCTCATCCGCTGATGGCACTTATCTTTCTGTTAGCAGCAAGAATCATTCATGGTGTTGGCGAAAGCTTTCTGGTTACCGGAGCATTAACGTGGGGAATAGGGCTGGTAGGACACTCTAATTCTGGAAAAGTGATGACCTGGAACGGGATTGCTATGTATGCAGAAATTGCAATCGGAGCTCCTGTCAGCATCTGGATGAGCAAAGAATTCAATATGCTGCCTGCTTTTATCCTTATAGCCTTGCTTCCCCTTATAAGTTGGCTTTCTACTGCAAAACTTCCTTCTATTCCTGTAGATAAAGATCATGTGCGAACGCCTTTTTACAAGGTGATCGGTGCGATATCAGGTCAGGGCCTGAGCCTTGCTTTTTCATCAATGGCTTTTGGATGTATTGCTTCTTTTATTGCTTTATTTTTCTCACAAAAGAATTGGGGGGATGCTTCACTTGCTTTTATAATTTTTGGAATATGTTACGTTCTTACCCGAATATTATTTGCTTCATTTCCTGATAAATATGGAGGTTTTAAGATTGCTTTCATCTCTTTGATCATCGAAGTGGCAGGACAGCTGCTGATATGGACGTCTGCTTCCAAAACATTAGCTATTATCGGATGTGGGCTGACCGGGGTTGGATTTTCATTGGTCTTTCCGGCTTTGGGAGTTCTTGCCATTCAAAAAGTAAAACCACAAATGAGAGGAACAGCATTGGGAGCGTACGTTGCTTTTGTTGATCTTTCATTAGGATTAGCAGGACCAATTGCCGGACTGATTGCAGGCTGGTTTGATTATCAGGCAGTGTATCTTTTCGGGGGTATCAGCTGTATTGTATCTATGATTATTCTACTAGGTAATAAAAAATAAAAATGGAAAATTCTATCATCACTCAGGCAGAAAAAACGAAAAAAATACGTTCTGCATTTATCATTAAAAATAAACAGTATCTCACTCCACATCTTATCCGTGTGGTGTTTGAAATCAATGAAGATCAGATTGGTCTGTTAACCAATGTGCACTCTGGTTCTAATAATAAAATATTTATTCCTGTTGAAGAAGGAAGTATTCCTGTAATAAGAACATATACTAACAGAAAAATTGATCTTGAAAACCGGGAATTAACTATAGATTTTGTTGCCCATGGTGATAACGGGCCTGCATCTGCATGGGCATTACAAGCGAATCCCGGTGATTCTTTGGAAATAGGGATGAAAGAAAGTACAAGACCTTTAGCTCCCGATGCTGATTTTTATCTGCTGGTGGGAGATGCAACAGCATTGCCTGTCATTTGTGCTATTGCTGAGCAGTTTCCTTCTTATGTATCAGCAAAAATACTATTGGAGGTGGCAGACAAAGAAGATGAGCTTATCCTGTGTTCTGCAGCAGATGTATCAGTTGAATGGCTTCACAATCCTCATCCGGAAGAAGGAAGCAAACTTGCAGAAGCTGTGAAATCTGTCCAGTTTCCGCCCGGAGTTTTGAAAGAATATGTGTATATCGCTGCAGAATACACAACGGTGCATGAACTTCGTAATTATTTTAAAACAACCCTGCAATGGGATCCTCATGGTTTATATATATGCTCATACTGGAAAGCCGGACAGGCAGAAAATATCCGGACAGTTTAGATAAAAACAGTAAGCAAAACCTTTTTATCACTACTTTTGCTTACATGCAGGAACTTTTAGCTTCATATATTAAAAATAGAATATCAGTAACGGATGAAGAATTGAATACCATTCTTTCTTATTTCAAATGTGTTCAATTAAAAAAGAATGAGACACTCCTTACCAACGGACAGCACAGCCAACGGACATTTTTTGTCGTAAACGGTTGTCTTCGTATATTTTTTATTAATGAAGAGGGGCAGGATTCCACACGATATTTTGCATTTGAAAATCAGTTTGCAACAGCATTAACCAGTTTTATTACTTCTGAGCCCTCCGACGAATTTATTCAGGCTGTGGAGGATTCAGAAGTATATTACATTAGTCATGAAAGTTTTTACCATCTCCTGGATATTATTCCGCAATGGGAAAAATTTTACAGAATATATCTGGAAACAGCTTATGTGAGTAATACGAAGAGGCTGATGTCTTTCCTTGTTCAGGATGCGCTTGAAAAGTACCGTCAGCTGCTGAATGAAAATCCTGTTGTGGTAAGGCGACTTTCTAATAAAATGGTGGCTTCCTATCTAAATATTTCACAGGAAACTTTAAGCAGATTGAAATCAAGGCTTTAATTTTTATTTGATAAATCTAACATTATTACGAAGAGTTTTAAACCATTTTTTAACGGAATAAAATTCTCAAAAAATTAATACTGGAGCCTTTTTAAGAAAAATTTAAACCTTATATTTGCACTCATGTTAAAATGGTTCTCCATATTATGTTCAATGATGTATGTGCTGGCTACCACCAATATGGGGGAAGTAGTGAAGGTGCCTATGTTTGTAGAGCATTTTATGGAATATCATGGAAATCTTTCAGAATTTGTCATGGAACACTATGATAATCACAAAAAAGATGCTGACTGGGATCTGGATCAAAAACTTCCTTTTATCAATCCACCTATTGTACTCACCGTACATGCCCAGCTTCCTGATTATACCTTTGAGATCAAAAAACCTAAGGAAATCAGAATTCCTCAGAAAAATAGCATTTATCAGGAAAAGGACTTTTCAAACCTTTATCTTTCCAATATTTTCCAGCCTCCGCGGCATTCTTAATTGATTAAAATTTAAAAATCAATACTTTAAGATTTACTTGAAGTATTGGATTCTTATTATCTATCAATCAACTATGTAGTTTGTTATCATTCTACTTGTATTTTACATTAAAAAATTCTTTTCAATATTTATTTTGACCTTAAATAAGTTGATAGTTTTATTGTTAACGTATTAAAATACAGTAAGTTGGTAAAATTCTGCGATTCATCTAATTAATCATTTTTCATGTTAAACAAAATTATTGAGTTTTCTGTAAAGAATAAACTCATCATTGCTCTGTTCACCATAGGATTAGTCCTTTTCGGAGTATATGAAACCACCAAACTTCCCATTGATGCACAGCCTGATATCACCAATAACCAGGTACAGATTATCACTACCGCACCATCCTACGGAGCTGCAGATATTGAGCGTCTTGTAACATTTCCTATTGAGCAGGCAACGAGTAATATCAGTGGAATCACTGAACTCCGAAGTCTTTCCAGATTCGGATTGTCATTAGTAACCGTAGTTTTCGATGATGATACCGATGTATATTGGGCCCGCCAGCAGGTTCAGGAACGCTTACAGCTCGTTCAGGACAATATTCCTGAGGGAATTGGTAAACCGGAGCTGGGGCCTATTTCTACAGGATTGGGAGAGATTTTCCAGTATGTAGTAAGAGCCAAAAAAGGCTATGAAAATGTATATGACGAAACAGAGCTGAGAACTATTCAGGACTGGGTTGTCAGACGACAATTGCTGGGAACCAAAGGAGTAGCGGATGTAAGCAGTTTCGGAGGAAAGCTGAAACAATATGAGATTGCCATTAATCCTAATAAACTTCAGGCTTTTAATATCAATATCAATAATGTCTTTGCTGCGTTGGAAAAAAACAACCAGAATACCGGAGGAGCTTATATTGAAAAGAAAGAAACCGTCCTTTTTATCCGAAGTGAAGGGCTTTTGGGTACCACAGAAGATATCGGAAGTATTCAGGTGGCAGAAACCAAAGATGGGATACCGGTTCATATCAAAGACGTAGCTTCTGTAAAGATCGGATATGCGACAAGGTATGGTGCCATGACTTATAATGATACTGGAGAAGTATCCGGAGCCATTGTATTGATGCTTAAAGGAGAAAATGCCAACGTTGTGATTGGCAATATTAAACAAAGACTTGAAAAAATTCAGGAATCTTTGCCTGAAGGTGTTGTAATTGAACCTTTTCTTGACCGTGCTAAAATGGTGAACAATACCATCAGTACAGTAAAAACGAATCTGATGGAGGGGGCTTTGATCGTAGTTTTCATTCTTGTTTTATTCCTTGGAAACTTCAGAGCTGGATTGTTAGTAGCTTCTGTTATTCCTTTAGCCATGCTGTTTGCCATTATTATGATGAATATCTTTGGTGTTGGAGGAAACCTGATGAGCCTCGGAGCATTAGACTTCGGTCTTATTGTGGATGGTGCAGTGATTATTGTAGAGGCCGTTCTTCATCAGCTGGCGCATAAAAAACACTTTGGTAAAGATAATATGCTGAGCAAAAAGGAAATGGATGACCAGGTTTCAGGTTCCGCCACCAAAATGGTAAATAGTGCTGTTTTCGGACAGATCATTATTCTTATTGTTTACCTTCCGATCTTTACTCTACAGGGAATTGAAGGAAAAATGTTCAAACCGATGGCACAAACTGTTGCTTTTGCGCTGATTGGGGCATTTATTCTTTCCCTTACCTACATTCCTATGATGAGTTCATTGGTATTAAGCAGAAAGAAAAAGGAAAAAGACAATATTTCAGACAGGGTAATGACTAAAGTGGAAATAGGACATCAAAAGTACCTGATGAAAGCTTTAAAGTACCGAAAAACAATTATTTTGGCTGTTGTTGTTCTTTTTGCCGGCGCTGTTTTCACCCTTTCCAGAATGGGTGGTGAATTTATTCCATCGTTGGAAGAAGGAGATTTTGCAGTTGAGATGAGAATTCTTCAGGGAAGTAATATTAATGAGACTAAAAAAGTCACTACTCAAGCTTCCGACATTCTTTTAAAACAGTTTCCTGAAGTACAGAAGATCGTTGTCAAGATCGGAAGTGCTGAGATTCCAACAGAACCAATGCCGATGGATGCAGGAGATATGATTATTGTTTTAAAACCTAAAAAAGAATGGACATCAGCTTCTTCATTTCCTGAGCTTTCTGAAAAGATGAGTAAAGCATTAAGTGTTATTCCAGGATTGACAACAAGCTTCCAGTTTCCGGTGCAAATGCGCTTTAATGAGCTGATGACCGGAGCCAGACAGGATATAGTCTGTAAAATTTATGGAGAAGATCTTGACAGCCTTACTACCTATGCTAAAAAGTTGGGAAGCATCATCAATACAGTAAAAGGAGCCCAGGATCTTTATATAGAACCTGTTGAAGGAGCCCCACAGGTAGTTATAGACTACAACCGATCCGAATTATCAAGGTACAATATTTCTGTTGCTGAAATCAACAGGGTCATCAATATGGCTTTTGCAGGCCAAACTGCTGGAGCATTATATGAAGGAGAAAAAAAGTTTGACATTGTTGTCCGCATGGATAATGATTATAAAAAAGATATTGCCAGCATTCAGAATTTACTGGTTCCTACCGCTTCAGGAGAGCAGGTTCCCTTATCTCAGCTGGCAAAAGTAGAGCTTAAAAACAGTCCTAACCAGATTCAGAGAGAAGATACCAAAAGAAGAATTATTGTAGGTTTTAATGCAAGGGGCAGAGATGTTCAGAGTATTGTGGAAGAGTTGCAGCAAAAAGCAGCTAAAGGGCTGAAATTTACACCAGGCTATACCATTTCTTATGGCGGAACTTTTGAAAACTTAAACGAAGCTAAAGCAAGATTGGGGCTTGCTGTTCCTATTTCTCTGGTAATGATTTTCCTGCTGTTATTCTTTGCATTTGGTTCTGTAAAACACAGTTTATTAATCTACACTGCCATTCCGTTATCAGCAATCGGAGGGGTATACTTCCTTGCTTTAAGGGGAATGCCTTTCAGCATCAGTGCCGGAGTTGGATTCATTGCTTTATTTGGAGTTGCTGTACTTAATGGAATTGTTTTGATCTCAGAGTTTAACCGCTTAAAAAAGAACGGAATAACCAATACCAGCAGAATTGTACTGATGGGAACAAGAATCAGGCTTCGTCCGGTTCTGATGACGGCTTTTGTTGCTTCATTAGGTTTTCTTCCTATGGCGATAAGTAATGGTGCAGGAGCTGAAGTACAGAGACCTTTGGCAACCGTAGTAATAGGAGGGTTGATGCTTGCCACTTTCTTAACCTTATTTGTGCTTCCTATTCTCTACGTCTTATTTGAACATATTAATAAAGATAAAATGAAATTCTCTAAAAAAATAAACTATAAAAAACTGTCTGTTTTCTTGCTGTTGATTTCTTTCGGAAGCATTCAGGCACAGGAAAATATCACTTTTGAACAGGCTTTGGAAAAGGCTTACCAACAAAACGGAATGCTTAAAAGTTCAAAATTAATTGCTGATTATCAGGAAAAGCTAAAAGCCAGCTATCTTGATCTTCCCCAACTGGAAGTTACGGGAGCATTCGGACAGATTCAGGGTGAAGAAACTGATAATTCATTCGCAATTTCCCAAAGATTCAGTTTTCCAACGGTGTATTCAAAAAGAAAACAGATGCTGGATGCAGAATGGACGGCAAGTGTTATCAGTCAAAACCTTACAAAAACACAGCTTACCAAAGAAGTTACGGATGTTTTCTATAGAATATTAGTCCTTCAGGAAAAGAAAAAAGTATTGGAATACATTAGCCAACTGTACAGCAACTTTGCTGATAAAGCCGGTTTAAGATTAAAAAAAGGAGAAGCAAACATTTTAGAGGAAGCTACTGCAGAAATTCAAAAGGAACAGATGAAAGTACAGCTGAATTCTCTTGAAAATGATCTGAGTATTGCAAAACTACAGCTTCAGTTACTTCTTCAGTCTGATACTCCTTACCAACCTATTGCAGAGAGGCCAACAATGAACGTAGGACTTCAGATCTCAGAGGAAATGGTAAAACAGCATCCTGAGCTTCAGTATCTGCAACAACAGATTAAAGTAGGAGAGGCTGAAGTACAGCTTGAAAAAAGCAGATTGCTTCCTGACCTTCTTATCGGCTATACCAATCAGAGCATGAAAAACATCAATAATAACCGTTTTAATTCAGTTCAGGTGGGAGTAGGAATTCCATTGTTTACTAAAGGGCAAAGAGCATTAGCCAAAGCTGCTGAAGCCAAAATTGCCATCTCTGAAAATCAATATCAAAGAAAAGAAATTGAACTTAAAAACAGGTTGGGACAACAGTTGAACAACTATATGAATCAGCAGAGAATCATTGAAAACTATGAGCAGAAACAGCTCCCCAAATCTGAAACGATCTTAAAAACCGCTCAAAAGCAGATGGATGCAGGAGAAATTGATTACCTGAACTGGGTAATCCTGGTGAATCAGGCTGTAAAGACCAAGGCAGATTACATTGATAGCCTGGAAAGACTGAATCAGATCGGAGCAGAACTCAATTTCTTAATTTCAAAATAACAGCATCATGCAATTCAAAATAATATCAATATACAGTCTGGCCCTAGTATTTGCCTTGTCATCATGTTCAGGCAAGAAAGAAGAGGAAAAAGCAGTTTATGAAAACACAAAATTTGCAAAAGGGACTGAAAATACCGTTCATCTTACCTCACAGCAAATTCAGTCAGTAGGAATTACGACTACAACCATTCAGAACAGAAATATGGAGAAACTGGTTCGCCTGAATGGAAAAGCAGAGATTGCGCCTTCTCATATCAGTTCTGTTTCAAGCATTATGGGTGGACATATCAAATCAATCAACATAATTAATGGAAGCCACTTCACTAAAGGTCAGGTACTGGCAGTGGTGGAAGATCCACAATTCATACAGCTTCAGCAGGATTATCTGGTAACCAAAGCGCAGCTTGAGGCAGCAAGACTGAACTTGAACCGTCAGAAGGACCTTAATACAAGCAAAGCAAGTAGCGATAAAACCATGCAAACTGCACAGGCAGATTATTCAACTTTAAATGCTACCCTGAGAGGTCTTGAAGAAAAGCTGCGAATCATCGGAATCAATGCTAAAGGGCTAAACACCGGAAATATAAGAAGCAGAATTAATGTTTATGCACCATTCAGTGGTTTTGTGAGCAAAATACTGGTGAATAACGGTCAATATATCAATCCTGCAGATACTTTATTTGAACTGATTAATCCGGCCGGATTACTTTTAGAATTAAAAATTTTTGAAAATGACGTTAATGATATAAAAACAGGGCAGAAAATCCTGGTATATAACAATCAAAAACCTGATGTGAAGTCCAATGCCAGAATTGTAAGTGTAGTTCCAAGTATTGAAAACGGAGGTTCTGCAACGGCAGTAGCCAAATTATCATCTGCCCATTCAGAATTTGTAAAAGGGATGTACATCAATGCTGAAGTGAATATCAGCAACCGATACACCCAGGGACTTCCGAATGATGCTGTAGTTTCTTTTGAAAGCAGAAACTATGTTTTTGAAGACCTTGGAAAATCAAATTATAAGATGATTCCCGTGGTCATTGGTATTTCAGATGATCAGTTTACAGAAATTGTAAAAGCAGATTTTTTAAAAGATAAAAAGATTGTACAGAAAGGAGCTTACAGTCTTCTGATGATGTTGAAGAATAAGGCGGAATAATCGCTTTATATACATGTAAAAAAAAGGTTTTGTTTACCAATGGTAAATGAAACCTTTTCTTTTGTAGAATGCCAGTAAATAATGACAAATAAAAAATACTGTTCCCAGAAGCTGAGAAGAGCATTTTTGTTTGATTTCAATAGAGATTGTTTATTTTACAGCTTTGTTCACTATTTTACAGTCAGCAGTGCTTAATTTTTGTCCGTCTTTGTAGCTGATCTTTTTTTCATCGGCATACTTAGATTGTCCGTCTTCCTCTTTATGATCTCCAATTCCTTCTGTTAAAGCATTGTCTTTCTGTAAGAAGTAAATATCTCTTTTGCTCTTTTTACCTTCAGAAGAAAATTCGTAGGTAAGTTTCAGAGTATCTCCAGATTTAAATCCTGTTACGTCTCCTTTTGAACTGTCTTTTTCACTGTTTTTATACGATAGTTTTCCGGTAATCGTTCCCAGGTTGTCGTCAATAGAAGCAAAAACACTGTCTTTTCCAGTTACTCCTACATAGCAGAACGATTTTGGCCCTAGTGTATCTATCACAGGTTCTTCTACTGCAATAGTATCAGTATTCACATTAGGAGCAGGAGCTTCAGTTTTTTTATTACAATTGATCATTACTGCTGAAACAGCAACTATTAAAATTAATTTCTTCATATCCTTAGTTATTTAAAATCAAATTTTGAAGCGCTAAATTAGTGATACTATTTATATATTAATGAATATTTTTCTAAAGTTTAAAAATATCATTCATTTGGGCACGGAAAATGATTCATATTATTCTATTTTTAAATTTATTATTATGAAAAAGACTGTCAGAATGCTGGGATTAGGATTATTATTTTTAGGGTTGCATTCTTTGATGGGGCAAACACCTCAAAACTATATTTATACTTCATCGGGAGACCTGAAGAATATTGAAAAGATGATTGTACGAAAAGATATTGGAGGAGTGCAGATTGTCTATAACTGGAGAGCTTTAGAGACTTCAAAAGATGTTTATAATTTTTCAGGCATTGAAAAAGATTTAGAGTATTTGACTTCTTTAGATAAAAAACTGTTTATCCAGCTCCAGGACAGATTTTTTGAGCCTCAGGCAAGATATGTTCCTGATTATATTTTGAAGGAAAAGGAGTATACCGGAGGGCTGGTGGCTCAATATGATAATCCGGGAGAGAATAAACCTGTTGGAAGTGGTTGGGTAACCCAGCAATGGAATCCTGCCGTTAGAGAAAGATATCAAAAGCTGATAGGAGAGCTGGGGAAAAAGTTTGATGGGAAAATTCAGGGAATTAATCTTCCTGAGACCTCAATAGATATTGAAATGAAAAAAGATAAAACCGGCTTTAGCTGTGATAAATATTTTCAGGCAGAGTTGGATAATTTAAAATTTGCAAGGCAAGCATTCAAAGAATCTTATGTATTACAATATGTCAATTTTTTTCCGTGCGAATGGGAAAATGACCATCAGTATATGTCCAGATTATTTGATTTTGCCGATAAAAATAAGATAGGGTTAGGCGGGCCGGACATTGTTCCTGATAAAAAGGCTCAGATGAAAAACTCTTATCCGTTTTTTAATCAATATAAAGGAAAATTGCCACTGGTCGCTATGGCAGTCCAGGAGCCCACTTTAACTTATATAAATCCAAAAACAAAAAAGCCCTTTACAAAAGAAGAATTTGTGAATTATGCACAGAATTTTCTTGGGGTTAATATTATATTCTGGAGCGTGGAATCTCCCTGGCTGCTAAATTAATGAACATTTTTTTAAACCATTAAGTAATATCTTAATGGTTTAAAATTATTGTTTAACCACAAAAGTCATAAAAGTTTTTGAACACTTTAGTTTTTTAAGTTGTCAAGCTTTGTGTATTAGAAGTTCACATAAGTTTTGAACAATCTTTGATTTTCTTGTTACATATATTTTGTCATTCCGTAGGAATCCAATCTTTATTATTTAACCACAAAAGTCATAAAAGTTTTTGAACACTTTAGTTTTTTAAGTTATCAAGCTTTGCGTATTAGAAGTTCACATAAGTTTTGAAAAAATCTTTGATTTTCTTGTTACATACACTTTGTCATTCGGTAGGAATCCAATCTTTATTATTTAACCACAAAAGTCATAAAAGTTTTTGAACACTTTAGTTTTTTAAGTTGTCAAGCTTTGCGTATTAGAAGTTCACATAAGTTTTAAAAATCGTTGATTTTTCATTTTCACTCTAATACTCTAGCACACTCAAACTCTCAAACTCCCCCTGAACCCTCTCGCTGCATAATAAGAATCTGCACCGTTATGATAATAGAAAACCATATTGTAACGTCTGTCGCAGAAAACAGCGCCTCCAAGTTCTCTAATTGAAGCAGGTGTTTGGATCCAGCTGGATGTTTTCTGATCAAACTTTCCTAATTCCTGAAGGTGGCGGTATTGTTCTTCGGTTAAAATTTCAATACCCATTTCTGAAGCTTTATCAATGGCGTTGCTTTCAGGTTTGTTGGCTTTTCTTGATTCCCATGCTGGGTAATCGTAGCAAAGGCTTCTGCGTTTTGGGCTTTCCGGAGCGCAGTCGAAGAAGATATATTCGTCTGTTTTTTGATTGTAATCCACCACATCAGGTTCGCCTTCTGTTTCTTCCATTTCGTTTAAAGACCAGAGTTTTTCGGGGCTGGCTTCCAGTTTGGACTGGATGTTTTCCCATTTCAGGCCTTTGTGGCGGGGCATATTTTTTTCAAAACGGGTTTTCAGTACTTTTAGAAGAGTTTCGTTTTGTTCGGGAGTTAATGATTTCTTTTTCATGTTAAATTTTGTTTTACGGTTTGTTCTTTTTGAATCAATTGATTGATGTTGTTGGAACTCGCAAAGGCGCAATAGGTTTTGAGGCTGAGAATATTTTTAAGGCGCAAGGATTTTATCTCCGATAAAATTGAATGCTACATACTTTCATCTCATATTTGGTGAAAATCATAGATTTTCTTGCGCCTTAAAAACAGCATTAGGTTTTAATCCTTAGTGTCTTTGCGATATTCCAACAAAATCAATGTTATCTGCATAAAGTTTTTAATTGTGAGTTAGTTGTTGTTGAGAGAGATTTTTCGGTTTGCAGGTCTGAAATACCATGAAATCATAACCAGCACAAACAGTAAAACAGCTGGGAAAGTTCTGCTAGTGGTATCTCCCACAATAAGATGCGAAATAACTGCTCCGGACATGACGAAGAAAAATCCTGCGTAAGCCGATTCTTTGAGTAATAAACGTTTCGGAATGAGAATGGCAATAACGCCCAATAGTTTCCATACTCCGATGATGGTCATAAGATAAGCCGGATATCCAAGGTTGGTAAAGTTGGCAAGTTCATCTTTGTTTTTCATAAGCTGAACAATGGCGGTAGAAACCATGCCTAATGCCATCCATAGTGTAAAGATCCAATAGATGATCTTTGTTCTTTTTTCTGATCGGTTTGATGTTTCCATATTGATTATGTTTTGTGATTAGTCGGTAAGGCCTTTTCCTTCGAGGATTTGAGGGATGCATTTTTCTATTCTTGCTTCCCGGGTTTTGGATTGTTTGGCAGAAGAAAAGTGGAGTAGATAAGCTCTTTGTCGGCCTGGGGTTAAGGCTTCAAAAGCTTCTTTTAATACAGCATCCTGATCCAGTCTGTTTTGAAACTCTTCAACCATTTCAAAGTCTTTGGTTTTCTTCATTTCAACCTTCACTCCGGATTCTTCAATTTCCACAGCTTCAAACATATATGCCCGAAGTTCATTTTCCAAATCATGGATCTGTTGTATCTCTGTAAAACGGATTTGTCTCGCTGCCTGCACATTTTCAGACTGCTGAATAAGAATCTGGTCAGGATCTTTCATCAAAGCGCCTTTGAAAAAGAGTAGGGCACAATATTCTTTAAACCCGTGAATTAAGAAAATATTTTTCCCTTCATAAGTATAACAGGGACAGCCCCATTTTAAATCTTCTACCAATTCAGTACTTAGGGCAATTGTTCTTAATGCTTCAAATTCTTCTTTCCATTGTGTGGCATTTTCGAAGAAAAAATTAACTTTTGGATTCATGTTTTTGGGTTTGAGGGTTGTAGGGTTTGAGGGTATTAGAGTATTAGAGTATTAGAGTTTGATGCTTAAAGTTCAAGGTTGTTATCCTTTCACTAATAATTGAGGATTCACTTGCGAAACAAAATTGAAGATTGGTATCCACAAGTTAAACTCTGACATCATTGTCTCTCATCTCTTCGTCTATTATCTATTGGTCTCTAAAGATCTCCTGCAAACGATCATGTGCCCTATTAATTCCCTGAGCAAACGGCATTTTCAGGTGCTGATCTCTGAAGTCTACGGATTTGTATATCGTCTGGATGGTGATTTTACTCGTTTTGTCTGTTAGCTTTTCAAATTCTAAAAACTCAATCTGAACCGGAAAAGGAGTGTTTTCCATCTGGAACGTTCTGATAATTTTTTCATTCTGAACAATATCATGAATGGTTCCGTTGGCACTAAACATTACTTCTCCCTGCGGATTAGAAGTTTCAAAACGGTAACTTCCGTGGGGTTGGTTTTCAAACTTGGTCACTTTGGTTCCCATCCATTGTTCGAAAAGTTCAGCTTCTGTATAGGCCTTGAAAAGCAATTCTACAGGAAGATCAAATTCTCTGATAATGAAGATTTCCTGCTTTCCATCTTCTGCCTGGATTTTTGTTTTTAGTTCCATATTTTGAGTTTGAGGGTTTGAGGGTTTTGGGTGTTTTAGAGTATTAGAGTATTAGAGTATTAGAGTATTAGAGTATTAGAGTGGGAGCGTTTAAGGTTGGTGTCCCTTCCCTGATGATTAACGATTCACTTGCGAAGCAAAATTAACTATATACAATCCACAAGTTAAACTTTGCCCTCATCGTCTCTCATCTCATCGTCTATTATCTATCTGTCTTTACCTATTATTATTCATTTTTCAAATTCTGGTACGCCTTCATCACACTTTCCAGCTTATTGAATTTCTCATCCCACATTTGGCGGAACGGCTCTATAAAATCGGCTATTTCTTTCATTTTATTAGGATTGAGGTGATATATAATTTCACGGCCGTTCTGTTCTGATCTCAGCAGCTCACATTCTGTAAGGATCTGAAGATGTTTGGAAACGGTAGGCCTTGCGGTATCGAAATTGGAAGCAATGGCCCCTGCAGTCATAGATTGAGCAGCCACCAGCATCAATATAGATCTTCTGGTAGGGTCTGCAATCGCCTGGAATACATCTCTTCTTAAATTCATTATGTAGTTATTTGACTACAAATATATGTGTAGTTATTTAGCTACGCAAGTTTTTTAAGAAATTCTTTTATAGAAAAAGTTAAGCAGATAAAAAAATCTCCTTTCAACAAACCATTGAAAGGAGAAAATAAGTTTATTTAATTACCATTTATTCCTAATATCTGCAAATTCTTCTTTATTTTCAGAAACATCTTTCCAAGCAGATATTATTGGAGGTATAGTAACGTTATTCTCAAGTTTTTTTTTATATATACTACTCGCTAACACAATTGATTTTTGCTTCAATAATAAAAAGTCATCAATATTTATTTTATCATCAATTGAAAGGTCTAAAATATACTGTAAAGAATCATATAATTCTTTTTTAACAGAATCCGAAACTATTGTAGTATGATTAATATAATCATTAAAAACATCAAAAATATCCCCCATTAGATCTAACATTCTCCATTGTAAAGGGACTAATAAAATATCTAATAAACGATTTATGAAAATAGTATCACTTGCATATGAACTACTATGAATAGCCAATATTACGGAGTTTAAAGCATCTAATAAAGTTTTTCTATTGTTTGAAAGTAATCCTTTTTGAAGTTCTACGAAATATTCTTCATAAGTATTAAAAAAACCAAATACAATCTTTAGCGTTAAAACTGACATGTTACTCTTTTCTAGATCATAAGATATTTTTTTTATCCTATGAAGCATATCTTCACTCAGATCATTTCTATAGAATCCTAAAACTCTAGAAATAATATTAATCAGATTATCAAATCGGGATGTAAATTCTGCTTGAATACTGGTGCCAAATCCTTCTTCTTTATATTTCTCGTCGAGAATATAATATTTGTCAAATTTCCACCATATTTCACATTTGGAAAGAATTTTTTCTAATTCTTCGATAGACCAAATTACACCACTATTTTTATTAATTGTTCGAGATCCATAAATTAGTTCTTCAAAATATCTATCTTCTCCTTTAGAGATTCCAATTCCTGCTTTTGTTTGAAGTCCTTGGACATTAAAATTATTTTCATTAATATATTTTTTATATATAATTTCAGCATCAATACCTTTTGGTTGTAGAAAATTTATAAAAGCAAAATTATAAAATGTTGTATTTTTAGGAAAACCAGATAGTTCATCTGTTTCACTCCAAATTGTATTAAATAACTTTTGAGATTGTACCTTATTTAATTGTTCAGAATTGTATAAAAATATTAACCGTTTTATTGCATCTTTCCTACATTTTTCTTTTTTAGTATTTTCAATTAAAAAATTAAAAACTTCTTTTTTTAATTTTACTTTAGTTGATGAAATATTAGATGTTTTAATAAAATTGAATGGTTCTATTAATGTATATGATATTACTGATTCAGAGTTTAATAAAGGGAACTCTAATAAAATTCCTATAGCTTTATTCAAAAGGTCTTTACTACTAGAATTAATTAAATTCTTAATTAAATTATCTGTTTTAGGTAGATCAAGCTCTTGTGTATATAATTTATAGCAGAGTTTATATATATCTAATTTTATTGAATCATTACATTTTGTACAAAGTCTTGATAGTAAATAAGGTACTTTACGAATGAATGCTCGAGCTATTGGATTTGACTCTTCCTCTGGTAGTAACTCATGAAAACGCCTGATGCATTCATTCGTATATGCATCTATAATTGAAGACGAAAATTTAAGCATTTGTACACGATCAAAAACCGTATCTACAACTTTTTCATCTCTACTTCTGTTTAATATAGCAATTCCCCATTGTGGAGATATAAGCTTAATTCTTTTTAAAACACCATTAATTGTTTTATCACTAAAGTTTAAACGAGATAAACTTAATGGGATAGCCAATTCTTCAATAAAACGGAGAAAAGTATATGCGATTATGAAATCTTCAGATGTTGTTCCAAAAGTATACGAACGAGTAGCTTGGCCTATTTCAAAATTGCTATTAATAGAAGTACTATTTTCTGGATAATATGGTTTTTGCAACATTAGGTCAAAATACTTTTGCTCTCCCCAGGGATCACAATTATATTGTCGTAAATCATTCCAACGCTCATTGTAATCTTCGCTTTTGGCTTTTGAATTAACTTCATTTTCTTCAAGTTGAATATTTCCTTGTAAAAATTTAAGTTGATACATAACATAAGACTCCAATGAAACCCATGTGTAATCATCTTCTATTGGTGATAAATTGAGTTTTCTTCTTATCTCAAGTAGATTTGCTTCTAATAGTTTTACAGCTTCTTTGGATTGGCCAAATTCGGATAATAGCATAGCTCTTTTTATATTCCAAAATACAGAAATGTTATTCTGAGGCCACTCATCTAATATTTTTTTAGCTTCATTAAGTTTTAGTTTAAAAATCGCTTCAAGAATTTGTTCATAATAAAAAAGCGATAATTGATCAGAAGATAAATGTTGTTTAATAGAATTAAGTAATCTATAGGTTGTTTCCCATTTTTCAACAAAATTTTCTTCTCGATAAAATCTTAGTAATGATAGTGATAGTTGTATCCAGAAATTTTTATATTTATCTCGATCAGCATGATTTAGTTTTGTATTTAGAATATTGATCTCTCTATTTTCTGATATATTTTCAGGGAAAAAATTGTATCTATCTAAAATTTTTTGAAAATAAGATGACATATTATTCCATATAGGGAACAGACATTTTTCTAATCTCCAGTTTAATTCATAAATATATTCTAAATCATCAAATTTTTTTAGATTGTCAAATACACCAGTGTTTTTACTATGCAATTCTGTAAACATCCATAATTTTTCTCTTTGTGTTTGAGGTAATATTAACCAGTTTGGATATTTTTTTCTACAGTTTCTCCATTCTTGAATCAACGTGATAAAATCTATTTTGTCAGTTGAATTTGGAGTCTTCAAATCAGATTGCAGTGGCCAATTTAAATTTTCACGTTTATATTTTTGGCAAGCTAAATAATTAATAAATACTTTTAATCCTTTTTGGTGATTTCCTTTTAAATCTTTATATCCAGATAAATCAACTGAAATTATATTTTTATTATTTAAAAGTTTTTTTTGTGATTCTGATAGATTTAAAATGCCTATTAAATAAATTTTTGAAGCATTGTCTTTTCCAATATTATCATTAATCCATCCTATCCATTGTAGAAAATTTGGATCATCACCAGAAAAACCAATTAGACATAAAGTGTTTTCTAGAAGTGATTGCTGGACTGTATTTACAAAAGGAGCAAATTTTCTTGGATAGCTTCGATAATCTTCTTCTGTTATTATAAAAGGTCTTTCAGAAGGTAAACTTCCATGTAATTTAATTATTCTGGGCTTATTTGAATGAGCTAAATCATTTTTATTAACAACAATATCATATCTTCTTGATATGACATCTTTACAGCTTCGTTCAAGAAGCGTATCATAATTGGTGGTTAGTACATCAGTCCATGGTAATTCCATTAGTATTTTATGTAAATCAGATGGTTCATATTCACTATCAGCAATTATTTTTGCGATGAAATGTTCTAAAGCAGATCTACCGAATGCAGCTTCATACTCTTCTGCTAATTTTAATAAACTTGCGTATTTTACATCATTTGAAGGCTTATTACCATGAATTTTTTCATAAAAAGTATCTCCTAACTCCCACCAACCAGGTGGCTGTTTTAAAGGGTTTATTGTATTAATTGCATTTTTACTAAAACCGGCACCAACCATAATAGATGCATGTCCAGTCCATAAACGTTCAGCTATCTCATCAAAATATGACTGAATATCAGAAGGTAAATTGTCTATCATACCTTTTTAGTATTTGTTATATTATATTTTCTGAATTAAAATGAAAAAAATTGTACAATAAAATATGTGAAGCTTTTTGTATTAATAACTAACTTATGTAACTTTTCTTTCAATTAACTTTTCCAACTTCTCAATCATCTCTTTCTGCTGTTGTAGCATACGCTCATAAAGCTCAACCATCTTATCAAGGGGATGAAAATTTGGCGAATTATTAATTACAGTAGCAAATTGTGGTGAAGAATGATCGTGATTATTGAAAGTGTTTGCTATAATATTGATAGCTGATTCCTCATCAAAATTCTCAATCGCCTCCGCTGGAACTTTCAAAATCTTTGCTACCTGCGCCAGAATATCAGATTCTACGGTTTCTTTTTGTTCTAAAAGAGAGACTTTCTTCTGGTTCCAGTCGTCTCCTAATTCAAAAGCTAAGGCTTCCTGCTTGATGCCCAGCATTTCACGGAAACGTTTTATATTTCTACCCTGATGTATTTTTTTATTTTGCATATCTGTGTCAATCATAATAACAAATATAAAGCTTTAAAAGGTAAAAATAAAGCCCCTGTTCAAAATAAATTATCTTCTAAAATATCCATTCTACGGCCTAAAATATTCATTTTTAACTGGTATAGCTGTCATGATATTTCTTGCTTTGTTGAAAAACAACGATATGAGAAAAGTAATTATTCGAGGCAAATATAAGATTGTCTCCATTCGTAACCTTACGGTTTCGCATAAATCATTTGAAAGAGCCTATAGAAGACTGGTTTTCTTCCCGGAAATCCGGCTGGCAGGGAAGTGGTTGCTGGAGTGCGGTTTTGAACCGGGAGATCATGTGGTGGTGACGGTTCGGAGAAATCAGATTACTTTAGAAAAGGAGATGAACTATGAAGAAGTGTAAGCAAAACATTTTATCTACTAAAAATATTATTTGCCACTAATGCACGAATAGGATATTTCGTTATGGTAAATAAAGACCCCTTTTTTATAAACTTTATAAGATATCATTGTATAGGCTTTAAAATGAACGAAATCTTTTTTATTAGTGCATTCGTGGCAAAAAAAATCTGCGTAATCTGTGTGATCTATGGGAGAGTTTTTTAGACGCAAAGTTTTATAGAGGTAGCTGTTATATTTTTAGGGAGCTAAGAGTGGGCAAGTGAACTTGCCTGATGAAGGTGTGGATAGTGATTCGAAGGTTATTTAGATCTCTCGCAGATTTCGGAGATTAAGCAGATGATTGGGGATTAGAATCTGCAATATCTGCTTGATCTGCGTGAGCTTTTTTAACGCAAAGCTTTATGATAGTGGATGGATACTTTTAGGAAGCTAAGAATGGGTACGTGAACTTGCCTGATGAAGGTGTGGATAGTGATTCGAAGGTTATTTAGATCTCTCGCAGATTTCAGAGATTAAGCAGATGATTGGGGATTAGAATCTGCGATATCTGCTTGATCTGCGTGAGCTTTTTTAACGCAAAGCTTTATGATAGTGGATGGATACTTTTAAGAAGCTAAGGATGGGCAAGTGAACTTGCCAGATGAAGGTATGGCTAGTGATTCGAAGGCTTTTGAGATCTCTCGCAGATTTCGGAGATTATGCAGATGATTGGGGATTATAATCTGCGATATCTGCTTGATCTGCGTGAGCTTTTTTAACGCAAAGCTTAAGATAATGGATGGATATTTTTAGGGAGTTAAGGGTGGGCAAGTGAACTTGCCTGATGAAGGTGGATGGATATAGTTTCGGCGGCCGGAGGCCGCCGAAACCCTTTATTTAAGCTAAATATTTAATGAGCTTACTTTACAAATATCCTCAGATATTTTCCTTAATTATCTTAACAACTTACTCTGTTTTTAATGGTTCAAAAAATAGTAACATCATTTTATGGTACAGAAATAAACCTATTTCACCTTCTTCATCGGGAATGCCTGTTTGGCCATTTTCCCATTCATAAGACCTGAGATCTCAGCAAATAAAGAATCTTTACGGATTTTTTTATAGGTAATTGTTTGGGGAAAGTCATTCTGCCTGTTTTCAAACATCAGTGAGGTGGGATTTGAGTCAGGAGTTGAAATAAAATCGACAGGCTGTTCATCATGCTGACCTTTTACAGAAACAATATAATGCAGCTTTTTATCTTTTTCTATCAATCGGACAGACTCGAATAAAAGGGTGTCTTTATTTTTCAGATAATAACTTTTTCCCTGAAGTTCTGTACTGCTTTTCTGAGTCCAGGTTTCATAAAGGCTTCCTTTGGGCGTTTTGGTTTCCCAGGTACCAAGCAGCCATTCCAGTTTTTTGATCCCGCCTTGTTTTTGAGTCCAACTGCCTATAAGCAGGCTGCCGATTAGGATGATGATTAATTTTATTTTCATTGCCTTATTATTTTATTCCAGCAAAGTTCTGGATAAGCAAAGTCTCAAAATTGTAAAAATGCGACATCAGGAATCTTTTCCATAAAAAAGAGAGGTCATTTGCAGATTATCACCATAAAATTCCTTTGGAGTAAGTCCTGTAAATTCTTTAAAATCTTTGATAAAATGGGCCTGGTCATAATATTCTGCATCGTAAGCTAGAGTGGTAAGATTCACATATTCTTTATGGAGAAGATGCTTCAGTATTGATTGCAGCCTTATGGTTTTTGAAAGCTGTTTGGGACTCATACCAATCGCTGAAGAGAACCTGCGTTCCAATTGTCTGCGGTTGATATTGGTTTGCTGGGAAAGTTCATTGACGGATATTTGTCCGTTAACCTGCAAAAGAATATCGATGGTAGATTGTACAATTCTATCAATAGTTTCGGTATTCAGCCTTTCACGCAGAAAGGATTCTACAAGGTCTATTTTTTCCTGTATGGTGTTGGATTGGAATACCTTTTCTCCCAATTCAGTTCCGGCTGTTCCAAACAGATCATCTAATGGAACGGCTTTATCATCCATTTGTTTAATAGGAATCGTTGCAAAAGGCAGAAAGCCGTCATGGTGAAAACGAACCGAAAATATTCCGGTAATGCCTGTAGACTCAATTCTTAAAGGTTCAGTAAGCTGTCCGAAAACGCAGTATCTTGGCTGTACAACGGCTTCTCCATCAATATACTGTTTATACAGATCTCCATAATGGAAGATCATTTCCATGCAGCCATCAGGAACAATGGTTTGGGTTTGGGGAATGTCTTCTTTGGGACTGTCCAGCGTCCAGTAACATTTGATAATTGAAGCCAGTTCCGGATGGGGCTGGAATGTTTGATAATCCATTGTACTTAATAATTCTGTTCTGCTAAAATTATTAAAAATAAAATGACTTTCAATAAACCATTGAAATGCAGTGAGAAAAGGACTAGTCATGAAATAACCTTACCTTTGAAAACTCAATGTTTTCTGAGCATTTATCAATACTATCATCAATGAAATTTTTATTAGACCTTTTATTCCGTGTTTTACAGCTTTTTACAGAACCTTATTTTTTAGTATTTCTTGCGGTAGTCATTATTGCTTTGCTGAGAAGGAAGAATAAGAGTAAAAAATGGAGAATTGGAATTCTTATAACAACCGTATTGATGATTATCTTTATAGGAAATGGGTTTCTGGGCAAATTAATTTCCGGATATCTACAGAAAAGTTACCTCCATACTCCTGAAATGAAGGCTGCAACTGTACAGAATCCCATTATTGTAGTGTTGGGCGGCGGAGTTGTAGATATTGACCATACTGAGAAACTGCATACCATGTCTTATTCCAGAATGGTATCCGCTTATCAGTTGTATCATGAATATCAAAAAAATAACCAGCCCTGTAAAATACTAATTTCCGGAAAGGGAAGAGGGCATACCAGCGAAGCAGAATTATTCAGTGAGAATTTTAAAAAAATGGGCGTTCCGGATTCTGATATTATTAAGGAAGATCAAAGCATGAATACCTATCAGAATGCAAAATTTTCCAGCGAGATATTGAAAAAGATGGGAATTTCCAATCTATATCTGGTCACTTCTGGTTTTCACATGACAAGATCTCTTGCTTTGTTTCAGACTTTTGGATTAAAACCTGTTCCGCAGGCATCAGATTTTATAAATACTGAGATCACTGTATTTCCTAACAGTTATAATGCAGCATTTACCTTTGTTATGCTGAAAGAGGTTGTGGGGATCTGGCAGGTGCAGTTATATAACAGCTTGGGGGTGAATAAATAATATTCTTTTAAAGGATAAGGAATTAATTTAGGCTATGTAATAATCTGAAGAAATATAGTCCCAATTTTTTTTAACGCAAAGAAAATTTATTGAACTGTTTTATTTTAAGTGAGCAAAAGGAGCGACTTTGTCGTTGAAGAAGCTGTATGGATATGCGTTCGCTTAGTAGGAATCAATTTGATTGATTTCATCTTTGCCTCCTTAGAAATATCTAAGAAGCATCATAAAACTTTGCGTTAAAAAATATTAAATCATAAAGACAGTATTTTCTTTAAAAATTCCCGCAAAATCTCACAAAAAACCCTAAAATATAGCAATGCAATAGGAAGCCCAAATATGCCCTGTTTCTAATCCAGTACCTATGCTATCTGACTGAAATTACAGGTGATTTATGGGCAAATTTCATTTTAGGCTAAAATTTTTGAGTTTTTACATTTTGAAGACATTAAATTTATGGCCATCAGGGTCTGCAAAGACAAAACCATAATAATTGTTCCCAAAACTTTCAGGCTCAGAAACAATAGTTCCGCCAGCTTTTTTAACTTCTTCAGCCCATTGGTCTACCTGCTCATTGGTTTCTGCTGAAAGGGTAAATATAATTTCATTGGAGGTTTGGGAATCACCAAATGGGACACCTTTTACATTGGCTTCGAGGATGTTTTTCAGAAAGAAGTGGATGACGAAATTATTTTCTCCGAAAAAGAAGCTTACTAATTCATTAGATGTATGTGGATTGTTTGGGGTACATCCCATGGCTTCATAAAACTTTTGGGTGCGTTCCAGATCGGCAACTGCCAGATTGGCCCAGATCATTTTAGGTTTCATACAATTCTATTTTTTGGTTAGAGTAAAATTAACTCCTTTTAAAAAGATAAAGATTGTCATGTGGCAAGATTTTGTATTTTTATTGAGAAAAAGTAACAGGAGAGAGGTTTATTGTTGGTTGATTTAACATAATATATTTGAAGGTAAAAGAAATAATGGAATTAAGAAATGAAATAGAACCGGATTTTGAAACTGCTGAAAAACGGTATCCGGAAGTTTTAAAATTGGTTTTAGATTATGCAGACTGGTGTGAGGAACATGGCGATGAAAACAATAGTGAATATAAAAAGCTGGAAGACAAGCTTCAGGCAATGACTGGTAAAGAAATGTCTCAGTTTAATCTTTGGGAATGGTGGGAAGGTGATGGAGCAGAGCATCTTTCTTTTGATATAGGTCTACCTGATCCTCAAATTGTAGAGGATATAACAAAGGATGAATTGACCGAAATTGTAAGAAGAATGAATACTTTTGAAATTCCCGATCCGGATGATCAGTCTTTTAAAGGAATGTTTTACAATTATATATGCTTTGGAAGTGATTATTATCCTGATTTTTTAAAACTTAATTTCAAAGATTATCATATTAAATTTTTTCAGGCTCATAAAGATAAAGATGGAAATTACTTTGAATACAGTCAGGAAGAAATAGTAGATATATTATGGAATAACGGACTTAATAACCATGTAAAAAATAAAAAATGAATGATACTATAATCAATAAAATCAAAGCTTTAGGTGGAAACGCAGAGGCTGTAGATATTGATAAAAGCTTTGCAGAGAATTGGAAACAGATAAAGTTTACTCACTATTTGTATGATAAAGATTGGGATGTTTATGGAATTGACCAGTTTTATGAAGCGAATAAGGAACTGTATCAGAATCAGCAGGAGAAGTTCTACGAGAACCTGCTGGCACATTATTTTTCAGCTCATGATTCAGCGTATGGACAATATTTTGTGAAAGATTGGATGTTTATACCTTTTAAGGAAGGCTCGGAAGATCAGGAAGAATTCGATGATTTGATTGATGAAGACTATGTACAAGGTGTTGTAGGGATTTCTAAACCTGAATTTCTTTGCATATTGTATTCCTATGGATATCCGGATCATTATTTTATCTGTACGGAAGATCCTGACCAATCGAATCCAACGGTTTACAGTACTGATCATGAAGTTTATTTTGGTGAGCTTGACAATAAAGGCAATCTTGATGATTTTCTGGATCAGTTTATGACGAAAGATGAGTTCCGGGAAGTTGTTAAGGGTTATTTGGAAGAGAAGCTTGGGAAATAGAGGGTTTTTAACTGGACCAGATGCTGGAAGATGAAAGTAATTGAATTGATAATTAGGTACTTATCTTTTTTTTAGGTTAAAAAATGCTTTTTAAACCATTACAGAAAATGATAATTTTTAAGAACCTTAACGGGTAATCAATTTAACATAATATAATGGGTGGATTTATTGTCTATTCTTTGTAAGTTGCTAAAATATAATATATTGAGGTTCTAAAAGAGAAAAGCAGTACGTTTTTACAGCAAATGTTTTCAGAGTTAAAAGCTAAAGGTATTCAGTGTCTTATCATTGACATCAGAGACAATGGTGACAGAAATTCTGGGCTTGGTGATGAGCTTTTAAAATATTTATTATCAAAGTCATTTTCACAATTTGAAATGTGCTTGTCTGATACAGTGATATCCGTAAAGAATATTTGAATAAATCCTCAGGAATCAATTCTACGGAATTTAAAAATTATGTAAGCGGATTATTCAGAACTGTAGGCATTATAAAAATAATTGAGCTAAGATAAGAATGAATGATTTATAGGAAAATATATATTTGCTGACAAACGGCCAGAATTTTATTATTTCAACTTAAGAATTTGTAGAGAGATATTGGCATCATGAGAATGACAGGGATGGTATAATATCTGATAGTCAGGTTCAGTTTGAGGAATCTCTGAATTATGTGCTGGAGACCCTTATAAAAGAGATAGCAATACTCTTTTCCGTAATATTATATTTTTCCTATAATTTATATTATGTTAAATTGTATATATTTCAGGATTTAAAATCTTCTCATCTTGAACACCATTTCTTTGATATTACACAACTATAACCCATGTCCGATCTTTGCTATTTTATTCTCGAAGTTATCTCATCGAATTTTTCAAGCAATAATAGTTTATATAGATTTCCCATTAAGAATTTGTTGTAATATTAAAGCTGTTGCCTTAGCATCGTCTAATGCTCTATGAAATTTAAAATCTTCTTTTATATTCATTTTTTCTAAAACTCTTTCTAATGAAATTCCGGATGTAGAGATGTTTTTTTTGGCCAGCCAATAAACCCCTAATGCTCTGATATCAAAACCTCCACCAACAAAATATTGATTATAATCTAATCCAAATTCTGTAAATTCTTTCCGCAAAAGTGGTAAATCATAGTACAAGCCCCAACCGGCTAACGTTGATTTATTTTTTTCTCCGTACCAATCTAAAAACTGGAGAATGGCTTCATCAAAATACTTTTCATTTTCAACCATTTCATTGGTAATGTTTGTAATCTCCGTAATTTCAGGTAGAATTGGAAAATGTTTTGGTTTTATTAAAATTGAAAATTCACTTTTTATTTCAAAAGTCTTCTTGTCTAATTTTACAGCCCCTATTTCTATTATATTCGTTTCATTTATTTCATTTTTTCCAAAAGTTTTACAGCTCCCTTCTAAATCATAAATGACTAAATCACTTGAAAATTTCATATAAATGTTGTGTAGTATTTATTAACAATTTCTCAAAGGTATATTCTCACTGCGCAATCTATTGGCATATATTATCGTTTTCTGAGATTTATTGTTGATTCATTTTATAATCAAAAAAAAATTAAGAGTTGTGTGAAAACTAAATCTATCTATTTTAATTTAGGTTTTGCTGTTGCTGTTGAAAGCCATTCTTATGTTTCATTAAATGCCTTACGAATTATTCCTTTCTTTTTGTTTACTATTAATCTCAATTTTATTGTAATCAGTCCATCGTTTTAAGTTCCTGACCATTCTTTTTAAATGATCTTCATTCAGGAAGATATTTGTCCAATAATCAAATCTGTCGCACTGAACACTTATATAATAGGTCATAATTGCTAAACATGCATAAGGTAAAAACTTTTTTTCTTCATTACTAATTTCAGTTACAGTCTCGTAACCTTTTATAAAGCTATCTGCTTTTGCCTGATATTCTTCTTCGTTCAGATTGGTTGTAAATAACTGAAATAGAAAATAAGAAATGTCAAAGCATAAATAGCCATTACCACAAAAATCAAAGTCAAAAAATGTTATTTCTTTTTCATTGTCAATATGCAAATTATCAAACCAAACATCAAGATGAACAGTTCCATACCTCATTTTCTGTTTGTCAATATTTTCCATTTTTAGCGTTAAGAAAGCAGAAAGGGTTTCTAAAAATTCGATTTCATTAGTATTTTTACTATAGAATTCTTTTGTTCTTGCAACAGGGTTATCAAGCAGGTTGTGAGCATTGTAAGATATTCTCATCAGTTCGAGATTTTCTGTTGATTGATGGACTTTTGCTAGTGCCTGACCAATCAGAAAGCTTGTCTGTCCTGAAAAAATTGCTGTTTTTATACCTTTTGCGTACGAAAACAAAACGCCAAACCTAATACCTTCAGGTGCTTCAATCTCTTGAATGAATTGGCCTGATTTATCAGCTATTGGAAAAGCAACTTGTCGGTCTTCATCCTTTAGAAGAATTAAAAGCCTTAATTCTTCTTCGATTTCTAATTTAGTGCGCCAGTTATGGGTGTAAACTCTAAAAACGTATTTGTTTTCGTCATCATGAACAATGTATAAATGATTCATAGCAAGTCGAAATATGCTGCATTGTGTTTTATCGGTTAGTGCATACTTCTGTTGAATAAATTTACCAAGTTCATTTGGTGAAAGTGTACTGTTTATGGTAGGAAATCTCTCTGTCATTAATTCTTAGTTCGTTATTAAATAATGGATCAACCAAAGATATTCACTATAAAATATATAGTGTACTCTCCTATTAATATTATTATTGATTTATTTTATTAATTAAACTCCAGCTCGTCAAAATCCTTTATTTCAGATAATTTGATAAGCTGTTCAACCTTGATAGGTTCCCAGGTATCTTTGTACTTGACTTCATAATGATCTCCATCATCCTCTTTATTTAAGTTGTCTTTTGTAAGTTTCTTTTTTGTCAGAAAATTAATACTCACTTCATATTGAGGTACCGGACCTCTGCTTGAATATGAATCATAGCCAATGAGTTCCATATCTCCATTCTGATACCTAAAAGTGTACCCCCAACTCCCATATCTGCCATGCCCATAATCGATATGCAGGTTTCCTTTTTCTATGCTTACACTCAGTTCAGGGGCAAAATATACACCACCATCCTCATTTTCAGATGAAAAGCAATTGTAGTTTTTGGAGGCTAACTCATAGTAATTACCTTTATTCAAGAGTACAATAATCCCTCTTCGGTTTCGGTCTAATTCACCACGGTTTTCATCCTTTATAACTCTACTTTTGTCTGTGCCTTTGATGATGAGTACGATGTCTTCTAACCCGTCTTTGTTCAGATCTCCTTTTATTTCGTTCCAGCCTTCAGCAGAAATTCCGCCTTCATATTTGTTGATGACATATCCTTTTGGTATAAAGTCATTTGGATTTTTCTTTCCTTCAGTATTTTGAGAGGAATGATCTACAGTAATGTTATTCTGTTGTTCTTTTTGAACTTCTGTACTTTGGGTTTCTACTGATTTTTGCTTTTCATTTTTACAGGATTGTAACGCAAAAGTAAAGGCAAGAAATATGACTACTCTTTTCATGGTTTTATGTTGTTCCAGTAGGATCATTTATTTATTAACGAATATAAATAATTTTTACAGTTTTATAAAACTTTCTATTATGGTATAAGTGGTTCCCTCCTATTTTTATTCTGTATCTCTTTAAGAAGCAATTGTTTCTCTGCTCCACTCAGATTACTGCTGTTTCCATCTAACGCGTATTGGTCCTGCTTACACCACTCTATCATCCGGATTATCCCACTTTTGGTTTTGTATTTCTAATCAATACTTATTTCAAAAGTATCATCATTCCTAATTAGTATTTCGGGTTTATCAAGCTGGGCTATAATATTCTCTTTTTCCTTATGATAATCCTGAATGAAAACTTCCCGAAGTTTGGGTAGTTTATTAAGGGGTCTGAGGTTCGAAATGTCACCTAGATAGAATGCTAATTGTTCCAGATTCTTAAGATTTTCTATACCTTCGAGACTTTTAATGCCATTATTTTCCAGATTAAGTTTTTTTAAACTGGTAAGATTTTTCAATTTGGAGAAATCAGAAACACCACACTCAGTAAGATCTAATTCTTCAAGACTTGGCAGATTTTCAAAAGAAACAATGTCGTCAAAATTAATATAATCAAATACAATAGTTTTTAACTTTTCTAATCCGTTAATGGCTATTTTTTGATTAGACCATAGATTGAGTTCAAGCTTTTCAAGGTTTGGAAATTTTTCCAGTGAAGATACTTCGTAATTTTCTGGAACATGCAAGTCCAATATCTTTACTTGCTCCAGTTTAGGGAATTTATTGATAATTTCTTCTTTTACTACCAATTTCTCAAGTAAAGGTAAAGTGGTCAATTCTTGCAGATCACCATCATTATCCAACTCAAGCATTTTTAAAGATTTCAGATGGCTTATTCCTTTAAAATAGATATCATCATTTGAATCGAGGTGCAATTTTTCCACATTTTTTAATTGCTGTAAGTCCAGTATTATTGGTCTTTTAATTTTCTGCTTTAGTCCAAAAATATTCAGATACAGATCTTTGAGGGATTCAATAGAAAGGATGTCCTGTGCGAGCTCAATAGAATCTACATCAATCCAAAGCTTTTCCAACGCATTAAAATGCTTCAACTGATCCAGGTTTAGGATGATCTCTTTTTCATAAATATTAATTTTTTTTAAATGCCCTTTCAGTGGCAGAAGTTTTTTAAGATGTATATATTTTGGTTCGTTGTAATCGGCTGATAATGTGATTTCTTCCAGTTTCGTAAAATATTTGAATGCTTTCTGATTTTTAACTTTTGTGCTGCTAAAGTTAACCTCTTGAATTTTTGGAGCTACTAACACATAATCTTTCAGATCTATTGAACATTTATTAAAATCTAAATGATCTAATATCGGAAAGTCCTTTAAAATATGGGTATTCATAAGATGATAACCATTTACCAAAAGGTCTCGTACAAATGGAGCGATTGATACCAGCATTTCTGTATTAAAATCAGGGGTTATCCAATTTTTATTCGCCCAATAATCCATCATATGTTCTGGTGCTATCATCACAAATTCTAATTCAAATTGTTTCCCATCATAATCCGGTATACTGAGGTCATTAACTTGTAAAGGAGGATGTACATAGAGCCTTTCCAGAGAGGAAAATTGGTGAATATTTTTTAAACTTTCTACTTCGCAATTGTTTAACTTTATAGAATCTAAGCTGTTAGAAATGGGCAGAAAGGGATCAAAATCCTTTATGTACATATTTTTAAAATGTATCACAGTCCCTCTTTTATCTATTTTTCCATGATACTGAATATCATTTTCCTGTTCAATAATGTTGGAATTATCAATGGTGAGATAATATAAATCTGGAAAAAGATTTAATTCACTTATATTGTGGACGGTACAGTTAATAAACTTAACGTATTCAAGATGGTTAGAAATAGGTAAGAAAAATCCGGGATGCGGAACAGTCATATTTTCCAGGTTCAAGAATTGAAAATTATAACGTGTTTCCTCAACCTTTGCTGCTTCAGGATTAAAAGTTCCTTCACTGGGAACTGTACATTTATTCAGGGTAAGAGAATATAGTTTTATTTTGTGTAAATCCTGTATGTCATCAATCGAACATTCTATTAATGTCAGGTATTTAAGTGTTTCAAAGATAGGTTCGAGAACTGAGAAATTTTCAAAATGCAGGTTTGAAAGACATAATTTATTCATACCAGAAGAATGAGAGTTTCCACTCATCTCAGTATTTCTCTCCGATTTTTCTAATTTGATATTGAGAGCATTCTCTAATTGACTGACAATAGTAGTAATATCACTCATTTTTTTAATTAAAGCTAACGTTGGTTTTTATAGTTTTGTTAAAAATAATTAAATATATAATAATAACAAGTTCTTATTGAAAAGAGTTAAAGAATTTTCAACATATTAAACCGAGTATCAGATAAGTGAATTTGATAAAGAAAACCTATCATAACAATTAAGCCCCAAAATCTATGATTCTGGGGCTTAATCTATAAAATTAGGTATTGGACAAACTTATCGTAAAAGAAAATAGTCTATTTCTTAACTATTTTAGTGAAAACTGTATTGCCTTTTAGTAGATAATTTCCTGATGGATATTCTGTTAGGTCGACACGGTTACTTCCTTTACTTAAAGTCATATTTTTAATGAGCTTACCTGTGATGTCATATAAATAAACATTTTCGTTAGCTGCAGACTCCACAGTGATCACTCCTGTTGTTGGATTTGGATAAGCTGGGGTCTTAGCTTGTTTTACTGTTTCAGCAGTTGCTAAGGTTGAATTGCAGCTGGCATTATAAGCATCTCCATTAATATTAAAACCTTTGTTTACCAATTGAGCTCTTGCCATAATGGCTTGTGGTGTAGAATAAGTTAATCCTGCTGCTTCTATAACTCCAATTGCGGATCCTAAGTTTGATAATGTAGGATTATTGCTGAGAGCAATTAGAAATTTATTATAATTAATACATGATAAACCAGAATTATTAAATCCGAAATATACATAGGCTGAAGGAACATTTTGAAAGCTGATATTCCAGGCAGAAATATCCTGATTAAAAAGCGTAGCACCATTAAACATCATAAAACCATAAGCACCTCCAACTTTACTAACATCCCAGTTTCCAATAGGCTGATTAAATGACGAAGCATCGGTAAACATCTGGTCAAAATTTACTACTTTACTGGTGTTCCAATTATTAAGAGGCTGATTAAAGGATTTAGCATTAGAGAACATATAACGGAAATTCGTCGCATTGCTTGTATTCCATGAATTTAATGGCTGGTTGAACGCTACCGCATCCTGGAACATTGAAATGAAATTGGTTCCGGACGAGGTATTCCAGGCAGAAATATTTTGATTAAAAGCTGAAGCTGAAGAAAACATATCCCGAAAATCGGTTACTTTCGCTGTATTCCAGGTTCCAATATTCTGGTTAAACAATTTGGCCTTGTTAAACATACCATTCATATTCGTAATGGTGCTTGTGTTCCAGTTAGAAAATGAATCATTTCCAATCAGAGAAGGACAATTAGAGAACATTTGTGATACATTGTTTATTTGGCTTAAATTAGGTGTATCTGTAGCCGTTACGTTAAGATTCTGACAATATGCAAAGCCCTGAGTAAATTGCTGAAGCCAAAGTATATCTCCCCATTGACTCACTTCAAAGAGTTCCGGATTTCCGGTGGTATTCATATAAGCACTGCCTTTAAATCCATAAAATAATCCATTACCGTTGGATACTTTCACTTTGTAGGTTGCCTGGATTGGATTGGTATGTAAAGAAGTACCAAAAGAAATAGTCGTAAAAGTACTGGTATTAGAGGTTACAGAAAGAATTCCATTATGCTGAGGATATCCTACTTCTTCCCAGCTAATCGTGTAGTTGGTTCCTGTCCCGCCAAAAGAGATTGCATTATCGATGGTACCAGTGATATTAGGTTTCCACACCGTAATAAATTCATTCTGTGCATAAGAAATGAAAAATAGAAAAAGAAAAATGATTACTAGTTGTTTTTTGAACATAATTTAAAATAATAATTTTAGGTTAATAGTTTGATTTAATAAGATGATGACTTCCCGGGGTTCTTGATCTTATCTCTAATACAAAGATATAGATTCATAGCGACAGAACTTGTCGTATTAAATTTTATAATACATTTTTTTTTACTTTTTTAATAAAAAAATACATTTTATTTAATTGATAATCAGCATAGTGTGGGTTTTAAATATTGTTGTTATAATTAAACAAAAAAAATGTCAATTTTCATACAGTTTCGTCCAAGTTTAAGATATCCCTGATAAAATGTATATTGTACTCTCCTATTCTTATTTCTGTATTATAGATTATGCTGTTAGAAAAATTATTCAAGGAATTTAATGTAGATGTCAATACATTCAATTCAGCTGATTCTAAACGATTTGACCAATATTTTGAAAGAATTTTGGTTAAAAAGAACACATTCCTTATCAAAGAAGGCGAATTGGAGAAATACAGTTATTTCATTTTCAGTGGAATAGCCCGTTGCTGGACTTTAAATCATAAAGGGGAAGAGCAGACTTTCTGGTTTTGCAAGGAAGGTTCATTCTCTTTATCCAATATCTCCTTTACCCTACAGGAAAAGTCAACTTTTAATGTCCAGGCCCTAGCAGACTGTGAAATGTACAGAATAGATCAGGATCAGGCAGTCAAACTATACGAAGCAATTCCTGGGTTGAAAGAAGTTTTTGATGATCTGACTGCCAGATTGCTGAACAGACTTTTAATCCGGAATATCAACCTGATTAAATTCTCTCCGGAACAGTATTATTTACAAATGATGGCAGAATATGGCAATACTTTCAATTCTATTCCATTAAAGGATATTGCATCGTATCTGGGAATTACCCCTCAGGCGCTCAGCAGAATACGGAAACGGATTTTTTAACCCAGGTTCAGTGTTTCAAATATAGAAAATACGATTTTTGCTACTCAAAATTTACAATTATGATTAGAGAAATAAGCAAGACTGATTATCCTCAGTTAATGAAAATATGGAAAAGTTCCGTACTCAATACCCACGATTTTCTGAAAGAAGAGGATTTTAATTATTATAAAAAAGAAATTCCCGGCTATTTTGAACATGTTACCTTGCTAGGTTTTGAAGAAGGTGGTACTTTAACCGGGTTTATGGGAATTGCTAATGGAAATCTTGAAATGCTGTTCATTCATAACGATTACCGAGGGAAAGGAATTGGTAAAAAACTGATTCAGTACGGAATTGATCATTTAAAAGTGACCAAAGTAGATGTCAATGAACAAAATGAACAGGCTGTTGGTTTCTATCAACATATAGGATTCCAGGTGCTGGAAAGGTCCGAATTAGATAGTCAGGGTAAAGAATATCCTATTTTACACATGGGATTATAACTTTATATAGCTAAAAAGCATCCGATTGGATGCTTTTTATGATACAAATACTTTGTTTTTCTGCGTATTACTATACAATAAATAATGATGCAATAGCCTGCGCATCACTTCCACTCAAAATTTCATCATAGGCTGCAGATCCGGCAGGGGCTCCAAATAGAGTTCCCGTATTGTATCCTGCCTGATTTACATTATCTTCTCCTGCATATACAGGATCAGTTGCTGAAGGCATATTTCCTCCATTGGCAAGCTCAATCCAGCCTTTATTGGCTCTCATTCTTCTTACCTGTGAGGCATGCCTGGCTTCCACAGAATGAATCTGTAATGCAGCCTGAAGGACAGCCTTATTTGACATAACATTTCCAGCCTGCCCTTTATAGGCTCTTACTCCTGTATCCTCAAAAGCCTGTGCCAGAATGAGAAATTGGTTGTAATCGGTAAAAGGGGAAAAGTTTCCACTTGCTGTAAAATCAAAGGTTGGTTTTGCACCCGGAGTTGTTCCCAAAGAAGTAAGCGTACTCTTCAAAAAGGTAACATGAGCTGATTCATGTTTGGAAATCTGCATAAAAACCGGTCTGTCAGAGTTCGGAATCAGACCTGCTGTGGAAAGCCCTAAAGCATAATATTCATTTTCCAGGTATTCAAGAACCAAAGCGAGTTGTAAAGCATCTGTTAAAGTACTTTTAAGGGCGGTCCCTGTCATTGCTGTATGGGTTGTTTCTGCTTTTGCAGGAGTAGTCATTAGTGCACCAAGTCCAAAGGGAACAGCTGCTACAGCTGCTTTTTTTCCAAATAGGGATAGATTTGTAATGGTTTCTAACCGGGAAGCTTCCGTTGTGAAAAATTTATCATTAGAAAGCTTGTCTAATAGTCTAAGAATGTTCATAATACAAGTTTTTGAAGATGAATAATTTAATTAATACCTCTTTCTTTCCATGTAAAGCGGTTTTTGATAAATCCTCCTGCTGCGGCTACGATATCCTTCGGCTCTTTAGCAAGATCAAGACCATTAGCATCTATCACATCATCCCCTGAAAAGTCAGCAGATCCCGGATTGATAAGGTTTCTGATAGCAGAGGCATGTCTGGCTTCTACGGAAACTATTTTTCCTGCAATAACAAGATAAGCCGCATTGGTAATATATTTCCCGGCACCATTATAGGCTGCCACGCCAGTATCTTCCAGTGCTTTTGCAGTTGCCAGTACAGAATTCCTGTCATTAAAATTTACATTGGGATATTGAAAATCAAGTTTCGGAAGTACGTTTTGAGTGACACCAGTGATAGCTGCTTTAAAAAAATCCCTATGGATTACCTCATGATGGTAAAGATCTGTGAAAATCTCTTTTTCAATACTGGAAATCCCAGTGTAAAAGTTATTCACCACTTTGGTATAAAAGTCAGCCTCAAGCTGCTCAAGAGCATAAGCATAATTTAATACGCCTACATCTCCGGCTCCTAAATCAAAAACCGGGCTGTTATCCATCATTTGAAAATCATCATCATCATTACAGCCAATCATAGTGAGCCCTGCAAGTGCCAGACCTACACCACTCAGTTTTAAAAAGTTTCTTCTGCCTGTATCCAGAGTTACCCCTTGATTAGAAACATGAATCGTTTTTTTCATAATATTAATTTTTGAAGTGTTTGATAATGGTAAAAAGAAAAAACAGCACACTAATATGCTGTTTAGATTCTACATTTTTACGGCATCAAAACCGTATCTATAACATGAATAACCCCATTAGACTGATTTACATCTGCAATGGTCACTTTGGCATTGTTTCCTTTCGCATCTTTTATATAAAGATCTTTTCCTTTTGTCCAGAAAGTAAGTTCTTCGCCCTGTACTGTTTTCATCATGCTTTTGCCGTTTCCTGCTTTTACAGCAGCCCAGATTTCTTTAGCGTTGTATCTTCCTGGTAACACATGATATGTCAATATACTTGTAAGCATTGCCTTATTTTCAGGCTTTACAAGAGTTTCTACTGTTCCTTTCGGAAGTTTTGCAAATGCTGCATCAGTAGGAGCCAATACAGTAAAAGGCCCTTTTCCTTCAAGTGTTTCTACCAATCCTGCAGCTTTTACCGCTGCAACTAAAGTTTTATGATCTTTAGAATTTACGGCATTTTCAATAATGTTTTTGGAAGGGTACATCGGCGCTCCTCCTACCATTACTGTTTTTTCTTTCGTCATTTGTGCAGTTACCTTTCCACTGAAAGCAAATGATAAAGCTATCATTGCTAAAACTGTGATTTTTGTTCGTGTGTTCATTGTAATATTTTTTTAAATTAATTATAGTTAATTTGTGCTTTTAATGTCATTTACGAGGTTGGTTTTATTTTAGATTGAAAAAAAATGAAATTTTATTTAACTTACTGTAAATTAGTGTGTTATTTTTTTATAGGAATAAAATCAAGACAGATTGAGTTCATGCAGAATCGTTTTCCTGTCGGTTTTGGGCCATCCTCGAAGATATGTCCCAAATGAGAACCACATCTTCCACACAGAACTTCTGTTCGAATCATATGGTAAGAAGTATCTTTTCTGTAGATAACACTGTTTTTACGAATAGGCTGATAAAATGAAGGCCAGCCACAAGTGGTCGCAAACTTTGAAGTGGAAAGAAACAATGGATTTCCACATACGGCACAATAATAAGTTCCCTTTTCATCAAGCTCATAATATTTTCCTGTAAATGCCGTTTCTGTAGCTCCTTCTCTGGCAACCTCATAGAGTTCGGGTTTTAAAATCTTTTTCCATTCAGAATTACTTACTTTCAACAGGTTTACGGCGGTATGGGAGTAATAAGGATTTTTGATTTTAAAATGATCTGCCTGTGCCTTATAGGTTTCTGTTGATAGGGCAATACAACAGATCAATACTGTTTTTGATATTAAGCTCTTCATATTTAATATTTTTTAAATATTTTCTTGAAACTATATACGACGTAAAAGATCTTTCGGATTTTATTGGGTATTTGTTTTATTTTATTACATTTGGATAGAAAAATAATTGCTATTAAAACAACCTATTCTGAGGAAGAACTTATCGTTTTATTAAAAGAAAAAAACGAAAATGGTTTTCATTATCTGTATGACCACTATTCAGGTGCGTTGTATGGAATTGTTCTTCGTATTGTTCAGTCTAAAGAATACACTGAAGAAGTTATTCAGGATGTTTTTGTTAAAATTTGGAATTCTATTCATCAATATGATGCTTCTAAAGGAAGGTTCTATACCTGGATGATTAATATTGCCCGAAATACAGCAATTGATTATTTAAAATCTAAAGGATTCCAGAACGAGCTTAAAAACCAATCACTTCCCGATTTCGTATATAACACTACAGAGCTATCAACGACCAATAACTCATCAGATTATATTGGATTTAACAATGTGCTTGAGAATCTGGAAGTGGACAAACAAGAACTTATTAATCTTGCTTATTATCAGGGATATACCCAACATGAAATATCCGAGAAACTGAAGATACCGCTGGGAACGGTAAAAACGAAGATGCGGAATGCATTGATGAAATTAAAAGATTTGCTAAAAGATTATCAATAAATTAAATTGAACACAAAAGAATACATATCATCCGGAATTATAGAATCTTATATTCTTGGCCATGCTTCTCCAGAGGAAGCAGGGATTTTGGAGTGTGTGATGAAGAATAATGCTGAAGTAAAGGCTGCTTTTGAAGAGGCACAAATAACTTTGGAACATCTTGCTACGGCTCAGGCTGTAACACCTCCAAGTGATCTGAAATCTAAAATCTGGAATAAAATTCAAAAGGAACAGTCTCCTGTTGAGGAAGCGAAACCTTCTCTTTCTACAGAGATTCAGGAAATTAATGATGACAGAGATATCAAAAATCCGGAACAGATACAGGGAAAAAGAAATTGGAAAGCTCTTGCTGTTGCAGCATCTGTTTTATTCCTTATAAGTATAGCCGGGAATCTGGTTTGGATGAATAACCAGTCTACAACAAAACAGGAAATGACAAAACTGGCAGCAGAAAAACAATCTCAGGATGCTGCCATGGAAAAGATGGATAGAAAACTGGATATGTTTTCCAACCCGGACATGCAGATGGTGATGTTAAAAGGAGTGGAAAAGCACCAGGAAGCCAAAGCAATGGTTTTCTGGGATAGAATAACAAAAAAAGTATACCTTAATGGTGAGCATCTCCCTAAAGCTCCAACAGGAATGCAGTATCAGCTTTGGGCTCTTGAAGATGGGAAACCGGTAAATGCAGGAATGTATACTGAAGATAAAGACAGTAAAACGGCTTTGGCTACTATTTCAAAAGCGCAGGCGTTTGCTATTACTCTTGAAAAACAAGGCGGAAGCCCCGTTCCTACTATGGAAAACATGTATGTAATGGGAGGAATTTAAATGTAATCATAGATTGAAATTGTGAATGTTTTCAGTCTCAAAATAATTAAAAAAATAAAAGCATCCAACTTGGATGCTTTTTGGTTGATATAAGGTTGAAAATAGTTAAGATGCATATTCTACAGAAGCCTCTTTAGCAGCTGCAACCATAGCAATTAAGGCTTTTTCTGTTTCTTCCCAATGTCTGGTTTTCAAACCACAGTCCGGATTGACCCAAAGCTGGTTTGAAGGAATTACATCCTGAGCTTTTTTCAGCAGTTCAGTCATTTCCTCCTTGGAAGGAACTCTCGGTGAATGAATATCATACACACCAGGGCCAATTTCATTAGGATATTTGAAGTCTGCAAAAGCGTGTAAAAGTTCCATTTGAGACCTTGAGCATTCTATTGTAATCACATCAGCATCCATATCTGCAATATTCTTAATGATATCATTAAATTCCGAATAGCACATATGCGTATGGATCTGGGTAGCATCTTCTACTCCACTTGCTGAGATTTTAAACGCTTCTACAGCCCATTTCAGGTAATTTTGCCAGTCTGTTTTTCTCAATGGAAGACCTTCACGGATAGCCGGTTCATCAATCTGAATAATTCTGATCCCTGCCTTTTCCAGATCCTGAACTTCATCACGGATCGCCAGGGCAATCTGTTTACAGGTTTCGGAACGAGGCTGATCGTCACGTACAAATGACCATTGTAAGATGGTTACAGGTCCTGTCAGCATCCCTTTTACCCATTGATCCGTTTGAGACTGAGCATATTGAGACCAGTAAACGGTCATAGGTTCAGGTCTGGAGACATCTCCAAAAATGATTGGTGGCTTTACACAACGGCTTCCATAGCTCTGTACCCAACCGTTTTTAGTAAAAGTAAATCCCTGTAATTGCTCTCCGAAATATTCCACCATATCATTACGTTCATACTCACCATGAACAAGAACATCAATTCCGATGCTTTCCTGCCAACGAATCGTTCTTTGGGTTTCCTCTTTTAATAAAGTATCATATTGCTCGGCAGTCAGTTCTCCCTTTTTGAATTTTGCTCTCCAGCTTCTTACTTCAGCAGTCTGTGGAAATGACCCAATGGTTGTTGTAGGAAATAAAGGAAGCTGTAATGCCTTTTGTTGTGCCTCTTTACGGACACTGAATGAATTTTTCCTTTGCGAATCTGCCTCTGTAACAGAATGTGCTCTTAGTTTTACATTTTCATTATGAATCAGTAAAGATGTTTTTCTGTCTGAAGCGGCTTTTTTATTGTTTTCAAAATCCAGAAGAATATTATGATCAGAAGTTTCCGAAGCCAGCTCTTTAAGGATTACCACTTCTTTTACTTTTTGTTTGGCAAAAGCCAGCCAGTTTTTGATTTCAGATTGAAGACCGGTTTCAAAATCTAAATCACATGGTGAATGCAGCAGAGAACATGAAGGAGCGATAAAAACTCTTTCAGATCCTAATTTTTCAACTGCTTTTTTGATGATAGATAAAGATTTTTCATAATCATTTTTCCAGATGTTTCTGCCATCTACCACTCCAAGAGATAAGCTTAGGCTTTCTGGAATAGAATCAAGTGCATCTTCAAGCTGCTCAGGGTTTCTTACCAGATCAATATGCAGTACATTCACAGGAAGTGAGGCTGCAAGAGACAGATTGTTTTTTAA
The DNA here is from genome assembly GCF_024810195.1 of Chryseobacterium sp. BIGb0232. Classification (NCBI taxonomy): domain Bacteria; kingdom Pseudomonadati; phylum Bacteroidota; class Flavobacteriia; order Flavobacteriales; family Weeksellaceae; genus Chryseobacterium; species Chryseobacterium sp. BIGb0232. Next base: position 76,156 of record NZ_JANUEH010000016.1, read on the forward strand.
TCCTTCAAAATATGTCGTTACAATGAATGTAAGTTTTGGAAACTGTCTTCTAAGCTCAGCATACACAAAAGTATAGGCTTCTTTTGCCTTTTCAGTAAGGTCTAAGGCTAAGAAAGGTTCATCAAACTGAATCCATTCAGCACCCTGGCTTTGTAACTTTGATAAGATCTCAATATAAACTGGAAGAAGATTATGGGCAAGATCCAGCTTATCAAATCCTTCTTCTTTTTCCTTTCCTAAAAGTAAATAAGAAACCAAACCGATAATTACAGGTTTTGCATTGATCCCTGCCTGTTTTGCACCGGCAAATTCATTGAAAACCTTATCTGAGGTAAGTTTAAACTGCTGATTTTTATAAAATTCAGGGACTATATAATGATAATTGGTATCAAACCACTTCGTCATTTCCATCGCAGTGATATCCAATCCGTCTTTCTGATATCCTCTTGCCATGGCAAAGTAAAGATCCAGTTCCGAATTGTTCTTTTTAAGAGCTACCTCATGATAACGTATTGGAATAGCTCCTACCACAAGGCTCATGTCCAGCACCTGGTCGTAGTAGGAAAAATCATTACAAGGGATAAGATCGATTCCTGCTTCTTTCTGAAGGTTCCAGTTTTGACTGCAGATGGTTCTTCCTACGGTAAGAAGTTCTTCCAAAACGATTTTACCTGACCAATACTGTTCGCAGGCTTTTTTTAGTTCTCTTTTGCTACCAATACGCGGATAGCCCAAAATGTGAGTTTGCATTTTTACAAATTTTAAATTAAACTTATTTTAAATGCTCTTTGAATGCTTCGGAATGCTGTTCGGGATAGAAATTTTTGAAATCAGGTGATATAAGCAGTTGGTACAGTTTCACCCGGAGATAAAACGTACTGCAATAGATCATCTGTATGACTCAAAAGCTTCAGACCGCGAAAGCATTGTCCATTCAGTAAAGGCAGGTCTCCTGACTTGTAACAGTTTCTGTCATCCTTCCCGCTTTTGGCAGTGGATATCTAAGGACAGAAACCTTTGATGTGTTACTTACAGTTGCGCGACAGCTCGTGATTCTCACACGATTCCCTATTAATCTACCTTAAGTAAAACCTTTCCTGTTTGATGAAGATTGTAAAGAACTGATCTTTTAACAAAATTAGCTTTGGTAAAAGATTTTAATTTTGTATAAAATTAATAATACAGAATAAATAATCAATAAAGCATTTGATATTTGATAAATTAAGCTTTTTAAATGTATTTTTAGAGAATATAATTCTGTACATTTGGGTGATTTTAAAATATAAAAGAATAATATTCTGTGGAACAACTTGATGATAAGGACATAAAACTGCTGAAACTGCTTCAGAACAACGCAAAATTGACCGTTAAAGAACTTGCTAAGGAAATTAATCTGTCACCTTCTCCTGTTTTTGAGAGGGTAAAAAGACTGGAACAGGAAGGCTTTGTAAAAAGATATGCAGCAGTTCTGGATGCAGAAAAGCTTAACCGCGGATTTACAGTATTCTGCCAGATTAAATTGAAAATTCATGACCGCTCTGTGGGCTATGATTTTGTAAAAGAAATCCTGGAAATTGAAGAAGTGGCAGAATGTTACAATATTTCCGGAGATTTTGATTTCCTGTTGAAAGTTCAGGTTCGCGATATGAAACATTATCAGGATTTTGTATTTAATAAGCTTGGTTCTGTAGACTCTATAGGAAGTACACACAGTACCTTTGTAATGGCTGAAGTAAAAAATAATCAGGGCTTGACTTTATAAAATGACTGTTTTATTTATCTAAAACTTAACAGGCTTTAAAAACCTGTCAGAGTGTAATATATTTAGTATCATACTCAGAATAAAAAAATAAAAAAGCCGCTCTATTTTTAGAGCGGCTATACTTTTTTAATTTTTAATGGAGTTGCTGATTAGCAAGTAGAACCACACTCTAATAATTTGATGTGGATTACACCATTAACTACACACTGTGTTTGGCATAAAGCATTTCCTACAACAGTACCTACACCGCCGATAACTCCACCTACTGTAGAACCTACTCCGGTAACAACGCCACCTACGATAGTACCTACTCCTCCAAGAACGCCACCAACAACGCCTCCTAGACCTCCTAGTAAACCTCCGATTGGATCAAGTAATCCTTCTCCTGAAATTGATTTTAGTTCGTTTCTGTCTAGTTTTTTGAAATTTTTCATGATTAAAATTTTATATGATTAATACATCACAAATATATGATAATTAATAATAAACTCATATTATTTTGAATAAAATAATTAAACAATTTTATTATTTAATATTTTATTAATATAAACGAAAAATATTGTGTATATCATTTTTGTTTGTATCTGATTGATTCACTAAATTTTAAAAAACATATTTCAAATTTTAAATGTTGGAGTTAATATTTTCAATGTAAATTAACTTTTTAATGGTTAATATTTAATGTTTGTTAAAATGAGGTTTTAAAGGTAAAAACAGAGGCTACAACTGTAAAAAACAGGTGTTTTATTAGCTGATTTTTCTTGCTTTAGTTAAGAAGTGATAAAATTCTCTAAATTTTATGGTAAATGCTGTTCTGATTATTGACCACAGGGCGTAAAATTTGTATTTTTGTGGACATACTTCTATCAATGTCAATTTTTTCAAATAATATACGCTCTTTGAGAGCCAAGAGAAAGCTTTCTCAACAAAACGTAGCTGATGACCTTACGATCTCCCGGGTGAGATATTCTAAATACGAAAACGGAATTTCAGAACCTCCTATGGAGCTTCTTATTAAGATAGCCAAATATTTTCATGTCAGTATAGATCTGTTGCTGTCCGTAGACCTTCAGAAATATTCAACGGAAGATATGCTGAAGCTTCCGGATAACAGAATTGTTCTTCCTGTAGCTGTGGATGATCTTGGAAATGATACCATAGAAATCATTCCTCAGAAAGCTTCTATGGGATATCTGGAGGGATATAGTGATGTGGGATATATTGAAAGTCTTCAGCGTATTGCCCTTCCCTTTTTAAACAATGGAAAATACAGAGCATTTCCGGCAGATGGAGATTCTATGCCTCCATTCAGAAGTGGTTCATACATTGTAGGAAAGTATGTAGAGGGAATCGATGAGCTTAAACCTGGTAAGACTTATGTTTTCATTACCCAGAATGATGGGATTACGTATAAACGTTTTAAGGAGAATAAAGGAAATGCCATTTGTGTAACTGCTGATAACTCTTTCTATGAACCATACGATATTCCGTTTGAAGATATTGTAGAGATCTGGCAGTATGCTTCAGGAATTTTTCCGGAAGATTTTGAGCCCGGAGATTATGAAAGCTATAATTTCAAGGAAATGTTCAGGGAATTGAGACAGGATATCAAAGAATTGGATAAAAAAGTGTCTACACGCCGCAGAAAGTCTTCTCAATAAACGGGGTAATAATTTCGTACAAAATAAACAGGCTCTTCAAATCATTTTGGAGAGCCTGTTTTAAAACCAAATAAAAATATAAATATGATATGAAAATTTTAAATTTATAAAGGAACTGCGTTCAGCATTAGATGATGCAGATCCGTATTTTTAATGTAAGGCTGTAAAAGCTGGCTTCCAGGTCCAAAGGTCGCTACTTCTACATAGTCTCCTGAGTGGTCCATACTGATCCAGCCTACAGAATTCCGACTTTTCTGAATTTCTGAATACAGTTTGAACGGTAGTTTTTTATAATTATAAAGCCCTTCTTCTTTTTCAAGCCCATTGTAAAAACTTTGCAAATGTTTGGCTTCATCATTACTTAAAACAAGCTTATTAGCTTCAAATATCCAGTCTTTGATATCTTTAGCAGAATGATCTTTATGAATTTTATTCAGAATGTATTCATTGGTATATTGATAGTTTGAAATACTATTGAAATTTTTAGTGGTATCAGTGCCATAAATGGTTCCGGGATTGGCATTCCCATGATCTGTAGTGATAATCACTAAGGTATTTCCATCTTTTTCAGCAAAATCCATCACGGTTTTCACAGCTTCGTCAAATGCCAGCTGATCATGAATCAATGCGGCTATATCATTGGCATGAGCAGCCCAGTCTACTTTCCCACCTTCTATCTGAAGAACAAAGCCTCCCGGATGTTCTTTCATCTGATCAATTGCTGCTGCTGTCATTTCTGCTAAACTGGGAGTTTTCCCAAATTCAGAAAGATTAGCTTTGTCAATGCTGTAGGGTAAAGCTCCTGTATTGAAGATTCCTAGTATCTTCTCTTCTTTTTTTATTGTTTTCAGATCTGTATGATTTTTCAGAATCTGATAATTCTTTTTTTTATAGACAGAATAAAGATCTTTCTGATCCTCTCTTTTTGAGGGATTGAAAAACTCATCCCCTCCTCCCATCAGAACATCTATTTCCAGTTCTGCATACATTTCGGCAATCTGAGGTTCTGCATTTCTTTTGGCGGAATTGATACAGAATCCCGCAGGAGTAGCATGAGTAACTGTAACAGTAGTAACGCAACCAACTTTTTTCCCTGCTTTTTTATATTTCTGCCATATGGGAATATGTTTTTCTCCATTAGCACCGATATTTAATACCCCGTTTTGTACTCTTATTCCTCCTCCAAAAGCTGAACTTGCAGCAGCAGAATCTGTTACAATCGAATTGGCAGAGGCTGTATCCATTAAGGCTCTTGAAACTTTCTTCTCACGATATAAACTGAGCCAATGGCTTTCTTTGCCTAAAATATTTCTGGAATACAAATCTGCCATAGAAAGAGTTCCCAAGCTCATTCCATCACTGATCATGAATATTATATTCTTTGCTTTTCCGGTCCCGGATGGTTCAGTATTCCTTTTGGAACTCCAAAGTTCAGAGGGTGACAGGGATAATAACCCTGAAAGCAGTGCAGAACCTTTTAGAAATTTTCTTCTATCCATATATTGTATCAATAAAGCCCTAAATTAGGATATATTTTTATTTAATGAAACTTAGTTGCGTTAATTAAAAGTTAATTTTATATCTGTTCAGGAAATGGATCTTCAAAATCTGCTTTCCGGTCAAATAAATCTTTTTCATCATCATTGATCAGGCAATCCGTGAGGTCCTGCAAGATCTGTTCTTTGTTAAGATCTTGCCCAATGAAAACCAACTCATTCATTCTATCTCCCCAGTTTTTATCCCATCTGCTTTCAATAAATGCTTGATTTTCTATAAAAGAAGTATATTGCACCCTGTGGTTCAAAGGCATGCTACTCCACCAAACTCCTGCTTTCTCCAGGCGAAATGAGCCTCCTGCCTGAGAAAAATTCAGTGCATCATCAGGTCTGGATGCCAGCCAAAAAAGTCCTTTAGCTCTTAATATGCCTTCAGGATAATGATTGAGATATTTCCAAAGTCTCTCAGGATGAAAAGGTCTTTTATCTCTAAATACCAGAGAACCTATTCCATATTCTTCCGTTTCGGGAGTGTGGTGGCCGGATTGTAATTCTTTTTGCCAGCCTGCTGAGGATTGTGCCTGATCAAAATCAAATAATCCTGTATTCAAAATATGTTTTGGATCAATTTGACCGAATTCTGATTCCAGAATATCCGCTTCAGGATTTAGCTTTTTAATTGCAGATTTCAAGAATCCGAGAGTATCCGGATAAATCAAGTCTGTTTTATTCAAAATAATAACATTGGCAAACTCTATCTGGTCAGTAAGAAGGTTAACAATCGTACGGTAATCCCCATCAATATCAGTAAGACTGCGATCCATTAATCGTTCATTAGAGGAAAAATCTTTCATGAAATTAAAACCGTCCACTACAGTTACCATAGTGTCTACATAGCTGAAGCGGGAGAGATCAATTCCACTTTCTTCATCAATATAGGTAAAGGTTTGGGCTACCGGAATGGGTTCACTGATTCCTGTACTTTCAATCAAAAGATAATCGAAACGGTTTTCATAGGCTAGACGTTCCACTTCTATCATAAGATCTTCTCTTAATGTACAGCAGATACATCCATTACTCATTTCTACCAGCTTTTCTTCTGTTCTTGAAAGAGTGTTTTGATTTTCAACCAGTCTGGCATCAATATTAACCTCACTCATATCATTGACAATAACTGCCACTTTTAATCCTTGCTTATTATGCAAAATATGATTGAGTAATGTTGTTTTTCCAGCGCCTAAAAAACCACTGAGAACCGTTACAGGGAGTTTTTTATTCATGTTTTCCTAATGTTTATGTTTTTTTAAATTGATAAAATGTGCTGTAATCAGCCCCGCAGCTCCTGCATAGATCAATGGCAGATGAATTTCAAATATAAAATCAGTTAATATTGAAACAGCAATTAACCCGATTGAACCCCAGAATAAAATTGACAGCCAATGATTGGTCATATGCCTTGTTTGTCTGTATACCACAAAGGTTCCAATCAAAAGAAATGTAAGGTCGATATACGGATTATGTGATATTCCCAAAGGAATGATAAGCAATAAAGGGAAAACAATACAATGAATCAGGCATAAAACTGCGGCTGAGATTCCTACTGCATCAAGAAATTTAGACTTCATAAAAGATTAGGATTTGAATTTGTTATTGTAACTTTGTTGCAAATGTAAATATAAAAACCTAAATAACGCAACTTTGTTGCATTAAAATATGAAACAAGTCAGAAATACGCATGCCAAAACTGAAATCTTAAACCTTATTAATGCTTCTGAGGTGGCATTGAGCCATTCCGATATTCAAAAGCATCTAGGTGATTTGTGTAATAGAGTTACGATTTACAGGGTTTTGGAACGCCTTGAAAATGAAGGTGCTATTCACAGGATTGTCAATGTGGATGGTGTGGTTAATTTTGCAAAATGCATTGGGAAGTGTACTCATGAACAGCATTTTCATAACCATGTACATTTTAACTGTAAAAAATGTCATTCTGTGACGTGTATTGAAAACGCGATCCCGGAAATTAGCTTACCGGAGTATTTTATTGCTGAGGAATATAATTTTATCATCAGTGGAGTATGTCCAAAATGTACGATGGAAGCATAAATAAATTCCAGATACAGATTTTAATTTCTTCTGTATGCAGAAGGGGTTATGCTGGTGTATCTTTTGAAAAACCGACAAAATAGTGACGGTTCAGTAAAATTTAATATATCAGTAATTTCCATTACTGACAGATTGGTAGTTTTCAATAAAGATTTGGCTTGTGCTATAACCGCTTCATTGATCCAGACCAGGATAGACTTCCCTGTCTGTTTACGTATTATTGTAGTCAGGTATTTACTGGTGAGATGCATTTTCTGTGCATAAAAGGAAACACTTCTTTCTTCTTTATGATGGCGGTATAATAAATCAAAAAAAATAACTGTTAACTCTGTTGCTCTTGTATACCTTTGACCCTGTTCACCATTAGTATTATATACATCTTTTACTTCTGCCAAAAGAGCTAACAACAGGAATTGAAGTATATCTGTCTTACTCCTGCTTTCTTCTCTATGATAATGCGTAGAAATACTCGTATGATGTTGTCTAAAGATCTCAAAACCTTCATTATTTAACCTGAGACATGGTATTTGCCTTACTTCGTGAAAAAACAGGTAGTTACTCGAAAGAGAATCTTTGGAAATAAAATCCAGATCGAAAAAAATAGTGTCTATATGCAAATCTTCTGATATCTCTATCGGTTCCATCATAGAACCGGGAAGAACAACCATCAGCATATTGGGTTCCAATAGTCTTTTCTGAAAATTTATTTTCAGTTCTGCCCTCCCTTTTACACAGATGGCGCAGATAAAACCATTCACAGTATGCGGATAATTTGTTAATCCCTTTCGTACAGAATCTTCTGCTCTGTTTACGACAATTCCTTCTACATTCTGTAATCCTATTTTCTCAGACACATAAGATATACTGTAACTTTCAACATCTCTCACGCTTTCCATGCTATAAATTAAATTTCAGGTAAAGAAGATATTTATTTTCCAATAAAACAAACGTATTGCACATTTATTCTTCTTCCGGGATAATATGCTTCGATCACCGATCCACTTACTTTGCATCAGCTTTAATAATTAATAAAGATTGAGTTATGAAGAAAACAAAAATGGAAATACCATTGCCTTTATCATTGAAAGAGCGTGATCGTCGTTGGGATATTGCACGCATTATCATGAGAAAAAATGAACTGGACACTCTGATTATTTACGGAGACAGAGAATCTGCGGCACCTGCCCCGTTTTCTATTGATCATTATTTTACTAATGACAGACTTGGGTCTGTTGTGATATTTCACAAGGAAGAAAAGCCAATTGTTGTCACTTTTGCTTCAATGATGGTCGCTGACCATATGCAGGCTTCCCTTCGTGGAGATCAGCAATGGATTGAGCCTGAACAAATCTATGTTGGTAAAACTGGGGCCAGTATTGGAAATATCCTTAAAGAAAAAGGACTTTCAAATACACCTAAGATTGGAATAATCGGTTTAGAGCCTTATCCACCCTTCTATTTTGACGGAGCGCTCCCCCATCGTACATGGAAAGGTATCATGGAAGCCTTTCCAAATGCTGAAATAAAGCCCGTTTATATGGATTTTTTCAAACTGACTGCTCCAAAAAGTGATGAAGAACTGGCTTTAATCAGATATGCTGCCCACATTGGGGAAGCAATGAGTGAAGCAATGCGGATGACTGTTAAACCCGGAGTAAGTGAAGCTGAAGTAGCAGCTGCTATTACTTCAACCTGTATTTCAATGGGAGGGTTTACGGCTGAAATATTAATGGGATCAGGGCCTGAATATATTGGATGGGGGCCGCCTGCCTGGCAATATCGGTCACAGGCTCCTCGAATCATTAAAGAAGGAGACATTGTTTTATCTGAGATCTTTGCGCTGTATGGGATGTATGAAACTCAGCATCAGGCAGCAGTGGCAGTTGGAGATATTCATCCAAATCTTGAGCGTGCAGCCCTTGTCGCCAGTGCGTGTTATGAAGCAGGAGTTGATGTTTTGAAATCGGGAAAAACTTTTGGAGAAGTTGTAGATGTCATGGAAAAACCACTTTTAGAAGCTGGCGGATGGCATGTACATCCTTTGATTCATAGTATAAATCCTTATGGTCCGATTGGATTTGGGACTGCTCCGGGGATAGAAATATTGCCACAAGCTGCCCGATATGGAAATGTGGGAAGACTTCCCAATCCTGGCAGAGATTTAGTCCTACAGGAAGGAATGTGCTTTGCTTTTGAACCCAATTGTGCTTTTGGAAATCATCTTGCGAATATTGGAGGAACTGTAATTGTGGGGAGAGACAGAGGGATTGAGCTCAATACCAACTCTACTCATCTAATGAGGGCAGAATATTAATAAAAACAGTAAGAGGAAAACCGTTTTCTAAAAAATAGTCCTTCCGGCTGGAAGGATTATTTCTATACAATTAGAGTGGTCACAAATGTACAAATAGAATAATTAGTGCATTCGTGGCAAAAAATATCGTGTTCATATGGACATAAAAAAGCCTCTTTAAAGTTGTTTTAAAGAGGCTTTATTTTTGTTGATATCTGTTATAAAGGAGATATGTACACTTCTATTTTAGTTCCGTCATAATTAAAAGTTCCATCAGAATTGATCTTTCCAAGAACCCATTTCATATCTACCGGAACAGACCATGCAGAACCTAATGAAAATCCATTAACGGATCTGATTTCATTGCCGTTTCCTGTGGTAATGGCTGAATGAAACCAGGTCTTATCAATAGGTCTGTAGAAACCAATGGCCTTCCCTTTAGCTATAGGTGAATATCCATCCCATTTTTTTCCTCCGGAATAGTTGAAGGTTTCTAGCCATTTCTGACCTGCCGATCCTGCCAACTGATCCGGACTGATGCTGGCTCCTCTCATATACAGGGCATAAGCAACCACATCGTGGCATACTCCATTACTGTATTTTGAAATGTTTTCTGCTCCTGAAAGAACAGCATGAGCGACGGGGGCTCTTTCGGATAAAGATAGCTGAGCCTTCCTTGCTCCTTCTGGTGTTACTGACATATTATTGTGATTTGTTTGGTTAGCGTAAAGATAAGCTTTTTTAAATTAATTGAAAATTAAGTATTGAAAATGAATGAATTATAGTAGAAACAGAAAATGGCCAATTGATACTTTTCAATTTTAATTTTTGTAACTTTTAATGTATATATCTGACATATTGCATATTAAAGCTCAATTCTATGCTCAGGATTTCATTGATATATAGTTTGATAACCCTAGTTTTTTTCTCCTGTAAAGAAAAGTCAGAAAAAGATATTGTTCTTGACTATTATAAACAAGGAAAATTTAATGGGACCGTTCTTATTGTTAAAGAAGGAAAGGTTGTTTGCGATACAGCGTTGGGCTATAAACAATTTGAAGACAAAAGTAGGGTAACGAAAAATACACCATTCTATATAGCTTCCATTACCAAATCTTTTACTGCTGTTGGGATTATGCTGTTGCAGCAGGAAAACTTATTGTCTTATGATGATAAGGCCAGTCTGTATAGTAAAGATCTCCCAGGCTATGCACAGAATGTAACTATACGACAATTACTGAATCATACGTCAGGTTTGGCAGATTATGAAAATGTTTTGATTTTAAATAAAGGTAAAATCACCAATCAGGATGTCTTAAACTTTCTGAAAAAACAACCAGAGTTGCGGTTTCCTTCAGGAAGCCAATTTGAATACAGTAATAGTGGTTATATTGTACTGGGAGAGATTATTGCTGCAATATCAAAACAATCCTATGGCCAATTTATTCAAGATAAAATACTTACTCCTTTGAAGATGAAAAATTCGTTTATTTATGATGCTGAAACGATTCCCAATGCTAAAATGGCAAAGGGTTATGACATGAATAAAAAGCCTGACGATTATTTTCTTCTCACTCTAGGGGATGGCAGCCTCTATTCTACTCCATCGGATCTATACAAATTTGACAGGGCTTTAAGTAAGCGTCAGTTATTGAACCTTGAAAATTCTAAGCTTATGTATGAATTACCCATTCTAAAAGATGGAAAACCCAGTGAATATGGTTTTGGCTGGTTTGTTTCAGGTCATCAGGCCATGCATACAGGTGGTGTGAATGGTTTCAGATGCATAGTCTGGAGAGATCTGAAAACTAATTCTTGTATTATTGCATTAACTAATCAAGGTGATGCTTTCCCGGTTTATGAATTCCTGGATGCTGAAAAAAAAGTATTGCAAATGGATAACTAAAATAAGTATTGTTATTTCAATTTCATGAACTAACTTTTATTTTTTCCAGCCTATTATCTAAATGATATTTTTAACTTAGTGCTTATAATCAATTTATTTAGACACACTTCATGAAACATCCAATTATATCAATTATTGCTTTATTATTTTCAATTGTAGTGTTCGGACAGAATCAGAAACCTGGGGATGAATATCGTGAAGCAAGAGAAATCATCAAAGATCTTGATTCTATAGTAAGTCCGAACGGAATTCAGGAAAGATATAAAGCTACTATTGGTGGTGCCAAGCAATGGGTGTATGTTCGTGGACAGAATAAAGAGAATCCTGTGATTTTATTTGTACACGGTGGTCCGGCCTCTCCTATGGCTCCGGTGATGTGGATGTTTCAGAGACCTGTTGAAGAATATTTCACGGTGGTGAATTATGACCAGAGAGCATCCGGTAAGACCTATAATGCTAATGATACGCTGAGTCTGAAGAATACAATTAATATTAATCAATATGTAGATGATGCTATAGAACTTGCTGAATTGATTAAAGAAAAGTATAAAAAGAAAAAAGTCCTTCTTATAGGGCATAGCTGGGGAACAATAATCTCTATGAAGGCTGCACTGAAGAGACCGGATCTGTTCTATGCCTATGTAGGAATTGGGCAGATTATTAATACCAGAGATAATGAACGCTTGAGTGTAGACTTTGCAGTAAAAGAAGCCACCCGAATGAAAAATGACACTGCTTTAAAGGAACTTGCTTCAATAGCACCTTATCCCGGAAATACTCCAATTACCCGTCAGAGAATTATTATTGCAAGAAAATGGCCTCAATATTATGGTGGTTTAACTGCCTACAGAAACAATTCCAGGTATTTTTTTCAGGCTCCGCTCTTATCCCCGGAATATTCATATAATGATGCAGAAGCTATTGGAAAAGGAAGTTTATTTACCCTTTCAAAAGTGCTTTCTGAGTTTCTTGATACAGATTTTAAGAGTGTTAAAACATTTCCGATTCCGGTTTTCATGTTAATGGGCAGGCATGATTATACCACTCCATCAGAACCTACAGCTCAATGGCTTAAGAATGTAAAAGCTCCTTTTAAAAAAGGAATATGGTTTGAAAATTCAGCCCATCTGATTCCTTTTGAAGAACCTGGAAAAATGTTGGTCACTTTATTGAATGATGTTCAGCCTGTCTGTAAATAACAGAATGGTTATACTTCAAGTTGGAAAAGCCCCATCGTAGCATTATGATAATGATCCGGACGGCCTTCTGTATCAGTCATTTTCTTGTCCCCCAGATAGGTGAATCCACATTTTACATAGTAATCCGTTAATCTCTGATTACCTGCTGTAGTGTCCATCCTTACGTATAATTTGTTGTGCTTGGGAGCAAACTGTTTTGCCCATTCCACAATCTGTTCTACAAATTTCTGTCCGCGAAAGTTAGGATTGGTGGCAATTCTGTGTATATAGATGGCAGGATCATCATTTTTCTCCTCCCAAACCTGATGATCATCGAAAGTAATACTCCAGACACAGGCTACCTGTTCATCTACTGTAATTTTAAAATGTCGGTTTTCCCTGATTTCAGTTTCGATCATGTTCTGATCAAATTCCGGCCATTGTACACCGGATACAGTTTTCTTAAAATCAGAAGCCATTTTGTATAAACCAAGGACCGCTTCAATATCCTGCAAAGAAGTATTCACTATCATTATTCCTGTTATGGGACGAAGATACGGAAAATGCATGGCAATCTTTCCTTATTGTTATTCAGAATGGGTATAAATACCGTTTGATTGCGAATGTTACGTTGGGAAACGTAAATAAAAATACTATTTTTATCGGCCCAAAAGAAAAAAACAAATATGCCGACTGATGCTTCTCATAAGCTGATTCCGATGACTACTTTCGTGCTTGAATATTATGCCCACGAAGGATATGCTGACCTTCAGACATTAAGTTTGATGAATAATTATGCTAATTTTTTAAAGAAATCTCTTACATTGGGAATGTTTGTTCCTATAGATCCCAACGGAAATGTACTGAAGGAACCTAAAAATTACACTTCATGGAAATCGCTGGAGCATAATGACAATGATGATGAGAGAACAGATATGGCAGGCTTTGAGGAGTACGGTGAGTATCAGAAAGCAGAACGCAACTGTATGTTCGAGGGCTTCAGAGTAGATTATAACGGATATTCTAAAGTAAGAATTGTGGCTTCTTATGATACCTCCATCGAATTATCATTCAATAAAAACGATTTGATCCCTGCAGGTTTCAATGATGTGGAATCACTTACTGTTTTTGATGACATCTTTTTGACTTTTAACGCATTGAAGGTAATTGGAATAAAGGATAGAAAATAAATAATTTTTCTTACTAATACTTATTCTTGAAATCGAAGATTCGACGGAGTCAAACAAAAATATTCATAATTTCAAGACTGGAAATCAGTTAACTCCAAATTATTTTCAATAACCACATTTATCATATTGATAAAATGCCACAGCTATAAAAAACCTTTATCCAATCTTGATAAAGGTTTTTTACTTAAATTATTTTATCTTACACATTCACCGGAACGGCATTGATATCCTGATGGACACATCCCATTGATACAAGGACCTGCAATATCCGGATAACATTTTTCATCTGCCCTGCAGTGGGAATTGGGTGGGCATAAACTAATAAGGTTTCCGATACAGATTCCCACCGGAAGAGGTAAATTAATCTCAATACCAATTTCCCCGGCAATGTTTTTTAACGTTTTTCTGTTTAATTTTTTCATGTTTTAGCTTTAAAGTTATTGTTTGATGAAATTGTAACTCAATCAAAGGTAATTATACTTCCAGGGAAGTCATACCGTAGTTTTACTGAATTTGAATGGCTTGGAGATGGAAGCTGGAGGCTGGAAGTTACTATCCAACTTACTATATCTGAAAGTATCTCAAACAAATAATTGCAGAAGGAATAGAACAAGACTATCATTGCATTTCGGGCTTTAAGAACTTCCCTCTTCCAGCTTCAGGCTTCTGACTTTAAAGAATAGCTTGGAGATGGAAGCTGGAGGCTGGAAGTTACTATCCAACTTACTATATCTGAAAGTATCCTAAACAAATAATGACAGAAAGAATAAATAAGACTATCATTGCATTTCGGGCTTTAAGAACTTCCCTCTTCCGGCTTCAGACTTCCTGACTTTAAAGAATGGCTTGGAGATGGAAGCTGGAGGTTGGAAGTTACTATCCAACTTACTACCTCTGAAAGTATCTCAAACAAATAATTGCAGAAGGAATATAACAAGACTATCATTGCATTTCGGGCTTTAAGAACTTCCCTCTCCCAGCTTCAGGCTTCCTGACTTTAAAGAATGGCTTGGAGATGGAAGCTGGAAGTTACTATCCAACTTACTACCTCTGAAAGTATCCTAAACAAATAATGACAGAAAGAATAAACAAGACTATCATTGCATTTCGGGCTTTAAGAACTTCCCTCTCCCAGCTTCAGGCTTCCTGACTTTAAAGAATGGCTTGGAGATGGAAGCTGGAGGCTGGAAGTTACTATTCAACTTACTATCTCTGAAAGTATCTCAAACAAATAATGACAGAAAGAATAAACAAGACTATCATTGCATTTCGGGCTTTAAAAACTTCCCTCTTCCGGCTTCAGACTTCCTGACTTTAAAGAATGGCTTGGAGATGGAAGCTGGAAGTTACTATCCAACTTACTGTATCCTAAACAAATAATGACAGAAAGAATAAACAAGACTATCATTGCATTTCGGGCTTTAAAAACTTCCCTCTCCCAGCTTCAGGCTTCCTGACTTTAAAGAATGGCTTGGAGATGGAAGCTGGAGGCTGGAAGTTACTATCCAACTTACTACCTCTGAAAGTATCCTAAACAAATAATGACAGAAAGAATAAACAAGACTATCATTGCATTTCGGGCTTTAAAAACTTCCCTCTTCCATCTTCAGGCTTCCCTCTTTTAAAGAAACGTTTTGACAATTGTTACCAGACTCATCAGGATAACGACTACTCCTACCACGGCAAACATCTTCTTTGTAGGAAGTCTGGACGTAAGCATGGCGGAAAACGGAGCGGTAAAAACACCACCCAACAGAAGGCCCAACACAATATTCCAGTGATGAATCCCAATGGTGAAGATAAAGGTGATAGCACTCGTAACTGTCAATAAAAATTTAGCAACCGTTGAACTTCCCACCACATAACGGGGAATTCTTCCTTCCTTAATTAATGTTCCGGTGACTAAAGGTCCCCAGCCGCCACCTGCAAAGGAATCAATGAAGCCTCCCACTAATCCTAATACTCTGAGATTAGTTCTTCTTTTGGCTTTAACACGATTTTTATTTTTGTCTTTAAAGGCATTTCTCAAAATATTTGATCCTAAATACAAGGTGTAGCAGGCAATGATCGGCTTAACGATATGGGCATAATGTTCTCCATAATGAGATAAAGTTAATGCACCGATGATAGATCCCACTATAGCTAAAGGAAATAACACCCAAACCATTTTTTTATTGACATTTCCCAATTTGTAATGGCTGAATCCTCCGGCTGCGGTTGTAAAAGACTCTGCTGAATGAATACTTGCGCTTACAACAGGTGGCGGAACGTTCAATAGCAGTAATATGGTGGTACAGATAACACCATATCCCATTCCCATTGATCCGGCAACAATTTCAGCCATAAAACCGGCAAACAGCATCCAGTAAAAGATATGACCATCTTTGCTGAGAAACGTCTGAATGTCATCAGAAAGATCAAACTGATAGACCACAAGACCAAAGATTCCGAAAAGAAGCATAACCCCTATGATCGCCAGATAGATATTGGCCTTTCTCTGGGCAATTTTAGTAATGCTGATGAGCTTTTCAATTTCCAGATCAGGTTTTGAAGGAGATAACTTTCCATCAGACAGATATTGGGTGGTAATCTTGTTCAGTTCGGTGACTTTATGGTTAAAATCTCCTTTTAATTGATTACGGATATTCTGCATATTATCAAGAACAAGATCCATTTCGTCAGGAATGGTTTCTGTGAATGTCTCTCTGAGCCTTTTGGCGATGGTGGGAGATTTTCCATTGGTTGAAATTGCGATTTTAAGGCTTCCTTTTTTTACAATAGAACCTAAATAGAAATCACATAGATCCGGTTTGTCTGCAATATTAACCAATACATTTTTCTGATGGGCATCTTCACGGATCTGCGCTGCTAATTCAATATCATTAACGGCAATAATCGCCAGATCAGTATCATTAAAATCATCATTGGTATAAGCCCTTTCGTATAATTTTATATTGGAAAATTTATTCTGTAAGGCTCTGACTTCAGGGGAGATTTCCTTTGCTACTAATCTTATAGAGGTTTCAGGAGAATTACCTAATACTGACTCCAGCTTTTCCAGGGCAATTTTTCCGCCACCAATGATAAGTAACGATAAGGTTTCAAGTTTTAAAAAAACGGGATATAAAGAATTGCTCATCTTGATTACAGTTTTAAGTCATACGTAAAAGCGAGATAATATAAACCTCCGATTTCAGGGCCTGCTGCATATTGGAAGTAACGTCTGTTCAGTAAATTCGTTGCTCCAATTTTTACATTGGCATGAATTTCAGGAATCTTCCATGTAGCCTGGGCATCGATGGTATAGTAAGCGGGAATTTTTCCTGAAGCTAAAGGACTTTCCCAATCAAAACCAGTCTGCCATCTTGCTACAAGCGTAAATCCGATATTCCTGATAATCTCTCTGTTTCCCACACTTACATTCACCATCCATTTGGGGGTATTGAATGCTGTAATAAACAGGTCCGAAGTATTATTGGAAGCCAGGTCGTTATAAGATACATTGGCATTGACGTTGTAATTTTTAATCACATTATACCGGATCCCAAAGGAGGTTCCATAGCTTTTGTAAGTACTGTTGCTATTGGTGTATACTCTGTATCGGTCCTGTTTGCTTCTGTCAAGCATCGCCAAAACGGCTGCATTGCTTCCTACCTGGCTGCTTTTAGGAACGGCTACTTCTACCTGTCCAAGAAATCCTTCATAAATATTATAGTAAAAATCCCAGTCCAGAGCTAGTTTGTTATTAAAGAATACCGATTTATACCCTATTTCAAATGAATTGATCTTTTCCGGTTGTAATTTCTGCAGGTTGGCAACGGCTAAGAGCTGCTGATTATCCTGTGCAGCCTGGCTTTGACTTTTTCCACCATCCACATCGGCATTTACAGCAGAAGTAAACCTATCTATAGAAGCCAGAGTATAAGAGTTTTCCAGATAACCTAAACCATCATTCACCTTTGAAAGCCCGCCTACTCTTCTTACATTTCCGTTATTCACGAAAGAAAGAGCTTCAAATAAGGATGGAAAACGGTATCCGTTTTGAAAAGATGCTCTGAAATTATGCTGTTTAACAGGAGAGTACACAATACTTATTCTTGGATTTAGCTTAGCTTCAAATTCAGGGTTTCTGTCGATGCGGAGTGCAGCATTAATTTTTAATTTATCATCAAAGAAAAGCTTGGTAATTTGTGCGAAGGCTCCATATTTCTGATAGACAACATCCTTACCGAAAGTTCCATTGGATAAAGGGATATTTCTTTCTGTAACAGCTCTGTCGAAATCTACAAAGTTGTTTCCATCAGGCGTTATGCTGTACAAACGGTAATCAATTCCTGCAAGAAGGTTGAAAATCTTTACAAATCTGCTGAAATCATAGGTTAATTCACCCTGGTAAAATCTGGATTTCTGTTCCAGTTTGGCTCCCCCTGTTGCAGGGGCTCCTGCAATTCCTGCATTGGCAGAATCCCAGTTGTTAATTCCGATGATGGTATTTTTTAACTGATCAAAGGCTGCTGTTCCGGGAGTGACTCTATTTTTATCAGCCTCATGACGGGCAAGAATAAGAGCTTCATTTAAGTTGGTTCCTGCATTGAGATTATTTTGAAGAGCAGTCTGGAAGATACTTTTCCAATTGTTATTAGACAGATTCGTAAGATCAAGGTTATCAGCCAAAGGTTTCAGGTTATAAGAATCTCCCGTATTTTCTATGGATACATAGGCTCTGAATGTAAGTTCTTTTCCGGTAAGTTCTACTTTGTGGTTCTGAACGGTAGCATTTTGTAAACGGATTTTGTTTCCTCTTTGAAAAATTCCGTCAAGCAATCCGTAACGATACACGTAAGATGCTTTCCACTGATCACCAAAACGATAGTATAGTCCGGCATCAAATTTTATATTCTTTACTTCCGGGCTTACCAGGTCTTTTTCCAGATATCCGGTTCTGGAAACATTGAATGTGGTGGGTTTTCCGTTATAATCTACTTTTACTGCTACCCTGTTGTTTCTTTCATCACCGTATTTGTTCCAAAGGTCTTCTGCCGGATTATTCGGTAAAGAAAAATTAGGATTGGCGGTAATCAGTGAATTAGGGTTCTGATCGGTTTGATTGTTTGAAATCCAGTCTGTTCCGGTAAAATAAGAAGCATTCACTTTAACGGCAAAGTTTTTATGGAATACTTTGGCAAATCTTATGGCACTTTCCCCCAGAGAACTTATTTTGTGATTGAAATTATCTACATGATTCACTCCGCCACGAAAATACACACTTACTCCTTCAGAGGTAAACGGATCCTTTGTTTGTAAACTGGCCAGCCCATTGATGGCATTCATTCCGTACAATGCGGAAGCAGCTCCCGGAGTGACTTCCATGGATTGTATATCCAATTCTGTAGGACCAATTGCATTTCCCAACGGAACTCCTAATGTCGCAGACTGTACATCTACTCCATCTACCAGCTGCATAAATCTGAAGTTATTGGGAGAATTGAATCCTCTGGAATTAGGAATTTTCAACGTAAGGCTGGAGGTTAAGAGCTGGAGACCTTTTACATTTTCCAGGGTTTCATAAAAAGATGCTGCCGGACTTTCGCGGATTGTTTTAATATCAATCTTTTCAATCGCGATTGGAGACCTTAGTATTTTTTCCGGAATACGGGATGCAGAAATTACTACATCATCAATAATGGTATTCTGAGGATTGAGCCCGATGGTAAGTTTGTTGGAAAGCGAAAGAATCTCTACGGTCTGACTGGAAAAACCATCTTTATTGATTGTCAGCCGGAAAGGAATGGTTACCCTTGTTCTTATTTTAAAATTTCCTAGTTGATCGGTTGATGCGGTATCCTGCGTATTTTCAACCTGTACTTTTACAGCATCAATTCCTTTCTGGGTCCCAGTATTTCTGATGATTCCGCTTAATTCTATAAGCTGCTGTGCTTCTGCCAGGTTACAGAATAAAAATGTAAATACTATAACTCCTGTTTTAGGCAGAAAATATCCCTGTCTTTTGTTTTTCATTGTTCTTCTATTTTAGATGGATAAGAATGGAGCTGTTTGAAATTTTTATTTTTAACCACAAAAAGCACAAAAGTTTTGATACTTAAATTGTTTTTAAGGTAAAAAGCTTTGCGTATAAAAACTACATAAACCAAAATTGATAAGAGTATTAAGATGATCTTAGTTTTAAGTGGTGCTTATCTTTGATTTATCTTAAAACCTTAACTTCTCTTAATGGTTATTTAAATGGTAATTTTAGACCTTCTGTGGTTTCAATAGCATTTAAAACAGTCTGTATATATTGTTATTATTGAAAAATCAACAACACATACACATTCGTTCACCTAGAAGAAATGGTTGATTTTTTTTTAGTTTTTTCTGATCATAAAAAAGGCTAGTCATATTTTCAGTTTAAGGTTTGTAAGTAACGGTATGAAAAGTCACCAAATGTTTCTTCTGTATGTTTTTCATTTACATAGATTCTGAAAAGTTCATCCAGAGTGGTTAGAATTTCTTCTTCTGCAATATTTTCTCTGTATTTTGTATTCAGACGCATTCCCAATCGATCACCGCCGATATGAAGGTTGTATTTCCCATATGCTGTTCCTACAAATCCGATTTCAGCATTGGGAGAACGTCCGCATCCGTTAGGGCATCCGGTCATTCTGATGGTAATATCATCTTCTAAAAGGCCATGCTTTTCAAGAATAGGTTCTATTTTGGTAACCAGAGATGGTAAATAACGCTGTGCTTCTGCTAAAGCCAGTGAACAGGTATTTAAGGCAACGCATGCTACAGAATTTTTACGCAGGGCACTCGCTTTTTCAGTAACTTCTGAAATTCCGTACTCTTGTAAAAGGCTTTCTATTTTTGCTTTATCTTCTTCCTGAATATCGGCAATAATCAGGTTTTGGTTACAGGTAAATCTGAAATTGACATTAGCTGTTTGAGCGATTTTTAATAATCCGGATTTTAAAGGATAGCCTTCAATATCAAGGACTCTTCCATGTTCTACGAAAACGGTGTAAAACCATTTTCCTTCATGATTTTGCGTCCAGCCATAGCGGTCTTTTCTTTGTTCAAACTTAAATGCTCTGGCAGGTTCAAAACTGAATCCGGTTCTTTTTTCTACCTCTGCTCTGTACTGATCGATACCAAGCTTATCAATAGTATATTTTAACCTTGAAAGCTTTCTGTCACTTCTGTTTCCGAAATCACGCTGTACAGTGATAATTTCATAAACAGCTTGTAAAGCTTTTTCCTCAGAGTCTACAAAACCAAGAACAGAGGCAAGGCGTGCATAAGTTGCTTCATTCCCATGCGTTGCTCCCAATCCACCACCTGCTGCGATATTATATCCTACGATCTCATTGTTTTCAATAATAGCAATCAAGGCAACATCATTAATAAATACATCTACATCATTATTGGGTGGAACGGCAATTCCGATCTTTAGTTTTCTGGGAAGGTATCTGTCCTGATATAATGGATCTTCTTCTGTTTTTCTGTCTACAATTAATTCATCATCAATCCAGATATCATAATAGGATTTTGTTTTCGGAAGACACATTTCACTGATTTTGCCTGCCAGTTCATACGTCTGTTGATGCAATGGAGACTCTGATGGGTTAGCTGTACAGGTTACATTTCTGTTTACGTCACCACAAGCCGCAATAGAATCAAGATGATTCAGATTAAAACTCTGAATGGTTGGTCTTAAGTGAGATTTTAAAATACCGTGCAACTGAAGGGTCTGGCGGGTAGTTATTTTGATGGTTCCCGTAGAATGGTCACTGGCAATATCATTCACTCCGATCCATTGATCTGAAGTTAAAAATCCGCCAGGCAGCCTTAGTCTTATCATGTAAGAATACAGCCATTCCAGTTTTTTGGAAACCCGTTCTTCCCTTCTGTCTCTGTCATCCTGCTGGTACATTCCATGGAACTTGATTAAGGTCTGATCATCTTCTCTTATAGCTCCGGTAAAATCATCTGCAAGGCTTTCGTTTAATGTTCCTCTGAGTCCGTTGCTTTGGGTTTTAATTCTTTCTACAGGGGAAAGATTGTCTTTATGGCTCATAATTGTTTTCTTTTAAGGGTGTAGGTACTTTTTTAATAAACGTCTTTAGCATATCGGCCATTGAGTTCCATCTCCTCCAGATAGTGAACGGCCTCTTCCTGACTGCGTTTTCCCTGATGCTGAATAATATTGAGCAGGGTGTTTTCTACATCACGGCTCATAGGTTCTTTGGTTCCGCATACATAGACTGAGGCTCCGTTTTCAAGCCAATAAAAGACTTCCTGTGCTTTTTGTTCCAGTTTGTGCTGAACATATACTTTTTCTGCAGTATCTCTTGAAAAAGCAAGATCCAGATGGGTTAAGCTTCCTGTTTTAAGGAAATCCTGAAGCTCAGCCTGATAAATAAAGTCTGATACAAAATTCCTGTCCCCAAAGAACAGCCAGTTTTTTCCTTCTGCTCCAGTGGCATCACGTTCCCAAAGGAATGATCTGAAAGGCGCAATTCCTGTTCCCGGTCCAATCATAATAACATCTTTATCCGGTTCTGGTAATCTGAAATGTCCGGCATCCTGAATATAGAATTCAACCTCTCCGCCTTCACTGAACTCGCTGAGATAACCGCTGCACAGACCGTTATGTTTCTGGTGGTCAATAAAGAATTCCGATCTGGCAACGGTAATATGAATCTCATTTTCGCCATGCGCTTCCGGAGAAGACGATATGGAATACAGACGTGGTGCCTGAGCCGTCAGAATCTGGATTACTTCTTCAAATTCTTCTGCATTTTTCACCGGATAAATCCTTAGTAAATCCAGAAAGCTTAAACGGACTTCCGGAATAGAATGTCCCGTAATTTTGGCATATTGAGCCACTACGGATTTAAGCAAATAGCTAATATTAAGATGCTTGTATAAAAGCTCTTCTACACTATCTGTAACTTTTGTTGTTTCTATCTTTTTTTTAGGATCAATTCCTGTTACAGCAATAATTTCATCCACTACAGATTTTGAATTGAAAGGAATAATTCCCAAAGCAGCACCAGGCCGATAGCTTAAAGCTTCTTCTGTTTCTATTTCAATATGATAGGTTTCCTTTTCAGAAGTAATATCATTCAGATTAATTATGGCAGATACTTTTCCGAGATATTTTTTTCTTCCTGTTGAAGCTTTCTGAACGGGTGTATTTATAACACTGCTGGCAGAAGTTTTGTTCACCGCTTCAAAAACATGTTCAATCCAGTTTTGGGCATCCTGCTCGTAATCGATATCACATTTTTTTAATGGAATGATGCGCTGTGCTCCAAGAATTTCAAATCGGGAATCTACATCCTCACCTGTCTTGCAGAACAATGGGTAGCTGGTATCTCCTAATGCCAGAACTCCGAATTTCAGAGCGCTAAGATTGATCTCATTCTCATAAATATAATCATAGAATTTCTTGGCTAATACTGGCGGATCTCCTTCTCCCTGCGTACTGATGACCACAAAGAAGAACTCTTCTTTTGAAAGATCTTTGGGCTTGTATTGGGAAAGATCAGCTAATTTAACCTGAACCCCTTTCTTTTTTATGATTCCTGCAAGGGTTGTTGCCAACTTCTTACTGTTTCCGGTTTCTGTACCATAAGCCAGCGTGATCTTCTTTACTGTATTTTGTTCCGGAAAGGTTACCTGTAAAGGAGGCTGTACCCCAGTAAGAGGTGCTCCTGCTAATCCTGCTAGGTATCCGCTTGCCCAGATGGATTCATCTCTTGAAAAATCGCTGGAGATCTGTTTAAGAATATTTAATTTAGTTTCAGACAGCATATTCGAAGAAATTTTGAGTTTTTGGGACTAAGCTTCCGTTTTCAACCGATTTAAAATAAAGACCTTCCTGTTCTGCATTTTCCAGCCAGGAGAATTCTTCATGAAGATTTACCACCTTTCCAATCACTACCAATGATGGTGAGGCAAATGATTTATCTCCCAATGTTTCACTAAAGTTCTCAAAGGTGGAAGTATACACTTTTTGATAAGGCGTAGTAGCCTGTTCTATCACAGCGATCTTTTTTTCGTGGGAAACATTCAGTTCAATGAATTTATCAACAAGGCTGGTAAGATTGCCTTTAGACATATAGAACACAAGAGTATCCTGAGTACCAGCAAGGTCTTTCCAATATTCGTCTGTAAGAATTTCAGACTTATAATAGGTCAGAAAACGAACAGATGTTGAATATCCTCTTGCCGTTAAAGGCATTCCTGCATAGGCCGCAGCTCCTAAAGCAGCTGTAATTCCGGGAATAATCTCAAATGGGATATGATGTTCCTTCAAGGCTTGTAATTCATCCAGAATATTGGAGAAAATGGAAACATCTCCGCCTTTAAGCCTTACTACTGTTTTGTTCTGTAAAGCATAGTCTACCATTAAAGTATTGATAAGTGATTGAGGGGTAGACGCATTTTTGCTGCATTCCTTACCTACATAGATAAGCTCTGTATCTTTATTAAGGTAAGTTTCTAAAATTTCAGGACTTACCAGACGGTCGGCAAGAACAACGTCTGCCTTAGCAATGGCTTTTACTGCTTTTACTGTGATCAAATCAGGGTTGCCAGGCCCTGCACCGATAAGGTAAACCTTAGGTGATTTTATTGTTGTATTCATTGAAATCGGTGTTAGTTAAAGGATTTTAGAAGAGTCCTTCAATGGAAAGATACCTTTCTCCGGTATCGTAATTGATGGTAAGAATTTTAGCTCCAGTTTGTATTTCCGGTAATTGTTTTGCAATAGCAGCTAAGGCAGCTCCTGTGGAAATTCCCACAAAAAGCCCTTCTTTTTTAGCAGCATTAATGGCATATTCATACGCTTCATCCTTACCTACTGTAATAACTCCGTCTAAAAGAGTAATATCCAGAATAGATGGTACAAATCCGGCTCCTAAACCTTGTAAAGGATGTGGTGCAGGGCTTCCACCACTTAGTACAGGAGATAATTCCGGTTCTACTGCAATGACTTTAAGGTTAGGATAATGTTGTTTTAATGCCTGAGCAATCCCTGTGATATGTCCACCGGTTCCTACTCCTGTAATTACATAATCCAGACCATCTGGGAAGTCTTTTAAAATTTCCTGAGCCGTAGTTTCCACATGTACTTTTACGTTGGCAGGATTATCAAACTGTCTAGGGATCCATGAATTTGGGGTTTCTTCTGCTAATTCGTTAGCTTTTTCGATGGCCCCTTTCATTCCTTTTTCTCTTGGAGTAAGCACAAATTCAGCACCATAGGCTTCCATAATCTTACGGCGTTCTATACTCATACTGTCCGGCATTACCAGAATCAGTTTATATCCTTTTACAGCAGCCACCAATGCTAATCCTATTCCTGTGTTTCCACTGGTAGGCTCTATGATAACGCTGTCTTTATTCAATAATCCTTTAGCTTCTGCATCTTCAATCATTGCCAGAGCTATTCTGTCTTTAATGCTTCCACCGGGGTTGCTTTTTTCTAGTTTGATCCAGATTTCATGATCTGAATTGAATAAGTTATTGATCTTTACGACTGGTGTATTTCCAATGGTTTCTAGTGTGTTCTGAAATTTCATATCAATACAATTTTTTGTTTTTTCTGTTTTTATATTACAAAGGTTAATGATTCCGGTAAGGGGTTGTTATCCTTTATTCTTATTTCGCTTTTGTTATAGACCAGAGAATTGGGTGGGACATTTTGAGTAATCCATACATTTCCTCCGATAATGCTTTCTCTGCCTATGGTTGTATTTCCGCCCAAAATGGTTGCACCCGAATAAATAATGACATGATCTTCAATATTGGGATGCCTTTTCTGGTTGGCTTTTTCTTTGGAGACATTCAACGCTCCCAGGGTTACTCCCTGATATATTTTGACATGATTGCCAATAGTGGTTGTTTCTCCAATGACAATTCCGGTTCCGTGATCGATGAAAAAATATTCTCCGATTACTGCTCCTGGATGAATATCAATTCCTGTTTTGCTGTGTGCATATTCTGAAATAACACGGGGTAAAACCGGTATTTCCTGATTCCATAGCTGATGCGAAATCCTGTATACATAGGTTGCAAAATATCCGGGATAGGCAAGATAAATTTCTTCTAAAGAATCTGCTGCCGGATCAAATTCCAGGATGGATTGCGCATCCTGAACGAGATGATTATAGATTTGTGGCAAGGCCTCAAAAAAAGCATTCACCTGTACTTCGGTAAGGTCTTCATCTTTTGTTACTGTATTAATCAGGATGAAAAGATGTGCACTCAGCTTTGTAAAATCTTGTTTCAGATGATCGGGAGTATTGATTGGCTGTGGAAGAAACAATACTTTATACAATTCTGTTACAAAAACCTTTACTCTGGCTCTGTCAAAGAATCCATGGGTTTTATTCTGTTTGCTCTGATGAATTCTTTCAATGAAATGATTGGTAACTGACATTTTCTTATTGAATTATGCAGGCTGCAACCGTGGAATTAGAAGTTTCATCTACCAAAATTGCAGAACCTGTTCTTTTGTTATTGATAAAACTATCATAGACCAAAGGCTGTGCCGTTCGGATGGTTACTTTTACCACTTCATTCAGTTTGATGTCGCCTTCAGCTTTTTCCTGGGTAAGGGTATTCACATCAATCTTATAATCAATCTCTTTGACAACAGCTCGCACCAGTTTACTGTTTTGCTGAAGCAGGTATTTATTACCGGGTTGTAATGATTTCTGGTCAAGCCAGCATAACAAAACTTCAAGGTCTTTTTCAACGACTGGAAGTTGTTCTTCCGTGGCAAAAAGATCTCCTCTACTGATGTCCACATCATCGGTTACATGAATGACAGCGGGTTGTCCTTCAAAGGCTTCTTCTTTTTCAATTCCGTTGATCTCAATCTTAGCAATTTCCGTGGTAATTCCAGCTGGAAGAATATGGATTTTATCTCCTTTCTTGAATTTTCCACTTAAAATCTGCCCGGCATATCCTCTGTAATCATGCAATTCCTCAGTCTGAGGACGAATGACATACTGAACCTGAAAACGGCTTCCGGTATTTAATTCTTCATTCAGGGTTACCTGTTCCAGATATTCTAAAAGTGAAGGCCCCTGATACCAATCTGTTTGAGTAGATTCTGAAACAATGTTATCTCCTTTCAATGCTGAAATCGGGAAATAGCTTACCTCATTTAATCCAAGGCTTTCTGCAATTTTAGCATAATCTGCTTTGATGGTTTCAAATACTTCCTGTGAATAATCTACCATATCCATTTTATTAATGGCTACAGCTACTTTTTTCAGTTTTAATAATGAAGCAATGATAGAATGTCTTCTTGTCTGTTCAATTACTCCCTGGCGGGCATCAATCAGAATCACCATCAGATCAGAGTTGGAAGCTCCGGTAATCATATTCCTTGTATATTGTACATGACCGGGAGCATCAGCAATGATAAATTTTCTCTTTGAGGTCGAAAAATATCTGTATGCAACATCGATGGTTATCCCCTGCTCCCTTTCAGCACGTAAGCCGTCTGTAAGAAGAGCAAGGTCTACCCCGTCATCATTTTTATTTTTAGAATGTTTTTCCAGTACTTCTAACTGATCCTGTAAAATACTTTTACTATCGTATAGCAGTCTTCCGATAAGGGTACTTTTACCGTCATCTACGCTTCCTGCTGTTATAAATCTTAATATATCCATTTGTTTGTAAGTATAAATGATAAGTGATTGCTGATAATTGATAAAAAACTTTGGCTCATCATTCATCAATTATCTCTTATCAATGATTAAAAATAGCCTCCTTTTTTACGGTCTTCCATTGCCGCTTCTGTTACACGGTCATCAATTCTGGTTTCTCCGCGTTCAGAAATTCTTGTAGCTACAATTTCTTCAATCACAGCATCTATGGTTATTGCTTTAGATTCTACGGCTGCAGTGCAGGTCATATCTCCTACGGTTCTATATCTTATCTTTTTTACCGTGATTACATCATCTGTATCTAAAGAAGCGTGATGGGAGTTGGCAATCCATTGTCCATTAAGATCTACTACTTCTCTGTCATGCGAAAAGTAAATGGAAGGAAGTTCAATTTTTTCTCTTCGGATATAATTCCAAATGTCCAGCTCTGTCCAGTTGCTGATTGGGAATACTCTTACATTTTCTCCTTTATGGATTTTTCCGTTGAAGATGCTCCATAATTCAGGACGCTGTAATTTTGGGTCCCACTGTCCGAATTCATCACGAACTGAGAAGATTCTTTCTTTGGCACGGGCTTTTTCTTCATCCCTGCGGGCTCCCCCAATACAGGCATCAAATTCAAATTCTTCAATAGTATCCAGTAAAGTAAAGGTCTGCAGCCAGTTTCTGCTAGGGAATTTTCCTTTAGGCTCTGTTAAACCTTTCTTTTTGATGGTATCTTCAACTTTACGCACCACTAAATCAACTTCTAATTGATTAACAAGCTGATCTCTAAAGCTCAATACTTCCTGAAAGTTGTGTCCAGTATCAACATGAACAAACTTGAACGGTATTTTTCCGTAACGAAATGCTTTTGATGCTAAATGAGCCAGTACAATACTGTCTTTTCCACCGCTGAATAAAAGTGCCGGGCGTTCAAATTGTCCTGCTACTTCCCTTAAAATGTAAATCGATTCAGCTTCCAACTGATCCAGATAATCTAAATGATATATTGACATGTTTTTCTTTTTTATTGATGAATATGCAGACCGCATTCTTTTTTGTTGGCATCTTCCCACCACCAACGGCCTGCTCTGAAATCTTCTCCTTCCCTGATGGCTCTTGTACAGGGTTCACATCCGATGCTTACAAATCCTTTTTTGTGAAGGTAGTTGTAGGGTAACTGATGGTTTTTGACATAATCTGTTACCTCTTCAGTGCTCCAGTGGAGAAGCGGATGAAACTTAATGATCTGATTATCTTCGTCCCATTCTAAGACTGGCATATTCTGTCTGTTTGGGGAATGTTCAGATCTTAAACCCGTAACCCATACTTTATATCCTTTCAAAGCAGATTTCAAAGGATGAACTTTTCTGATGGTACAGCATGCTTTCCTTTGATCAACAGACTGATAAAATGAGTTGGGTCCGTTTTCTGATACAAATTTTTTCAGTTCCTCAGTATCCGGGTAATAGGCTTTGATCTCTTTTTTGAAGAAAGCTTTTGTAGAAGCCCAGGTTTCGTAAGTCTGTTCAAAAAGCCTTCCTGTATCCAGTGTGAAAATATCAACATTCAGATTTTTCACTAAGTGAGTGATGACCTGGTCTTCATAGCTGAAGCTGGTTGAGAATACTACTCCATCCGGAAATCTTTCTGTCAGCAATTGTAAAAGATCCTGCTGGGCAGATTGCCCTAAGGCTTCTTCCCTCAATTTTTCAAAGTTATTTTTCAGACTGTTTTCCATTTCCATTCCAATTTGTTAATGCAAATATATATAAAATTCTATAACTCCTATCAAAATAGTAGAATTTAAATGAAAAAAAATTATTTTTTATTGATAAACTTGGTCAGAGTGGCCTCCATCATACTATTTCTGGTTTTTTCACGAACGATGATTAATTCATTTCTAAGGTAACATTCTGCTTCATCTACACAATCATCACATGCTTCGTAGAAGTTTAAAGATACACAAGGCGTCAAAGCAATAGGTCCGTCAAAAATACGGTAGATATCCGCTAAAGATACATCATCAGGAGATTTTAGCAGGTAGTATCCTCCTACTTTACCTTGCTTGCTGTTCACAAGTTTGGCTCTTTTAAGTTCAAGAAGGATCTGTTCCAGAAATTTTTTGGGAATGTTCTCATCCTGTGCAATAATAGAAGTGGGCAGATAGCCTTGATTGTAATTTCTTGCTAATCTGACCATTGCTTTCAGTGCGTATTTGCAACGTTTGGACATCATAATCTACGCAAGTTATAACAAATTATCTGATTATCGAAATGTTTAGTAATTCCGGAAATATTTTCATTTTCAGAATTGAATATCAATAGGAATTATAATCCGGCTTTATTCCCTTTTTTAAAGGCAGACGGAGACATATTTTTATAGTTTTTAAATATTTTATTGAAATGGCTAAGGTCGTTAAAACCAAGCTTATCCGCAATTTCATTGATGTTATAATTACTTTGATGCAAGAGCTTTTCAGCAGTTTTTATTTTATACTGAATAATATGCTGCTGGATGGAAAAACCAGTCTGTTTTTTGATATAGATACTGATATAATTAGGGGAAAGCAGAAACTCTTTGGCCAGGTTTTCTATTTTCATTTTATCTGCATCCAGAAAATTGACATTGATGTAGTATAATATCCTGTCGATTCTGTTTAGGTTTTTGGAAACCCATTTTTGATTGGTAATGTTACCCATTGTGTTTCTTATCAGAATAGTGAAAATTCCTGAAAAGAGATCTGCTGTAACTTCTCTATGATATAAACTTTTATGGCTGAATTCATGCAGAAGAATCCGGGAAAGCTGAAGAAGATGTTCCCTGTCTGTCTTATTTTTAATGAAGGATTCATACACAAAAGACCGGTCTTCCATCAGGAGCTGGATAATTTTTTTAAGCTCATTTTTCTTATTCATCAGGAGGTTTTCCCAAATATACTCTTCCGTAAATTTTATATAGATGAACCTGGTTTTATTCTGAATGGTAAATTCATGCGCATCACTGGGTCTGAGAAGAAAAATATCTCCTTTTTGATATGGGAAGGTAACCCCGTTGAGATGATGAGAGCCTTTTCCACTCTCAATAATAATCAACTCATAGAAGTTATGATTATGGTATTCAATATCCCAGATTTCTTTTTCGATTCTGAAAATGTTAAAGGAATTGAAGTTGACTATTCTTTTCATGAATAATGGATTTTTACAAATTTAAGATTAATTTTTACAATAATAAAGAATGGATTAATAGGCAATTTTGCAGTGTAAATACATGCAAAATGAAATATATAAGACAATCAATAGCAGTACTTGTTGCAACAGTATTTTTAGTACCCGGTTTTAAGGCAAATGACCGTGATGGAAAAGGAAATCACGAAGAAAAAAAACTTATTGCAAAGAAACACTGGCCTAATGGAGCGCAATTGGTGATTTCCGTATCCATGCAGTTTGAAACGGGTGGTCAGCCTGAAGGAGCAGAAAGTCCTTTCAGTAATACTCCACTTCCCAAAGGTCAGCCGGATCTTCCTGCAGAAAGCTGGTACCGTTATGGAGGAAATGAAGGAATTTACCGCATGCTGGATCTATGGAAAAAATATGATATCAAAGTAACTTCCCACGTTGTGGGAACGGCTGCGGAGAAATATCCTGAAATAGCAAAAGCGATTGCAGAAGGCGGACATGAGATTGCTGCTCACGGAATTTCCTGGGATAATCAGTGGAATAAAAGTTATGATGAAGAATTACAGTTTGTAAAGCAAGGTGTAGATGCAGTTGCGAAAATTACAGGTCAAAAAGCTGTAGGTTACAATTGCAACTGGCTGAGAAGAAGCCCCAATACTCTGAAAGTATTGCAAGAGCTTGGATTTCTTTATCATATTGATGATCTCAGTCATGATGAACCTTTCATCACCAAGGTAAAAGGGAAAAACTTTGTAGTCATTCCTTATACGCTTCGTAACAATGATATTGTGAATATCGAAGGAAAACACTGGAGTCCGGATCAGTTTCTTGCTCAGCTTACATTTGAATTTAACAGACTGTATGAGGAAGGAGGAACCAAAAGAAGAATGATGAGTATCAGTTTCCATGACAGAATTGGCGGAACTCCTGCAATGATGCATGCTATGGAAGAATTTATTAAATACACTAAAGAAAAACAGGGTGTGGTCTTTATGAGAAAAGATGATATCGCTAAAATGGTAATGAACGATCCGGATACTCCGGTTGATAATAGTGAAGCGAAATTCAATAATTAACAAACTGTTTATCAGGTTGAAATAATAATTTAAACATACTTTTATGAATAAAAATACCGCTTATCTTTTCCTTCGGTTATCGATGGGAATCAATTTTCTAGGACATGGATTGGTGAGATTGACCAAGCTTCAGGATTTTGCTGACGGCATGGCAAAAGGTTTTGAAAAAAGCTGGCTTCCTCAGTTATTTGTACAAACATTCAGTACAGCTCTTCCGTTTTTGGAGTTTAGCATCGGATTGCTTCTTATCTTAGGCTTTAAAATGAGGATTGCTTCTATGGCAGGAGCTTCACTGATCATTTTACTGCTATTCGGCAGTAGTACGGTTGAAAATTGGGAAGCTATGGGAATTCAAATGATCTACGCCGGATTGTTTTATATCCTGATTTCCAGAATGGATGACAATTATCTTTGTGCGGATAGAAAATAGTATTACCAAATATTTAAGCATGCTGAGAGGACAAAAAATGTTTACTCTCAGCATGCTTTATTAGTCTATCCTTCTCCTTTTGAATATAAAAAATAAGCCAGTTCCCGGTTTTCTTCTACCAGATTTTCAATTCTGTTAAACCCAGTTTTGATTAATACTTTTTGTGAACCAATATTATCAAGATCTGTTACGGCAATTATATCTTTCTTTTCGTCGGTTGAAAGACAATGGCTGACCAATGCCTTAGATATTTGAGTTCCGATTCCTTTTCCCCAGTAGTTTTCGCCAAGTATATACCCGATTTCTATCTGGCTGGAATTATGATGGAAAGTTCTGGCGAGACACATTCCAACAAAATCATCATTCTGAGCATTAAATATTCCCCATCTGCTAAATGGTCCTTCTTCATAATCTGATAAAGCTTTTTCAAACATTTTTTTAAATTCTTCAGGAGATTTGTACGGCAGATAACGGGTAACGTTTTCATTTTTAAACAGATCTAAAAATAAATGCAGTTCCTGAGAGGTAAACTCCCGTATGATGATGGTATTGTTTTTATAGTACATAAGAATAATTTGAGTTAAATAGATGAATAAAATTACATAAATAAACTTACCATTGCTGATAAAGCCTGATAATATTCGTCATAAAACAAAAATGGGCTTAAAAAATTAAGCCCATCTTTTATTCAACAAGTGAATAGCTAAAATATCAATACTAAATTATTTCATTAAATGTATGTTTTATCCTATTTTTTAATGAATTTTTGAGAATATTTTCCTAAAGAAGTTTCAATATCAATTAAATAAGTTCCGCCTAGGAAGTGTTTAACATCAACCTTATCCCCAATAACTTTAGCATTCATTTTTCTTCCGGACCTATCGTAAACAGAAATTGATTTAATTTCTCCTTTTGTTTTAATATTCAATACATCAGAAACTGGATTCGGATAGATGGATGTTTCTGAGTTTGTTGTATCAACGTCTGAAGTGGATAATGATGATAATGGTAATGCACAAGGCGTTGTAATACTGCCATATGGTTGTGTATTATATGCAAACTCAGTTACAGAATACCCTGAACCATTGGCCCCAACATTCAGTTTGAAATAGCCGTTAATATTGTAGCCTTCGAATTGGTTTCTAAAACCAACATAAGCTGTTTGGCCAGACCAGGTAGTGTATGTAGGGGTGTACACGTCAAGCTGTCCGGGAGTACCGGTTGGATAACCTATATTATTTGCATTACTTATAGTGGTGCAAGACGGAATTAAACTAATATTTCTTGTCCCTACCCCACATACTAATCCTTTCCAATAGGTTTCCAATTTTAATTGATTTGCTCCATAGTACCAAGCGCCATACCCTGCATCATCACTAAGCTCCGGGTTAATGATAAAATATTTCCAAGGTGCTCCGGAGTTGGTTGTTACTGTTGTTGGTGTTGGATTGGCATAACTTTCCAGAGGAGTTCCTGTCACTATTTTATAAGGATCTTTATAAGAAAAAGTTAATGCCAAAGATGGAGTTGATCCTAATGAAGTTACGCCTCCTGTTATAGCCGGATTTAGAAACGTAATTGATGAATTCAGGACCTGACTTTTAAGATGGCTGGTTGCCGCACCATTTATGGTAAGTGTAGCAGTAGTAGGGCTTGTAACTGCTATAGTTGCTGTTTGTCCTGCTGGTAATGAAGAGGTGAAATGTGTTCCTACAGTAAGAGTTGTTCCATTTGGTACGGCAAATGTTGCTCCGTTTAGCGTAATCGTTGATTTAGGGGCAGATGTTACTGTTCCATCTAATGACACAACTCCATTATTATTTAAGTTCTCTGTAAAGGTACTGTTGCTAAGCGTTAATTTAGGCGGAGTATTGGCAACTCCGGTTGCAGCTAAATTAGCAGGCTGCCATAAATTTATTCTTGACGGGTGGTTTAATGCGGCTAACATTCTGTTAACCTGTCCATTGGTAAACATTTTATAACAACCAGCGGAACCGTTGTAGCCCATATAATTTTCAACGTTCACTTTTTGTCCAAGACAATTGTTTCCAGTTGTACATCCTAATCCGGAAGAATTATTTTCTACAGGGGTGTCAGCAACTCCGTCACCATCATTACCAGGGTTCGAAGTCGAACAAAGAACATTGAACGTGTGTTGAAGATTTAGCCAATGCCCAAATTCGTGAGTGAATGTATCAGAAAACTCGTTTGAAGCTACAGTTCCTGCAGCATCATATATATAACGGCCATTATAAACAACTCTTGCTGTATTTACTGAAGACATGTACGAATCCGGGTACCAGGCAACTCCTGATTGATATAAATCTTTATTAGCATACAGATCATTTTGTATATACACATTCATATACTTTGTATTATCCCATGCATCTGCGCCAATTTGTGCATCATATCCGCCTCCATTGCCATATCCACTTTTGAAAGGGTGAAATACCACTCCGCTTGTTGCTTTTCCGGTTGGGTCAATTTTAGCTAAGCGGAATTCAATGCTTAATGTGCTCCTAATAGGCTGGAAGTATGGATCTATAGTGTTTGAATCGGTATTAGTTCCATTGAAATTTAAGTTGATTTGTTGCAGTAAGTCAACTACTTTTTGGTAATTTACTTTTACATTACTCTGAGATTCTCCATACACATGAAAAACCACAGGGATGATATAGGTGGGAGCGTTGACCTTTTTATTCAATGGAGTTTTGTTTGATTCCATTTTTTTAACAAAATCTTTGGTGAATTTTTCAAAATTTTCATATTCAGCCTTAGATTCAGGGTGCCGTTCAAAATGTTTTTTCATCATTTCATCTGCTTTACACTCATGAGGTCTATTTTCTTGAGCAAAACCTATTATTGGAAATAGGGAAACAAGTAGTAGTAATTTAAATTTTTTCATGATTTTTTGGATTTGTTTGTTAATAAATTATTTGAATAGTCAAATTGTTTTAGGCATAATTTTGTGTGTTATGTGATGTTTTTTAATTAAATCTTTCAGGGTTGAATATCTTTATCTCAACCGTTGGCTTTTGGTCATTGGCAAGCTCAGAAACTGTTTTTCCAAAAATGGGTCCTAAGCTTAATCCCATCATCCCACCACCACCTGCAATAATTAGATTTTTTAGTTTAGAAGATTGTCCCAGATAAGGAAGTCCATCTGGTGCGCAGGGTCTGTAACCAAACCAGATTTCCGATTCTTTGGGTAATTTAACCTGAAAATCCGGCAAATATTTTGGGATAGATTGGACAATTCCTTCTACTCTTTTCATATTAATTTTATCCTGATGGGAAGCCAGCTCCATGGTGCCTCCGAAACGAATCTGTCCGTTCATAGGAGTTACAGCTACTCTTGCTTCCAATAATAAAGCAGCATGCTCCAATCTATGGATTGGGTTTTCAGGAGTATGCATGAAAGAATAGCCCTTTCCGGGCATCAATTGAATTTTAATCCCTGCTTTTTGGGCAAGTTCCGGTAAAAATGAACCTCCGGTCATTACAAAACGGTCTGCTGAAAACTTTTTACCATTTGCTATTATCGCATTTATGGTGTTCCCTGCAATTTCATATCCTGTAACTTTATGTTGTGTGTGGAAAATAACCCCCTTATTTTTAAGATAAGAGATCATTTGCTTCATCAGTTTTACCGGATTCATGTGACCATCACATTTGTAATTGATTCCTCCGATGACATCCAGTTGAGCATTAGGCTCCAGCTCCTGAATCCCTTTTTTATCAAGGATATCAACAGCTAAACCTAAACTAATGGCTTTATGAGCCAATTCGGTCTCCTCTTCTGCTACTTTTTCTGTTTTATACAGCATCAGAATTCCGTTTTGATTCAGTTCAAAATCAAATTCAGGATTTTGAGCAATTTCATTGTAAAGACTGCTGCTTGCCAAATTGAGATCCCTGATGGCTGTAACTGAATAGTCTACATGTTTCTGATTGGAATATTTCAGAAATTTCAAACCCCAGGATAATAATTGAGTACTGAGTGAGGGTTTTACATAAAACGGACTTTTACTGTCAAACATCCAACGAATGCCCTGTGCCACAACTCCGGGGGCAGCCAATGGGGTAAAATGGCTGGGTACAATCATTCCTGCATTGCCGTAAGAGCAATTGTTGCTGAGATCATTCTGTTCAAGGATCTCTACCTGCCAGCCTTTCTGTAAAAGATAATAGGCTGAGCTTAATCCTGCTATTCCTGCACCTATGATAAGTGCTTTGCCTTTATTCTGTGTCATAAAAATTCGTTACAAACTTTACATTACCTGAAATCCCAACCAATACGGGTCTTCATCATCAATAATAATCTGATTATAGCCGGTAATTCTAGCCCAGCCTTCCACTGAAGGAACAATAGCAGGTTTGCCATCAACGGTAGCAGTTCCTTCAATTCTGCCGATAAACTGGGAACCAATATAGCTTTCATGGATAAACTCTTCCCCTTCTTTTAACTTTCCTTTTGCATACCATTGAGCCATTCTTGCGGATGTACCTGTTCCGCAAGGAGAACGGTCCAGAGCATTTTCACCTACTAATACGGCATTTCGTCCACTGGCTTTTGGATCTGTAGGATTTCCAGTCCATTGAATATGGCTTAATCCGGAAATATGTTCATTTTCAGGATGAATGAATTGATATTTTTCATTAAGCAAACTTCTGATGATCTTCCCATAATGAATGAGCTGGCTTGCTGTAAAATCGGAAATATCTCTGAAATTTTCCTGAGGGTCAATGATGGCGTAGAAGTTTCCTCCATAAGCAACATCAGCCTTTATCAATCCAAGATCTGGACATTCCACTTCAAGATCTTCAGCGTAAAGAAAAGATTTTACATTGGTTAGCTTTACCGATTTTACTTTTTTCCCTTCCTGTACATAATCTATGAGAATAAGTCCGGCTGGTGTTTCCAGGCGCAGTTTTCCCGGGATTTTAGGGACTATTAAACCTTCTTCTATCGCAATGGTAACAGTTCCAATGGTTCCGTGGCCACACATGGGAAGGCAGCCGCTGGTTTCAATGTATAAAACGCCAATATCATTTTCTTCGTCAACAGGTGGATAAAGAATGCTTCCACTCATCATATCATGGCCACGGGGTTCAAACATTAAACCTTTTCGGATCCAGTCATATTCTTTCATGAAGTGAAGCCTGCGCTCCATCATGGAGTTTCCTTTTAAGATCGGTCCACCGCCTGAAACAAGACGTACCGGACAGCCACAGGTATGGGAGTCTATGCAAAAAAATGTTCTGTTCATAGTACTTCTGATTTTAATGATTCTGAATGAACTTCTCCATCTACGATTCTGCTAATCTGCAATGGATTTTCATTTTTCAATTCATCCGGTAAGAATTCATCCGGCCAGTTCTGAAAAGAAATTGGGCGAACAAATCGTTTTACAGCATCCGGTCCTACGGAAGTAAAGCGCGCATCTGTGGTAGATGGGAAAGGTCCTCCATGCTGCATAGCATACACAACTTCTACTCCGGTAGGCATTCCGTTGAATAACAGTCTTCCACATTTATCTTTCAAAAGATGAATCAATTCCGCATTTTCACGGACATCATCTGAAGTAGCTGCTACAGTAATGGTTAGCTGTCCTTTTAGTTTTTTAGCGATTTGTATAAGCTCTTCTTTGTTTTCACAAGTGACAATGATACCAAATGGACCGAAAACTTCTTCACTCAGTACAGGATTATTGATGAAACTTTGAGCATTGGTTTGTATAACAGCAGCATTTCCTTTTCCTTCTTCGATTGCTGTGGTAGCGATTACTTCAATATCAGGTTGGGCTATTGCGTTTGATTTATGCTTTTCAAAGCTTTCATATATGCCCTTATGAAGCATATCCGCAGGTATAATTTCCTGAATTTCATTTTTAACAGCAGAGATAAACCGGTCCAGAGATTCTCCTTTAACAGCGATAAATACTCCCGGGTTGGTACAAAACTGTCCTACTCCTAATGTTAAAGAACTAACATATTCTTTAGCTAAAGTTTCTGCTTTATTTTCAATCAGGTTTTTAAGTGCAAATACAGGGTTGATGCTTCCCATTTCAGCAAATACGGGAATAGGGTTTTCACGGCGATTGGCAATATCAAACAAAGCTTTTCCGCCAGTAAATGAACCAGTAAATGCTACTGCCTGAATATCCTGATGTTGAGTTAAATAAGATCCGATTTCATAGGAAGTTCCTGTGATATGACTAAAGATACCTTCAGGCCAGCCAAATTCTTTTATGGTATTTGTGATTGCATCGGCCATTATTTTAGAGGTTTGAGGATGAGCCGGATGAGCTTTTACAATAACGGGACAGCCTGCTCCTATTGCACTTGCCGTATCACCTCCTGCTGTGGAAAAAGCAAACGGGAAATTACTGGCTCCGAAAACAACTACGGGGCCTAACCCTATACTGTACTTTCTAAGGTCTCCTTTCTGCTTCTCGGGCTGAGCGAGATCAATTCTTGGTTCAGTGTATATTCCTGAAGCTACTGCTTTTGCATAACTTCTCCATTGTCCTGCTGTTCTGGTTTTTTCACCGGTAAGTCTTGCCAGAGGCAATGAAGTCTCAGTATGAGCGGTGGTTAAAAGTTCTTCTCCTAAAGCCTCAATCCGATCAGCAACAGCATTCATCAATGCAGCTCTTTCTTTTATCGTTGTATTCTTCAGGAATTGGTACGCTTCGGAAGCCATCTGAATTCTTAACTCAATATTTTCTTTTGATGTTTCTTCAATCATAGCTTTTGTTTTGGAATTAGTCTAATGTTGGACGGTTGGTTCTACCCTCTTCAATAATCTTATGGATTCTTTCAGCTTCTTCGCCCTGAATTTCAAGACGCGGAGCTCTTACATAGGGATTACTGATTCCTTCAGCGGTGGCTGCCAGTTTAATGTATTGGATAAGTTTAGGATGAATATCCAGTTCCAATAATGGCATAAACCATCTGTAAATGGCTACTGCTTTATCATACTGACCTGCTTTAACATGGTTATACATGGCCATTGTTTCATTAGGGAAAGCATCTACAAGTCCTGCTACCAATCCATCGGCACCAAGTAGTAAGGTTTCAAGGCAAATGGTATCTACTCCGCCAAGAATTTTGATTCTGTTTCCAAAACGGTTAATCATTCTGGTTACATTCGCCAGATCTCTTGTGGATTCTTTAACAGCTTGAATGGTTGGATATTTTATAAGCTCATCAAACATCTCAAGCGTTACATAAATTCCGTAATCTACCGGGTTATTATAGATAAGAATCGGAAGGTCCGTAGCAGTGGCAACGGCTTTGAAATATTCTACCACTTCACGACTGTCTGCTTTGTAACGCATTGGAGGAAGTAACATTAATCCGTCAGCTCCTAGTTCTTTTGCTTTTTGAGCAAATTTTATAGCATTTTTGGATGTATTTTCAGAAAGGTTAAGGATAATGGGAATTCTGCCTGCTGTAATCTTTTTAGCATATTGAAGAAGTTCAAATTTTTCTTCGGTTTCCAGCGTACTGGCTTCCCCTAATGTTCCGGCAAGGATAATTCCATGAACTCCGGCTTTAATCTGGGCTTCTGTATTGACTGCAAACATTTCAAAATCAATCTTTCCCTCTTTTGTAAAAGGAGTTAATACAGCAGGATAAATCCCTTCCCAGTTTAGTTTTGTACTCATATCAAATAATATTTATTCAAAACTAAGTGAATTTTAAAACGGTAAATGTTAATATTTTAATGTATTCTAACCGTATTTTAACATGTGATTATTCGTGGTCTGTAGTAGCCTCTTTATAATGCTTTAGATATTCTTTGGGGGAATATTTCATAATAGATTTAAAGACTCGGTTGAAATTGGTCAAACTGTTGAAGCCGCTGTTAAACGCAACGGATGAAATGCTGTACATACTGCTGGAGGTTAATAATCTGCAGGCTCTTTGTACCCGTAATTCATTAAGGTATTGAATATAAGTAATTCGGGTGCGTTTTTTAAAGGATCTACAGAATGCCTGTGGAGTCATGCAGGCCTCTTTTGCAATGGCATCAAGAGTAAGCTTATATTGAGTGAAATTTTTCTTAATATAGTTTTGGGCATCTATAATTCGCTGATCATTGTCTGAAATATGATTAGGCAGATTCTTTTCTGAAGAAAGGGGGATATGCAGATGTCTGTTCTGCATCAAGTGGTTTAAAATCTTTATAAAGCCTATGATTTGTTCTATTCCCTGTGTTTTTTGTAAGGCTGCCATACTCTCTCCTACACTTGCTTTTAATTTTGAAGCAACCTGGAATCCTACTTTTGAGTGTTCAATGAAATTTTTAAGCTCTTCAAATTCGGGTAAATCAAAAAAGGCGGCTATTTTTTTATCAGGATCGAAGAATATAGAGATCGCATGAACTTTTTGTTTTTCATTTTCTTTAAAATCTCCTTTGAAAACGTGAGACTGATTAGCTCCCAGATAAAAAATATCTCCGGGTTCGAAGGTAAAGAGGTTTTGTTCTATCGCCAGAGTACCATGCCCTTTAAGGATCCACATGATCTGTGTTTCCGTATGCCGATGGAAATAAGGATAGAAATTAGGCATAATATCTTCCTGAATACGGATACTTTTGTTGGTGTCAGCAGGGACTGAAAACTGAAGGCTCTTCATATAATCAATACTTTATAAAACCAATGAAGGGGTAGGTTAAAATATTGCCGAATGTAAGTAAAATATGAACATTAAATATCATATTAAAATACAAACTTTACATCTTCATAATTTTAATGAATAAAGTGCTTCAAGTAGTACAAAATCGTAACTTTAAACTTTTAAAATAAAAAGTATTCATAATATATGTTTTCAGCACAGACTTATCAAGACAGAAGAGCCGTATTGCAGAGCAATGTGGCGAGTGGAATTCTATTGTTTTTAGGGAATATAGAGAATCCTGTAAACTTTGAGCATAATCCTTATTATTTCCGCCAGGACAGTACTTTCCTGTATTATTTCGGAATTCAGGAGCCGAAGATTGTAGCGATTATTGATATTGATGAAAATAAGACTATTATTTTCGGAGATGAATTGAGCATTGACGATATCGTATGGATGGGCAGACAGGAAACATTGAAAGAAAAGAGTCAAAAGTCTGGCGTACAGGAAACTTTACCTTATGAAGAGCTTTCTCAATATCTTATGAAAGCAAAGGGATCTGGTAGAAAGGTACATTATCTTCCACCCTATCAGTCTTCCAATAAAATCTTATTAACGGACCTTTTAGGAATTAAGATTGCAGAATTACAGCCTTCTGTGGAGATGATCAAAGCTGTCGTAAAACAACGTTCTATAAAGGAAGCCCAGGAAATTGTACAGATAGAAGAAGCTGTGAATGTATCTAATGAAATGCATTTACTGGCCATGAGAATGGCAAAACCGGGTGTTAAAGAATATGAGATCGCCAATGCTATTCAATATCTTGCAGCCAATAAAGAGTGCCAGATGTCTTACCCACCGATCGTAACTATAAACGGTGGAATACTTCATAATCATTACCGTCTCAATACCTTGAAGGAAGGAGATCTTTTTCTGAATGATTCAGGTGCAGAAACGGCTATGGGATATGCAGGTGACTTAACCAGAACATTTCCGGTAAGCAAAACCTTTAGTACAAAACAAAAAGAAATGTATGACGTGGTTTTGAATTCATTCAATAACGCTCAGAATCTTTTGAAACCGGGAGTTAAATTCAAAGATATTTACCTGAAAGCTTCTGAGTATCTGGTAGAAGGACTTGTTGATTTGGGCTTGATGAAAGGGAACCCTGAAGAGGCCGTAAAAAACAACGCTCATACTCTGTTTTTCCAATGTGGACTGGGACATATGATGGGATTGGATGTACATGATATGGAAGACCTTGGTGAGCAATATATAGGATATACCGAAGAAGAACCAAAAGATACCAAAACATTTGGTCTTAAATCTTTACGTTTAGGAAAGGCTTTGGAACCAGGATTTGTAGTAACCGTGGAACCCGGTATTTACATGATTCCTGAATTGATTGATATCTGGCAGGCCGAAAATAAAAGTGCTGAATTCATTAATTACGATAAGGTAAATGAATATCGAAACTTCGGTGGAGTTCGTGTGGAAGATGATTTCCTGATTACAGATGACAGTTACAGACTTCTTGGAAACGGATTGATTACAACCGTTGATGAAATTGAAAACTACAGAGCAGAGCATTTAGCTTAATTCCGATTTTATATATGAAAAAGATAAAAAAACTAACAATTGTAGCATTATATTTTCTGTGTTTGTCACCATTTGCAGCACAGAAAACGCAATGGACTCCTGATGGTAATGCTTATTACTCATTTACCCAAAATGGTGTCGGGATTATTGACGTACTGAATCCCGGAAAAGATCAGGCTTTTTTAAGCAATAATGAATTAATTCCTTCCGGAAGCTCTACAGCTTTAGAAGTACAGAGCTTTCAGGTTTCACCGGATGGGAAAAGTTTATTGCTTTTTACCAATACCCAGAAAGTATGGCGCGATAATACCCGTGGAGATTATTGGATCTTTGATAAAAATACCAAAAAGCTCACACAGCTTGGGAAAAGCTTGCCCACCTCATCATTAATGTTTGCAAAGTTCTCTCCTGATGGTAAAAAGGTGGCTTATGTATCTAAGCATAATATTTATATTGAAGATCTTTCTAATAATCAGCTTACTAAGATTACTAATGATGGTACAGACCGAATGATTAACGGAACTTTTGATTGGGCCTATGAGGAAGAGTTCGGGACTCAGGATGGTTTCAGATGGTCTCCGGACGGAAGCAAAATTGCTTACTGGAAGCTGGATGCACGGGATACTAAAAACTTCCTGATGATCAATAATACCGATAGTCTGTATTCATTTACTGTTCCTGTAGAATATCCGAAAGTGGGTGAAAATCCTTCGGGATGCAGCATCTGGTTCTATGATCTTGCTGCAAAATCTTCGAAGAAAGCAGACATTGCAGGTGACGAGGTACAACATTATATTCCCAGAATGGAATGGGTATCGGATTCTAAATCTATTATTTTGCAGCAGCTTAACAGAAAACAGAATCAGAGTAAAATTATTGTGGCTGATGCTAATTCAGGAACAGGCAAGACTATTTATACTGAAACAGAAGCCGCATGGATAGACATCAAATCCAGATGGAATGATAATGATCCAAGCGGTTGGGACTGGATCAACAATGGTAAAGAGTTCTTGTGGCTTTCTGAAAAAGACGGCTGGAGACATATTTATAAAATAGATATGAACGGTAAGGAAACCCTGATTACAAAAGATGCTTTTGATGTGATAAAGCCTGAGTTTTTTGATGTTCCGAACAAGCTGATCTACTTTTTGGCTTCCCCTGATAATGCTGCCCAGAAATATCTGTACAAAGTAAGTATGCAGGGCGGAAAAGCTCAAAAAATCACTCCTGCAGCGTACACCGGCTCCAATCAATATACAATATCTCCCAACGGAAAAATTGCAATGTTTAACAACAGCAGTGTCAATGCGCGTTCAGCAGGAGCTGTGGTATCACTTCCGGAACATAAAGAGCTTGTAGCTGCCAAGAGTGTCTCAAAAGCAGATCCGGCGAGAGCCAAAACAGAATTTTTCCAGATTACTACACAGGATGGTGTTACTTTAGACGGATGGGTAGTAAAACCTAAAGATTTTGATCCTAATAAAAAATACCCGATTGTGTTTATGGTATATGGTGAACCCGGATCGCAAACCGTAACAGACAATTTCTACGCAGGGAAGAATGGTTTATATGTTGGAGATATGGCTCAGGACGGGTATCTGTATGTTTCCCTTGAAAATCGCGGAACTCCTGCTCCTAAAGGGCGTGAATGGAGAAAATCTATTTACCGTAAAATAGGACAGCTGAATATTCGCGATCAGGCTATGGGTGCTAAAGCGCTGTTTGCAAAATGGTCTTATGCAGATACTTCCAGAGTGGCTGTATGGGGCTGGAGCGGCGGCGGTTCTTCCACATTAAACCTTTTAGGGCAATATCCTGATATCTACCAGACCGGAATCGCGATTGCCCCGGTAGCCAACCAATTATTCTATGACAATATCTACCAGGAACGTTATATGGGACTTCCACAGGAAAACAGAGAAGATTTTGTAAACGGTTCTCCTCTGGCTTATGCTAAAAACCTTAAAGGGAATCTGTTACTGGTTCACGGAACAGGTGATGATAACGTGCATTATCAGAATACAGAAGTTTACATTAATGAACTTGTAAAATATAACAAACAGTTTCAGCTGATGTCTTATCCCAACAGAACTCACTCTATCAGTGAAGGTGAAGGAACATCATTGCACCTGGCTACAATGTTTACCAAATATTTAAAAGAACACTGTCCTCCGGGAGGAAGATAAGATAATCAATAGAAGTCTCACAGGAATGTGGGGCTTTTTTTGAGTAAGGAAGAAAAGGAGTAAGGAGAAAGGAAGAGGGAGGTTG
Organism: Chryseobacterium sp. BIGb0232; assembly: GCF_024810195.1. Lineage (NCBI taxonomy): Bacteria > Pseudomonadati > Bacteroidota > Flavobacteriia > Flavobacteriales > Weeksellaceae > Chryseobacterium > Chryseobacterium sp. BIGb0232. The sequence goes on from NZ_JANUEH010000016.1 coordinate 120,604, forward strand.
GGAGCTGGAAGTACTTGCAGTCAGGAGGCAATTCTATTTTTTTTAGATGTACTTTCATCTGTTCCTTTTGAATTTCTGCAGTAGCTTCCTCTAAAATGTTTGCTTCTCCTTTTTTTAATCTTAAACCGGCTTTATCAGCAAAGTTGCTGTACAGTTGGCTATTGCATTTAAATAGTGTTTTAATCAAGTTAGAAATGTCATTCAGAAGTTATCAACGAAATAGTAACCTCCAGATTCCCTCTCCCCGCCTCCAACCTCTTTTACTTCTTTTCAACGATGCTTTATAGAAGTTAAAAATATCATCCCGAAGTTATCAACGAAATAGTAACCTCCAGCTTCCCTCTCCCCGCCTCCAACCTCTTTTACTTCTTTTCAACGATGCTTTATAGAAGTTAAAAATATCATCCCGAAGTTATCAACGAAATAGTAACCTCCAGCTTCCCTCTCCCTGCCTCCAACCTCTTTTACTGCTTTTTCAACAATGCCTTTACTGAAGTTAAAATGTAATTCAAAAGTTATATATGTCCAATAGTAACTTCCAGCCTCAAGCTTCCCTCTTCCAGCCCTTCATATAACAAATTATTACTAATTTTAGGCAAACATAAATCATTTGAAACTACCACTCTCCTATTATTCAACCCAAGACGTCCTTTTTCTGGCTCAGGATCTTTTGGGAAAAGTACTTTTTACAGAAATTAATGGTGAAATAACAGCCGGAATTATTGTAGAAACGGAAGCTTATAATGGAATTTACGATAAAGCTTCTCATGCTTACGGAGGCAGACGTACAGACCGAACTGAGACACTGTACAGCCATGGCGGAATTTCTTACGTGTATTTATGTTATGGCATTCACCATCTTTTCAATGTGGTAACTTCTGTGGAAGATGAGCCTCATGCCGTTCTGGTGAGAGCTATTGAACCGTTAATCGGAACTGAGATTATGGAAAACAGGAGAAATATGCCCGCTTCTAAAGCTGCAATTTCCTCTGGCCCCGGATCTGCTGCTAAAGCTTTGGGAATTGATCGTTCATTTAATAAAAAAGATCTGACCGGAAATGAAATATGGATTGAAGATCACGGAATTCAGTATCCTTCTGAAGATATCGTCACAGGGCCTCGTATAGGAGTTGCTTATGCACAGGAAGATGCATTATTACCCTGGCGTTTTTTTGTGAAGGGAAATAAATATGTGAGCAAGCCCAACATAATATAGATTTTACGATGAATGAATGGTCTGATAAAACTCTTTGTAATAAGCAACAAGATCATCCAAAGAAAATCCACGATTTAAACCACTTGTATTAGGTAAAACCCAGACTTTTGCCCCACAAAAATCCTCCGGTTGTTGTCCCCATTGAATTTCTTTCTTTTTAGAAAAGGCTTTATAAGCAGCCTTACCCAGAAAAGCTACATTCTGAGGCTGGAATTCTTTTATTTTGGCCTTAAACATTTCAAGAGCATCATCAAATTCTTCCTTTGAAAGTTCATCAGCGCGGGAAGTTGCTCTTGCAACAGCCGTTGTTAACCCGCACCCGAATTCTAGAATAACAGTATCATTCACCGCTTCAATCTCATAAGGAGTAAAACCTGAGAGATGAAGAACTTTCCAAAAACGGTTGCTCCTCCCTGAAAAATGATGGCCATCGTTGGAGGATTTTAAGCCTGGATTAATTCCGCAAAAGATTACATCGAGATTAGAGGTAATGATATCTGTTAGCATATCTGAAGTAAATTAAATAGATCTGTTTTTTATAATTTAAAGATATCAAATATTTTGGTTATTTAAACTTAGATTGGTTTAAGATGTTTAGCGTTTCATTCTCAGAATAATACGATTTATCTGTGTTTTTTGCAGGATCACTTAGTTTCTACCTCTGGATATGAGTAGATCCTGATACCTTTGTATGGTAATTGAGAAGGATGAAATAGTATAATGATAACCATTAAAATAAATTAGGAGTCATTATACGATAGATTTTCATTCCTAATCATTAAAATAAATAGTATGAACTGGATTGCGTTAATTATTGCAGGGATTTTTGAAATCGGATGGCCGTTGGGGCTTAAGTTATCTCAGCAGCCTGAAAATAATAAATGGAACTGGATCATGTTTTCAATCGCATGTATGGCAGTGAGTGGTGGTTTTCTCTGGTATGCTCAGAAAAGTATTCCCATTGGGACGGCATATGCTGTGTGGACAGGAATTGGTGCAGTAGGAACTTTATTAGTAGGTATTATATTTTTTCAGGACTCAGCAAGTATCTTAAGATTACTATCAGCATTGCTGATTGTAGTAGGAATCATTGGACTTAAACTTTTTTAACCACTAAAACGGTAACTCTAATAGCAGTAAAAAAGCCTGCATTATAAAAATACAGGCTTCATGTATAAAATAATTGATATGAAAAAAGTAAAAAACTTATTTACTGAACATCCCAGAAAACTTTTGTTGTGAGTTTATCACCACCAATGGCTGCTGAAGCTTTGGCATAATTAGTTCCATTGGTTGTTGCTTCTAATGTTGGATACTGAAGTCTTACAGGAACTTTTCCGCCAGCATTGGCAATAGCGGTAGGTGGAGCCTGTAAAACCGGAAAGTCTAATCTCCGGTAAAAATTCCAGGATACTACAGGATGGTTGTACATAGCAACCCATGCCTGCTCTCCAATAGATTTTTTCCAGTTGGAAGCATCATAAGGATTATTTGAAAGGTAGTTCTGTGCATCTTGGGTAGAAAGCCCCCATTCCAGAAAAGAGGCCTGTACAGCATTCTGATAAAGACCCCCGGGACTTCCGCCAATTCCAAACCTGGCCGCTGCTTCTGTAAGGTAAAAAGCAACTTCAGTACTGGTCATTAGTTTTCCGGGAGTAACAGGAATGTAAGCGAAAATCCCCGGAGCAGAAAAATCTGAGAAAACACCTGATACTCCTATTACCTGACCAATATATTCACCATGTACATCCTGAAAGTATTGAGTTCTTCTGGGATCGGAAGTGGCATTAAGAAAATCTATAAAAGGCTTTCCTCCAAAAAAATCATCCCTTCCACTATTGGCAATATTTTCAAACAATGGGTTAAAGTTGGGCGTTTCAGCCTGATACTTAAAAAGAGCATTATCTGTTTCATTGGTAATGACTCCTCCGGTAATCGCTGCATTGATAGTAGATTGAGCCAGTGCAGGATTAACGTCGGAAAGAGCAATTCCTAATTTTAAAAGCAGAGAATTTCCAAATTTTTTCCATTTTCCTATATCTCCTCTGTAAAGAATATCTCCCGAACCGAAACTGCCTTCTCCCTCTTCGAGATTATTGAGATCTGTTTGTAAGCGATGGATTAATTTTCCGTAAATCTCTGTATCATTTTCGTAGGTAGGAAGAGGATATTTATCATAATTAAGAGCCTGACTGTAAGGAATGTCACCAAAAGTATCAACCATGGTCTGAAATGTATATACTGAAAGGATATCAATAATAGCCAGCTGATTCTGTTTCTTTGCAGGCCAGGTATTCACTTCTGAGGCTGTGGGCTGATATTGTTCTATAAGTTCTTTAGCTTTATTCAGATTATTCAGAACATTCACATAATTGTCTGCCCACACATTATTGGAGACATTTCTTGCTGTAAAATTATAATTACTTTCACTTACATAGGTTACTTCCTGCCAGTATTGCATAGTAAGGCGGAAATTATTTTCATTGACGCTCGGAGTGGTCATATAATCACTGAGTTCTTTTTCTGCATACGTGAGAAGAGGCTCAGGAGCCATAGTATAGGCTACATTAGCATCATCATTCACATGATCTGATGTACAGTTTGTAACGGCCAGTACTAAAAGAGAGCTTATTATAATGTTTTTCATGGTAACGGTTTTAAAAATTAACTTTCAGATTAAAGGCAAAATTTCTGGTAGAAGGCATTACTCCGGATTGATATCCCTGGAGACTTCCTGATGAAAGCCCGGATTCCGGATCTGCATAAGGAAGATTCTTATGAATAATCCACAGGTTGCTTCCTGTCAGTCCAAGTGTAAGGTTCTGGATCCCTGCCTTTTTTAAGAATTGATTGTTGAAGGTATAAGAAACAGATACCTGGCGAAGCTTGATAAAACTTGCATCGTACACAAATGCTGCCACAGGAGGATCGGTTTCCAGCGTCTGGCTGGACATTGAACGGTCAAGGCGGATGGTATTGGGAATATATTGCCCCGGATTATTAGGATTCTGCATTACACCCGGTAAAATAACACCTCCACCATTATTTAAAGGATTTCTGACAGGATTTCCAAGATCGTTAAAACCTACAGAATCCGGATAAAGTCCAGTTCCATAACCATAATACTGATCCAGCGAAAATACTTTTCCTCCTTTTTTCCAATCGATCTGAAAGCTTAAATTAAAGTTTTTATAAGTAAATGAATTGTTCAGGCCTGCCACAAAATCAGACTGAAAACTCCCAAGATTATGATTGCTGTCATCAGTATGCAGATAAGCCCCGTTACTTCCTATAATCTTGTTCCCATTGGGATCATACACAAAATCTGCTCCCCAGATACTTCCATATTCCTCGTTGAGGGGAGCATTAATGGAAATACCACCCTGTAGGGATCCAAGTGTAATATTTTCTATACCTTCCCGTAAAGCTGTGACTTTAGTTTTGGGATTAGACCAGTTAATAGACATATCCCAGTTAAAATACTCAGATTTCAATGGAGTCACATTCAAAGTAAGTTCAATCCCTTTTGTGGTAAGCTCACCTGTATTCTGAATTTTAGACAGAGAGCCCGTTGCCAGAGAAATGGGAAGGGGTAATATTTGGTCAAATGCAATATTTCTGAACCAGGAAAGATCTATTCCTATCCTGTTTTTTAAAAACTGCATGTTGGTTCCTATTTCAAGATTTTTCAGTTTCTGGGGAAGAAGGTCTGCATTCCTTAGAGAAGTATTGTAAGAATACACAGGATTATTATCTATAGATGCCTGAGGAATATATCTGTTTCTTAGCTGATCTGCATTAGTATCCGAACCTACTTCTGCATACGCTGCTCTTATCTTACCGAAACTTAACCATGGTTGTTTCAACAGATTGGAGAATACAACACTGGCAGAAACGGAAGGATAATAATAAACCTGTTTTGCTTTAGGTAATGAGGTAGACTGATCTCTTCTGAAAGTTCCTTCCAGATAATAAGTGTTTTTATATCCTAGAGAAGCCTGTACAAATGCTCCATAAATATATTTTGTATTATCATTTACAATAGGTTTGGCAGGAGTGGATGCCGAATTGGAAATAGTATAAAGATCAGGAATATATAAACCTCCTGTTGTTGTCTGTGCATTGGAATAATTTGACTGTACATTGACATTGCCTCCCAATAATGCCTGCAGATTTAAGTCCTCTGTAATATTATTTTTATAAGTAGCGATCAGGTCATAATTGGTTTCTGTAAAGCGGAGATTCGTAACAGCATATCCCGAAGGCTGTTCTATAGGATTAAAGCTGAAAAAAGCCGGCATGGAACCTACTGCTTTTCTTTCCTCAGTCATCATGGTATACCCGTCAATTCCTACTCTTCCCAGAATATTGATGCTTTTTGAAACATCATAGTTCAGGCTGAAGTTTCCGGCAAAACGGTCTCTATTGTCATTCTGATAATTCTGATACCGTGAAAAATAAGGATTATCCCAATAAGAAGGAGAAAGATTATCCGGTCCTTTTATATTCCATGTATAGTTTTTATGGTAAGTATCATAAAGATATTTCTGATCCTGAATATCTATATTGGTTGCCCACCACTGTCGGAATCCGGTCATAATATTATCCGTATATCCTGTGGAATTTCTTCCTTTGGTTCTTTGTGTGATATAATTTGCAAAAAGAGTTGCTGTAAGTTTATCGGTAATCTTATAAGTTGCATTTCCGCCAAAATTATTTTTCATTAAGGAAGAATTAGGCATAATATCCGTAGCATTGGTGTTAGAATAGCTCAGTCTGAAGGTTGCCTTATCATTTCCGCCACTCAAAGCAATATTATTGGTTTGGTTAATAGCCTTTTCAAAGAAGGAAATCGGTCCGTTTTTAGCCATTACCCAGGGTGTTTTCTTTCCAAAGTTTTTGGAACCGGGGATGAAGGCATCATATTGCCATACCATAAGATTGGGGGCATATGGAGCTCCGTAAGAGGCATCATGCCACAAAATTGCCATCGGTTCATTCTTGTATGGCGGAAAATAATTTCCCCAGTATCCCTGTCCATATTGTGTCTGGTATTCTGGAAAAGTAGATTTATCAACAGTAGATACAGAAATACTTCCACTGTATTCCAATCCGATGCCCTGTGAGTTTTTCTTTCCCTTTTTAGTAGTGATGATGATAGCCCCGTTTTGCGCTCTGGATCCATATAAAGCTGTTGCAGCAGCCCCTTTTAATACATTCACTGTTTCAATATCATTAGGATTGATATCCGAAACAGGACTTCCATAATCATAACCACCACCTCCGTTTTGCTGAACCGTTGAATTTATATTCCTATTGATAATGGGAACTCCATCTACGACAAATAAAGCCTGGTTATCACCCAAAATAGATTTATACCCTCTTGATACGGCATCTATTGAGCCTCCGAAGTTGGTAGACTGCCTGATCTCAAGCCCTGCCACTTTCCCTGATAAATTATTCAAGAAATTGGTTGTAGGATTTTTGCTGAGATCTTCCCCTTTTACCTCCTGTGTAGAATACCCTAAAGATCTTTTTTCTCTTTTGATTCCTAATGCGGTGACAACAATCCCTTCAATATTGTTTGTGATAAGGGTGTCCTGTTTTCCCTGGCTGAAATAGGTTTCGCTTCCGATAAAAAAAGCGACTCCCGCACTTAAAAGCTTTAACTTATATTTCATAATTATTGATTTTGCTTATTGTTTATTCAAAATTCAATAATTGGTGAAGAATATCGTGAAATCTATATATGAATGGCAGGATGCAGTCTACTAAAATATGAGTAATGAGTTACGGAGATTGTTTTTGTTATTACTGGAATAAAATATATTACAGTATCTTAAATGATTTAAAAAACTTTGGAAATCTGCAGCCTCCACAACTCCTGAATTGAAGGACTATACATTCCCCTCCTCTGAAGCTCATCTTGTAGGGGTTTTATAATTCTGCACCTTTTTTCAGGTAATAAAAACGCTGCATTGTTTGTGCTATTTTTTTAATCCCTGGAAAAGGG
>NZ_JANUEH010000017.1:0-106836 GCF_024810195.1 Chryseobacterium sp. BIGb0232
ACCCTTTTCCAGGGATTAAAAAAATAGCACAAACAATGCAGCGTTTTTATTACCTGAAAAAAGGTGCAGAATTATAAAACCCCTACAAGATGAGCCTCCGAAGGGCTGTCAAATCTACGATTTGACGGGGTGGTTCTAGGAGCAACTAACAACAAAAAAAATTAAAAAAAATGAAACCCAATATATTTTTCACAGCAGACCATCATTTTGGTCACGAAAATATTATAAAATTCTCCGAAAGGCCCTTTGAGTCTATGGAACATATGAATCAAGAACTCATTAAAAGGTGGAACGAGAGAATCAATCCCGGAGATACAGTCTACCATTTAGGAGATTTCAGTCTTGGAAAACCGGACTTTACAAAGGAAATCTTAGATCAATTGAACGGAAATATCCATTTGATCAAAGGTAATCATGAAGGTGCAGCTTTAACGTATCCCAAACGATTTGCATCCATCAGAGATTATCACGAACTGAAAATTGATGAACCAGATAATCAAAACGGAAAACAGAAAATCATTCTTTTCCATTACGCAATGCGTACCTGGAATGGTTCACACCGCGGAGTCTGGCAGTTATACGGACACTCACACGGAACATTGCCGGATGATGAAATGGCATTAAGTTTCGATGTGGGGGTAGATTGCCATGATTTTTATCCGGTTTCCTACGAAGAAGTTAAGGAAATCATGAAAAAGAAAAAATGGACCCCGCCATTTGGTCCCCGAGAGTAATTTTTAAGACAACCATGAAAACAACTAATGAAATAATAATTGTCGATTTGGAAGCAACCTGTTGGGAAAACGACAGGATTCCAATCGCGCAACAAGTTGATATTATCGAAATGGGAATTTGTAAGTTGGATCTGATATCCAATACCATCTCCCAAAAACAAAGCATTTATGTTATTCCCGAAAGATCAGAAATCAATAGATTTTGTACAAAACTAACGGGAATTACACCGCAGCTGATAGAAGAAAAAGGAATCTATTTCGAAGAAGCCTGTGAGAAAATTAGAGATGAATATAATCCTGAATCTCTCACCTGGGCCGGATACGGAAACTTCGACAGAGAGCAGATCATCGAACAAAGCGATTGGCTCGGAATAGAAAATCCTTTTTCAGGACAATACATTGATGTGATGTACGAATTCAAAAGACATTTCAGGCTGTATAAATCTATCGGACTGAAAAGAGCCCTGGATTATCTGAAAATGGATTTCGAGGGAAATCATCACAGCGGAGCAGACGATGCTTACAATACAGCCAAAATTCTTAATAGGATTTTGGAATAATAATCCGGATGGAAGCAGAAATTTAAAAACAATAAATGGCTTCTATCTTTTAACCTTAAATAAAAAAACAATGAAAACAACAGAAAATATACTGATCATAGACCTTGAGGCCACATGTTGGGACAACCGCCCGCCACGAGGTCAGGAAAGTGAGATCATTGAAATCGGGGTTTGTATCATGAATGCAAAAACCGGTAAAATTTCTAAAAATGAAGGGATTTTAATAAAACCCCAATATTCGAAAGTGAGTCCGTTTTGTACGGAACTTACCACCCTTACTCAAAATATGTTGGAGAGTGAGGGGATTATGCTGGATGACGCATTTGATATTCTGAGAGCAGAATACGACTCAGAAGAATTAACCTGGGCAAGCTATGGAAATTATGATCTGAATATGCTTCAGGATCAGGCCAGAAGATTTTATGTGGATTATCCCTTAAGCGATGATCACATTAATGTAAAAACCTTATTCGGAGAGACTCATCCTACTGTAAGAAAAAGTGTAGGCATGCAGAGAGCACTGAATGAACTTGGATTTAAATTAGACGGTACCCATCACAGAGGTGTGGATGATGCCCGAAATATTGCCAAAATTCTGCATTGGTGCATGCAGAATAATTAAACTGCAATACAGAGAATATAATTGATGCTGAGAGACTGTTCCAAAAGGTTCAGTCTTTTTTTATATACCTTTTATTTTTATAATTTACCTTTGATAAAAATTGTATCCTTTGGAGGAGCTCGCCGGATTACTGGAAAATACCAACAGAAGTGTATTCTTGACAGGAAAAGCAGGAACAGGAAAGACCACCTTTCTCAATAATTTTGTAAAGACAACACGTAAAAAGCATATCATTGTTGCTCCCACAGGGATTGCAGCGATTAATGCTGGTGGAGTAACCATACATTCGCTGTTTGCCATCCCTTCACGTACATTTGTTCCTACTACAGAACCCGTTGATCCTAATCTTGCAATGAATATCAGTGAGCTGTTTCCTCACTTTAAATATAGAAAAGAAAAACTTGATCTTTTTCGGGAGATAGAATTGATTATCATTGATGAAGTATCCATGCTGAGAGCTGATTTATTAGATATGATAGATCATTCATTAAGAAGGGTGAGGCGGAACCAGTTGCCGTTTGGAGGAGTACAGTTATTGTTAATTGGTGACTTATATCAATTGCCACCCGTGGTAAGAGATGATTCAGAAAAGATTTTATCAAAATTCTATGAAACCCCGTTTTTCTTTTCAGCCAAAGCATTATACAATGTAAGATTAATTACAGTCGAATTAACGACAGTATACCGCCAGCAGGATGAAGAATTTTTGGAAATACTTAATGCTGTCCGGAATGCAGATTTCCATGAATTGGATTTTGAAAAGTTGAATTCCAGATACAATCCTGATTTTGAACCTGAAAATGAAACCTACATTCATTTATGTTCCCATAACCGCATCGCAGATCATATTAATCAGAAAAAGCTATCTGAGCTGGAGGAAGAGTCTCTGTTTTATAAAGCCTCAGTGATTGGTGAATTTAAAGAAACTCAATATCCGATGGAGGAAACACTGGAACTTAAAGTAGGTTCCCAGATTATGTTTATCAGAAATGATTCCTCACCAGAAAAAAACTTTTATAATGGGAAGTTAGCCGAAATTTCTTATCTCGATGAAGACATCATAAAGGTCGTACTGGATGAAAGTAAGAAAGAAATTATTGTGACCACCGAAGTCTGGGAGCAGAAAAGATACACGCTGGATTCAGAAAAAAATATTAAAACAGAAGTATTGGGCAGCTTTGAACAATATCCCATACGGCTGGCATGGGCCGTTACCATTCATAAAAGTCAGGGATTGACGTTTGACCGGGTAATTATTGATGCCGGAAGATCCTTTGCGAGCGGACAGGTGTACGTGGCATTAAGCCGCTGCCGTACCCTGAATGGAATTGTTCTGAAATCTGAAATTTCACAGAATGCCATATTCAAGGACCGTAGAATTGAAGATTTTCAGGATTCTACCAATGCTAACGAAAGTTTACTCCAGATCATTGACCATGAAAAATATGATTATACACTGTATAAAGTTCAGATGACAGTAGATGCAGGCTGGTTAAAAGAAGCTGTAATGAACTGGAAAGAGATTACCTTTACTGTAGGAATACCATATGCAGAGAAAGCGAATACTCTGTCTGATGATTTTGAAAGAGAAAGTGAATATCTATTTAGAATCTCTCAAAAATTTAAAAAGGTCATCCGTTTGAAATTAACAGGTTTTATATCCGGAGAAATTCAATGGAGTGAACTAGAAGAAAAATGCCGTGGTGGCATAAACTTTTTCTATAAAAATGTAGCAGAAAAGATCTTATTACCTTTAAAAAAGCTTTATTCAGAAACCATAGGGACCAAAGGTTTGAAAACTTTCAATGAAGAAACAAAAATGCTTCTGCATGATCTGGAAGAATATATTGAAAAGCTTAAGACCTGTTACCTGTTGGATGTACCTTTATTCGATAAAGAAATTGAAATGGATACTTCCACAACAATTGTTAAAAAGTCAACCCACATGATCACATTTGAGCTATTTGATGAAGGAATGCCTCCTTTTGAAATTGCTGAGAAACGAAACCTTACCCTGGTAACTGTTTACAGACACCTGGCAAAAATGGGATTAACAGAAGTAGAAAGAACTTTTAAACTATAATGGGTTGTAATACATTATTTGTTTTAATTGTTTTTGAAGTATAAAAGGTTAATAGTATACACTTCCCAGGTTCTGACTTTACAAAATCTACGTTAAAGAAATTCCAATTATAAATGAACTCTTCTGATATTTTATCTCATATATCTTAACAAAGAGAATTTAAATATGGACTGAAATAGCATTAGAAGCTGTTTTATTAACTTAAAATTTTGTTAAAAAATTCACTTTTTAGGGATAATTTACCGCCTATCAGTCAAATTTTTCTATTTTAGCCGCCAAGAATGAATTTATGCTTATTAACGAAGAGTTTAAAGCAATATATTTAAACTATAGAATCAAGGACATCATTCCTTTTCTTAAGAAACTTACACCCAAAGATAAACAAGAAGTTGCTGCCATTTTAAAGAAGAATATCAATAAAGAATGGGGGCACAATACAATATCGGTGTTGGCTGCCTTGGCATGCAGTAAAACAAAAGAAGAATATGAAAAGATGAGACCGGGATTCCATTCCATTCCGGTAGAACTTGTTGATGACCTTTTTGAGACGTATATTCCTGACTGGATTGGAGAAAGCCATCTTTTTCTTTATGGATTCGATTATCTGAAAGTCTTGGAATGGGTACAGAAAGAGTATCTTACCCTTCCCGATGACATCTGGGCATCATTGCTTTCCTCATCGTCGAGAGTAGAAGAAATATTTTCAGCATATCCGGTAACTCTGGAATTACATATCTGGCTTTTGTTTGAACACGAATGCAGTATTACATCCAGTTATCAAAACAGAAGTTGGAAAGATGTTTTGAAAATCCTAGTAGAGGAAAAGAAAATTAACCGTTCAAGAATACTTAAAGCCAGTCTTGCAGCAATCAATTTTAATTTTTCAAAAGAACACAATACCTGGTTCCTTGAGTTTTTTGCTTATCTGGAGCCTGGTCATGAAGAAATTCTGGATTTGCAGGATGAACTGTTTATGATTTTTCATTCCACTCAATATTCATTATTTCCGGGAGTGATAAAAATTATCAATCCGATAATAGCAGAAAAAGATTTTAAAACAGAAGATTTTCTACAGGCTACTGCAACTTTAATGACCCTTCCCACTAAGAATATTGTCAATGCACTGCTCTTGGCTCTTGAAAAAATAGCCAAAGAAAATCAAACATATCATGAAGCCATATGTCTGTTCCTTTTGCCAGTATTCTTGAATAAAGATAAGGCACTTCAGACCAAAGGAGCCAAGATCATTGTTAAGTACGGAGATCTTTACTCAGAAAAAATCAGGGAAGAACTCACATTTTATAAAGAATTCCTTCTCTCTGATGCCCAGAATTTATTGAAAAAGTATCTTGTAGAAAAGGAAACCAAAGACAATAAGGAAGAAAGGAACTATGAGACAGTTCCATGGCATCTGTCACAGCCTATTTCATCAGTTGAAACTCTGGATGATTTTATTTTCCTGTCTTCTCAGTTATTTAATAATAATGAAAACCATCACATTGATCTGTTTTTAGATGCTTTGATTAAATTGAATGATAGTTTTGAAGAAGATCATTTCAGCCACCTTGAACCTGCCTTTAAAGCAGCATTCAAAAGAAAAGAAACCGTTGGTTTTCAACATTTGCTGGCCACTTTCCTGATCAATTACGGACTGTTGAAACAAAAAAAGAAATCGCAGGTCTTATTGGATGCACATCTGGGCTTTCCAACGCTGGAAAACTGGAGTGAAAAAAGAACCCCTCTTATTTTCAAAGCCTACCATCAGCTGCTGTTAGGAATTTTTGAATTTTTAAAACAGAATAAAAAGCTTCCGTTACTTTCAGTTCCGGATCATACTCCTTGCTGGATCAGTATTCACACGCTTATTGACAAATTAAAGATCTATCAGGAACAGAATGAAAAACCTATTTCTTTTGATCTGCAGATTGCAATACTCCGGGTGAAAAAAGAAAATCTGAAAAAAGGAGAACAATACGCAAAACAACAGCTTAAAGAAGAATATTTCGAATTCCTTACCCCTGTCTTCGAGCAGACTTATTTTACAGATCATTACGAGAAAGAATATCTTGATGGTAATTTCAGTTGGAAGCTGGATTATAAGAAAATCTATAAATGGAATAATACTGAGGAAGTACCTCAGTCATTACTCTCTCTTGAGAATCATAAAGAACTTCCTGAAAATGCTTCATTCCTGAATTATTTTTTCAACTCCTATCATACACTTGATCAGGATGATCTGATCCGGGCATTATATACTGTTCCTTATTTTTCGGGATCTATAACGGCAAGAAAATACAATGGAGATTTATCCTGTGCTATGTACCAGTATGATGTAAAAGGGAATATAGAATTTCTTGATGCATGGATGAAACTGGATCTCACATTTCAGCCTGTACATTATTTATTCCTGTCAGCAGGATTATTTCATAAAGATAAAACATTCTCTGGTATGGCTTTTGAAGTGCTTATAAACAAGGCTGTTTCAGAAGATTTTAATATCCGGGAACTGGGAATTATAATCGGTAAAAAGATCAATTTTGAGTGGGCGCCGGTAAAACGGTTTACAGATGGTCTTTCCGGATTTATTAATCTGAGTACCAGTCATAACAAAGCCTTTGAGAGGCTGCTGATATCCATTCTTTCAGCAGTTGAGAAACCGGTTTTCAATCTTAAGAAGCTGCTGGAGCTTTATTATGAGTTGCTAAACCAAAACCGGACGGCAGTAGACGAAAAAGTCTCAGAAGTCCTTAAAGAATGGGAAAACGAAAATAACCTGAAAAAAATTATACTTCAAATTAAAACAAATGAAAGAAAGACTTTATGAGATCCTTAATGAGGAAAAAATACATGAGATTGTCCCTTTTTTGAAACAGCTTACAGCAGAGGAAAAGCAGACATTAGTACCTACGATAAAAAAAATGGATCGTGAGATCAATAAGATTGTCATGACCAAAAATTCTTACCATACTGCAGGTTCAGTCAATCAGCATTTCATCATTGATATTGCATCATTTGTCTGTATGGACCAAAAAAACTTTGGTAAAAACTATTGGAGTCTTTTCCGTAATATAGAACAGACAGAGCAGATTCTGGAATGGGGCTGCCCGGATTGGTTCTCCGATTTTATCAATGATTCTATTGATGCTGAATTTACGGCTTTTAATTATCAGCATATTTTAGGATGGACAGAAAAAGGATACATCAGGCCGAAACCAGAATTGCTGGGGCATCACCTGAGCAATTATCCTGCTGATCTTGATCAGTATCCCGAAACACTCAGTACCCACTTTTGGTATCTGTGCGAATATCCGTCCAAATCATTACCCTTCCAGAAAGAATGGTCCCCATTAGTACAAAAGCTGGTTACAGAGCAAAAGATCGACAGAAAAAGATTTTTAAGAGAATGTCTGCTGGCTTCCAACAGAAACTTTAATAAAAACGTGACAGGCTGGTTTATGGACGCTTTTACGAGCTTAAAACCCACAGAAGCAGAACTGGTAGAATTACAGGATGAGTTACTGGGCGGGTTAGCCTCTGCACAGTCAAAAGCAGTTAATACCATCCTTATACATCTTAAAAAAATGGTAGGAAATACTGCTTTTAAAAATGATGAATTTGCACATTACCTTCCCAATCTATTGAGTGTTGAGGTTAAAACAGTTGTCATGGGCAGCCTGAGTTTAACCGAAAAGATCTTCCAGCATAGAAGACTGGATCCTGAAACATTAGGAATCGCCCTAACTTCTGCATTTGTAGGCAAAGATGACAGTATACAGTCAAAGGCAGCAAAAATTATCCTTAAATATATTCCTCCATCCAAAGCAATAAAAGAGTCTCTTTCCCATTATTCAGATAATATACTGACGAATGTACGTTCTCTTTTAGAAACCTATATAGAAGAAAAGCCGCAGGAATTAGAAGCGATGGTCTCAGAAAAGCTTCCTTTGATTACAGAAGAAAATAAAGTTAAAGTACTTGAAAGCTTTGAAGATCTGATGTTCTTCCTTCCTTTGGCCATAGAAGATCCATATAGTCATCATTGTGATACTGCTTTATCCGGATTCGCTTACTTTGCCAATGACGTAAATGAAGAATCTGTAAAACTCATAGAGCCGGTATTTCTGAAAGCCTGTAAAACCATTGCAAAATGGGAAGTTCCTTATCTGAATGTCCTGTTATGTAACCTGATTATTAATTACGGATTGAGTTTATTGGAAAAATATCCTGTTCAGCTTAAAAATCTGGAAAAAATATATCAGAAAACCAGTCAGGAGGAGGCTGCAAGGGAAGCTTATTCAAACTATCATAAAAAGCTTGGTCCCATTGGAAAAGTAGGAGCAGGAAGTCCTGTCATGAAAGCTTTTAAAGAACTTGCAATATACACTTATGAAAAAATAAAAGCGGGTGACAGTGTTCCGTTGCTGTTTGCAATTACCCACGCACCTTGTTGGATTTCTCCGGTTACTTTAGTGGAAAGGCTGGAGGTCTATCAGAACAAAAATATTGAACCTCATCATCTGGATATGCAGCTGGCACTCCAGCGATGTGCTCTGGATAATACATCCGAAGCATTACAGCTGGCTGAGAAAAAATTAAAAGGAGAATATAAAGAATTATTACTTTTCTTCTTTGGTAAAAATACTGAACCAAAAGGGAAATTTGAACATCCTGCATGGTGGATGACAGCCGGGATTACACGCTCTCCTGAAAAGGTATTCAAAGAATTCAGTAGCTTTGAATATCATACAATTCCAACAGAATTCTTTTCAGGAATTTATAAATGGAAAACCATAGACAGTAAGAAAAATTCATACTATCCTGCCGAACTGAATATTGAGATTCCAAAATATTACGTTGAAAAAAGAAAAGATCCTCTGCTTCTTGAGTATTTTATTGCTGAGCCGAGAGAACTTTCCGAAACCCTTGGTATGATGTGGTGTTTCCCGAATACCCTTGGTAATGTTTTGGCAAAAGTGATCAAAAGCTGTCTTTTCTATTCCGGTATTGCAGAAGTGTATGAAAGAAATCTGGTGCTGAATACAGTACAGGCCCTTTATCAGGTTAAAAAACCTTTGGATGAAATGGGATATCTGTTCCTGGGAACGGTTCTTCTGGATGGTGATAAAACCATCCGTGGAACTGCTGCTGAAATCTGGCTGGAACATGTCTCCTATAAAATGATAGACAATGCACAGCTGGGAAAAGTGATAGGAATCCATGAAAAACTGGAATGGGCACCCGTAAAAAGATTAACAGATCTTATTCAGCATCAGATGCTGAATGTAAGTAAAAATCATAATATTGCACTGGAGGAATTAATCTCCAATATCCTGCTTCAGATGGAAGATCCAATCACCAACCTGAAGAAGCTGCTGGAGGTGTATCATGAAGTATTGGCACTAAATCAGTCACAAGCCAATAAAAAAGTAATTGAGAAACTTAACGACTGGAAAGAAAACTCGAGCCTGAAGAAAATCTGCAATCATCTTCTGAAAAAATAAATTTATGGAAGATACGCTTACTTATAACTATTCAAGATCCTCTTCGCTGGTTAAGAAAGAGACTCTTGAAGAACTGTTTCTTGCCCAGTACAGCGAGATACAGAAAAATACCAATGCACCCTGCTTTTTCTGGGGAAATGTAGGACAGCCTTTTATATTGGCCCGTTGTCTGATTACGCTTTCCAATATTGTGAAATCAAGCTTCAGCCTGTCTCCGTTTCAGATGGCTCTTCTTAAAGACCCGATTGTGACTGCCGGAAATGAAAGGCTTCGTTTTGAAGGCTTCTCACACTGTGCCGGTGTGTATGCCCGGGTAGATGTTCTTCCTGGAGGATTGGATGGAGAGTTTCTGGAAAACGGAACAACCAATGTAGACTTTAATCAGCCTATGATAACTGCTTTGGGAAGTATCCGTCCCAATGAAAAAATTATGCTTTCTGTAGGCGAAAAAGAAGTGGGGCTGTATAGGGAAGACAAAAAGGTGGTGGAAAGAAAAGTTCCATTACCAATAAAATGGATCAAAGGTCTCGGAACCGTTCAGATCTATCTTTCCGAGTCAGAAAAACAGCATACCTTTAATAAGATCCAGACCCAACAATTATTCAGAGGGATGCCGAAAGGTGTTGTAAAGGCTGATTATTACCTGATGGTAAGAGGAAACAAACCTATGTTTTCTCCCGTAAAATCTGCTGATGCTGTTTGCATAGGAGGCCTTCACAGACTTCGTTTGCTGGAGCCCTTGCTTCCATATATCGACTCCATGCAGGTTTTTTCGCATCCGAATATGCAGTCTACGACCTGGCAGCTTTATATGGGGAATATAAAATTCAGTTTTTCTTTGTCAAGAGAAAGCTGGAGAGGGTTTTCAGGAGAAGGAGCCTTGCTGAATAGTCTTATTACCGAAGTATCTGATGAATGGATTGATGCACTGGATAAATATGCTTATGCCAATCAGTCATTCAATGCTACAGTTTTGGCATTGGAAGAAAACCTTAGTCTGCGTAAAACAGAGAATCTGACAGGAAGGCTGGCTGCCATGGGATTGTTGGGCTATGACCTTGATGAGAATGAATTTTTCTACCGTAAATTACCTTTTAAGCTGAACCGTATTTTAGGGCTGAACCCCCGAATGAAAAATGCTGAAAAGCTTATTGAAGACGGAAAAGTAGAGATTTTAAACAATAGCAAAGAAAGAACAGAAGCCAGAGTAGAAGGTACGGGAGTACACCATACAGTAATCCTTGAAGAAGGTAAAGAGCGCTGTACCTGTGAATGGTTCAGTAAGTATCAAGGCGAAAGAGGGCCTTGTAAACATGTTCTGGCAGTGAAAAAGGTAGTAAACCTGGTTCATTAAAATATAAATTCGGGCAAGCCCAAAGGGCTTGCCCGAATTTATTGGAATAAAAAGAAAATTACTTATTTAATTGTTTCTTACCAGCGGATATCAAAACAATAATGGCAAATAAAGGAGCCAGTGAAAATGTTCCATATAGAATCCGAGATGCATTCTCTGTACCCTCAATGCCGCCAGGAACGTTAATACCACCAATATTGGAAGCCAGTCCTGCAAAAGCAGCTCCGAATGCTGTAGCGATAAGTTGTACAGTCGTTACGGAAGTAGACGCAAGCTCTTCCTCACCTTTGGGAGCTAAAGAAAATACTTTGGTCAGCAGATGGGGCCATCCCGCTCCGATTCCTATGCCTATTGCCAGAAGAAACATACAGTTTAAAACAAGTTTTGGAGCAGGCATTATATTGATCGGAAATGAAATTAACGTAAGCCCAATGAGCCCTATCAGCATAATCATACATCCTGTAAGAATTAATCGATACGAAAACTGAGACTTTACTCCGGAAAATAATAGCGAAGAAAGAGTCCAGCCTATTGCGATAAGAACAGTAAGATATCCTGATTGGATAGGAGTGAACCCATTCAGAATCTGGGTGAAATAAGGAACAAAAATTTCAATGGATGTGGCAATTGTTAGAAGAGACATCACTGTGTATACCTTACCCAATGAGGACGAAAGCTGATAAGATCCGGAAGGAAGAAGTTGGATTCCGGAACCTTTGATTTCCTTAATTTTTACAATATATAGAAAAAACAAAGCAAGAACAACGCCAGTAACATTGGCCCATATATTTTCAAAAATGCTTCCGGCAGAAACAGAAAAAGAAGCTAGAACAAGTAAAAGTAACTTTAAAATAGGAACGGCTGGAATGATATTTTCACTTTTTTTATCAGGAAGAATAACTGAAGCAATGATCAGTATAGCCAGGCATATAATCAAAAGAACCCCAAATGCCCATCGCCACTCATGATGTTCTGCAAAGATTCCACCAATGAATGGGCCGGAAAAAGCAGCAATTCCCCACATTCCTGAGATAAGAGCCATGGCCCGGGGCCATAGGCTTTCTGTAAATACGATTCTGATCATTGCATAAGACAATGCAAACAGCAATCCGCCACCAAGCCCCTGTACGAAACGCCCCTGTAACAGAATTGGCATTGATGAGGCCAGAGAACAGATTAAAGTTCCTGTTGAAAAAATGATAATGGCCATTTGATAAGATTTTCTGGGTCCTAGTTTGGAGATCCGGTTTGCAGAAACTACAGAGCCTATTACAGAGGCTACTACAAATAAAGTTGTATTCCATGCGTAATATTCCAATCCGCCAATTTCTTTTATAATAGATGGCATCACTGTGGTTGCAAGATAGACATTCGTAGCATGAAGCATCACTCCCAACGCTAAAGTGATGGCTTTTATTCCGTTCCCATTAGAGAATAAGGCATGCCAGGAGGTATTTTCCAATGGTGTTGACTGATGATTTGTATCTTTCATATGATCTTAAAATGTATGACTACAAATTTCATAAGAGAGATGAAAAATAACAATATCAAAATTGCGGTTTATCTATCACATTTTACGGTTGGCAGCGGTAAGTATTTGGATTAACACCGCTATTGTTTTTAAAAAATCGGGTAAAATAGGAAGGAGTTTCAAAACCTAACTTATAGGCACATTCTTTTACAGAGCAGGTGGTGTGTTTCAGTAAATATTGACTTTCCAGTAAAAGTCTTTCATGAATAATCTGTAAAGCCGTATTTCCGGTTTCGGCCCTTATAACTTCTGTCAGATGCTTGGCACTGATTCCTAAAAAAGAAGAATAGTTAGCTACTGTTTTCCATTCTATAAAATGTGCATCCACCAATTTTTTGAATTCGTAGGTGAGCTGATAATTGCGATTCATATTCTTTTTAAAACCCAGCAGACAAAATTCACAGGCTCTGTTGTATTCGTATAATATTTCCAGAGTGATCAGGCGTACAACGTCCAGATGATAGGCAGACTGTATCTTCAATTCGTTTTCTATACATCTGAATTTATCCAGAACTCGCATAAAAGAATCTTCCAGAGAATATACTGGCGGATAGTTGGGGTTCAGTTCCAGCAGTTCGCGCAGGACTTTTTCCCGGAGGAAGGTTTTATTGAGAAATGATAGGTCAAAATGCAGCTGTATCACTTCCAAATCAGCTGAAGAATTTTCAGTAGAAAAGATTTTGCAGGGAGAAAGAATAGAGATCATATTCGGGCCAAGTTCAAAACTGTGATGCCCGATTTTGATCAATGTATTACCTTTCAGACATAGCAAAACAATATAATAATTGTTTTTTTGGGGAACCGTAGCCAAAAAATGACCGGTATCCTGTGTGTAAAGGATTTCAGAATTCATTTTTGAATTTTATTGAAGTTTCATCCATTCCTCATAAGAAAGTACACCCAATTCAGGCTTCCCATCACCTTCAAGGATAGAAATAAACTCCAGCTGATTGCCATCAGGATCGTTAAAATAAATGGCCAATGCAGGCATCCAGCCGAATACCATAGGTTCTATACTTCCGTTTTTCAGAAAATTGTAAGGCTTTAAATTTTTATTTTCCAAAAACTTCACAGAATAGTTCAGGATATCTTCTTTAGTACTTGTAAAGGCAAAATGTCTTGTCTGAAGGTTTTCTTTCTGTTCCCATAATCCAAGCATAAACTCCTTTTCTTCTCCAATCCAAAGAAATGCAATAGGTCTTGTTTCATCCCTGTGTGCTACTCTCAATCCTAATACCTCAGTATAAAACTGAACAGCACTTTCCAAATCACTTACCTGAACATGCGTTTCATATAATCCTTTAATCATAGCTTTAATTTTAATGCAGACAAAGCTAGTCAACACTGACTGAAAACCCTGATAATACCGATTTCTTTCATGAAAATGAATGATAGAAGAAAGTTATAAAAGATAAAAGATAAAAGATAAAAGATAAAAGATAAAAGATAAAAGATCTTGTCACTAAACAACAATTCCCATATGTATATCAATACTAATATCAGCATCAATACGGGGCCTTTAGCCCGCTCAAATAATAAAATAAAATTTCATTGGCTTTAGCCAAAACATAAATATTAACACAGCCAAAAGATCTGAATCATCAGCAAAATCTATAAGCGTTTTAAATGTTTTTATCAATCAATCTGAAATAAAAAACATTTTTTTTCAAATAAATAATCTACGCAAAAACATTGCGTAATACAACCCTTACTTTGCATCAGAAATCAGAGAGGAAGCAATAACTCTTCCTATGTTTAACAATAAAAACAGTAACTCATGAAATTTAACTTTCTAAAAAAAGAAAAAATAGAGGTAACAAACTACGAAGGTGCAAAGGCTTATATGATGACACCTGCAGAAGAATTGTATAGTGCTGTGGTTACAACAGGACTGTCAAATATTACCTATGAAAAGGGAAATGACAGATTAGAGCGTATACAGTCTCTGATTCAGAAAAATGATCCGGAATTTGTAGCAAAGCTGGCCGTATATGCAAGAAAAGAGATGTATTTGCGTTCTATTCCGTTGGTTTTGGTGACAGAATTGGCGAAGGAAGCTTCCGGTACTGATTTGGTGAGCAAAACAATAGATGGGGTTATTCAGAGAGCTGATGAGATTACAGAATTGCTGGCTTATTATCAGATGGCCAATAAAAGAACAGAAACCAAGAAGCTTAACAGATTGTCAAAGCAGATTCAGAAAGGACTGGTGAAATCCTTCAATAAATTTGATGAATATCAGTTTGCCAAATACAACAGAAAAACAGAAGTTACTTTTAAAGATGCTTTGTTTCTGGTTCATCCAAAAGCCAAGGATGAAAATCAGCAGACTATTTTCAATAAAATTGTTTATAATATGTTGGAAGTGCCTTATACATGGGAAGTAGAACTTTCAGTATTGGGACAGAAAAAATTCACAAATGAGACAGAAAAGAAAGAGGCCTTCAAAAACAAATGGGAAGAACTTATTTTCAGTAATAAATTGGGTTATATGGCCATGTTGCGAAACCTGAGAAATATCCTTGAAGCTGAAGTATCCCCTGAAGCGATGAGTAAAGTGTGCAGTTATTTGTCAGATGAAAGAGCCGTGAGCCATTCAAAACAATTGCCATTCCGTTTTCTGGCAGCGTATAGAGAATTGAAAAAGATTGATTCACCTTATCTGTCCTCCGTTTGGAATGCGTTGGAAGAAGCTATTGTGGCAAGTGCTCAAAACATCAAAGGTTTCGGATTCAATACTTCAGTAGTGATTGCAGCAGACGTTTCAGGCTCTATGCAGAAATCGGTTTCTCCTAAGAGTAAAGTCTTGCTGTATGATATCGGTTTGCTGATGTCTATGATTCTGCAGTCAAAATGCCAGAATGTGGTGACAGGAATCTTCGGTGACCGTTGGTTGCGTGTTCCGATGCCAAAGCAAGGTATTCTGAATAATGTGGATACCTTCTACAAAAGGGAAGGTGAAGTAGGCTATTCTACCAATGGTTATTTAGTGATCGAAGATCTGATCAAAAGAAAAGAAACTGTAGATAAAGTAATGCTCTTCACCGATACCCAGATGTGGGATAGTAACGGAACCAAAAACTCTCTTGAAGATTCGTGGAACAGATATAAAGCAATTGCTCCTGAAGCTAAACTCTATATTTTTGACCTGGCAGGATATGGCAGACAGCCCATTGATATCAAAAGAAATGATGTATACCTTATTGCAGGTTGGTCAGACAAGGTTTTCGATGTATTGAATGCCCTGGAAGACCAGAAGTCAGCCATTGAAATGATTGAAAAAGTAGTGCTGTAAAAGGCACTGCTATTTCAATTATCCTTAATTCCTAAAAAATAAACCCATGAAGATTATCAACAAATATCCCGTGTTTGTAAATGTTGTACGGATAGGGAAAGAATCTTTCCAATTTAAATTTAAGAAGTCATTATGCTTCGATTATGGAGAAGATTTTTTTGTAGTAAATTTCCATGGACTAAAGATTCATCAGGATGCTGAAGAATGGATTAAATTTATAAAAGAGGATCATATGAATATGGATTCAGTCATTACGATTGATGGCAATACTATGGAAATCTTTACAGGAAGTTCTGAAGAATACCTCTGGGGCGATTGGTGTACAAGCTTTTCTCCATTTGAATTTGAAAGCTATGATACCAGATACGTTCAAAAAGAACAAAAGGATTGGGAGGATGAATTATTGCTAACCGTTAGAATACAGGTTCTGGAAAAAATGCGTCAGTATGTAATGAGTCCGGATTTTAGAGATAAAATACATGAATATTGTACAGGTCATGTACGGAAAGCAAATCTGAAACCCAAACAACGGGAAAGATTAACGGATGTTCTGGAAAAGATCAGCAAGCTTAATGCTGGGAATTACTATGATATATTTGTCAGAAAAGGGAGATTTGATATCAATTAAATTACACTCAATTTATTATCATTAAAATCAAAAATAATGACAGAAGATCTCACTCATCTCTGTATATGCCCTGTTTGCGGAGCCCCTGATTGTGGAGCCGAATATGCATTGTGGACAGAACTTGAAGGACAAAAAGAATATGTAACTTTTGGCGGCGGCAGCTTCGGAAAGTACCTTGATTATTGGTATTATGAAGGAATTCCTTTATGTGAATACAGGCAATTGCCCGAATTTGTCCGGCATTACGCAGAGGATATAGGATGGCGTGATCATGAAACCGACGAAATAGACGCTGATGATTTTCTGAGAACTTTAGAATCTATAAAGAATAGTCAAAAGGCAGATCAGGATTTTGAAGAATATTATTATCCGGTTTTTAAAAGATTTGTGGAAAATGTTATCCAAAAAGGAGGTCAGCTATTCATTGAAATTTAAAAATAAAATAAGCCTTTTAAAAATTAATATATTGAGAAGCTTATTCCCGCTTTCCGCTATATCTTTTTCGCCTGCGTTAAGGCCGGTTCAGAAAAAGGATGCCGCTGCAATCGGGGCTAGAAAAATCAACTGATAAATTATGATAGAACTTATTAATACAATTGAAATCAATCCGTTCAAATATTGTAAAGAAGATATTCAGCTACCTACTGTTACAGAATATCCGGATCCTGAAGAATGGTTTATGAAATGGGAAGAAATGGCTTGCCAGCTCAAGATCAACTTTAATACCATTAAGAAAGGATCTTACCTTGCAGATATTGAGGCGATTGACGATGAGGGTTTACAAACTATTATAGACGTCAGGCTTAGTGAAGTAGAATTTGACGATCCTGGTGAAGAGGTTTTCTTACTCTCTTTTGATGGCGGTATTGTTCTAAAAAAGGATGGTGAAATTCTCATTGAACCCAGCTGTTGCGGAGATCTATCGAATATAGAAGATTGGCAGAAAATTTTTGACAGCCCATCTTCTGAATGGAAAGATTTGTGGATTGGCCATCCCTGGGTTTTGTATAAAAGAGAAAACGGAACCATAAGCTTTTCAGAGTATACAGAAGACAATATTGATGATATCAAAAACATAAAAATAAGGTTTGAAGTTGATGAGTCAGCATTGAAAGCAGAATTGGAAAAAGTGAGACAGCAACAGATACATTTTAAAAATAGAATTTCAGGAATTGTAATGAAAAAGAATATAGACAGTGCAGAAAGACTTTCACAGCTCATGTCCGGCATTCAATAAAAAATAAAACCATGGGAGATTTTTTTTATAAAATAGAGCAGGATCTGAAAGCAGGAAAAAAGAAAAAAGCATGTGACAGATTAAGAAATTTAATCAATCAGTTTCCGGATGATCTTTCTTTGAGAAATAAATTAGGTCAGATTTACTATGCAGCAGGCTTTATAGATGAAGCCGGAAAATATTGGATTTTGTCTCAACCTGAAAATAAAGAAATGGAAAAAGCCGTTGAGCTTTACAGAAAAACATTAAGTAATTCCGGAAATGCTATTTTAAAAGATATTGTCTTCAGAGGAAATAAAGCTCAGCTTAATGAATATGCCACGAAGGTTTTAGCTGAACTTGAGAAAGACAGTCTTAAAAAAACTAAGCATATTCCTGATTTTAAGCCTAAAAACAGAGAGAAAGGAAAGTATTCAGAAGCAGAAGACCCAACAAGTTTTGTAAATAAAATATTCATAGTAATATTCATAGTATTTCTGATATTACTTCCTATTTTAGGGTTTTTCAAACTTTTAGAGCTGATAAAGGCATTATTTTCTTACTAAAAAACAAACTACGTAAAAAGAATGCGTACTTAGAGGATAATTTTGCAGTGTTAATATTACCGGTGTCGTTAGAAAGACTTACTTCGATTCCAAAATGACAGCGTCTTTCGCCAAATTACCCGGTATAAACAAACCAATGCCGTCTGTAAGAGTTTCATCGTCAACTTCCAATTGAAACCAATTACTCTTATAATTTATTGCTTGGTTTTTATAAAAAAATGAACTGCGTAAAAAGAATGCGCAGTAACCATATAAATTTGTAGCATAAACTAATAACCATGAATTACTATAAATCAGATTTAAAAGAAGCAGTGTATTGAGGTTAATACCCAATACTCATGAAAAAAAATAAAAAATTAAAACAAACCTTCGGAACCAATGAATATGAATTGATTGATTTTCCGAAGAAAATTTCCGGAGTACAGATTTCCAGACTCCAATACGGAAATGACTTGGGTTGTTCATATTGTTTTCCACACGGCTTAGAAGTGGCGAATGCAAAGTACACTAAGTTTCAGCGATGCTGGAAGAAATACAGGAAGACCCAATGGAAGAATTAAAGCAAGTGCCGTAAAACAGAATTACTTCGTGGGGTAACAGAGGTCAGGTTCAAGTCCTGTTCTGCGGAAGCAGATGGTGTAAAGATAGCACGCCGTTAATATGAGTCTGTTTGACTGATTGCCTTGCTCTTTTTCAAAGGTAGTTTTAAAACTAATACAAATGAAGAAGTAAAAAACTAAAAATCAGGTGTCGTCATAGAATCATACTTCGAGATTGAATAAACATTGGGTCGCAGGTTCGAATCCTGCCTTTTCCCTAGAAAAGGAGAGGTAGCTCAGCGGGTAGAGCAAATGCATGAACGATTCTGGAAACATTACCCTGATTTGTATAAAAGAGTGCCGTAGAAAAGACTTACTTCGGTTTATTTGGTTCGACTCCAGAAGGTCATGAAAATGATCTTGTAAAAGTCTTTTCGAATCTTGCCTCTTTTTATTTTTAAAATTAATAATAATGGATATACCAAGTAATCTGACTGAATTTTTATATTGGATCAAAGAACGTACAGAGAAAATTTGGTCCGTAGAAGATGAACATTGCTGTAAAGGGTTTTATGGAGCCAAATGGCAAGGACTTTCAGAGGCGCAGATCGATGAGGTTGAGCAGAAGTATAAGGTCAGATTTATTCCGGAGCATCGGGAGTTTTTAAGAATCCTGCATGCTATTGATAAAAAAGAAGTTGTAGAATATGAAGATGAAGGAGAGATCATTTTGGAAGAATGTACTTTTTTTTATAACTGGCTGGAAAATGAAGAAGAGATAGCACGCGAGATAGGCTACCTTTATAAAGGGATATGGAATGGTGTCACCGGCGTCAATCATGTTTGGTTGAAATCCTGGGGAATAAAACCTAAATCTCTGGAAAAAAGAAAAGAGATCTTTGATGAATGGTTTTCCCGTCTTCCTGTTCTGTTACCTTTAAAATCTTGCCGTTTTATAGTAAGTGATGAAAATCTGAGGTGGAGACCGGTTATTTGTGCATTCGGCTCCGAGGTTACCATTATGGGATGGGATTTCAGAACTTATTTATTGTACGAACTTAGAGATCATCTGAATATTCATATTGATGTTTTTGACGAAGAAGATCAGATGTTTTATAAGGAAATAATAGATGAAGTACAAAATATCTTTGATGAGAATATGAAGTATGATGAAACCAAAGATATACCTTATATTAAAGAAATGATTTTATATTGGTCATCCGGATGGAGTAGTTTTGATTTAAATTATTATCCTGAAAATACAAGAGTTCATCCCATTGAAAGGACCTATATTGCTGAAGAAGAGCAATAAGCTTTCAATATAAAAAAATAACAAGTGCCGTAGAATAGTGTTACTTCGCTCATTACGACGGGGACACGGGTTCGAATCCCGTCTCTTCCACTCAAAACACAGGAAGAGTAGCTCAGCTGGTAGAGCACGACAATACACTATTTGACTGTTGCCTTGTTTTTTAATGAAATATTTACAAAAAGAATAAATTAAATGAAGCCAAAAGCGGGAAGTAGGAAATAATCTTTGTATCGTAATTTTCTATAAAGTCAGACAAGGTATTCTTTCAGACTTTAACAATTTCCTTTCTTCCCACTTCCAGCTTCCTTTTTATGAAATCTTAAGTGTCGTTAGGAAAAATTTCATCGTACCTAATGGGGAGGAATAGCGAAGTCGGTCACTCCGGCAAGGCTATCCGGTTCGACTCCGGCTTACGAATGCCCCGGTTTTTCCTTATCGTTACCTTTACAAAAAAGCCGATATACTATTTATCGGCTTTTTTCATTGTTTTTTCCAGCTCCTCCTCAAACATGAGTTTCCATTTGGAAATAGTGGTTCTGCTGATCTTATATTTCTTAGACATATAACTTGTAGAATGCCCATGCTTCTTTTGGTATTCAAGAAGTTTAAGCATGGTTTTCTTATCATAGGTCTTCAGTTTCTGATTATTTCTCTGGCTTTCTCTGGAAGGTTTGAAAAGCCGTTCATTGAACTTCAGCACATCTTCACTGGTATCCAGCTTTCCTAGGAGTTCTTTTATTTTTGGATCTTTCAGCTTCTCCGGATAATCCATTGTAAGCATGTCCTGGTATATTTTTTTATAATTGGGACGCATCTGTTGATCAATTTATCCGTTAATAGTATCACTTTTCTGAAGCCATCTGTGAAGAGTACTTTTAGGAATAGAGTATTCCTTTATGACATCACTTTGAGTCATTTCGCCGGAAAGAATTCTTTTCATGATGAATTCTTTGATTTCCTGAGTATAAATATTTTTTCTGAAGTAAGGAATTTTGTCGGATTTCTGTTGATTTTTATTAGCTGCTGAAGGAGGAGCATATAAAATCAAATGGGAGCTGTAAAGTCTGAAAAAATCATATTCCAATAGTTTACTCCATCTCAGGAGAAGATCCGCATCCAGTGATCTGCTGCTGTACATCCTTTCTATAGCATCTTCATCTTTGTCCAGGAATTTACATATCCTCTCCATTGTTATTTCATTTTCATCAATCCTCTCCTTAATAAACTTTCCAATATGGATCTCTTTGTATAACATTTTTATTTAATATTATCTATTTATTAAACTTCTGCATAGAAAAATATAAAATAGGCGACATATATTATTATGTATTACCGAATATAATTCATTTAATTTTGAAGTTGGAAAATCTATGGTACTATTCAAAAATTTTGAATACCATTAATGAGACTTCATAAAGTCTTTGGAAATAGATCGGACAGCTTAATCTTAAAAGGATAGGTGTAATGTACCTTCAGGTATAGGCATTATCTCCAATGGGTAATCGCTCATCTTCTTTTTCAAACTTCTTTTTTCTACCATTTGTGTAAATAATATATAGCCTATTAAAGTTGTTTCATGCAATTTTATTTACGTTAAGCTTGTGTGTCGTACGGTTGTATGTGTTGACAACCAGTTTTTTATGTTTAGAATATCTTGTTTAGTACCAAATAATCTGCTTAATTGTTTTCAAATTTAAACAAAAATTAAAAACGAAGACAGTCAGAAATACAAAAAAGTATGTTTATGGACATATTTTAATTAAAATTAACATATTATTTAGACATATGTGTGAATTATCCTAAAGTGAATGCAGAAAATAAAAAGGGAAAAAGAAAAATTGTATACCATCCGGTAAGTCTATACCTTTGCACTTCAATGAAAAATACGATCAGCTTATTCGATTTCTCGAAGAAAATAAACTATAAAAATGAACTGCTGGCAGGCTTTACTGTAGCCATGACCATGATTCCTGAGTCGCTTTCATTTGCGATTCTTGCCGGACTTTCACCTCTTACAGGATTGTATGCAGCCTGCATGATGGGGCTGGTAACAGCTGTTTTGGGAGGACGCCCGGGAATGGTTTCAGGAGGAGCCGGAGCCACTATTGTTGTCCTTATTGCCCTCATAAAATCTCATGGTATAGAATACCTTTTTGCTACAGTAGCCCTTGCGGGAATACTCCAGATGCTGGTTGGGATTTTTAAATTGGGGAAATTTGTTAGACTTATTCCACAACCGGTCATGTATGGATTCCTGAATGGGTTGGCGATCATTATTTTTATGGCTCAGGTCGAACAGTTTAAAATTACAGATACTAACGGAGTTGTAAGCTGGCTTCAGGGAATGCCTTTGTACATTATGGGAGGGTTAACGGCGCTCACCATTGCTGTAGTCTATTTCTTTCCGAAGCTTACAAAAGCGGTGCCTGCATCCCTGGTAGCTATTATTGTAGTATTTGCCGTAGCTCTTGGATTTAATATCCCAACGAAAACAGTAGCAGATATTGCCCATATCAGTGGAAATTTACCAAGCTTTCACATTCCGCAGATTCCATTTTCCTTAGAAACCCTACAGATTATTTTTCCTTATGCACTCATTATGGCTGGAGTCGGTCTCATCGAATCATTGCTTACTTTGTCTATGGTGGATGAAATTACTAATTCTAAAGGAAATGCCAACAAAGAATCAGTAGCACAGGGATTAGCTAATATTACCAATGGATTTTTTGGTGGAATGGGAGGCTGTGCAATGGTTGCCCAAACTTTAGTGAATCTTAATGCAGGATCCAGAGCCAGATTATCAGGAATTATAGCTTCCCTTATGATCTTACTGATTATTCTGTTTGGAGCACCCATTATCGAGAAAATCCCGATGGCAGCTTTGGTAGGCGTAATGATGATGGTTGCCATCAGTACTTTCCAGTGGGTTTCTATCCGTATTGTGAACAAAATGCCGAAATCAGACATATTTGTGGGAATTATAGTAGCCTTAATTACCGTTATTCTGCATAACCTTGCTCTTGCCGTTTTGGTAGGAGTGATTATTGCAGCTCTGGTATTTGCCTGGGATAATGCCAAAAGAATACGTGCCAGAAAATATACTGATGAAAATGGTATTAAACATTATGAAATATACGGTCCATTGTTTTTCGGTTCAGCAACAGCTTTTGCAGATAAATTTGACCCGATGAATGATCCCGATGAAGTGGTAGTAGACTTTAAAGAAAGCCGTATTGTAGATATGAGCGCGATTGATGCGGTAGATAAATTATCAAAACGATACAAACAACAAGGGAAAACATTATACCTTCGACACCTTAGTGAAGACTGCCGGAAAATGCTGAAAAATGCTGAAGCTGTAGTAGAAGTCAATATTCAGGAAGATCCAACGTATAAAGTTATGCCTGAAAAGTAGAATTAAAAAAAGATACGAAGAGATTTGAGAGAGAAGGCAAAAGTGGAATAATAAGAATTCCAAACTTAAATTAATCATAAGAACAAAAAATAAGGACTGTAGATTTATCTTACAGTCCTTATTTTTTGTTGTTTCTTTTCCCAAATCATAAAATATCTTAAAACAGAGGTACAGAGTAATACATTTCTGATAAAAATTTTATCTTTGGGAAGAATAGAAAATTAAACACTTTTTGATGATGAATAAATTTTAAATCTTTTTCAAGAAGCTAAATAAAACTTTTAACTTAAAACATATTGAAAACAGATATCGACATTCAAAACCACTGTCATTTTTCTTTTGACCTGTGGCTCACCCTAATCAAATCTCATCCTGAATTTAAAACAAAAAGAGTTGAGCTGTTCTCCTCATTTTTTAATGTGGACGCACCAATAGCTGTGGTTGCAAAAACCGTAAAATATTATGATGATCTTTGCAATACTATTAACGAAGTTACAGGAGGAAATATAGATACTTTTGAGATCTATCTGATGATTTTGGGCGCCTTGAATGTAGATGTAAAGCTTTTAAACAAAGAAAAGCTGAATGAGTTTTATGTAAAAAGTGAAGAATTGTTTTTAGAATATAAGCCTGTTGTCATTTTTGAAAATATCCATGATTTTTTTGATGATATTAAAAGCCAGGGGAAAACTATCAATATTCTGAGCAATACAGGATTTATCAAAGGAAAGACAATGAGAAAATTCCTGATCCATGAAAACCTGGATCAGTATATAGATTTCCATATTTATTCGGATGAAATCAACTGTTCAAAACCGAACCCGCTCATTTTCCAGGAAGTGAAAAATAATATTGAAGATCAGAATCTTCCGTTAAACCGGATTCTGCACATCGGTGACAATCCTGTTGCCGATTATAAAGGAGCTACTGACTTCGGGTTCAGCGCACATTTACTTAAATACTAACTATAACATGAACAAAAGGTACAGCTTACACCACATTCATTCAGCGGATGAGTTCACTTTCTCACCCGCAGAATACAGCTATTTCAAGTATGGCGATAAGTCGTATGCTGAAAAATTTGCAAGAGAATTATTCGACGGATTTATTTCCGAAAACGAAGCGCTTTTAAATACAGATAAAGAGATCGTAGTGCTTCCAAGCCCTTATATGGCGATTCCTACGGCCTCCAACTTTTTATGTTTTTACTTTAAAAAATACCTGGATTTTTATCTGTTTCAGAAAGAAAAGAAATCAAGTATTATATCAAAAATCAATAGAAACCACACCTATATTACAGATTATGGAAATCTAAGTTTTGAAGACCGTAAAAATCTGATTGCCAATGATACTTATTATATCGATAAAGATTTTTTAAGAGGAAAACTTTGTATTTTTATAGACGATATAAAAATTACAGGAAGTCATGAGTATACAGTAAATAAAATCCTGGACGAATATAATGTGGAAGCAGACTTTATGTTTCTGTATTACGCTGAACTGATGAATTTTGATCTCGATCCTAAAATTGAAAACTTTTTCAATTATTACGCAGTGAAAAATGTGAAACATATTGCAGAAGTAATGAATAGGTTCAGTTTTCAGTTCAATACAAGGATTGTAAAATATATTTTAGGGCTGGATTCAAGTAATTTTGACTATCTTACGTCTAAAGTAAAAAAAGCGCAGATGGATCTCCTGTTGGAGCTTGCCATCAGCAACAATTATCATTTAATAAAAGAATATAAAAATAACATCAATACTTTAACACAAACGGAATTATATTATGGCTATTAACTTACAAAAAGGACAAAGAGAAAATATCAACGCACCTAAATTCACTGTAGGTTTAGGATGGGATGTTAATAATACTTCTACGGGAACTGGGTTTGACCTGGACGCTTCTTTATTTTTACTAGGAGATGATAAAAAATTAGTTTCAGATAATCACTTTATTTTTTATAACAATACTGAATCTCCGGATAAATCAGTGATCCACACAGGAGATAATCTTACGGGAGAAGGATCAGGTGATGATGAGCAGATCAAGATTGATCTGACAAAAATTGATGATGCAGTAAAGGAAATTACAGTAGTTGTAACCATCCACGATGCAGATGCAAGAAGACAGAACTTTGGACAGGTAAGAAATTCTTTCATCAGAATTTTCAATACAGATACGAATGAAGAGATCTTAAAATACGAATTGGATGAAGATTTCTCAATCGAAACAGCAGTAGAATTCGGAAGAATCTATAACAGAAACGGAGAATGGAAATTTGAGGCAGTAGGAGCAGGACAGAGAGACGGCCTTGAGAAATTTGTATCAATTTATCAGAAATAATTATCATGGATAATCAGGAAAATCAACCCATAGATCCGCTTGGATCAATTGAACCTCTTAGAACATTTGAGCCGACACCAATGGTTCCGCCAACGCCAGCTCAACCTATTCAGAATGCAGCACCAGCAGTGCTTGTAGATAGAGAGGGGAACGTAAATTTAACTCAGTTACAGACAGAAGAACGTCAGAAATATGAAGTTTTGGCAAATTCTATTGATGAGGCTAACCCGGGATCTATTGTAAATTTCGGAGCTGAACTTCAGAAAACGTTAACCAACCAGAGTGACAGTTTCTTAGGAAATGTGAGACGATCAAACTCAGGAGAAGTTGGCGGATTGATCAATGACCTTTTGGTAGAACTGAACTATGTAGATGTAGAAGAGCTTAACGGAAATAAAGTAAAAAGCTTCCTGAGCAAATTGCCATTCATGAAGAAGGTAATCACTCAGGTAGAAAATTTATTTACAAAGTATGACAAGATTATCAACAATATCGAGCAGATCTCTTACAAAGTAAATGCAGGAATTATTACTTCTACAAAGGATAACGCAGTTCTTCAGACAATTTTTGAAAGCAATGTAAACTCTATCAAACAAATTGAAGAACTTGTGATTGCTGGAAATATCAGAATGGAAAGAGCAGCTGTAGAGTTGGCTCAGATGGAGACTGCCCCTCAGAATTTCCAGGATTATCAGATTGCAGATAAGAGGGACTTCATTGCAAGGTTAGACCGAAGAATGGCCGATCTTAAGGTGGTACGTGTCATTATGATGCAGTCTCTTCCACAGATCAGACTGGTTCAGAATAACAACGTTTCTATTGCAGAAAAAGCGCAGACTATTCTTACCACTACACTTCCGTTATGGAAAAACCAGCTTTCGCTTGCTGTTGCAATGTACAGACAGCAGCAGAGTATTGAGATCCAGCAGAAAGTATCAGCTACTACAGAAGAAATCTTAAGAAAGAATGCAGAACGTCTTGGCCAGAACTCTGTTAATGTAGCGAGAGCCAATGAGCAGACTATTGTATCTGTAGAAACATTGAGAGAAACAACTTCAATGTTGATCAACACATTAAACGAAGTGAAACAGATCCAGAAACAGGGAGCTGACAACAGAAGAAAACTGGATCAGGATCTTCAGACATTGGAGCACGAACTGAAAGCGAATGTCAGAGGTTAATTTATAGGTACTAAGGTGGGGGAAGATGCAGCAACCATATTGTCACAGAGCAAAAGAAGGTTAACAAGACTTAAACTTCTGGCTAATTTTTTTGAACATATTGACATAATATCCATTTACATCAAAACAGATATTATTCACAATCTGTTCCAGGAAAATACGGCCCTGGATTACAATAAGCTGGAGCTTTTTCACCTGCAGTATACCGACAGTCTCATAGAGCTTCTGACGAAAATCAAAAGACAGAAGGAAAATGATATGCTGGCGGTCCTTAACGAAATTGACATCAATAAAAAATATATTTCAGGTTTTGAAGAAAGGCAGGCAGACAGTTTTCAGACCGACAGGAAAATGTACAGCGGTATATTTTCACAACATCTGAAAGCCCTGTATAAGGATCTTACAGAAGATATTTTCACTGCCAATTGGGATAATGTACTGTATTTTCATAAAAAGTATGCGAAAGAATTCTACAGATCAGAAGCAGATGAATCTCTGCTGAAAGCCGAATCCTTTCCAGCCTATCAGTATAAAGATTATTCCATTGAAAGAAAACTGTTGGGAAGATTGAACATACAGGGATTTAAAGTCCGTTTTGTATGTGGCTATGTGATCGGAACCCATGAATATGAGCTTTTCAAGATCTTTCAGTCTGATGATTATTTTATTTTCAGTGTAGATGATAAAAAGCTTTATCTTTTCGACAAAGATTTGGATAAGCTTGATATTTCTGAAAACCAATCTAATCAAAGTACTATTATTGACCAGCTTAAAAATAAAAATGAGCAGTTGGAAGATACTATGAATGAAAGAAAACGCAATTTACCTCCAGAGGTAGAAAGTGTTTTGAAAGATTATATCAGAAACCTTGAGAATATAGATATTATGAGCAAGATATTTGCCTTTGATGAAGAAACAAATATTCTGCGGGCAATGCTTAATTTGAACCTGAATAATCAGTAAATCGAAATATGAAGAAGCGAATTATATTTTTCGCAATAAATGTAAATAATAACTAAACATAAAAAGATGGCTATCAACTTACAAAAAGGTCAGAGAATTAACCTTAAAAAAGAAAACGGAGCTGAACTTTCCCAAGCCTGTGTAGGAATCAACTGGGGAGCAATTGAAAAAAAAGGACTTTTCGGAACTAAAAAAGAGGCAGTAGACTTAGACGGAAGCTGTATTTTATACGATTCAAATAAAAATGTAACCGAAGTAATCTATTTCGGAAACCTGAAATCGAAAAATGGTTCCGTAAGACACAGTGGAGATGATCTTACAGGTGACGTAAACGGTGATGACGGATTGGATAATGAAGTAATTACTGTAGATTTCAGTAACCTTGAGCCTAACGTAGATCACGTAGCAATGGTATTGAACAGCTATAAAGGTCAGGATTTCGGAACGATTCCTTTTGCTTCTATCCGTATCTATGAAGGAACCCCTACCAATGTAAAAGAGGTTTTTGCTAAATATGATGTAGCTAACGATGCTTCTTTCAGAGGACATGTTGCTATGGTATTGGGCGTTTTCTACAGAAGAAACGGTGAATGGAAATTCAATGCTATTGGAGACCCTACTGCTGACAGAAAACTGGAGCAGACGATCCAAACTGTTCAGATGAACTATTTATAATCGTTTATACATCAAAATGTAAATAAAATAGCAATATTTGTACTTTGTACATCTATTGCTTTTATCATATAATAACACATTAGTCAAGTGGAAAAACATCAAAGTATTTTAGAACTGCACCCAGGTCTGGTGTGGGGATTTGCGATAACAGTTGTTATCATGCTGCTTCTGGATTTAGGAATCTTCAACAAAAAAAGTCATGAAGTGTCTTCCAAAGAAGCTACGATCTGGACTATCGTGTGGATCTCACTCTCCATGGTATTTTCCGGAGTGGTATATTGGGCTTTCAATACAGACGGTACGCCCGAAAGTCATGCACTGGCAGTAGAGAAGTTTACCCAGTATCAGGCAGCTTATTGGATTGAAAAGGCCCTCTCTGTGGATAACTTATTCGTATTTATCCTTGTTTTCGGATTCTTTAAAGTTCCGAAATTCCTTCATCATAAGGTTCTTTTCTGGGGAATTATCGGTGCACTGATCTTCAGAGCGATATTCATCTTTGCGGGAGTAGGGCTGATTAACCTTACCTATCTTCCTGAAATGGATATTTTCGGAACTCCTGTTAAAATCAATATTGTAATGACCCTATTCGGTTTATTCCTTGTGTATGCCGGGATTAAATCATGGGGAGACGGAGATGACGATGATGATGAAGATTACAGTAATACAGCAGGAGCAAGACTGATCAAGAGCTTCTGGAAAGTTTCTGATAATTATGATGGTGATAAGTTTTTCACTATTCAGAACGGGATCAAAATGGCAACACCGCTATTAGTTGTAGTAGGGGTTATCGAGTTTACGGACGTTCTTTTCGCAGTAGATTCCATTCCGGCGATCTTTGCGATCTCAGATGATCCGTTTATCCTTTATACATCAAATATTTTTGCTATTCTGGGACTTAGATCATTATATTTCCTGTTAGCAAACTTTATCCACATGTTCAGCAAACTTCCGTATGGTTTGGCAATTATTCTGTCCTTTATCGGAGTTAAAATGCTTATTGCACCGTGGTATCATATTTCATCCCCGGTTTCACTAGGAATCGTAGGTGGAGTATTAGTGATTTCTGTTATTTTATCCATCATGTTCCCTGATAAAGAAGATGAGGAAAAAGAGAAGTTAGACTAAGTATATACTGATATATAATTTATTGCCCCCGAGAATTAATCTTGGGGGCTTTTTTGTGGGGAAGAGAGGAAGAGAGGAAGAGAGGAAGAAAGGATGGAAGCTGGAAGAGGGAAGAGGGAAGTTCTTATAGACGAAAGAATAACTGATCTGCATTTTAACAGGATTAAAGTAATGAGAGTGGAGATAAGGA
Source organism: Chryseobacterium sp. BIGb0232 (assembly GCF_024810195.1). Lineage (NCBI taxonomy): Bacteria > Pseudomonadati > Bacteroidota > Flavobacteriia > Flavobacteriales > Weeksellaceae > Chryseobacterium > Chryseobacterium sp. BIGb0232. Next base: position 29,838 of record NZ_JANUEH010000017.1, read on the forward strand.
TGGAAGCTGGAGGCTGGAAGAGGGAGGTTCCTATAGGAGGAAGAATAGCTAATCTGCTTTTTAATAGGAGTTAACGTAATGAGAGTAAAGAGAGAGGGATGTTCTTTAAAATAAAGGAAAAAGTATTGCCTTTTAATCATTCCTATCTAATAAGAAAGTGAATATTTATCCATAAAACAAACAGTACCTCCAGCCTCCCTCTTCCAGCTTCCATCCAAAAAAATAAAATAGACAGACAGGTTTGTCTATTTTATTTTTTTATTCTATCTTTGCCTTACAAAACAAAAGCAATATGAGTTCTCCAAGAGACAGAATTATAGAAACAACCTTTGATTTATTTGCAAAACAGGGATATAATTCCACAGGAATTAATCAGATTATTTCAGAAGCTGGAGTGGCAAAGGCAAGTTTTTACCTGCATTTTAAATCTAAAGAAGATCTGTGTGTAGAGTTTCTTAAGGTAAGACATCAGTATTGGTTTAATGAGCTTTATACCTTCTCTTTCGGTACGAATGATCTTCCGGAGAGGTTGATCCGTGCTTTTGATTTCCTGATTGAGATGAATAAAAAGGAGAACTTCAGAGGCTGCAGTTTTTTGAATATTTTATCAGAAATCCCAGTGGATAATGTTAAAATCCTGAACGTAATCCAGTCCCATAAAGCAGATCTGAGAAACTATTTTTTAGATATGTTGAAAGATGAGGAGCTTTCCGATCATATTTATATGCTTTTTGAAAGCAGTATCATAGAAAGCCAGCTGTTCAGATCGAATGAGCTGATTGAAAAATCAAAAAAAATAATCACCAATTTAATACCTTAAACAATGGAACAGAAACATCCGCTTCCACCTTTTACTCTTGAAACGGCAAAGCAAAAAATTCAGCTGGCAGAAGATGCCTGGAACAGTCAGGATCCAGAAAAGGTTTCCAAAGCTTATACGATAGACAGCGAATGGAGAAACAGAGATACTTTCGTAAACGGAAGAGAAGAGATTGTTAAATTTCTTCAGAACAAATGGGAAAAAGAGCTCAATTATAAACTTAAGAAAGAATATTGGGCACATACTGAAAACCGTATCGCCGTTCGTTTTGAATATGAATACCAGACCAAAGAAGGAAACTGGTTCAGGGCCTATGGAAATGAGAACTGGGAATTTGATGAGAACGGATTAATGGCGAAAAGATACGCAAGCATCAACGATCTGGCTATAAAAGACGAAGATAGGAAGCTTAAATAGAAGAATAAAGACTGTTGTATTAGCAGTCTTTTATTTTATAAACAGAATAGTGAAAGAGAAAATTTAAACTTTTAAATGTTTATCATTTGACTTCTTTCCCGTGTAGCAGTTTATTGATTTTTCTCCTCGTCTGTACAGAAATTTTATAGGCTTGATCCCGAAGTTTCTGAATCTTTCCGACCGGATGAAAGATAGTCTTGCTTTCAAAAGGATTGAATGAAAGTAATTCATTACTGCAGTCTCTCGCATCCAATAGAGAACCTTTATCCATCTTTACTTCACCGATTTTAATGAATGGAGAGTTTTTCCATTCCACGTTAAGCTTATTGATGGGCTGGTCTTTCAGGTTATAGCAAAGCTGAATCAAAACATCTGCGGTAAAATCATTCTTTTGAAGATAATTCTTTAAAGCCTTTTTCATGTTTTGTTTCTTATCTATGTTCTTATTTACTGACTGGGGGCTCAACTTAATTTTCATCATATAATCTCCCAAACGGTAAGCACCTACGGAATGATAATCAAAAGAAAGAATGAAATCATTTCTCTTACTGAACAGTTTTATTGCATTTCGGATAAAAGAGCCCGTAAAAACAGATGGAATTATTTTAATTATTTGTACTATCAGAGAAAATAAACTGCTCCATTTTTTGATATAAAAAAGATTGATGGCTGTAAACAGTTTTAAAAAAGTAGAAACAGAATTAACCGGGAACAGCGGAAAGTTCACCAATGGATAATTGGAGAGCAGATTATTATTCTCATCCCTGATCTGAACGGCAAAACCATAAGCAGGAATATCTTTTTTAGAATTTGTAATTTTTAGCTGGGCATTGGAAAGCCTGATAAATAAATCAAATTTTTCTCTATCAAAAAAAGGTTTGAGAAATTCAGGCATAGCCGGATCTATCCAAAATGTTCCTCTGGCTACAGCATAAGTCTTCGCATGGGCATTTCTGGTAGCATAATTGACATCACTTATAGAAGAGGATTGCTCAACAAAATCTGCAATTGACTTTTTATTGATTTCCAGAAGTTTTTTTTCCTCTTCATTAAGCTCATCAAACTTCTTGTTATATAATATCGGATTTGGCATTTAGTTTTTAAATCCAATTATAACGCCAAGTTTCGGAATTTGTGTTAAGAGATTGTTACAATTATTTGAATTTTAAGTAAGCCGGAAACTGGAAGTTAAAAATCGGAATTTTGTAGTATATTATTTTAATGAAGTTGTTATTTAACTTATTGATTATTAATGTTTAATTATTTTGAATGAGAATGGATGAAAAAAAAATATTTGTTGTTGATGTCCTCATTTTTTTAAACTTCCATGCTCCAGCTTCCATCTTCCAAGCCTAAAAAAGCATTATCTTTGTAAAAAATTATAATATGGGAGTAGCAGATTTGTTATTTAAACGTAAAAAAGAATTAGCCGAAAAGAATCTTAATGACGGTAAAGAATATATGGAAGAATATGGTAAGAGAGAAAGTGTTGTTCAATTACCAAGCGGCTTACAATATGAAATTATTACAGAAGGAGACGGAGCAAAACCAGGCCCTAAATCTACTGTAAAATGCCACTATCACGGAACTACCATTTCCGGTAAGGTTTTCGACAGTTCTGTAAAAAGAGGAACTCCTGCATCTTTCCCTTTAAACAGAGTAATTTCAGGATGGACAGAAGCACTTCAGTTAATGACTGTAGGAAGTAAATGGAGACTGATTATTCCACCACACTTAGCATATGGAGATCAGGAAATCAGTAAAGAGATCGGACCAAACAGTACCCTAGTTTTTGAAGTAGAATTACTTGGTATTAAATAATCCAGCTTAAAAATAGATAAAAAAATTACCTGATTTCAGGTAATTTTTTTTATTTGTATTATATTCGTATAGATAAATTGTAAAAAATGACGTAGAGGTAAGTATTGTCTTTACAATGAATCCAACACAACACAAAAACTTACTGAATGAAAAAACTCTTTTACCTTTTCGCTGTTGTTGGCCTGTTAACCTCCTGTGTTTCCAAGAAGAATCAGGTTATTCAGCAAAATATACTTACTTTGAAGGACAGTTATTGTAAAGCACCCTTCAAATATAACTATAACAATAAAGTTCCTTCCTATAATTCAGATTCTATTTTAGCTGCGAATATAGAACTTAAAGAGATGTTTTCTGACCAGAGTATTTTAATTTTAAATGCGTTGGATAATCTGGATGAAGTACATAAAATAATGGATCTGAAAAAAGACTCATCCCTGGCTTCCCAGATTAAAGTTCTGCAGCTGAAGACAAAGATCAACAGTAAAATTACAATCGCCCTTACTGAGCTTGATGCTGTAGCAGCAGAGTTTGATTGTGAAGGAGAAAGAGTAGCCCAGATTGGAAATTATGTAGATAATCTCAATTCTTCCAGGAATAATAAAATGATCTTATATTCTATCATTACAGGTGCAGCGGCTTCCATTGCGGGTGGAATTGTGAGTGATCAGGGATGGAGTAATGCCATTGATATTGGGGGTGGGGTTCTGGGAGCAGGTTTTGGTCTGGCAACCCTTAATCCGAAAGGAAAAAAGGTGGAATTTATTCATCAGAGAAACCTTTTAAGAGATATCTGGAGAGAAAAATTAGAATCACCAAACTTTCCACCATTTATCTGGTACATGTACACCGAAAAGAAATTCTCTAATAAAGAAGAGCACTCCATTATCGGAAATATGAAAGAAAGGTGGCTGCATTATCAGTTTGATGATGATAAAACATCTGCGGACCAATCCGTTATTTTCAGCGATGGTGGATATTACAGGGCAGATGACCTTCATAACAGGGCTGCTATGCTCAATCAGATGCAGTCAGCAACACGAACGATCAATCAAAACATTAATTACTTACTGCTGGATCTGGATAAATTAATCCTTTAAGAAAAATTTAACTGTAATATATTTTGTTACAATTAAATTTTGTGTATCTTTGCAGAGTAATTACAATGAATAACACAAGATTTGCTACGGCAATACATATCATGACCTTATTGGCGAAAAGTCCTCAGGAGTGGCTCACTTCTGATTGGGTTGCGGGCAGTATCAATGTGAATCCTGTTATTGTACGTAAAGAGATCAGCGTCTTAAGAGAAGCAGGCTTAATTGTCAGCAGACAGGGAAAAGAAGGAGGTAGCCATCTGGCAAAAGATGCAGTAAATATTACAATTGCTGAGATTTACAGATCGGTAAAGAATACAGAAGTATTGGGAAAGAAAAATCAGAATCCTAATCCTGCCTGTAGCGTTGGAAAAGAAATTAACAGTCATTTAAATACATTATTTGAAGAGACAGATCAGTTGGTAAGTCAGTTTTTAGGAGATAAATCTTTGCAAGAATTCGCAGATCAATTCGAATAAAATTTTTTTACCCATAAATGTAACAAAATTTATTACAATTTAATTTAAAATATAAAATATTATGAAAAAAGTAGCAGTAATTGGTGCAACAGGATTTGTAGGAGCACACATCGTAACAGAATTGGCAGACAGAGGATATGCAGTGGAAGCTTTGGTAAGAGACGCATCGAAGGTGAAAACCCAGGAAAATGTAACAGCAAAAAGCGTTGATGTAAACAATGTAGCAGAATTAGCAGAAGCTTTAAAAGGCAGTGATGCAGTAATCAGCGCTTTTAATGCAGGATGGACGAATCCAAATCTTTACAACGACTTTTTAAATGGTTCTGAAAATATTGAAAAAGCAGTAGAAGAATCAGGAGTTAAAAGACTGATTGTAGTAGGAGGAGCAGGTAGCCTTTATACACCGGATAATGTTCAGATTGTAGACACACCCGATTTTCCGGATGCTTATAAACCGGGAGCAACTGCTGCAAGAGATTATTTAAATAAGATTAAAGGAAACAATACATTAGACTGGACTTTCTTTAGCCCGGCAGTAGAAATGAACCAGGCGAATGTAGGAGCAAGAACAGGGCAATACAGAACCTCTTTGGAAACTCCGGTATTCGATGCAGAAGGAAGAAGCCGTCTTTCGGTAGAAGATGTAGCCGTAGCTTTAGTGGATGAACTGGAGCAGAACAATCACATCCGTGAACGTTTCACTGCAGCTTATTAATTAAAAAAGAACAACAATGTTAAAAAGAAAATTATTATCATTAATGGCCATTTTAGGTTTCATTAGCATATTTGCAGGAAATCTGAAGGTTAAAGTCTATAATCCCGGAACCAAGGCTATTTTTCCAATTACATCTACTATTATTTATGGTGATAAAGACGCAATGCTTATTGATGCCCAGTTTCAAAAGCAATACGCAGAACAGTTGGTAAAAGAAATAAAAGCAACCGGTAAAAATCTGAAAACGGTTTTTATTTCCCATAGCGATCCGGATTTCTATTTTGGATTAGATGTGATTAAAAAAGCTTTTCCTAATGTGAAAATTATTTCTACAGCACAGACTGCTTATCTTATTTCCGCTTCAAAGGATGATAAAATGGCAGTTTGGAAACCGCAGTTGAAGGCAGATGCTCCTTCAGAAATTATTGTTCCGGAAGCGGTGACCTCCATTCCTGATCTGGAAGGAAATAAGATTGAGATCAGACAAAATCCTGAAGATCCGGCGCACAGCTTTCTTTGGATTCCGTCTATCAAGACTATAGCAGGAGGGATTTCTGTTTCTGTAGATTCACACCTTTGGATGGCAGATACTCAGAATGTAAAAGCTATTGACCAATGGATCGGTCAAATTGATGCAATGAAATCTCTAAAACCTGAACAGGTAGTTCCTTCACATTTTGCAAAACAGTCTTTGTCTCCGGCATCTCTGGATTTTGTAAAAAGCTATCTTGAAAACTATAAGAAAGCTGTTACTGAAAATAAAACCCCGTCTTCTATCGTAGACTTTATGGTTAAAAAATTCCCTAGCCTTCCGGGAAAAGATGAACTGGAAATGGGAGTAAAGGTTTTTCTTGGTGAAATGGCCTGGGATTTAAAATCACCATATCCAGCCATCGGTAAGAAAGTAGAAGTTGATTTTGGAACTGTAAAATTCCTTCTCGATTTTAAAGACAATAAAACAATGACATTTACCGGAACAGCAGGAAGTTCAAAAGACAGTACAGATACTGTAGAATATACAGCTGTGGAAGTAGCAAAAAATGTTTTCATGGTGTATTGGCATGAGCCTCATCTTGGATTCAATGTTACTCATATTCAGGATTACAATAAAAATATAGTCTATTCTAATATTGCAGGACCAGATGGTACATTTACCCATCCTAAAGGAACTCTTAAGATTTTAAAATAAAAAACAGCTGCCATCGGCAGCTGTTTTTGTTTGTATTGTAATTCTAAAACACTCTGCGAAAATAATCTCCCACAGATCTAGCAGATATTTGTGTACTAAAAATCTGCATAATCGGCGAGAATATTACTACACTATCTTTTAGAATTAAAAAAAGCTGCCTCATTGGAGACAGCTTTCTTTTATAGATTCATAAACAACCTCGGATTCACCGGAGTATTGTTTTTATGTACTTCATAATGAAGATGGGGGCCTGTAGAACGCCCGGAGTTCCCGGATTTAGCAATTACCTGACCTACTTTTACTTTATCATTCACTTTAGATACCAGCTGTGATAAATGTCCGTAAAGGGTAGCCAGTCCGTTTCCGTGAGAAACAATGACACAATTTCCGTAACCTCCCTTTTGTCCGGAGAAAATAATCGTTCCGGCAGCGGCAGCTCTTACATCAGAACCGAAGGCAACAGCAATGTCAAGTCCTTTATGGAACTGCATCTGATCCGCTTCAGCAGGAGGATTGTTTCTTTCCATAGGAGCCGCTTTAGAAGTAGTATTTCCGGCAACAGCTTTTGTAGCAGAAGTTGGTGCAGCAGGTGCAGCTGCTACAGGAGCCGCTTTTGGAGTTACCATTACTTTAACTTCTCTTTTATTTCCATAACTATCCGTTAATTCAACGATTTTTTCAACAGGTTCAGCCTTAACTTCCGGTTTCGGAGCTGCTGCAACAGGTTTAGCTTCCGTGGCAGCACTTGATTTTACCGAAGCAAAAACAGTTTTAAATGGAATAGGATTTTTTCTGATCCCGAAATTAGATGAAATATATCCATCTGTAGGCATTCCTAATGGAACCTGCATCAGTTTTTTCTGTAGGTCCATCAGATATTGGCTGTATCGGTTGGCTTGTTTGGAAAGATAAATAGAATTGGCAATACTGTCCTGATCAAGCATCATTAGCTTTTCATTCGAAATGTCTTTAGACTTCAGGAAAGAGTTCAGTTGAGAAACAGTTTGATCTACAAGGGTAAGATCAGTTTTCATTTTCAGGTAATCTACACTGTCTTTTTCAGTGTTTATTTTTACAAGATTCACTTCATAATTTTTGTCATCCTTCTCCGAGAAAAGTTTGGCAATGAAGATACCTTGTGCAAAAACTACTAGTAAAAGTCCTCCCAGGAGAATGTTTACGTTCTTCTTGCTGTTTAGAAATTTTTTCATATTTCCTTTCTTAGATATTTAAAACGGTTTTTAAAGCTGCAAATTTAATTAAAAATAAGTTTTGTAAGCAATCTTTAATTAAAATTCAGTTTTTTCTGTATCTAACGCTGAATTGTATATTTAATTGTGCTGAAGCATTGTTTTTTTCAGAAAGTGGTTTTTTATCATGCCTTAAAGTATTTTGTTAAATCTTTGTTTAATATATTTGCAGTTCACATTCCAATTATGGCTAAAAAGAAAATTATTTCAGAATCTTCGAATCCAAAAAAGACTAAAAAGGATGTTTCTGTAGGAGTAGTAGGAAGCGGAAGTTTTGCAACTGCTATCGTAAAAATGCTTGTTGAAAATTGCAAAGTTGTGCACTGGTGTGTAAGAAGTGAGTTTGTAAAAGGAGCTATTGAACTTCGTGGACATAACCCGACTTATCTTACTGCTGCTCATTTTAACCTGAAAAGTTTAAAACTAACCACGGATATTAATGAACTGGTTTCTGCATGTGATGTTGTTGTTTTGGCAACACCTTCCATTTATCTGTCAGATACTTTGGATAAGATGACCTGTGATTATTCAGATAAAATCTTTGTTTCTGCAATTAAAGGGATTATTCCTAAGGTAAATGATGTGGTGGCCCATTATCTGCGTGATGAGTTTAAAATCGGTTTCAGAAACCAGGCAGTCATTGCAGGACCTTGCCATGCTGAAGAAGTTGCCATGGAAAGACTTTCTTACCTTACGATTGCCACTGTAGAAGATGAAACGGCAGAAAAGCTGGAAGGAGTTTTCAGTTCAGATTTCATTAAGGTTCAAACCAGTAAAGATATTCTTGGAAATGAATACAGTGCTATTCTTAAAAATATTTTTGCCATCGGAGCCGGAATTGCCAGCGGCTTAGGGTATGGAGATAACTTTACAGCAGTTTTTGTGTCCAATGCGATCCGTGAAATGGAAATTTTCCTGGAAGCAATTTATGAAGCACCAAGAGATGTCAATGAAAGTGCTTATTTGGGTGATCTTCTGGTAACCGCTTATTCACTGTTCTCAAGAAACAGAAATCTTGGAAACCTGATCGGAAAAGGATACACTGTAAAATCAGCAATCCAGTCGATGAATATGGTGGCAGAAGGATATTATGCTGCACAGTCCATTTACAAAACATCCAAGCAGAAAAATCTGAAACTGCCAATTATTGATACAGTATATGCTATTCTTTATGAAGGTAAAAATGCTGAAAAGCAGTTTAAGAAATTAACTGCGAAATTAAACTAAAAGCAGTTTTAAAATATGTAAGCTCCGCTATACTTCTGTATGACGGAGTTTTTTTTAACGTAGCGCTCGCAAAGGGCCAGATTGAAAGTAGGAATTCTAGCTGAACGAAAGTGCCCTGCGATCGTAAAATAAGAGGTAATAAAGGTTCTCTTAGCGATCATAGTGTTAAAATCTTTAAAAATTAAGCAGATATTCTAATGTAGTCTAGCATTTAAATCTGATGGTTTTGATAAATCAAATGAACAAAATAAATTGATACTTTCCATCATATCGTCTTGCATAATTCATAAGTGTTTTTAGAACAAAAATTAACGTGTTAAAATCGTTAAACGCGTTTCTCTTTTTAAAACTTTTCCCGAAATTTGAACTAAAATTTAAAATTATGTCACAATCGCTTACAAGCAGAACACCGAAACCTAAATACGACGTTGTACTGATAGGGGGCGGAATCATGAGCGCCACTTTAGCAACGCTGCTTCATGAATTTGATCCAAAACTTGAAATTGCCATCTTCGAAAGACTGGGAAGGTTTGCCAAAGAAAGTACAGCAGCTTGGAACAACGCCGGAACAGGGCATTCCGCATTTTGTGAGCTAAATTATACACCGGAAAATCCGGATGGTAGTATTGATATCAAGAAAGCAGAAAGTATCGCGGAGCAGTTTGAAATTTCAAAACAGTTCTGGGCATATTTATTAACGAAAGGATATATTCAGGAACCAAAGGAGTTTATCAATTCCTGTCCCCATATGAGTTTGGTATTTGGTGAAAAAGATGCTGAATACCTTAAGAAACGTCATGATAAAATGTCAGAATCAGTTCTTTTCTCCGGAATGGAATTTTCTACAGATCACGATAAACTAAGAGAGTGGATTCCATTGGTAATGAGCAAAAGAAATAAGTCTGAAGTAATGGCAGCTACCAAAATGGATATGGGAACAGACGTTAACTTCGGAACATTAACCAGAAAAATGGGGAGACACCTGTTGGAAGATTCTAATGTAGAAGTATTTTTATATCATGAGGTGAAGGATATTGATCCAAGAGAAGACGGAAAGTGGGAAATGAAAGTGAAAGACAGAATCCATAACCACAAACAGGAGGTAACTGCTGATTTTGTATTTATTGGTGCCGGAGGATATGCTCTACCTCTATTAGACAGTTCAGATATTAAAGAAAGTGAAGGGTACGGAGGCTTCCCGGTTTCAGGACAGTGGCTGGTAACACATAACCAGGAATTGGTAGAGAAACACCAGGCTAAAGTCTATACACAGGCAACCGTAGATGCTCCACCGATGTCAGTTCCACACCTTGACCTTAGAATCATTGATGGCCAGAAAGCTCTTCTTTTCGGACCTTTCGCTGGGTTCTCAACAAAATTCCTGAAAGAAGGGAGTTACCTTGATTTGCCAGAAAGTGTGAATACCAAAAACTTGAAATCTTTATTCGGAGCCTGGTGGCATAATCTTCCTCTGACTAAATACCTTATTCAGCAGGTAGCGATGACCAAATCTCAGAGAATGCAGCATTTAAGAGAATTTATCAAGGATGCTAAAGAAGAGGATTGGGAACTGAAAGTAGCCGGACAAAGAGTTCAGATCATTAAAAAAGACGATAAATTAGGAGGTAAACTGGAATTCGGAACTGAAGTGGTAGTGAATAAAAAAGGAACAATTGCTTCTTTATTGGGAGCTTCACCAGGCGCATCCACAGCAGTATACGCCATGTTGAATGTTCTTGAAAAATGTTTCCCTGAGAAACTTCAGGGAGAGTGGAAAGACAAGTTACTGGAAATGGTTCCGTCATACGGACAAAAACTGGCTGAACACCCTGAACTTACTGAAAAGGTAAGGGGATATACCAAGGAGAAGCTGGAATTAGAATACTAAATATTAATAATGAGCAATGAATAATAAGCGATACCAACAGCATTATTCATTGCTCATCATTTATTACTTATAGAAAGGTGGAAGAAATAGTTATAAAGCCGGTTATTGCAAAAGAACTCCTTGAATCTCTTCAGACAAAAATAGAAGAAGAGAAACAGGTCATTGTGCATTGTTGCTTTCCTGCATCCCCATTTTTAGGGAATTTAATCAGAATCTGGCATTCAACGTATCTTTTTGATAACCAGTCTGAGCATAGAAGCAAGATGATTCATGCGGAGAATATTTCAATTTCTCCTTATTGGACGGCTGTTCCCTTTATGCAGGATTTCTGGTTTACGTTAATATTTTCAGGGCTTCCAAAAGATTGTAAAAGTTTCGATCTTAAAGAAGTTATTCCTGAAGAAGGTGGTTTCTTTGTAGAATCTATTAAAAGAAATTCTTCAGATGTTTATCGTGTAAAAATATCAGAATCTTATTAACATGAAGGTTAGAGAAGAAAAGCTGGAACAAATCATTCATTGGGCAGAAAACAATCCAGATATCCGGGCTGTTCTTTTGACGAGTTCACTGGTCAATCCATATGCTCCTGTAGATGATTTCAGTGATCTTGATGTGGAACTGGTTTTTCAAAACAGAAAAGCATACGAAGATCATAATGAATGGATCAGTCTTTTTGGAGAACCCATTTCCATGATAGAGGAAGATGATACAGTCTTTGATGGAAAACATGCTATGAAGATGGTTTTATACAAAGACCATGTGAAAGTTGATTTTAAACTTTACCAGCCCTCAGAATTTTCTGAAGAAATAAAGAAAGAGAAACTTCCTGATGACTGGGATGTGGGATATAAAGTTTTGATTGATAAAGATGATCTTACAAAGGATCTGAAGGTTCCAACCCACCAATCTATTATGATTCATTACCCCACGGAAAAGAAATTTAAGCAGCTGCTGAATGATTTCTGGTGGGATACCACTTATGTGGCGAAATGCCTTAAACGCGGTGATGTTTTCTATGCTAAATTCATGTCTGAAGATATCTTGAGAACCGATTATCTGGTTCCTTTAATCGAATGGTATATTGCAAGTTCTCATGACTGGAAAAATATAACCACCAACAAACACGGAAGGCTCTTCAAAAAATATCTTTCTGCAGAAGAGTGGAGTAGAATAGAAGCTACTTTTTCAGGAAGTGATCTTGAAGAAAACTGGATGGCTCTTTTTGCTTTTGCTGACCTTGTTCATGAACTGGGAACTGTTTTGGCCAAAAAACTGAATTTTGAATATCCTTTTCAGCATGAAGCTGACATCCGAAATTATCTGAAAGAAGTAAAAGCATTGCCTTCTTAAGAAAATTCATTCTGCCTGATCAGATTTTCAATACAATATTCGGCAATAGCTGTAATGGTTACGAATGGATTAACCCCAATTGTCCCGGGAATTAGCGAACCGTCAAGTACATACAGGTTTTCATGATCCTTTAGCTTACCAAACTCATTGGTGGCTTCACCCAATACACATCCGCCCAACGGATGATAACAAATATCTGCTCCAAAACCATTGTTGAACAGAAAGTGGCTTCGGGTACCTCCATTCGCATTATTCATTTTCCGGATAAAATACCGGGCATTTTCTTTCATGTTGGCTGTATGGCTTTCATCCCAGTTTAGTATAAGTTTCTGATTGATTCTATCATATCCTACTTCTCCTTTTTTATCTACCCTGTTGATCAGTAAATATAAGGCTGTGGCAACATCCATTCCCATTGGTAAAGGCGCTATTTCGGTGAAAAAAGGATGTTCTTTATCATCCCAGTTATCAATTCCGCCCACAGGAATTGTTGATTGTTTTGAACCGGTTCCACCTGATAATGGTTTTACCCAGTTTCTTCCTGTCATAAAATTCCCGTTGTTCCCCCAGTTCTTTCCGATTTTTTCGTGAACAGGAAGATTATTAACTGTATTTGAACGTAATAAAAGTTGTAAAGTTCCCATTGTTCCCGCTGAAAGGATAAGTTTCTTACAATTGAAAATTTTATCAGCAATCACTTTCCCTGAGGTATCAATTTGCTGAACATTTAATGTATAACTTTTATCATCATTGAGTTTAATATGATCTACACAATGCAGATCCAGAATTTCAAGATTTCCGGTTTCTAAAGCCTTTTTCAGATAGGTTTTATCCAAACTGTTTTTACCATGGTTATTTCCATAGATCACTTCTGTATTGAGAGCAGAGCGGGGAACTTCATTCCGGAATTCCTTTTCCATATATTTAAAATCATAAACATTGGGAACTCTCATAGTTTTAAAACCTGCTTTATGAGCCTCTTCTTCACCCACTCTTGTAAATTTGTAATAAGGACAATCATTTAGAAACTTTTCATCAATAATATTTACTTTGAGCTCTTCCTGTACGAGAGGGAAGTAATGACTGTAAAACTTTTCAGCATCAAGATTAGGGAAAACTTCTTTGAAGTAGCTTTCCTTGGGAGTTACTGCCATTCCTCCGTTAACCAATGAGCCACCACCAACGCCTCTTCCCAACCAGATATTAATTGTATCAAACTCCATACGGTCCAGTGTTCCGGTGAAAGGCGTTAAGGAAAAGATATTCATAAAAGGAGCAATTGTTTTTTTTCTTAGCCATGCTGAACTTTGTCCGGGTTTTAAGAGATTGGAAAAGGGAATTCCTGATTTTTCCCAGTTAAGACCCATTTCCAGCAGGACAACTTTTTTTCCAGCTTCACACAAACGTAAGGCAGAAACTGCACCACCATAGCCGCTTCCAATGATAATAATTGGAGCATCTATGGTTTGTTTTATGGTATTTGTTCTCCGTTCAGCAGCCTGAAAAAGGTCTGATTGTAGAAAATAAAAACCTGAAATGGCAAGTATACCCGTTTTGATGAATTTCTTTCTGTCCATGGCCTTTGCTGCTCAAAAAGTATGCTAGATCTAAGACAAGGAATTTTATTTAAAACAGATTATACTTTTTTAGTACAGTTTTAACTTTTGAAACGCAGGAAAATTCTTAGTTTTACTCATAATTTTAGATTTCATGAAAAAATATATATTGATCTTTTTCTTTTTACCCTTATTAGCCTTTTCACAAAAAATGGTTTCCAGAGAGGTTATGGAAGTTAAAAGATTTCAACAAGATCTTGATAAAGAATACCTGGATCCAAAAGAAACTCCTTTACGAGGGGATAATTTTAAAAATTTTAAAGGGCATCCATTTTTTCCTTTTGATCCGAAATATCGGGTAACAGCGAAGTTTGTCAGAACTAAAGATGCACAACCTTTTGAACTGCCAACATCTTCAGGCAAAACAAAGTCTTACAAAGAATATGGAAAAGCTACCTTTGAGCTGGACGGCAAACCTTATACATTAACGCTGTACCAAAGTCTTGATCTTATTAAACAAGATAAATACAAAGATTACCTTTTTCTACCGTTCCGGGATGCTACCAATGAAAAAGAAACCTATGGTGGCGGAAAATATATGGATCTGAAAACCCCGAAAGGAAATACCATTATTTTAGACTTCAACCAGTCTTACCATCCATTCTGTGCGTATAATGCTTACGATTATAACTGTCCCATTGTTCCTGAAGAAAATAAACTTCCTGTGGAAATACGTGCTGGGGTAATGTATGAAGATATTTACCATCACTAAAATCTGCCTCTTATGATAAGGTTGGCGTTTTTTAAGCCCGAGAAACATCTTTCAGAGGTGAGTTATGATTTAGATGAACATCAGATGCGCTTTACGGCAACTGCAAATCAGGCACTGCAAAATATTAAGAAGAGGGATGATCATGATGCATTTCCCATTACAATCCTAAAAGATGATGTTCCTGTAGGTTTCTTTGTCCTTGATTTCGGAAAGGATAAATTTGAATTGACTGATAATGCAAACGCTGTTTTGGTAAGGTCTTTATCCGTAGATCCTAAAATGCAAGGCAAAGGCATAGGGAAGATAGCCATGATGCAATTAGATGATTTTGTAAAGGTGAATTTCGAAGATTGTCATGAAATTGTTTTAGCAGTTAACCAGAAAAATGATCTTGCTTATCATATTTATCTTAAAGCGGGATATATTTTTGACGGAAAAACCAGGATCGGAAGAAGCGGGCCTCAATATCTGATGTATAAGAAACTTTAATAAAATTTTAAAATCATAATTTTTTTACTGCTGATTTGTTTCCATAACTTTGAGTAACATCAATTTACAACTATGGAAATATCACTTCGCAATCAGGTAGCAGTGGTTACAGGAGCATCCAGCGGGATTGGTTCCGGCATTGCAAAATCATTGGCTTCAGCAGGAGCAGTTGTGATTGTCAATCATTCTTCACCAAGATCTCAGGATGAAGCAAAATCAGTATTAAAAGAAATTACAGATGCCGGTGGAAAAGGGATTACTTATCAATGTGATGTATCACAGGAAGATCAGGTGGTTCGTATGTTTCAGGAGGTTGTTTCAGAATTTGGAACTGTAGATATCCTTATAAACAATGCCGGTATTCAGAAAGATGCTAAGTTTACTGAAATGACTTTAGACCAATGGAATGCGGTAATAGGCGTTAATCTCACCGGTCAGTTTCTTTGTGCAAGAGAAGCGATCAAGGAATTTCTCCGACGGGGAATAGATCCGTCCCGTTCTATAGCCTGTGGAAAGATCATTCATATCAGTTCTGTGCATGAAATCATTCCCTGGGCAGGGCATGCTAATTATGCTTCCAGTAAAGGGGCGGTCAGAATGCTGATGCAGACATTAGCTCAGGAATATGGTGCTGATAAGATTCGTGTCAATTCTATTTGTCCGGGAGCCATTCAGACACCGATCAATAAAGAGGTATGGAGTACACCGGAGGCACTCAATTCACTTCTTACCCTTATTCCTTATAACAGAATCGGACAACCTCAGGATATAGGAAACCTGGCTGTATTTCTTGCCAGCGATCTTGCAGACTATATTACAGGCACCAGTATTTTCGTCGATGGTGGAATGACAACATTTGAGAGTTTCTCTACAGGCGGATAGGATTTCTTTGTTTAAAATTTAAAGTCTGGTAACCGTTGTTACCAATTTGTGAATACGTTGTAAAATCCATTACTCATTACTCATAATTAACGCTTATGTCAGAAAAAGAAAGAGTTTCAGATATTTCATGGAAAAAATGGGGACCCTACGTCAGTAACCGTGAATGGGGACTTGTTCGTGAAGATTACAGTGAAAATGGTGATGCCTGGAACTATATCAGCCATGATACGGCAGAAGCCAAAACTTACCGATGGGGTGAAGAAGGGATCTGTGGAATATGTGATGATCTTCAGAAACTTGTATTCTCTGTTGGATTCTGGAATAAAAAAGATAAAATGGTAAAGGAACGGTTCTTTGGGCTTACCAATGGACAGGGTAACCATGGTGAGGATGTAAAGGAATATTTCTATTATCTGGATTCTACGCCTACGCATTCTTATATGAAGATGCTGTATAAATATCCTCAAAATGCTTTTCCTTATGATGATTTGATAAAAACGAATGCGGAAAGAAATAAGGATGAACCTGAATATGAATTAATCGATACCGGAATTCTGGAGCATAATGAATACTTTGATATTTTTATTGAATATGCTAAGGAAGGCCAGGAAGATATTCTTATTAGGTTAACGATTGTCAATAAAGCAGAAAAAGATGCAGCTCTTGTTATTTTGCCAACAGTTTGGTTCAGAAACACCTGGAAATGGGGATATGATGACTATAAACCTCAATTGTCTGCTGAGGAAGCTAATCATATCAGGATAAATCATCAGGATCTTGAAATAAAGAATTTGTACGCAAAACAATCTTCAAAAACATTGTTCTGTAATAATGAGACCAATAATCAAAGGCTGTATCAGTCTTCCAATGAGTCCAGGTATTGTAAGGATGGAATTAATGATTTTATACTGACCGGAAATTCTCAGGCAATTAATCCTAAAAATACAGGAACAAAAGCGTCCTTTTTTATAGACGAATATTTTAGACCTAAAGAAACAAAAATCTACGAGTTCCGGATCTCAGATAAAGATTTAAAAGATCCGTTCAGTGATTTCAATTCTGTTTTTAAAACAAGACATAAGGAAGCAGATGAGTTTTATACTGAAGTCCAGAAAGGAATCCAGTCAGAGGATGAAAAACTGGTGCAGAGACAGGCATTTGCCGGTATGCTCTGGAACAAAATGTTTTACCATTACAATGTTGAAAAGTGGCTGAAAGGTGATCCTGCAGAGATCCCTCCTTCCAAATCGCGTGAAAGAATCAGGAATTATGACTGGAAACATCTCAATAATGAGCATATTATTTCCATGCCCGATAAATGGGAATATCCTTGGTATGCAACCTGGGATCTGGCTTTTCATACCATCAGTTTTTCATTAATTGATCCTGATTTTGCCAAACATCAGCTGAAACTTTTCTTATTTGAATGGTATATGCATCCGAACGGACAACTTCCGGCCTATGAGTGGAACTTTAGTGATGTGAATCCTCCGGTACATGCATGGGCAGTTTTCAGGGTATTTAAAATTGATGAATATTTAAGAGACAAGCCTGATCTTGAATTTTTGGAAAGTGCTTTTCAAAAACTGCTGATGAATTTTACCTGGTGGGTAAATAAAAAGGACATTAATGGTAACAATATTTTTGAAGGCGGCTTTTTAGGGCTTGATAATATTGGGGTCTTTGATAGAAATTCTACTTTGCCCAATGGAGAACAGCTGGAACAGTCGGACGGTACAAGCTGGATGGCCATGTTTGCATTGAATATGATGCGGATCGCTTTGGAGCTTGCTCAATACAATAATGTATATGAAGAAATGGCAATGAAGTTTTTTGAACATTTTCTGGCCATTGCCAATTCACTGGATAATATGGGAGAAGAAAATTTTAGCCTTTGGGATGAAGAAGATGAGTTTTTTTATGATGCTATTGCTTCCAGTGACGGAACTCATATGTATTTACGACTGAGAACCATTGTAGGATTAATTCCGATGTTCGCTGTTGAGGTAATAGACGATGAAATGATTGAAAATTTACCCAATTTTAAGAAAAGAATGAAATGGGTATTGGATAATAAGCCGGAATTGGCAGCATTGGTTTCAAGATGGGAAGTAAAAGGACAGGATTCCAAGCACCTTTTGTCTTTACTTCGAGGGCATCGGTTAAAAAGATTACTGGCCAGAATGTTGAATCCTGATGAATTTCTGAGTGATTATGGAGTAAGAGCCCTTTCTAAAGAATATGAAAAAAATCCTTATACACTGAATCTCAATGAAACGGATTACTGTGTAAAATATACTCCTGCAGAAAGTGACAGTGGATTATTTGGAGGAAATAGTAATTGGCGGGGTCCGGTTTGGTTTCCTATCAATTTTTTAATTATAGACAGCCTCCAGCGGTTTTTCTTCTACTACAGCCCTGATTTTTTAATTGAATATCCTACCGGAAGCGGAAAATATTCTAATCTGGATCAGATTGCAGACTCCTTAAATAAACGGTTGGCAAAGATATTCTTAAAGGATGAACACGGAAAACGCGCTGTACACGGACAGTATGAAAGATTTCAAACCGATCCCGATTTTAAAGATTATATTTTATTCTATGAATATTTCCATGGAGATAACGGACGTGGAGTAGGAGCTTCCCACCAAACAGGCTGGACAGGGCTTATCGCAAAAATCCTGCAGCCAAGATTTACTAAAAAAGAAATCGCCGAATCTGAAACGGAAATGCCGGAAAATGCTGAAGGTATAAAAGGTAAAGAAAATTAAGAAATGCCGGGAGTTGGAAGAGGGAGGCTGAGTATTCCTTTAGTGACCTTTCTACTTTTCCAGCTATTCAAATATCTGCTGTATTACTTCTAGTGATGCAGGCGTTTGAAAATCTGTAATATGATAATGATAATATACCAAAAGACTGTCCAGAAAATCTTTTCTTAGGGAAGAATGTACTTTTACACTATAAAGGTTTTCAGCACAGAGAATACTTTTCCAGATCCTTGAAATTTCTTCACTGAATACCTGATGCGCGGGAACTGTAGAAAATGTTCCGGTTTCCGGATCTAGAAAATTTCCCTCACCTATTAAAGGAGCAACTCCCTGTACTTTTAGGATGGCAAGCAGAAACAGCAAATGACACTGATAGTTTTGTTGTTCCAGCTCAGCAATAAACCTTTCAATATTGAAGAAAATAGTAAGGTTTTTATTTTCGAGCTTCAGAATCTGGTTCAAAAAATCTGAAATAAAGAATATGACAGTACTGGCTTTGATATCAGCATAAGTATCATTGCTTTTTACCAGCTCAAATTTTGAGATCGTAGGTATTCCATTCCCTCTTACAGGGCTAATGGAGAAATTAAGTTTATTCAAGGGTTGCAGGAAGGCTTTCTTTTTATTTTTCCGGGAATAAATTCCTTTTAGAAAATAAGACTGAAAGCCATCCTCTTCTGTAAAACAATGCAGAACAGCATCGTTTTCCCCGTATTTGATGAATGAAAGTAAAAAACCGCTTTGTGTATTCATTAATTGACTACGCCTATTTTGGCTGTCGCTTTATCAGAACCATCTTCGTTGGTCATTAATACAAAATAAATTCCTGAAGCTACTCTGCTTCCTTTCTGGTTGTTAAGATCCCATTCATAGTAACCTCCTCTTGCGACCGCAGAATGTACAACATTTCCTGCTGCATCTGTGATTCTTATATTGGTTTTTTCTGCTAATCCTTTAATGGTAACCTTCCCTTTGAAATTAGAATACACAACAGGGTTAGGATAAACCAATACATCTCCGAAATTGGATGTTACATCAGTAACATCACTCTGATAAGTTACAATACCGTTATAAGTTACAAAATATACTTTACCTGTCTTTTTATCTGCTTTTATATCAGTAACACTATTCGTAGGAAGAGGTGAATTTTCCATTGTAAAATGCTTTATGGTCCTTTGACCATCTGAAGAAAGATAGTATACACCACCACCTTCAACAGAAACCCATTTGTAATCTCCACCATCTACTTCCACCTGAAGAATACTGGAATCTCTGAAAAGTTCTTCACCAAGGCCATTTTGTTCTATAATGATCGGATTAACCTTAGGTTCCAGACCCGTTATTTCTTTAGCTGCATTAGATAAAACTCTTAAACCACTATCTGTCCCAATCCATGCATCTCCCGCTTTATCAAAAGCTACAGATACTGTTCCTCCTGAATTAGGAGGAAGTCCATTGGATTCTTTTAAAATATAATCATTGTCATCAGAAAGGTTAACAGCATCTTTATAATCATATATCCAGAAAGAATTAGCTCTTGGTAAAGGAATCCATAACAGGTTCTCATAAGCTACAGGTTTTTGTATTGCGGGGCTTTTAAAAGCGAAAACTTTAAGAACGAAGTCATCGGCAGCTTTATCATACATAGCTACAGCTGGCCCTCCATCGTTAAAAGCAAAGGTTGCAAAAATGTTGTTTTTTGTATCTGTGGCAAGTCCTACAGTTCGTCGGCTATAGTCTGTAGCCTGCACACTATAGCGTTTTACAAAATCAAAGTCTTTATTAGCTGTATTATATTTCAGTTTATAAATTCCCTGATTCTTCATAGTATAATTTGTAAAGAGCACCTCACTATGATCAAGAGGATTTAATATGACATCTAATAAATCAATTTCTCCCGGAAAGGTATTAAAATAGGAAGGGTAGATCCATTCTGTACCATTAAAATAATAAAAACCTGGCCTTTTAGGATTTTCTACAGGATAATTATATCTTCCGGCTCTTGCCCCGCTGGAAACCAGAATCTGGTTATTTTCATACAGGCTTATTTTATAGGCAAAATTAAAATGTGGGCCGGATGGTTTATATGAATTATTGCTTTCATCCTTTATCCCGGACAGTACAGTTCCGGCAAATACTCTTCCACCTGCTACAACAGAGGTATTACACTGTTCTCCAAAATCTACAGCATTCGAATAAGTTCCGTTAAGTCCAAAAGTATATACTCTACTGTCTGTTACTACAACATTATTGTCTGTTACCACAACATCCTGAATGTTTCCTAGATTGATCGGAAGCTGTATTGGCGCTCCATTATTATAAACAAATGCAGCCGTGGCAGAAGAAAATGCTAATTCGGATTCGGAATCAATATGTTTGAATGCTCCCGGAATTTCGGTGACCCACGTAGAGTACGCAGGGAACGTATTGTTTATTTCGTGACTCTTCAGACCTGAATTTGTTACACAGTATACTTTGTTTCCAAATATAGTAGCTTCGTTACTGGCTTCAAACACTCCAGCACTTAGGAAAAATGCAGATTCTGCAAATTCTTTCTTTTTAAGATTAAATATAGATACTCCATAACCTACTGAAATTGCAGCTCTGTCTCCCGAAATAGAAATATGGTTAATTTTTTTATTTCCATTATAGCCAGCAGCGATAGGGATATCAACAATATATTTTACTTCATTAGGCGTAACCACATCCAGCGCTCCATTTTCATAACCTATAACCGCTGTTTTACTTTTAGGATCATAATCAAAAGCTGTTATCCCTATATTATGAAGACCATTTGCTTTAGATAACTTCGTAATTTCTCCTGTTGATATCGTATAATAGAATATTCCGTTTTCTGTGGCAGCTACAATTTTTCCATTGTCTTCCTTCATGGCTAAGACATTATTATAGGAAAAGAGATCTGCCCATTTTTTTGATGAAATGATCTGAGCTTTTGTAAACTGCAGGGAGGCTAAAATACCAAGAGAAATTAGAGAGAGTTTTTTCATGTTATGCTATTATACTGCTATCTATTGCCTGGTTATTCCAGGAAATATGCTTTATGTTTTTGTTTGTATCAAAATAAAAATCTATTCTACCTAAAAGAAGTCCTGCCCATCCTACCTGGTTGACAAGAATATTTTTGCCCTGTCTGTTGGTAAATGTTTGAGGTTCCGGTAAGAATGTATGGGTATGGCCACCCAGAATGATGTCAATATTTTCTGTATTGGCAGCCAGAATTTTATCACTTATCTTATTAGGCTCATCCTTGTAATCATATCCGATGTGCGAAAGACAAATAACAAGATCACATTTCTGGTCTTTTTTCAAAAATTCTGAATAATGCTGTGCTACTTCAATTGGGTTAGAATAAACCGTTTCGGCATATTGCTTTTTACCTACCAGACCATCCAGCTGGATTCCTACCCCAAAGATCCCGACTTTGATTCCATTTTTGTCGAAAATCTTATAGGGAGAAGTTTTTCCGTCAAGAATGGTATTTTTAAAATCATAATTAGAACAGATAAATGGAAATTTTGCATTCGGAAGAACTTTTAAAAATCCGTCCAGCCCATTATCAAAATCATGATTTCCCATAGTAGAAGCGTCATACTTCATCATGGACATTAATTTGAATTCCAGCTCCCCGCCAAAAAAATTAAAATAAGGGGTTCCCTGGAAAATATCTCCTGAATCAAGAAGTAATACGTTACTTTCCTGATTTCTGATTTGTTGAATTAAATGAGCTCTTCTTGCGAAACCACCCTGATTGGGGTTTTTTGTATAGCTTGTATCGAATGGCTCTATTCTGCTGTGCTGGTCGTTAGTGTGAAGGATGGTCAGTTTATTTGCGGACTTTAAGTTAAGAATGTTTAATTCTTCCGCCATCATCATATTGGGAGCTAAAGCTACTGCCAAAGATCCACCACCTATTGCTTTTAAAAAACTTTTTCTATCCATTACTTTTTACCAATAAAATTTAAACGAACATCTGTAGGAGAAACGATTTCAGGATTTTTCCTGAAGTAATCAATATACAAGTCCCTAAGTTTAATGCCTGTAGGAATAGATTCCCCTTTTGCAAAGAAACTCATATTATCGCCTCCCAGAGCAAGATAGTCTGAAGTCGCAATATAGTAGTCTTTATTGGGATCCACTTGTTTTCCGTTAATTAAAGATTGAGTTAACTGTCCGTTTTTGGTTTCAATATATAAGTGAGAGACTGGATTGTTGACCTGCGTTTTTGCATAATATTGAAAAAGTCCCGGCAAATCAGCTCCTTTCATCTTTACAATGATCAGTTCATTTTCGAAAGGCATTACTTCAAAAAGATTTTTGAGCATGATGTCACCTTTTCCAATAGTAGTACGAATACCTCCGATATTGATCAAAGCAGCATCTACATTTTGTTTAAGATGAGTCTTCGTCCATTCATCACCGCCCTCAAGAGTATAGTCTGCTAAAAGATTCCCCAGATTGCTGTTATCCCCCTGTTTGGTAAGATCTGCATTGGTGTGGGAGATCTTTTGGTTCATCTCTTTATCCAATTTAAGCTTATAGGGTTCAATAAACTTTACAAACTCCTCATCATTTTTTAGCTCATTATTAATAGAAATATTTTTCTGAGTCTTTACATTCACAAGCTGCGGCACAGAAGCCGTTTTGCATGCTGTGAGAGAGACCAGAACAATTCCTAATAACAAGAATTTATTTTTCATATGCTGCAAATTATTTTTATAAGGTCATATGTAATCGCCGGCTCTTTCTGAGTTTTTTGTAAACAATTTCGGGTATGGCAATTTCATACTATCTTTTAGTATATGCAAATATAACTATATGTATAATAAAACATTATTATTTATTGCAAATTCTTACGGTAAATGATTAAATTTGACAAAAATAATTCGAACAGATGAGCATTTTAAAAGGAGTAGGTGTTGCATTGATAACACCCTTTAATGAAGATTTATCCGTTGACTTCGACAGTTTAGCAAAACTTGTTGAATATAACATTGAGAACGGAACCAATTATTTGGTAGTATTGGGAACTACGGCAGAAGCCGCAACGCTTTCTGACGAAGAGAAGAAACAGGTAATTGAGCATATCATTAAGGTGAATAATAAACGTCTCCCTTTGGTTTTAGGAATAGGCGGTAATAATACTCTTGAGGTCAAGAAACAGATCGAGGAAGCAGATCTTTCTGCATTTGAGGCAGTACTGTCAGTATCTCCATATTACAATAAACCGAATCAGGAAGGTATTTATCAACATTATAAAGCCTTAGCTTCCACAGGGAAAAATATTATCATTTATAACGTTCCTTCCAGAACAGGGCAGAATGTAGAGGCTGATACTACGGTCCGTCTTGCAAGTGAATTCCCGAACCTATTCATGATTAAGGAAGCTGCACCCAATATCCTACAGTATTTTGATATCCTGAGAAAGAAACCGGAAGGCTTTTCATTAGTTTCCGGGGATGATGAATTTACTGTTCCGGTAACATTGGCAGGTGGAAACGGAGTGATATCAGTAATCGGGCAGGGGTATCCGAAAGAATTTTCAACCATGGTACAATTCGCTCTTGAAGGTAAAGTGAAAGAAGCGTATGAGATCCACAATAAATTAGTTGAAATTACACGTCTCATTTTTGCAGAAGGAAATCCTTGCGGTATTAAAGTGGTATTAGCAGAGAAGGGAATTATCAAAAACTATCTTAGACTTCCTTTAGTTGCTGCATCAGAAGGGCTTTATGCTAAGATTAAGGCTGAAATGACCAAAATCTAATGAATGGAAATGATAAGAGTTGATATTGATTTTTTAAATTTTCAATTACTTACAAACATATCCATTTACGATAAATAAATATAACAAAGTGAAAAGTTCCGACTTTTCACTTTTTTTAATCATAATGTATATAAAATATGAAATTAATAAAAGCTACAGGAGAAGATATCCCACTGATTCAGGATCTTGCTAGAAGATCATGGGTAATTGCATATGCAGAGATACTTTCAGAAGAACAAATGGAGTATATGCTTTCTGAAATGTATTCGGAACAGGAAATTGCAAGCCATTTAGAAAAACCTGATTATCACTATTATCTTATTGCAGATGAACATAATGATTCTTACGAAGGATTTATCGGGTATGAACACAATTATGAAGATAGGACCACCAAACTGCACCGCATTTATCTGGTTCCGGAAAGTAAAGGAAAAGGATTTGGGAAAGGTGCCCTTCGGTTTTTAAATGAAAAAGTTTCTGAAAATGGAAACAAAAGAATTATCCTCAATGTCAATAAAAATAATGCTGCCAGAAAATTCTACGAATCCCAGGGCTATACGGTATATGATGAGGGTGTTTTTGATATTGGAAACGGGTTTGTAATGGATGATTATTTAATGGAATTTCTAATTCACGAATAATTGACTTAAAATTTTGTAACTTTACCTTGTAATTCTATAACAGGTGATTTCTTTTTTTAGATCATCTTTGTTTCAGAACCAAATCACTTATAACAATACATTCATATGCTTGGTTTTGAGCTGACATAGCTTTTTATCAGTATATTTTTTTCATCCTTAGTGTTTAAATTCCTGTATTTTCGGATACAGGAGTTTTTTTGTATATATATTATGTTAAAAAAAAGTCTTCTATTTCACATTTACTTGAAATAAATTATTATATTTACTAAAAATATAGGCTTACTTATACCAGGATGAAAATGTACGTTAAATTTGATTTCAATGCTCTTTGTAAAAAGGTATTGGAAGAAAAACTGAAGGAGCACGGGCTTAAATACCGGTTGCTGAACTTCGGTGAGGTGGAGTTCTATGAACCTTTTACTCAGGAACAACATAATCTTTTCAAGAAAAATCTTGGTGATTATGGTATTGAGATCATAGAAAGCCAGAAAACGGCTTTGGTACAGAAAATAAAAGATGCCATTGTGGAACTTGTCTTTTCTGAAGAAATTATTCCCGTGAAAGCATCCATTTATATTTCTGAAAAACTGAATCACAGCTATGGATATCTTTCCAATCTATTTTCAGAAGTTGCTTATACTTCCATCGAGAACTTTATTATTCTCCAGAAAATAGAGCATGCAAAAGCTCTGATTATAAGAAATAAACAAAGCCTTACCGAAATTGCCCATAAGCTGAACTATTCCAGTGTGGCCCATTTAAGTACTCAGTTTAAAAATACGACAGGAATTACACCCTCACAGTTTCAAAAGATCATTGGCAAAAGAAGAAGAGCCCAAAGCATGGTAATAAACCCTAAAATGCAGTATGAATAAAGAATTTCTGAACGTAATTGTAGCAGATAACGATGAAAACACCTTAATTTTTTTTAAAAATATATTTAAAGAGCTGAAGATCTCTATAAAAGTTCAATGTTTCAGTAATGGAAAAGCTCTGATGGAATATCTGAATAATGATGATGCTGTAGTTCCCGAAATTGTTTTTATTAAGTACTCTATTCCTGAAAAAAGCAGTGTAGAATGTATTGATGAAGTGAAATCCAATCCAAAGTTCAGTAATATGGTGACGGCCATTTATGATGATGAAATCACTGAAGATGAAATTGAAGAAGCCTTCGTAAAAGGCAACAATATCTGTATGAAGAAACCTTCAGATTTTGGAACTTTAAAAAAGGTCGTTACAGAAGTTATTGCTATAAACTGGCAATATCATACTTCGGGATTGAATAAAGAAAATTTTATTCTTAAAGTATGATAAACAGACTGTTTTTGTTTTTCATTTAAGAGAAACAAAAGATATTTAATGTATAATATTCACTATGAAGTGAAAATTTTATAACTAATAATTAAAATAATATAAGAAAGAAGAACAGTAATATCCGGACATTTGTAAATGTAAACTTAGTGACACAAATTTAATTATATACATGAAGATACAGATGAATGAATGGGAATTGTTTCTGCATAATAATATATAAATAACGATGTTAACAAAATGGATTATGTTCATTTCCAATTTTAAAGCATAGAAGATCTTTAAACAAAACGGTACAATCATGAAAACTTGAAATAGTTGGAGATATTTTTTATTCGTTTCATTCCCTCATCTCCACCTAGACACAGTTAGTTTTTATAATAAGCAAGTTGGAAAAATAATTCATTTTGTTATTTTATAATTTATTTTAATAGTGAAGGTTTATCTTCAAGTAATATATAGATATTTTCACACCACATCACAAAATATTAAATCTAGCTATTAAAATAAATTTTTTAAACAGATCAAAAGTAATTTCTTCTAAATAACAGTTTTATAAGGGGACCGCAGGAAATTTTTTCTGCGGTTTTTTTTATGAAATTTTACTCCATTTATTTTTCCCTTTATAGTACTTTATGTAGTAATTTTTAATCATCAGATTATCTTGTCTTGCCAGCATCGGATCAGCTTCAAGAATTCTATCAACGGTATTTTTTGTTGTTTTAATAATGGCAGAATCATTAATGAGATCCAGTCTTTTAAAATCAACCACACCACTTTGCTGGGTTCCCAGAATATCACCGGGACCACGAAGCTGCATATCCACTTCAGAAATTTTGAAACCGTCATTAGTTTCTGTCATCGTTTTGATACGGGTTCTGCTTTCTTTAGATAATTTATCAGAAGTCATCAGGATACAGTAGCTCTGTTCAGCACCTCTTCCTACACGTCCTCTGAGCTGATGAAGCTGTGAAAGTCCAAATCTTTCAGAACTTTCAATGACCATTACAGAAGCATTGGGAACATTTACCCCTACCTCAATAACGGTAGTGGCAACCATGATTTCTGCCTTTCCTGAAGCAAAATAAGCCATAGCAGCATCTTTTTCATCCGGCTTCATTTTTCCGTGCAGCATGGTAACATTGTAGTCGGAGAAAAAATCCATGACATGTTCCAATCCTTCCATCAGATTTTTATAATCTAATGTTTCGGACTCTTCAATCAACGGATACACAAAATAAACCTGTCTTCCTTTCTTGATTTCATCTTTACAGAAATTATATACATACAATCTGTCTTTTTCACGTCTGTGAGCTGTAATGATCGGTTTTCTTCCTACAGGCATTTCATCAATTACAGAAACATCCAGATCAGAATAAAAACTCATTGCTAATGTTCTTGGAATTGGTGTAGCCGTCATCACCAGAATATGAGGCGGAATCTTATTTTTTGCCCAAAGTTTTGCCCGTTGTGCTACCCCGAATCGATGCTGTTCATCAATAATAGCCAACCCAAGGTTTTTAAATTTAACCTTATCTTCTAACACAGCATGCGTTCCCACAAGAATAGAAAGCGTACCGTTTTCAAGCTCTTCGTGAATAATTCGTCTTTCCTTTGCTTTGGTAGAGCCAGTCAGTAACCGGACATTAATTCCTGTTTTTTCAAGTAAATCTTTTATTCCGTTATAATGTTGCTGGGCAAGAATTTCAGTAGGAGCCATCATGCAGCTTTGAAAACCATTATCCATCGCAATAAGCATCGTTAGTAAAGCTACCATGGTTTTCCCTGAGCCTACATCACCCTGTAAAAGCCTGTTCATCTGAATCGGCTTTTTCATATCCATCCTGACCTCCTTTAAAACTCTTTTTTGAGCACCGGTAAGTTCGAACGGAAGATAATTTTCATAGAAATCATTGAAATAGTCTCCTATAATAGGAAAAGGGTTGCCGTGTGACTGGGTTTTATGATGAAGTTTTTTTAAACCGTATCCCAACTGAAAAAAGAATGATTCTTCAAATTTCAGTCTGAAATCTGCTTGGTCAAAATGTTCTAAATCCTTTGGGAAATGTACATTCAGAAAAGCATGTTGTCTGGACATGAATTTGAATGTTTTCATCAGATATTCAGGAAAGTTTTCTTCAATAAGATTCGGAATTTCCCTGCAGATATTTCTTAGAGCATTCTGAAAGAACCTTTGATTGAGTCCTCTTTTGGTCAGTTTTTCAGAACTTGGATAAATAGGCTTAAGCCTGACTTCTCCTTCCTTTTTTTCCTCAACCTCAATCTCAGGATGTGGCATGGAAAATTGACGGTTGAAAACATTAATTTTTCCGAAAATATAAACTTCGCGGTTAATAGGAAGCTGTTCCTTCAGCCATTTGGAATACTGAAACCATACAAGATCCATACTTCCCGTATCATCATTGAATTTAGCGGTCAGTCTTTTAGTTTTTCCGGTCTGAATCTCCTGAACCTGGGTAATTCTTCCTTTAAACTGGATTTCCTGGCTGGTTTCCTCATGGAGTTGGGAAACCTTGTAGAGTTTACTCTTATCCAGATAGCGGATAGGGTAGAAGTTCAGCATGTCTTCTACAGTGGATAACCCCAACACGCTTTTAATGAGTTTGGCTCTTTCCGGACCTATTCCTTTTACATATTCTATGGATGTTTCTAAAGTCATTTCTTAATCTGAGGCCCGAATTTCGGGAATCGAATATTGTATGAAAAACAAAGGCTCGAATTTCGGGAAAATAAAAAAGACTTCCAAAAAAAATTGAAAGTCTTAAGTTGTATAAGAAGATAATTCAAAGTTTGAGATCTGAATTACGTACTAATCTTTTATTTTAGATTTGAACTTTTTTTGGTAATCTTCCCACTGCTCTCTGGTACGGATCTTTTTAAAGAGGTCCTTTGAGATCAGTTCCAGGTAAGGTTCCAGTTCCTTGGCAGATAATTCTCCCTGAAGAATTGTAATAGGATCACCGTGTTCATCCAGAAATACAGTACTTGGAACAGCACCTACATTCATATATTGAGTAAATTCATGTAGAGAGTTTCGTCCTTTTTTCTGTTCTGTATTAGGATTGGAAAATGTTCTTCCAAAAATTTCAATACTCTTTTTTTCTTCTGCATTAAATTTTACAGGATAAAAATTCTCATTTAAAATCTGAGCAAGTACTGGATGTCCGTAAGTCTTTTTATCCATGATTTTACATGGCCCGCACCAGTCTGCATAAAAATCAATAAGAATCTTTTTAGGATTTACTTTCTGTGCTTTCAGAGCCTCATCAATAGTCATCCATTTAGTTTGTGCAAAACTAAAATTTAATAATAATAAGAGAACTATGCTTAAAATTTTCTTCATAATTTGGCATTTACGTAAAAATAAGCATAATTACTTATTTTCTATTTTACATCCTGCATTAATTTTTTCACGAGTGAAGATAGCAATATTAATACCACTCCGGCAACTAATGCATAAATACCCAGTGTTTTATATCCATCTGTATAAGCCAGTAGTTTACTCATATTAGTATTTCCTGTATTGGATTCGGATAAACTTGCTCCAATTTTTCCAGCAGCAAACTGTCCGAATGCACTTGCTAAGAACCATAACCCCATCATCATTCCAAACATTTTTTTAGGAGATAATTTGGTAATGATAGACATCCCGATCGGACCTAAACACAATTCTCCGAAAGTGATAACAAGCCATGTAAAAGTAAATAAGTTAAGTGAAGATTTTCCATCTGCACCTGCAAAATATCTCAGACTATAAAATAAGAAGAATCCTGCAGCTAAAAATAAAAATCCAATTCCAAATTTATTAACAGTATTCGGTTCTAATTTCTTTTTATTCAAACCTACCCAAGCTAAGCCTATAAGTGGGCTGAAAATAATGATAAAGAAAGAATTGGCACTGTTATTAATGACATTAGGATCCATTCCAAAGCCCAGTAGACTGTGTACAAGGTTGTCTTTTGCAAATAAAGATAAAGACCCTCCACTTTGTTCATAAATAGAATTGAAAACAAAATACATGAATATAAACACAAATGCAGCAATCAGTTTCTTTTGGTAAGCTGAAGTCTGTTTTAAAGTTTCCATGATGAAGTAACCTACAGCTGCAATACCAATAAGATACATGAAATAATCTGTAAAGCTTGTATTTTTAACCATGATGAAGATAAGTGGCATGCTTAATAATGCTCCAATATATACCAATACCTCACGTAATGTCCTCTTTGATTTAGGAATGAACTGCAATGGTGAATCACCAATTGGGCCTAATGTTTTTCTGGTAGCAAAAAATGTAATAAGACCTAAGAGCATTACTACAGCAGCTGCCAGGAAGCACCAAGACCAGGAATGATATTTTCCAAGATAAACACATAGAGCTCCACCTAGAAGACCTCCAATATTGATTCCGGCATAGAAAAGGCCGTATCCGGCATCTCTTCTTGGGTCATCCTCTTTATAAAGTTCTCCAACCATAGATGAGATGTTAGGTTTAAAAAATCCGGTACCTATAATAGAACAGGTAATCCCGAAATAAAAGAAGTCATGGGGAGAAAAGGCTATAATAAGATTTCCAATGGACATAATGATTCCTCCAAAAACCAAAGATTTTTTGAAACCTAATATTTTGTCCGCAAAAATACCTCCGATAAAAGTAAATGCATAAATAAAAGCCTGTATGGCTCCATATTGTAAATTAGCTTTGTCTTCCAGTAATCCTAACTGATCTACCATGAAAATGGTAAGAACTCCTCGCATACCATAAAAGCAGAAACGTTCCCACATTTCTACGGTGAATAAGGTCCAAAGCTGCTTTGGATATTTTCCTTTAAAATTTTGTATTTCTTCTAGAGTTAAGCTCATAACGATATATGATTAATTTTTAATTAAGGGTTTTTATTTTCCTGATCCAGTTCAAAACGGATTCTGTCCTGGTCGATGATTTGTTTTAATTCTTCTTCTTTTGGGAGGTACAGCAGATATTTGCTTGCAAATAAATTATTTTTATCATTAAGTACCGAATATTTTACAATGGTTTCATCCTTTTCAGAACAAAGTAAAATACCGATTGTTGGATTGTCTCCTTCACCTCGTTTCAGATCATCATACATTCTTACATACATATCAATCTGCCCGATGTCCTGATGAGAAAGTTCCCCTGTTTTAAGGTCGATAATGACAAAACATTTTAAGATATAATTGTAGAAAACAAGATCAATATAAAAGTCTGAAGTATCCGTGGAAATATGTTGTTGTCTTGCTACAAAAGCGAATCCTTTTCCAAATTCCAGTAAGAATTTCTGAATATGATCTATGATGGCGGTTTCAATTTCTTTTTCTGAAAACTGTTCATCGGCTTTTAAACCCAGAAACTCAAAAATATAGGGATCTTTTAAAACACTGTGGATGCTTTCAGTTGGAGATTTTTTATGCTCTAGAACTCTTTCGTAGGCCAGGGAACTGATTTGTCTTTTTAAGTCCCTTACATTCCAGTTATTTTGTGCTGCTTCATTAAGATAATATTGTCTCTTATTCTTATCATCCTGGCTTGAGAGCAGTCGGTAATGAGACCAGCTCAATTGTTGAGACAGTGTGTCAACAATTGGAAAAGCAATGTAAAACTTACGCATATTAGAAAGGTTTGTGTAATCAAAGCCTTTTCCAAACTCTAAAGTAAGCTTCTGAGAAAGATTTTTTAGAGTATATTTTCCATATTCTGCCCGTTCTTTCCCCTGTTGTTCATCTTCAACTATTAGTTTTCCGATCTGCCAATACGTAAGCAGTAGTGTAGAATTCGCTATTCGAAAAACCTTTTCGCGCGACTGTCTAATGATATCCTTTACGGATAGGAATAAAGAATCTTCGGAAATTTCCATCATACGAAAATAAAAAAAACCTCCGACTTAGCAGAGGTTTTATTCATATTTTGTTAATGCAGTTAGTTTACACCGTGCATCATTTTCTTTAAGATAGGTGAAAGTAAGCCTAAGATTACAGAAGCAATACCACAAAGTACAACGAATACCATGAAGAATTCAAATAAGTTATGAATCTCAAATCCTACAAAAGTAGGGTTGTGTAATGGTAGCTGAGCCTTTTCAAATGCTGCAACCTGATCTGTAGTAAGAGTTACTTTTTTATCTAAAACATCCTGTAAGTTTACCCCAATTTCCTGAGCTTTCTTAAACTTATCACCTGTTGCAGGAATAAGCGCTCCTAATGAACCTGCCAAAGCATATCCGGCAGCATTGGAAATAAAGAAAACACCATATAATAAAGAAGCAAATCTTTTTGGAGCTAATTTACCCACCAAAGAAAGTCCGATTGGAGATAAACAAAGTTCACCACAAGTTTGAATGAAGTATAAAAGCATTAACCATTTGATGGCTAATAGACCTGAATTTCCTAAATCTTTAACGTTATGTGCGATGATAAAATAAGAAAGAGCAATTAAAGCTAATCCCATTGCTTGTTTGAATGGAGATACCGGCTCTTTCCCTTTTGCTCTCAGTTTATCCCAACATAAACTGAAAGGAACTGCTAACAGAACTACGAAAATACCATTAAAAATCTGAACCATTGAAGGAGGCATATTCCAGCCAAAAATATTTCTGTCTGTCTGGTTATCCGCAATAAACGTTAATGAAGACCCTGCCTGTTCAAAAGCAGCCCAGAAAAAGATAATGAAGAATGAAACAATATAAATTACCCAGATTCTCTGTCTTTCAATTTTATTTTCAGCAGAAGACATGATAAGAAATGCTAAGGAAATACCAGCAGCATAGATAAATGGATATATGATTCCTTTAATCATTTGCCCCATTTCCACTGAGTTAAATCCGAATTCTCCTACCAATAAATATCTGAATATAAAGAATAGAACAACAAATATAGCTACAGTTGCTCCTAAGAATCCCCCTGAGAATTTTGCTGTCTGAGATTCTCCTTCTTCAAAATCTGCAGTTGAATTGTTCTTCGGTAATCCTCCGATAGGTCTTCCCTCAGGCGTTACTACATATTTATTTTTAAGAATAAAGAATGTTACAGTTCCGATTACCATTGCAATTGAAGCTGCTAAGAATCCCCATTTGAAAGCAAAAATATCTCTTACTCCAGTGGTAGCATCTTTCACATCTCCTACGTAAGGACAGATAAACTGACCTAAGAAGGCTCCGATATTGATCCCCATATAGAAAATGGTGAAAGCAGAATCCAGTTTGGATTTTTCCTGTTTCGGATAAAGGCTTCCCACCATTGATGAAATGTTCGGTTTGAAAAAACCATTACCAAAAATGATAACAAATAAAGCCAGCCACATAATAAGCTTAGCACTTCCAATATCTGTAGAGAACGTTGATGCACTGATGAATAATAGAAACTGACCAATGGCCATAAGTGATCCCCCTACGATAATTGCAAATCTGTTTCCAATGTATTTATCTGCAATAAATCCTCCCAAAAGCGGAGTTAAATAACATAAAGCTAAAAATCCACCATAGATAATGGCTGCATCTGCTTCTTTTATCAATAAGGAATTTACCATAAAGAGCGTCAAAAGTGCTCTCATTCCATAAAAGTTGAAACGCTCCCACATTTCCGTTCCGAATAGAACCCATAATCCTTTTGGATGTCTGGAATTCTTATTCTCTACCAATTCATCCGGTTTCGGACTTATTGCTTCAATATTATCCATTTTTATTCTATTGTTAATTTTTGTTAAGACTGACAAATATAGTTTATTTTGGGTTTTTGGCAAGGTTTTAATTTTATTTTTAAATAAAAAAGCTGCAGACTCAGTCCGCAGCTTTCTATTCTTTATAATATCAAGGATTAATGTCCTTTTTCCTTCATGATTTTATTTAATCTTTTTAGCATTGAAAGGCCTAAAAGTGTAGCAAATATTAACAAAGCAAAATTCACAAGGAAATAATTCGTTTTGTTTTCATAGTTATACCATGTACTCGCCAGAATGCCGGAAAGTTTATTTCCTACTGAGTTAGCCAGGAAGAACCCACCCATCATTAAAGCTGTAATCCTTGCAGGGGAAAGCTTGGAAACGAATGAAAGTCCCATTGGTGAAAGACATAACTCTCCAATAGTGATGACTCCGTAACTGGCTACCAGCCATAAAGGAGAAACTTTTACAGCTCCGTTGTCACCAGCCATTACTGCCAGAACCATGACAAGGCATGATAACCCTGAAATAAATAATCCCAGAACGATCTTGGTAGGTGTTAAAGGTTCTTTACCTTTTCTTCTTAACAGCGCCCAGAACCCTACCACAACCGGAGTTAATGCAATCACCCAGAATGGATTGATGGATTGGAACAGCTCTGTATTGTATAAGTAAACTTTACTTTCAGGATTTTTTTCTAAAGCAGCACGTTGTTCCGGGGTGATATTTTTAAAGTAAACATCTTTTCCTGTTTCTTTTTTAGTATTTCCGTTGTCATCTTTCTGAGAACGGAATTGGTTATCATACACAGGAACTTCTTTGTTTTCGTAGCTTTTCCCATCAACCATGTAGATTCCTTCCAAAGGCTTTTCCAAAGAAACAGGAACGCTTCTGTCTGTATAATAATTAGCCCATCTCGTTAAAGCAGTACCATTCTGCTTGAAAACTGCCCAGAAGAACATACTGATAAGAAATACAGAAAGTAATGCTCCAATGGATGCTTTTTCATCAGGTTTAGCTTTAAAGTAAAGAGAAGCATAGAAGTAAATAACAGGAACACAAGCAAAAATAAATGCATCTGTACTGTCACTTCCAAAAATATTGTTAGGAATAAACCAACCGATAGCTCCGGCAGCAATAGCAGGAACAAATACTTTAAGCATGATTTCAGAAAGTTTTGTATCACCTTCCTGTACAGGTTTCATCTGTGCTGCATGGATATAGTGCTTTCTTCCGATCGTGAAAATTACCATCCCGATAAGCATCCCGACTCCGGCAGTAATGAAAGCTTCACCCCAACCAAACTTATTACGCATAAATGCTGCAATAATGTTACAGATAAATGCCCCGATATTGATTCCCATATAGAAAATATTATACCCCGAATCCTTGTTTGCTTTATATGGTTCTTCAGAATAAAGATTTCCTAAAAGGGTAGAAATAGTAGGTTTAAAGAAACCGTTACCAATGATAATTAATGCCAGAGAGGAGTAGAATAAAGGCAAATCTTTGAAAACACCCATTCCTATATATCCGGCAGCCATTAAGAAACCACCAAGGTAAATAGATTTTATATATCCTAAAACTCTATCCGCTAAGAATCCTCCAATAAATGGAGTAAGATAAGTTAATGCAATATAAGTTCCGAAAATATCATCAGCAGTTTTATCTGGCAGTCCCAGACCTCCTTTCATACCGGTAGGTTCGATGACATACAGAACAAAGATTCCAAGAATCAGGTAGTACCCGAAACGCTCCCACATTTCTGTAAAGAAAAGATAAGGCAGCCCTTTAGGATGTTTAGTCTTCATATATTCAAATTTCAATTTCCCCAAAAATAAGTTTTTAATTTCAATTGATAAAATAAATAATAGTGGACGAAATGATTAATGAAATAAATAGAAAATCTTCCGACTCGATCAGAAGATTTTTAGTATGTTTATAAAGTAAAAAGATTTTCAATCTTACTTTTAACCAAATTTTGTGGTTTTATTGAATGAAATTAAGATTTTAAAATCTTAATTTCTTCTTTTAATTCATGGATTTCCTTCTTTAAAAGACTTATATAATCTTGAAGGTTTTCCACAATAGAGTTAGAGATACTGAAATATTGATTATAATTTCCGGAATTATCATGGAAAGTAGAATTGTCATTATTGATAGAAAATTTACTTTCATACTCTTTAATGTCTTCAACAGGAACATCAAGAGCTTCTGCTAGTTTTTGCCATTCATCATCATGAATTCTTACTTCTCCACGCTCTTTGCGGGAATAATTCGAAGGGTCTGTAGATATTGCTTTAGCCATCTTTTCTTGTGACATGCCTTTTTGTTTACGTAGGTTTCTGAGTTTTCCTGTACCATCATTTCTAATGTTTTGTACAAATAT
The DNA here is from genome assembly GCF_024810195.1 of Chryseobacterium sp. BIGb0232. Taxonomy (NCBI): domain Bacteria; kingdom Pseudomonadati; phylum Bacteroidota; class Flavobacteriia; order Flavobacteriales; family Weeksellaceae; genus Chryseobacterium; species Chryseobacterium sp. BIGb0232. The sequence goes on from NZ_JANUEH010000017.1 coordinate 66,377, forward strand.
GCAAAACATGTACCTATTTTGCAAGAAAATTACCATAAATATTTCACTTTTGTTTGAATTTTATTTTTAGCTTTGAAAATGTCAATAATGACAAATAATCAAAAAAAACATTGTTATGAAAAATTTAAAAAGACTTTCTAGAGAAAATTTAAAAGATTTAAAAGGCGGAGGAGAATCTCCAAATGTATTAACTGCTGATGAAGGTTGTAGTTATAAATGTTGCTCTGACAGAAACCCACAGATATGTAGTGCTACTGTGACAGTTTCCGTTGAACAATCTGGTACCGTTTCTTGTGCAGCAGGATCACATTTAGTTAATGCATAATATTATTAACTTTTAATTTAGTACAGCTGATATTGCATTGGCTGTACTTTTATATTTAATACTATGGAAAAAATATTGTTTTTTCTTTGTTTCTTTTGCCAGCTATTGTCAGCTCAGAATAGCAGATTTATTTATGAATATAAATATGTACCTGATTCAACTAATAAATCGAATATAATTAAGGATTTAATGTTTTTGGATGTGATTAATAATGAATCATTATTTTATAGCCGAAATAAGTATATCGAGGATTCAATATCTATTGCAGAATCAAAAAAAGGGAAATTTTATATTCCGAATGCCGATATTTTATATAGAATAGAAAAAAAAGCAGGTAAAGTTTTTTTTAAAACTAATGATTATGGTATTGGAAAAATAAAGGTAGAAGAAAGCCGGAAAATAAATTGGCAAATTTTTCCTGATAAAGAAAAGGTTGGAGAATTAACAGCTCAAAGAGCAAAATGTAATTTTGGTGGTCGAAATTGGACAGCATGGTTTGCTACCGATCTTCCAATTCAAGACGGGCCATATAAATTTAATGGTCTTCCGGGGCTAATTGTCAAGATTGAAGATTCGACTAACAGTCATATTTTTGAACTCGTTGGTATTAAAAAAGTTATTGGTAGTAGTCAATATCCAGAATTAGATTCAAGATCTAATGAACTATATCTGACACAGGATAAATTTATAGAATTGTTCAAAAAATATAGAAAAGATCCAGGCTCTGAAACAAGACAACTTTATTTAGCTGGTAAAATTCCGGATCAAAAAGATAGTTCTGGTAATTTTCATAAAGGAGCAGAAATTGTAAGGGAAGTGGATAAGTTAGCAAAGGAAAGGATTAAAAAAGATAATAATATTATTGAGATTGATTTGTTGAAAGATAATTAAAGCAATAGTTCTATATTATTAGAAAATTAATTAATATCCTTAGTGTATGTGTATGTATAATGAAAAGAACCCTTTCAAATCCTGAAAGGGTTCTTAATTTATTTTTAAATATATAATTTTTATAAATTCTCTAAAATAAAATCCGTCATTTTCTGATACAATTGTGGCCTTGTCTGTCCACCATAGATTCCGTGGTTTTTATCCGGGTAAGCCATGAAATCAAATTGTTTTTTATTTTGAATCAAAGCTTCAGATAATTCCATAGAATTTTGGAAATGTACATTGTCATCGGCAGTTCCGTGGATTAAAAGGAATTTTCCTTTCAATAGGTTCGCATACTCAGTAGGAGAATTCTTATCATATCCATCAGGATTTTCCTGAGGCGTTCTCATGAATCTTTCTGTATATACTGAATCATAATACCTCCAGTTGGTTACCGGTGCTACAGCAATTCCCATTTTGAATACATCCGCACCTTTTGTCATGGCTAAGCTGGTCATATAACCTCCAAAGCTCCATCCGAACATACCGATTCTACTTTTGTCAACATAAGATTGGTTTCCGAACCATTTTGCGGCAGTAATCTGGTCTTCAATCTCATATTTTCCAAGGTTCATATAAGTCACCTTTTTATATTTTGCTCCTTTATAACCTGTTCCACGTCCATCTACACAAGCCACAATGTATCCTTTCTGTACAAGGTGATTGAACCACATGGCATTTCCATTGTCCCATGAGTTGGCAACCTGCTGGGATCCCGGGCCGGAATATTGGAACATGAATAACGGATATTTTTTATTAGGATCGAAATTTTTAGGCTTCATTACCCAGGCATTCATCTGATCACCTACAGCATTAGGAATGGTGATGAATTCCTTCTCAACAAAATTATCGGATTTCAGTTTCTGAAGCTGATCATTATTATTCTGAAGCTCCTTTACTGTTTTTCCATTACCATCTTTTAAGACGTAAGTATACGGTTTTGCAGCAGTAGAAGAAGTTTCAATGAAATAATTGTAGTTTTTACTGAAATTCGCAGAGTTGTTTCCTTCTGCATTAGAAATCAGCTGAGACTTTCCGTTTTCAATATTCACTTTAGAAACCACTTTATTGATACTCCCTTTTTCTGTAGTCTGAACGTAGATCTCTTTAGATTTTGGATTAAAACCATAGTAGTCGGTTACTTCCCAATTTCCTTTTGTAACCTGTTTTTTTAGTTTCCCATCTTTATCATACCAATATAAATGGCGGTTTCCGTCTCTTTCAGAAGCCCAAAGGAAAGAATCATCATCAAGGAATTCAATGGTAGGACTGTCTGTTTCAATCCACTTATCATCTGTTTCCGTGAACAATTTTTGTACAGCTCCTGTTTTAGTATTCACTTTTAAAACATCTGAAGCATTTTGAATTCTTTCAGATGTTATTAAAACCATTTCATCTGCTTTTGCAGTCTGTAAAACATTAGGAATATAATAGTTTTTGAAAGAACCTAAGTTCAGCTGTATTGCTTTTCCTGTATCAAGACGGTACAGCTGTGCTGAAACTACAGAATTTTTTTCTCCAGCTTTAGGATATTTGTAACGCATTTCTGTGGGATAAAGATTTTTTCCGTAGATAGGAATGTAAATCTCAGGAACCTGGCTCTCGTCAGATTTTACAAATACAATGGCATCAGAGTTTTTTGTCCATTCATATAGCTTTGCATGTCCGAATTCCTCTTCATATACCCAGTCTGCCAACCCATTAAGAATAGAGTTTTTCTTACCGTCAGTAGTAATTTGAGTGATTTTTCCTGATACTAGATCCTGATAGAATAAATTGTTATCAGAAATGAAAGCTACTTTTGTGGCATCAGGTGAAAAGCCAGGTTCCTGAACAGGCTTTCCCTCATTTAAACTGATTACTTTCCCTGATTTTAAATCTTTTACTTCAAATTTTCCCAGGAATGAATGTCTGTAGATAGGCTGGCTTTCTTTCTGCAAAAGAATTTTAGACTCATCATCAGAGAATACATAGCTTTCAAAGCTTCCATCCACGATATTTCCTTCTTTTTGAGATGTTTTATAAGAATATTTTGCAATTCCTGACGGCTCAATAACAAGGTAATTCTCACCGTTTTTCATGGAAGTAATCCCGGCAATACCTTTACCACGGTAGTATCCTGAATAAATTTTATCTAAAGTTATTTCCTGGGCTGACACATTATGAAATGCCGCTGCTATAGTCAAAGTTAAGAGTAGTTTTTTCATTTCTAATTTTAATGATTCCAAATTTAATAAATCTTACTTATATAACCATATAAAACAAATCTAAGACATTGTTGTGATTTTTTTTAAAAAAGGCAATTTGGCAAAAAAATTGAAGTATATAATTACCAATCAATCAAAAAGGATAATTATGGAAACGAATGCATACAACCAGAAACTGAACCGATATGTATTGAACGACCGAATTGTTTATACAGGTTTTTCCAGTTTTAATGATGCACAGGAATGTGCCAGCAAAAAAGGTGGAATATTAGTGGAAGTAGGGTTTAAAGACGGAAACGATAACCCAGAAATTACAGATGAAGCCGGTTTGATAGAGAAGAAAATTCATTACTATGTGTATGCAGGCGATGAGTATAAATTTATCCATTCATCTGATCCCGGATTTAGAAAATATGCAGATGAACTGCAGAAGATTAAGGCAAAAAATGATAAAACCAGTCCGGATGAAAGATATTTTGCCAACTTTGAAATTGAAAATATAGAAGACCCGATTATTGTGATCAAAAATGATCAGTTTCAATCGGTGACATCAAGAGAGCGTTCAAAGTATTTGAAACATGCCAGAGTTTATGAACTGGGGGTATCCCTGCCAAAATCTTAAAAATTCTTATCATGAGCAAAACCAAATATTCAGACAAAGCTCAGGACAAAATAGGAAAAGTAATGCATGAATTCAAGGAAGGAAAATTGAAATCTTCTTCCGGAAAAAAAGTAACGAGTAGAAAACAGGCTGTAGCTATCGGTATTTCTGAAGCAAATGAAAAAGGGTTGAAGGTGCCGGCCAAAAAGAGAAGTAAGTAATTTTAAATATAAAAGACCTGGAATTTTTCCAGGTCTTTTATTTATATGATGAAGGAGTAATATCAGATTAATTATTGGTCTGATTATAAAGCACTCTATAATATTCATCCGCCATTCTGTCGCTATTGAAGTGATCTTTTACATCGTTCATAGCATTATACTGAATCTTTCTCCACTGATCCGGGTTATCATAATAAGTGGGAAGGATTTCATTTTCAAGGATTTCGTATAATGTATTTAAATCATAATTATCCTGTTCGTAGATGCTCATATTCAGGTAATCGGCTTTTGGAACTACAAAAGAATTTTCTCTGTGTTTTGCAAATTCCGGGATCCAGCCGTCATCTGTTGATAAGTTGACAGAACCGTTCATAGCGGCTGCCATTCCTGAAGTTCCTGAGGCTTCTCTCGGAACTCTTGGATTGTTTAACCATAGGTCAGAACCTTGCTTTAAGGATTTGCTTAAAGAAAGTTCATATCCTGTAAGAACAGCCATATTTTTATGATTCTTACTCTCTTCAACCAAAGTGTTGAACGTAGAAATGGCCGAATAATCCATTGGATAAGGTTTTCCTGCCCAGATGATCTGTACCGGATATTTCGGATTGTTCAGAAGCCTATAGAATCTGTCTTTATCATGTAAAAGTAATTCGGCTCGTTTATAGCCTGCAAATCGCCTGGCCCATACAATAGTGAAAACATTAGGATTGAAAAGGTTTCCGGTCTGATCTGCTACAATACTGAACAGCTCTTTCTTTAAAGACTTTTTACGGAAATCGAAAACGATATCATCATTTTCATCTTTTGCATTGTAAAGTGCCTTGTCTGCCCAGTATTTGAATTCCTGAGCATTGGTAATAGACGTGATTTCACAGATTCCAGGATATTTGTTCCACATAGTACGGGAAACCACTCCATGAAGCTGAGACACTCCATTGGCGATCCTTGCCATTTTCAAGGCACAGAGTGAATGATTGAAACGTTCGTCATCTGTTCCTTCAATAGCCTTTACCTCTTCCATGCTATAGCCAGAGAAATAAGACATATCATGACATAATTTGAAATTATGTTTCTCGTTTCCGGCTTCTTCCGGAGTATGGGTTGTGAAAACCAGCTTTTCTTTAACCTTGTTAAGATCTCCGTTGTATTTTCTTAACAGATAAAATGCTGCCGGAAGTCCATGTGCTTCATTTAAATGATAAACCTCCCTTTCTATGTTCATTTCATCCAATAATTTGGCACCTCCTTTTCCAAGCAAGATATATTGAGCAAGTTTAGTAGATTCATTCGCATCATACAGCTTGTGGCAGATGGTTTTTGAAACGTGATCGTTTTCAGGAACATCTGTAGAGAGAAAAAACATAGGTGCTGTATTGAAGATTTCAGGATCAAGATACCATACTTTTACCCAAACAGGAGCGCTGTGAATTTCGATCTGAAATTTTATTCCGGTATCCTCAAGAAAGCTGTACATTTTCTTTGTCCATACCGGCTGTAAGGTCTGATCGTGGTTTCTGGCCTGGTCATAATATCCAAACTTCCAAAGAATACCGATTCCGATAAGGTCCTGTTTCAGATTATAGGCACTTCGCATGTGGGATCCGGCCAAAAAGCCAAGTCCTCCGGAGTATATTTTTAACACCTGCTCAAGGGCAAATTCCATTGAGAAATAGGCTGTTTTTTTTGAATATTGGGGATTGATACTGTAGGGTGTTTTAAAATTCCTAAAATCCATAGAATGCTGGTTTGTGTTTGAAAAGACAAAGGTATTAATAATGAAAATAAACTTTACATTAATTAATCAATAAATTAATTTTAAAAGTAAGCGTTGAATAGTTTTTTTACCTATCTTTAAGAGTGTAAAATTTTGATTATCAAAAACTTTTAATGGTGAAAGCCAATGGCCACATGTGTTTAATTAAATAAAAAAATCACACATGAAAAAGACGTTTTCTGATGAAGATCTGATTAAGAATCTGAGTTTATATTACCTGAACCGGCATTTGAAAAAAAAGCCCATAGAGAAGTATCACCGTACCATAGATGAGTCCCCACTTCATGACCGTGAAAAATACAGAAAGAAGTCGGAGATCCTTCTTCTCAACTCTTTTATGCATCATTTTCCCGATGTGAAATTTGAAAACCTTACCTGCGAAAGTCCGGACTTTATCGCAAAACTGAACGACAAAAAAATCGGAATAGAATTGACCGAAGTGATCAATCATCTGGAAATGAAGAAGGTGGAAAGTACTTTGAATAAAATGTTCCGTCAGGCAGAAATACTATTAGAACAGGAAGACACTACGAAATATCGTGGTGTTTATTTTTTAGAGTTTCACCCGAATCTAAAGCTGGATAATCTGGAAGAGCAGGAGGAAGATATTATCAATATTTATAAAAGTATAAAAAAAAATAAAGGAATAGGCTGTGTGAAAAGTGTAAGAAAGTCTTTTCACAGAAGAAATGTTTTCATTACTCATGAATACAGTATGAATCTTTTTGATGAACTCTGCTCAGAAAAAATTCTTGAACTCATTGAAAAGAAAAATGAAAAATTTCCTTATTATGACAGTTCTGTGGATGAATGCTGGCTGGTGATTGTTTCGGATATGAATTCCATTGCTTCAAGATATACATTCATTCAGGATAAAGAACATCTGAAAGAAGTGAAAAGCCCTTTCCATAAAATTTTTCACCTGGAAAATCTCTGTGGTAATATTACAAGTATAAAATAGTTGTTTTGGTGTTGAATTTTTAATTAATAATGGGATTTATTCTGAACTTCGCAAAAAATATTTGATTTTTTATATTTGTAATTAAATAATAGGTATATTTGATATAAATCGGATATTAGTCTGACTCAAAATGACTTAACCATCAAAACAAATATATCTATGAGAAAAATTTTACTATTTACTTTTCTATACATTTCCCATTTTCTATACTCTCAACAAGATTGTGCTACGGCACTGGCTGTTTGTGGAAACTCGAATATTACATACAGTCCTTCAGGGTATGGTACTATCAAAGAAATGGTAAATTCCGGAACTTGTATAGATATATCAGGAGAACATAATTCGATCTGGTATAAAATTACTATTGCTACAGGAGGCACTCTTACATTTGATCTCGTTCCCAATAATCAGGATGCAGATTATGACTGGGCTATCTTCGGTCCGAATGTGAATTGCGGAAGCCTCGGATCTGCCATACGTTGCAATGCTGCAACAGTGGTGGGAGTGGGAGCTGCAACAGGATTAAATATGACGAGCACTATCACGAATGGAATTGGGGGGTCATCAACGCCTTATTGTAAATATTTGGATGTGCTCCCCGGAGAAACCTATTACTTATTTATTGATAACTGGGTAAGCGGTACGAGTAGTACAACAGCTCCTTTCTCATTAACATGGGGTGGAACGGCAACCTTAGCATCTCCTTTTACAGATCCTAATATTCAGCCTAATCCCTTTGTTCCACCGGGAATCCCCGGTGCTAATCCTGCAGATCCGAGAGAGGTTATTATTTGTGGATCTACTGTTGTATTTAACTTCAGTACTTTATCAACGGGCATTATTAATGGGAATCCAGATTTTAATGTAAGTTATCATACCAGTGCAAATGATGCATTAACAGGAAATAACCCTATTACAACTCCCCAAACTGTCAATACAAATACTGTTTTTTATTATAGTATAAGTTATACAGACCCAACGAATCCGATCAGCCCGCTCAATAAATGTAAACAGACCGGAAAGTTTAAATTCAAAGACGGTTCAATTAAAGCAAAAGATGCCACATTAACGGAATGTAACAATAATAATGCAGGAACGGCTCTTTTTAACCTGACTAACGCCGATGTTATAGCAATTACAGGTGTTACAAAAAGGTACTATAACAGTATGTTTGATCTTAATTCAGGAATTAATGAGATTACAAATCCTACAGCATTTGTATCTGCAGAAGGAATTGTTTATGTAAAAGTTACGTCAGAATTTGGCTGCAGTTCAGTCGCAAAAATTACTTTGAAATTCCATCCTGTAGTTGTTGTTTTTGAAGCAACTTTGACTTCATGTTTCATAGAATCCAATCCGAGTACCGGATCTTTTAACCTTAACAATGCTCCGGTAACAACTCCTGATAATACAGATAAAAAATATTATCCATCCGAAGCCGATGCAATCAATCAGACCAATGAGATTACAGCAGCAATGACATATATTGCTCCTAATGGAGTAGTGTATGTAAGGGTTACCAATGCCCGGGGATGTTATGCTATTGCTAAAGTGAATTTAAAAGTGACTCCGCCGAAATACTCTGATGTGCTTCAGGATAAAATCATATGTGTAGAAAGTAAAACCACCCTGGATGCCGGACCTGGATTCAAAAGCTACCTGTGGAGTACCGGAGCAACAACTAAAACTGTTACTGTAGGAGTTGGGGTATATTGGGTAAAACTTCAAACGGGGGACTGTTTCACTACACAGACAGTAAAAGTAATTCCATCTGAAGTGCCTGTTATTTCTAATATTGAGATTTCCAATAGTACAGTGGCTGTATCTGTAATAGGAGGTATGCCACCTTATCAATATTCGCTGGATAATATTATATGGCAGGATTCTAATGTTTTTACCAGTCTTCCAAGAGGAGAGTATAAGATACTTGTAAAAGACGCCTATAATTGTGAGCCTGTAAAGGTAGAAGTTGTTATTCCAAATCTGATTAATGTAATCACTCCAAATGCTGACGGCGTAAATGATGTGATTGATTATTCAGCGCTGGCAGGCAAACAAAATCTGATAATTAATGTTTTTGACCGATATGGAACCAAGATTCATCAGGCTGATAAGTTGAATGGATATAAGTGGGACGGGGCTGTAGGAGGAAGAAAAGTTCCTACAGGTACTTACTGGTATTCCGTATTGTGGAATGAGAATGATAAAAAGAATACTCCTGTTAAATTTACAGGATGGGTATTGGTTAAAAACCGGGAATAACTATTATGTTATAAATAAAATCCATAGATAAAACCATTTCGGAAGAGGTGGTTTTTCTTTTTGAATTTTTTACATTAGTTATCAAAATAGAAAGAATGAAAGATCTGTTTGTAAAACGCTTTGAATATTATAAATCCCTTGGTGATAAGTCATTTGTACAATTATCAGATGAACAGATTTTCTGGCAGTATAATGAAGAAAGTAATTCTATAGCAGTTATTGTACATCATATTGCAGGAAATATGCTGTCGAGATGGACTAATTTTCTTAGTGAAGACGGAGAGAAATCATGGCGTAATCGTGATGAAGAATTTGTGAATACCTTTAAAACTAAAGATGAAGTTCTTGAATTCTGGGAAAAAGGATGGAAATGTTTTTTTGAAGCCTTAGATCAGATCAACGAAGAAAACCTTTATGCTACAATCTCTATAAGAGGAGAGGCTCATTCTGTTATTGATGCGGTTTTCAGACAGCTTGCCCATTATCCGTATCACATCGGACAGATTGTTTATATTGCTAAAATGATTAAAAATGATGACTGGAGTACACTTTCTATTGCCAGAAATAAATCTCAGGAATTTAATACTGAAATGAAAAGCAAATTTCCTGGAGAAGAACAAAAGAGCAATTCATCACCAGTCTGCTTTCAAAACAGCCCGGAAGTAAGGGATGAATATAAACAATAGACTGAATCAATATTGGATTATTATTAAAATTACTATCTTTGCACCCATAAAATTCAGGAGTAACACATGTCTACTTTTCAAAGAACTGCCGCGTATCACACACTTGGCTGCAAATTAAATTTTGCAGAAACATCTACTATTGCCCGTCAATTAACAGATGCAGGTTACGATAAGGTGAGCTTTGATGAAAAGGCTAACATTTATGTCATCAATACATGCTCAGTTACTGAAAATGCAGACCGTGAGTGTAAGCTTCACGTAAAAAGAGCAATGAAAGCGAATCCTGATGGATTGGTGGTTATTGTTGGGTGTTATGCACAGCTGAAGCCCGAAGAAATTTCCCAGATTGAAGGAGTAGATCTTGTATTGGGAGCTAAGGAGAAGTTTAATATCTTAAGCTACCTGGATGATCTGGAAAAATCAGATAATGAGGGAATTGTTCATTCATGTGAGATTGAAGAAACCGACTTCTTTATCGGAAGTTATTCTATAGGAGACAGAACAAGAGCTTTTCTGAAAGTTCAGGATGGATGTGATTACAAATGTACGTACTGTACCATTCCGTTGGCAAGAGGGATTTCCCGTTCAGACACCATCGAGAATGTTCTTAGAAATGCGACAGAAATTGCAGCAAGAGACATCAAAGAAATCGTTCTTACCGGAGTCAATATCGGTGATTATGGTAAAGGTGAGTTTGGAAATAAAAGACATGAGCACACTTTTCTGGATCTTATTTCAGAATTGGATAGAGTAGAAGGAATCGAAAGAATCCGTATTTCTTCCATTGAACCTAATCTTTTAAAGGATGAAAGTATTGAACTGGTTTCTAAAAGCAGAAGCTTTGTTCCGCATTTTCATATTCCGTTACAATCAGGATGCGATGATTTATTGAAAAAAATGAAACGTCGTTATCTGACTAAACTTTACAATGACAGGGTGAACAAAATCCGTGAGGTAATGCCTGACGCTGCTATTGGCGTGGACGTTATTGTTGGATTCCCTGGAGAAACAGAAGAGAAGTTTATGGAGACTTATAATTTCCTTAATGAACTTCCTATTACCTACCTTCATGTATTTACTTATTCTGAAAGAGAAAATACAGAGGCAGCCGAAATGGAAGGAGTAATTCCGGTAGCGGAAAGAAAAAAACGTAATAAAATGCTGAGAATTCTTTCTGAAAAGAAGAAAATGGCATTTTATCAGACTCAACTTGGAAAAACGCTTCCTGTACTTTGGGAGCACGAAAATAAAGACGGGAAAATGTTTGGCTTCACAGAAAACTATGTGAGAGTCCAGAAAGACTTTGATCCTGCATTCGTAAATCAAATTGAATTTCTAAATTTAGAAAAAATCCTGTCAGATGGCACGGTTTCTGTGCAATCTTCCTACCAAAATTTTTTAGCAAAAGCATAGGCTCTTTGCAAAATTTCCACTAAATTTATTTTTAAACTTTAAATACTACATTCATGAGAGATAAGTTTTTATCTTGGGGAATTGTATTAGTAGTTGCTACCTGGATTGTAGCGCTGCTGATAAAAGCGCATTATTGGATACCGACGCTGCTATCCGCTATTTATGCATTGGGTGTTTACAATGCTTACCAATCGAAACATGCCATTTTGAGGAACTTCCCGGTACTGGGGTACTTCAGGTATTTTTTCGAAAGTATATCACCCGAAATGCAGCAGTATTTCATTGAAAGGGAGACAGACGGGAAGCCGTTCCCAAGAAATCAACGCTCTGCAGTATACAGACGTGCTAAAAATCTTAGTGATACTGTGGCTTTTGGAACACAGTTGGAAGTGAATCACAGAAAATATGAAGGAATCAAGCATTCTATTTATGCTAAATCTCCATCAGAAGAGCTTCCAAGAGTTTGGGTAGGAGGGGAGCAATGTACACAGCCTTATCATGCTTCTTTATTCAATATCTCAGCAATGAGTTTTGGAGCATTAAGTGACAGAGCACAGATTTCATTGAACAGAGGTGCTAAAAAAGGAAATTTCTTCCATAATACAGGAGAAGGAGGGATCTCTCCCCACCATTTGGAAGGAGGAGACCTATGCTGGCAGATTGGTACAGGATATTTTGGATGCCGTGACGAAGAAGGAAAATTTAACCCTGAATTATTTAAAAAATATTCAACGCTTCCTAATGTGAAAATGATTGAGATTAAATTATCACAGGGAGCTAAACCAGGACACGGAGGAGTACTTCCGGGGGTGAAAAATACACCTGAGATTGCAGCCATTCGTCATGTAAAGCCAGGAATTACCATTATTTCTCCGCCATCGCATACTGCATTTTCAAATGCTGCCGGATTGCTGAAATTTGTACAGGAATTAAGAGAACTCTCAGGAGGAAAGCCTGTCGGGTTTAAGCTTTGTATTGGTGATACCAAAGAATTTGAAGATGTCTGTGTACAAATGAATGTACTGAAGATTTACCCTGACTTTATAACCATTGATGGAGCAGAAGGAGGAACCGGAGCGGCACCACCGGAATTTTCAGATGGAGTAGGGATGCCTTTGGAGCCAGCTTTGATCTTTGTCAACAGAACGCTTAATAACTATAACCTAAGAAACAAATTAAGAGTTATTGCCAGCGGTAAAGTACTTACAAGTTTGGATATATTAAGAGCTGTAGCAATGGGTGCGGATATGTGTAATAATGCAAGAGGATTTATGTTCTCATTGGGATGTATTCAGGCTTTAAGATGTAATTCCAACAACTGTCCTACTGGAGTGGCTACGCAAGATAAAATGCTTATTAAAGGGCTTGATGTAACAGATAAGGCAGAAAGAGTATATCATTTCCATAAAAATACCCTTCATACCTGCAATGAATTGATTGCAGCAGCAGGAAGAAGTTCATATGAAGAAGTAGATGCTACTATGTTTATGAGGGGAGATGAATTCGACCACCTTGCAGACCTTTATTTCCCTGATATTTTAGGAAATGTAAAACAGAAAGCAAGATCTTAAAAAATATTGAGTAGCTCTAAAAGTTGCTTTATGAAAAAACAGATTAGAAATATACTAATCTGTTTTTTTTTATGCCTGAGATCAGATAAGTTTGAAGTCTGATCCTATTGATTATTGAACTCAAAAGAATGAAATAAATATATGTTTAATCTCGAGTTATAATGAAACGACGAGTGAAAAGATATAATACTCATTGTTTTTGATCTTTACAACAAGAGATAGATATCTTAAATTTCCGATTTGGCATAAAAAAAACCGTCCTAAGACGGTTTTTTTATGTTTGTTTTTTATTGCTGTTCAGGTGTTTGTATTTGATCAGCTGGTCTGTTTTCTCTTCCGTAGATCTGAAAGTTGAAAACAAAAGATCTGTTTGAGTAATCTATACCCAGATATGGATAAAAACTGTTTCTTGCAAAAGCTGCTCTTGATGGAACAATAATTACTCCCTGTAGATTATAAGGTGCCTCATCAGGTAGATTAAAAGCACTGAACTTTTGTAATGCTTCCCTGAATCCTGGTATTTGATAGTAACTTGCTTTTTTTGCTGTTGCCACTGTCGCGTCGTCCATGACCTTTTTCTTAGTATAGTAATACATTGGATCAATTACTGGAACAGTACTTCCTCCCTCTATGGTATTAAAAAAACCAACCTGTTCAATAAATGAAACAACTCCATTATTGTTTCTGGATAGGAATGTGTATGCTCTTCCCATGATTCTGATGATATCCTTATCCTGAATAGGATTACTTACAGCAGGTTGTGCTCCATCTCTCATGATGTAAATAGTTCCCGATGGAAGAGTCACAGGATTAAGTTGTGATAATTTCTTTTCATGATCATCAGCAGTGTCCGTAGCACTAAAAGGTTTTATATTTCCCGCTGCATCAAGATAATTCTCATCCATGAATTTTTTAATGGCCTGATCATCATCACCGTTTTGGTTGGTAAGGTCTCGCGTTTCTGTATAAAATGCTATCTCATCATCTTTTTTACAAGCAGAGAAACACAAAGATCCTACAAGGATATATAAAAATATTTTTTTCATTTCAAAAAACTTTAATTACTTTACAAATAATATAACGGCAAAAGTATAAAAAAATATGAGAATAGATAAATTTTTATGGAGCATTCGTTTTTATAAGACGAGAAGTATTGCAACAGAGGAGATTAAAAAGAACAGAGTTTCCATTGGAACATCCGCCGTAAAGTCATCTAAGGAGGTAAAAGAAGGGGATATTATTAAAATCCGTAAGAATCAGATTGATTATAAAATAAAAGTGCTTCAGATTCCTAAAAGCAGGATGGGAGCAAAACTGGTTCCGCTTCATATACAGGATGTGACAGATAAAGAGCAGTACGAACTATTAAAGCTTCGTAAAATGACCCAGGATTATTACAGAAACAAAGGAGAAGGAAGGCCTACGAAAAAAGACAGAAGAGATATGGATGATTATGTAGGCAACGATGTTGATGCTGATTTTACCGATTGGGATGATTTCTTCGGAGAAACAAATGATGAATCTGGAGAGGACAATTAAAATAAAAAAGCTCTAGAGATAGAGCTTTTCTACTATTTCTTTAACGATGTCTTCAGGTTCTCTGGCATCGGTTCCAACAGTGAACTGGGCTTTACTGTAAAACTGATTTCTTTCAAATAAATGCTTGGCAATGAATTCTGGAAGGTCTTCATCGGAAATATTGGCGATTAAAGGTCTTTTTTCTTTCTGTTTAGAGATTCTCTCTGCCAATGTCCCTACAGAAGTTCTTAAAAAAACACTTTTAGAATTATGATTGATGATCTCCATATTGTTATAATAAACAGGAGTTCCGCCTCCGAGGCTTAATACAATATTTTCTTCAGAAGCCAATATTTCTTCAAGTGCTTCTCTTTCCAGTTTTCTAAAATAAATTTCTCCCTTTTTTTCAAATATTTCGGGAATGCTTAATTTGTTCCTTCTGGAAATCTCTTTATCAAGATCAATGAGTTTGAAATCGATTTTATCGCTTAAAATTTTGGAAATGTGGGATTTGCCACTGCCCATGTATCCAATTAGTGAAATTATCATGAATTTTTTTTAAACAAATTTGCGAAAAAGTTTTGAGATAAAGAAAAAAGTTATATCTTTGCACCACTTAAAACAAGGGACATTACTTAAATGAAAACTTGTTTAATAAGTGGCCGACTCGGTAGCTCAGCTGGTAGAGCAATACACTTTTAATGTATGGGTCCTGGGTTCGAATCCCAGCCGGGTCACTAGCAATAAAAATTACTTTTATGGTGATTTTATTGCCTGCGTGGTGAAATTGGTAGACACGCCATCTTGAGGGGGTGGTTTCCTAAGGATGTGCTGGTTCGAGTCCAGTCGCAGGCACTGCAAAGAAAATTTTATAATCCGGAATATTTCTCTATATTTATTCCTGATTGTGGCCGACTCGGTAGCTCAGCTGGTAGAGCAATACACTTTTAATGTATGGGTCCTGGGTTCGAATCCCAGCCGGGTCACAAGTTTACTGAAAAGTAAATTTTTTTCATATTAATATTTTGTGATTTGGTGTTTCAAAGGCTTCCTTCCGGAGGCCTTTGATTTTTTGTGTTAAAGCCAAGGATAAAATGAATGATGTAATATTACTGAATGATATCAGTATTATTAATGAAGGCTTAACAGCAAGTAAGAGATTTTAAGCTGATTAAAATAAAAAGCCCTGGTCATAAAATGATCAGAGCTGTATTTTTATTAGACGATGGTCTTTAATAATGTTAATCCAGATGCATATTATCTATTAATCTTACTCCATCCACAACGACAACGATAAAGGCTCTGAAATTTCTGTCTTTGTAAAAGAAATCAGTTTCCTGTAAGGTATTTTCGTCTGCGATCAGGAAGTATTCCAATTGCATTCCCTGTTGATTGTCAAAAATATCAGTTACCCTTTCTTTAATTTCAGGAATACTAACAGTTCTGAACCAGTCATTTACTTTCTTTAGTGTTTCGTAAATAATTTTAGAAGTATCTTTTCTGTCTTCATGAAGTCTTTGGTTTCTTGAACTTAAAGCCAGTCCGTTATCTGCTCTGTAAATAGAAACCCCTTTTATTTTAACGGGAAGCTGTTTTTTGTCAACCATCTTTCTGATGATGGCAAGCTGTTGGAAATCTTTTTCTCCAAAATAAGCATTGTCAGGCTTTACCTGTCTGAATAACTCCTCTACAACGGTTCCTACTCCATCAAAATGTCCTGGTCTGGATTTACCTTCCATTTCATTTTCCAGGCCATCAAAATCATAATGCTGACTTTCTGCTTTTTCGGGATAAATATCTATGATTTCAGGAATATAAACGGCATCTACAAGTCCTGAGCTTTCTAGAATCATGATGTCTCTGTTGATATCTCTAGGGTATTTTTCAAGATCTTCAGGGTTGTTGAATTGGGTTGGATTTACAAAAATTGAAGAAATAACAAGGTCATTCTCCTTTTTTGCTTCTTCGTACAGGGAAAGATGTCCCTTGTGCAGAGCTCCCATCGTAGGGGCAAAGCCAATTCTTTTTCCCATTTCCTTCTGTCTTTCAATGAAATCCTGAAGTGTTTTCCTGTTTTTTATAACTTCCATAGTTTATTTTAATACTTATTCAAAAATACTAAAAATATCATATAATAAAATGTGTTTTTACCAATTTGGAAAAGGGAATTTTCGTAAAAAAATGTTAATTAAAATAATGTTGGATGTTTTTTTGTAATTTTGCACATTAAAGCATTTTTACAAAAATTAGATAGAAAGTTTATGCCGAATCAAAAAATACTGTACATTACTACAGAGATGTATCCGTACCAGGAAGATACAAATATGGCCACTGTGGTAAACAAAATGGCGCTTAAGATGCACAATGAAGGCAATGATGTAAGAGTTTTTATGCCAAGATTTGGACAAATAAGTGAGAGAAAATTCCAGCTTCATGAAGTAATCCGTCTTTCAGGGATGAATATTATTATCAATGATCTGGATCAACCACTTATCATTAAAGTAGCGTCTCTTCCGGGGGAAAGACTTCAGGTTTACTTTATTGACAATGAAGAATACTTCAAAAGAAAACAATATTATTTCGATGATGAAGGAACTCCTTTCGAAGATAACGACGAAAGAGCTATTTTCTTCGCAAGAGGAGTGATTGAAACGATCAAGAAGCTCAACTGGGTTCCGGATGTTATTCATTTGAACGGATGGATGTCTTCATTTGTTCCAGTTTATCTTAAAACTTACTACGAATCAGATACTTATTTCAAGGATGCTAAAATTGTTCTTTCCCTATACAATGAGAAAGACGCGGATCTTGATAAAAAGATCGATGAAAAGCTGAAGTTTGATAATATTTCAGGTCTAAAAGCGTTAGATAACCCAACAATCAAAAGTTTTGTTATCGAAAGCATGAACTATGTAGATACTGTTGTGAAAGGAGATGAATTCCTTGATGAAGACCTGGATCAGGCCTTTAATGAAACAGCGACTCAAAAGTCTGAGTATCTGGACGTAGATTCTATAAATCAACTTTATTAAAAAACACATTTTTAATGACTCATACTCTTAAAAGAACGTTCGCCATGCTTCTATTGGCGGTTTTCGGAAGTGCAATACTTTATAACTGCGAACCTGATCCGGATTCTCTTGGTAAGCAACTCTTTGATCAAGATGCGGCTACAGGTAATGAAAGCCTGCGTGAGGTTATAGCTTATAATATCAGTAATAATGATTCCATCAGAAGTGATGCTGCGAGACTTTTAACCGGAGCTACCCAGGCAGGATCAAATTTCTCTGCAGTTCTGGGTGCCTTTAATGAAGGTCAGTTTGGAATGCAGAAAGCTTCTTATATTACTCAGTTGAGAATGCCGGTGGATAACTTCGATTTTGACGGACCAAAACCACAGGTCGATTCTGTAGTTTTAGTTTTAAAAACTCCAGCAAATACTGCAGAGAACACCTACTATATTGCTGATTCACTAAAAGCACCGGGTGCTTATGATAAAGATGACTTCATGATTGGTACAGAAAAAGTACCTGTTTCAATAGAGAAAAAATCTTACCCGGTTCGTAAATATGGCCGTTATGTTAAATCAATGAAAATTAACGTAAATGAGATTACTACATTTTTGAATCCAAACATGCCGGATGTTTTCAGCCGTTCCAATGTAACTGTTGGTATAGGTGATTTGCTAGGATCTGCTTCTTTTGATGGAAATATAAGCACTGTAACAGTTACCAAAAGATCAGATAATTCTAATGTATTTACCGGAGCACTGGGATTCAGAATGCCGTTGGATAAAGATTTTTTCCAGAAGCGTATTATTGATAAAAAAGGATCTGCTGATCTGAAAGATGCAGCTAATTTTACAAGATACTTTAAAGGAATCAGAATTTCAGTTGAAGATAAAGACGGTTACCTTTTCCAGATCTCTCCTAATGATACAGACATTATCATGTACTACAAATATGATAAAACAGATAATGGTGTAGTAACCAGACCACAGACTTCTCTTAAATTTAATTTGGGAAGTATCAATACTCATATCGGTCAGTATGAATATGAAAGGTCTGCTACTTATCAAGCTGCATTGCAGAGTCCCAACAAAACAGAAGGAGACAAAGTTCTTTTCCTTCAGGGAATGGGAGGTGCTTCGATAGGATTGAAAATTCCTGATTCAACTATTGATAGTCTTAGACAGATGTTTGTTGATAAGAAAGCAGGTATTGTGGGGGCTAAGATCAGATTGTTCGTTGATAAAAAGAATACGTGGACTCAACCTAATTTTACAGATGCTGACCGTAAGTTTATCGTTTCTCCAATCACCTTTAAAGATGATAAAGTAACAATAGACTACTCAAAATGGGCTTTTACATCAGATTCACAAAAAGGGTTCCCTATATACTACTATAAGAAGAATGCTAATAATGAAGTTGATTATTATGATTTTACAGTAACACAAGCTCTTAAGGATATTGTTGAAGTTAAAGATTATAGTGTTGCTAAAAATGCTCCGCTAATTATCAACGCAGGAGGATTTGTGAAAAATCCAGCTGGAGCAGCATATGGTCCGCTAGTGACAACGCGTGCTACAGACATGAACAGAATGGTATTTATAGGAACAGACAAGACTAAGCAAAGTACTAGAGCAAGGTTGAGAGTTACTTATTCAACAAATAATAAATAAAACACAATAAACACAAGACAAAATACATATGTGCGGAATAGTAGGATATACAGGATTTCAGGATGCTTATGAGATCGTAATCAACGGTCTTAGAAGACTGGAATACAGAGGGTATGATAGTGCCGGAATTGTTTTAGAAGGTTCAGACAATAAGCTTGAAGTGGAAAAAACAAAAGGTAAAGTAGAGGATTTGGTGAATATTTCGAAGCAGTTGAAAGGAACAGCCAATGTTGGTATGGGACATACCCGTTGGGCTACCCATGGTGTTCCAAGCGATAGAAATTCTCACCCGCATTTGTCAAATAATGGAAAAATAGCACTTGTACATAACGGGATCATTGAAAACTATGATACCATTAAAACAATGCTTTCTGAAAAAGGATTTACTTTCCAATCAGAAACGGATACTGAAGTATTGGTTAATCTAATCCAGTACTTTATGGATCTTAATCCTGAAATTGATTTCCCTACAGCGGTGAGATATGCTTTGAATGAAGTATATGGAGCATATGCAATCACAGTACTGCATGAAGATCATCCTGGAGTATTGGTTGTAGGTAGATTAGGTTCTCCGTTAGCAATTGGAATCGGTGAAAAAGAATACTTTATTGCATCAGATGCTTCTCCTTTTGTAGAATTTACAAAAGAAGCTATCTACCTTGAAGAAGGTCACATGGCTACCATTTCCTTAGAAAATGGGGTAGATATCAGAACGATTAATGATAATTCTAAAATTGAACCTGAAATTCAGGAACTTAAATTAAGTTTAGAACAGATTGAGAAAGGTGGATATGAGCACTTCATGCTGAAAGAAATCTTTGAACAGCCTAAGTCTATTCATGATACGATGAGAGGAAGACTTATTGTAGAAGAAGGAGTTATCAAAATGGCAGGGATCTGGGATCATGTAGAAAAGTTCAAAAATGCAAACAGGATTATTATCATTGCTTGTGGAACTTCATGGCATGCAGGTCTTATCGGAGAATACCTTATTGAAGAATATGCCAGAATTCCGGTAGAAGTAGAATATGCTTCAGAATTCAGATACAGAAACCCAATCATTACGGATAAAGATGTTGTGATTGCCATTTCTCAGTCAGGAGAAACAGCTGATACAATGGCTGCTTTAAAACTGGCAAAAGAAAGAGGTGCATTTATATATGGAATCTGTAATGTAGTAGATTCTTCCATTGCAAGAATTACAGATGCAGGTTCATATACTCACGCAGGTCCTGAAATTGGGGTGGCTTCTACAAAAGCATTTACTGCTCAGCTTACCATTCTTACTCTAATTGCTTTCAAATTAGGAAAGCATAATGGAAATCTTGGCAATGCAGAATTTATGAGCTTAATTGCTGAGCTTGAAGCGATTCCTAAGAAAGTTGAGGAAGTATTAAGTGCAACTCATGAACTGACTCAGGATATTGCTAAAAACTTTGTGAAAGCAACAAACTTCCTTTATTTAGGAAGAGGATATAACTATCCTGCTGCTTTGGAAGGAGCTTTGAAATTAAAGGAAATTTCTTATATCCACGCAGAAGGTTATCCGGCTGCAGAAATGAAGCATGGTCCAATTGCTTTGATTGATGAGAATATGCCAATTGTTATTATAGCTCCTAAGAAAGGGCATTATGATAAAATTGTAAGCAATGTTCAGGAAATCAAAGCCAGAAAAGGAAAAGTTATAGCTGTTGTTAACAAAGGTGACCGTCAGGTTAGTGAGATGGCAGATTATGTTATCGAAATTCCTGAAACCTCAGAATGTTTCTCTCCAATTGTAGCATCAGTACCGTTACAGTTGCTTGCTTATTACATCGCAGTATATAGAGGAGCAAACGTAGATCAGCCAAGAAATTTGGCAAAATCTGTAACTGTGGAATAAAAATTAGTTGTAAATAAAATAAATTTAGATTTCTTCCGTTATTTCAAAAAAAATCTTAAAAGTTTCTTAAAAAAATTATATATTTACGGCTTAATTATAAAAATTAACATGAAAAGGATATTTCTTTTATTATTGTCTGCGTCGGTAGCATCGGTATCTTGTTCAGGTGGTGGCAGCTCTTCTGTAGGGAAGCCAGGAACAAAAGGAGAATTGATACCAAGAGAAAAAACGAAATCATTTGTTGCGGAACGACCATACGGAATGGTTGCAATTCCTGCAGGTTCATTTGTTGCTGGTTTAGCAGACCAGGATCCAACAAATACACCTGAAAAAGCATCATTGAAGACAGTTACTGTTTCTTCTTTCTTCATGGATGAAGCAGAAACTACCAATGCAGAATACAGGGTATTTATCAACTATGTAAGAGATTCTATTGCAAGAACTCTACTCGCTGAAGCTGCCGGAGAAGGTGGTGACGAAGGCGGAGGTAGAGGGGCAAGCATAGGAGATTATGCATACCTTGCTAAAAAAGAAGAAAATTTAACACCTTATCAAGAATATATGGAAGGGCAGGGTGGCCGCGAAGAAGGTACCTATGATGCAAGCAAAAGATTAGACTGGAAAATTCCTTTACACTGGAGTACTTCAAAATACCCGGATGTAGAATACGCAGAAGTTTTAGAGTCTATGTATCTGCCTGCTTCTTCAAGAATTGGAAACGAAAGAATTTTAGATGTTAGTAAGCTGAAGTATACTTACCGTTGGGGAGATATGGATGCTGCACTTGCAGATAACGAAAGAGGAGCCAATTACCTGAAAAGCCAAAGTATCGCGATCTATCCCGATACTACGGTTTGGGTAAAAGATTTCCACTTTGCTTACAATGAGCCATTATTTGAACAGTATTTCTGGCACAAAGCTTATAAAAACTACCCTGTAGTAGGGGTTACCTGGGATCAGGCAAGAGCTTACTGTAACTTCAGATCTAAATTGAAAACTGATTACAACGAAAGTTTAAAAAGAAAAAAACAAAGACCATTGCAGTTCCGTCTTCCAACAGAGATCGAATGGGAATATGCTGCAAGAGGAGGTATGCAAAATGCCACTTATCCTTGGGGAGGTCCATATTTAATGGACGACAGAGGTTGCTATTTAGCAAACTTTAAACCTAAGAGAGGTAATTATATGGAAGACGAGAAAAAAGGTACTTATACATATACAGCTCCAGTTAAGAAATTTAAGAAAAATGGATTTGGGTTATTTGATATGGCTGGAAATGTTTCTGAATGGACAGAATCTGCATATAACAACTCTTCATATGGATTCTCTTCTACATTAAATCCTTCTACTAAAGATAAAAAGGATACTAAGAAATCTGTAAGAGGTGGATCTTGGAAAGATATAGGATATGCTTTAATGACGGGTGCAAGAGATTGGGAAAGAAAAGATTCAGCAAGAAGTTATATCGGATTTAGAACTGTACAGGACATTCCTGAAGCAGCTGTTAAGCCAAGAAGAGTTAACAGATAACATACCAAAACAATTATTTTTCAATACAATTTTATTTAACATTAAAAAAACTAACGCAATATGTTTAAGACGAAAGATGCTTGGATGAATTTCTTCTATTCATTCGGTGCTGCAATTGTAATTCTTGGAGCTTGGCTTAAAATTACTCACATTACCCTGGGACCAATAAACGGTAATATCGCTCTTACAGTAGGGCTTATTACAGAGGCTATTATTTTTATCATTTTTGCATTTGACCCTCCAAAATCTGAAGAGTCTTATGCTTGGGAAAATGTTTATCCTGAATTATTAGATAAACATGCTAATCCTAACCCTTTACACTCTAACGTGTCTTCTAGAAATAATAATGCTGCAGCTCAATTTGCTGAATTAGAAAACTCTCTTTCAACCAAATTGGATAAAATGCTTCAGGATGCTAAATTAGATGTTCAATTATTTGATAGATTAAGAACAGGAATTGATAAGTTTTCAAACTCTGTGGATCAAATCAATCAAACTGTTGATGTATCTGCTTCTACTCATAAATATAATGACCAGCTAAACAAAGCAGCTTTACATATGGAAAGTATGAATGCTTTATATGCAATGCAATTGGAAAGCGGTAAAAAGCAGTCTGAATTTGCTAATAAATATGTTGCAGATATGCAGAAGTCTGCAGAGCAATCTGAAAAATTCAACCAAGAGCTACAAGGTTTAACTTCTAATCTTAATAATTTAAATAGAGTTTATGGTGGTATGTTAACTGCTATGAAATCTTAATTCCTAACCATTTCTGAACTTAAACTATTTAATCAAAAAACAAAGAAAAGAGAATGGCACAAGGAAAACAGACCCCTCGTCAGAAGATGATCAACCTAATGTATCTGGTGTTCATCGCGATGATGGCCCTAAACATTGATGCAGAAATCATCAGATCATATTATGACTCCACCAGAGCGTTAAATGATACAAGAACTTTAACAGAGAAGAAGAACGAAAAGATTTTTGAAAGAACGCTGGAAGCGAAAGCTCAGCAGGTTCCGGATACTTATGCTCAGCCTTGGGAACAATACAAAATATTGAAAACTAAGATTGATGTATTGGTGAAATCGGCTCAAGATATCAAAGATTTGTTAAAGAAACAATCTGATTTTCATGACAAAGATCCTAAAACAGGAAAAGAAATTGATGTAAGTGAAAACTTTGCTGCACTTAATAACAATGAAGCTACAACTGATTACTTCTTTAAAGAAGGTGACGAAAATACACCATCAAAAAATGCTACAGATTTAAAAGGAAAAATTGATGATGTAAGAAACTATATTAATGTTACTTTTGGAAAGAACCCTCAATTAAATGATTTAGTTGAGAGAGCAAACAAGTCTCTTATTGCAGAATACCCTAAAGGAAAATCTCCAAACGAAAAGACTTGGTTCCAAAATAAATTTTATCATCAGCCACTAATTGCTGCTATATCTAATTTGGAGATCATCCAAAATGATGCCAGAAACGTTCAGTCTGATGCATTAGCATTATTGCTTCAGGAAAAAGTTGATGCTAGCATCAAGTTTACAAGCTATGAAGCAATTGTTGCAGGTCCGGTTGATATCCAGGCAGGTAAACAAGCTGAAGTAAAAGTAATGTTAGGAAATTATTCTAATAGTAACAAAATCAGTATCTCTAATGTAAGTAAATTGGAGAATGGAAAAGGTATTATTCCTATCTCTGGTAATGGCATTGGTGAACATAAATTAGGTGGAGTAATTACATTAACAGATGCTACAGGTAAAGCGCAAACTTTCCCTTGGACGCATACTTATAACGTAATTGCTGGACCTAGAGAAGTAAAACTTGAAAAAGGATTATTACTTTCTGCTGATAAAATGAATGTAATGTATAGAGGATTGGAGAATCCTGTATCAGGATCTATCTTAGGTGCAGATAACTCTAAACTTTCATTATCAGCTCCGGGAGCTACTGTAAGAAATACAGGCCCTGGTAAATGGATTGTAAAACCTTCAACAGGTACTACAGTGAAATTGACATTATCTGGAGTAGACCCTAACGGAAAATCAGTGTCTCAGGTATTTGAATATAGAATCAAGAATGTTCCGCCACCGCAAGGTCAGATGAGAGGACAGAATGTATTGTCGATGCCGGCAACTTCTATTCCGAACCAATCTGTACAGGCTGCTATTCCTGACTTCGACTTCCCGGTTTCGTTCAACGTAACGCAATTCATGGTAAGAGTACCTGGTAGAGCTGCACTATTGATCCACGGAAATACATTAAGTGATGCAGCAGGATTGATAAAAAATCTGAGAACGGGAGACGTTGTATCGATCTTCGATATTAAAGCAACAGCTCAAGGATTGGAAGGACAACAGATTAAAAACATTACTCCTATAATTATTAATGTTCAATAGGACTAAAATTGTAATTTATTATGAAAAAATATATTAGCACCCTTTTAGTATTAGTTTCGGGATTTGCATTTTCCCAGACTATTCTGAACGCTTCTTCTCCAGAAGAGTTTAGACAGATGAGAGCGGAGAACAAACAAAAAGTTGGTGATACTATTATTGATAAAACAGTAAAGCCTCTTGAATATGGATTTGTAGAAGATAAAGATATCCTTAAGAGTATGTTTGTTTGGGAAATCATCGATATGAATGATAAAATCAATCAGCCATTTTACTATGATAACCCGGATGGTCTTCTTTCTACCCCTACAAGATCCCTATATCAGTTACTGTTAGATGCAGCTTTAACTGGTAAAATCGAGCAGGTGTATGATGACGAAAACTTTACTGTAAAACTTTCACCTGAAGGAATACAGAAAAGATTGGAGAACGTTAGAATCAACGATGCTGCCATCGATATTCTAAATTCAGGGAGACAATTAACTGAACAGGAGAAAAAAGAATATACCGATGTATTTAAGACGACTACCGATAAAGTAAAAGTTCTTAAAATTATGGGAATGTGGTTCGTAGATAAGAGAGACGGACAGATGAAATACAGACCTCTTGGTATTGCAGCTATGGGACCAGATCCAGCAGTACAGGGAGTTATAGGACCAGACGGTAAGCCTATTGCAAGCAATGACGAACTTATTGACTTGTTCTGGATTTTCTATCCGAATGCAAGAGATATTTTAGCAAACAATTATGTTTTCAACAGAAAAAATTCGTCTGCTGACCTTTCTTTCGATGATATCATCAATGCAAGAAGATTCTCTTCAATTATCTATAAATCTTCAAGTGGTTTAGGAGATGGTACTATTAAAGATTATATCCCTAAAGATGCTGATGATCAGTTGGATGAAAGCGACAGAATCAAGTTGCAGATCCTAGAAATGGAAAATGATATGTGGAATTACTAAATTTCACTTGATATTTATACAAAACCTGAGTATTTTTACTCAGGTTTTTTTTATTATGAGAAATGTAGATTATATTATTGTAGGAGATGGATATGCCGGACTCTTTTTAGCCCATCAGCTGATTAAAAACAATAAATCCTTTGTGATCTTTTCCGAGGGAAGAAAAAGTGCTTCACAGGTTTCCGCAGGAATTATCAATCCGGTCGTTCTTAAAAAGTTTACCACATTCTGGAAAGCTCAGGAACAGATTGATTTTTTAAAGAGTAGCCTGAAAGAAATAGAGTCGTATACAGGAGAAAACTATCTTATCAATGCACCTATTCACAGAATTTTTCATGATGAAAATGAGCAGAAGCTTTGGCTTAAAAAATTTGGAAATGAAGAATTATCTAAGTTTTTGGATGAAAAATTTGAGTCTTTAGATGTGGTAAAAAACGACTTTCTCACAGGAAAGGTGAATCAGTCTGCCAGATTAAATGTTAATGGATTTTTCACAGGTTTATTCGGTTATTTTGAAAAAAACGGTTTTCTCATCGGCGAAAAATTTGAATATACTAAACTGAGCCCATCAGAATCCTCTTACAAAGATTTTAAATTTAAAAATATAATTTTCTGTGAAGGAATGGGAGTGAAAGATAACCCTTACTTTTCAGAAATTGCTGTGGTTCCCAATAAAGGACATCATATTAAAGTTGAGCTTTCTCAGCCGATCCCTGAAAATATAACCATTAAAAAGAAACACTTCCTTTTCCCAACCGGTAACGGACTTTATTTCTATGGTGGGACCTATGATCGTGAGCAGCTTCATCATCACATTGATGAATCAGCGGTGAATCAGCTAATTAACGGGCTGTCTGAATTTTACCCTTATGATTTTGAAGTAAAAGAAGTCAATTTTGGATTCAGGCCGACAGTTAAGGACAGGAGACCAATTATTGGAAGACACGAAATCCATCATAATCTTTATGTATTCAATGGGTTGGGAGCAAGAGGAATTTTAAATGGCTGTTATTTCTCAAGAGATCTGTTTCGTTTTATGGAAGAAGGGATTCCATTGCATGAAGAAGTTTCATCAGAGAGATTCAGCTAATTATCAGATATAATCTAAAATCAGACAATCTATGAATGAAAACCTACTAGGAATTATCGCAGGAGTACTTACTTCCATATCTATGATTCCACAGCTTATAAAAGTGATCAGGGAAAAAAATGTGGAGGATATTTCTCTGCTGATGCTTTTGGTGCTTATTTCCGGATTGTCTTTATGGGTTTGGTATGGTTTTATGAAGGATGAGCTTCCTATCATTTTATCAAATTCTTTTGCAGTCCTGGTAAATATAAGCCTTTTGATTTGCTACACGATATATAACAAAAAGTAAAAAAGACGTCCCAATACAAGGACGTCTTTTTATATTAAATCTAATTATTTTTTCTTATTCGAGAACGAATTTGGCTAAAGGAGCCATTCTCGCTTTGTTTAAAGTCAGCGTGTTTCCGTTAACAGAATAGTTGTCAGCAGCAAGTATTGCCTTTGTAAACTGATTTTCGATATCAAGATCTTCACAAGCCATCATTGTAGACATTCCCTGATTGAATTTGATTCTCATAGCATCCTGTTTGATCTCAAAAGTTCCTCCCAGTCCGTTGCATCCTGCATGACCTTCATATTTCATTCCGTTCATATCAAGTTTGAAATAAGGATTGTTCTTTGGATTCTTTAATGCAATCGGCTGACCGTTAAGCTCTGTTAATTTCCATTTTTTTCCTGTAATATCTGTAGTAGGTTTCTGTGCAGTCTGTGTCTGACAAGAAACAAGAAATACAGCCAGGAAAAGAGCAGATAAATAGTAATACAAGCTTTTCATAAATTTTAAATTTTAATTTTTCTGTTTGTACATAAGCTAATACGATGCCATTTTTGCAGGACCAGATTCTTTTTTTGCCTGTTTAAGATGGAAAAGTACCATATCTACATTCTTCTTTAAAAAAGTGATATTTCCCTTAATTTCAGAGTATTGATACTCCTCGTTGGAAGCTGTATAGTCTGGTAAAGCCTCACTTTTTTTAAGGTCATAAGTTTTGCCGTTTAAATGTACTGTTGCTATATTTTTAGTACGGTTTATCGTTACTTCTATTTTTTCTCCATAGCTGTCAACATATACATCTTTTGAAATGTCATCTGTATTTTCAGGAGTAGCAGCGGTAATGGTTTCAGCATCTTTTCCGGGATGTTTACACGCTGTTTGGGAAAGAACTGCCAATCCAAAAAGAAGTGCTGTTAATAATTTTTTCATAGTGATAAGTGATTTTAAAGTGTTTCATGAATTATGGTGTTAGTATTATATAAAATTACAAATATTTTCGATAATTATATGTTAATTTTACATAAAATAACATTATATTTTGATTGAATGGTTTTTTCCCATTCTTTTCAAAATATTTTTTCAGTGAAACAGAACTGATTATTTAGAGTGAGAAATTTGTGATTGAAAGTGGTGAAGGCGATTTTTTAACCGATTTATTTTCAATAGGATAGAGGGTAGTTTTTTCGTTGTTCATTTGTTGTTTAAATTTCCGGCAAAAATAATTCAAAAATAAGAGAATAACAATACGCTTATGTTAATAATTTGAAATCATGATAAAGTTTAGTTTTTCAGATGAATATTTTTTCCGGATAGTAACATTGTTCAGAATAAAATATCGAAAATCAGGATACAAGCCTATTGAAAAAGAAAGAACCTCGAGATATTATCCTATTGATAAGGGATTTTAATAATTTATAAAAGTCTGTATTTCACAGTGTTTAATATTCGATGGGATTTCAAATTCAGGTTATTTAAAGGAGCGTTAAATTTTGTTAATCTATATGAAGATATGATAATCTAAATGTACATTTGCCACTTCAAAATGAGAAATTTTATAGTATATTTTTTAACCGGTCTTTTTCTACTCTTTGTAGTAGAAAGCAGATTGAATGTTAAAACGCTCAGAAATGACTATTCCGGTCATGTTTCTCATCATTTACCTAAAAGAGCCAACCGACTGAATCAGACGTATGAAAAGCTGTCAGTGCAACAGATGGCCGATACTTTGGATAATTCAACTTTAGAACTTGCCGAAAATGATTTTCAGCTGTCTGATGTATTTCAGGCCATTGTTATTTTCGCCGGGGTTTTCAGTTTAATCTATATTTTTGGATTAAAGAACAATAAACAGTTTAAACCGGATATTCACGGTTTCATTTGGGGGCTTACCACCAAAAAGTTTATTCTGATCCGTTCCATTAGAATTTAAAATTTCATTTTTTTCCAATGAATTTCTGTCTGTTTTCAGGTAGGAATACTTTGCGTTGTGTATGCTGGTAATCATCACATCGTACCATCCTCTATTGCCATTTTATTTCTATTCAAAACATTAACGATTTATAAAACTCTAGAATTATGATAAAAAGAGTTGCCTCAGGTATTGCACTTAGTGTCCTTTTACTGGCTGTAAGCTGCAATAAGAAAAAAGAGGAGAAAGAAGAAGTAACCACTTATCCGGTAACATCTCCGGTAGTGATGGACACTGTAATTAATAAGGAATATGTAGCTCAGATCCAGTCTGTAAAGAACATTGAAGTTCGGGCTCAGGAAAAAGGATTCCTTGAAAAGATTTTTGTCGATGAAGGGCAGTATGTACAGGCAGGGCAAACCCTGTTCCGTATTATGCCTAAGCTTTATCAGGCAGAATTATTAAAAGCAAAGGCGGAAGTAGAACAGGCTTCTATTGAACTGAAAAACGCCAGTACATTAGCAGGAAACAATATCGTTTCTAAAAACGAGAAAGCAATGGCTAAAGCAAAGCTGGATGCAGCCAATGCAGAAATGAAACTGGCACAGATTCATTTATCTTTTACTGATATTAAAGCTCCGTTCTCAGGGATCATCAACAGAATTCCTTTAAAGCTGGGAAGTCTTGTGGATGAAGGTGATTTGTTGACTTCATTATCAGATAATACAAGTATCTATACTTATTTCAATGTTTCTGAGCCGGAATATCTGAGTTATCAGACTCACGCTGCAGACAGAGGAAGTAGCCAGGTATCCCTGATTACAGCAAATGGAGAAACGTATTCACAAAAAGGCGAAATCCAGACTATTGAAGGAGAATTTGACAATGAAACCGGAAATATTGCGTTCCGGGCCAAGTTTCCTAACCCTGATAAACTTCTGAGAAACGGAGAAACCGGAAAAGTACAGATGACCATGCCGGTTCATAATGCACTTATTATTCCTCAGAAAGCTACTTATGAAATCCAGGATCAGAAATATGTATTTGTTGTTGATAAAAACGGGACAGCAAAATCCAGAAATATTAAAGTTGCCTATGAACTTCCGGATCTATATGTAGTAAGTTCAGGAATTTCAAAAGGAGATCAGATTCTTTTGGAAGGTGTTCAGAAAGTGAAGGATGATCAGAAAGTAAAAACAAAATTCCAGGACCCTAAAAAAGTTCTTCAGTCATTGAAATTAAAAGCAGAGTAGTGGTCTCTAAAGTGAAGTAGTATGTTTAAGAAATTCATCCGCAGACCCGTTCTGTCTATTGTAATCTCATTGATTATTGTGTTTATGGGAATACTGTCATTGGTAAAGCTTCCGGTGACGCAGTTTCCCTCCATTTCTCCCCCTAAAGTAAATATTACCGCAGAATATCCCGGAGCCAACAACGAATTATTGATTAAATCTGTTGTTATCCCATTAGAGAGAGGATTGAATGGGGTACCGGGTATGAAATATATGACCTCAGATGCCGGAAATGATGGGGAAGCTTCCATTCAGATCGTATTTGATCTGGGAACAGATCCCAACGTTGCAGCAGTAAACGTTCAAAACCGTGTATCTTCCGTAGTGAATAAATTACCTCCTCTGGTCGTTCGTGAAGGGGTGAAAATTACCCGTGAAGAACCGAACATGTTGATGTATATTAACCTGTACAGTGACGATCCTAAAGCCGATCAGAAATTCCTGTTCAACTATGCAGATATTAATGTAATGTCTGAATTGAGAAGGGTAAGCGGTGTAGGTTTTGCCGACATTTTGGGTACCCGTGAATATGCAATGCGTATCTGGC
This sequence comes from Chryseobacterium sp. BIGb0232, assembly GCF_024810195.1. Lineage (NCBI taxonomy): Bacteria > Pseudomonadati > Bacteroidota > Flavobacteriia > Flavobacteriales > Weeksellaceae > Chryseobacterium > Chryseobacterium sp. BIGb0232. Next base: position 97,418 of record NZ_JANUEH010000017.1, read on the forward strand.
TTAAGCCGGATAGGTTAACGGCCTATAACATTTCAGCAGATGAAGTGATGGAATCACTGAACGAACAGAGTCTGGAAGCCTCTCCGGGAAAAACAGGAGAAAGTTCAGGAAAACGTTCACAGTCATTTGAATATGTACTAAAATATCCTGGTCGTTTTAATAATGAAAAAGATTATGGAAATATCATCTTAAGAGCAAAACCGGATGGTGAATCCATCAGGCTAAAAGATGTTGCCGATATTGAATTCGGAAGCTCGATGTATGATATTTATTCCACTTTGAATGGAAAACCTTCTGCAGCCATTACGGTAAAGCAGTCTTATGGATCCAATGCCAGTGATGTTATTAAAAATGTAAAAACTTTAATGGCAGACCTGGAAAAAAATACTTTTCCTAAGGGAATGCATTATGATATCAGCTATGACGTTTCAAGATTCCTGGATGCTTCCATGGAAAAAGTAATCCATACTTTATTTGAAGCTTTTATACTGGTTGCCATTGTGGTATTTCTTTTCCTTGGAGACTGGCGTTCAACCTTAATTCCGGCATTGGCGGTTCCGGTTTCATTGGTAGGAACCTTTGCCGTGATGTCCGCATTTGGTATCACACTGAATATGATCTCACTCTTTGCCCTGGTAATGGCAATCGGGGTTGTAGTTGATGATGCTATTGTTGTAATTGAAGCAGTGCATGCCAAGATGGAGGAGAAAAACCTTTCCCCTTTAAAAGCTACGGAAGAAGCCATGCATGAGATCAGCGGAGCAATTATCGCAATTACTCTGGTAATGGCGTCTGTATTTATTCCGATTGCATTTATGTCTGGGCCGGTTGGGGTATTTTACCGTCAGTTCTCAATTACCATGGCATCGTCCATTATTTTATCGGGAGTAGTGGCTTTGACTTTGACGCCGGCATTATGTGCTTTAATTCTGAAAAATAACCACGGGAAAGCTAAAAAGAAGACCCCGATTACTGTTTTCCTTGATAAATTCAATAACCTGTTTACAAAAGGGGCTGGGAAATATGAAGGAATGCTTAAGAAGACTGTTACCAAAAAAGGAATCACATTGCCATTGCTATTGGCGTTTTGTGCCTGTACATTCTTCCTGAGTAATTCTCTTCCTTCCGGATTTATTCCGGCTGAAGATCAGGGAATGATTTATGCGATTATCCAGACGCCTCCGGGATCTACCCTGGAAAGAACCAATCAGATTGCCAGAGAGCTGCTGAAAGAATCTGAAGATGTGGACGGAGTAAAATCTGTTTCTTCACTGGCAGGGTACGAGATTTTAACGGAAGGTACAGGATCCAACTCGGGAACCTGTCTTATCAATCTTAAAAGTTGGGAAGAACGTAAAGAATCTGCTGCAGAAATCATCGAAAAGCTTGAAGAAAAAGCTAAAAATATTCCGGGAGCCAATATTGAATTCTTCCAGCCACCTTCTATTCCAGGTTATGGTGCCGCAGGAGGTTTTGAACTTCGTTTGCTGGATAAGGCGGGAAGTGGTGATTATCATAAAATGGAGCAGGTAAGCAATGATTTTGTTAAGGAACTGAAGAAACGCCCGGAACTGGGATCTGCATTTACATTCTATTCTGCGAGTTTTCCTCAGTATATGCTTCGCGTGGATAATGACCTTGCTGAACAGAAAGGAGTCACCATTGCAAAAGCGATGGATAACCTGTCGACGCTTATCGGTTCAAACTATGAGACCAGCTTTATCCGTTTTGACAGGCCATACAAAGTTATTGTTCAGGCAGGACCTCAATATCGTGCCCTTCCAACGGATCTTTTAAAACTGTATGTGAAGAATGATAAGGATCAGATGGTACCTTATTCAGACTTTATGCACCTTGAAAAAGTATATGGACTATCTGAGATTACAAGACATAATATGTACAATTCCGCAGAGGTGAGCGGAACTCCGGCACCTGGATACAGTAGCGGGCAGGCCATTAAAGCGATTCAGGAAGTTGCGGATAAGACACTTCCCAGAGGTTTTGGTATCGACTGGGCGGGGATTTCGAAAGATGAAGTAAGCCGTGGGAATGAAGCGATATTTATATTTCTTGTGTGTTTAGGATTTGTATACCTGATCCTTGCTGCACAATATGAAAGTTTTATTCTTCCGTTACCGGTGATTTTATCCCTTCCTACAGGTATTTTTGGAGCATTTTTATGTTTAAAATTATTAGGATTGGAGAACAATATCTATGCTCAGGTAGCTATGGTAATGCTTATCGGGCTTTTAGGTAAGAATGCCGTTTTGATTGTGGAATTTGCAGTACAGAAGAAAGCTGAAGAAGGCATTCCGGTGGCAAAAGCTGCTATTGAAGGTGCTGCCATTCGTTTCCGTCCGATTCTAATGACCTCATTTGCCTTTATTGCAGGGTTAATTCCATTGGTAATTGCAACGGGTCCGGGAGCTATTGGTAACCGTACAATTGGAACGGCAGCAGCAGGAGGAATGTTGATAGGAACTGTTTTCGGATTAATGATTATTCCGGGGTTGTATTACATTTTCGGAACTATTGCTGAAAAATCAAGACTGGCAAGATATGAGGAAGAGAATCCTTTAACAGAACAAACAGAACCTTATGAACACGATGGAAAATTCGAAGACTAAAAATATTATAACAGCCATTGCCTTATCTCTTGTGTTAGCAAGTTGTAAGGCGCCAATGGCGACGGTCATAAAAGACGAGGTAAAAACAAATATTCCTCAAAACTTCAATCAGGAAGAGCAGGAAGATGGGAATAATAACAGTGGAACGACTCCGTGGAGACAGTTTTTTACTGATCCAAACCTGGTAAGCCTTATTGAAACTGCTTTAAAGAACAATCAGGAGCTGATGATTACCCTTCAGGAAATTGAAATTGCCAAGAGTGGAGTTTTAGCTAAAAAAGGGAAACTAAGTCCTACTGTTTCTGCAGGAATAGGAGCCGGATTGAAAAAAGCGGGCCGATATACGAGTGAAGGAGCCGGAGATGCCACTACAGAAATAGAACCGGGTAGAGAAATGCCGGATCCTCTTGGAAATTTTGAAGGGGGTTTAATGGCCAATTGGGAAATTGATATCTGGAAGAAACTGAGAACAGAAAAGGAATCCGCAGTGGCCCATTATCTTTCTACAGTGGAAGGGAAAAACTTTGTTCTGTCTAACCTTATAGAGGAAGTTGCTGATAATTATTATGAGTTGCTGGCTCTGGATAATCAATTGGATATTATTCAACAGTATATCAAGCTTCAGCAAAGAGCATTGGAAATTTCCAAGATTCAGAAAGAAGCTGCTGCTGCAACAGAATTGGCGGTGAAGAAATTTGAAGCAGAATTGGCAAAATCGAAAGCTTCAGAATACACCATCCGTCAGCAAATTACTGAGAAAGAGAATGAGATCAATGCTTTGTTGGGAAGATATCCGCAGCCGATTGTCAGAACAAAGGAAAACTTTATGTCAACCATTCCACCAACGGTTTATACGGGAATCCCGTCACAATTGCTGGCCAATCGTCCTGATATCAAGCGGGCTGAATTAGAATTAAGGGCTTCTAAACTGGATGTAGAAGCAGCGAGAAAAGAATTCTACCCATCACTGGAGATTTCTGCAACCTTAGGATTGGAAGCATTTAAGCCATCTTATCTGGTAAAAATGCCAGAGTCTATTGCTTATAATCTTGTAGGCGAGCTGGCCGGGCCACTCATTAATAAAAGTGCAATCAAAGCGAACTTTCAGACCGCAGATGCTAGACAGGTACAGGCATTATATGAATATGATAAAACTATTTTGAATGCTTATCTGGATGTGGCTAATCTGATGTCGAAAGTTAAAAATATAGACCAGTATTATCAGTTGAAATCTCAGGAAACAAAAGCCCTGGATCAATCGATTGATATTGCGAACCAGTTATTCAGAAATTCCAGAGCAGATTATCTTGAAGTTCTTTTGAACCAAAGAGATGCTCTTGATGCCAAAATGGAGCTTATAGAAGCAAAAGAAAAACAGCTGAGCACAGTAGTAGATATCTATAAAAGTCTGGGTGGAGGCTGGAAATAAAGAAACATCATAATTCAATCAATAAACAGTTAATGTTTTGAGGGTTGGCTCTTCGGAGCTGGCCCTTTTTTATTTCTAATGCGTCAAGTTCTGTCGTTTTAGCAGAGTAGCTTTGCATAAGAATGATATGGAAAATAAAAAGTGAGGTCAACTCTCTTTTGGATCGGAAATACTTGCACTACTTTAATAAAACTGACCATAAAATTCAAAAATAGGGAATGAAAAGCACTTTTAGGGGAATTTTATACTTTCATAACCTCAGTACCTGTATTTCAGGATTACATCATTATTTTAATAATCAATAATCTTTCTCTATAAATAAAGAATTAATGTGTACAAATGTTACAGATTAAGTTGTAACAGTAAAATATATTATATCGCGTTTAAGTGTATTATTAATTATTATATTTAGCAAAACAAATGTTAATGAAAAAGATTTATCTCAGTGCATGTACTGTATGCACAATTCTTGGCGTATCTGCCCAGAATGTTCTCTGGCAGAAAGATATCAAGTCCTCTACCCAGGATTTCCTTAGCCAGGTCACTACCACTATCGATCAGCAGTATCTTATCACAGGAAGCTCTATACAAAGCGACAAACAGCAAACTTCAGGAAGTAAACAGAACAATGGCTACGATTTCCATCTGGTTAAACTCAATCAACAGGGAGAAGAAGCCTGGGAAAAGTATTTCTCGGGAAACAATCACGATTACCTATCTGCAACAGTCAGCACTCAGGAGGGAGGATTTCTTTTAGCAGGAACCTCATACTCTGGAAAAGGACTGGATAAGAAAGAAGATTCCAAAGGCGGCTCAGATATCTGGCTGATCCGGATCAATGAATTTGGCGATGAAATCTGGCAGAAAACATTAGGAACCTCTTCCGATGAAGAAGCCAAAGCAGTCATTCAAAGTACAGATTTAGGCTTTTTTGTAGCCGGGAATGTACAAAACTCTTCCCAAGGGTATGGCTCCAAAGATGTCTGGATCACCAGACTCGACAAAGACGGAAAAGAAGTTTCCCAATTGATAGTAGGCGGAAAAGGTTTGGATGAAGTAGAGAAAATGATTCCTACAAAAGATGGTGGAGCCTTATTGGGAATTTATTCAAGAAGCTCCGAAGTTCGAGGTTCAGGATTAAGAAATCCTGAGAGTAAATCTTCAGATGAAAGATCTGTCAGTTCAACAGCCATTAGCCAGACGCCAAAAGCCAGCAGCAACTTCGGTGAAGGCGACTACTGGATTATCAAGCTGGATAAAAATGGAAAAGTAGAATGGGAAAAGAACTATGGTGGAAAAGGAGATGACCATATCAGAACCCTGTCTTTAACCTCAAATGGCTATATCATTGGTGGGGAATCCAGATCCGAAAGATCAGGAAATAAGACTGTTGGAATTGAAGAAGGAACCGATCTGTGGCTGATTTCTTTAAATGAAAAAGGTGATGAACAGTGGCAGAAATCCTACAATTTCAAAAACCGTGATATTCTGATGGGAGCAAGCGTAATCCATTCAGGAGACGACAAATCCTCGAAAGGAATTCTGTTAGGCGGTTACACCCAGGCAGAAGGAAGAATAGAAAAAGATGATGAGACCTTCTGGATGATCTACCTGGATGGTAATGGAAATGAACAGTGGCGAAAACATGTAACAGGAGAATCCAGACAGAAAGAAGAAAGACTTTCAGATTTGAAACTCAACAGAGACGGTTCTATTATTCTGGCAGGAACCAGTGCCAAAGAATTAGGGAAAGAAAACTGGAAGATTGTAAAGCTTGGCGATAAACAGGTGAATGACCTGATTGAAAAATATGATATCAAGATCTATCCGAATCCGGTATCCGATTATGCGTATGTAGAAATTGGCTTTGACTTTAAAGAAGCTGATATTATGCTGTATGATATGAGCGGAAGACAGCTTCAAAATTTGAAAACAAAGAACAGAGTGACTAAGATTAATACCCAGGCTTTGGTGCAGGGAGCTTATCTGGTTACCATAAAAACTGATACTAATAAAACAGCGAATGCAAAGCTGATTAAGAAATAAACACGAGAAAAAATGAAAAGAAAAAATATATTTTCAGTAGCCTTATTATTTTTGTGCAGTATCATCGAAGCTCAAAATATATCCAATATTTTACCTCCATCCCCCAATGCTTACAGCTTGTATAAAGTCAGAGATTTGGAACTTGATAAGATGAGTGGAACTGCCAACTTTTCAATTCCCATTTTTGAAATTGTTCAGGATGGAGTAACAATTCCTATTAGTTTATCTTACAATACCGGGGGAATAAAAGTAGACGAAAGATCGGGTTCTGTTGGCTTAGGCTGGGCATTGAATATTCCATATGATATAACTAAGCAAATTCATGGGTTTGATGATGACAATAGAAGACTCAAACTACCCGATAAAAAATATTATCATCCCTCAAGCTATCCTGAGATGCTTCCTTCGTTTAATTATGCTGCTATTGAAATTCCAAATGCTATGCTCATCGATATATTTGATGAAAACAGTATTTATGATATTCAACCGGATATGTATCATTATAAATTGGGGGCGTACTCCGGAAAGTTTTTTCTAGACACCCAAAGAAAACCTCAACTTATTCCTTATCAGCCTATTCAGATAAGTTCTGTTTCTCCTATGAAAATTAATGATTTTGAAGGAAATCTATACGAATTTAATTCAACACTTAATTTTCTGACTAAAGACCGTTGCTCAAATTTTAATGCTGGTGGGGATTTCAGTGGATATAATAATTATAAGATTTCCAATATCACCACTAAGAATAAAACCAATATTTTCTTTAAATATGATCAAAGTGAGAACTATGTAATTCGGGGTTTATATGAAATGAAAAATTTTAAAATAGAAGGCCCCTCGTTAGAGTTTAGCTCTCAACCGTTTTCAATTTCTTGCCAACCAATCAGAGAGGAGCATCATAACTTAATCACTGAAATTTTATTTGACCAGGGAAGAATACAATTCCAATACAAAACTATTCGAAGCGATATGGAGCCGATTAACACTCCTTCTAAAAGTCTTGATGAAATTACCATTTATGATAAAAATAACCGGATAATCAAGAGAGTTCTCTTTTCTTATAATTATTTTACAAGCTCATCTTTTTTAAGTAATAGTAATACATATTTAAACAAACGATTAAAGTTAACTTCATTAAAGATGGATAATGAAATCCATGAATTTGAATATTATGAAGATTCTTCAATCCCAGCCATTAATGTCAATTCAGTGGATTATTGGGGATATCACAGAGGAACAGCAGGAGCAACAAGAATTCCTATAATATACTTTAAAGGATCGGTAAATACAGATGGAGTCAATAGAGAACCCGATCCAACAGGATTTTTTACAAGGATAATGAGTCTTAAAAAGATCAAATACCCAACAAAAGGGACACTCGAAATTATTTATGAGAATAATGATTATTATGGAGAGAAAAACACTTTTTTAAATCAAAGTATAGGAATAGATTCTGATAATCCATCAGTTGTTTTTACATTAGGGCCGCAGGATATTAAAAGGGTTGTTTATTTTACAACAGATTATGATAATTCTCCTGGTGGATTTGAAAATGGAATTTGTATAGGAAAAGTCTGGATGAAAGAGAACCAAGGAAATTATAAATTGATAGGGAATTTTTCAGATAACGGATCTTTTCCTAAAATTTTATCTTTAGATGGTGAATATAGGTTTACTTTAAACAATTTTGGAGACAAAAAATGTTTTATAAATGCAGAATATCTACAGAAAAAGACTGAAATGGGAGTATTTCCCGCAGGAGGATTAAGATTGAAAACCTTAAATTATTTTGATCATGATTCAAAATTGGCAAAACAAAAACAGTATCGATATGTATCAGATACTCTTGGGTATACGTCAAGTATCATGATGGGACTTCCCAATTTTATTAACGAACGGGTGATACAACAGAAAGTAGGGACGGAATATGAATATAAACTACAATATCTGATCTCTTCAGATGCGGATTTCAACCATTCTTTAAATTCTAATTCATCCGTATCATATACTCAGGTAGACGAGTTTCTGTCTGATGGAAATAAAAATAACGGGAAAATTAAATCTTTTAATTATATTGATAGTAAATTCAATTTTAGTTCATTAAAAAATTCATTTTCTTATGGATTGGTAGATGATTGGAAGAATCACACCTATAAGACACAAGTATATGATTCGAAAAATCAACTCTTAGAATACAATGAATATTTTTACAAAATTTACAGAGCAAAAAACGAATTGTCTGCCGATGCATATGGAAAATATATAGGATATGCAATGAGTAAAGGAGTTTTTCCCTCCGTTAATTCCAGTGAAATGATTGGAAATGGTTTTATAACAATAAGAGGATATCAAGCTCTTCTTGAAAGCCTTAGTTTCTATGGTCTAGATTCGGGGCTAAAGTTTCTTGCAGAATCCCGGAATTATAAAATTTTGAACGGAAAACCAGTCCTTACAAAAGAAAATAAAGAGTTCCAAAATTCTAAAGAATTCCCACATCTGCTTCTCTCAAGTACCACCACAGATCCTGATGGTAGCGTTATTCAATCCAAATATCAATATGCCCATGAAAAAGGGAATCAATTGATGATCTCAAAGAATATGATTAGAGTTCCTTTAGAAGTCAAAACAAGTAAGACTATGGGAGTTAACAGTAAAATGCTGGCCAAAACAGAAACATTATATCCATCTAACCAATCGGAAGCGGATATCAAAACATCAGGCTTAGTATTGCCATATGCTGTACTTTCAACTGATTTGCAAAATGTTACATCAACTGATGTTACTTATGATAAGTATGATTCTAAAGGAAATCTTTTGCAGTATACCACTAGAGATGGAGGTATAACAGTTATCATCTGGGGATATAATAAAACTCAGCCTATTGCCAAGATTGAAAATATACGGTTAACTGATATCCAGCAATCTTTTATAGACAGTATCGTGAATGCCTCCGATCTGGATGCTGCAGCCGGAGCAAATAATGATGAGAATAACCTACTTAATGCCTTTCAAACTTTCAGAGCCAATTTGCCCGGGCATCAGGTGACGACTTACAGCTATGATCCATTAATTGGAGTAAGAAGCATTACCCCACCATCCGGAATAAGAGAAACTTACCTTTATGATTCTGCCAATAGACTTGAAAAAGTAGTTGATACCAACGGAAAGATCCTAAAGGAAATGAAATACAACTATAAAAACTAATACTGATGAAAAAAATATTAATCCCCATAAGCATGCTGCTGATTACCCATTCAGTGCATGCCCAGCTTACCCCGCTCCCTAATACGGAGAATTACATACAGACCAAAACCTAT
>NZ_JANUEH010000018.1:0-58789 GCF_024810195.1 Chryseobacterium sp. BIGb0232
ACAAAAAATTACCCTTTTCCAGGGATTAAAAAAATAGCACAAACAATGCAGCGTTTTTATTACCTGAAAAAAGGTGCAGAATTATAAAACCCCTATAAGATGAGCTCCAGAGGATGGAAATAATAGAAGACATTCCATTATAGAATTGTATTAAAGGATAATTTTCATTCTTTTTATCCTGGATTATCTTCTTTTCTTTCTATTTTTCAACTTCTGAATCTCTGTTCCACGCTCATCTATTAGCATTCAAATTAAAATATTAATAAAAAAGTAAAACTAGTGTAACCTTTTTGTATTTCCAAACGTATAATATATAGTAACTCTTTTTTGAGGATAAAATAAATGAGACAATTAAAAATCACTAAGCAGGTTACCAACAGGGAAACTGCTTCATTAGACAAGTATTTGCAGGAAATTGGTAAAGTGGAACTGATTACTGCGGACGAGGAAGTAGAATTGGCACAAAGAATACGTGCTGGCGACAGAGCTGCATTGGAAAAATTAATCAAGGCCAACCTTCGTTTCGTAGTTTCTGTATCTAAGCAATACCAAAACCAAGGTCTTTCCTTACCCGATTTAATTAATGAGGGTAACTTAGGATTAATGAAGGCGGCAAAAAGGTACGATGAAACTAGAGGTTTCAAATTTATCTCTTATGCAGTATGGTGGATCCGTCAATCAATTTTACAGGCGTTGGCTGAGCAATCAAGAATTGTAAGACTTCCGTTGAACAAAATTGGTTCCATCAATAAAATTAATAAAGCATACGCTCACCTTGAGCAGGAAAATGAAAGACCACCTTCTCCGGAAGAATTGGCTGAAGTTCTTGACATGAGTGAGGAAGATATCAAAGAATCTATGAAAAACTCCGGTAGACACCTGTCTATGGATGCACCTTTGGTAGAAGGTGAAGATTCTAATCTTTATGATGTATTACGTTCAGGAGAATCTCCAAGTCCTGATAAAGACTTAATGCTTGAATCTCTTCAAATTGAGATTGAAAGAGCATTAAACACTTTAACTCCAAGGGAGGCTGATTTGGTTAGACTATACTTCGGACTGAATGGAAAACACCCAATGACTTTAGAGGAAATTGGTGAGACTTTCGATCTTACAAGAGAGAGAGTTCGTCAGATCAAAGAAAAAGCAATTAAGAGACTAAAACATAATACCAGAAGTAAGATCCTTAAATCTTACTTAGGTAAATAATTTTAGCGCAAACAATTTTATAAGCGGAGTCTGTTTTCAGGCTCCGTTTTTTTATTTTTGTATTATGGATACAGATTTTTCTTTACTTCTTGCCGGAGCCGTTTTACTTTTTATTCTCATCAGTATTGGTATTTCTCTGTATTTAAAACAGAAGCGGAATCTCTTCTTCCGTTATATGAAAAAAAGAAAACATCAGCTTGTAAAAAATGTTGAGATCAGTTTTGAAAACCAAACAACAATTGATGTTAACCTTACCTACAGAGGTGCCGACATTATTTTTTTAGAGGATGAAATTTTTGTAATTCCCTTCAACAGACCTATTTTACATTTGAATAGTAATCCAGAGATTATATTGCCGGGCACTCAAAAATTTAAAATTAATTCCAGATCCATATCCAACGATCTGTTGGAAGTAAAAGTAAATGATGACATCGGAAGTATGCAGATTCTTTTAAATCTAAAAAATAAGAATATTGATTCATACTGCTGATAAGTATTTGTAACAATCTCCAAAGAAACCTCAACTAATATCCATATAATAAAAAGATTACATGACTACTCTACCATTTGAAAATAAGATCACTAAAGATAAAAACGTACTTGTTATTCTACAAAATAATGAGAATATCAACTCTGAACTTCAATACCTTATCAACAATTTCTGCGGACTGGTTATCAATACTTTCTCCGATACAGCCATTGATTTTAGTAATAAAAAGATCTATGCATGTGGAGATTTCAGTACGCTTAAAGAAATAACTCCTTTCATTCATATTATAGAAGATTTTTCAACTCAATATGAAAATATGAGTCCTGAAAAATATAAATTAGTAACCTTGGGAGAAGTCCCCGTTATAATCAGCAATGCCGGTGTTTATTACAGAAAGCTGTTTGTTGGTGACCGTAATTTTGATATGATTAAATCTGAACACAATTTTCAGGAACTTACAGAATCCAATAAAGAAAGTAAAGCTTTAAGAAAAGGAATCTATCTGAGTAAAGTTGCTAAAGAGACTACTGAAGGAGGCAAAGAAGCTTTTCATTACAATCTTTTAAGATGCTCAAGTAATTTAACAGGCCCCACAGATAATTTCCGCACTACCGATACAAAAATTATCAGTATTTTAAACCAGTGCATTCTGGAAACGTTCGAACACGAAACCAATCTGAATCACGCTTTGGTACAGATCTATGAGAACAAAAAGAAAACAGCAGATTCTGAAAAGGAAGTAAAAGCTAAGATCAAAGCCCATTCGGATAAAACGAAAGATATGCCGAAGGAAGGACTTATAGTATTTTGTACGTTCTATGATGATTCCAATACAGATCCATTAAAGCCTTCTGTTACAGACCCATTCGATTGGTGTTATAAACAGACAAGTGCATTAACCCGACTGCATTTTAAGCTAAAGAAAACAGTTGAGGATGATTCTCTGGAGAAAGAATTCACTGTACCCCTATATCCTAACTCTGCATTTTTGATCCCGCTTTCTACCAACAGATTGTATACTCATGAAATCAAGCCATCTGTTTTGGGAGTTGACCAAATTCCTATCAGAATGGGCTATGTGGTTCGATGTTCTAATCTTGAAGCGATGCATACAGATGATCAGACTTATATAAAAGACAATGGTCAATTTATTAAGCTTGAAAAAATGACTCCGGAACTTCAGGAGGAGCTGCGTAATTCTTATTATGAGGAAAATGTATCTGAAAAGATGGTGGAATATGGCAAAATTCATTTCAGCATGAACTCCGGTGATTATGAAAAACCTATTTTTTAATCTGCAAACAAAAAAAATGGACTTCGCTGAATTTCATACAATTACACTTCCAACAGATCAAAATCTGTTTAATGAGCTTATTCATTCTGCAGATTTTGAAACTACAGGAAAAGGCAGGCTTGGAAATCATCTGGTAGATGTACAGGATGAAAATATTCCGGTTGTAAGAACCACTACCCGATTTACTACTCCAGCTGTTACTTTCTCACCGCTTCACCATCGGCTTGTTGCGGAAATTAATGATACGCTGTTGGCCAATCATATTGAAATCCCTGTACAGAGTTTCAATAATGCTCTCATTGAAGTGTATGATTCTTCATATTCTAAAATGGGTTTTCATTCTGACCAGGCTTTAGATCTGGAAGAGAATTCTTTTATTGCACTTTTTACCTCTTATGAACGACCGGATGAACTTAAAGAGTCTCATCTGAGAAAACTTGTTATTAAAGACAAAATAACAGAAGAGGAATCTGAAATTATATTGCATCATCATTCTGTTGTTTTATTTGCTATTGAAACCAATAAACGATTCCAGCATAAAATCATCCTGAATGTACCACCAAATTCAATTATAAATCACAATAAGTGGTTAGGCATTACATTCCGGACTTCAAAAACACATATCCGGTTCAGAGATGGAAAACCTTATCTTTCTACCGGAGAACCTCTTACATTGGCAAATACTGATCAGGAATCAGAATTCTTTAAACTGAGAGGCCGGGAAAACAGGGAACTGGATTTTGCTTATCCAGACTTACAATATACCATTAGCAATGCTGATCTTCTGGTTCCCATCACCAAAATATAATTATAAAATAATCACAATGAAAAAAATACTTTTTGCTTCTACATTCGTTTTATCTTTACTTTCCTGTAAAGAAAATAAACCACAAAATAAACCGGTTATAGAAAATGCTATTGATAACGCAGAATCTTCAGTTTCAGGCTCATTTGAAAGTTACCGTGGTGACAATCTTATTGATAATACTTATTCTGAACTGATTAGGAATGATAAAAGTCTTAAATTACTTGATGATAAAATAATAAAAACTCAGCAGGAAACCGGGAAAACTCTGGAAGTATATGATAAAATAATCAGTACATCTGAATCTTTTTACCTGCAAGCCAGGAACCGTGCAAAATCAATTACAGACTCTCTGACCAAACAACAAGTTGAAAAAGAAATTAAAGCTAGTGCAGATCAATACAACATAAAAATCAGAGATGTAAATCTCCTTATTGCTCAGGTTAATAAAAACAATACTGAACTGAACAACTTATATACCGCTTTTAAGCTCAGAAAAACACTTACTGAAATTGAAAAATATCAAAATGCACATCCTTTAAAAACGGACAGTCTGAATCAGTTGATCAACAGACAGAATAAGTTGCTTGAAGAATTAAAAAAATTAAAATAAAGACATCTTATGAACTATACTACACAATGGCTTACCGATAAAACCCGTGTTAAAGAATTGGTAGACTTTTTTATCACCCATAAAACAGACTCATACATTTCCCATGGCGAAATGATGTCTGGACGAGCAATAGATTCTCATCATTGGAATCCGGATCTTGATGTTATTTTAACAGAACAGCTTCTTACCGATTTCAACTCTGATGGAAGCACTAAACTGAATATTTTAATTGCAGAAGACGAGAACAAACAAATTGTTGGAATGATGGTTTTCAATGTAATCAACAGTCCTTTTAAAAAGTATGCGATTCTGGAAGATATGCTTTTGGACCAGTCGGTAAGAGGACAGTCTTTGGGAAGTAAACTACTGGAAAAAGCTATTGAAGAATCTAAAAACTGGAATATCAGCTTCATTCTGCTGGAAAGCGGTGTTGATAATCACGGTGCCCATCATTTTTTTGGTAAATACGGTTTCCAAAAAGTATCTGAAAGTTATATACTGACATTATAAGTTTTAATAGGAGTTGGAAATACGCGAAGACGCTAAACAGCCTGGATATATGGAAATCTTTTTAAGGCGCCAGGATTTTATCTGCAATAAAATTGAATGCTCCTTAATTATTGCCACGAATGCACGAATAATTTTATTTAACTATAAATTTTATGTTTTTATGTGGTTTAAATAAAATCTTAGATACATAGAATTTTGTAACAAAAAATAATTGAAACCTCTTACTGAAAATCGTTGATTTTCTTGCGCCTTAAAGCAGCATCTAATTTAAAAAACTTTGCGCTATTGCTTATTTCCAACAACATTACACTACATTTCACAAATTAAACAATGAATACTATTTCAATCATCGGAGCCGGAATTGGCGGACTTACTTTAGGAAATGTCCTTAAACAAAATGGATACGATTTTACCATCTACGAATCTGCACCGGAAATAAAGCCTGTAGGAGCTGGAATCATGATGGCCGTTAATGCCATGCAGGTCTTTGACAAACTAGGTTTAAAGGAAAAAATTGAAAATGCAGGAAACAAAATTCATAGAATTATTTTATCCAACGAATCGCTGAAACCTTTTTCAAAAACGGAGATTCTTGAGCTCGAACAACAATACAACTCCTGCAATGTGGCAATTCATCGTGCAGAATTACAGCGGATTCTTGCAGAAAACCTGAATACAGATTCCATTCAGCTTAACCATTCTTTAGGGAAAATTGAAAAGAAGGAAAACTATATTTTAGATTTTGAAAATGGAAATCAGATTGAAAGCACGACTGTTTTTGGTGCTGATGGTATCAAATCTCCTGTCCGGAATCAGATCTTTAAAACAGGAACCATAAGAAATGCCGGCCAGAAATGCTGGCGTGGTCTTGTAGATTTTGAGCTGCCTGAAGAACATCATCATGAAGCTTTTGAAATGTGGGGAAAAGGAAAACGTTTCGGTTTTATAAAAATATCCGAGAAAAAGGTTTACTGGTATGCCTGCATCAATGAAAAAAGTTTCAGCAGATACTCAGGGATTGCAGACATTTTTAGAGACTTTGATCATTTGGTGTTGAAACTGATAGAAGCGACACCAGAGAAAAACATCATCTGTAACGAAATTTCAGACCTCACTCCTATTCCCCTATGGTATGCCGAAAACCTCTGTCTGATTGGAGATGCAGCACATGCTACCACTCCCAATATGGGACAAGGTGCCTGTCAGGCCATTGAGGATGCTTATGTCATCGGCAGACTACTGGAGAAAAGCAGGGATTTCAATGCTATTTTTGAAGAATTTCAGAAAATCAGAAGAAAAAAAGTAGATTATATTGTGAATACAAGCCGTAGCATCGGAAAAATTTCTCAATGGGAATATGGAAACTCGTTGCGAAATTTCATGATGAGTTTAATTCCTGAAAATATCAACCAAAAGATGGCAAAAAAAATCATTGAATTGGATATATAAACTTAATTGTCACATTTTCAACTAAAAAAGAATCAAAAATTCATATTTCTTTAGAAATTATTGAGTAAATTAACCAATATCAAATTAAAAAAAATATGAAAAAAATCTTTTATGTATTGCTCCTAATGATAGGGTTTCAAAGCCTTCGGGCACAGGAAGCTCAATTATTGGACCGAAAACTTTTTTTTGGAAATCCTGAAATTTCCGGGGGGCAGCTAAGCCCGGATGGGAAATGGATCTCATTCCTGAAAGAACATGGTGGCATCATGAACATTTGGGTCAAAAAGTTCGATGAATCTTTTGAAAAAGCAAGACCATTAACTGATAGCAAGCGACCATTAAATGGATATTTCTGGTCGGAAGACGGAAAATATATTTTGTATGTAAAAGATAAAAATGGAGATGAGAATCTCAATATTTTTGCCGTAGATCCAATGGCGAAAGCAACCAATGACGTTCCTGAATCCAGAAATCTGACACCACTTAATGAAGTGGCTGCTCAAATATACATGGTCAGCAGAAAAGATCCTGATCTTCTAATGATCGGATTAAATAACCGTGATAAAGCATGGCATGACCTGTACTCACTAAAAATTTCTACCGGCGAACTGAAAAAGGTCTTCGAAAATAAAGACCGTATTACGGGATACGATTTCGACTGGGATGAAAAGCTTAGAATTTTAAACAAAACCGATGATAAGGGAACCACTCAGTTTCTGTATAAAGATGGGGATAAACTGACTCCCATCTATGAAACACTAGTCACTGAAGAAGCCTATATTCCCAACTGGAACGAAGATAATTCAAAGTTCTATCTGGTAACCAATAAGGGAGATCTGGATCAATCTGCATTATTCCTGATGGATCCAAAAACCAAGCAGATCACGAAAATAGAAAGTGATCCTAAAGGAAAAGTAGATTTCGGCGGCTTATCTGCAGACAGAAATACAAGAAAAATTATTTTCACCTCTTACACCGGTGATAAGACTGAATACTACTGGAAAGATAAAGCGTGGGAAGCTAATTATAAATTCCTACAGAGTAAATTTCCTGGTAAGGAAGTTAATTTTTCAAGCTCTACAAAAGATTATTCTAAATTTTTAATCTCGGTTTGGGGTGACAACTCAGTTTCTGAGTCTTATTTCTTCGATACCAAAACAAAAGAATTAATTTTCCAGTACACCCCAAGGCCGGAATTGAAGAAAGTTGAAAAATATCTGGCTTCCATGACTCCAATCCGCTACAAAAGCAGTGACGGACTTGAAATTCCAGCTTATTTGACTTTACCAGCGGGATCTTCGGGTAAAAATGCACCTGTAGTAGTTCTGGTACATGGAGGACCAAAAGGACCTAGAGATTATTGGGGATATAATTCAATAGTACAGTTTCTTGCGAACAGAGGCTATGCCGTACTGCAGCCTAACTTCAGAGCTAGTGGCGGATATGGCAAAAAGTTTCAGAATGCAGGTGATCTGCAATGGGGAAAATTGATGCAAGACGATATAACATGGGGCGTAAAACACCTGATTAACAACGGAATTGCTGATAAAAACAAGGTAGTTATTATGGGAGGCAGCTATGGCGGTTATGCTACTTTAGCCGGATTAGCATTCACTCCGGATGTATATGCTGCAGGAGTGGATATTGTTGGGCCAAGCAACCTTTTCACTCTATTGGATTCTGTGCCTGCTTACTGGGAATCTGCACGGGCCTCTCTTTATGGTATGGTAGGTGATCCAAAAACTGAAGAAGGTAAAAAGCTAATGCATGAAGCCAGCCCGTTATTCAGTGTCAATAAAATCAATAAACCTTTACTGATTATTCAGGGAGCTAATGATCCGAGAGTAAAGCAGGCTGAGGCAGATCAGATTGTGATTGCCCTTCGAGATAAAGGTAAAAAAGTAAATTATATTTTAGCTGATGATGAAGGACATGGATTCAGAAAACCAGTGAATAGCATGGCGATGTATGCTGAGACTGAAAAGTTCCTTTCTGAAGTTATTGGCGGAAGATATCAGAAAGATATGCCTGAAAACGTAGCAAAACGTCTAAAAGAAATGACAGTTGACATTGCAAAAGTGACCTACACTCCAGCAGTGAAGAATCAGGAAGTAAAACCTAACAAATAAATAATAAAATTCAATATACAAAGCCACCTTTCAATGAGGTGGCTTTTGCTTTATAATATTACTGAAACAGTCAAATCTGTTTATAAAAGATAGAGGCTTTATCTTGAACCATGGATTTCACAGATTTTCACAGATGATTGTATCCTATTAAACATGATCATAAAATGTGCAAAGTCAGCAAGATCCGCGGATATAAAAAAGTATCGCAGACCTTATTCGCCTGCTTTATAATTTCATGATTATTTCCTCTCAATCATCTTTACTCTGTGAGAAATAAAATTTTTAACTTTTACTAAAGGAAAGGACTATGATTACAACAAAATTCAAAGATTTAAACACTTAAGTAACTTTAAGCTTAAAACATTTTGTATAAGAAATACACTTAAATTTTTGAAAATCAACGATTTTCTTATTCGAAAGCATCTGCGAGAGATCATTCATCCCTTATAACGAAAAAACCGCCTCAATGAGACGGTCTTTTATTTAATAGGTTAAGGTAACACCAGCACCCCAGCCCATTTCATTATCATAATTTCCGGAAATAGATAGATATTTCTGAACGATATATCTTATTCCTGTTGAAAATTCTCCATCGGAATTGACACTGAAATTTCCTCTGAACCTTCTTGAAAGCGGAATATCTTCTCTACTCAGTTCCAGCAATACTTTTCCGTTGTGGTCTACACTGGCATCAGCTGTAATCAACATGGGTAATACATACTGCATCCCGATCATAAAGGCATATCTGCTTTTTGAAGCTTTCTGCTGCCCGAACCAGGTTTTCTTACCATGAAAATCCATTCCCATATCTTCTGCCATCCGGCGTTCCATAATCTCATGGTTTTTCTGGACTCTGAACCCTGCATAAGGTAATGCCCACTGGAATTTCCCTAAGAAGCGTCCTACTTTTGCACTTCCTTCAAAATGGTCAAAGTTCCAATTCGTATGAAATTCATTCAGGTTGGCCCATCTTGGTCCAAACATGGTCATGGTTTCTGCATGGATTTTATTGCTTGCCACATCCAGCATCGCCATAGAGCTTACCATTTTATTGTCTTGCAGAAAATTCTTCCAGGCTAATTTTCTGTTGGGAAGCTGTGGATTGGGTTTTGAATTTTCATAACTGAAGATTCTTCCCATTCCGGCCATCATATGGTATAAAATATGACAGTGGAAGAACCAGTCACCATCCTGATTCGCTGCAAATTCAAGAGTAACAGTTTCCATCGGCATGATATCTACTACATTTTTTAGCGGTGAGTACTCTCCTTTTGAATTAATCAATCTGAAATCATGTCCGTGAAGATGCATCGGGTGACGCATCATAGAATTATTATACAATTTAATTCTTACAATCTCTCCCTTTTTGATCAGAATTTTATCCGTTTCTGTCACCGTTTTGTTGTCCAGGGTCCATAGATAATGGTTCATATTTCCTTCCAGGGTAAACTTCATTTCACGGATACTGTCTGTAGGAAGGATTGTTTTTTCAGGAGATTTTAAAATATTATAAGACAATCTTTTGATAGTTTTTTCTTCCTTCATATCCATTCCTGCATGCTGAGAATGATCTTCTTTCTTAGTTTCTTCTTTTGTTTTTACTCCCATCATCTCATTGATATGTTTCGCAGTCGTTTTTCTCTGACTTTCCGGAATTTCAGGGTACATTACTTCATTCATATCCATCATCTGATTTCCCATCGTCATAGTCATCGGCTTCATATTTCCGCTCATTTCCATCATTCCGTTCATCATTTTCATTCCTTCAAAGAGCATCAGTCTTGGTAAATTAGGTGCTTCTACCTTTTCACCGGAGCCCAGCCAGAGTGAAGCGTGTCCAATCCTGTCTTCTGATGTGGCACGGAACTCAAAGCTTTTATTTTCAGGGATGGTTACTTCAATATCGTAGGTTTCAGAAACTCCGACAATCAACCGGTCTACTTCTATGGGAACCACATCATTTCCGTCATTTCCTACCACTTTTATTTTGCCACCACCATAATTCAGCCAGAAATAAGTGGATGAACCGCCATTGGCAACTCTTAATCTTACTTTATCTCCTGCTTTCAGGTTAGAATAATCCGAGCTTGGAACTCCATTGATTAAGAATTTATCGTAATAGACATCACTTACATCCATCGCTTCCATTCTTTTCCATTCATTTAGGGCCTTTGTACCGAAGTTTCCGGACTTAATGGCTTCCCAATAACTCTGCACTGCATTTTTCTTCACAGCATACCAGTCTGTATTGGCCATATGAAGCCTGCGGGCAATCTGCATTGGATCATCATCACTCCAATCTCCTAATAATACAGGGATTTCTGCATTATATTCTGTTTTGGGTTCGCCTTCTCTTTTTTTAAAGACCAAAATTCCATTCATTCCGATCTGCTCCTGTAATGCTTCATGTGAATGATACCAATAGGTTCCGTTTTGAGAGATTTTAAACTTATATAAATGTGTTTCTCCAGGTTTTACAGGTTTTGTGGTAAGATAAGGAACCCCATCATGTTCATTGGGAAGAATCACCCCATGCCAGTGAAGTCCTGTATTTTCCTTAAGCATATTGTGCAGGTAAATTTCTGCAGTATCTCCTTCTGTAAAATACAGGGTTGGAGCCTGAAGTTTACCATTGATCGCAAGGGCTCTTCTGTTTTTTCCTGTAAAATTAACGATGGTGTCTTTTACATACAGGTCATAACGAACCGTTTTTCCGCCAAAAGTAAGTTTTCCGTTCTCAGAATTTCTTTTTAAAACAGACTTTTCTTCTTTTGGATCTTCAACTACAGCATGTTGATGGTTTTGTTTTTCCACCAGCTCCATTCCACATTTAGGACACTTTCCCGGTTTGTCTGAAATTACTTCAGGATGCATTGGGCAAGTATAAGTGGTTTGAGCCTGCGTTTTAGGTTCTGATGAAGATGAAACTTGGGGTTGCTTGCCTGATTTTAAAACAGGTTTAGCCACCCGGGCCGGTTCTGCTTTCCCTACTGTATTTACTTTCTTAGCTTCTTCAGCCTTTTTAACATCAACTTTTGCTTTATTTACTTTTGCTTCTACAGGCTTTGTTTTTGTTTCTACTTTGGGTACAGGTTTTACTGCTGGCTTTGCCACAACTTTCGGCTGTATTACAACTGTTTTCTTTACCAATGTCATTTTACATTTCGGGCAGTCTCCAGGTTTTGAAGAGACTACTTCAGGATGCATAGGACAGGTATAATAGGTTTTTGTGGTTTGTGCGAACGTAAAAACAGAGAACAAAAGCACCAGAAACATTATTAGTTTTTTCATAATATTCCGAACTTTTAGAAGTTGCAGAGCTTAAAGTTTAAAATAAACTAAACTCTACAACTTATTGTTTTAAAGATTAATACAATACTTATTTAATTTCTGACTTTACACTTCCGCATGAAAGCATAGATTTCCCATAGTATGGATTCATGATCTGCTTTTCATCACTCAACCAGCTTCCGTCAGCCATTGGGCAATATTGTACATACACCGGTTTTTCAGAAAGCTTAAATTCTTTGGTCAGGGCAATCATATTGTCTGAAAGGTTAAGAAAAGTCTCTCGTTGAGCAGCAACATTTCTAGCTTCTGAAATGACAGAAGCATCTTTTCTAAGAATATTAAGATTACCTTCTGAAACCAATTTATAATCGATGGCAGAAGCAGTTTTAATGAATTCTGTAGCAGCTTTTGAAGTTTTATCAGCATCATCTGAAGCTAAAGCAGATTTGATCGCGATATAGTTCTGATAAAGCTTTGAAACCTGAGCATCTTTTTTAGATTGTGCTGAAAGTGAAATAACTGAAAATAAAGATAGGGCTGCTGTAATGATATACTTTTTCATTGTTTTAAATTTTAGAATTAATTTTTTAATAAAGAATAAGGATAACGCACAGGAAATGCGTCAGGACATGTCGTTCTGTAAGGATGTTATCATAACACCGGAAACGGACGGACGGATTCTAAATTCTAAAATTACAATGATTGATATAGATAGGTACCGGTTTGTATTCCGGTGGTCCATTGATTTGGATTTGTGTAAACTTAGTAGCAGAGAAAGATTTATCTACAAAGACGAAATGATGGGTTACAGGAATTTCTGCAATCTGACCTAAAAAGTCAATATTAAGCAGATCAGACTTTTGTGAGTCATCTACTTTTACCACTTTGATCTCTGTCTTGCAGCATCCTTTTTTATCTTTTACGCCGCATTTACCACAAATATCATCAACCTTCTGACTTACAGAAACAAATTCCTTCATACAATAATGAATACTAAATGCTGCTCCGGAAGAGAATCCGAAGTAGAAAATAGAGAATAGTATGGCAAGAATCTTTTTCATTATGAGACAAAGTTAGAAATATCCGTGAAACCGTTGTTATAAAATTCTGTAATCTTGTTATAAAATTCTGGCAAATAAAAATCCTCTGAATTATTTTTCAGAGGATTTTTCTATTTTTAACTGCTCTCACTTTATCATGCAGATTGAGCATATATTATAGTTTAAATTCTAGCTTCACATTGAAGAAACGCCCTGTAAGACGTACCGGAACCGGATACATATTGTTTGTATTATAATCTGTGATCCATTGGTTAGCAACGGTATTATTGATATTAAATGCGTTGAAAACCTGAACTCCTAAAGATAATTCCTGGAAATTACCCCAGAAACCTGACTTTTTATTTTTATCCTTTGGATCAATGAATACTTTTGTCAATCCAATATCTACCCTTTTATAAGCTGGTAATGTTTTCTGATAACTGTATGCAGAATTGAAATCCGGCTGTCCGTTATCATTAAACATAACAGGAGATCCCGTTGGTAATCCCATTGCATATACTAAGGTAAGGTTTACCCTCATCGATGGGAACTGTGGCATGTAATCCTGATAGAACATCGCTACCCTGAATCTCTGATCTGTAGGTCTTGGGATATCTCCTCTCCCATCAATATTTTCATAAACTCTTGCGTAACTGGCAGATAACCAAGAATCTACACCCGGAACAAATTCACCGAATAATCTGGTATCAATTCCATACGCATATCCTTTGGCATTATTCTGTCCTGAATAACGGATTCTCACATTATCCATATAATAAGGAATCAGGTTATCCATCTTCTTGTAATAAAGCTCCGTTGTTAATTTAAACGGTCTGTCATACATATAGAATTCGTAGTCATTGGAAAGAATTGCCTGGATAGATCTTTGCGACTTAATATTTGGGTTGAAATTTCCGTCTAAATCTTTAATTTCCTTATAAAATGGAGACTGATAATAGATCCCTCCGGAAAGTTTAAATAACATATCAGTATCCCAATCCGGTTTTATTGCAAACTGGACTCTTGGTGAGAAGATCGTCTCTTTATTGAAACTCCAGTTGGAAACTCTTACTCCGGCATTCAAAAATACCTTGCTTGCTCCCCAGTAAAATTTTTGGGAATACTGAGCGTAAGCAGATAGTCTTGTAGGCTCAATATTGTTTTTTCCGGCAATATGATAGAACATTCTAAGATCTCCTGTTGTAGTTCCTGTTCTCGGATCAATAACTTCCGGTCTTGGAAGGCTGTATCCGGCAGAATCTACCAGTTTCCATTCATTGGTAAGATCTTTAAGGTTTTCTTTTTCGTATTTGAATCCAACCTCGATATCTGTATTTACATTGGGAGAAAACTTAGCTCTGAACTGCGTTCCGTAAGTTCTTACAAATAAATCATTTCTGGCATGTTCCGTCTGACCTCCAACATCATAGCTGGAAATCGGTTCCTTCGTTACCGGATCAAATGTCTGAAGATCATATTCTGAACGGATGGTATAATATTCTCTTTCCCTGTTCTGGTAAGAAAAGGCATCCAATGTAAGCTTCCATCTGTCTGCCGGCTTATAGTTCATGGAAAAAGTTCCCATCATATTCTTGTACTGGTCATTTTCTTTACCCGCATATCCTATATTTACAGTGATAGGCTGCTGAAGGCTTCCGAAAGTAACACTTTTCGCCTTGGGAATCATTTCATAATCATTCTTGGAATAATATCCAATGAATGACATGGAAAGCTTGTCATTAACATGATAATTCAGATAAGACTGGAAATCCCAATACGTAGGATTAAAGTCTGTATCTTCCTTTAGGGTATTCAGAACAAGATTGGTATTTCTGTATCTTCCTGAAAATAATGCGGTAAACTTCTTATTCTTTGAAGCCAAACCGGTTGTTAATCTTCCTCCGATTAAACTTGCTTCTCCGGAAACCTCAAATTTCTCAGGTTCACGGTAATAGATATTTAAAGCAGAAGACATTTTATCACCATATTTAGCTTCAAATCCTCCTGCTGAGAAGTTCACTGAAGAAACCATATCCGGATTGATGATACTCATCCCTTCCTGCTGAGAGTTTCTGATCAGAAAAGGTCTGTAGATCTCAATATCATTGATATAGATAAGGTTTTCGTCATAGTTTCCACCACGCACCATATATTGGGAAGACAGCTCAGTATTGGAATTTACGGAAGGCAGCGTTTTGATCAGTCCTTCAATTCCACCACTGATAGAAGCGACTGCTTTCGCTTCTTTTGCTGAAATTTTCACATTGGTAAGGTCATTGGTTCTTCCTGTTGTTTTTTTCTGGAAGACAACTTCCTCTATATCGGTTACTTTGGTCGCTGTATCTCTTTTTCTCTGTTGAGAGAAAATCAGCATTGGGACCATAAGGCTTAGCGGTAAAACTAGTTTTTTCAAAAGAAATATTTTAGAATTTCTAAAATTAATGTTTTTTTAACAATTACAAAATCGATTCTCTAATTCTTGTTAATTTTTGTAATAAATCTTCTAATAAATCCAGTCTTAACATGTTGGCTCCATCAGATAGTGCAGTTTCCGGAGTTGGGTGGGTTTCGATGAAAATTCCGTCGGCTCCTACTGCAATTCCTGCTTTTGCAACCGTTTCAATAAGATCCGGTCTACCTCCTGTTACTCCTGAGCTTTGGTTAGGCTGCTGCAATGAATGTGTAACATCCAGAATTACAGGCGCATATTCTCTCATGGTAGGAATTCCTCTGTAGTCTACAATCAGGTCTGTATATCCGAAGGAATTTCCTCTTTCAATGATCGCTACTTTCTGATTATCGGAATCTGTAATTTTCTGAACTGCAAACTTCATGGATTCCGGTGAAAGGAACTGTCCCTTTTTTAAAGACACACATTTTCCTGTTTTTGCTGCTGCAACCAATAAGTCTGTCTGACGTACCAAAAATGCAGGGATCTGAAGAACATCCACATATTGAGCTGCTAATGCTGCATGCTCATTTTCATGAATATCCGTAGTAGTAGGAATATTGAAAGTTTCTCCTACTTTTCTAAGAATTTCAAGGGATTTTTCTTCTCCAATGGTTGTAAAAGAGTCTACACGGCTTCTGTTCGCTTTTTTGAAACTTCCTTTAAAAATATAAGGAATATTATACTTGTCTGTAATGTTGATTACTTTTTCAGCAATTCTCAATGCCATATCTTCTCCTTCAATAATACAAGGTCCGGCAATAAGGAAAAAGTTCTTTGAATCTTTGTGCTGAATATTATCTAAATACTGAATCATTTTGTTGTAATTAAAAAGTTCAGTAAAAATACTGAGAAAGTTTCAGACTTGGAAATTATTTAAGGTTTAAGAGTAATTAAAAATTTCCTGCATCAATGCCACGTAAAAAATTGTAATGATAAATGAAATGGATAAAAATATAAGAATGTAAAGAGGATATTTTTCGATTCCAAAACCATTTCTCGTCAATAAATGAGCTAAAAAAATCAATGTATAATAACCTGAAATTGTCACAAAAACCTCAAGTATTTCTCCTGAATAACTCAACGCAACCACTACAGAAAGCAGGGAAACAATAATCAGCAACAGACCGAAAAGCTTAAGCCTTTTTAATGGATTCGGAAATACATAATAATAGAAGTTCGCAACTGCAAACATAATGACCAGGTAAATAAGTCCACCCAGCACTTTAAAATTTCTTTAAAATTTTCTCAAACGTATTGACATTTCTGCTAGTCATTTGATCTTTCAGACTTTTCTTTCCTAAGATTTTTCCAAAGGTAGAATCTAAAGTATTCCCTTTCGGAACCTGCCAGTAAAATATATCATTAACGATTTCAGCCTTTTCGTTTTCTGCCTGAGCAGCTTTTTTAAATTCTTCCATCAAAATATTTTCCACACCAGGCATTCCGACAAAACTATAAATATGAAGATCTTCATTTTTTTCAAAAGGAATCCCCTTCCAGAAAGATTCTGTTTCTTGATGAGATTTTATAAACAGAAATGCTTCGTAGGAAAAATACTCTGACATTGCTTTTTCAAGAATTATTTTTAATTCATCAGCACTTTTATCAGAGGAAAATACAATATTTCCTGAGGCCAATATGGAAATAACATCCTTCATTCCGGCATCTTTAAAGACCTGGCAAACCTCTGCCATTTTCATGTTAGTTCCTTTTACATTGACACCGCGGAGAAAAGCACAATATTTCATTTTTTCAGGTTTTAGAATTTTAGAGGGATGCTATTTATAAATACTCTTCGATTTTTAATCGACTCTGATATATAAGTTATAGTCTGTTCCGGAAGGTTTCAGATTATAGATCTTTTCCAATATTTTGTTATCGCTTTTCAGGTGATCTTTTACTCTGAATTCTTTCAACAATTTATAATGGGTCTGGTAATAGTCTGCATTCTGTCCTTCATATAAATTCTGGTAGGAAAGCAGGTATTTCGGTTTCCTGTTTTTTACCGTATTGATCCAATAATTTGTTTTATCTTTTTTGATTTCTTCCTGAATCTGTTTATCTACCAGACCTACTTCATCAATGGTTTTTAATCCTGAAAAATAAGGCACATAACCTGCAGGCTCCAATAAAATCCATTGATTTTTATCTTTCTCATATTTATTTAAAAATACTCCAATAGTTCTGCGATAGTTCCATTCTCCATTTCCTGTTGCAATGCAATGAACCGTCTGGAAAGCCAGCATCGGAACAATATAAAATACAACAAGCAATGATAACCATAAGTTTCTTCTCTCTTTCTGCTCCAATACAAAAATAAAAACCGGAACAAAAAGTAAAAGCTGTGGCACCCAGTAATACCAATCAAACAAGCTTTTCTGAGAGATAAAAACAATCTGTTTTACCCATCCGAAAATAAAGATCATCCACAGGAAATAATTTCTCTTTTCTCTTTGTCTGATCAGGTAAATAAAACAAAGCAGTTCAAAAATAAGGACAATAACCGTGATGGGATTAAAAGCACCCGGAACTTTCAGCATTCCCCAGAAATTACCAAAACTTACCAGGAAATAATCAAGATGCTCTCCGAAGGTCAGCTGTTGTTCGTAAAGTAATTTTTTTGCAGTAATGGTATTATTGACAACTTCTCCAAAGTAAAACCAGTTGAAAGCAACTGTTGATAAAACGCCTAAAATTCCACCAAAAATATAGTTCCATCTTATTTTTCTGTTCCAAAACAGGTCAACTAGAAACACAATTCCAAGGAATATGACTGTATCTACTCTTGTAAACATAATCAGGATCGGAAGAAGGGTCAATACCCATTTTTTTCCTTTGTTGAAACCATAATACAGGAGGGACATTTCCAGAAAGAAAAGAATTCCGTACTCCATTCCAAGGATTGAGATCTTAATGGCTGGTGGTAGAATTCCGATTAAAAAAATGAAAACAGCCTTATGCCAAGGGTTTTTAAGAACCAGATGGGATAAGAATAATGTTCCTATTGTAAACAGGATGGAATTAAAGATCAAAAGGGGTTCAATAAAATATTCCTTCCCAAAAATCAGGTTGAAAATATAGGACACAAAAACGTACAGGTGCGTCGTAGAAGCAGAGATTTTAGTATCTCCATTGAAACCGATTACACCATAGTCCAGTAAATTCTGGGCTACTCTCCAGGTGATGAAAGCATCTTCCTGAATGTAATGCGTCAATAAGAAAAGAAGTTTAAAAACCACCGTAACGATTACGGCATATATTGGGAATCTGCTTTTTTGTGTTTCTGCCATTATGCATTTTTAGTTTCACAAATATAATCTTAAAATTCAGGATTCCCAATAACAAAAAAACGGAACCGAAGTTCCGTTTTTAAAAATGTTTTATTGTGTTGCTTTAATTATCGCTGAAGTGATCTGATCTTCTTTTTCCTTGGAATAAGTGGAATCAAAAGGCTCCATGACATCAAATAAATACTGATAGAATGGCGTGATCTTTTGAACATCTTCAGATTCTTTCATTGCTTTTTCTTTGCCCATCTGCTGAAGTTCTTTTACAAAAGCATTGAATTTTTTGTCGATCGGCTCAATGGATTTTACCAGATAAGCATACGCTTTTTCTTTCTGTCCAATCTTCATATAAGCATCTGTAACCGCTGCTACAACAAGAGAATATTCCATTGGTTTTGTTCTCATCTGTCTTCTTAAGTAGCTTTGATCAGACTTGGAAAGACTTAGATAATAGTCATACTCATCAAAGATTCCTTTTTTAAGTACTTCTGCCAGCTGCAATCCTTTCTGCTCTTGTCCTGCAATGATATATCCGGTTACAATTGAGCTTAATGAACGTGGATCATTGTATTTTTCAGCAGGAATTTCTTTTGCTGCAAGATCCAGAATTTCTAATGCTTTTGCTTTCTGTCCCTTTAATGCCAATGCTGAAGCGGCTCTGCTTGCTGACATTCTGTAGCTGATTATATTAGAAGTTGCTGTTTCATCAAAGTGAGCACTCAGATCTTTAAAGTTACCCCATCTGAAGCTTTTCACTACATTATAAAGATTCTCGGCATCCACTCTTCCCATATCTCCGTCTGCTGATGGTAAAGTTTGAATAGGAATCAATCTGTAGCTGAACCCGTCAAACTGAAGATAATCATTAAGATAGAAAATATTTTCACTGTCATAGATCCCTCCTGAAGAGAAGTTAATTGGGCGTTTCCAGTCGAAGTTCGCCAATAAATCCATTAGAATCAGGTTGTTTTTATATAATGTATTTCCTTTGTAAGTAATCATAATCTGATTCGCTACCTTCGAAAGATCTTCCTTATTGATAATTCCTGCTTTTAAAGCATTCTCTTTATTTACAGGAAGGATAAATTTATTAACCGGAAGAATATTATATTTTTCATATTTCTCTTCTCCGAAATACATTTTCAGTAACTGATCTTTTTCAGGAGATTTGAATTTAATAAACTTAATCGCTTCTTTCAGTGTTAAAGAATCCTGTGTAAGATATTTTCTGAAGTCCTGGAATTCTGTATCCGGAACACCTTGCTCTTTCAGCATAGAGAAAACTCCTTCCCAATCTTCCTTCTTCATCATATAGATCTGGTCGTTTACTCCGTCTCTGTAATCCTCGTGAGTCAATTCACTTGGAATTCCCATTGCGTTATACGTTCTTCTTTTTACCTGGTCAAGATTCCAAGGCGTTGAAGCAAGCGTAAAGTTAACCACTTTTACATCGTCTCTGAATCTTTCCGTTTCCTGGATTGCCCAAACCGGATACGTATCATTATCACCATACACGAATAGAATACCGTTCTTTGGTAATGATTTTAACACTGAGTAAGCATAGTCGTATGCGGTATATCTGTTACTTCTGTTGTGAACATTATAATTCTGGAAGCCCATCATAAAAGGAATTCCTAACATAACAACTCCCAGGGCAATATTAGCACCATTAGATTTGATCTTAGACTGTACGAACCACAAAATAGCTCCTGCTCCCAGTCCGATCCAGATGGCAAAGGCATAGAATGAACCTACCATTGCATAATCTCTTTCTCTCGGTTCAAAAGGTTTTACTCCTGTATAGAAGACAATTCCGACACTTGTAATAATAAATAAGGATAATAAAGCATAGAATCTTCCGAAATCTCTGTTTAGTTGGAAAAAGAACCCGACTAGCCCTAGGATTAACGGAAGGAAGAAAAATGCTACTGTACTTTCATTCTTGAATTTTGCAGGCATTTTATCCTGATTTCCTACGTTTACATTATCAATAAACGGAATTCCGGAAATCCAGTTTCCTTTTGTGATTTCCATGTTTCCTTCAAGGTCATTCTGTCTTCCCACGAAGTTCCACATCAGGTATCTTACAAAATAATATCCGTTCTGGAAGGAAATAAAGTAATCCATATTCTGAAGCAGTGATGGCTTCTGAACATTGATAAGGTTATAAGGTTTTACCTTTAAATAATCTGCAGCAGTAATAGATTTATCATCATATTTCGCTCTCAGCTCATCAAAGATCTGTTTAGCCTGAGGGTTGTCTGCCACATCTTCATTCGCATAATTGAATGTAAAATCAGGAGCTCCGTACATTGAAATGTAGTTGGCCATTACATCTTTATCCTCATTAAACATTCTTGGCATTAAGCTTATCTGAGACTGACTGAAAATATAGTTGAATCGGTCTCCTGTCTTTCTGTAGGTTCCCGTTTTTTCATCTTTTTCGTAGATTTCTCCGGTCTTTTTTGTTTTAAAGCTTCCGTCTTCGTTCTTTTGGATTCCGTTGGCATCAAGGAAAGCAGTATAGTTTTGTCCGTAAATTGTTGGCCAATCCCCATATTGCTCTCTGTTATAATAATCCAGCATACCAATTGCAGTATCCGGGTCATTAAGGTTCATTGGCGGATTAGCATTCGCTCTGATTGGGATTACCATCCAGCAAGAGAAACCAATCATCATAAAAACTACAGATAAAGCAGCTGTTTGATAAATATTCTTTTTTGCTTTTCTCGCATACTTAATCAGGAAATAGCAGATTGCTACCATGATGATAAATGCTGCAATAGTTCCTGAGTGGAAAGGAAGTCCAAGACCATTCACAAAGAAGATCTCAAGTCTTCCGAACATCGTCATAATCAAAGGGAAAATAATTTTGAAAACGACGATCAGAATTCCCAATGTAATAAGGTTTGCCCAGATAAAATTCTTCCAGGTAAACTTATAATTTCTTGCATAATATACAAGACATACCATAGGAGTTGCCAGCATACACATCATATGCACCCCAACGGAAAGTCCTAAAACGAAGAAAATTAGAATAATCCATCTCTCACTGTCTGCTGCCTGATACTCATTTTCCCATTTCGTAATCAACCAGACCAAAAGCGCAATAAACATAGAAGCCATTGAGTAAACCTCACCTTCTACTGCCGAGAACCAGAAGGTATCTGAGAAGGTGAAGCAAAGTGCTCCTACCGCTCCGGCAAATAAAATAGAGATTTCCTGATGTTTTGTAATTTCTTCAAAATCTTTGTTGAGAAGCCTTCTCACAAAATGAGTGATCGTCCAGAACAAAAATAAAATAGTCAGCGCACTGAACAATGCAGACATCGCGTTGATTACGATGGAATAATTTTCGCCTTTCCCTAATGCAAAAATGGCTGCCACGGCACCCACTATCTGGAATAAAGCTGCTCCGGGAGCGTGCGTTACTTCAAGTTTTACTGCAGAAGAAATGTACTCGCCACAATCCCAAAAACTGAAATTGGGTTCTATTGTGGACAAGTACGTGAAAAACGCAATGACGAAAATCACCCATCCTAAAACGGTGTTCCATTGCCTAAAAGTCCAATTTTTCATAGTATTAAATCAATTATGCGAAAATAAGGCTTTTATATTATTTTATATTGTTTTTAACAAAATTTAAAAACTTGGCGCAAAATTTGCGATTAAACTCGTGCTAATACTGTAAACAGGAAAATAATTTTTTACGTAACGATGCCCTAGAAATCAAACAAAAGTTTAGTAATTATTTATTTTTTTGTATTTTTGCAGTCAGATTTTTATTGAAAATAACAAATAATGAGTAATGTTTACGATAATATTCTTGGCCTAATAGGACACACTCCTATGGTGAAGCTAAATACTGTTACAAAAGATATTCCAGCAACCGTTTATGCCAAGTTAGAATCATATAATCCTGGACATTCCACCAAAGACCGAATCGCACTTCATATTATTGAGAACGCAGAGGAAAGAGGCTTATTGAAAGAAGATTCCGTAGTTGTAGAAACTACATCAGGAAACACTGGGTTTTCTATTGCAATGGTATGTATCATCAAGGGATATAAATGTATTCTCGCTGTAAGCGACAAAACAAAACCTGAGAAAATTGCTTATCTAAAAGCATTAGGAGCTACTGTATATATATGTCCTGCCAATGTACCTGCGGATGATCCAAGATCTTATTATGAAGTAGCGAAAAGAATTGCTTTGGAAACTCCCAATTCTATTTACATCAATCAGTACTTTAATGAACTGAATATTGATGCCCATTACCAGACCACAGGTCCTGAAATCTGGGAACAGACAGAAGGTAAGATCACTCACCTTTTTGCCTGTACCGGAACAGGAGGTACTTTATCTGGTTCAGCAAAGTTTTTGAAGGAGAAAAACCCGGATATTAAAATTATTGGGGTGGATGCAGATGGTTCTATATTAAAAAGCTATCACGAGACAGGTGAGATTCACAAGGAAGATGTACACCCTTATCAGATTGAGGGAATGGGGAAAAATTTGATTCCTTCTGCTCTTCTTTTCGATAAGGTAGATGAGTTTGTAAGGGTAAATGATGAAATGGCCGCGTACAGAACCCGTGAAATCGCTTTGAAGGAAGCTATCATGGGAGGTTATACTACAGG
Organism: Chryseobacterium sp. BIGb0232; assembly: GCF_024810195.1. NCBI lineage: Bacteria > Pseudomonadati > Bacteroidota > Flavobacteriia > Flavobacteriales > Weeksellaceae > Chryseobacterium > Chryseobacterium sp. BIGb0232. The sequence continues at coordinate 23,210 of NZ_JANUEH010000018.1, forward strand.
AGCTGTGACTCAGGGACTGATGCAATATGCAAATTCCCACGAATTAACCGAAAATGATATGGTTGTTTTAATCTATCCTGACCACGGTTCAAGATACATCACTAAAGTATACAGTGATAAGTGGATGGCCGAACAGGGATTTGTTAACAACTGTGTCCACAATTACGACGAAGTCTTCAAGACCGAGTTTATTAAATAGGAACAAATAAAATCACGATACAAATAAAGCCTTTTGCGTGTTCTACAAGAAAGGCTTTTTTACTTAAAAATTACGATACAATGTTGGATATTTTTGAAAGAATAAAAGAAAATCCAGGACCTCTTGGACAATTTGCAGATTATGGAGAAGGATATTTCATTTTCCCAAGATTAGAGGGACCTATCGGCCCAAGAATGCAATTTCAGGGTAGAGAAGTAATTTTCTGGAGTGCCAATGATTATTTAGGGTTATGTAATCATCCTGAGGTAATTGAAGCAGATGCCAAGGCGGCTGCAGAATACGGAATGTTCTATCCAATGGGAGCAAGGGCGATGTCTGGAGAAACAGATCAGCACCTTCAGTTGGAAAGAGAATTGGCAGACTTCGTACAAAAAGAATCAGCATATTTATTGAATTTCGGTTACCAGGGAATGGTTTCTACCATTGATGCTTTGGTAAGCAGAAATGACGTTATTGTTTATGATATGGATTCTCATGCCTGCATCGTGGATGGAGTAAGACTTCATGCTGGTAAAAGATTTACTTACAAGCACAACGATATGGCGAGTCTTGAGAAAAACCTTCAGAGAGCTACCAAAGTAGCAGAAGAAACAGGAGGAGGAATCCTTGTGATTACGGAAGGAGTTTTCGGAATGAGAGGTCAGCAGGGAAAAATTAAAGAGATCTGCGAACTTAAATCAAAATACCAGTTCAGACTTTTAGTAGATGATGCACACGGTTTCGGAACACTAGGTAAAACAGGTGCCGGAGTTGGTGAAGAGCAGGATTGTAACGATCAGATTGACGTATATTTCTCTACTTTTGCAAAATCAATGGCTGGTTTCGGAGCATTCCTTGCGGGAGACAAAGACATTATCAGATACCTGAAATTTAACCTGAGATCACAAATCTTCGCAAAATCACTTACGATGCCAATGGTAATCGGAGGATTGAAAAGATTAGAGCTGTTGAGATCAAGACCTGAGATCAAAGCTAAACTTTGGGAAAATGTAGAAAAACTGCAGAGCGGATTAAAAGAAAGAGGATTCAACATTGGTGATACCAATACTTGTGTTACTCCGGTAATGATGCAGGGAACTCCTGTTGAAGCTACTCTATTGGTAAAAGATCTTAGAGAGAATTACGGGATCTTTACATCAGTTGTGGTCTATCCGGTAATTCCTAAGGGAATGATTCTTTTAAGACTGATTCCTACCGCTTCTCATACGGATTCAGAAATTAATGAAACTCTGGCCGCGTTTGAAGGGATTCACGATAAACTAGTAAGTGGTTACTATAAAGAGCAGGAACAACTATTACTGCAGGAACAGGGATTAAGTTTTAAACCGATCTAATTCTTTAACAAAATATAAAAAACCACTGATCTACTTGATTCAGTGGTTTTTTGTTTTAAAAACTATAACTAATACAATGCAAATAAAACTTAGGGGTTATTTATTGGGTGTTTTGTCGGCGGTTTCATATGGATTGATTCCGATTTTTATCCTGCCGATCAAGCAGGTTCATTTTCCAATGGACATTACTCTGTTTTACAGATTTTTCTTTTCAGCTTTAATGGTGGGAGGATATCTCATTTATTCCAAACAAAATTTCAGAATCAATAAAAAGGAAGCTTTGATATTAGCTATTCTGGGAATATGCTATGCCCTTTCCTCCGAATTTCTGTTTATAGGATATGATTTTCTGACCCCGGGAATTGCCTCTACGGTTCTGTTCATCTATCCGGTGATTGTAGCGCTGATTATGTTTTTCTTTTATAAAGAGAAACTCACCAAGCTGTCTATCGTTTCATTGTTTCTTGCTTTTGCGGGAGTGATTATTTTATGCATGAAAGGAACAGGTTTTGAGATTAATTTTGCAGGATTGGGAATTGTTATGCTCAGTTCATTGTTTTATGCGCTTTATATGGTAATTGTCAACAAATCCCAACTGAAAGTTTCCGGGTTTAAGCTTACCTTCTACTCCATGCTTTTTACGTCTTTGTTTTTTATGAGCAAGTCTGTTATAGGACATGAATCATTTGCTATTCCTTCAATGACTATCTTTATTAACTTTCTTATTTTTGCTTTCCTTACTACAGTTATTTCCAGTTTATGTCTGGTATATGCCATTAAGAGCATTGGTTCTACCCCGGTTGCTATTTTAGGAGCACTGGAGCCGGTAGTCGCTGTAATGGTAAGTGTATTTATGTTTAATGAAAGGTTTACCACCAACTTATTGATAGGAATTACGCTGATCCTTTTGGGTGTTATCTTAAATGTTATTTCAGATACGAAGAAAGTAAGCCATATCTGAAAATCCAGATTTTAAATATTTTTATATAGTATAAATGCCGGACTGTTGAGTCCGGCATTTACTATTTTATAATAAAAAGGTCAGTTACTGCTGCTTATTAAACATATATCTGGCTATCTTCCATTTTGCATCTTCTTTCTGCAATATAAACAATTCCCGGTTTTCCTCCGGTGTTGTTTTATGATCTGCATGCAGTATTTGAGTGCCTCTTGAGACTGTATGGGCAATAGCATAGTTTTCATTAATCATTGTAATCTCTTCAATCTCAAACTTCACATCCAGTGTAAGGGTTTTGAATACAAAATCATATGCTTCTTCGAGCTGTTTCTGACCTTTTGCTGTAGGCCCTCCCTGTGGCATAAAAATTCCATTCTCTGTATACAAAGGAAGAATATGGGGAGTGGATGACTCATTAAGCGCATTCTGATATGCATATAGTACTGTTTCTATATCTTTTTTTATCATTGTTTCCATCGTCTTATTCTCGTTAGGTGTATTATTTTTTTCCTGCTTTCCCGAACAGGATACTAGTATCACAAAGGCCTGAATCAAAATTAGAATATTTTTCATCAGTTTTATTTTAAAGTTTTGATTTTGCTTCTGTAAGGCTAACTGTTTTTCCCAATGCTCCGAATTCATGTAGATCTCCAAAAACTTCTATACGGATCGACTGATCAATTCCTCCTACTCTTAAAGGATCAAATCCTGCCTTCTTAATAACATCTTCTACCTCATTATTCACTTCCATATCATCTGACGCATAAAATAATACAGATTTTTCAGGGGTTCCGTTTGAAGCTCCTACAAGACTTTGTGCACCCAGAGTTCCAAAGGCTTTCACCAGTTTCGCACCTTTGGGAAGAATAGCTCTATTTAGCTCTCCAGCTGACTCTCTTTCTCCAATTATTTTTTTGAATCCGCCATTACCATCCGGAGCAATAGGGTTAGATACATCAATAATGATTTTATTTTTCAAAATATCCCCATAATCATTAAAAAAATCCTTAAAAGCGCCAAACCATATTGCAGGAATAATAAGGTCCGCGGCATTTACTGCATCTTTAATGCTCATGCTTTGGGCAATTCCTCCGGACTGTTCAACAAAACTATTTACCTCATCACTATTTCTTGAAGCAACAATTACTTCATGATTGTTTTTTATCAGATCATTAGCAATTGCTTTTCCGATATTTCCTAAGCCAATTACAGCTACTTTTTTTAATGTTTCCATTTCTTTTAATTTTAGTATTTGTTTAAGTCAAAATTACATGGAAGAGGTATTAAAAAACAGCAAACTAGTTTAAGAAATCATCTTGATATTTGGTAAGATAAATTCTTAAACTAGTTTAATTATAAGAAAGAAAAGAAATTAATTCTTTATTCTTTTTTGTCTTATTTTACTAAGGAATTGTGGAGTTATTCCCAGATAAGAAGCAATCTCTACATTGGAAATGCGATTGGCCAATTGAGGATATTGTTTGAGGAAAAACTCATACTTCTCTTCTCCTGTTGCGCTTATATTCTGCAATACTCTGTTCTGAAGCTCAATAAATTTATTTTCAATAATTACTCTGAAGTTTCTGTCAAATTTCGGATAATAGGTATAAAGATACCAAAGATCATTTTTTTCAATCTGCAGTACAATGGCATTTTCTAAAGCAACAATATATAATTTACTGGGGATTTTATGATGAAAGCTATCTATATCTACAATCCATTCATTTTCTGACGCAAATTGAAGATTATGCTCTTCCCCATTATTATCTATACTATACATTTTGAAACATCCGGAAACTACAAATGTATAATACTGGCATACTTCATTTTCCTGCAGAATAAACTGCTTCCGTCTGATCCTCCTTTCTGTGATACGTTGATCCAATACTTTAACTTCTTCTTTTGAAAGAGGAATGAAGTTTTTAAAATAGGTTATAAGCGAAGCTGTTTCTTTTGACATTATGTGAATACAGTATGTTTTGGTTTGAGTTTTAAATTTTCAATGAATACTATGAAAATTTAATAAAACAATATATCAAAAAAAACTGAATACTTATAAACATGGACTGAACCCCTAACATCTTTTCTACTTTTATTTCAAATTATTTCTCACTTTCCAAACATCTTTTTGAAAAAACCTCCGGAACTATTCCGTTTATTTTCTGCTTCGGCTGTTTTGAGATTATCTTCTGCTATGGGTGAATGGTTGTACTGTAAAGACAGTTTCAGATTTTCTGCTGCATCAGCATATTGGCCAAGGTCCAATTGTGCTGTTCCTATATGTTCATAAACTTCTGCAATAATATCCTTAGTTACTCCTTCCTGTTGTGGTAAAACCTGAAGAGCCAGTAAAGCATACTCTACCGTTTTTTCATTTTCCTGTAAGTGATATCCGCAATGAACAGCCCAGTAATAACACCAGAAGTCTTCATTTCCTAATGCAATACTCTGTTCAAAACTTTCAAATGCTGCTGTTTCATCCTGTAGTTTTGCAACCTGAATGTATCCCATATTATATAAAGCCACCTGTAAAGATCTTTTCTTATTTTGTTCTGACGCAAAATGGATAGCATACTGAAGACATTCCAGTGCTTTTCCATAATTTTCTTCCTCTAAAAAAATATTGGAACGGCTGATTAATATACTTGGATTATCCGGCATTTCTTCCAAAATGCTGTCAGCCTCCTGAGATGCAGTATTTACATTTGGTTTTATACCTGTCTGTTCTTCAATTTTAGCTTTATAAATATAAAAATTGGTAAAGCATCTTACAATTTCCGGATGGGTTAATAAGGAATCTGTAGCATCTAAAGAATAGTAGCTTTCCATGCCGGCATTAAGCCATTCCGTTGCAGACTCGTAATCCTTCAGTTCCATATAGCTACTGCAAACCTGATCTGTGATAGTAAAATAGGTTATGGAATCCATTCCATCTATAAAATCCTCCATCAGCTTTTCTCCATCTGCCACAGCTTCTTCGACGTTTCCTGCTTCTAAGTGGGCATTAAATCTGTTTTGAAGAATGTATATGAAATAACTGAATCTCATCCCTTCTGTTGTCACAGTAATGGCTTCGTCATATTTTTCCTGGTTGGTAAGCTCTATCGCCAGATTATTACAGCACATCGCAAAGGTGTGAGGATCTTCATTGTATGGATCTCCGTTTCTTTCCACCAGCGTTTTATGATAAAGACGGTAAGCTATGGCATAACAATCTCTTTTCAATTGGGTAAGCCTCTCCTTTTCAAACTCAGACATCTGAGGATATTGATTGAGCATTCTATTAATTTCAACACCGGCATTATAGGCTTCCATTGCTTCGGTAGTCTCAGGATTCACATCCAATAACAGAAAATCAGGATTAGGGTTCTCCTTATTTTTAATAGTAAATAATCTAACCTGTAAAGTTGGTGATGGAACTAATGATATTGCTTTTTCATAATAAGGAACCGCTTCTTCCCATTGGTTCATCCAATAGAAGGCAGATCCAGCATGACGATGACACCATGGATGATTAGGACTGATACTGATTCCCTGTTTACTCCATACTATACATTGAAGAAGAGCTTTTTCACGATCATTGGTAAAAATATCATGATGATCCAGAGCAATTAATCCCAATATCGAACAAAGATCGGAGTCCGGGGAAGTTTCATTTAAAGAATTTGCCCAAAGATAAATTTCTTTAAGCTCCTCCCTGTCATCCGGAAGAGCATGTCCTTTGATCCAGTTTTTTGCCGCTACAGCATAGTTTTGTTGGCGGAATGCTTCAATGGCTTCTTGATGTAATGTATTCACAGTATTTGTCTTTAGATTTATATATTCTTTTCTTCCAGATATTCTTCATTTATTGCTGTAAATGCCTTTCCTACTTTAGGATACCATTCTGTTGATTCTCTAAACAGTTCCCAATCGTAAAGAAATACTTTAAATACTTCTCCGTTACCTGAATAACTGTCATTGGCAAGTCCTTCCTGGCTTGAAGCATAAAAAAGATTACATTTTTGAGGTCTATCAAGTTCATCTGGCCTGAAGCAGTAGGTTCTCATATCAAAAGTCTCTGCTTCCCTCTCCTTTCCTATATCAATACTTCCTGCCAATCCTCTTTCGCCATGCCTGCGCATCAGGAAACAATATCCGCCATACCAGAAATTATTTTTATCCGCATCTTTATAATCGTTATATTTTTCCTGTACTATTGGCAGGTTTAGAAAACTGATAATTTCTATAGGTTTAACGGTTTCCAGAAATTTATTATAGAAGTAAGCACCGCGTTCAGCTCTTGTAAGAAGATCATTCCAGAGAATATTCAATGAAGTGATATAATGCAAAGTTGTTCCTTGTTGAAAAACATTTATAAAAGAAGATTCTCCGTTTTCACGATACACTGCAGAAAGTACTTCTCCTTTATTTTCATTCTCTACAACACAGATAAAAAATACAAAACCTGATGAATGGGTAAACATGGCATGAGCCTGCCCTTCCTCTGTATCAGGGTGAAGCTGTACTTCGTAATCTTCGAAAGTATAATACTGATATTCTTCTTTATGTAACTTTACAATATTCATCAGCTTATGAAAGTTATCTAGCTGTAAAATAAAAGATGAAAAGCCATTAAACACTGTATTTTCAAAACACTTTGGAATAGAAGAAAGTTCAGTGTTCTTTTGTTCTTCTTTTGAAATAACATGAATATCTTTCTTTATAATAGAATCGTTTTTTTCCAACATTTTGATAGCCTCAGAACGGGAAAGCCAGGCATTCCAGGTAAAAAGATCGTCTTCCTCTACTTCATCTTCTGTATATAGTATTTCTTCAGAAAAAACAGCTTCTGGAAATGTGCGGTCGAAAATTCCATCTTCTTCCTCTTCATCACAAAGAAAAAATTCAGCTGTTACCCGTTCTTTTTTATAATCATAGTGATAACCTTCCGTTGCTACAAAGACTCTGGTTTTTGTTTCTCCTTTTACAATAAGATCTCCATGGTTATAATTACCCCAGAAACATTCTTTTATATTCAGATTTCCTGTAATATATAATTCCTGTCCGCCAATAATCATATTATCTGCGTCAAGATTTCCCAATACACACAGGCAAATAGAACCGTCTGATTCGTTATTATAGATATTTTCTGCTTTAAAATTTCCATCAATAAGCACAGCCATACAGGCTTCCTGATTGATGTCAGTTAAATTTTCTATGGCATTAAAAATAGTAAAAGGATCATCCAGGTTTAAATTCTCTACTTCAAAAGTATCTTCAACATAAATCACCCAATTTTCATCAAATTCACCATCATGTTTTTCATTACGCCAATACAGCCAACTGTCTTTAGGAAATTTATACTTGATATCTTTAAACTGTACATACCTCATTTCAGAAATTTTAATGCATTACATATATTGTATTTTTTTCATTATTTGTGAGTCTTAATGTTCTATTTTCAATCCATCAATAATAAGGACATTACAGCTTAGATTCATAAACATACCATGATAATCCCCTGTTGTCTGGTCTGTCATCAGGTCCATGACCGCTGATTTAAATTCAATTTTCCGGGCTGGTAATTTTCCGAAGGTATCAGTTATTGTAATCTGCCCATCCAAGCCGCTTTTGTTTTGTACAAATGCCTTTAAAAGTGGAATATCCTGTTTTTCAAAATCCAATGATATATAAAATGCTTTGGTCTCGCCTGATTTATTATTCTCAGGGGTTATTAAAGTTCTATTATAAGATATTGTATAGGACTTAATAACAGAAGCAATCTGGTTTTTTCCATCCTTCACGGATACTTCAATGCTTATTCGTTTTTCATCCGGCTGCTGAGAAAACAGAAACTTAACAGGGAGAAATAAAAGAATAAAAATCAAAAATTTATATATAGTTTTCATGGTTATTACATTATATTCTATGCAAGATTAAATATTCAAACATGCTTTCACCAGCATGAATTGGTATTTGTACATTCTGAATTGGTATTCGGTAAAAAATTGGCTGCAACATGCTTAGTTTGTTCTAAATTTCCTCTTAAAATCAGTATTTTAAATTGGCTGCTATTTTGTCAATCCTTCCACAATGTATAATTTAGCCCAACGTATCAACTACATCGTGAAGAAAAAAAACAATATAACCAACATCTTATTTTGCTTTCTATTTTGCTGGATTTCCATAGGCACTATAAAAGCTCAGAAAGTATCAGCTATAGAACATGAAGCCAGTGAAGGATATTCCAAAAGATTTACTGATTCGTTGGCAAGTCTTACCATTCAGATGGCAGCTCTTCAAACAGCTCAAAAAACAGGAAATAGAGAGGATCAAGCTATTTGCAGTGCTTATCTCGCCCTAAGCCATAAACGTCTTCTCCATCTCAAAGAATTCACGAAATATGCGGAAAGATCTTATGATATTGCCAGCTCCATAAAAAGCAATCGTGCAAAAGCTTTTTCCAATACTGCTATGGGCTACCTTAAATCGTATACTGATGATAAAACACAGGCACTTACTTTCTTCCTGGAAGCCTATGCCTTGTTTAATACAATGCAGAGCTACGACCAATCAGCCAAACTCGGAGCTGACATCTCCTATCTTTTCTCACCAGATTCTCCTGATAAAGTAAAAAAATATGCTGATGAAGGGCTTTCATTTGCAGAAAAATCCGGAAATCCGGAAAGTATTCTCCATGCCCGGCTTGCAGTAGGAAGTTATCTTTCTGACCTTATTGCGGCAGGAGAAAATAACCGTTGGCAGGAAGCAGTTTCTTTTTTTAAGCAAACTATTGATTTTATTGAAAAAAATGAGGCGAAAATAGACAGTAAAAGCAATATCGGAATTGCTTATATTAACCTGGCAGCTTTATATATGAACGGACCGAAACCGATTGATGAAAATTCATTTCTTTCAGCATTGGAAAAAGCTATGCTGATTGGTAAACAATATGGAATAAAAGGAGTTTACCGAAGTTCTATGGGACTGCGTGGGCAGTATTATGTATCAAAAGGAGAATACAGAACTGCAGAAAACCTGTTCAAGGAAGGAATCGCCTATCAGCAGAGTCTTCCCTACAAAGACAATTATCTTTTGGCAGCGTTTTATGAATGCCTGAAAAATATTGCTGCTGAAGAAAAAGACTATAAAGCCTACTTTGAATATGATGCATCTTTCATCAAATATAATAAACTAAAGTATGATGAATCTACTCAACAAATCCTTCAAAATACTGATGCCAAATATGAATCTGAAAAGAAAATAGCTCGCATTAAACAGTTGGAACAGGAAAATAAACTTCAGAAAAAAAATCAATTATTAGGATATGGAATTTCCGCCGTTTTACTGATTGGATTGGTCTTTATGTACCGATCTTACTACTTCCGGCAACGCTATCATCAGAAAAGAGAAGATTTTCTTCAACAGCAACAGACTAATAATGAACTTAAAATGGAGCTTCTTGAAAAGGAAACACTCGAAAACTTAGCAGAGAAGTTATCTCTCGAAAGACGATTGCTACAGTCTCAGATGGATCCTCATTTCATATTCAATGCATTAGGAAATATCCAGGGAATGATCCTCAGAAAAGATACAGATCTTGCAGTGTTGTATCTTGGAAAATTTGCCAAGCTAAGCCGTCGTGTATTGGAACAATCCAGAATGGAAACAGTCACTCTTGAAGAAGAAATACTCACTTTGAAAAATTATATCGAACTCCAGCAGCTTCGCCTGAATCAAAGTTTTGATTTCCAGATACAATGCGATGATTCTGTAGATCAGCAGCTTCCTATTCCGCCTCTTTTAATACAGCCATTTGTTGAAAATGCGATTGAGCATGGTCTTAAACCTTTGGAGGTATTTCAAAAAGGAATATTATTCATTACTTTTGAAGAAAGGCCAGTAGAAAATCTTCTTATCTGTACTATTAAAGACAATGGAATTGGGCTTACCGCTTCCAGAAGGCAGAAAACAGATGATTCCCATCGCTCTCTTTCAACTAAAATTACGGATGAGAGACTGCTTCTTATGCTTAAAGATAATTCACAGGCAAAACTTGAAGTCAGAGAACTTACAATTGACAAAGATGGTCAGCAAGGTTGTATGGTCACATTATCTATTCCAATATTATAAAGTATGTACAAAACAATCATCATAGAAGACGAATATCACCTACGGGAAGCATTGTCTATTATGCTGGAGATGATAGCTCCGGATAAAATACAGATTATTGGTTATGCTGAAAGCGCTGATGAAGCAGCAAAACTGATTGACAGGCTTCAGCCGGATCTTGTCTTCATGGATATTATGCTGAAAAATGGGACCGGTTTTGATGTATTGCAAAAAATTTCTCACCGGAAATTTCATTTGATTTTTACAACTGCTTATCAAGAATATGCTATCCGGGCGTTTAAGTTCAGTGCTTTGGACTATTTACTAAAACCTATTGATACTGAAGAACTCAAAATAGCTATCGACAGAATTTCAGGACTAAAGGAGCGATTCCTTGAAGAACAGCAAATAAGCGAACTCAGTCATAATATGTACAAAACCCCACAAAGAATCATTCTTCCTACTCAGGAGGCAATGCATGTGGTGAAAATCAGCCAGATCATGCATTGTGAAACATCAGGTTCCTACACTACTTTTTACCTGAATGATGGAAAGAAAATTATGATTTCCAAACCTCTTAAAAATTACGAAAGTATTCTGCTTCCCCCTGATTTTTTTCGGGTACATCAATCTCATCTTATTAATACCCAATATATTGTAAGCTATTCCCGGGAAGGTATGATAGAAATGGAAAATGGTGCCAGCATTCCGATATCGCGGGCAAAGAAAGAGGCTTTTTTTAAACTCATGAGAGAAGAATAAAATTGACTGGAAACCATTTTTTGCCAGGACCTACAGAATACCAATTCAAAGCAGCAATAAACCAATCAGCTCTTGACAGGTGAAAACCTCCTTCTTATTTTTGGCCGAAAATATTTTAATATGAACAGTAAAACAATTTCTATTTTAAGCTATGTAACGATTATCGGCTGGATTATCGCTTACGTTAAAAGCAAAGATTTATCCACTAAAAATGACCTGGCCCATTATCATTTGGAACAAGGTTTGGGGTTCTTTCTTCTAACTGTGGTTGTCAATATTATTCTTTCAATTACAGTTTCAATTCTTCCTGTTTTGTCATTTTTAAATTATATTGGATTGATTTTATTAATCTTATGGGTGTTCGGGATTATTAATGCAGCTAATGAACAGAGAAAACCTATTCCTGTGATAGGAAAATTGTTTGAGAATAAATTTGGCTTTCTGGAATAACAAAATTGATCTCCTTATATTGCATCTATCTATTTTCTTTAGAATAAGTAGGTGCAGTATAGTTAAAGTTTATGAAAGAATTACAACAACTCACAAAAGATCAATTATATACCCGGCTCAAAAATCAATCTGAGAATTTTTATTCTACAGTTTCATCAAATCTAGATTTTACTTTTTTTGGAGACCATTCTTCAGATGAGGAAGATCTTTCAGAATTTCTTGAAATGCTGGATGAGGAAACCGCAGAAAAGATAAAAGCAGCATCTTTAGAGGAAAATAATGATGCTCTGCCAAAAATTATCATTGCAGAGCATATGCATTCAGCCTCTCTTGATTTAATAACAGAAGACGGAGAAGGCTATAAAATCATATTATTTGAACAAGACATTACCCTTTCCGAAAATCTTTTTGTTGAGGATTATGTTATACTTATTGTTATTGGAAATATACAGGCAAAAAATATCATTGTCAACGGTTCACTTTATTGTTCAGGAAACCTTTCCTGTAATCTTTTGTTTGGAGCATCGGGTAATGATAATGAAACTTTTAGTAATGGAAATATAACCAGTTCACTTATTGCAGAAAATGGACATTATACCTTTGCAGAAGGCAGTATCCGTTCAAAATATTTAATAAGTCTTCACAATGTAATTGAGGGAAAAGAAGGAAGATTTATTGAAAATATAAGTTTGGATGGTTCTAATGAAGCAGAATTCCTGCATCCTGAAATTATAGATAAAAATGGCTATTTTGATGAAGGGGCTTTTCTTCATTTCATCAATAAAAATACACCCGATGCTGTGTTTAAATAATTTTTTGCATCCGTTTTATAAGAGAAGAAAGGGAGAAAGCCCTGGTGAATCTATTGTAAATTATATTTAGCCACAAACTTCTCAAACTTCTGATCTGTATTTCGCATGACAGGTCCATGACCGAAGCAGATAATGGATGGATTCAGTTTTGCCAACTTCTGGAGTGATTGGATATTGCGCTGCTGATCCGAGGTGAATATATTTGGCGGAAGCCGCAGACCTGTCGCTGTAGTAAGCAGGTTCATATTGGTCGCCACATCTCCGATTATCAGTACACCATCTTGCTCACGGAATAAAGAAATATGACCTGGCGAATGTCCGGGCGTTTCTATTACCCGAAAATTTCCGATCCTATCATTTTCAACGATTGTGCGTTCTACTTTATTTCCCTGACCTGCCCAATACTTTTGTTGAAGCTTTGCTATCCAATGTTCCGGATTTGGATAGTCGTTGGTTACCATCCCCGTTTCAGTCCTCAAAACTTCGTCCGGATGGCAGAGTAAGGGGATCGCAAACTCAGTACATATCTGATCGCTACAACCTTGGTGGTCTGCATGAGCATGGGTAAGTACATGTTGATAAACAGGAATTTTCTGGAGAGCTTTCTTTACACTCGTATACGAACTCCTGATTCCGGAGTCTACCAATATACCTTCAATAATATAGCAGTTGATACTGTTTCGTGGCATCAGTGAAATCTGGAACACTTCGGGAGCAATCTGACGTAGCATAGTCTTTTTATGCAAATCTACATCACCGATCCATACTTGTATAAGGACATTTGTCTATAATATATTGGACTTATGTATTTGTCCTTTCGCCCGCGTAAGCGATCGTTGTGTAATGCCAAGGTATGATGCCAGATCCTGCGTCGTTATGCGCCGGGCAAGTATCGGTTCATCAGACAGAACTTGACTATATTTATCCAAAGCTGACCTATTATTGTAATTCAGCAGATAACGTTCCTTTTGGTTATACTCCTGCTCCATCACCGATTTTATAACTCCGTTCCAGGCAGTCACCTGACCAAGCAGATGCTGATAGTCCGGATAGTTTATTCTATAGATTATACTATCTTCAATAGCCCTGATGCTCCTTCTGGATTTTTCCTGTGTCACAAACTCCTGAAATGAAGTGACAAATTCATTTTCAAACTTGAAACAGGTTATATTTTCTTTTCCATCCTTGTCGGTAGCATATGCTTTTACAGCACCACTAGCGATAAATCCAATATGGCGGCAGGTTTCATCTTCATGAATAAAAAAATCACCCTTTTTTAAGTGGATCGGCTTGAAGAACTTCGCAGAAAAGCTGATTTCCTCTGCTAATAGTGATCCTGTTGAGGATAGGTAATTTTCAAATACATCAGTCATTTTGCTATCTTTTTTCCTTTTATTTTCTTATTAACCGTCTATTGGATTATACACCAAATCCAGCACCCAAAACTAACAATTATTATACATGTAAAAAAATTAATATCTTTCAGCTCTACTTTTTTCTCATGTTTCAGCTCTTTATAATAAACTTATAATTAAAACATTCCTTTTTAATAATACAGAGGCTATTTTTCAAGAAATTTTTTATATTTACTCAACAAATTGATGGCAAATACAATATGAAATTTATTTTGAAGGTCGTTTTTTCTTTGATTACAAGAATACTTTTGTGCATCGTTTTGTTGTTTTCAGACCCATTGTCAATACACTTCAGGATTCTATGTATTGTTATTTTTTGTATTCCCTGGCTAAGATTTTTCATGAATGATACAGATAGGAGAAATATTGATCAATTAACCTCTTATAAGCTTCTGTTCCTCACTACACCTATTCTATATTTTCTTATACTCTGGAAAATTCTTGAATTTTATAATTTTACTTTAATCACTAATTTTCTTTTATTTATTTTACCGGTAATAGGATCTCTTTTTATTAAATCAAAAAATATTTCAGCCAATAATCAGAGTATCTTACAGACTATGAGTTATTATTGTATCCCATTCTTTTTAGCAGTTAATATATCTTTTGATTTTTCAAAACCGTCAACAAAAAAATTTTTAATCATTAACAAAGCTATTTCTACTGAAAACAAATCAGATTCGGATGGCACTTATGAAGTAACTAAACATGAATTAAAAGTGGTTTCAAAAGAAAAAATGAATAGTCCTGCATTTTGGAAAGATCTCTCAACAGCCGAATATACAGATATATATCCAAACATTCCCGGTAAAGAATTCATTACTATTCAAAATAAGAAATATGAAATTTTGGGTAGAAAAAATAAGGTCATAAGATCTGAAAATGGTCTTCAATATTCTCGCTCTTATTATTTAAAAGAATATGTAAAACCAATGGCAATTGATGTAGACCGAAAGATCTATAACAAATTTGGGAAAGGAAATGATCTCAATATTGAAACACATTCCGGATTATTTGGGATTGAATGGACTTATTATCACTGGAAAATGTAATCATAAATAGGCACAGAAATTAGAGAAAAGTATTTTATGCTTTTAGGTGAATAATTAATCAAAACTTTTGCTCTTTTGCATTTAAAACTTATAACTTTGCAAAAAATTTCTGTTGAAAGACTTACTTCTTATTACTCCGCCTTTTACCCAACTTAACACTCCTTATCCAGCTACTGCCTATATTAAAGGATTTTTAAATACTAAAAATATTTCCAGTTATCAGATTGATTTAGGAATAGATGTTATTTTGGAGTTATTTTCAAATGGTGGATTACAAAAAGTTTTCAATAAAGAAATTGATCTTCAGAATATTTCTGAAAATTCCCAGAGAATTTATGCATTAAGAGAAGAATATTTAAAAACCATCGATCAGGTTATTCCTTTTTTACAAGGGAAAACTCCTACACTGGCAAGACAGATCTGCAGCATGAACTTTCTTCCTGAAGCTTCCCGTTTCAACCAGTTGGATGATATGGAATTTGCTTTCGGAAACATGGGATTACAGGATAAAGCAAAACATTTGGCTACCCTATATCTGGAGGATATTTCAGACTATATTGTTGAAAATGTTGATGCTGATTTCGGTTTCAGCAGATATGCCGAACGATTAGGAAAAAGTGCCAATTCTTTTGATGAATTATATTCAAAATTAGCTGATAAAGAAACATTTATCGATGATTTCACCTTAACCATTCTTCGAGAAAAAATAGAAACTGTTCAACCTAAATTGGTGTGCTTTTCTATTCCATTTCCAGGAAATTTATATTCTGCATTCAGAAGTGCACAGTTTATAAAGAAAAATTTTCCACACATTAAAATTGCAATGGGAGGAGGCTTTCCCAACACTGAATTAAGAGAAATCAAAGATCAAAGGGTATTTGAGTTTTTTGATTTTATAACATTAGATGATGGAGAACTTCCTCTTGAACTTCTATGTGAAAATGTCTGCCATCCTCAGCAAAACGAAGAACACCAATACAAAAGAACATTTTTACTTGAAAATCAGGAAGTCGTTTATAAGAATAACACCAAAAGACACGACTACAAACAAGCAGATATTGGAACTCCAGACTATACGGATCTAAGGCTTGATCAATATATTTCAGTCATTGAAATTGCCAATCCCATGCACAGTTTGTGGAGTGACGGAAGATGGAATAAATTAACCATGGCTCACGGATGCTATTGGGGAAAATGTACTTTCTGTGATATCTCTTTAGATTATATTAAGATCTACGAACCTATTTCTGCTAAAATTCTGGTTGACAGAATGGAGGAACTTATTAAAACAACAGGGGAAACCGGATTCCATTTTGTTGATGAAGCCGCACCACCGGCTTTGATGAGAGAGGTTGCTCTTGAAATTTTACGAAGAAACCTTGTAGTTACCTGGTGGACTAATATTCGTTTTGAAAAAAGCTTCACCCGTGATTTATGCTATTTATTAAAGCTTTCAGGTTGTGTTGCTGTTTCTGGTGGATTGGAGGTGGCAAGTGACCGTCTACTAAAATTAATTGATAAAGGAATTTCTGTGGAACAGGTTGCAAAAGTGACAAGAAATTTTACAGAAGCCGGAGTTATGATCCATGCTTATCTGATGTATGGCTACCCAACACAAACCATTCAGGAAACGATTGATTCTATGGAAATGATTCGCCAGTTATTTGAAATGGGAATTCTTCAAAGTGGATTCTGGCATCAGTTTGCAATGACTGCCCATTCACCTGTTGGATTAAACCCTGAAGAGTTTGGAGTGACTCCAATCAAACAGGAAATTTTATTTGCTAATAATGATATTGATTTTACGGACAAGACCGGAATCAATCATGGTAAATTTAGTTCGGGTTTAAAAAAATCCTTATTCAATTATATGCACGGAATTAATTTTGAACTTCCTCTTCAAGAGTGGTTTGATTTTAAAATTCCAAGAACAACAATCCATCCCGATTATATTCACGACAGTTTATTGGAAGAGGAAGATTTTAAATTTAAAGGAAATTCAAAAGTTGTCTTTTTAACCAAAAATGTAATCACTGAGAATCGCATAAAAAATAAAAAGAAATATTCTGGTACATATACACTTCTTACATTCCACTTAAAAACCAATATTGTTAAGGTTGAAATGGAACAGGACAAAGCAGAATGGCTGATGAATATTTTGGAAGAACATTCTATAGACAATCAGAAAAAACCTACAGTTCAGCAACTTAAGACTCAGTTTGAAGAAAATTTTGAAGATTTTGAATTGTTCTGGTTCTCAAAACCTATGCAACAATTGAAGGAAAATGGGGTGATTTTGAGTTTGTAAAATTGTAATGATTTTTCTCGGGGATTTTCTAATTAATGATTTTTTTATTTTTCTCTCGCAGATTTTACAGATTGCGCAGATTTTTAAATTCTGAATGAGTCTTTTAGTAATCATATTTCCATTTGATCTTATTGGCTATTTCTTCAAAAGTATATTTTCCCAATTCGATGACTTCTCCTTTAGTGTTGATGTATCCATTATTCTCACATTCAATGAAATAATGTTGACAGCCTTGCTCTTGTGGATGGTCATTCAAAGATTTCTTTTTGCATTTTTCTCCAATAATAGCCTTTCCATGGTAAAAGGAAGATACTTCCTCAAATTGAGGTTTAATAATTATTCTCCCTTTCTTATCTGCAAATCCAATTTTATTGTTTTCATCAACAATCCTTATTTTTTTTTGAATGATATCGTCAGGACTCATAGTTCCTATTTCGGTATTTAAAACTTTAAATAACTTCTTTCCGTTGATGTCAATGGCCGTCCAACCATCTTCTCCCTTTATTGAAAAAATAGAGAAATAACCTAAAGTTTCCGGTCTATAATTCAAACCAAATGAATCATCAAGTTTCCTGATGACTTTCCCATTTTTATCAGCAATATAAGCTGTATAATAATCCTCATTCTGATAGATTATCTGAAATTTCTTCTGGGCTGGAGCCATTGAAAACAGCAATAAGGTAACAAAAAATAATATCTTCTTCATTGGAATTTATTTTAGATTAAAATACTAAAAATAAATCAATATGAGATTTGTTGTAATGTTTTGGCTAAAGCCCGTTGCTATTGAATTATTTTTACTTTGAACTCCATCTAAATATCCGCATCTTTGTCATATCGTAAGAATCTGGAAAAGATATAGATATCACAGATTTATCAGATAATTATACGCTATTTTACACACAGCAAAAAAGAAAATTCGTGCATTCGTGGCGTATATTTTTTGCCACGAATGCACGAATAAAATAAGTGAAGAATCTATGTAATTAAGTGGTTATAAAAGAAAACCTCGGAAAGTTGCTCCAAGGTTTTTGTTTATGTATTTTTTAAGCAGATTCAATTTAATTAGGTGTATCTTTTGTCACTGGTCCTACAGTTACCTTTTCCTGAATTTTAATAAAATTCGGGTCCATAATAGCCATACGTTCGGCAAGTGCTTTATAGGTTGGATATTTTAAGATTGATGCTCTTCCGGACATTTCCTTGAAGAGGGTAAAAGACTTTCCACCAGCTGTTTTTAGTTGCTTTGTGGTTGTAATATATCTTCCTATGAGCTTACTTTTTGCATCATAGATCTCAATATCCAGAAAGCTTTTCTCCATGATTTTATCATCTGAACCAAAACTTACAGGTAGATTCGTAAAATAACCGACAGGAACTCCATTGCTAAGGATCTCACCTACTTTATTGACTTCAAGATTCATTTTATCAATCTTCTTTCTGATCGTATAGGCATCTTTTGTTTTACTGTCCAGTTTCCTTTTAGGAACATTTGAAAACAGCTCATCCAGGGTCTTTACGTTTATTCCTTTATTATCAATGATTTTAAAATCTTTCACAGAAGTATATACCGCAGATTTTTCTTCTCCGGAAAATGCAGAAGGTGATGAATAATCTACTTCAATCGTTTTATCCCTGTTATATACCCTATTAATCTGTATATAGCTGTCTCTGACGGAGTCAACAATACTTTTATCAATAAATTTTATTGTATACAATGGTGTTTCCTTTAAATCCATGAAGGTATACTCATTGGATTTATTGGATATTTTCGCCACCGGGATTCCGTCTAAATTGATAATTCCTCTTTTGGTTTTAATATTCTGAGCATTGAGGAAAATTCCCAGAATTGTAAAGAATATGATTATACTTTTCTTCATAGAATCAGACTTTTACATGATATGAAATAAAAAAAGTGTAACCAAAGTTACACTTTTTTGAAAATATATTTAGCTTTTCATTTAATTATTCGCAAAGGATAATTCCTTTGTTATGATTAAATTCCACAACACCGCTTTTGATAGAATATGAAAAGATAGAGTCTTTATCATTTTCTTTGGTTAGGTTTTTTGCGAAAGCTTCATCTACAGAGTTTGTAAAAAGCTTTACTTTCCCACCAATTAAAGAAGAAACAATTCCTGCGTGGTTTTTCATGATGTGAAATTCACCATTTTTTCCAGGCAATAATACTGAGTTTACTTCTCCTTCAAAAACTACGTATTCTGGTGTTAAAATTTTTATATTCATTTTAATTTAGATTTGAAGATTTCAGATTTCAGATTTCAGACACTTTAAAGTCTCATGTCTAGTATCTGATATCTTTATGTCTAATTATTAAGCGTTTTCAGCTAACATTTTTTGTCCAGCTTCGATAGCTTCCTCGATCGTTCCTTTCAAGTTGAAAGCAGCTTCTGGTAAGTGATCTAATTCACCATCCATAATCATAGTAAATCCTTTGATAGTATCTTTGATATCTACTAAAGATCCTGGGATACCTGTAAACTGTTCTGCAACGTGGAAAGGCTGAGATAAGAATCTCTGAACTTTTCTTGCACGGTAAACAACTGATTTATCTTCTTCAGAAAGTTCTTCCATACCAAGGATTGCGATGATATCCTGAAGTGATTTGTATCTCTGAAGGATTTCTTTTACTCTTTGAGCACAGTTATAGTGTTCATGACCAATTACTTCTGGAGAAAGGATTCTTGAAGTAGAAGCCAATGGATCTACCGCTGGGTAAATACCTAATGAAGCAATCTTTCTGTCAAGTACCGTAGTTGCATCCAAGTGAGCAAACGTTGTTGCAGGAGCCGGGTCAGTTAAGTCATCCGCAGGTACGTATACCGCCTGTACTGAAGTAATTGAACCATTTTTAGTTGAAGTAATTCTTTCCTGCATCGCACCCATCTCAGAAGCAAGAGTTGGTTGGTAACCTACCGCTGATGGCATACGACCAAGAAGTGCAGATACCTCAGAACCAGCCTGTGTAAAACGGAAGATGTTGTCTACGAAGAAAAGTACGTCTCTACCTTGTCCGCTTTCACCACCATCTCTGTAGTACTCAGCTAATGTAAGACCAGAAAGTGCTACTCTAGCTCTTGCACCTGGCGGCTCGTTCATCTGTCCAAATACGAATGCTGCTTTAGATTCTTTCATAGCCTCTAGGTCTACTTTTGAAAGATCCCAACCTCCGTTTTCCATAGAATGCATGAAATCATCACCATACTTGATAATTCCTGATTCAAGCATCTCTCTCAAAAGGTCATTTCCT
Organism: Chryseobacterium sp. BIGb0232; assembly: GCF_024810195.1. Taxonomy (NCBI): domain Bacteria; kingdom Pseudomonadati; phylum Bacteroidota; class Flavobacteriia; order Flavobacteriales; family Weeksellaceae; genus Chryseobacterium; species Chryseobacterium sp. BIGb0232. The sequence goes on from NZ_JANUEH010000018.1 coordinate 43,886, forward strand.
TCTCTCGTTCTTTCACCTACTCCGGCGAATACAGAAAGACCTCCGTGTCCTTTTGCAATATTGTTAATCAACTCCTGAATCAATACCGTTTTACCTACACCAGCACCACCGAACAATCCAATTTTACCCCCTTTTGCGTAAGGTTCAACTAGGTCGATTACTTTAATACCTGTAAATAAAACTTCTGCTGAAGTTGATAATTGATCAAATTTTGGAGCTGGTCTGTGAATTGGAAGACCACCATCCTTAGATATATTTTGAAGTCCGTCGATAGCATCACCAACAACGTTGAATAGTCTTCCGTTTACAGCCTCACCGATTGGCATTGTAATAGGATCTCCATATCCGATTACATCTTGACCTCTCTTAAGACCATCAGTAGCGTCCATTGCAATACATCTTACTGTATCTTCGCCAATATGTTGTTCTACCTCTAAAACTACTTTTTCACCGTTTTCTTTTGTAATTTCTAACGCATCATAGATAGATGGAATTGCTTCCACATCATTGAAGACAACGTCGATTACCGGACCAATAATTTGAGAAATTTTACCTTTAATTTGGTTTGCCATTGCTAAATTTTTTCTTGGTGCAAATATAGTGATTCTTCATAAACCCGCAATTGGTAAAAAAAAGATTTTTATCATACTTTTTAGAAATTTACCAAAGGCACTGTTTACTAGTTTTACAAACCTATTTACCAGAAAAAAATATTGGTCCATTGTTATATTGATAGATTGTTACATTATATCTATATTTGCAGTCAAATTTTTCCCGTTTTGAAAGTTTTCAAGAATTTTAAAGATTATACCTCTCAAAAGCCTCTAGCATTGTCTTTAGGTATGTTTGACGGGGTGCATCTTGGACATAAAAGTATTATCGATGAACTAATTAAAGTAGGAACAGAGAACAATCTGGAAACGGCCATCCTTACGTTCTGGCCACATCCGAGGTTTGTTTTTAATCCCAATGAAGATTTAAAACTCCTGAATACAATAGAGGAAAAGCAACAGCGTATTGAAAAGTACAGCATTGACAATTTGTTTCTGAAGGAGTTTGACGAAGAATTCAGAAACCTTACCGGAGAAGAATTTGTACGCCAGATCCTGATTGATAAACTTAATGTGAAATACCTTATTATAGGATACGATCATTCTTTCGGAAAAAATAAAAGCGGAAATTTTGAGCTTCTTCAAAAGCTGTCCAAAGAACTGGATTTTGAAGTGGAACAGATGGAAGCCATTAACATTCATGAAAATAACATCAGTTCTACCAAGGTTCGTAATGCACTTTTAACGGGAAATATTAAAGAAGCCAATGAAATGTTGGGATACTTCTACCCTGTTTCCGGAACTGTAGTTCATGGCAAGAAAATCGGAAGAACTATAGGTTATCCTACGGCTAATATAGATACGCAATCTATTAAACTTTTACCTAAAAAAGGAGCTTATATTGTTGAAGTAGACATAAAAGGTCAGCAATATAAAGGAATGCTGAGCATTGGAACCAATCCTACGGTAAATGGAGAAAAGTTAACCGTTGAAGTGTATATCCTTGATTTTGACGATGATATTTATGATGAAAAGATCACTGTGAGATTTAGAGATTTTCTTCATGATGAAATCAAGTTTGAAGGTTTGGAAAAACTTATTGAGCGACTAGACGAAGATAAGCGATTAACAGAAGAATTTAATTTTTAAGATATAAAGAAAAGGCTATTCAGTGATGAATAGCCTTTTTAGTTTTTTATTTCAAAATCTTTACATAGATTTTTTGGGTGTCACTATTTAATTTTACATTCGGAAATGCTTTATCGTGATCAATGAAGATATCTCCTTTTTCATTCGCTTTTCCATTACCATCAGAATCCCATTCAGTCGCTATATAATATTTAGCACCCTTCATAGGTTTTGGATTGATTTTGCTTTGAGCATCTGCCGGTACTGGTAATTCAATCGTAAAAGGAATCGCTTTTCCTTCAAATTCCTTTTCTGCAATCAATGTGGCAGGAGTATCCTGTAATCCTTCACTTATTCCGTATAAGCTTACTTTAAGTTTTGGATTTTTGATTGTAAATTGTTCTGTACCTGTAAATTCTATCTTAAGATTATCAGAAGAATTTTCTGCAACCTTTTCAGATACTGAAGCTTCAGGAGCTGTTTTCTTTTCTGCTTTATTACAACTTGATAGCATCAATGCACCAGCTGCCATGAATAATAAAAAGTGATTTTTCATTTATTCTTATTTTAATTAATTTCAATTTAATATTTCACAGCTATTTGACAACAAAATTCGTACCTATATCTTTAAAATTTTAATTTCACAAAGAGTAATTGCTTATATTTTATGCCAAATAATTAAAAATAAGTTTAAAACAGTATTGAAAAATACACTAAAAGTCTATTAAACATTAATAATAAATCAATAAAAACTATTTTGGTTTATTATTTTATTTATATTTACTTAGTATCACTTCAGGTTGTAACTAAACCTCACATCTTTTGTAAATAATCTGACTGAATGGAATACTAGCAGAAAGCCAACAAATACTAACGGATGTACTAACTTTAAAACAAAATAGATATTCTATAATAAAATGATTTTCAAATCTATTATCTCCGCTATTCTGGTTACCATATTGAGTTTAGCGGGCATGTTATGTACACAGAATGCCGATTTAAATCTGGTATATGCAGCACTATTCTGCTCACCCTATTTTATTTTAATTACCCTATTCTATTTCTGTTTTAATGGCATTCGCAGAAAGTTAAACCTACTTGATCAGCCCAATATAATCTTTGAACTGGCTTATGGTTTTATATTTTACCTTACTTCCTGTGTGCTTTTGCCTGTCTTATTATTTGTGAGTACGTTAGGTGATGAATATGAACACAAGCTATATGCTGATTTGGGTGATCTTATCTCAGAAATGTTTCCCATCATTTTAATCCTGAGTATTTTTTTGACGGTTTTCAGCAGTATTCTAATAACCTGGGCCATTAGATCATACAAAACGCTACTTCCGGTCATTATCATATATATTGTTGTTATCTCTATTGTATATAACATTGTACAACATAATGAAAGACAAGAAACAGTAGCTTCTACAGGTAATATAAAGGCAACCGGAGAGGGATGGCGTGGTTCAATGAGTAATCCAGATGCTTATCCCGTGCAGTTATACAAAGGTGTTTTTTTACTTTCCAATAATGAAAGATATGAATTTACCTTTAATGAAGGGAATACTGTAAATTACGGTGCAAAATGGGGTGAAGACGGAGGCAATACGGATAAGAAAACAATGTCACTCCCCAAGGAACTGGATCTTACCTGGTATTCATTTGCAGAAGATTGTTTTTATCGGGTGAACAGTCCTATTGATTATAACAAACTGCAAATGCTCTTCAATACACCTTATACTGAGCAAATAGGTAAAAGAAAAACACAGGAAAACTATAACAGTGTTATTATGGGTTTTGCTCCGGGAGGAGTATTAGTGGTATGGGCTGGCAGCAGCGGGCGTCGTCAAATAGAAATTGGCCGCTACTCTGCAGAAAAAGTAAATATCACCAAACCAGTAATTGATGGAGAAGGACTTAAATATGGAGATGTATTTAATCAGGAATGGCACAAAAAAGTATTAACAGATACCACTATTATACCTTTTAAAACACAACAGCATACAAAAAACAAACCTATCCCTTATGGTTATTGGGACAAATTGCGAACACGTTACAACTGGTATCCAACCTTTGTAGTATCTCCGGAAATAAAAATCTCTGATGCAGATTTTAGGTTTTACAATGCTGAGCGTTTTGTATTTTTTGATGAAACCCTTCAAAACAACATCTATGAAGAACGTGGTATTCCTAAAAATGTATATATTAAATGGTATGATAAAAATGGTAAACGATGCGCTGTAGATTTTGAGTTTAATGAAGAAAAAACCTTTAAACAGTTTGATTCTTTTTTTAATCATCAAAAAAATACCAAGGCTACAATAGAATTTAATATTAGCCAAAAGGATAAAACAGCAACCGCAATGCTAAGGAATGGCAAAAATCAACTATTGCTTTTACAAACCAACATGATTGAATACAATAGAATTAATAAAAATGTAAGATGATATTTAATTCTTACAGGTACGATATGCTGATCAAAAATAAAATTTTACGAATTATTAATAAGCTCCCTACTTTTCTTTGTCAGCGATTTAAAAACCAGATCATATGACTGATCAATAAGTTTTAAGATAAGATCTCTTTTTAACCCATCTACTGCAACAGAGTTCCAATGGGTTTTATTCATATGGTAAGCTCCTTCAATCTGGGAATATTGCTCCCGAAGCTCTGCACTCCACTCTGGATCTGTCTTTACATTGATGGATAATGGCTGTCTTTCCAGACCCATTAGCAGGAACATCTTGGTGTCTACCTTCAGTACAAGGGTTTCGTTGTCAAATGGAAAACTTTCTGTAACTGCTTTTTTGGAAAGACAATAGTCTAGTATTTCGTTGGCATCCATGGCTTTTTATGAGTAATTAATAATGAGTAATATGATTAATGACAATTTATAAATGATGATTGATGAGTAAGATATTTAATGATAAGATCTTTTATCTTTTATCTTTTATCTTTTATCTTTTATTCAAATTTAGTAAATTTAAGAAAGAAAATACCATTACATAAATCCCTATTGTTATGAAAGCTTTAGTAATCGGTGCTACAGGCGCTACAGGAAAAGATCTGGTTAATCAGTTACTCAACGACAAGGCTTTTGAGGAAGTCGATATTTTTGTACGAAAACCTGTTGACATTGAGAATGAAAGACTTAAAGTTCATGTTGTGGATTTTGAAAAACCTGAAGAATGGAAAGAGATGGTGAAGGGAGATGTTGCATTTTCATGTCTGGGAACTACTCTGAAAAATGCAGGAAGCAAGGAAGCTCAGAAAAAAGTAGATTTTGATTACCAATATGAATTTGCGAAAGCTGCCAGAGAGAATGATGTGGAAGATTATATACTTGTTTCTGCTTATGGCGCCGATCCGAAATCAAGGATTTTTTATTCTAAAATGAAAGGAGAACTGGAAGACGCTGTAAAACAATTACATTTTAATAAGATCACCATTTTTAAACCCGGAATGCTTGAGCGAAAAGATTCTGAAAGAACGGGAGAAGTTTTGGGCAGCCGGATTATAAAATTTGCGAATAAACTAGGGTTATTGGAAAGTCAAAAGCCTTTGCCTACAGATATTTTAGCAAAAGCTATGATTAATTCTTCTAAGATAAAAAGTAATGGCTACTCCAGTATCAAGCTTGGAAATATTTTTTGTTTTGCAGATAAGGTAATTGATAGATGATAAAATAGTATGCTAAAAAATCTGTGTAAATCCGTGCAATCTGTGGTAATTTTTATTTACCCGCAGATTGGCACAGATGCTTTGATTTAGTTTGTATTTTATTTAAAGATTCGGAACAAAAATATAATTTATTTTGTAGTCTTACTCCCCATATTTTGTCCCAGCTTTTCATATTCAATATCATTAGGCTCCCAAAGCTCTATTTTATTGCCTTCAATATCCATTATATGGACGAATTTTCCATAGTCATAGCTCTCAATTTTATCCAGAATGGTTACATTTTCTTTTTTTAACTGTTCTACCAACTTTTCAAGATCCTGTACCCGGTAATTAATCATAAAATCTTTTTCAGAAGGTTGAAAATATTTTGTTCTTTCACTGAAAGGACTCCATTGGCTAAACCCTTTCTTAGAGTTATCAGCACCCTGATACCATTCAAAAACAGATCCGTATTCATTAACTTCAAGGCCCAAATGTTGCTGATACCATTCTCTTATTTTTTTTGGATCTTTAGATTTAAAAAAGATACCACCGATTCCTGTTACTCTTTTCAGATCACCAGATTCTTTTTCCGTAACTGCTTTAAAGGCAAATCCTGATAAAAAAGCGGCTACAATACAAACTGCAAAAAATATTTTTTTCATGAGTTATTATTTATTCAAAAATAAAAAAAGTGGATGATAACATCCACTTTCTGTATATAAATTTACTTTTTATTTATTTCAAATGCTTCGTAATGGCATCACTTGTAGGCTTTGTTGTACTTACATAAGTATCAATCAGTTTTCCGTTCTCATCAATCAGGAATTTGGTGAAGTTCCAAAGAACAGTTGTATTTTTCACTCCGTTTAATTCCTGCTCTGTTAAATATTTAAAGATAGGTGCGGTATCATCTCCTTTTACAGAAACTTTTGCGGCCATTGGGAATGTTACTCCATAGTTTTTCTGGCAGAATGTTCCGATTTCAGCATTGCTTCCTGGTTCCTGTCCACCAAAGTTATTGGCTGGGAAACCTACAATTACCAATTTGTCTTTATATTCTTCATATAGTTTTTCAAGATCAGCATACTGAGGAGTAAATCCGCACTCTGAAGCTGTATTCACGATCAGGATTTTTTTTCCTTTGAAATCAGCAAAGTTGATTTCCTTACCGTCAAGACTTTCTACTTTAAAGTCATATATTGTTTTTCCCATAAGTTCTTTGGTTTTTGCTTGAGAAATTTCACTTTTTTGATTGGTGCAGCTTTGCAGAAACGCCATGAAAGAAAGCAGCATTAAAAAAATATTTTTCATTTCTTATAAATTTAAGCAGCCGAAACTGCTGATGAATTAAAACTTAAAGATATTCGCCGGAAAGACCTTATTGATATCTATTCTGTTAAGAAGCATCACATAATCACCGTCTTTTTTAGGACTTGAAGATTCTATTCTGAAAGGCATCGTAAGATTTCCTACTTTTTTATAATCGGAATATACTACCGTTTCTTCTTTTTTAATTTCCTTTAAAAGCATATAAGTGGTTGTATCAAAATAATACATATTCTTATTCACATTCTTGGTCAGCTCTACTTTATGGCAATAGATCTCGCCTACTTTTTCCTTTCCAAGGTATTTGGCATCAAAGCCTTTATTTTCCCAGTCAATAAAATCATTATCAAAATTTTCCGGTACATATTCCGGATACACCTGAAGTTTATTGGCTGCATAGTTCATTGCATAGCCTTTGTTTCCGTCAAAACCTTCAATCGCAGTTTCTTTTCCTCCAATTACAATGATTGTTTTGGTAAGATTAGGTCTCTGCTGGTATATTTTTATAGGATACTCATCCTTAATTCCCAATACTACTTTTCCTTGCAGCAATACGGAGTTTAAAAGCTTCCAATTGGTTAGGCCTCCGGATAATTCAATATTTTTATCTATAATTTCCTTTGCTGTCTGGCCATAATACAATGAACTTGTAACGGTAAAAAGGATTAAGTATATTATTTTTTTCATTTAATTTTATTAAAATAGTTCTTTAAAGAAGGTTTAAAAATCAAGCCTGGCTTGCTTTTTTTATTTTGTGGAACCAGATTTCCATTTACATATTTAAAAATCATTCCCGGATCTTCTTTAAAACCTAACGTTTTTGTAAGATATAATATTTTATTTTCATATTTATAGGTAACAGGATCTTTGCTGTTTTGCTCTCCGGAAGGTATCTGTAAATACGCCGGATATATTACATTATTTTTAAATTCCAGGACCAGAAAAGTATATCTATCATAGGCTCCATTGGTAGTTGCCACACAGCTATGATGAATCTGGGCATAGAATTTTTTATGATTCAGATCCTGAGATTTCAAAACTGAACCGTAAAATAATGCGATTAAAAATAAGATCCTGACCAAAATAACTTATTTATCAATTCAAATATAAGGGGAATTGGGATAAAAAGCAAAAAGCCAGAGAAAGTAAAATGGTATTATTACATTCTCAAATGATCTCATTTTCAAATTTTGAGATCAAATCAGCTTCCTCGCCTTTTCCAGGTCTTCTGGCGTATCAATGCCTACTCCAACGAAATTGGTTTCTATCATTCTTATTTTCATTCCGTATTCCAGGTAGCGGATGCATTCAATCTTTTCGGATATTTCCAATGGTTTCATTTCCAGTTTTGAAAACTGTAATAAAGCTTCTTTTCTGAATGCATATACTCCAATGTGCTTAAAGTAGCTTACATCATAAGAAACTTCTCTGTGAAAAGGAATTGCAGAACGGCTGAAATATAAGGCAAAACCATTATTATCTGTAATTACTTTTACATTATTCGGATTTTCTATTTCTTCTTTTTCTGACAGCTTTATTTTTAGGGAAGCCAGAGAGATTTCCTGTTGATCGTCTTGTTTAAAAACTTCAATCAACTGTTTCAAAGGTTCCAGCTTAAGGAAAGGCTCGTCGCCCTGAACATTAATCACGATATCGCAATCTATGTTCTGTACTGCTTCGGCAATACGGTCGCTTCCTGTTTCGTGTTGTCCTGTCATTACAGCTTTTCCTCCATTCTTAGTAATTTCCTCCAAGATGATTTCAGAATCTGTTGCTACAAATACCTCATCAAACAAACCTGTTTCCACTACATTCTGATAGGTCGTGGTAATAACAGTTTTTTCTCCCAGTATCTGCATCAGTTTTCCCGGAAAACGGCTGGCTTCATAGCGCGCAGGGATGACAGCGATTATTTTCATTCAGTACGATATTAATTAAGTCATTTCAAGCCCTCATCTCCAAAAAGACGATTGACAGGGCTTATTCAGACCAAAAATAGTGAAAACTATTCTACTTTGCTCTATAAAATGTGGGATTGTGTGCAATTTCTCTATTCAATTCTATGATTTTTTTATCCTTCAAAAAACAAAATTCCCACATCTTCTATGAAAATGTGAGAATCGGGTATAGATTTTTATTAAATGAGTCAGTATATTAAAAAGATAGTTTTACGCCTACCATATTGTATTCCCATTGGCGGGAGGCCATAAGGTCAAATTTATATTTTGTTTTTCCTATTGTTCCTTCTGAAGTTGTATATCTGCTTTTTGATATTGTTTTTCCAATAAAGTAACCCATTAATAAGGCTAACGGATAATCTGAGGCCCAGTGAACTTTGCTCTGCATCATCTGAAAGCATAAGGCTCCAGCTAATGTATATCCTACAGGCTTTATCCATCGTGCATCCGGATAGTTGTCTGCAATAACCGTAATCCCAGCCATAAAGGTTGTTAAGTGTCCCGATGGCATTGCATCATAGTTTGAGGTATTTTTACCAAATGCTGAGAAACTTGGAAAGGGATTCCATGCACCACCTTTATTTCCATTTTCTTCTGCGATAAAAGGGCTTTCTCTTCCGGTAATTCTTTTAATGGTTTGGGTGAAAACTCCGGAAAGGATTAAACTTTCCATTAATCCACTGGCGGTTGCCTGTGCTCTGTAATCATTTTTAATCAAACCGTAGGCTCCAAAACCGATTCCAAGAAACACTAATGTAGAACCATTTCCTATAAGATATAATGTAGATCCAATGTCTTTGGGAATTTTAAAAACACCCCCCAGTTTTGTATAATTGTTATCTTTATCCATCCCCCATCTTTCTCCCAATTCTCTTGAATTATCAATTAATTTCTGGTCAAAAGGTAAAAGGATCAATGTAGATACAACAGCGCCTCCTAAATAATAGGCATGATCTTTTGCTACAAAATCTTTATTGGTATCGATAAAGTTTCGGGGAAGTTTGGTTACAAAATCCAGCAGTTTAGGTTTTGGATAGGTTCGCACAGAACCGTCTTTTAAAGTATAAGTTTGTACTTTTGGAGATTCAAGCTCTTGTGATAATTCTTTAACCTGCAATGTATCCACCTCCTGTGAATAAACCAATACAGACATTGGCAATAGCAAAAATCTCATTTTTTTCATCATTGTTGTTTTCAACCCTGTTTATTCTTAGCTTATAAAGGGCTCAAAGATAATTCCTAGCTGACTTTGTACAAAGCGTTTGCTTAATTTTTAATGTTTATTTAATTTTTATGGAATAAAAACCGGACCTTAATTTATATAATTGACAAGGAAAATGATTCCATAAATCCAGGAAACATATAAAAATGAATAGAAAGCCCCAAATCCAAGACTTTTTATAATATCTCCTTTGCATTTGCCTGAGTTTTTAAAAACTAATCTCAATGCTCTGAAAAAAATCCAATATAGCATGGCGGTCAGAAATAATAAAGCTGACCAAAAGAAAAGTCCTAAGAAATAAGAAAGAAATATAAGCACAATGGAAAATATAATCCACACAACCACTGAAAGTATAGCACTTCCTATTCCGTCTCCTACTACAGGAGGATCAAAGTCAAAACTGCCAATCTCCGGTGCTTTATCAGTATATTTTTTTATTCTTTCTCTGTTTAAAATATTTCCTACATTATCTTTTAGCTTCAGACCATAATACAATCCTAAAGTAATGAACAGGAAAAATACACCTGCAAGAATAGAGGTTGATACTATAGAGTTTTGAAATAGGGACCTATGACCTCCTTTCCCGGAAAGCCAAACACTGATGATCACTATTGGAATTATAGCCAGTTTGGAATAAAACAAATATTTTGTTTCAATAAAGGCTTTTTTGGGAGGTTTCATGAGTTATTAGGTTATAAAAACGCTTCAACTCCGCTCAGCGTGACAATGCTAATACTATTTGTATATTTAACAATGTCTTGCTGAACGGAGTCGAAGTATATGTTTGTTTGAAATTATTTCAGATTATTCAAAGCTGTTTCCAATTTTGGAAGCATTACTTTGATCTCATCTACAGCTAATCCTCCAACAGAAGCACGGAACCAAGGTTCAGATTTATCTTCCCCGAATGCTGAGAATGGTACTAAAGCCACTCCTGCGTCATTGATAAGGTAAAATACAAGGTCTGAAGAGTTCTCAATAACAGCTCCATCCGGTTTTGTTTTTCCGATATAATCCAATTTGATGGTAAGATAAAGTGCTCCCATCGGTTCAATACTGTCTACTGCTAAACCTTTTGCTTTCAGATCCTGAACTCCGCTGTGAAGAACTTTTAAACTTTCTTCAAGCTTTCCTTTAAAATCTTCTACGAATACGTTTACATTTTCAGGGTTTTCATAGAATTTTGCTGTTGCTTCCTGCTCCGGTTTTGGTGCCCACGCTCCAACGTGCGTAAGAAGTGCTTTCATTTTATCAATGATATGCGCAGGACCGAATCCCCATCCTACACGTACTCCTGTAGCAGCCAGACATTTTGAAATTCCATCAATATATACGGTATATTCTTTCATTTCAGGGAAAAGAGAAACCGGATCTACATGTTCTGCACCAAAAGTAAGGTTAGAATAGATCTGGTCATACATTAAGTATAACGGCTTTTCGTCTGCTCCTCTCTTCTTGTTTTCAGCAATTACCAACTCACAGATTTCTGAAAGCTGTTCTCTTGTGAACATTGTTCCTGTTGGGTTCAATGGTGAACAAAGTGCTAATAAAACTGCTCCATCCAAATGAGGTCTTAAATCATCTGCTGTTGGAAGAAAATTGGTTTCAGGCTTTGTCTTTACTTCTACTGCATTCGCTGAAGTAAGGTAAGCGTAGTGATTATTGTTCCATGATGGTGTAGGATATACTATTTTATCTCCTTCATCTACGATGGTTTTATATACTGCATAGATCAAAGGTCTTGATCCTGCTGTAATCAAAATATCATTTGGAGAATAATCCAGGTTCCATCTGTTTTTTAAGTCTTTGGAAACTTCTTTTCTTAAAGATAAAAGTCCGTTGGCAGGTGGATAGTTTGTCAGGTTATTCTGATAGGCTTTCTGAACCTCTTCCTTCAGCAATGCCGGAATAGGATAGATATTAGAATTCAGGTCACCAATAGTAAGATTGGCAATTTCTGCACCTTTTGCTTTTAGATCATTTACTTCGTTACCAATTTTTACAATTTCAGAACCGATCAGGTTCGCTGCTAATTTTGAAACTTTCACTTTATTCTTATTTAAAATTTACTAATATTATCTTCTCAGATTAATTTTGTCTTCTATCTGATCCACAGGTGTGTGGGCATCATAAGCGGCTATTAGTTCTTTAGTTTTTTTTACGGTATTGGAATTCGGATATTTTTTGATGAGTTTATTGTAAGCTTCTCTTTTATCATCATAAATTTTTCCTTCCTCACTGTCATAAATCCGATCACTGTCCATTCCCAGAAGATAATCTAACAAATAATTGTAATAATTATCTTTTGCGGCCTTAAGTAATGGGCTTTTGGGATATTTATTGATAAAATTTTCCCATTCGATCAATCGGTCCCCTAATTCTTCCCAGGTAATCAAAAGTCCGCCGTTTACAGCATAGTTTTCCTTATTATCTTTTGCCATCTGTGAGATGTAAGCATCGTAATCAGGAGTTACTTTATTCTTGAAAACAGATGCATAATATCCCGGCAGCGAGTGAATTTCAGTAAGACCTTCTCCCATTTCGCGGAATTCAAGACCTGCTTTATTCAGCTCAGCAGCCATTTTCTTTATATTATCCGGCAGATTATAAGTATCCGGTCCTGTATGATAATCAATATATTTGTCAAGGATTTCAGTTTGAGAATCGTTAAAACACTCGGTGTATTTCTCTCTGATTTTCACATAATCTTCATACACTTTGTTGTTCTGCTCCGGACTGTTTCCTGCAATCTCTTTATCAATCTTAGTACGATACCATTGCAAAGCTTTAATATAGTCTTCCGTTTTATTATTTGCAGAACAGGCTGTATCAATGGGTTTGTACTGATCCTCTTTGGTTTCGTTTTTAGCGATTGAGTCGTTTGCAGGTTTTCCGTCCGGAACTGCAGTCTCCTTTTTACAGGAAACTACAGCTGCAGACAGTATGCAAACTGTTATTATTTTTTTTATCATATCTGCTTTCAGAGATTAATCCAGTTTTAAATCTGTTTTAACGGCCTGAATTTTAGCTTCCAATGATTTCAGTTTATCTTTAAAATCTGCTTCAGAAGAGATAGAGTCTTTTACTGAAACATAGAATTTAATTTTTGGTTCTGTTCCTGAAGGTCTTACACAAACTTTAGTACCGTCTTGTGTATAATAAATCAATACGTTAGACTGCGGAATGTCGTTCATTACTTTTTTCTCTCCTGATGAAATGGTAAGGCTTGTCTGCTCTTTAAAGTCTTTCACTTCTTCCACTAATGAACCTGCCAATTCTTTTGGAGGGTTTTCACGGAAGTTTTTCATCATATCCTGAATTTCTTCAGCACCTTGTCTTCCCTTTCTAACAATATTGATTAATCCTTCAAAGTACATCCCCAAATCTTCATAGATTTCGATCATGTATTGGTACATTGTTTTCCCGTTGGCTTTACACCAGGCTGCAATTTCGCAAGCCAGAAGGATACTTCCACAAGAGTCTTTATCACGAACAAAATCTCCGGTCATGAATCCGAAGCTTTCTTCTCCACCACACACAAATTTCTGTGTTCCTTCTGCTTCACGGATCATTTTTCCGATCCACTTGAATCCTGTAAGACCTACTTTGCACTCAACACCGAATTTCTGTGCAATATCATAGAAAATATCTGAGGTAACAATGGTGGACCCGATGAATTCTTTTCCTGTAATTCTTCCCTGTTTTCTCCATTCGTTCAGGATGTAATATGTAAGGATAGTGTTAGTTTGGTTACCGTTCAATAACTGCATTTCACCATCAAGGTTTCTTACCGCAATTCCTAATCTGTCACCATCCGGATCTGTTCCGATCACAATATCCGCATTGGTAATCTTTGCTAGATCCATAGCCATTTCCAATGCTGCAGGCTCTTCTGGGTTTGGAGAATCTACGGTTGGGAAGTTTCCACTTGGAATCATCTGTTCTTTAACCAGATCTACTTTTTTGAAGCCAGCTTTTGCTAACGCTTTTGGAATGGTAGTATAAGTGGTTCCGTGAATGGAAGTGAAAACAATATTTAAGTTTTCTTTTCCTTCGTTCTGATACGTAGAATTTTCAATACATGCATCAATGTAAACGTCATCCTGCTCCTCTCCGATCCATTCGATCAGATCATCATTTCCGTTGAATTTAATTTCTTCGAATTTTACAGAATATACTTCTTTGATAATGGCTTCATCGTTTGGTGGAACGATCTGTGCACCGTCATTCCAATATACTTTGTATCCATTATATTCAGGTGGATTGTGGGAAGCGGTTAATACAATTCCTCCGTTACATTTTTTATCACGAACTGTGAAAGACAATTCAGGAGTTGGTCTGTGATCTTTGAAAAGCAATACTTTAATTCCGTTTGCCGTCAAAACATCTGCTACCAGTTTTCCGAATTCTTTTGAATTGTGACGAACATCATAAGCAATAGCTACTTTAATTTCCTCTCCTTTGAACTGCTCCAGCATATAGTTAGCCAATCCCTGAGTTGCCTGTCCTAATGTATATTTATTTAAGCGGTTGGTTCCTACTCCCATTATTCCACGCATTCCTCCTGTTCCGAATTCCAGTTCTCTGTAGAAAGAATCTTCCAGGTCCGGGGAATTGCTGTCGATTAATGCCTGTACTGCCTTTCTCGTTTCTTCATCGAAGGTCTCACTTAACCAAAGTTTCGCTTTTTCTAATGTGTTCATATTTAGTTTAGTTTGGAAGCTGAAGGCTGGAAGAGGGAGGTTGTTTTTGTCCCGGTTCAACCTTTCAGCTTTTGATTTATTATTTATCTTATTTATAAGGCTGGAAGTAGGAAGCTGGGAGATGGAAGATGGAAGATATCACATCCCCTAATTCAGACTTCTGCCTTTTATTTTAATTATTCTTTTTTATTTGATTAAAAAGTGAAAGAATCGTTTGGTAAACTGGAATTCCCTCCAGCTTCCAACTCCCATCTTCCAGCCATTAATCTTTTATCTGATTTCTAAAAGCTATAATCTGATTCATTAAGTTATAACTTTCATTATAAAATTTATTAAATTCCATTTCTGTAATA
>NZ_JANUEH010000019.1:0-41342 GCF_024810195.1 Chryseobacterium sp. BIGb0232
TTTTTCAAGATTTTAAGGGTGCGTAGCTCAGCTGGATAGAGCATCTGCCTTCTAAGCAGACGGTCAAAGGTTCGAATCCTTTCGCGCTCACAAAACCTCATCATTTTTATGGTGAGGTTTTTTGTTTTTAATCTAATTATTCTATGTGAGAAATACCTGAAAACTTCCATTACTTATTCAGATATTTTCCAAACCAAGACCTTTTACAAAATACCAATCCACATGGAAAATAGTTGTGATACCAATCAAATTGTTTTAATTTTGTATTCTCTATTCAAATTCAATGAAAAATTTCAAGTTCATTATCGCAAGCAGTATTTTTGCTTTGACTCTATCGTGTAAAACAGCAGCTCCGGTTTCACAGGCTTCTGTTCAGAATGTTTCTTATCAGAATCTTGGGCGTGACGGAAAAATATATGCTGCGTTTTATCAGCAACGGTCTGCAGAATATGAAGCACTTTGCCTGCAGGCATACAATATTGCAAAACTCCGTTTGGATGAAGCTTTAGCACAAAAATCAGGGAAACCTTTAGCTATTGTTTCGGATATTGATGAGACGTTTTTAGATAATTCCTATTATGCCGTTGAGCGTGCAAAAATGGGAAAAGATTATGATCAGAAAACATGGGAAGAATGGACTGCCAAAGGGATAGCAACACCCCTTACGGGTTCTCAGGAATTCTATCAGTATGCTGCCGGTAAAGGTGTACAGGTGTTTTATGTTACCAATCGTATAGAGCAGGAACGTGCCGGAACATTAAAAAACCTTAAGAAATACAATTTTCCTGTTCAAAGTGACAACAATCTTATTCTCC
The DNA here is from genome assembly GCF_024810195.1 of Chryseobacterium sp. BIGb0232. NCBI lineage: Bacteria > Pseudomonadati > Bacteroidota > Flavobacteriia > Flavobacteriales > Weeksellaceae > Chryseobacterium > Chryseobacterium sp. BIGb0232. The sequence goes on from NZ_JANUEH010000019.1 coordinate 816, forward strand.
GGTCTAAGGAAAGCAGTAAGGAAAACAGACGGTTGGATATTGCTAAAAATTATAATATTGTTTTGCTACTGGGTGATAATCTTGCCGATTTCTCCAGTCTATTTGATAAAAAGTCTGAAACGGAGCGATCTGCTGCTGTAAAAAATTCAGCCAATGATTTTGGAAAAAAATTTATTATTATTCCTAACGTGGGATATGGAGACTGGGAGTCTTCATTTTATAATTACAAATACGACAATACCAATCAGAAAAAGGATTCAATGATGTATAATGCTGTAAAGGCTAATCCTTAATAATGAATATAAATAGACTGATAAAATATTTATAGTATCCGATTTTAAAAATCCTCACATTTTTTATATTGTGAGGATTTTTATTTACAGAAAGTATCTTACATTAAATACATCTATATTTACAACAAAATCCACGTATCTGAAGATTAAGGCAACCCCATTTTATTGAAATGAGCAAATTAAATCCACATAAGACTGCTTTTGTATTTGGCATTACTTCTATCCTCAGCTTGGGGATATTTATTATATCCTATTTTGGAATTTTTAAAAGTATTGATTTTCTGGTGGGAATACTCTGCTTTCTGATATCCTTTGTTTCGTCTATAATAGCCGTTATTCTACACAGACGTAACCCGCTCTGGTGGATTACTCTTTTTATGAGCTTAAGCATTTCCATTATTCTTCTCTGGCAATTATGCAATATTGATCTTCCTCTTTAGCTGATCCTTCTCTAAGAATTAAGGTTACGCTTCACAACATGAAAATTCCGTTTCACTGGCTGATTTCGCAGGATCAGTTTAACTTTTCTACTGACAGATCACAATTCCTACTATTTTTACATAGGTAAGCTTTTACCAGGAAGCCGTTATAAAGTTAGTTTCAATTATTATTTAAAGAAACATTGATTAAGCATCAATAAAAATCTTTTTTGTGCAAATATTCCTTGTAGCCATTTATGGCTCAACTATACACTTAATCATGTTTGGGTAGGGCTGGTAGTTTCCAGCCCTATTTTGTTTTTTACCACTATAGCAAAACAAAGTCTTTACATGGGCGTAAAGACTCTTTATCTTTAAAACTTAAATTCATCTATCCCAGGATCATTCAGCAAGGCCTTTGTACAGACTTCATGATTTCTTTTTGCTCCCTGTACCCTCCATATCGCTGTGTACTTTTCTCCACTCCTTACCTGCTTTCCTCTGATTGATTTTAAACCGTTTTCCTTAAAAATATTTTCATATTTCTCCATGATTCCGTCTTCGTAGGTAAGCGTAATCTGATAAATATACCGGGTGCTAATCCTATCAATAACATCCTGAACATATTTAAACATGATAAGTAATAAAAATACAACCAGAGAACCAATGGTAGCCTCCTGGTAATATCCTGCTCCAATGGTCATTCCCAGAGCAGCACAGATCCATATCGTAACAGCCGTGGTAAGACCGGAAACGCGGTTATCTTCTTTAAAGATCACACCAGCTCCTACAAAACCTATTCCGGTGATAATATTAGCTGCAATACGGTCCGGACTGCCTGATCCTCCTAAGTTCTGAGAAAGCATAGTAAAAATACAGGACCCGAGAGTTACTAATATCATGGTCCGAAGCCCTGCTGACTTCAATTGATATTCTCTTTCAATACCGATTATACCTCCTACAATTACAGAGAACAGAATGGGTAGGATATCATCAAGTAAATTCATTGCTCAGTTTTTTCTATGGTTAAATGTATTTGATTTTTTTCAAATGGGAAAGTTCTGTTTTTAAACAAAAAAAAACCGCTGTACAATACAACGGTTTCATTTATTTTAAACAAAAGATTATTTAAGCCTGTAAGAACTTCCGTTCCAAAGATAAGTTTTGGAAGATCGTTTTTTATGCTCTCTATCCTTTTCATCTACCTCCATATCTTCTGCTTTAAGGATAAATGCATTAGGAATTCCTCCTTTATCATTAGGGAAAACATATTCTTCACTATGATAATAGGCCCCTGCATCCCCTACATTCATCAACTGTGGAAGCGCTATTAATTTTTTATCTTTTAAAAGAACATATTGATCATAAGTTGCTATTCCACATGCTTCACCAGAAACCATTGCTTTTAAAGTAAACTCTACCTCCTGCAGCTTGTGATTGCTTTCAATACTAAAGGACGCCGTACTCAGTTCCTCTCCTTTTCCGGTATCAAAATATACTTCATCAATCAGAGTATTTCCTTCCATCATTTTGATTCCTGCTATATTCTGCTTATCAATTTCGTTAAATGGCCTGGTTTTCTTATCTATTGTTTTAGACAACCCGAAAAGAAAGTCATATCCATTTTTATTACGATAACCCACGCAAAGATTGCCTCCCCAAACATACCCCTCGGAAGTGGTATCTCCTTTCTGATATGAAACTTTATACCAATTAGCTCTTCTTTCTCCCAACTGTAAAACCGGAACAGCCTCTTCTTTTTTAAGGATCATTACCTGTTGATTAGTCTGCAGCGAATCTATTATCTGAGCAGTAGTTCCAGGCTCTTTCCTTACTCTGGTCCAGTCTGTAAAGACCTTCTGGCTTTTATTTTCTGTAAAGTTAAAAACACCATCCGCATATACTTCATTTTCCTGTGCTGTAAAAAACTGCAGCAGCAGTAAAAATAAAGCTGTCAATAAGGTTTTCATATTTGTATTTCGTTTTTTTAATTATTTTTCAAGCAGTAGGCTAACCCATTCTTCTCTCTGCAACTGCTTCTTCAGGGTAAGACCACTTTCTCTGCATACTTCCAGAATATCATCTACATCAAAGAAGCAAAGTCCTGAAAGCAATAATTTTCCACCTTCATTCAGGACAGAAACATATGTTGGAATATCTGAGATCAGAATATTTCTGTTGATATTGGCTAAAATGATATCGAAATTTTCATTTCCTAAGTTATCTGCTGTTCCCTGCTCAATGTCTAGTTCAACACTATTTCTTGCTGCATTTTCTTTTGAGTTTTCTACAGACCATTCATCGATATCAATTGCTTTGGTATCTCCTGCTCCTTGTTGCTTGGCATAGATTGCTAATACAGACGTTCCACATCCCATATCCAGGACTTTCTTACCCTTAAAATCTATATCCATCATCTGCTGAATCATCAGGTGTGTGGTAGGGTGATGGCCTGTTCCGAATGACATCTTAGGCTGAATGATAATTTCATGCATTCCCGGTACAGATTCATGGAATTCTGCTCTGATCAATACTTTATCATCAATGTTGATGGGTGAAAAGTTCTTTTCCCACTCTTCATTCCAGTTGATGTTCGGCATTTCTTCAAAAGAATATTCGATTTTTACATTTTCATTGTCAAAGATCGGAAGTGCTTTAAGCTGATCTTCATTAAACAAATCAGTCTGGATATATCCTAAGATTCCGTGAATTTCTTCTGTAAAGCTGTCAAAACCTATTTCAATAAGCTCTGCCATTAATATCTCATTCCAGGGCTGCAGTGGAGAAATCCTGAAGTTGAATTCTAAATAATTTTGCATGTGAATAATTTGCTGCAAAAATACTAATGTTATTACGGTTAAAAAAATGGAAAGGGTAAGTTTTAAATAAAGCTGACAGATTTTGGGTTTTATTCTCTGCCATAAAGCTTTCTTCTATTGAATTTTTATCTCTCACAGATTGTACGGATCATGCAGATCACAATGAACATATTGTATTTTAAGTTTTGGCTAAAGCCGTTGGAATTTGATATTATGAAGAAAGCGGGCTAAAGCCCGCTTCTATTGAATTTCTTTGTGTAAAATTTAAAATTAATTGGATCTAGTTCTTCTATGACAATTTCAAACTTTAAATCCTGAACTTTAAACTTCTTATGGATTTGTAGAGAAAATAGAACCATTAGCGATTAACGCTCTTCTGTTCATTTTCAGGATATCTCTTACCCATTCTGCGAAATCTTCAGGCTGTAATACTTTGTCCGGATTTCCGTCTGTAAGTCCACCCTGGATACTCATATCAGAAGCAATAGTGCTTGGTGTAAGAGTAATCACACGAATATTTTGTTTTCTCCATTCTGCCATCATCGACTGAGATAAAGAAACTACTGCTGCTTTTGAAGCGGCATATGCTGACATGTTCGGACCACCTTTTAATCCTGCAGTAGAAGCAACGTTTACAATATCTCCTTCTCCTTTAGCTTTCATAAATGGATGAACGGCTTTAGCTGCATAGTACACTCCAAATAAATTGGTTTTAATCACCTGCTCCCAAGTTTCAGATGGCATATCTTCAATCGTTCCGAAGTCTCCGATTCCTGCATTGTTTACAAGGATATCTACTCCGTCCAGTTTTTCAGCCAAAGCTTCAATTCCTGTTTTTACTGCCGCTTCATCGTCAATAGAGAATATTGCATATGCAGAATTTACTCCTAGTTTCTGGATTTCATCAACTGTATTTTTAAGATTTTCTTCATTTCTTCCTGTAATGGCAACGTTCACTCCTTCATTTGCCAAAGCTAATGCTACAGCTTTCCCTAATCCTCTTCCACCACCTGTTACGATGGCATTTTTTCCGTTTATATTCATAGTAGTAATACTTTTATGACACAAAGTTACAAAAGAACATTTTTATGGAATGGAAAGAAAGGATATTTAATAGTTTTTTAATGGTTTTTAAATAATCACCAAAGGCACAAAAGATTTAACCACTTAAGCACATAGAAGTTATTGTGCATGCTGTTGATAAGAATACTTAAGTTTTATAAAATCATAGATTTTATCTTATTTGAACTTTTACCCAAACTTAGATAAATCTTTATTATTCTAAAACAGCAAAATAATCTTTTGTGACTTTTGTGGTTTAAACTCTTCAATTTCAGCAAAAAATAAAACCGGCTCATAAAGAACCGGCCTCAAAATCTAAAAAAGTATAGTAAAAAATGAAAAGCTTAAGGAATCTGGATGGCGTTCTGAACTTCAAATTCTTCTGAAGCGGAGAACTCATTTCCATACATATCTACAGCTCTAACCTCAACTTTATGTTTTCCTAAGGATAGTTTTTTAGGAAAATCTGCTTCCCAGATATGTTTTGACATTTCAGGGTTGGAAGGTCTTCTTCCTGGCAAAATTTTCTCGGCAGTATCCCATTTGAAAACGGAAAGAGCAAAGTTTGGGTCTATGGTTTCATCATACTCCATTTCTTCCCATTTGCTGTTGTCTATCCTATACTCTACTTTGTCTTTTTTGCTTCCCATAAAGAAGTTGGCTAACACTTTTGCAGAGGTTTTTGATGGAAATGGAATTACTTTCGGCACATATAATTTGATCTGATAATCATCCGGTTTTCCGGCGGTCTTATATTTTACTTTGTATTGATTATCAGTAAAGCTGATAAATGAATATCCTTTTGCAGTTCCGTCTCTCATGGTAGAGGTCGGAAGTCCGGCATCATCTGCCGTTCCGGAATACCAGTCTCCACAAGTAGTTCCTACGTTATACTCATGCAGTTCTTTTGTTCCGTTCCAGCCTGCTTTTTTACCATAGAAAATCTGCTGCTGGATGTGAGTATGTGCTGATAAAAGCAATACATTCTGGAAAGGGCTCAGGAAATCAAATAATTTCTGACGGTCTGCATTTCTGAAACTGTCCTCATTGTGATGCTCCAAAGGAATATGAAAAGAAACTACAATAAGTTTGTTTTTGTCAACCAGTTTCAGGTCATTTTCAATAAATTGAAGCTGATCTTCACGAAATCCACCCCAATATCCTTTTCCGTCTCTTGGATCCGGATACAGAATATCATCCAGGATAATGAAGTGTACATTTCCGAAATTGAAAGAATAGTTTGCAGGTCCGAAATTGGATTCAAAGGTTTCGTCTGAAAGTTTATCTTCTTTGGCATCATAGTTCATGTCATGATTTCCCATTACATTATACCAGGGTAATCCCACTTCCTTCATCACATCAGCATAAGGTTTCTGAAGGCTTAGGTTATCGCCTACCAAATCACCCAAACTGATTCCTAAAACTGCATTTTTTTTGGTATTTTTCACTTCGTTTACAATTCCTCTTTTAAAGTAATCCAATTCTTTTTCTGTATAAGGCTGAGGATCACCAAAAACCAGAATATCAAAATTTTTGTTTTCATTCTGTTTATAAAGTGGGAAATTTAATTCTTTGGGAAGTTCTCCGGTTGGGGCAACTCCTTTATATTTAAAATCTTCCGGAGATCCTTTCATTTTATGGTGGTAGTAAAACTGAGGAAGGTTATTGCTATTTAAAGCAGTTTGATATCCTGACGGTTTGATCACAAAAATAGTATGGTCATCCTGGATCGGAAGACTGTAGCGTCCGTTTTTATCGGTTAATACTACCTGTACCCCATTGGAAACGGCTACTCCTTCTACTCCTTTTTCGCGGTTTTCTTTCTTCTGGTTTTTATTAAGGTCTTCAAATACATATCCTGAAACAGAAGACTGAGAAAATACCATTGCTGAAACCAGCATACATGGCATTAAAAGTTTTTTATTGATATTCATTTTTTCTTTATTTAAATTATTTACTCCACCATACTTTTACATTGATATTATCACCACCCATCTGCTGCACTGCGGCCTGATAATTTTCTGAATTTAAAACTCTTGAGTTTGGCGGATACATCAATCTTTGAGGAAGCTTTCCTTCATTCAAAAGCCCACCGTTATCAGGAAGTGTCGGAAAACCTGTTCTTCTTTTTTCAAACCATTGCTGCTGGTCTACAAAAAAGAGTGCTATGTATTTCTGAAGCATTATTTTTTCCATTCCCCCTGTTCCATATGCGACCACCGGATTATCGAAATAGTTTGCAGGAACTACAGCTCCCCACTGTTCAACAGAAGCTTTTACACCATTTTCATAATAGGTCTTTGCATTCCCCTGGATAATCCCTTTAAAAGCAAGCTCTGCAAGGGTAAACTGAAGTTCTGCATACGGATATACAAAGATTTTCAGAGGGGCTTTTGCAAGGTTCTGGTTAAAATTGGACGGCTGAACATTAAACACTGTTCCGAAAGCATATCCTGAAGGGGCTCCAAAGTATCCGATATTATTCCCTTTTAAGTCTTTTGCCTGAGTAAAAAACATAGGACCACGGGGATCATTGTTAGCCTTCAGGGCATCTAAAAAGAATTCTGAAACAGCTCTTCCCGTTGTAAAATCCTGATATCTTGCAATAGGTGGCATCAAAGGATTAATTCCTGTAATATCTACCTTTACTCCATCAGCATTGCTTTGAAAAACAGGATAGACAGTAGGATTATTTATAATTTCCTGTATCCTTTCTTTAACGTTTATTTCTCCATCTTTGTTCAGTATTCTTATCAGAAGTCTGAGAGAAAGTGAATTACAGAATTTTTTCCAACTGACAATTCCGTTGACATCTGTATCTGCTTTGAAAAATAAATCTCCTCCGGTAAGGGTTTTGCTAGTGAAGAGAGAGTTTGCAGCTTTTAAGTCATTCAATAACTGGATGTAAATATCTTTCTGTTTATCAAATTTTGGTTTTGAGATGGCATCATCCAGTCGTGAAGCTTCAGAAAAAGGAACATCGCCGTAGGTATCGGTAAGGTTGGAATAGATCCATGCATTTAATACCATTGAGATTGCCATATAGTTTTTATCGCCTTCAGCAGTTGCTGCTTTTTTAAGATCATCAACCTGTTTCAGCCATCTGTAAGAATTATTCCAGAAACCATTTCCTGTATTTTCTGTCACGTAATAACGACTCAATGAGTTTCCTTCGTTTGGAAAATCCAGAGAAACCTGCATAATATCAAAGGTAAAGTCATTGGCTCTGTTGTATCCCACTGCAGCCATATTGTACTGGATAGGAACCAACAAAGCACTGGTCACAGGTTCATTAATTCTGCTTGCATCTTTATTGATCTCATCAAGACTTCTGTCACATGAAACGGTACTGCTTATGAGAGCAAGAAATGAAGATATATAGATTAACTTTTTCATTTTTTTAATTTTAAAATTTAACATTTAACTGAATCCCTACAGTTCTTGCCTGAGGTAACTGTCCCATTTCAACTCCAGGCACGATGGTAGAATCATCCAATGTAGCTGCTTCCGGATCGAATAGTGGGAACTTGGTCCACATCCAAAGGTTTCTCCCGTATAATGCTAGCGTAATATCTGTAACTTTTAAAGGTTCAATGATTGATTTCGGAAAAGAGTAAGAGATTCTGGCATCTCTCAGCTTAATGAATGAGGTATCAAATGAATTGGTTTCCACATTCGCTCTTCTGTAATAATCTCCATAATAACTGGAAACAGAAATTCCCTTTGTATTAGGTGAAAAAGTACCATCAGGATTCTGAACCACTCCCTGTCCTACGATCAAGCCACCTGGATTGTCTCTTCCTGCGAGAGTATGGGTGAGTTTTCCCTGCTCAGACATTTTATGATGAGAATGTGAGTAGGCCATTCCTTTATATTGCCCGTCAAAAGAGAAACTTAGAGTAATGTTCTTATATCTGAATTCATTCTGAAGACCTGCTCTCCATTTTGGATATGCATTTCCAATTTTATTGATGTCAGTTGATTTCATGGTCAGCCCGTCTTTATCATAGATGACCTGCCCATCTGGTGAGTACACTAATCCTGCTCCATACATATCTCCAAGCGAACCTCCCACTACAGCATTATAAAACACTACACTTCCTACGCTTGCCATGGTATAAGGTTTCCCCTGGAATTCTTCGGGAAGGGAAAGAATTTCATTTCTGTTCATAGACCAGTTAGCACTCACGTTCCATGAGAAATTTTTATTCTTGACCGGATAGGCATTCAATGTCATTTCAAGTCCTCTGTTTCTCAGCTCACCGGAGTTGATGATCCTTTTATTATATCCAGTTTCATACAGCATCGGAATAATAATAGACTGATCTTTTGAATTGTTCTGGTATGCCGTAAAATTGAATGTCAATCTGTTTTTCAGGACTGTAAAATCCATCCCGGCTTCAATATTGGTGATCATTTCCGGTTTAAGATTTGGATTCTGGAATAATAAAGGAGATTCTACTGATCCTACAAATGAACTGTTTTCATAGTACTTATCAAGCATATAAGTGTAGGTATCATTTCCTACTTTGGACCATGACAACCTCAGCTTCCAGAAGTTCAGATTATCTGATTTTATTTTGAAGATATCTGATAATACAAAAGATGATGATACGGATGGGTAGAAATAAGACCTGTTTTGACTGGGCAAAGTACTGCTCCAGTCATTTCTTGCTGTCACATCCAGAAATATTAGATCCTTATAGTTAAAGTTAGCCAATGCATATACACTGTTTACCTGCTTGTCATTAGGTCTTGGCAGTTTATATTCTACCTGTATACCGTTAGAAAGCTGATAAAGTCCTACTTTATTCAGTCCGTTGGCTCTGTAATCGTTCATGGTATATTCATGATATCTGATGTTTCCTCCTGCAGAAGCAGTCATTCCAATGTTTCCGAATTTATTTTTATAGGTGAACAAGACATCGTTATTCAGGTCCATGTATCTTATATATTGCTCTCTATAGAAGCCTTTCAGGTAATTGGCGGAACTCCAGGGTCTTCTTTGGGTACGCAGTTCATTGTTCCATTCCAAACCGGTTTTATAAACCACATCAAGGTTCTTGGCCAGCTGGTAACTGATATTAATATTTCCTGTAATTGTTTTCTTATTGGTTCCGTTAAGGTTTTCATAAGCAATCAGATAAGGGTTATCGATATAGGAACTAAAAGGATGAACCTGTTCAATCTGTTCCTGACCTTTTTTCCAGATAGGTCTGTACCATGCAAGATCTACGTTCGGATTCTGGAAGATCATGAAGTAAGAGATAGACTGGTTGTTGTACCCTGTTGCCGGGAGATTGTCACTTTTTGTCTGGCTGAAGTTAATCTTAGTTCCTATTTTCAGCCTGCTGCTAAGCTTATGATCTAAAGATAATGCCGCACTGAACCTGTCGAAGCCTGTATTGGGCATCATCCATTCATTTTTAAGATAGGTAAGTGAGGTTCTGAAAGCTGTGGTTTCGTTGGAATGCTCTACAGCCAAGCTGTTGGAATAATTGGAACCTACCTGCCAGAAATCCTTGATATTATTGGTATAAGGTTTCCAAAGCTGTCTTTCCTTACCTTGTGTTTCTATATCCGGATCATACTGAAAATAGTATTGGCCGGCAAACTTTGGTCCGAATGCACTGCTGGTAGAGCCGGTATTGATCCCATCAACGGAATTTCCGTAAGAATAGTAATAATTTCCGTTTTTATCTTTCTGTTGGGTTCCCTGCCCATATTCATACTGATAATCCGGCCATTTCAGAACGGTATCATAATTTGTATAGGAGTTAAAGCTTATCTGAACTTTTCCTTTTTTACTCTTCCCGGATTTTGTAGTGATCATGATGGCTCCCCTGGAACCTCTGGAACCATATAATGCCGCTGCACTAGGACCTTTCAGGATAGAGATGGATTCAATATCATCCGGGTTGATACTATTGAAACTGTCTCCGTAATCGATAGGTAAATCACCACCTGAACCTGCTCCATACGCGGATGTTCCGGTTCCGGTTTTATTACCACTCAAAGGAACCCCGTCTACAACAATCAGAGCATCGTTGTTTCCCATATTCATTGAAATATCGCCGCGAAGTGTGATACGGGTTGTACCTAATGGTCCAGCTCCGGCAGTCTGAATCTTTAATCCGGCTACTTTACCTTCCAAAGCCTGTGCCCAGTTATTGTTATGGGTTCTTAAAATTTCTTCAGATTTAACAGTCTGGGTAGAATATCCCAAAGACTTGTCATGTCTTTTGATTCCCAAAGCAGTCACTACTACTTCATCAAGTCCTTTAACAGTATCTTTTTTTGCTTTCTGCTGAGCTGTCAGACTGGCACTGAATAACCCTAACAGCGACAAAACCAACACTTTTTGTACCTCTTTACGCATATCCTTTTTGTTTGCGCAAAATTAAAACGACATTATGAGTATGGTTTTAATAGTATTTTAACGTTTATTAAATGTTTACTGAATACAACATTAAGTATTCCTTAACAAAAACAGCTATTTTACTGATTAACAATTGCTTAAAAAATTAATATTTTTTAACACTCTTTTGAAGTTCTGTTTATTTGTGTATCTTCATTGTCTTGCCTTGAGATAATAGTGAAATCCAAAGAAGGATTTCTTCAATCAGATTTTTGTAAGTGCGGAACCTTTATGGGCGGCAATATGATCTGATTTATCACTTTTGATCTCATATTGCGGGCTCTCTTCTGTGGCATGATGGGTATATCCTTTGTAATCAAAATCTTTGGTATGAACTTTAATAATGGTTCCGGATACTCTGCCCGCCTCTGAATTCCAGCTTACTTTATCTCCTATTTTGAACTTTGTTTCCATACTGTTTATGTTTAAAACGGCCAGAATAAAGTTACAGTATATATTAATATAATGTCCTATTTTTTGGTTACAAAAAACTGCACCTGATTTTATTTTCGGCTGAATTCCCCTTTGCAAAAGCAATTTAACATAATAAATTAATCACACATTATTAGAGTTATTTAATTTAAATTCTATACATTTAAAACTTTAAACAAAATAATTATGAAAAAGCAAAAATCAATCAAGAATCTTGAAGCAAAAGGACTAGGGAATTTTACTAAAACGTTTGGTAAAAAAGTATTCGGAGGAGAAGGAGCTCCTACAAGATCAATTAAAGAGATTGTAATTACAGTACATCATTTACAGGAAGACGATGATGCTCCAATTGACCAAACAAATGATGGTCCTTACTAAGAAATTTAAATACATTTTTTAATTGGCTACCTCAGATTAATCTGAGGTAGTTATATTTTTACTCTATTTTGTTTTTCAAATCTAATTCTGAATGATATGTATAAATTAATAATAGGTATCTGTATCCTTTTTTTATACAGCTGTGGCACTAATAAATTCAACCGATTATCTAAGTATAATTCATTTGAAAGAGAAGGGGATTATTACCGGTTTAAAAACGATTCTCTGGATGTAACCATGCTCATATTTGGAGGGTTTGAAATGGCTGAAAATAAAAAAGAATTCGATTCTATTAATAAAGTCTTGCATCAGCCTACCCATAAATACAAAGGTGACAAATTGTTCTATCTTCAAAATTCCACATATAAAACATATGATTGCGCTCTGCTGGTTGAGAATAAAAAACTCCCGGAACAGATGAAAGAATCAAAACAATTCATTACTAAAACTATACAGTGTGGTAATTCTGCACTATCATTTAAAATATCCAGAACTACATTTGACGAAACAATGCAATTTTATTTTAAAAATTTCAAATGCTTGAAAGAGTAATTTTACTATGGTTTTAATTATATCAAAATCTGATGATACCCCAACCGAGCAGGTTTCCAATTGGCTGAATACATATAAAGTACCTTTTTTTGTTCTCAATGAGAATATTTATGATGTTTTAGAAATTAATTTCAACAGCGGAGAAATATTTATTGGGGGGTATTCTATTGATATGTTTAAAGTGGTCTGGTTTCGAAAATTTCCTTATGCTCTGCAGGAAAGCCAAAAAAAAGATATCAGAAACAACTTATACTTTTCACTCGTAGAATACAATTTAATTGAAGCCAGAGCCCTGCGTGAATACCTATTCTTTGAATTAAAAAAAAGAGATGTGGTATGGTTGACGAATCCCTTTTTTATGACCGAAAACAAACTTATTCAAATGCAGACAGCAAAAGCCTGCGGACTTTCGGTTCCTGAAACTTTCATTGTCAATAATAAGAAAAAAGTCAAAACACTTGTAAACTCAGGGAAAGAACTTATTACGAAACCATTTGAAAACTGTGTCAATTTCAGGTCGGAAAACCGGTTTATTACGATGCAGACTACTGCGGTAAATGATAAGCTGGATGCCATTCCTGATTATTTTAGACCGGCACTTATTCAATCAAAAATTGAAAGGCAGTTCGAAATCCGGGTATTTTATCTGCTGGGAGTATTTTTTTCTACGAAAATAATTACCAACGATAATACGATGGTAGATCACCGTATTTCTGTTGCGAATGACGACTGTCGTTTTGAAATCTACCAGCTTCCAAAAGATGTGGAAGAAAAGCTCCGTCATCTGTTAGATACCTTTCAGTTAAACTGCGCTTCCGTAGATCTGATTGTAAACACCCGGAATGAACACTATTTTTTAGAAATAAATCCTGTGGGTCAGTTTACTTACCACTCCGTATTTAACAATACTTATTTAGAAATTGAAATTGCCCTTGCCTTAAAAAAATTATTAAAAGAATGCAGCATAAAAAATACATAAACCTCATCCATCCCCTATTGGACGATCAATTTGCAGAAACCCTTAAAAAATTCACTTCGGAAAAGGAAAGGTACAGGGTTATTTCTCATAAATACAATTCTATAAACTATAAAGTGAAAGTATATGATAAAGTATGTACCCCATTTATAGATTTAAAATCTTTTGAAAAATGAGACAGTATTTTGAATTGTATCAGGACTGCTCTATCGTGAAAGGAGCAAAGAATATTCTCCTATTTGATGTTCATTTTAATAAAATTCTTGATATCACAGATTTTTATGACATTTTTTTTGAGGATTATTATTTCCCTGTAGATGAGGATCTTTCAGAGGTTATAACATTTTTAATTGAAGAAAAATTTGGCACATTAACAGAAAATGTTACTTCAGAAAAATTTCGGAAGAAATTTAAGTGGAGAACGCCGAACAAGATTACTGAAGTTATAATTGAACACAAAATTAAAGATGATTTTGATACAGCCGGAGCATACAAGATAATAGAAGAACTTTCTACAAGTTTTCTCCAGATAAGATTTCTGGAGTTTTCTTTGGTTAGGCTGAATGAAATTTTATCCTTAATTGAGTTCTCCAGTATAAGAACAGCTGAAATTCTGCTTCCCTATACGGATCAGTCAGAGAACATTGCGGTTATAGAAATATTAGAAAAAAATCCCAGGGTAAAAACGGTTTATTTTTATAATGCTCCGGAAAATAGATCAGTTGTTGATGATGATAATTTATTCACTGTTATCTACTATGAAAAAAATATTATAAATCCCAAATACTGTGGTATTATTCAGGAAGATTATTTTCTGAATGATATAAATAATATCTCAAAAAGCAAAGCTGTAAATAACTGTCTTTATGGGAAGTTATTTATTTCTGGAAACGGAGATTTGAAAAACTGCCCGTCCTCTCAAAGAATCATTAATAATATAGATAAAGCTTCAGTTTCTTCTTTAACTCAGGAAATAAGTAAAGAAAAAGAAAGATTTATTACCAAAGATCAGATCGAGGTCTGTAAAGACTGTGAGTACAGATATTTCTGTACAGATTGCCGAATGTACAGGGAAAATCCAGAAAATATCTTCTCCAAACCCTTAAAGTGTGGATATGATCCTTATAAAGGGATCTGGGAAGACTGGAGTACTAATCCTTTAAAATTGAAAGCTATTAAATATTATGAACTTGACAACCTTAACTAATATTGTATTTTTAATTTTTGCCACTCAATTGCTCTCAGCTCAAAAGATAAGAGTAACATATCATCTGAAATATAAAACAGATTCACTACAATCATCACATAAAGAAAATGACATGCTACTGGATATTTATAGTTCTGATGCTTCAAGATTTTATCCCGAGAAATTGTATAAAAGTGATTCTATCCGCAAAAATGGAACCGCAGGCCAATATTATTCTTTGGATTTCAATCATGCTACAATCAGAAATAAGGCTTATTTAAAAAAATATTACCGGGTATTAACTGATGTATACGAGATTACAGAAGAAATACCTTCCCTGGAATGGAAGATCAGTTCCGGTAAAAAGAAAATCGGTGAGTATGAATGTCAAAGTGCGACATTAAAATATAAAAACAGACAATGGACTGCATGGTTTACGCAAGAAATTCCTATTTCTGAAGGTCCTTCGTTTTTTAAAGGATTACCAGGGCTGGTTATCTGGGTTCATGATGATAAAAACAATTATGATTTTTCCCTGAAAAAACTTACTAAAGATTTTTATGACCCTTATAACGGTATAGATTTCAATTCTGAAAATATCGTTAAAATAAATAAGGACCAACTTAACAAAATTTACATTAATTATTATTTAGATCCCTACAAAGAAGCTAAAATGGGGAAAATAAAAATGAATTTTGTTGACGAAAAGGGTAATGAAGTTAAGAATATCAATTGGAACGAATTAACAAAAAACAAGCAAGAAGTAATAAAACGGAATAATAATCCTATTGAGTTATCAGATGTGGTAAAATACCCTTAATCTACTTTGGAGTTAAGCTTTTTGGAAAAAACCAAGATTTAAAACTTTAATAGTCGGAAAACAGCTTTTGTTTATTCTTTTTTAAATTGCCGGATCCTATGAATTGGATTTTCCCGGGCTTCTAAAATTCCGTTAATTTTCTGAAGAATTCTGCTCTTGATCTCGTATGCTCTTTTTATACATACGAGAGTATGCCCCAAACAGAGCCAATCCCCAGCCCAACAATATAATAAACAGTGAAGTTTACAACACAGGTTTACTTGTAGGGCTCAGTTTTGTAAAATTCAGGGCAATATCCTGTTCTGTGTTTGCAATAACATACTGGAACATTATCACATATCTGATGATCCTGAGCTCAGTCTATATTATTTATTTTTAAGCTGTTCAGGAATATTTGTGGTTACAAAACCGATTCCCTGCTTTTTCAATTCGTCGTATACAGCAACCTCATTTACTGTCCATGAATTGGTAATAAGTCCCAATGCTTTTGCTTCGGCAATCCATGTCGGGTTTTTCTGGAAAACGCTGTAGTGGTAATCCATTCCGTCAAGACCTTCTTTTTTGATCTGCTCCGGTGACAATTCTCCGTTCAGATACTGCACTTTAAATGATGGTGCCAGTTTTTTGATTTCTTTACAGATATTCAGACTGAAGGAAATAAATTCACTTTGAGATTCAAGTTTCATATCCCTGATCATTTTGATCGTCTTCTGGGTAATCTCATTTTCGATTTCAGGCGTTTTATCCGGTTTGATCTCCACGATTAATTTCACAGATGTATCCTTCTTTCCCTGCTTTAAATAATCTTTCAAAGTAGGAAATTTTTCACCATTCGACAATTTCAGAGCTTCCAATTCTTTGAATGAGGTTTCAGAGATTTCCATTTTACCATGGTGCTCATCATGATTGATTACCAAAACGCCATCCTTGGTCATCCTTACATCAAACTCAGAACCATAAACTTTTAATTTCTGAGCGTTTTCCAATGATTTAATTGAATTTTCCGTTGTAGGAGGCTGTGCCTGGAAATATCCTCTATGGGCAATAATCTGTGTTTGTGCTTTCATCAAAACTGTACTTAAAACTGCTAACCCTAAGATAAAATTTTTCATAATATAATTTAGATAATTAAAACAAAGTTCTGTAACTTTTGATAAAGGTAGGTATTACAGGACTTATTGAGAAATATAAAACCACAAAAGAAAGACCTTAACAGTGTATTTTAGAATACTGTTTCTTAAAAATCTATCTTTTGTGGTTACTAGTATTATTATTGATTAAAAACTGTATTTTGCTCCAATCTGAATCTGATACGGATTTCCGGATAGAGGAGCAAGACCGCTACCGCTCACATTCTTGGTATAGTCAAACTGCTTGGTCACAGGATCAAACTTTTTAATCTTGTACATAGAAGTATTTCCATACGATTCATTTACACCCCACTCTTTATTAAGAAGATTGGCTACGTTGAAGATATCTACAGAAAGTTCAAATGCACCGATTTTATCAAATTTTATTTTCTTGGCTAAACGTAAATCCCAAACACCATAGAATCCATTCTTACCTCCGTTACGCTCTGCAATTTTACCGTTGTACGCGTCTACATAATCTTTCAATGCTTTCCCTACATTAGGATCATCCAGAATCGACTGGGCAATATTAGGGAAGATATAAGCCAGGTCATTACTATCAACAAAATCTCCATTTATATTTCCTCCTGCGGTCATAGAGAAACGTGTACCTCCAATTCCTGAATATCTGATTCCTAACGTAAAGCCTGCAATCGTAGGCGAATTACCATAAATCACGACTTTATTACGGAACTGGTTGTCAGAATATGTCATTCTCAAATCTCTCGGATCCCCCTGAACCATGGTGGACAATGTTGCAGAATTTGCTACGTTTCCGTTGTATGAAGTATTATCCTTAATATCAGACCAGGTATAACTTGCTGTGATTTCACCATCCTTCCAGTAACGGTAGCTGGTATCCACTACAAACGAAAATTGGTTTACTTTACCATCACTTACCAATTCCAATACCCTTCCGAAATTATCATTGATTCTTCCTTTTTTCCAGTCAATTTTTGATCCATCTATCGCTGTAGTAGGAACGAATACTCCTCTTCCTCCTTCATTATCCAATGTGAAGAATGGGTTAGCCACCATATTCCTGTCATAATAGTAGTAATTATTTCTTCCTAAAGCCATATATGCTGCCAATCCTGCTCTGAATCTATCATTAAAGAAGTGTGTATATGAGATGTTCGCTTTGTAAACAATCGGAATTTTAGCATCTTTACCAGTATAGTTAATGGTTGGGACCTGCTCATTAGCCAGCGTAGGAACTGTACCATAGTTATTTCTATAGCTGTTAAAATCCGGTGTCAGTCCAACCGTTGCGGGATCTACATCTACTGTAGCAAGATGTTTTCCATCAAATACCAGATTATTGATAATCATATAATTGTTGATATCTGAGGAAAATATTCCTGCTCCGAATTTTAAGAAATCTTTATTCTGCTCATTGATATTCCATTCAAACTGGAATCTAGGCTGAATTACGAAAGATTTGATCTTATTATCCGTTCTGATTCCCATTTCATCATACAGTTTCTGATTGAATTCTGCTTTTGGATACCCACCATAATCTAATCTCAGACCGGCCATCAAATCCAGTCCTTTTGCAATCTTAGTCTGGAATTGTCCATAAACACCGATATTCCAGATATTGGATCTTACTGATGGATCATCCATTAAAGGTACCTCTCTGTAAAATCTGTAAGGCTTAAGGTTCTCAAAATTATCAAGACTGCTTATTTTTTTATCCGGATCTTCTTTGAAGTGAAATCTTCCGTTTACCTCGCTTCCGTAAACAGATTTTGAAGTCGTATACATCAAATCTGCACCGAAAGTATATTTTACTTTGTCTGTATTGTAATATAGATTATCTACAATCTGGAATACATTATTTCTAAAGCTTTCCTGAGCGAAACGATGTCCTCCGATCTGGATATTCGTAGACCCGGCAGTTGATGCTACCCCTTCAACAATCGCTCTTGGTACAGGTCTTCCTAATTCATCATTCTGATAGCTATTCTGGAAAGTATACAGGTACTGAGCTTTCAGTTCATTAGTTAAATTAGGTTTTAAATTGGATCTTAAAGTCAATAGCAAGCTATTGTCAAGGTTTTTATCATTTCCATAAGATTCAAAAAAGTTGATATTGGTATTATCGCCCAGTCCGTTTTTATTAAGATCATATGTAAAATTGTTTCTTAACGTCAGCAAATGCTTCTCATTGATCTGCCAGTCTAAACGTAAAAATGCAGCATCAGAATTTCTCACTTTATCAAAGCTTCCGAACTGTGGAGTGTTTCCTACTCCATATTTTGATCTTGCAATATCTAAAAACTTATTAAGTGTTTCTGTGGTAGTATTGAATCTCTTTTCATCCTCCTTGGACCTGATATCAGCAATAATCAAAGGTCTTGAATCCAGCTGGTGATCCCAGGCTGCAAAGAAGTGTAATTTATTTTTGATGATCGGCCCTCCCAAAGAGAATCCGAACTGAGAAGTAGAGAAATCATTCTGTCTTTTGTTTCCTCTGATGTCGTAAGGGCTGGAAAGCCAGTTGGCTCTCAGATATTCCCAGGCACTTCCTGAAAATTTATTAGTACCGGATTTGGTTACAGCACTTACTGTTCCACCACCACTTCTTCCTAAAGTCACATCATATTGGTTGGTCGTAATTTTAAATTCACGTACCGCTTCAATAGAGATTGAGAAAGGGGCACCACTTCGGCTGGTAGTAGCTCCTGCAGAAGTTGGGTTTTTAGCTGTCATCCCATCAATAGTAAAGTTTGTGGAAGATCCTAACTGCCCGGAGAGGTTTCCTCCTTTTCCACTTAAAGGTGACAGTTCTGTAAGATTGTTAAAGTTTCTTCCGTTCACCGGAAGTATACCAATATTCTTAGCAGAGATTGCGGTAGCTGCTCCCAGGTTTCCGATCTTGTTTTTCAGGTTTCCGGTAATCTTTACTTCTTCAATATGCTTCTCTCCACCAAGATCCATGTTTACGGTAACCTGATCTCCGAAGTTCACATTGTAGCCTTCTCTTTTATCATCATTTACAATCACCGTGTAAGGCCCTCCCAAAGGAATTTCTTTAAAGATATACTCTCCTTTTGAGTTCGTTTCTGTTTCCGTTCTGAACCCTGTAGATTCATTGATGATGATCACCTTCACTTTTTCCTGAGCGGAACTTCCCGGCCCGGTAACTTTTCCTACGATGGAAGCCTGCGTAGTCTGTGCATACGCCATAGTTCCCCATCCTAAAAACAACAACCCCAGTACAATCTTTACTTTTCTCATGTCTTTAAATTAGATGTGCAAAGGTATTTTTACTTTAAGAGGCTTCTGTTTAAGGGAGCTTTAACATTCCTTTAATTAAATTGAAACGAAATGTTAAATTACTTTAAACATTTGCTTTATTTTCTAGAGAGTCAGTTGATTGAAGCATGTTACAGATTATTAATTTTTCTGTACTATTTAATTCTCTTATTTTTTAAATGAAATTACTTTAGCTATTTTTGCTCAAAAGATATAAATCCGATGTCTGAAAACATTCAACAAAAAATAGAACAGCTTCGCAAAGAGCTGCATCAGCATAACGAAAACTATTACCTACTGGATACTCCTACCATTACAGATTATGAATTTGATATGTTATTGGAAGAGTTACAGGACCTGGAAGCCAAACATCCTGAGTTTTACGATCAAAACTCTCCTTCAATGCGTGTAGGTGGTGGTATCACCAAGGTATTCCCTACCATTCAGCATAAATTCAGAATGTATTCTCTGGATAACTCTTATGATTTTGATGATCTTGAGGACTGGGAGAAAAGAATTATCAAAACTATCGATGATCCTGTAGAATTTGTTGCCGAATTAAAGTATGATGGAGCTTCTATTTCCATTCTTTATGAAAACGGAAAACTTACACAGGCTGTAACCCGTGGTGATGGTTTTCAAGGGGATGAAATTACTCCGAACGTCCGTACGATTTCTGATATTCCATTGACACTGAAAGGTGATTTTCCCCCGCAATTTTTTATGCGTGGTGAAATTTATTTAACGAGAAAGAACTTTGATAAACTCAATAAACTGCGCGAAGAGGAAGGATTAGATCCATTCATGAACCCAAGAAATACAGCGAGTGGAAGTTTAAAGATGCAGGACAGTGCAGAAGTAAGAAAACGTTCACTTTCTTCTGTATTGTATCAGTTTATTTCTGATGAGATTCCTGCCGAAACTCACTGGGAGCTGCTTCAGAAAGCGCAGGGATGGGGATTCAAGACTTCCCAGCAGGCAAAGCTTTGCAAAACGATGGATGAGGTAAAGGAGTTTATCACTTTCTGGGATACAGAGCGTCACAATCTTCCATTTGAAATTGATGGAATTGTTTTAAAAGTGAATTCTTTGCAACAGCAAAGACAACTTGGATATACAGCTAAATCTCCACGTTGGGCTATGGCTTACAAATTCAAGGCTGAAAAAGTGGAAACTGAACTTCAAAGTGTTTCATATCAGGTAGGAAGAACCGGAGCCATTACTCCTGTGGCCAACTTAAAGCCTGTTTTATTGGCTGGAACGATTGTAAAAAGAGCATCCCTGCACAATGAAGATATCATCAAAAAGCTTGATCTTCATGAAAATGACTTTGTCTATGTAGAAAAAGGGGGTGAGATCATTCCAAAGATCGTTGGGGTAAATACAGATAAAAGAACTGACGAAAGCAGAGAAATAGAATACATCAAACACTGTCCGGAATGTGGAACCGAGCTGGTGAAAATCGAAGATCAGGCGATTCATTTCTGCCCGAATGAGCTTCACTGCCCACCACAGGTTGTGGGAAGAATGATTCACTATGTTTCAAGAAAGGCTTTGAATATTGACAATCTGGGAAGTGAAACTATTGAACAGCTTTACAGAGAAAAACTGATTGAAAATCCTGCTGATTTCTATGTTTTAACAAAAGAACAGCTTCTTCCACTGGAAAGAATGGCCGAAAAATCTGCCCAGAATATCATTACCGGCGTTGAAAAATCTAAGGAAATTCCATTTGAAAAAGTACTATATGGAATCGGGATCAAGCATGTAGGAGAAACGGTTGCTAAAAAACTGGTGAAAAACTTCCCTACTATTGAAGAATTAAAAAGTGCTACTGTTGAAGAACTTTGTCAGGTAGAAGATATCGGGGCCAAAATTGCAGTAAGTATTGTAGATTTCTTCCAGAATTCTGAAAACTTATTAATGATTGAGCGTTTAAAATCTTACGGGGTACAGCTTGAAAAAGGAGAAAGTACCAATGAAGTTTTGTCTAACGTTCTTGAAGCAAAAACATTCCTTTTTACCGGAAAATTATCACTATTTACCAGAGAAGCTGCCGAGGAAATGGTAGAGAAGCACGGAGGAAAGAATATTTCTGCGGTTTCGAAAAATCTGAATTATCTCGTAGTTGGAGAAAAAGCAGGAAGTAAACTTAAAAAAGCTCAGGACATCGGAACGATTGAAATTCTGGATGAGCAACAGTTTCTGGATTTGATTGAGAAACAATAATAAAATTCAATAATTATTAAATAAACCATTAAGATATTCACTTAATGGTTTATTTTTGCAATCTATTCAATAAAAAGAATAAAAAACGAATAACCAAAACTAAACCATGAAAAAAATTTATCTAGTCCTTCTCATGACTATGCTTTCTGTTGTACAGGCACAGATTGTTACTATTCCTGATGTTAAATTAAAAAACAAACTTTTATCTTCAACGGCAACCAACAATATTGCAGTTAATTCCGCCGGAAACAGTATTAAAATAGATGCCGATAATGATGGTGAAATTCAGATTACCGAAGCTCTTACTGTTTCTAAACTGGACATGGATAATTCTTCAATTACTAATTTAAATGGACTTGAAGCATTTTCAAATCTGAAAGAATTAAACCTAGGGAGTAATAATTTAACTTCATTTAATTCAAGTTTTCCAGCGCTTACCTCTCTGAACCTATCTAATAACTATATAAGTTCCATAAATGTCAATAATTGTCCACTTCTTCAATCCATTGATATCACAGGCAACAACCTTGCGACACAGGCCCTTAATAATAATTCTATAGTTAATTTAACGACCGGTGGTCTTCAGTTGCAAAATTTAGATCTACAGGGAATTCCAGCTGTTAAAAAAGTATCGATAAGTTTTTCCAATCTTCAGACAGTTAACGGGGGTAATATGCCATTTTTGGAGGAACTTTCAATAAGTAACGCTCCAATGCTCTCACAGTTCAATTTGAGCGGGTCCTTAAAACTTGAGAGTTTAACGATGAATTACACAGGTTTGACTCACCTGGATCTGAGCAATCTTACAGGCCTTAAAACACTGGAATGTACCAATAATAAGTTTCAGACAGCAACTCTTGACGGCTGTACTGCTCTTTCTTTGGTAAGAATGGAAAACAATCTTCTCACAAGCATCAGTCTTAATAATCTTCCTTCGCTCAGTACCATGTATCTTTCGAATAATAATCTTACTTCTGTAGTGTTAAACAATGTTTATAATCTGCAGCATTTAGAATGTTATCATAACCAACTGACCAATCTTACCATCAATAACGCACCTAAACTTATCACTCTGTATGCCAACGGCAATAAGCTTCCTGCCCTTAATTTATCTACAGCTACCAATATCGAAACGTTATGGTGTCACTCTAATAATCTTCTAAGTCTGGATGTCAGCATGCTGACCAGCCTTACTTCACTGCTGTGTTTTGAAAATTTATTTACAGAACTTGATTTTTCAAAAAATAAAGCACTGGTGGATGTAGCTTGTAGTTATAATCACAAACTGAAAAAAATATCTTTAAAGAACGGAACCTCTCAGACTTCTATTCTTACTAACTTATTTCCTAATCCAAGCCTTGTTTATATTTGTTGTGATGAAAATGAGATTAGTTATTTCGATGCTCAAAATATTTCTATCAATAATGGTATGACACAAATCAATTCATACTGTTCTTTTACCCCTGGGGGTACATTTTATATAATTCAGGGAAATACAAAGGTAGATGCTAATAATAATGGCTGTGATGCCAATGATGTCAACAAAGCTTTCCAAAAGTTCAGCATAACAGGAAATGGAATTACAGGAACTACAATTGCCAATACATCCGGAGATTTTTCTATTTCAGTACAGCCAGGCAGCCATACAGTGACTCCGGTTCTTGAAAATCCTGCGTACTTTACTATTTCCCCGCCTAGCATTACTGCCACTTTTCCTCAACAGACAAGTCCATTTATTCAAAATTTCTGTATAACTCCGAATGGTGTTCATCATGATTTAGAAACTGTAATTGTACCTATTACAGACGCTTCACCAGGCTTTGAATCAAAATATAACATCATTTATAAAAACAAAGGGAATACGATACAATCAGGTACTCTGACATTTAATTACAATGAGAATATTATCGATTATATGAGCGCTACCCTTTCCCCATCCTCTCAATCTTCCGGAACACTAAATTGGAATTTCACCAATCTTCTTCCTTTTGAAACAAAAGAAATCACAGTGACTGTAAAATTAAATACTCCCATGCAAATTCCGGCAGTGAACGGTGGTGATATTCTGCATTATACAGCACAAATTAACGGAGCAAACGATGAGACCCCAGCCGATAACCATTTTGTTCTGAATCAAACCGTTGTCAATTCTTTTGATCCTAATGATAAAACCTGTCTTGAAGGAACCTCTATTGCAAAAGCCCAGGTTGGGGACTATGTTCATTATCTGATCCGGTTTGAAAATACAGGAACAGCCAATGCCAGAAACATTGTAGTAAAAGATGAAATCGACACTTCAAAGTTTGATATTTCTTCTTTGGTTTCGTTGAATGGAAGCCACAGTTATGTCACAAGAATAACCAATCCCAATACTGTAGAATTTATTTTTGAAAACATTCAGCTGCCTTTTGATGATGCCAATAATGATGGATATGTAGCTTTCAAAATAAAGACAAAATCCACTTTGGGTACTGGGGATACTTTCAGTAATACTGCCAAAATATACTTCGATTATAATTTTCCTATTATTACCAATACCTATACAACATCTGTTCTAGGTATACTGGCTAATTCGGAGATCCAAAATGATAAAAATAGTATGAGTATTTACCCTAATCCGGTAAAAGATATAATGTACATTCACACAGCAACTGAAGTAAATAAGGCTGTAATTTATGACACAACCGGAAGAGTAATTCATTCTATTGGCGTAAAAGGAAACACAGTAAATGTTTCGGATCTGCCTAAAGGAAATTATCTTATTAAACTGTTCTTAAAGGATAAGGTTTCTGTACGGAAGTTCATTAAGGATTAAATTCATCAAACAACTATAAAATAAAAGTAAAAAAGCTGCGAAATTTTCGCAGCTTTTCTGTTTTCAAAACAAGTGTAAAGATCTTACAATCGAACAGAAAAATATGATTAAAAAAAATTATCAAAGTAATTCTTTAAAAGGTTACATTTGTTCAGAACTAAACTAAACCATGAAAAAAATCTATTTAATCATTTCGATGATTCTGTTTGCACTGTTTCAAGCTCAGACGCTGAATGTCGATACCTATTTGAAAACAAAATTGTTTACTTACGGAGCAACAAGTGATTCTAACGGAAACTTTATTACTCTGGATACAAATAATGATGGACAGATTCAACTATCGGAAGCTTCGCTGGTTTATAAAATAAATCTATCTGATCTTTCAAATGCTATTACAAGTTTATCAGTACTTACTGAATTTCCAAATTTAACTGAGCTAAAACTAATAAATCCTGATATATCCTCTAATCTGGTTTTCAGTAATTATACCAAGCTTCAAAAATTAATTTTTTTAGGCGGAGAAGTAGGTAACGTAACGATTGAAAACTGCAATGCTCTAAATATCGCACAACTTGGTAGCTGGGGAAACGTTATAAATATTCAGAATAATTCGGTACAAGAAATTTCTGTTTCCAACATTAATGGGTTTAATATTTCCGGACTTCCTAATCTTAAAAAATTATCATTGGGGAATTCAACGATGACTTCTTTAAATTTAAGTAATCTCCCTGCGCTGGAAGAAGTAAATGTTAATCAAAACCAATTTCTAACAAGTATTAATTTTGCCGGAGATACAGCTTTGCAAAAACTAGAATTATTTCGTAATAAACTAAGCAGTCTTTCGATTCCTAATCCTTCTTTAGTAAACTATTTAAGTATAAGCTCCAATCTTTTCCAGACTTTTGATGTAACTCCTTATACTGGATTGAGAATGTTTCTTGCTCACGAAAACCAAATCACAAGTTTAGACTTTAGTTCAAGCCCTCTGATTGGAATGCTTTATATTTACAATAATCAACTTACTACATTAACACTTAATAATAATCCAATTTTAGGTTATTTGTATGCCAATAATAATCATATAACTCATATTGCATTTGATCAGGCAAGAGGCTTAAAAGGTATTCACGTATTGAATAATTCGCTTACGAATATTGATTTATCAAAGCAGACTATTCTGGATATTGCTGAGCTTGATAATAATCTTAATTTACAGACTTTAAATCTTAAAAACGGAAAGCATAATTATCTTGGCATTGGCTTTTCAAATACACCACAATTGCAATATGTATGCACTGACCCTATAGAAACTGACTATATAATATCGCAATTAGCATACTATAATCAACCCAATACTGTTGCAAATTCTTATTGTTCTTTCACACCAGGAGGTTCTTCTTATTTTGTCCTTCAGGGTAAAACAAGATATGACATGAACACAAATGGATGCGACATTAATGACATGATAAAACCTTTTCAAAAATTCAATATTTTAGGGCAAAGCATGGCCATTTCAGATGCGTTCGGATCTTATTCTTTCCCACTGATATACGGAACTAACACGATCACCCCGATGTTGGAAAATCCTTCTTATTTTAACATTACGCCACCCTCATTCACTACCAATTTTCCAACACAGCCAAGTCCTTATACGCAGAACTTTTGTTTAACGGCCAATGGTACACATAATGATCTGGAAGTTGTTATTATTCCTATACAGGCAGCCATTTCAGGATTTGATGCTCAATATAAAATCATTTATAAAAACAAAGGAACAGGAACACAATCCGGAAATATAGCTTTTAATTTTGATCATAGCCGAATGACTTACCAGACTGCTACAACAGCGCCTGCATCTCAGTCCATGGGAGTACTCAACTGGAATTTCACCAATCTTCTTCCTTTTCAAACAGAGGAAATCACAGTTACTGTAAAATTAAACACTCCAACACAGAACCCACCTCTCAATAGTGGTGATATTCTGCATTATACAGCACAAATCAACGGAGCAACAGATGAAACACCAACTGACAACAATTTCACCCTAAACCAAACCGTTGGAAATTCTTTTGATCCAAACGATAAAACCTGTCTTGAAGGAACTTCTATTGCAAAAACTCAGGTTGGAGATTATGTTCATTACTTAATCCGATTTGAAAATACCGGAACAGCCAATGCCAGAAATATTGTAGTAATGGATGAAATTGATGCATCAAAATTTGATCTGTCTTCTGTAGTTGCACTCAATGGAAGTCATAACTTTATAACAGAAATTAAATCCCCGAATATTTTGGAATTTATTTTTGAAAACATTCAACTTCCATTTGATAATGATCATAATGATGGATATGTTGCCTTTAAAATAAAGACAAAATCCACCTTGAATACTGGAGATTCTTTCAGCAATACGGCTAAAATCTATTTTGATTACAATGCTCCTATTGTTACCAATACCTATACAACAACTATTGCAGGTACACTGGCTACTTCGGAGATTCAAAATGATAAAAATGGAATGAGTATTTATCCTAATCCGGTAAAAGACATCCTATATATCAGATCTCCAAATGAAGTAAGCAAAGTGGAAATCTACGACCTGGCAGGAAGAATAATTAATTCTATAGGAACGAAAGGAAATTCTGTAAATGTTTCGGATCTGTCTAAAGGAAATTATCTGATTAAGCTATTCATAAAAGATAAAGTTTCTGTTCAGAAATTCATTAAAGATTAAACTTATAAAAACTACTCTATAATAAAAGGCTGCAAATAATTTCTGCAGCCTTTTATATTTTAGTAATGTCTAATCCATAATTCATACAAAATAAAAATTATTAAGGGAATGGAAACTCCTATTTATGATCTCTATTTAAGGTTTTCACAGTTCTTTTCGACAGTAAATAATACATTTGAAACAGTCTCTGCAAATTCTACATCTTTATTTTCAAAATAAAAAAAGCCTTCTTCTAGATTGGTTTTATTTTTCACAATCCAGGAGTTGATTTTTTTAATATCTTCACTTTTGAAATCCTTAAAATTTTTACCATCGTAAATCAGATCAGAATAATAATTATCAATACAATCAACAAGAATTTTAAACCCGTTTTCCCGGATATTTGTATTCCAACACTCAAGTATCTTATCAAGATCTCCGCTTATCTTATAAATACCGGTGAAGGTTTCATGATCAAAATAAGATTGGGTTGCAATGCGATACTGCCACCATTGCCAAATAAAAGCTTCAACGGCTGCTCTTTCATTTTCCGGCCACATTTTAAAGTTTCCATATTCTAATTTACGTAAAAGTATGTCTGTATCAACCTTAGAGCTTCCTCTAGCACAAATATCAAATAGTCTGGGAAGAAAATGTTTAAAATCTTCAATATTGCCCCAGGTTGTCAAAGCTTTAAACGCATACCTTGAAAGATCATTTTCTTCTAAATCTCTCAAAGGTATAATATGAAGTTTTTCTTTGTCTGTTTCAGAAACACAGCATGGGCACCCGTTTATCTTTTCTACAAGAGGATAAACGGAGAAAGTTTCATAAAGATGTTCTACAGATAATTCTAATGCATTCATATATTATTTGAAAACAATGATTGTGTATGGATTTGTTTCACCTGCTTTCGGCAAGATCAACCTTATATGTTCTTTCTTATTATAATAATCAACATAAGGTTCTCTGGTAATGATTTTCCCTTTTCCGGTTTCCTTATATCCTGCTTCTTTTATGATTTTGAGATATTGTTCGTATTCTTTTTTACTTTTAAATTCAAACTCAATCCTGTCCTCAGATTTGTCCTCGTATTCAAACTTTCCGATTTTAGATTGGTAATCAGCTGATTCATATTCAGCCAACACAAATCCTAGGCCTTCTGTTTTGTCATAAAATTTATAATTAAGACTTTTCATTTCCTTTTTAAAATCAGCCATTCCCAATTTGTTGAATACTGCGAACTTTTCTAAGGTAAAAGTCTGAGCAGAAAGGGTTATACAGAATAATATAGCTAATAAACTTACAATTTTTTTCATTCTGTTAATTTGCTCACAAATATAAAATAATAATCTTTGTTTAAAATTTGTTTTCCATATCCAGCAAGCTATAAGGTCTGATTCTACTATTCAAAAGCTCCAGCAAAACCTTTGCTTTCACATTTAAAATATCGGTCTGAATACTGTACCGGATGCCTTTTAGCTGGGGAAATACTGTGGTAGACACCTTGTCTAGGACATTAGGATTTTTTTTGGGCTGATTCATAATCACACAGATATAGGATGAGGTCTTAATTCCATAATGCCGCATATCTACTATAAAAAATAAAGTAACTTCGTCAAACTTGATGAATGTGGGCTTTCTTAATACGTTGTAAACAATGATCTGCTTATCAGTCACTGTCAGTAGTGGCTCTGTTCGTACCAGCAGCAGTATAGAATAGAGTATTCCAAATGAAAAAAGCGCAATTCCAAGAGAAAGAATTCCTATTATAAAAATATTTTCATCCTTGAAATCAGTATAAGAAAGGCCAAAAGTAAAAACACATGAAATGATAAGCAATATCAGGCTTTTAATCTTGCTGGAATAAAAATGACGCTCTTTCATATGTTCTTTGGTCTCAATTTGATAGGACTCAAAGATATAAAACTTTAAGCAACAGGAAGTCTGAAGTAAAATGTACTGCCATTATTTGGCGAACTGTTTACCCCAATTTCTCCGTTTTGTTTTTCTATAAAGTTTTTAGAAATGGCTAACCCAAGTCCTGTCCCATTCTGGTGTTCTCCAGGAACCTGAAAATAGCGGTCAAAAATCTGACGGTGATATTTTTCATCAATCCCGCTTCCGGTATCAATAATATTAAACTGGATAAAATCTTCTACCCTTTCCACAGAAACCTTAATTTCCTCATCCTGAAAGGAATGTTTCACCGCATTGGTCAGGAAATTATTCATCACCCAAACGGTTTTGTCAAAATCAGCCGCCACAGAATCTGTATCCTCCAACTGATATTCTGTCTGGATTGAAATATTTTTCTGCTCTGCCAGTTTTTCAACATTTTTCACGGCAGCCTGTACAATTTCCTTAGGTGAACATTTCTCAACCGTTAACCGGATATTTCCGGATTCCACTTGCGAAAGATTAAGGAGTTCCCCGGTAATATCAAGCAAACGTTGCCCATCTTCATTGATGCTTTTCAGTAATTCCTGCTGCTGCTCGTTTAAAGCTCCGAACTTTTGATTTCCGAGCAGCTGAACACCCATTTTTATGGCAGAAATAGGCGTTTTCAGTTCATGGGAAATGGTCGCAATAAAATTAGTCTTGGCAAAATCCAGTTCTTTGAAAGGGGTAATATTTCGCAGTAAAATTACCTTTCCAATATATTTTTTCTCCTTCTCCCCTGTTTTCACAATATTGATGGGAACAATATCCTGTTCAAAATAATTCTCTTTATTTTCCCGGACAATCTTAATCGGTTCTTTTACCGGATGATCAATATTTTTAAGCAGTTCCCTCATCAAATCATTATTAACAGCAACTTCATGGGCCGTTTTTCCTATAATATCTTCTTTGCGGAGATTGGTAATTTTTAAAGCTTCATCATTAATCATATAGATAAAGTGATTTTCATCCAGCCCGATTACTGCATCATGCATATTATTTACCAGGGTTTCAATCCTTTTCTTCTCCATCAGTTGCTTGGAAAGATTACTGCTTTCGTATTCCTGAAGCTTCTCTGCCATCACGTTGAAAGAATCTGCAAGACTGTTAAATTCTTCACTTCCTTTAAAATGTACTCTTTCATTATAATTTTTATCTGCAATCTGTCTGATACTGAAGGTCAGCTGATTGATGGGTTCTGCAATGGTCTGAGGCAGGTTGAACAGTAAAATAAAAGCAATCAGAAAGCAAACCGTTCCCAGGCTGACAATCCAGAAAGTGGCATTTCCAGCTGTAATAATGGCGATATCGCTTTTTCGTTCAATCCCTTTCATATTTAAAGACATGATTCTGGCCAGGTCTTCACGGATCAGTTTCTCTTTATTGGTTGTAGGTTCTTTTAAATAACTCTTAAAATGCAGATTAAGATTTTGAGTAGCTTCCTTTTCCCCAAATTCTGTAAGGTTTTTTTCCTGCAGCTTATTATTTTTTTGAAAATCTGCAATGGCCACTACACTGTCTGTACTGATATGATCCAATGCCAGAAGCATATTTTTAGAGAATTCAAGGCTGTTGTAATTGGCTGTAAGAATCTTTTCTGTATCAGATTTAAGCTTATTGATATATACTGAGCCTATTACTGAAAGCAGAACAATCAGTAAAAATAAAAGGCCAACGCCTAAGGTAAGTTTTGTTTTAAGTTTCATATGAAGACTTATTGTTTTTTAAAAGACATATGCAATCGCGTCATCTTTATCGGTGTTTGAGTTTCCAAATCATTGCAATTTCATTACTTTTAAGATAAAATAATAATATCTACCTGTCTTTCATTCAGCCTGTTCATCAAAGTATAGATCCAGCTGTAACCGAACAGACGCTGCCAGAGCTTTGCATGAGGTTTTCCAATACAGACTGTGGTAATGTTATGGGCAATCACATACTCAAGGATTCCATTATGAACACTGCTTTCCTTGATTCTGACAACTTTGGCTCCCAATTCCTGTGCTAAATTAAAATTATTAATCAAATACCGCTGCTTGTCCAGTGCTATTTTTTCAGGGTTTTCAGAAGGTTTCTGAATATAGAGAACCGTCCATGGACTATTGTAGTAACTCGCCAGCCTGGCGGTTTTTCTAATGATGGTTTTAGCAATCTTCTCATTACTGCTGATACAGGCCAGGAATTTTATGGGTTTAAAATTCTCTGTCTTGATTTCTGCCTCTACTTTTCTTTCTACGTGGGTAGCCACTTCTTTTAGCGAAAGTTCACGAAGCTGAAGAATGTGTCCACTCTGGAAAAAATTACTGAGAGCCGTCTGAATTTTCTCTTTTTTATATATTTTCCCTTCTTTCAATCGGGTAAGCAACTCATCTGCGGTAAGGTCAATATTCACTACTTCATCAGCTAAGGCTAAGATTTTATCCGGAACCCTTTCAGCTACTTCTACCCCTGTAATTTTTTTAACTTCCTCATTCAGACTTTCAATATGCTGAATATTCATGGCACTGATAACATTGATTCCGTTATCCAGAATTTCCAGCACATCCTGCCATCTTTTTTTATTTTTAGAACCTTCCACATTGGTGTGGGCTAGCTCATCCACCAGCACTACTTCCGGATGCTCATTGATAATAGCCTGAAGGTCCATTTCCTCCAGATTTTTACCTTTATAAAAGACTGATTTTCTTTCAATTGCCGGAATTCCTTCCACCAGAGCTACGGTTTCCTCACGGTCATGGGTTTCTATGTAGCCGATCTTTACATCAATGCCGTTTCGTAAGAGAGCATGAGCCTCCTGCAGCATCCGGAAAGTCTTCCCAACGCCTGCACTCATCCCGATATAGATTTTAAATTTTCCTTTCCGGGATTTCTGGATCAGTTCTAAAAAATGTTTTGCTGATGACATTGATTTTATTCTTTTTAGTTTTATTTTTTTAAACATTCTGTTAGCCTTCGATTAGCACTTTTCAAGGAAAAATTTTCACTTTCAATCCAAAGGCTCAATATTATAACACATTATTTTTTAACACTTAAGTTATTATAAGTTACCACTAACTGTTTTATAGGAGATCACTTAAGTTATTGAAAATCTTCGATTTTCATCTTATGTGTACTTTTATCAATAACATTATCAGCTTACTTAAGTGTTCTAAAGTGTTTTAAATAAAATCTTTTGTGACTTTTGTGGTTATTGAATTTTAATTTTCAAACAGGTTTTAGATTAAAACCACACTGCTAAACTTGTTGTAACAAAGAAATTCCCTTTTCTGAAATCATCATTTTTTGCAAAAATGACATCCTTGGAAGTAAATCCTCTCGCTTCAGTACGGAAAACAACATTTTTAAATACCGCATAATCTACATTCAGTGAATACCCAAAAGTTTGAAAACCGTTAGGAGTTCCCGTACTGATGATCACTGCGTTTTTATCGTTATAATATTCCAGTCTTCCAGCCAGCGCCCATTTATTGTTAACCTGATATTTTGCCTGTACGTTAGGGCTATACCAGATATTATACTGCTCACTTCCTTTGGTCTTCTGCTCTGCTCCGATATCAAACCCTAACAAAGCTGAAAACTGATCTGTCAGCTGAAAGCTTCCATACAAATCATGGAAATAACGCATCCTTTTCTCATCCTTAGCTTTATCATTTCCTATAAATGAACTGCTATTCAAAGTTACTTTATCATTTGGTTTGTAGGTTACCTGATGTCCAAAAGAAATACTTTGGTTCCCTTTTACTTTTGCAATACGCTGCCAGCCATTCAGTACCAACCCGCTTAAAAACCATTTTCCATTGTCTGAAGTATAAGAAATCTTGGCTCCGGTTTCAAAATAAGGCGAATTTTCAGCAGCAAAACTTCTGGTCAGATTGATATTATCTTTTCCTATGGCACTTTCCCAGCCGATATGGGAGGGCATGATTCCCGCATCAATCCATAGGTTTTTATTTTTTGATATTTTGATTCCTACATTTGCTTCGTTGATATATCGTAAAGCATTCTGTTCTGCAGCCATATTGTCCTGTGCGTAAGTTCCACCCATTAATGCAAGATTTGCACGGACATTTTCACTCTGATAATTAGCTTTTATAAGCCCCAAGTTGAGGTTTAACTCATTATGTCTGTTGTATGAGTATAAAAAGTTTTGACGGAGATGATCTCCCGGCTCATTAAAATCGTAGGTATAAAAGAGTTCTGCATAGGCAGAAAATGTAACTTTTGATTCTGTTTTTAATGAGTCTGACGATTGTGCTTTGGAAAGAAATGTTCCAAAAATTGCACCTATAAATAGATATTTTTTCACGTTAGTCGTAAATTATTAACCATGTCAAGGTTTGGAACCTTGACATGGTTAGTTCAAGATTATTAGATTATTTTAATTGGTCCAAAGCAATATTAAGCTTTAAAACATTGATTTTTGAAGGCCCAAAAAGTCCTAAAAATGGCTTTTCAGTTTGATTTTTAATTAAATTATTGATCTGTTCAACAGAAAGACTTCTCATATTGGCAATTCTCTTTGCCTGATATAAAGCTCCTTCTTCTGAAATATCAGGATCCAATCCACTTCCACTCGCTGTAACGAGTTCTACAGGAACTTTTGTGTTTTCCATTTCCGGATTCTGCAGCTTGAGAGTGTCTATTCTTTTCTGAACAGTTTCCAGATATTCTTCATTGCTTGGGCCTTTATTACTTCCCCCACTTCCTGCTGCATTATAGTTTACTGAGGATGGGCGGCCATGGAAATATTTTTCAGATTTAAATTCCTGTCCGATATTGGCATAGAACTTTTGTCCTTTGTAATTAATGATCTCTGCATTTCCCTGGTTAGGTAATACTTTTGATCCGCCATATACAACGATCAGATAAATTCCTACAACTGCCAGCATTACAAGTGTTAATCTGAATGCTGAAACGATATGATTTTTCATTTTTTTAATTTTAATAGAATAAACTAATCAGTAAGTCGATGATCTTGATTCCAATAAACGGTACAATGACACCGCCCAACCCATAGATCAAAAGATTTCTTCTTAATAATGCACTGGCACCAATCGGCTTGTAAGCCACTCCTTTTAATGCTAATGGAATCAGGAAAGGAATAATCACCGCATTGAAAATAACCGCTGATAAAATGGCTGTTTCCGGACTATGAAGATTCATGATATTCAATTTCTGAAGCGATGGAATAAAGGTGATAAACAGCGCCGGGATGATGGCAAAATACTTCGCCACATCATTGGCAATACTGAAAGTTGTCAAAGTACCACGGGTCATCAGTAACTGTTTTCCAATCTCTACGATCTCAATCAGTTTGGTAGGGTCATTATCAAGGTCTACCATGTTTCCTGCTTCTTTTGCAGCCTGGGTTCCGCTATTCATCGCTACGCCCACATCAGCCTGAGCAAGTGCCGGAGCATCATTCGTTCCGTCTCCCATCATCGCTACCAGTTTTCCTTCCTGCTGTTCCTTCTTGATGTAGTTCATCTTATCTTCCGGTTTGGCTTCAGCAATAAAATCATCTACCCCTGCTTTTTCAGCAATAAACTTTGCCGTTAAAGGATTATCTCCGGTTACCATTACCGTTTTCACTCCCATTTTTCTCAACCGCTGGAAACGTTCCTGGATCCCCGTTTTAATAATATCCTGAAGTTCAATAACTCCCCATACTTTTTCATTAACGGATACTACTAAAGGAGTTCCTCCGTTTTCAGAAATTTTGGTTACTGCATCCTGGGTTTCCTGCGGGAAAAGATTCCCGGTTTTTTCAGTCAGTTTTTTTATCGTATCATAAGCTCCTTTTCTGATTCTGGTTTCTTCAAAATCAATTCCTGAAGTTCTGGTTTCAGCAGTAAAATCAATGTAAACTGGATTGGGAACTAACAGATCTTCAGATTTAAGAGCACTCAGTTCAATAATAGATTTTCCTTCCGGTGTTTCATCCGCAACAGAACTCAAAGCAGAGGCTTTAATAAAGTCTTCAAGCCTAATTCCATTGGCTGGATGAAATTGAGTGGCTTTACGGTTTCCAATGGTAATTGTTCCGGTTTTATCAAGTAACAAAACATCAATATCACCTGCTGTTTCTACTGCTTTTCCACTTTTTGTGATAACATTTGCTCTTAAAGCTCTATCCATTCCCGCAATTCCAATTGCAGAAAGCAGACCTCCAATTGTTGTCGGAATGAGACAAACGAAAAGTGAAATAAATGCCGCAATGGTAATTGGAGTCTGCGCATAATCTGCAAAAGGCTTTAAGGTTAGGGTTACAATAATAAAAGTAAGGGTAAACCCGGCTAATAATATGGTTAATGCGATTTCGTTAGGTGTTTTTTGTCTTGAGGCTCCTTCTACAAGAGCAATCATTTTATCTAAGAAAGATTCT
Organism: Chryseobacterium sp. BIGb0232; assembly: GCF_024810195.1. Lineage (NCBI taxonomy): Bacteria > Pseudomonadati > Bacteroidota > Flavobacteriia > Flavobacteriales > Weeksellaceae > Chryseobacterium > Chryseobacterium sp. BIGb0232. Next base: position 36,642 of record NZ_JANUEH010000019.1, read on the forward strand.
CCAGGTTTAGTAGTTACTTTTACCTTAATTCTATCAGATAATACTTTTGTACCACCGGTTACTGAACTTTTATCCCCCCCTGATTCACGAATAACAGGTGCACTTTCTCCGGTAATAGCAGATTCATCAATGGTAGCCAACCCTTCAATAATTTCTCCATCCATCGGAATCTGATCTCCGGCTTCACAAAGAAAGATATCACCTAATTTCATTTCTGCTGACATTTTTAAGACCGTTTCTACCTGAAATCCAGGTTTATTATCTATGACAAGTTTAGCAGGAGTTTCTTCACGGGTTTTTCTCAAGGTATCAGCCTGTGCTTTTCCTCTGGCTTCGGCGATAGCTTCAGCAAAATTGGCAAATAATACTGTAAAAAACAGGATGATGAATACCAGGAAATTATAAGAGAAGCTTCCCTGGGTTTTATCACCAGCCAAGCTGAACATGCTTACGATAAACATGACCACTGTTCCGATCTCCACCAGGAACATGACTGGATTTTTAAACATAATTTTCGGATTCAGCTTTACGAATGACTGTTTTATCGCTTCGTTTACCAAATCTCTTTGAAACAATGTTTGTGATTGATTTTTCATTTTTTTGAAAGAGTTTATATCATTATAAATCAATAATAACCATCAAGAGAAACCAAATTATAAGGGTTTAGAAATGGATAATATTATGAGTGAACGTTTCGGTAAGTTTTAGACTAGTTCCTTAAACAATTCAGCTTTCTTAATGGTTGAATATTGATTTTAATTTTTAATGTTCACAATTTATTTAGAGAAATACTGTATCTGTTCTGCAATAGGCCCAAGGGTTAATGCAGGGAAGAAAGAGAGTGCTGCAATAAGCAGAATGACTGCAAGCGTCATAAAGCCAAATGTTGCCGTATCTGTTTTCAATGTTCCTGAACTTTCCGGGATAAATTTCTTCTGAGCCAGTAAACCTGCAATGGCTACCGGACCTATGATTGGGATAAACCTTGATAAAAGCAGTACTATTGCTGTTGAAATATTCCACCATGGGGTGTTATCTCCCAACCCTTCAAATCCTGATCCGTTATTCGCTGAAGAAGAGGTAAACTCATACAGCATTTCACTGAAACCATGGAATCCAGGATTATTTAATGTTTTAGCTCCAAATTCTGGCAGATAAGCCGTTAAAGCCGTTCCTACAAGAATTAAAAACGGATGAAACAGAGCAACAATCATCGCAATCTTCATTTCTTTAGCCTCAATCTTTTTCCCCATAAATTCAGGAGTTCGCCCTACCATCAAGCCGCTGATAAACACAGCAAGAATTATGAAAATAAAATAGTTCAGAATTCCTACTCCACAACCTCCATAGAAGCAATTGATCATCATCGCAAGAAGTTCATTCATCCCTGAAAGAGGCATTGTACTGTCATGCATTGAGTTTACCGAACCGGTAGAAATTACTGTAGTTGCAATGCTCCAATATCCTGATGCTGCACTTCCGAAACGGATTTCCTTTCCTTCCATGGCTCCAAGGCTGCTGTCGGCTCCCATTTTTGTAATCAGAGGGTTGCCTCCTGTCTCATTGACAATATTGGGAATGGTAAGCGCCAGAAATCCAACGGTCATTACAGTAAAAATAACCCACGACAGCTTTCTTTTCTTTAAATAGAACCCTAACGCGAAAACCAATGCAAAAGGAATAATCATTTGGGTGACCATCTCCGTCATATTCGTTGTATAATTAGGATTTTCAAGAGGATGGGCAGAATTAGCTCCGAAAAAACCACCTCCATTGGTTCCCAAATGCTTAATGGCAACAAAAGCTGCAACCGGGCCTCTGGAAACTTCTATTTTCTGCCCTTCTAAAGTTGTAATATGATCCTTTCCTTCGAAAGTCATCGGACTTCCGTTAAACGAAAGAATTAAAGCTACCACTACACTGATCGGAAGTAAAATTCTAATCATTGACTTGGTAAAATAATCATAGAAATTACCCAGTTCTGTAGCTGTTTTTTCTTTAAAAGCTTTAAAAAGAACAGCCATAGCGGCCATCCCTGTTGCAGCTGTTACAAACTGTAAAAACATAAGATAAAGCTGGCTCAAATAGCTTACTCCTGTTTCTCCCGAATAGTGCTGTAAATTACAGTTCACTAAAAATGAAATAGCTGTATTAAAAGCCAGATCAGGTGACATATTCGGGTTTCCATCTGGGTTTAAAGGTAACCAGGTCTGAGTCATCAGAAGAATAAATCCTATTATAAACCAAACCAGGTTAATCGTCAGCATGGCATACATGTTCTGTTTCCAGTTCATCTGACGATTAGGATTAATTCCCGATATTTTATAAATTAACTTTTCAATGGGTTCAAAAACCGGATCAAGAAAAGTTTTTTTGTGTCCATAGACATTAGCAATATATTTACCTAAAAATATTCCGATAACTAATGTGATAGCAAACATGGCTATGATGCCTAAAATTTCTGTATTCATGATCTCTAAAATTTTTCAGGTTTCATTAAAACGTAACAGATATACACAAAGGCAAGTATTGAAAGGAAAAATAAACTCCACATAATTTTATATTCTATCAAAAAATTCAACTGATTTATACAAAAGCCAAAACAATACTGCAAACAGCAGGATCAAACTTATAAGCATCATATCTTTATTATTAAGGTTAAGAGAGTAAACAATACATACGATACAATCAGCAAACTAAAAGTGGAATGCTCCCGTTTTTTCAACGTTTTTCTTGAAATTGTCATTTTTAAATATTTTATTCAGAGACTATATGCCAAAAGAAAGTCCAATCCTTAAACAAACAATATAAAACATTGTAATACAATACATTAAATCAATACAATTATCTGCATAAAAACAAAAAAGCCTATCAAAATGATAGGCTCTTTATTAAAATGATAAAAGGTTTATTTCAGTCCGTATTCTTCGAGTTTACGATATAGCGTAGCAATTCCAATTTCGAGGAGTCTGGCCGCTTCTGCCTTATTACCTTTTGTGTATTGCAAAACTTTTTGGATATGAATTTTTTCAAGAGATCTCATGCTCAAAGAATCACTTTCCTGAGCAGGCTTTTCTGAATAGTGTGGAAGACTTTCTGCGTCCAGGATATTATCATTCATCAGAATCAGGCTTCGTTCTACCGCATTCCTTAATTCCCTGATATTTCCTTTCCAGTTATTTTTTTCCAGCATTTTGTAATAATCCGGGCTTACCTGAATGGATGACAAATGTAACTTATGTGAAAATATATCGATGAAGTTCTTCGCAAGCATTTTCAGATCCTCTTTTCTTTCTCTTAAAGCAGGCAGTGTAATTTCAAAAACATTCAGTCTGAAATACAGATCTTCTCTGAAATTTCCCTGTCTTATTTCCTCTTCAAGATTTCTATTGGTAGCGGCAATCAGCCTGAAATCAGATTTAGAGACTTTGGTTTCCCCCATTTTGATAAACTCTCCGGTTTCCAGAACCCTAAGCAGCTTTGCCTGAAGTTCTATTGGCATTTCACCCATTTCATCCAGAAATAGGGTTCCTCCATGGGCTTCTTCAATCAGTCCTTTTTTATCTTTCAGGGCACCTGTAAAAGAACCTTGTTTATGACCGAACAGTTCGCTTTCTAAGATTTCCTTGCTAAAAGCAGAGCAATTGATCGCCACAAAGTTATTTTTCTTTCGTTCACTTCCTTCATGGATTGCATTTGCAAACACCTCTTTTCCAGTTCCTGTTTCGCCTGTTAAAAGCACTGCAGCATCTGTTAGTGCTACTTTTTCTGCTAGTTTCTTAGCCTGCAAAATCAAAGGAGAAATACCTATGATTTGTCCAAAACCTTTGGACACTCCGGTTGGCTGAATCGTTTTTATTCTATTGTCCTTTACCTTTTCCAGAGCCTTATATACCAGAGGAATAATCTTCTCATTATCATCTCCTTTTACCAGATAATCATAGGCACCATTTTTCATAGCCTGCACTGCATCGGTAATATTTCCGAATGCAGTCATCAGGATAATTTCAAGCTGTGGATATTTAGTCTTAATAGATCTTACCAGTTCTACCCCAAAAGCATCAGGGAGCCGGACATCGCTTAACACCACATCAAAATCATACTGCTCCAGCATCGTCATTGCAGAACGTGCTGTAGAAGCTTCTTTTACGTTAAAATTCTCTTGGGAAAGGATCATTCCTAATAGCTTAAGGAGCTTGATCTCGTCATCAATGATCAGAATGTTTCCGGACATTATAATTCTTTTTGGAAAACTGATACAAACTTATTGATTTTATTTGAGGAAAACCCCTTTATAAAGGAAATTAATTTTATCATGATCCCTATTTTCAGGAGCTTTATCCCGCTATTCATTCATACTCCTCGAGTCAATGCTTTAATTATGATGAGTAATAGGTAATGAGTGATTGTGTAACAAATAATATCATTGTTATCAGGATCCTTATGGAATAACAATAGAAGACGAAAGTAAGAACAGCAAAATATCAATATGTTGATTGTTATATAAGTTACTATTTTATACAACCAATATTCAATAGAAACGGGATAAAGCCAAAACATAGATAATAGATAATACTTATTGTTTATCCCCTATTGATTGGGTTCTCTGAGTATAGAGCAAAAAAAAATCCTTTATCTTTCGATAAAGGATTTTTAAAAATAAAATAAAAACTGGCGGCGGCCTACTCTCCCGCGTTAGCA
>NZ_JANUEH010000020.1:0-16697 GCF_024810195.1 Chryseobacterium sp. BIGb0232
GGACGTAGGCCCTTGATATTTTCAAAATCTTTCACAGTACAAATTTAATCTTATTTCAAAACCACTACAAGATGAGCCTCTGGAGGGGTGTCAAATTGAAGATTTGACGGGGTGGTTCAAATAAACATCAACACTTCTACAGTTGTCAAACAAGTCGATAACAAATTGGCACTGACTATCAGATTAGACAAGCAAAGCTAATTGACCAATCTTTTTCCGTCACGAATCAGGTCTTCCGGATCCCGAATCCCATCCCAAAACTAGCAAATTATCCTCCTATTTTCTTATATTTGTTCATTATAGATACTATGGACGCAACACAAGATAAAAGGCTGTTTCTCATCGATGCTTATGCGATGATTTTCAGAGGATATTACGCACTGATCAGGAATCCGAGATTAACCAGTACTGGTTTGGATACCTCTGCCATCTTTGGATTTACCAACTCTTTAATCGAATTGATCAGAAGAGAAAGACCCTCTCATTTAGCGGTGGTTTTTGATGTAGGAAGAGCAAGCGTAAGAACTGAAGATTTTGCTGATTATAAAGCTAACAGAAGTGAAACTCCGGAAGCTATTAAAATTGCTGTTCCATATATTCACAGGATTCTCGAAGGAATGCACATTCCAATTCTGGGTGTTGAAGGGTATGAAGCAGATGATGTAATAGGTACCATTGCCTGCAAAGCGGAAAAAGAAGGATATACCACGTTTATGGTAACACCGGATAAAGACTTTGCACAGCTGGTTACCGATAAAATCAAAATTTATAAGCCAGGGCTAAAAGGCGGTGATATAGAAATTTTGGGCGTAGACGAAGTGAAAGCCAAATATGAGATCGAAGACCCAAAACAGGTGATTGATTATCTGGCGATGATGGGTGATGCGGTAGATAATATCCCGGGACTGGAAGGAGTCGGGGAGAAAACGGCAATGAAGTTCCTTAAAGAATTTGGAAGCATTGAAAATCTATTGGCCAATACCGATAAGCTGAAAGGGAAACTGAAGGAAAAAGTGGAAGCCTCTGCAGAACGTGGAATTTTATCTAAAAAACTGGCAACCATTATCTGTGATGTTCCTGTAGAATTCCATCAGGAACAATATGATCTGGAAACTCCCGATTTTGAAAAAGTAAAAGAAGTCTTTGAAGAAATTGAGTTCCGAAGACTATATGAAAACCTATACAGAGCTTTTGCTCCGGCAGCTACAGAAACAGTTGTAGTAAGTGAAGTGGAAGTAAAGCAGACTCCGGCAGGAGCAGAAGTCAAAGGACAGGTGATGCAACTTGACCTTTTTGCCAATTTTGAAGAGCTGGATCAGGCGACTTCTACAAAATCCTCTATTGAGCATAACGATCATCTCTATCAGTTTGTTGATAATCCAAAAGCTCAGAAAAAACTGGTAGACAATCTTTTGAAACAGAGAACGGTTTGCTTTGATACAGAAACCACATCTCTGAATGAGCTGGAAGCAGAACTGGTAGGAATGAGTTTTTCCTATAAAAAAGGACTGGCCTACTATATTCCTTTATCCGAAAACAGAGAAGAAGTATTACAAACCCTGGAAATCTTCAGACCGTTTTTTGAGAAAGAAGATCTGTTGAAAATTGCCCACAATTTAAAATTTGATTATAAAATATTAAAGCAGTACCACATCACTGTGAAAGGAGCGATGTTCGATACGATGATTGCCCATTACCTGTTGAATCCTGACGGAAGACACGGTATGGATTATCTTTCTGAAGTATATCTGAATTATAAACCAGTCTCCATTGAAACCATTATCGGGAAAAAAGGGAAAAAACAAGGAACATTCAGGGATGCTGACCTTAGAACACAGACAGATTATGCTGCGGAAGATGCTGACGTAACCTTCCAGCTGTATGAATTGTTTGCTCCACAACTGAAAAAAGAAAACCTTGAAGACCTTTTCTTCAATATTGAAATGCCTTTGATGGAAGTTTTAGCGAAAATGGAACTTGCAGGAATTTCTTTAGATGAAAAATGGCTGGCACAGGAAAGTATTGATCTTGAAAATGACCTGAGAAATTTAGAAAAAACGATTTTTGAACTTTCAGAAGAAGAATTCAACATGAATTCACCAAAGCAGCTTGGAGAAATCCTGTTTGAAAAAATGCAGCTTGATCCAAAAGCTAAAAAGACAAAAACTGGACAGTATGCCACTTCAGAAGATGTACTTCAAAAACTGGCTTCAAAGCATGAGATCATCAAGCATATCCTTGAATACAGAACCTATCAGAAATTAAAATCAACCTATGTAGATGCATTGCCATCTCAGATTGATAAACTAGATAACAGAGTCCATACCAATTTCTCTCAGACTACAGCAGCAACAGGCCGTCTGGCAAGTGTAAATCCGAATCTTCAGAATATTCCGATCAGAACCTTGAGAGGACAGCAGATCCGTGGAGCCTTTGTTTCAGGAGAAGGAAAGAAGATCATCTCTGCCGATTACTCACAAATTGAACTTCGTCTTATCGCTGAAATTTCAGGAGAAGACAATATGATTAAAGCATTCCAGGACGGAGAAGATATTCACGCCTCTACAGCTGCTAAACTCTTTAAAATTCCTTTGGAAGAGGTTTCAAAGACACAAAGAAGCCAAGCGAAGACGGTAAACTTCGGAATCATTTATGGGCAGGGAGCTTTTGCACTGGCAGAACAAACCGGATTATCCCGTACAGAAGCCAAGCAGATGATTGAAGCTTATTTTGAGACCTATCCGAAATTGAAGGAGTATATGGCAGAACAGGTAAATAAAGCCCGTCAGATGGGATATGTTGAAACCATTCTGGGAAGAAAACGTCATTTAAAAGACATCAATTCCAATAATTTTGTAGTAAGAGGCCACGCAGAAAGAAATGCAGTGAATGCTCCGGTACAGGGAAGTGCAGCCGATGTTGTAAAGTTGGCTATGATTAAAATAGACCGTGAGCTGGAAGAACAGCAGTTAAAAACAAAAATGCTGCTTCAGGTACATGACGAATTGGTATTCGAAGCTCCGGCAGATGAAATTGAAGCCGCTTCAAAACTGATCAGAACTGAAATGGAAAATGCCTTGAAGACACAGGTTCCGCTATTGGTAGAAATTGGAGTAGGAGATAATTGGCTGGAAGCTCATTAAGAATCTGAAATTACTTAATAATAAACATAAAAACTTCTGCTTACGGGCGGAAGTTTTTTATTTTTATATATCTATCTCCTTCTTGATGATGCACTTCGGGTATGTGGTCTGACATACGTTCCGTCTTTTCTGTGATATCCCTTCACACTTACACTACCACCTGATGAACTTGTGCTACTAGAACTATAATTGTATGTTGATGTGGTCGTAGGAGTTTTTACTGGAGTATAAGGAGTATAATTGCTGTATGAAGTATAAACAGGATTATATGCCCATCCAGAGTAATTGTTCCATTTTATTTTCTTGTAATTCTTTTTATTGAGCTGAGTTGATAAGAATACTTCAGTGTTTTTTGGCACTGTAGTTAGAATATTAGTGGAATCCGAAGAACCATAAATTGTAGCATCTTCAGTCAATAAAACAGTGTAGTAGTTAGTAGAACATGATACTGTGGTTACACAAATTATCAAAAAGAAGAATAAATTAAAAATACGTTTCATGATGTTATTTTATGTTTTCAAATCTATCACGTATTTTTATAACTCCTTTACGGAAACCCGTACTCCAAAATAATTAAAGAAACCCGGTGTTACAATTGAGAAGAATTATCTTTTATTAATCTTACTATAGCTAAATCATCTGTTGGCTTCATTCCATAGCGATGTTCAAGTGCTTTAATCTTTTTGTTGAGCATTTCGTCAGTATCACTATTTGATTGATCTATCATCAGATATTCAATACAGTTTACACTTTCAGAATCAGCTTTTTTGATCTTTGAAAAACTAAGAATTCCATCAGTAGCAATAGAAATATCCTCCAATTTTTCAAAAAATACCTTTTGAATCTGGTTGATGTACCAATTCTCAAAATTTGCATTAAGGTGATATGCGAAATAATCAGGTTTATTATCACGATCAAATTCGGTTATTTGTCCATTGATGCAAATAACTCCATCACCAATAGATAAAATAACCCCTTTGTTGTCTGTAGCATCATAAAGTAAAATGATAAGAGTTGTTAATAGCTCCTTCTCATCCAGCATCAGATGCTTTTTTAGAAATGTAATTTCATCGAACAGTCTTTTTATGATTTCCTTAAGTTGTTCATCAATACCAGATTGAATATTTTTGTCATACAACTCTCTATATCCTGTTTCGATGATGATCTTACGAAGTGTTTTACCAACTAAGGTAGAGGCAAAATGACTTTCCATAGCAGTAGAACATCCGTCCATTACTGCACATATAATTTTATTAGAGTTTATTTTTTTGATCAGAAGATGATCTTCACAATGATTGGTATGATAATCACCGATTTGTAAAGAGGAATATATATTCATGAATTCGTTGAAAGATATTGTTATTTCACCAAAAAAACAATTTCCCTTACATCAATGTAATGACTTTCCCTGTTTATTATATTCCCAGCCAAGTTCAATGGCCTCAGTAATGTTGGATTCGATGAGACTAGGTGTGATTTCCATAGATTCTCTTCCATAAGATTAAGACCTACATAATCCCACATTTATTAATAGAATTTGACCTTCGCTCTCATGCTGAACAGGGATTTCATATTCAACATCATGTCTTTCATTGTGTGAGATCTTCTTTCTTATTTTCCAATAAAATACTTCGTCAATGACGATGATCTTTCTAAGTCCCTTTTTTGCGATAGCCATGATGTGTTGAGAGAAAAACCTGACTATAAGAAAAATATACAGCCAGGTATTCTAAATTTCTATAGTAGTATTTAAACGTCAAATTCAATTTCGCCAATATAATACAGTTTGTTTTCTTCTCCATCCACAGAAACAGGATTAGGAATAACAAATCTGCTGGCAAAAACAATGGCATTTACAGGAGTATCCAGGCTTAGATCATTAAGCTTTTGCTCCAGAACCGGAAGCCATTGGTCTGCATATGAATATTCTGAGAACTTTTCAACCAATCCCAGTCTTTCATCTTCAAAACCATATTCTATAAAGTCGTCATCGAACCATTTGATGTTCTGGGACTCTGCAAATTTTGAAACATACTGATCATCATTTTCCTCTTCCAGATAATAATTTTCATCCTCTTCCACAAAAGCATAAAATTCTTCTTCATTTTTAAAATACCCCAGCCAGAAGTGAGAAATTTCTTTGTCCATAATGTATTGTTTGTTGTATTGTTTATTATAATTGTTTAGAATGTATTTTCCAGGTTGTCGAAACTTTCGAACTCTCTTTTTTGATTGAAAAAACAGGGTTGAGACTTGCTTTTTCAATTTGAACTGTAATATTACAAAAGTTTTCCGTTACATTCTGTTTTTTGAAGCATACTACACAAAGTCCCAACATCAAAAATAGTTCCGTAAAAATTTTTATTGTAAATTTATTCTATTGTTAAATTTTGAAAATGGAATTTCTACAGGACCATTATGTCGTTACGAATGAGTTGTTATTGATCTTTATTTCAGTGATTCTGGGATTACTGATTGGTGCAGAACGTGAGTATCGCAATAAATCTGCAGGGCTGCGTACTTTTATCCTCGTTTGCTTTGGAGCCTGTTTATTTACCATCCTCTCGATTAAAATAGGTGTCGCAAATCCTGATCGTCTGGCCGCAAATATAATTACCGGAATCGGATTTTTAGGGGCAGGCGTCATATTTAAAGGTGAGAATAAAATTGAAGGAATTACAACAGCCACTACCATTTGGGCAACAGCTTCCATAGGGATGGCCGTAGGTTCAGGATATGTCTATTTTTCCCTTCTGGGAACAGCTTTGGTGCTTATTATTCTGAGTGCATTAACTTATCTGCAGAGTTTTATAGATAATTACAACAAGATCAGGGAGTATAAAGTAGGAGTAACGAATTCAGCGGATTTAAAACATTGCGAAGAACTTTTTAAAAAACACCATTTAAAGTATGTACTGATCAAACAGCAATATACACAAGGGAATATCACTGCAACCTGGAGGCTGACAGGTAAGAATACGCATCATGAAGAATTGATAAAAGATTTAGTTGATGATGTAAAGATTATAGCCTATCAGTTCTAATATAAAGCAAAAAAATAAAGGCTTCTGCCTTTATTTTTATTTTTTCTTGAATACATACAGATCCTTGTTCGGTCCTTCAATTTCTTTTCCGTCCATATCCAGTTGAATAAGTATATTTTCGCCCACTTTATATTTATAGTTTGCTGTTTTCCCTTTCAGAGTAATTACACTTCCTGTAGTATCCCATGTGAAAGATCCTTTATCTTCATTCTTCGATTTTCTTTCAAGGTATTCTTCAGTAAGGCTGAAAGTTTTATCATTGTTCAGCGTTAATGAAGTCTTGATTCCCGGGCAGTCAGCACACGGGACCACTGCTTCATAAGTACCGTTCCAATCCAAAGCATTTTCAGAAGTATCACCTTGTGCACTTGTTACAGGATGAGCTGTACTGTCAGTAGCTGTTGTTTGAACAGCAGCAGAATCTGTAGCCAAATTTTTAGTATCCACAGTTTCTTTTTTAGAACAGGAAGCAAGAAATAAAGCTGCTCCGATTCCCAGGATAAGTGTTTGGTTTTTCATCATAATAATTTTGTTAAATATGTTTTTATTAAACTGACAGACTTTAAACAAAAATTGAGCCAAGGGAGAGGAAACAGTCAAGTCGCTTCGCTTGTCAGTTTTTTATAGCCAACAATAATTCAACCTTTATTTTTACTTATCAGTTTTTGTGAAAATGAGAGGTAATTCACAGTTCAAATTGATTGTTGATTTTTTTTACCCTCGTTTTATGGGTACTATTCCTATTTTTCTTCGTAAATTCGGGCAAAATTTTTGATTATGACAAAAAAGATACTTTTATCCGTATTTCTTTTGCCGGCTGCAATGGCATTTGCACAACAATATGGTGGAATGTGGATTCCTACAGAGCTGAATGAAAAGGAAATGAAGGATTTGGGAATGAAAATTTCTGCCAAAGATATTTTCAATCCACAAAAGCCGAGCATAAAGGATGCTGTAGTACAGTTTAACGGTGGATGTACCGCGGAAATCATCTCTCCTAAGGGATTGTTATTGACTAACCACCACTGTGGATTTGGTCAGATTCAGGCACATTCTACGGTTCAGAATGACCTTCTGTCAAATGGTTTCTGGGCTAAAAACATGAACGGCGAGCTTCCTAACCCAGGAGTAAAAGTAGATTTTATTGTAGATATAAAAGATGTTAGCTTCCAGATTATGGAAGGAACAGATAATCTTACAGAACCTGAACTTACCAAAAAGATCAATAACAATATTGAGGTTTACAAAAACTCTCAGAAAATTGAATCTTACCAATCGATTATGATCAAGCCAATGTACTATGGAAACAAGTACTATGCTTATACGATTGAAACTTATAAAGACATCCGTCTTGTAGGAGCACCACCTCAAAGCATCGGAAAATTCGGAAGCGATACCGATAACTGGGTTTGGCCAAGACATACCGGCGATTTCTCCATGTTCAGAATTTATGCAGACAAAGACAACAAGCCTGCAGAGTATTCAAAAGACAATGTACCTTACGTTCCGAAACATTATTTACCGGTTTCTATCAAGGATAAGAATGAAAATGATTTCACATTTGTATTCGGGTTCCCGGGAAGAACTACAGAATATCTTCCGGCAGTAGGCGTAGAAAAGATCATGAAAGATATTGATCCTGCAAGAATTGCTGTACGTGATGTAGCTTTAAAAACATTGGACGAAAAAATGCGTGCTGATAATGAAACACGTATTAAATATGCTTCCAAATATGCTTCTGTAGCCAATTACTGGAAAAAATGGATCGGTGAAGTGGAAGGATTAAAAAAATCCGGAGCTGTAGAGAAAAAAGTAATGTATGAAGGGTCTTTAGTTGCTAGAAATCCTGAAGTTAAAACAACTTTAGATCAGCTGAACAAACTTTATAACGAGCAGGCTCCTTATGCATTAAATAATGCATATTATACAGAAGTAGTAAGAAATGCTGAGACTTTGAAGCTGGCAGGTGATTATTATGATTTTATTGCTGCTGTAGAAGCAGGAAGAATGGATGAGAAAGAACTTACCAGAATAAAAAATAAGCTTACTTCTTTCTATAAAGATTACAGTGCAGAGCTTGATGCTAAAGTAACGGCAAAACTATTGGCTTTATACAATAATAAAACCGCACCACAGTTTTTACCGGTAGGTTTCAACAAGTATAAGGATGAAAATGCAAATATCTCTTTAGTGGAAGATATGTCGAAAAACTCTATCATTACAGGTAGAACGGCTGTAAACGGTGGAACACTGACTGCAGATATCGATAAAGCATTCTCTAATCAGGATAAGCTGATCAAAACGTTGAAGAAAGATCCAATCTATCAGCTTTATGTTTCTATGAAGGAAACTTACATGAAAACAGCAGATCCACAATATTCCACGCTTCAGGCAAAAATTGATGCATTGCAGAAGAAATTCATGGCTCAGCAGATGGAAACTGATAAAGACAGAAAATTCTTTCCGGATGCTAATTCAACGCTTCGTGTAACTTACGGTAAAATAAAAGGTTCTACACCAAGAGATGCCGTTTCTTATGGTTATCAGACTCACCTTGCCGGAGTAATGGAGAAATATGTTCCTGGAGATTATGAATTTGATGTTCCTAAGAAACTGATCGAGCTTTACAATAAGAAAGACTTCGGAATCTATAAAGATAAAACAGGTGATGTTCCTGTAGGATTTACAGCAACCAACCATACAACAGGAGGAAACTCGGGAAGCCCGACACTTGATGCGAACGGAAACCTGATCGGTCTTAACTTCGACAGACAGTGGGAGGGAACAATGAGTGATATCAATTTCGATCCACGTTTCAGCAGAAACATTATGGTAGATACAAAATATATCCTTTTCATCGTTGATAAATTTGCAGATGCCAGATGGATTGTTGATGAAATGAAGGTGATAAAATAATTTTAAAAGTTATACCTTTAAAGAATCTATTCGAATTTAATTTTGAATAGATTCTTTTTATTTTTAGGATGAAGGACAGGCTCATTAATCTATTGACAGCTTTTGAAACAGATCATATCGGAAAAACATTTCCGCTGAATTACTGTTTACCTTTATATCACTGTGTTTCCGATGAGAATCTTCCCCATATTAAGCATGTAATTGAATACAAGAATTCTAAAGATTTTGAAAAGGATATCGATGATCTTTCAAAACATTTTCAATGGGTAAACTGGCAGGAATTCAAAGATTTTACTTCAGGAAATTTCAAAGCTCAGAAAAAGATTGCTTTACTTACCTTTGATGATGGATTCAGAGAATTTTATGATATTGTAGCACCTGTATTGGAACGGAAAGGAATTTATGCCTGCAATTTCATAAACCCGGCTTTTATAGATAATAAGGAGATCATGTTCAGATGTAAAGCCAGCCTTCTTATAGATGCAATTGGAAATAAAACAACTATAAATCGTGAAGTATACACTGTTTTGTCTCTTAATAGTAATGCTGCCATTGAAATTGTAAAGAACAAAATCTTAAAGATTACCTATCAGGAGAAAAATATGCTGGATCTCCTTGCTGAAAAGCTTGAATTTGATTTTAAATCTTATATAAAGGAATACAGACCTTATTTGAGTACAGAGGAATTAAAACATCTTACCCATAAAGGTTTTGGAATATCTTCCCACGGCTGGGATCATCCAAAATACGGAGATCTGTCTTTGGAAGAACAAACGAAGTCCATAGATAAAACCTTTGCTTATTTAAAGGAAAATAATTTTCTGTATGAGAGTTTTGCATTCCCTTTCACTGATTTTGGAGTGAAGAATGACTTCTTTGAAGAGTTGTTTAAAAATGAGGAAATGTACTGTACCTTTGGAACAGCAGGGATAAAACTGGACAGCGTAAAGAGAAACTTCCAGAGAATCCCAATGGAAACAGGTGAGAGTGCAGAAAAAATTCTGAAAAGAGAAATTGCTTACTTCAAGGTGAAAAAGCTGATTAATAAAAACACCATCGTAAGAAAATGATACAGCTGAAGACATTCAATAAAAAAGAACTGGAAGAGTTCGTATCATCCGGTGCATTCAGGCAGTATGATTTTCTGCCTATTACCAAGCATCGGGCAATCTCTCAAATCAATAATCCCAGAGCAACAGAGGACCATACACTCCTTATTTTGGCTTTATATGAAGGGAAATTGGCCGGATATGTAGGATGTTTCCCTGATTATTTTGTTGTTGAAGGACAAAAAGTAGAGTACGCCTGGCTGAGTACACTCTATGTGAATCCGGAATTTCAGAAAAAAAGACCTGCTAAAAAACTATTGAAAAAGGTTTTTGAAGAATACGGAGGACGAATTGCCATAACGGAATTCACCAAAGAGGCTGAAGCATTGTATATCATTATGGGTGTTTTTGAGGATGTATTCCCAAAAGACGGAAAGAGATATTACTTTAGAACAGATGCCACAGGGATGATTCCTGAAAAAAAGCCTAAAACAAGAATAGGGAAACCACTTTTCTATGTTTTGGATACAGTCGCCAATTCCTTAATCTCATTGAAGAACCTTGGAGTAGAAGAACCAAAATTTAAATATGAAATCCTTGATCGTGCAGATCAGGAAAGCATAGATTTTGTGGCTGGATTTTCCGAAAACCGGAGCGCAGAGGAAATCAATACCTTTATAGATCATCCCTGGATTCTGGAAGGTAAAAAAGAGGAGAAGTATTTCTTTTCAAGCTTTGCCGGGGTTTTTAAATACTTTTGGATAAAAATTTACGATGACAGCAATAAACTTGCTGGTTGCCTTTTGCTTCAGCTCAGAGATGGTTATCTTAAAATACCTTATTTTTTTTCAAAAACAAATGATGAAAGAATTGTAGCTTTCTTAAGCTATTTCGTCATTTTGAATAAAGTAAAAGGATTTACCTGTTACCACACCGGCCTCAATGAGGCAATACAACAGTCTAAGGTCTTTCCGAAAATCTATGAACGTGGTTTCAGACGGGAATATCTTTTTCATAAACAATTACTGGAGGAACTTCCGGAGCAATTCAACCCACATTTTCAGGATGGAGACGGAGATTGTATGATGACGTAAAGGAATGATGAATGCATGGTTTGGTTAAGAATATAATAAAAGCCGCTTGATATTTATATCGAGCGGCTTTTTAGTTTTTTAATGTCCGAAAATGTCCTTCAGACTTACTTCTGTAAAAGTTCCCATTTTACTTACAGCTTCCATATTCAGGTTTTCCTTTTTACCGATAATGGCGGTATTAAAATGTACGGACTGAATTTCCGATTGATAAAACTGTCTGATATCTTCAAATTTCAGCTCCCGGATCTGTTCAAAGATATCCTTTCTGAAATCATGGTAAATACCCAGTTTCTTTAGCCTTAAAGTATTAAAGAATATATTAATTCTCGTTACTCTGGTGGAAGCAATCTGCTTTAAAGCTGCATTTTTGGCATTTTCAAACTGTATGGTCACTTCAGGAAGTTCATTCATCAGTTCGTCCATCGTATCCACAGCGATCATCAGTTTATCCGGCTGTGTCCCGATATAAGTGCTTACATAATCAGGGTGGTTCAGTTCAGCATTGGCAGAATAGGAAACATAGGCAGAATAGGCAAGACTTTTACTCTCCCGGATCTCCTGGAAAACAATTGAAGACAATCCTCTTCCGAAATATTCATTAAAGACATTCACCTTTCCAAAATAAGCAGGATTCACCGTATTTCCTTTACCAACCTTGCTCATTTCCATCTGAACCATATCATAATCGATAAAATAGACATTTCCTCCGGTAGCAGGCTCAGGATATTGTTTCGGTTCAGGAATCTGAAGGCTTTCGGCTTCTGTGTATTCACCAATATATCCTTTAAATGCCTCAAAGTCTTTTCCATAAAAGAAAATCTGATAAGGATATTTGAACAATCGTTTCATACGGTCTGTGAATACTTCAGGCTTGGTGTTTTCGAGTTCTTCCTTAGAGATAACATCCGTAAAACGTGAAGTATTTCCTAATTTAGTATAATTAGTAAGGGCAGTCATGATACGGTTCTTATCTTTTTTAATAGCCTGGCGGTTTTCCAGAACAGTTCCTACAAATTGATTATAGATCTCCTGATCAGGCTGTACGCGATACATCCATTGCTGAAGAAGTAAAATCCCTTTTTCAATATTTTCCTCCAATCCGCTTAGAGAGATCAATAACTGATTATTAGATGTTTTAAAATCATTGCTGACTCCGATTTTGAAAAACTCCTTTTTCAGATCCTCAGGAGAAAGTTCATTTGTCCCTAAATACTGAAGCAGCTGAGTGGAAATTCCCAGATCTCTGTCATGATCACTTCCAAAAGGGAAAACAAAATAAACCTGGGCAATATCGTTGTACTTATTTTTTACAAAACTCAGTTTTTTCCCCTTGATCTCACCGCTCAAAATCTCCTTTTCGTAATCGATGAATTCTGGCTTGATATCTTCAGTTTTTTCAGATAATATTTCCTTCAGAAACTCAGATTGTGCATCACGGTTGATCTTAATAGGGGTAATGCCCGGATTTTCAACTCTGATTAATTTATCATTAACTCCTTTTTCTTTATTTACAACTACATAATTGTCCTTGAAGAATGTATTGGCAAAGGTGATAACGTCTTCTTTAGTAAAACCTGCATATTCATCCATTTCATTCAGCTCCTGTTCCCAGCTTCTTCCTTTTATATAAATATCATATAGAGTAGTAGCCAGGCCTTCTGCTGTTTCAAGGCCTTTCATTCTTTGAAGCTTGAAGTCATTGATGATAGCCGGAAGAATCCAGTCAGGAAAATCCCCCTTCTTGATAAGTTCTATTTCTTCCAGGACCATATTCGTTGCTTCTTGCAGGGTTTGGGTCTCCTTCGGAACTGCAACAATGGAAAAATAACCATATTCTTTTAATCCTACGGAGAATGCCTGTGCCCAAAGCATTTTCTGAGTCTGATTGATATGAAGGTCCAATAAGCCGGCTTCCCCTCTGTTGCTCAGAATATTTACAACAATATCGGCAAGCATGGCTTCCCTGGTTCCATAGCTGTCTGTTCTCCATGCCAATTGAGCCCGTGGAGTAGTGGGGCTTTTTACGGTAGTTTCAACGATTCCGGTAATAGGTTGCTCAATAATCGGAGTCTTTTTCGGAAGTTCTCTGTAGGGAATGGTCCCAAAATATTGATCTACCAATTGAATCGTTGCTTCAAAATCAAGATCACCAACCAATACCATGGCGTAATTATTAGGAACATAGTATTCCTCAAAATACTTATGAATAGCCTTCATAGAAGGATTTTTCAGATGCTCGGGTCTTCCCAGAGTAGTTTGCTGCCCGTTAGGATGAGTAGGGAAAAGAGCTGCCATCAGTTCATAGTTGACCAGCCTCGAGTCATTATCCTGTGCCCTGTTGAATTCCTCATATACAGACTCAAGTTCTGTATGAAAAAGACGGAGAACAATCTCAGAGAATCTTTCTTTTTCAATTTTCAGCCATTTTTCCAGTTCATTATTCGGAATATTGTTTTTATAAACCGTTTCATCGAACCAGGTATGAGCATTGGTTCCTGTAGCTCCTAAAGAAGAGATTGCTTTATCATACTCATTGGCAATAGCATATTGGCTTGCTTCCTGGGAGATTTCATCTATCTTTTTATAAATTTCTTTTTTCTTTTCAGGATCCTGCTCAGCTTTATGGCTTTCATAAAGTGCGGAGATCTGGTCAAGAAGTTCCTTTTCCTTTTCCCAGCTTTGGGTTCCTATTTTGGAAGTTCCTTTGAACATCATGTGTTCAAGATAATGAGCCAGACCGGTATTATCTGCCGGATCATTATTACTCCCTGTTCTTACCGGAATAAAAGTCTGTATCCTTGGCGCATCAAAATTCTGGGCAAGGAAAACCTTAAGGCCATTCTTCAATGTATAGATTCTTACTTTATTCTTGTCGTGGGTTACCGTGGTATATTCGTAGTGGTTTGTATCTGTATGAACCGTTTCTTGATATTTTCTGTCTGTCATATATGAATTCATTTCATCCTCTTATAATAAGAATGTAGTACAAATGTAAGCAATCAAAAAAAATGTACCCCGATTTTTATGACTATTACATCTATGATCATAGTTGAAAGCCTATATAACAAGGGAAAATAAGTACATCCTGTTATGAAAATTGCAGGATTTTATAAAAGAATGTGAATTTGGACTGAGAAAGTTGAAATTCAAAACTGAAGCTGTAGAGTAATGTTGGAAACTATGTTATTATTAAAATCACAATAAAGCCACCTTAAAAAATGATAGTAGGCACTATTGATGACCTCTATAATCTCCATCTTCAAGGCTCATTCAATCATTTTATTTTTCTTCATTAAGAATAGGAGTAAAGAAAGACATAAAATCTTTTTCCAGATCTTTAGCCAGAGAAACGGAGCCGTACACATTCAGATGTGATCTGTTATAATACATTAAAGTATCTTTATAGAAAGGAGCCGTTTCAAATACCTTACTTTTTGACAGATCATAGAAATAGATGTTGTGATGGGATGCGGCAAGCTTTTGCAGAGCTGATCTGTTTTCTTTATTTATCGTAACGACAAACTTTCTGGAAGTTCTTTTAATATAATCCCTGTTAATTTTTATAGGATCACGGTCAACAGTAGGATAAGTTTCAAAAACAACCAATTTTTGATCATGTTTTAAATTGCGGGCTATTTTTTCTACAGTCTCATATACCGAGGGAGGACTTATGAACGTAGAGCAGTTAATCATGATGATCTTGTTCTGACTGATGTTTTGTTCTGTAAATGGTGCGAGTTGCTGGGCGGCATCATAGAATTTCATTCCGTAAGACGGAATTTCATCTCTCTTGATACCATGCAAAGCAATAATACCGTCACTCGTTACTGTAGTAAAGGAAAAATGGTTTCTTAGCCCAATATAATTTAAGAAAGGCTTGATAGTCAAAGCGTGGCTGTCTCCTATCAGTAGTATTTTAGGGCTTTTAGCAGCTCTGTCCCCGAAAAACTCTGTCTTTTTCTGATTATGCGAATCCACTCCAAAAGTTGGGGAAGTATAGATATCCGGGATCTTATAGATCTCCGCAACCTTAGGAAGAAATAAAGTAAGAAGACCTAGCAATACAGAGCCTGAAACAGCATACCGTAAAAATACAGGGCTATTTTTCTTCCTGAAATAATTTTCAATAAAGCGGTAAGAAACCCATGCCATGAGACCAGTAAGTATACAAATGAAAATAACTTCTGGAGTGCTCAGAGAATATTCATCATTATAATATCGGATGTACGCAATCAATGGCCAATGCCACAGATAGAGAGAATAAGAAAGCTCACCTATATAACGGGGAATCTTCTTAGCAAAAAAATCAGATACAAAATTACTGCCTGTAACTAATAAATTGGCGGTAGCAATGGTTGGGATTAGAGCTGTGGCTCCAGGGAAAGGAGTATTCTTATCCATCAGAAAAGCAGATAAGATCAATATTCCCAGGCTAAGAGTGGTGATAATGTTATTATTCGTTCTGCTGAAATTCATTTTACCCTTTAAAGTAACACTATATAATGAGCCAATTAGAAACTCTGGAATCCGGGCAGGAAGTGAAAAATATTTGATCGATGTATCATGGCTGAGGTACATTGAAATATTAGCATATGCCGTTAAAGCAACAATAGGCAGGATGATCACAATCGGTAGAAATCTTTTCCTGATAAATATAATAATCAGGGGAAGCAGAAGGTAGAACTGCATTTCTACGGCAAGAGACCATGTATGTAGAAACGGGTTATCCTCCAGTCTGGCTCCGAAATAAGAATCTCCTCGTGCGAACAGTAAGTTGGAAACAAATAATAACGAAGCTCCTACAGATTTTTGAAAACCCCAGAAATCCCGGTCCAGATAAATAAAAAAGCCTGCAGAAGCTATAATGATAAGCAGAAAAAGATAGGCCGGGAATATTCTCTTTAGACGCTTCAGGTAAAAGTTATAAAAACTGAAATCAGACTTTTCCTTTTCTCCTACAATAATCGATGTCATTAGAAAACCTGAAATGACAAAGAAAACATCCACTCCGATAAAACCACCGGGCAGCCAGTTATAATTTAAATGAAAAATGAAAACTAATAAAAAAGCAAGACCTCTTATCCCCTGTATGTCATTTCTAAACTGCATTCAATGATTTTTAGTTATGTTGGGCAAAAGTAATAAAAATGTATTGAGTTAGGAGCTATCTCCCGCTATCCACTCATACTCCTCGCGCCACACACTCCTACACCCAAACCCTTCTACGCTCCAACCCATACTGTGGGGTAACCGTTTCTATCGGGGCTAGGGTAGGGTACCACTTTATAAATGGTGATAGATAATAAATAATAGATTGGCATCAATTAATAGCATTACCTATTATCCATAAGTGATGGCTTCTATCATTCCCATCCTTTGGAGCTCATCTTGTAGGGGTTTTATAATTCTGCACCTTTTTTCAGGTAATAAAAACGCTGCATTGTTTGTGCT
>NZ_JANUEH010000021.1:0-5247 GCF_024810195.1 Chryseobacterium sp. BIGb0232
CGTGCGCCATATCAGGCTATAAATCTACGGGTAATTAGTACTACTCGGCTATGACATTACTGTCTTTACACCTGTAGCCTATCAACGTCGTCATCTCCAACGACCCTTAAAAGATGTCTCATCTTGAGGCGAGTTTCGCACTTATATGCCTTCAGTGCTTATCTCTTCCAAACGTAGCTACTCAGCAGTGCACCTGGCGGTACAACTGATACACCAGAGGTTTGTTCAATTCGGTCCTCTCGTACTAGAATCAAGCCCTCTCAAACATCTAACGCCCGCAATAGATAGAGACCGAACTGTCTCACGACGTTCTGAACCCAGCTCGCGTGCCACTTTAATGGGCGAACAGCCCAACCCTTGGGACCTTCTCCAGCCCCAGGATGTGACGAGCCGACATCGAGGTGCCGAACCTCCCCGTCGATGTGAGCTCTTGGGGGAGACTAGCCTGTTATCCCCGGAGTACCTTTTATCCTATGAGCGATGGCCCTTCCATACGGAACCACCGGATCACTATGTCCTGCTTTCGCACCTGATCGACTTGTAGGTCTCACAGTCAAGCACCCTTATGCCATTACACTCTACGCACGGTTACCAAGCGTGCTGAGGGTACCTTTGAAAGCCTCCGTTACTCTTTTGGAGGCGACCACCCCAGTCAAACTACCCACCACGCAATGTCCTTCTAAAAGAAGTTAGGCTCCAAGTAAGTAAAGGGTGGTATTTCAACGTTGGCTCCACCTACACTAGCGTGCAAGCTTCAAAGCCTCCCACCTATCCTACACATTACTTACTCAAAGTCAATACGAAGTTATAGTAAAGGTTCACAGGGTCTTTTCGTCCCATTGCGGGTAATCGGCATCTTCACCGATACTACAATTTCACAGAGCTCATGGTTGAGACAGTGCCCAGATCGTTACACCATTCGTGCAGGTCGGAACTTACCCGACAAGGAATTTCGCTACCTTAGGACCGTTATAGTTACGGCCGCCGTTTACTGGGGCTTCAGTCAATGCCTTCGGTTTAACCCTAAGCACCTTCCTTAACCTTCCAGCACCGGGCAGGTGTCAGACCCTATACTGCATCTTTCGATTTTGCAGAGTCCTGTGTTTTTGATAAACAGTCGCCTGGGCCTCTTTACTGCGGCCACCATTGCTGATGGCGTCTCTTCTCCCGAAGTTACGAGACTATTTTGCCTAGTTCCTTAACCATGATTCACTCTAGCACCTTAGGATTCTCTCCTCGACTACCTGTGTCGGTTTTGGTACGGGTTGCTTCACTTCGGCTTTTCTTGGAAGCACTTTCCCTACAGCAGCTTCGCCCGAAGGCTAGGCCTTGACTATTCCGTCAGTCTCCAGTAAGTACGGCACTCCGTCCCCTTTTTAGTGTGAGCAAGTATGGGAATATTAACCCATTGTCCATCCACTTCCCCGTTCGGGTTCGCGTTAGGTCCCGACTAACCCTCAGCTGATTAGCATGGCTGAGGAAACCTTAGTCTTTCGGTGAGCGGGTTTCTCGCCCGCTTTATCGTTACTTATGCCTACATTTTCTTTTCTATCCGCTCCACAATACCTCACAGTACTGCTTCGGCGCAAATAGAATGCTCTCCTACCAGATGTATCTAAAATACAAATCCATAGCTTCGGTAATATGTTTATGCCCGATTATTATCCATGCCGGACCGCTCGACTAGTGAGCTGTTACGCACTCTTTAAATGAATGGCTGCTTCCAAGCCAACATCCTAGCTGTCAATGCAGTCCAACCGCGTTGCTTCAACTTAACATATATTTTGGGACCTTAGCTGTTGGTCTGGGTTCTTTCCCTCTCGGACATGGACCTTAGCACCCATGCCCTCACTGCCGTAGAACATTTATTAGCATTCGGAGTTTGTCAGGAATTGGTAGGATTTGACTCCCCCGCATCCAATCAGTAGCTCTACCTCTAATAAACTTATATACGACGCTGCACCTAAATGCATTTCGGAGAGTACGAGCTATCTCCCAGTTTGATTGGCCTTTCACCCCTACCCACAGGTCATCCGAAGACTTTTCAACGTCAACCGGTTCGGTCCTCCACTCTGTGTTACCAGAGCTTCAACCTGCCCATGGGTAGATCACAAGGTTTCGCGTCTAATCCTACTAACTATACGCCCTATTCAGACTCGCTTTCGCTCCGGCTCCGGTACTTAATACCTTAACCTCGCTAGTAAAATTAACTCGTAGGCTCATTATGCAAAAGGCACGCCGTCACACCATATAGGTGCTCCGACCGCTTGTAGGCGTACGGTTTCAGGTTCTATTTCACCCTTCTATTCGAAGTGCTTTTCACCTTTCCTTCACAGTACTTGTTCACTATCGGTCTTTCAGGAGTATTTAGCCTTGGAGGATGGTCCCCCCATATTCAGACAGGATTTCACGTGTCCCGCCCTACTCATTTATCACTTAAATATGCCTTTCATATACGGGGCTATCACCCTCTATGGCTGTTCTTTCCAGAACATTCTATTAAACATAAATTAGCTTTTGGGCTAATCCGCTTTCGCTCGCCACTACTTACGGAATCTCTTCGATTTCTTTTCCTCCGGGTACTTAGATGTTTCAGTTCTCCGGGTTTGCTCCTCTTACGAGGTGACTGGTCTTCAACCAGCCGGGTTGCCCCATTCGGACATCTGCGGATCAATTCGTGTGTGCCAATCCCCGCAGCTTTTCGCAGCTTACCACGTCCTTCGTCGCCTCTGAAAGCCTAGGCATCCGCCATACGCCCTTAACGATTTCTTTCCTAATATTAAATTAGTTCAGTATTTTTTGATAAAATTTAATTTATCGATATTTTTATAAACTCGGCACTCGAAAGTGCTCGGTTATCTCTTTGTGATGTCTTTACCGTTAATGTCAATGATCTTAATGTCTTCTTGTCCAACTGATGAACGAATATTGTTTTTGGCTCTATCCGTAACTTTTAAATCAGTCTTCCAAAACTGTGGAGAATAAGGGAGTCGAACCCTTGACCTCCTGCGTGCAAGGCAGGCGCTCTAGCCAGCTGAGCTAATTCCCCCTCTAGTTGCTGTTGGCCATTTGCTTCTTGCTTTTGGCTTTATTGCCATCAGCTATAAGCTATTTGCCAGCCGCTTTAATTAGTAGTCTCGGGCAGGCTCGAACTGCCGACCTCTACATTATCAGTGTAGCGCTCTAACCAGCTGAGCTACGAGACTGTCTTTTTTTAGACTAACAGATCCTAGATGCTAGATACAAAACTTTTTCATTCGTCTTGATTCTTGGCTCTGGGCTCTTGTATCTCTTCCCTATACTAATTTCTAGTGGGTTTTGTATTTTTAATATAATCAACCAAACAAAAAACTAAAGCTTTACTTTGAACAAGTACTTTGTGTCTAGGACACTATTTTGTTTATCGTCTAAAGACGCTCTAAAATGAGATGTTCCAGCCGCACCTTCCGGTACGGCTACCTTGTTACGACTTAGCCCTAGTTACCTGTTTTACCCTAGGCAGCTCCTGTTACGGTCACCGACTTCAGGTACCCCAGACTTCCATGGCTTGACGGGCGGTGTGTACAAGGCCCGGGAACGTATTCACCGCGCCATGGCTGATGCGCGATTACTAGCGATTCCAGCTTCATAGAGTCGAGTTGCAGACTCCAATCCGAACTGAGACCAGCTTTCGAGATTTGCATCACATCGCTGTGTAGCTGCCCTCTGTACTGGCCATTGTATTACGTGTGTGGCCCAAGGCGTAAGGGCCGTGATGATTTGACGTCATCCCCACCTTCCTCTCTACTTGCGTAGGCAGTCTCACTAGAGTCCCCAACTTAATGATGGCAACTAGTGACAGGGGTTGCGCTCGTTGCAGGACTTAACCTAACACCTCACGGCACGAGCTGACGACAACCATGCAGCACCTTGAAAAATGTCCGAAGAAAAGTCTATTTCTAAACCTGTCATTTCCCATTTAAGCCTTGGTAAGGTTCCTCGCGTATCATCGAATTAAACCACATAATCCACCGCTTGTGCGGGCCCCCGTCAATTCCTTTGAGTTTCATTCTTGCGAACGTACTCCCCAGGTGGCTAACTTATCACTTTCGCTTAGTCTCTGAAACCGAAGTCCCAAAAACGAGTTAGCATCGTTTACGGCGTGGACTACCAGGGTATCTAATCCTGTTCGCTCCCCACGCTTTCGTCCATCAGCGTCAGTTGTTGCTTAGTAACCTGCCTTCGCAATTGGTGTTCTAAGTAATATCTATGCATTTCACCGCTACACTACTTATTCCAGCTACTTCAACAACACTCAAGACCTGCAGTATCAATGGCAGTTTCACAGTTAAGCTGTGAGATTTCACCACTGACTTACAGATCCGCCTACGGACCCTTTAAACCCAATAAATCCGGATAACGCTTGCACCCTCCGTATTACCGCGGCTGCTGGCACGGAGTTAGCCGGTGCTTATTCGTATAGTACCTTCAGCTAGATACACGTATCTAGGTTTATCCCTATACAAAAGAAGTTTACAACCCATAGGGCCGTCGTCCTTCACGCGGGATGGCTGGATCAGGCTCTCACCCATTGTCCAATATTCCTCACTGCTGCCTCCCGTAGGAGTCTGGTCCGTGTCTCAGTACCAGTGTGGGGGATCACCCTCTCAGGCCCCCTAAAGATCGCAGACTTGGTGAGCCGTTACCTCACCAACTATCTAATCTTGCGCGTGCCCATCTCTATCCACCGGAGTTTTCAATATCGAATGATGCCATTCAATATATTATGGGGTATTAATCTTCCTTTCGAAAGGCTATCCCCCAGATAAAGGCAGGTTGCACACGTGTTCCGCACCCGTACGCCGCTCTCTCATTTCCGAAGAAACAATACCGCTCGGCTTGCATGTGTTAGGCCTCCCGCTAGCGTTCATCCTGAGCCAGGATCAAACTCTCCATTGTATGTTTGTCTGACTCACTCAAAGTTTTTTAACGCTTTAGTTTTTCCTTACTTGGTTGTTATATTGTATGTCAATGATCTTTATATCTTTCGCTTTATAATGAAGCACTCTCTTCTGTCAGTGGCGCTCCATATTTGCGAGTGCAAAAGTAAAACTTTATTTTGATTTGACCAAATGTTTTGAAAGAAAATTTTAAAGTTTTTTGATAACCTTAACTCCTTTCCAAAACCCTCAATCTCTCTACTCCTGCGCTCCCGTTTTATTGGGACTGCAAAGATACAAACTTTATTTTAACCCGCAACTTTTTAAA
>NZ_JANUEH010000022.1:0-3160 GCF_024810195.1 Chryseobacterium sp. BIGb0232
GAAGGTTATAAGCAGCTATTAAATGGTTGGCTAAACGGTTGGATCTTTCGTTCAGTTCTTTATAAGAAAGCTTGACATCTTTATATACTAAAGCTATATGATCAGGCGTTATTTCAGCCTGATTTTCAAACAGCTCATGAATTGTTCTGTCTGATGGATATGCATTCTCTGTAGCATTCCATATCTGCATTAATTCTAACTGTTCTTTTGGAAGATAGGAAAGTTCACCAGATGTAATTTTCCAGTTTTCTAACATTTGAGCCAAAATACTCTTCATCCCTTCTGTCAGATTCTCCATTGTTTTATGTTCAAAGAGAGCTCCTTCATAATTAATCTTCATAATTACACTGTCCCCATGTTCAAACGCCATGATTCCTAATGGGTAATCCAGTTTTTCTACTCCTCCTTTGAAAACAAATCCCACTTCATTGCTGTCCTCACCTGCTTCAGGCACCGGATAGTTTTCATATACAAATAAACTACTGAAAATACGGCTCGAATCCTGATTAAGTTCAGCAAGGCTCATATCACTATGGGTATTCAACTCACTGGATCTATGCTGAATCTCTGAAATAACATCAGTCACCAGACCTTCTTTATGCTGTACAATCAATGGAAGTGTGTTGATAAATAACCCTGCGGAAGATTCTATTCCATCTACAGGTAAGCTTCGTCCGGATACGGTGGTTCCTACAACGGTAGTTTCCAGTCCACTGTATATTCTCAACTGATTATGCCATAGATACTGGAGAACAGCATTCACGGTAAATCCGTTTTCAGTGGTAAATCTTTTCAACTGCTGATACTGATCATCTCCAATCGTCATCGTCACAAGGCTATGCTCTTTGATCTGGCGATAGGTTCCAAGATCGATATGTCTTTGAGAGTCTTTAATCAGGCTGCTCAGGTCTTCACGATCTTCAAGGGTTGCCATATAGTCTTTCCAGAAGCTTCGGCTGGCATCTTTATGCTGTTGAAGGTATTTTTGGGTATTGATATATGCCTGATCGGTCATCCATTCAGATTTCTGATCTTTAATCAAACTCAGATAAATATCATGGATTCTTTTCAGGATGATCGGCATACTCCATCCATCCAATACAGCATGATGGTTGCTGAACAGACAGGTATAATGTTTCTCTGAACGTTTGAACAGATAGACTCTGAACAGTCTGCTTTCTGACAGGTCATAGACTTCAAAACGATCTTTCTGAGTCAATTCCTTAATCAGTTCCTCCTGCTCTTCTTCATTCATTCCGGTTATATCCTGATAACGCCAGTCCAGAGGACTTTCTTTATCAATAACCTGAACAATCTCTTCGCTCCAGTCAAATCTAAGTCGTAATGCAGGAAACTGCTGCTGGGTATGTGACCACGCTTCTTTAAGCTTATCTGTATTGATCCCAGCAAGATAATCCCAGGTTAACTGTATACGGTAAGCGTCATCTTTATCTCCCTGACTCAATGCATGATATACAAATCCTTCCTGAAGACTGTTTGCAAGATATACGCCTTCAATCTCAACTGATTCCTGAAGATTGACAAGTTGCTTAGCACTTATGATATGATCTATATCTGACGGAGTAAGGAAACTTCTTGTGTTTTTAGACAGTTCATCAATAATGGTAATCATCTGATCTTTAAAACTCTGAGCAAACCGTGTTACCTTGTCCTGCTCTAAATGAGCTGAAATTCTAAAACGAAGTTCTCCATCTACAACAGCCCCATTGATTCCGATAAGATAACTTCCACGGTTAGATTCTCCAATGGAAACTCCATTATCTTCAGCCGCAATAAACCATGTTTTTTCTCCCGAATTTTCTTCCTGATCAAGCTGTCCAAGATAGTTGAAACTTATTTTTGGAAGTTCCTGATCTGTATACCCTACCAGGTTTCCATAACCAATACCATTGTTTGGAATACTTCTCAGTGCTTCTTTGGTCAGAACTACGGTATCATTTACTTCTTTTCCTGTTTCCAGCAATAGCGGATACATAGAAGTAAACCAGCCAACTGTTTCAGTAATATCCAGGTTATCAAATATTTCTTCACGCCCGTGACTTTCCAATAAGACAGCATGGTGGCTATCTCCTGTCAAGTCTCCAAGTGCTGTTGCTAATGCAGAAAGTAAAAGATCGTTGATCTGAGTTTGATAGACATGATGGCTTCCTCTGATCAGTTTTTCAGTATACTCTTTATCCAGCGCAAGAATATCATGGTGTTGCTCCTGAACAGAAAGCGCTTCCAGTGTATTATTGGTTTGGTTCACTGTCTTTGTGATTCTGTTCCAATACGATAATTCCAGGTCTCTGGCTTCTGAATTTTCAGATTTATAGCCTTTTATGGCTTCTGTCCATTGACGGTAGCTGCTTCCTTTCTTTATCTGATAGTTTTCACCTTTTTCAAGGGATTGGTAAATATTCTTTAAGTCTTCAGTGATGATTCTCCAGCTTACCACATCGATAATCAGGTGATGGAAAGCAAAGAAAATTCTGGCTGTATGATCTTCATATCCCGTAATATAACCTATATGATATAACGGTCCTTTTTCTATGTCAAATTGTTTCTGCCATCCTGTAAATATCTCGGGTAATTCATCTGAATGTATTGATGAAACGTCAAGATAACTGATTTCTGCAAAAGCTTTCTCATCTCCGTATTGCTGACTATATAATCCGTTTTCTTTCGGATACTGCATTCTGAATACATCATGTTTTTCAATCAGAAGGTTAATACTTTGTTCAAAAATTGCCTTATCCAATTCGGGAACATTCAATAAAAATGATTGATTCCAGTGATTAAAATCCGGAAGATATCCTAATTCTATCTGACTGAAGAACCATTCCTGAATTGGTAAAAACGGAACATTTCCGACAAGAATTCCCTGTTCAGTAAGCAGTTCAATCTGTGTAGCAGATTTCTTTTCTTCAATAAGTTTTGCCAGTACTGCCGGAGTTCTTGATGAAAAGACCTCTTTTACATTGACTCTTACATCCAAACGTTGCTTCATCCTTCCTACCAACTGAATACTGATGATACTATCCCCTCCTAATCTGAAGAAATCGTCATGAATACTGATCGTTTCAGCATTAATTCCTAATACTTCACCATATACTGCAACAAGCTGTTTTTCAAGATCTGTCTCCGGTGCAATATAGTT
>NZ_JANUEH010000023.1:0-1090 GCF_024810195.1 Chryseobacterium sp. BIGb0232
ATAAAGTTTACACCAATATTACAATTGTGGGTAAGTTTATACATTAACTTATTGATATGATTATATTTAAATTATAAAGTATACTTATCCACAACCAGCATTAATAATCTGAAATATGAAAAAGCAAAGCAGAATATGCCGTATATAGTTATTATGTCTTTAAAATTTGAGAGTCATAATTATAATACTATAGATGCCTGGTATTAGAAACTAGGTGATTTGGAAAACAATTCCTCTGGAAATAATATATAATATGAATGATAATAAATGATAAAGCACAGAAAATCTCTGGATCTAATCTTTCAAGCTGCAGAAAAAGCAAATAGAGTTTTATAGCGGTAACCAACAATTAGTACATTAACAATTTAAGTAATAGACAAAACTCTTTAAAGAGCTTTTTAAGATGATTCTGCATCTATCTGCTTTCTTCTTATTTTTCAAACCTTGACTTATTCAACATCAGCCATTCTCAATTTAGTTTTGTAAGGTTTCAATTATCAATCCCAGGAAGTAAATAATCATAAAAGACAGATCATTTATAAACGATAGATACTTTTGCAAGATTGAGAGAGGATATTTTTATGATGAGTAATGGGCAATGGGTAATCTATAAGGAATAATGAATGCTTGTATATACTTTAGCGTCTGTACACTCCATTCTTTATCATCTCGTAGAGATCCAAGCAATGTCTACTCACCAGTATTATCTTTCAACCTTTGAGTTCCTTATGGAATAACAATAGAAGACGAAAGTAAGAACAGCAAAATATCAATATGTTGATTGCTATATAAGTTACTATTTTATACAACCAATATTCAACAGAAACGGGCTTTAGTCTATTTTACAATAAACAAAAATTCCAATGGTTTTAGCCAAAACGTAAGATTATTTAAAAACAGAAAGTGGATTATGAAGAATTAAAGTAAGGGATGGAAAGTAGATAGATTAAGAATAATATGATACCGGAGAATGGTATATGATAAAAATAAAGACAATGTAAAGAGAAAATAAGCAGCAGGGATTCTACAGGCTCAGCATTCAATAGAAACGGGCTTTAGCCAAAACATAGATAATAGATAATAGATAATA